>JANINW010000098.1:7005-15360 GCA_024508935.1 Flavipsychrobacter sp. | reverse complement strand
TCAAGGCTTTGGAAAATTATCATGGAAGCCGATCAATTAGCTTCAAAGAAATTACCTTCAGTTTTTTAAAGGGGTTTGAAACAGACCATTTTTCTAAAGGGAATGGCAAGAATGGCCTTGCCGCCTACCTGCGAGGCATTAGGGCAATATATAATCTTGGCATTAAGTCAGGACAGGTTGCGGAAAAATATTATCCATTTAAATCCTACAAAATAGGAACAGAACCCACACAAAAGCGAGCAATTGAAAAAGACTATTTGAATGAAATATTCTCATTAACTCTTACGTCAAGCCATCCCTGTTTTCACGCGAGAAACTATTTTGTAATTAGCTACATGTTATGTGGGATGAATTTCTACGATATCGCTTTACTAACAAGTAACCATATCATAAACGATCGCGTTCAATACCAAAGGAATAAAACTAGTAAGCCGTATGATATTAAAATAACTCCAGCGTTAAAGGAGCTTTTGCATTTTTACGTCCAACCAGATAACAAATACATCTTCAATATCGTAAAACGCCATACTCCGGATCTGATTGACAAGGATATTAAATGGGCAAGAAAGAGGTATAATAAAAAGCTCAAAGAGATAGCTGAATTATGTGGTATCAAGACAAACCTTACAAGTTATGTTAGCCGACATTCTTTCGCTACCCAAGCGCGCTTGTTAAGCGTTCCAGTCGATGTAATCAGTACAATGTTGGGCCATTCTAGTATCAAGACTACCCAAGTGTATTTGGCAAGTCTTCCTAGTAATATTTTGGACGATTACAATGATAAAATAATGCAAGGCTTATAGATATCCCCTACAAAATGCAAATGATGATAAAAAAGAATAAACTAACACCGGCACAGTTCCTAAAACAGAACCCAGACAAATATGTGATGGTCACTTATCAGTTTGCTGATCCCATATATATTGCGCCTATGAAGAACCTGGAAATCAGAATTACACCTAAAAAAGAAGAGGCTGAACAATGGAGCGAAATGGACCGTACTGACACAAAACTAAATTACCACAAGGCAGTTACTGGATATAATGAGCTCAAATTTGAAAAGTTAACCTATGCAAACGAATAGAAGTAAAAAGCAAGGGAAATTTTCATGAACTTGTTTAGTTCGGTTTAGAAGCCGTAAAACGAGAACGTCTTCTTAACAGGTTTAATTTTGCATTATGTCGGACGTACACAGTAAAGAAATTAGGAGCTACAACATGAGTAAGATTCGGTCGAAGGATACGAAGCCGGAACTTATTGTGCGCAAGTTTCTATTCGCCAAAGGTTATCGCTACAGAATTCATGACCAGAAGTTACCAGGCAAACCCGACATCGTCCTATCAAAATATAAAACTGTAATATTCGTACATGGATGCTTTTGGCATGGTCACGATAACTGCAGATATTTCATTCTTCCTAAAACCAGAACCGAATGGTGGTTATGTAAGATTAATAGAAATAAGGATAACGATCTTAAGAATCAAGAGGCAATTAAGATACTGGGCTGGAACATTATCAATCTCTGGGAGTGTGAACTAAAAAAAGACAAATTTGAAGCTACCATGCAGGCTTGTATAACACAGATAACCAATAATCTGACCTAAGCATCAATCTATAAGTGCAAATTCTATAACTTAGGCGTTTCTTTTGTCGAAATGCCAATTCCAGTAATAGATTTGTTCGCAGGCCCAGGTGGCTTGGCCGAAGGTTTCAGTTCGCTCGTTGATAGGGATGGCGAACGGATATTCGATGTAAAGCTATCTATCGAAAAGGATGCTACAGCTCATGAAACTCTGAAATTACGTTCATTTGTACGACAGTTTGATTTTCGAAACCTGCCACTTGAATATTATCAGTTCATTAGAGGCGAAATAACTATAGCTCAATTATATGAGACATACCCAAAACAGCATCGATCAGCAGATAATGAGGCTTGGTTAGCAACCTTGGGAGAAACACCTCCAGATGAAGTTGATGCACGAATCAGAAGAGCCCTTAATGGCAGGCGCAATTGGGCATTGATTGGCGGACCGCCATGTCAGGCCTATTCAAACGTAGGAAGGTCACGAGTTGGCGGAATCTTTGAAACAGATCATCGTGTTTTTCTCTATAAGGAATATTTACGAATAATTGCAAATCACCACCCAGCGGTATTCGTAATGGAGAATGTTGAAGGCTTGCTTTCTGCAAAAGTTAATGGAGAAAAGGTCTTCGACTGGATATTACGAGATCTCAGCGATCCGTCTACAGTATTTGGAACAACAAATGCACCGAAATATCGTATAGTTTCCCTAGTGAAGGAAACGATAGATAAAGATTCCGACTATTTGATCAAGGCAGAAAACTATGGAGTACCTCAACGGCGTCACAGGGTGATTTTATTAGGTATAAGAGAGGATATTAATCGCATACCCAGCATTCTAACTGTACAGGACAAGGTTTCGCTGAAGTCGGTCATTGGAAGGCTGCCAAAGATAAGAAGCGGCATTAGCAGGTCATACTCTCACAGTGAAAATGTAGTTGATGCCGATGGTGTAACTAAGAAGCGACGTCGCTATAAAAAGGAAGAAAACACGTTCGAAAACTGGTTGCAAAAGACCGAGGTCTTTCGAAGGGAAATTATTAAGCGTCTTAAAATTGAGGGATTAGAGCCAAATGTTCGTTATCCGAAAAGTACGGGAATCGACTTTCTGGAGACGAATGCAATATTGCTCCTAAACAATCATCCTTTAGCAGATTGGTATTTAGATAATAATATTCAGGGGGTAATACATCACATTTCCCGTTCCCACCTACTCCAGGATTTAAAACGATATCTTTTCGCTGCGTTATACACGCAGGTAAATGACACCTTCCCTCGTCTGCACGATTATAAGGCTTTCGACAAACAGTTACTGCCAGATCACGAAAATGTAGATTCAGGGAAATTTACTGATCGGTTTCGTGTTCAACTGCCTGATCGGCCAGCGACTACCATTACAAGCCATATTAGCAAAGATGGCCATTATTTTATCCATTATGATCAGGTTCAATGCAGAAGTCTGACCGTAAGAGAGGCTGCCAGGATACAGACTTTTCCAGATAACTATTTTTTTTGCGGAAGCAGGACCGAGCAATTTCATCAGGTTGGCAATGCAGTGCCTCCATACCTTGCGTATCAGATTGCTGAAGTTGTAAAAGGTGTCTTTGGTCTTTAGCAGGGAGTTGTTATAGTATTATTTTCTGAATGTATATTCTTTCTTTTCTGTAATATATATCGGATATTAGTACTCAGCTAATTCTATCAATGCCTGAAACTGTTACTTTATCGCCCCCACCTGTTTTCTTCATCAAATCAATTTCGGAACAGGGTTACTCGCTTTCGACAGCGATAGCAGACTTAATAGACAATTCGATTGCTGCTGAGGCGACGAGAGTAGAGATTCTTTTTGACTATAATAGCTTCCCTCTCAAGTTATTTATCGCAGACAACGGTAATGGGATGGATGCAGACAGCCTCACAGCTAACATGCGTTTCCCAAGTGCTGACCTCGATATATATCGAGGTCAGCGAGATTTAGGTCGATTTGGTTTAGGGCTAAAGACTGCTTCATTTTCCCAATCAAGGCGCTTCAGTGTTATTTCTAAGATAGGCAATGAGGCATATCACGGCAGAACTTGGGATGTTGAGTTTCTTAAAACAACTGAAGATTGGACATTGATCGTAGAGCCGGCGAGTTTTGCTGATGAGACGATTAAGTTATTTGATAAATGTAGTTCGAACTTTCACGCCCACGACTCAAACTTTGAAGTCAAAACTCTAGTGGTCTGGGAACAACTATATAAGCTGGAGAACCAGGCGAAAAAGTTTGAGATTGCGGACGAAGTAGACGAGCTGCGTAGCCATTTGGGCTTAGTTTTTCATCGATTTATAAGCACCGGCAAAGTTCAAATTCGTTTGAATAACCAGCTCCTCGAAGGTTTCGAACCCTTTCCCGAACATGAAAAGGGCGTGCAATTAGTTTCAGAGAATTTCTGGAATACGGAAGACAGCTATATACGTTTCCAAGGCATAATCTTACCGAAAAGATCAGCTGCAGAAGCGAAAGAAGGTAGTTTGATCTGGGTTCCATACGGCAAGACACTGGATGATATGCAGGGCATTTTTGTTTATCGAAATGATAGACTGATTAGTTTTGGTGGGTGGTTGAAAACAATATCAAAATCAGGATGGTTACAGTTTGCCAGGATACGGATAGATATAAGCAATATTAATGACAGTCAGTTTCACCTTAATGTTGCTAAATCTTCTCTTAAGTTGCCATTTGGTTTACGAAAGGCAATGAAAGAAATGGTTGAATACGTAACCTTGCAGGCTGGTAAAGAATATAAAGAACGTCAGGCCGCCAAAGTCACGAGGCCAAGTGCAGGCAGAAGCGGCCTGTCTCTATTAACAAGGGAGACGAATGGTCGTGGCGTTACATTGAGAATTAATCCCGACTTTGAACTGATCAGGCAACTCGAAACGGGTTTGGATGCTGATAATGCGACAAGGCTGAGTATCCTGTTGCAACTTATTGAAGGTAAGATAAATCAGCTATGGACTGGGGAAATTGACAGTGCAACGGATGTGTCAGAGATTGGAAGTAAAACCAGAGAAAGAATGCAGCGATTGAAAGAATACTATATGAATGCAGGCTATTCCTGGGAGGAAGTGAGACAGTTTCTAACTGAAAGTTTCGGACATGAAAATGCAGTAATTAACATTATTGATAATCTAACATGAAAATATGGCTTGGGAACCACTATCCGATGTAATCAAACGGACTGTTGAGAAGAGAAAGCGTGATCAGGGGTATATTACAGCAGAACAAATCAATGAGATAATTGATGCAACGTTCCTGCAATTGCAGGATATGCCACTATTCGAGCATGAGTTTGAAGGTACAAATAATGAAACACTAGCCGATTGGCTCGTTAAAATAAAGCTCAGGCTCAAGTCAGTCATAGTTACCACTGTAGATCCTGATAGTATCATCGATGAACAGGAGGATTATGACCGTTGGATCGAAAGCCGTAACCCTAAGATAGATTGGAACTACTTCGACAGATATATACAGTATCTGCGTAAGCTTGATAGACCTAATGACGTAATTCAGAATACAGAAAAAAGCACCTTAGCAATTATAGAAAGGCTTGGTGATCCGCGAAAGGAGATAGACCAATTGCAAAAAGGACTAGTTCTCGGATCTGTTCAATCGGGGAAGACAGCTAACTTCAATGGAGTAATCAACAGAGCGATTGATTCCGGGTACAACATGATAATTGTGTTTTCAGGTATCATGGAAGATCTTCGCTATCAGACACAACGGCGCATTAACAGTGATGTGATCGGACTTGGGGAGATAGGTAATCAGATTAATCAAGATATCGGTGTGGGCAGGGTACATAGATTTGGCCCTGACGGTAAATATCAAATCACCTCAATAACCACAACGTCAGCTGATTTCAAAAAATCAATGGTTGATAACAATTTTGATTTCACCAATCAGCGCATTTTGGTTTGTAAAAAGAATGTGTCGGTACTTACAAACCTGATCTATTGGCTTAAGTCATCCATGCCTGAGGGAACAGACAAACTTGCAAAAAGCCTGCTTGTCATTGATGATGAAGCAGATAATGCTTCTTTAAACAATCTCGGACACAAAGGTGCCGAATACGCCAGTAAAGTAAATGGACATATCAGAGCGTTACTGAACCTTTTCACCCGCCGGTCATATCTGGGATATACCGCTACTCCTTTCGCTAACATTCTACAGGATCAGCATGGAAGTATTGACGATCCCGCATGGATAATAAAATATAGGTATCAGGGCCAGACACAGGAGATTGCGTGTACGCTTTCCGACGGGCTATTTCCTGACAAGTTCATCTACAAGTTAGCAACTCCTTCGTCATATCTAGGTCCTAACAGATTCTTCTCAACGGGTCGAGAGACAGAGGAAGATCAAAAAATTCCATTAATCGAAATTATTCCCGATGAGAAAGACGATGAATTTGTCACATTCGGCGAGGATGATACGAAGCTGCGCAGATCATTAACAGACGCGATAGACTGTTTTATTCTGTCGATTGCACTCCGTGATTCAAGGAGTTCTCTGTTAAAGGTACTTCCAGGATATACACACCACCATACAATGCTTGTGCACATTTCGCGGTTAATTGACGATCAGAACGGAGCTGCGGAGGACATTGCAAAATATGTTGCATATATTTCAAAAAGAATAAGCGATGACACAATCAGCGATCCAGATGGTATATACGAAAGGCTTCGATTACAATGGAACAAATACTTTGCGTTCAAGGTTTTAAACATTCATTCGTTTCTTCCTCAGGGCTACAACTCTGATGGCTTAGTGGCTCGTGACTGGAACGATATTTCACAACTGCTTCCCAACGCCATTAAGGGAGTTTCCGTAAAGGCTATCAACTCGCGAACAGGACATAAACTTATATATCCAGATAATGAAGAGCGCAAGTACATTGCAGTAGGTGGTAATAGATTGTCCCGTGGCTTTACACTAGAAGGCTTGACCATCAACTACTTCCTTCGAGATACCAATCTTTATGACGCACTTCTGCAAATGGGCCGATGGTTTGGTTACCGTCCAGGCTATATTGATGCTTGCAGGCTTTTTATCGACACGTCAACTGAAGACAAGTACAATTTCATTTCATCTGCATTGGCAGAACTGGAAGAGCAAATAGAGCATATGGAACTCAGTAAAAAGTCTCCGAAGGAGTTCGAGCTTCGTATCCGCCAGCATCATGATATTCTGCAAATAACTCGTACAGCCATTCTGAAAAATGCTAATGAGGTACGCTATTCATTCCAGAACTGCGTTCACCAATCTGTGCATTTTCATATTGTGAAAGATAAGCTTGAAGCAGCATGGAGCAGCTTCAAAATGATGTTCTCCGCAAAGCATTTTCAAGACGATGAAAAAGGATTTTATGTCTGTGATGGAAACAGCAATGATTTATTTGATTTCCTGGAATTGCCAAATTCATTTAAGAAGGGAAGCTTTTTGAAAGATAGTGTTAAACAATATGTTGATCTGTGTAATGAACGCGGCCTTTTCACGAATTGGAAGATAGCAGTAAGGCGCGCTGGGCGTGGAAAGCAGATTGTAGAAAACGGGCTTGACGTCAAGCTCACTATCAGACGTGGGCCTGATCCTAATAACCAAGTCGAGAGTGAATATTTTAGAGAATTGAAAAATGAAATGATCTTCACAGCTTCGAATAAGTCAATGAACATTATGACTTCAGGTTCGGATGAGGCTGTTGGATTGGAAGACGAAGCTATCAGACAGGCAATTTTAAATTTCAAAGCCGATAAACGACAAAACCTTATCGACAAAAAAGGCAAATCAGAAATTGAGGCTGATGAAATTGTTAACCGAACAACTATCCCAGGTTGGATTTTCAGACAGATAGGAATACGTCCTCAAACACATGGTTTGTTACTCATTTATCTTATGGATCTAAATGAAGTTTTTACAGGGGCAGAACTGAAAGATATAGCCAGAGATAAAGGCATTAACCTTGATACTCCCTTGATTGGCTATGCTCTTAGCTTTCCTGAAATTCCGGTTGAGGATGATCCGGGAGCCATTTATCTGGCAAATGAAGTTGCAGAGATGGAAACAGGCGTAGACGTTAACGACGATAACGAAGTGCCAGAAGACTTTAATAACGATGTTAATGATATAAACTGATGAACCTCCGCTGGGACCTGTTGCTTAGTGATGAAGCGAAGTTGCCTCGTTTCCTGCATTTTGAAGAAATATCGGATGCACGTTTTCGTTATGGAAAGATTTGAAGGCTGCATTCATTTCTGTGTGCAACGAATGGTTTGATTTGTTTGAGCCGCTTAATGCCCAGCTTTCCTACACGGATGCACTGGGCATCTTCGCTGAATTGAGCTTTTTAAAGTTTTTACTACAACGTTCAAAGATTCCTTTTAATGAAGTGCTGGAAAGTTGGAAAGGACCTTACGGGAAATCTCACGACTTCGTATTCGCCAGAATAAGTTTCGAGGTTAAAGGTGTCTCTGAGAGAAAAAACAAAGTCTCAATTTCAAGTGAGTACCAACTTGATTTTGAACCAGAAAGCAATCTCGTCCTGTGCGTTATCCATTTTTCTGACAGTGCCGACTCAACTACAACCCTGTCAAATTTAGTGGCCGAAATTACTACTATCCTTCGTGGACACATAGGCACAAAGCTCAGTATATTTTGGGCCACCCTTTCCAAGGCTGGCGTAAGTCCTGATGGAATTTCCGCCTACGACCATTACCGGTTTGTGATCGGA
>JANINW010000098.1:6610-6995 GCA_024508935.1 Flavipsychrobacter sp. | reverse complement strand
TCTTTGCAGTGACAATAGTTTTCCCGCTATACGTCGCTCACAAATCCCTTCCAGCTTGCTTGAAGTAAAGTATGAGATAAAACTTGATGATTTAAAAGCTTATCTGATTGAAGATATTATACCCCTTCTATGACGTTAAATGAACTAAATAGCTTTTCAGCAACTCTGATTAATAATATCACTTCGGAGGACAATAATGTTAACCGCACAGCATTGTTGGAGTATGCCCTGCCCGCTCTCAACGAAAATAGATTGACTGATTCCGAACAGGTAGAAGGATGTTTTTTTATCCGTGACAATGATAATATTGAGGTCGATGCCTACCAAGTGAATGAATCAGGCGAACGGCTACAGCTTTTCCTTGCGAATTTAATTTTGCCAGGCG
>JANINW010000098.1:6340-6594 GCA_024508935.1 Flavipsychrobacter sp. | reverse complement strand
TCCGGCCGCTATTTTGATCAGGCAACTAGAAACAGCGTTATTTCAGGACCAAATTGACGTCCTGGAAAT
Source organism: Flavipsychrobacter sp. (assembly GCA_024508935.1). Taxonomy (GTDB): domain Bacteria; phylum Bacteroidota; class Bacteroidia; order Chitinophagales; family Chitinophagaceae; genus Polluticoccus. The sequence goes on along the minus strand of JANINW010000098.1, from coordinate 6,525 downwards.
ATTTTTGGTTACTAACACGATTTCAGTAGAAACACGTGGTAACCAATCGCCAAAAAACTTTGCATTCTCTGATGATGAAGTGTCCATATCCTACACTCTGAACGGATCACGAAAGTCTAAAAAGGTAAAAATTATATATCAGCTTGTTGACCTAAATAAATTCTACAATTTCGAGATTACAGAAG
>JANINW010000098.1:5448-6330 GCA_024508935.1 Flavipsychrobacter sp. | reverse complement strand
CATTACTTTTGACACGCCACTTCCGGCAATTAAGGCCGCAGATGATACAGGAGTGTTTAAGTCGTATTTGGCTGTAATACCAGCCACAATACTTGTGCAATTCTACCATACCTACAGTTCACGACTGCTTGAAAGAAATGTAAGATCTTTCCTTCAATTTAAGGGCGTAAACAAGGAAATGAAGGATACGATAGCACGGGCGCCTGAGAAGTTTATAGCCTATAATAATGGTCTCACTATAACTGCAACTGAATCCGTAATTAGTGAGACAGGTGGCGTGGCGATGATAAGTTCTTTAACAGATTTTCAGATTGTGAATGGCGGGCAGACGACAGCTTCTATCTACTTTGCGCATAAAGAGGGTTTACCAGTATCAAAAGTCAATGTTACTGCTAAAATCAACATTGTAAATTCTCAGGATAAGGAAAGCCTGGATGATCTAATTTCAAACATTTCAAAGTTTTCAAATTCTCAAAACAAAGTTTCAAGTGTTGATCTGAATTCAAGGAGCGCTCACCTGATAAAAATCAAGAAATTATCGGAAAGTATAGCAGACCCTTCAGGTGTGAAATGGTTCTTTGAGCGTATCCGTGGAGATTTTAATACACTGGTACGCATCAATCCAGGACAGAAGTCACAGATTGAGCGAAACTATCCAAAGGCTAAACGTTTGAGTAAAGAACAGATAGCTAAATATTACGTAGCATGGGGAGTAAGTCCATATCTCGTTAGAAAAGGTGGGGAGAAGGTCTTTCGTGATTTTATGAATTTTATTCAGGTTGATAATAATGGTAAGCCACGCAAGCCGGATGACCTCGGTCGATCATTTTATGAAGACCTGATAGCAAAAGCAATTTTATTTAAGGAGTTCGAAAAGATATA
>JANINW010000098.1:4972-5438 GCA_024508935.1 Flavipsychrobacter sp. | reverse complement strand
AAGATATATGGTTCAGGGTCAGGTGCTATCGGCCAAATTCGTTCGTCGGTTGTACCCTACGCTCTTTCCTTGTTGTACAAGATGACGCTTGTGAGGAAAGTAAACCACTTTGATCTGGGTAAGATTTGGATGGCCCAAAAGCTTCCAGATGATCTGCATCGATTTGCTCAATCCCTTTTGAAATTAGTTCATGAGTGGCTGAAAGCATATAGTAAAAGTGATGACGTGGGCGAGTACGCTAAAAAGGAAGATCTGTGGAAAGATGTTCTAAACAGTCCTGAATTTTTAGCCTTTGAATCTACGTCAGAAACGCAGGCAATCATTGATAGTTATAAACTTTCCGATTCCGAATTTAAGAAGCGTTATCAGTCATCCGTATCATTCGATTTTTCATTGATAAATGAGAGTTGTCGCGTCCATTCGAGTGGCCAGGCTTACTATAAAGCTGTCCAAATGAGGTTTTTTG
>JANINW010000098.1:0-4962 GCA_024508935.1 Flavipsychrobacter sp. | reverse complement strand
TGATTTAATTGCGTCCGAACAGGCGTTAATTAAGAGATTGCAGCATTTAGATCCAGACTTCTTTCTGACTTTGACTACTGAAAACTCGAATCTGGTTAACGCCATTGGAGTTGTTTTAAGCATTTACACTAAGAACAGCGGAAAAGTAAAAGAAGCATTCTTAGCAGAAACATTAAAGCTCCAGAATAAGGGTGTTAAAGAGGTTAATGCAAATGCGTTTAGAAATATTGGTATCGCTCTTTCAAAAAATGAAGAGCCGCTAATTTCGGACCTATATAAGATAAGTGAGTTTGCACTTTAATTTGCAAAAAACATTTTCGGAGATTAATCATGAAATTTCGCATCGCGCCAAGTAAGGCAGGACAAATAGTTAGGAACCTTGACGACATTCAGGGGCTGACATATATTCTAGTCGACCTACCTATAAAGGGTGGCGAAGCTGCTATTGTGGATTTGAACGACCTTCAAAGGAATGTGCAGGATACCTCAAAGGTTTCAAGGATTAAGCATAACGTAGAGAAGCTCACTGTAATTGCTGACAGTCTGGAGAAGTATGTAGCCACGTGGAATTATCCTGAACCAGTGCCTGCCGACCTAAAGGCATATTTTATAGAAAATCTCGAGGACGTGAAACAATACCTCAAGGATCTACATGAGATTTATGACAGTGAATTTCATCCTGATGATGATTTTGAAGATTTTACTGATACTGACGGTAACACCACCTTCACTGTAGAACAGGCAAAATACCTAAACAAAATTATGATACAGTGCTTCGACGTCTGTGATAAAAACGACCTGGAGATTTATGATGTCGCTGGGGAAGTTCAAATGGAAATTTGGAGGCGAAACGGAGTGTGGCCTAAATGATAGACGCTAAATCTCTAATAACTCAGCAGGTGACACCTTTAGGGATTTAGCAATTTTAATAAGGTTCAGAATCGACACATTTCTTTCTCCGCGCTCAACATCGGAAATATATGTTCTGTCTAAATCGCATTTTCTGGCGAACTCCTCTTGGGAAAGCTCAATGTCGTTTCTGAACCCTCTTATCTTAGTACCGATTTTTTTCAATACTTTTTGCTCACTTAATGTATAGCTTGTAGCCATGCTGTAAAGATAATAAACTCATATTTATTTGAAATTTCGCCTTTGCGAATCTACCTACGGCGATCCACCCAACACTTGCTGCGTAGCCAGTAATGAACTAACCCAAGTACCCATAATGAAGCCAAATACTTGCAGTTTCCATCGGAATTTGATTGTCTCCTTGTAATTCGGATGCCTTTACTGAAATTGCTGATAAAGGCAATTTTGAATTACCCTTACTAGTCATATCCTTGGCAATGGCAAACTGATTTTCTATTTTACGATACTCTTCTAACTCAGGCTCGCGATCTATAAAATCCCAAAGGTCAATCTCATACTCTATTCCCGTTGAAGACATTCCTAGTTCAGAAATCCCAGTAAGCTGTGCATTCCATTTTCCTTCAACATCCCACATTACACCCTCAACCCATCTAAATTTTAAGTTCGTTACAGGTCCATACAATGCAGCCATCCCTGTTAGAAAATCCAATGCCGAAATTTTTGCCATGAAATATTCAAGTTTCTCTTCCGCCATAACATTCAAGTTTGTATTCTAATTTACGAGTTCTTTTTCTACTAGATAAGTCCTATAATTTCGATAAGCAAATTATACTACTTAAAATTCCTTCCCGATGGAAATATCTCACGCTGTACCGTCTGCCGTACCTGTGCCCTTTTGTTTTCAGTATGGAACGGTGTGCCATCCCTTTCGTCTGCCCTCGACATGGTAGATACAGGTGGATCATCTTCAAATCGTACTAGCCCTTTCAGAAAAGCCGTCAGGTCATGACATTTCTTTACAATAACATGGATTACCTCACCTTCTTTCTGAACTTTACCTTCCACCATTAGCAGGCGAGATTTCAATATCTCCTTGCGATAAGTGCTGAATAGGCTTTCAAATACCACCAGATTAGCGACACTTGTTTCGTCTTCGATGGTAATAAAACATACGCCTCCTGCGGTACCAGGTCTTTGCCTTACAAGTACGAGACCAGCGACCTTAACCCAAGCACCATCGTTCTGATTTACTAAATCCGCAGTCGTTATGATTTTGAGCATTTCAAGCTTATCTCTAACAAAGCTCACGGGGTGGGCTTTAAGCGATAGTGCTGTTGAACTATAATCATGTATGACATGTTCCGATAAAGACATCTGCGGCAGCATTATTCCTTGCTCCTGGGCATTATCAGGTGCTTGCCCTGTGAACATACCAGTGGGTCGATCTGCCAACGCTGATACTTCCCAAATAGCCTGCCTGCGATCTAAACCAATTGACCTAAAGGCATCTGCATCAGCCAGTCTTTCAAGTGTTGCGATTGATACACCAGCATCTCTTAAAGATGTGATATTTGAATAGCCACCAGAACGCCCTGCCGTTAAAATCTGCATGTCATCTTCACGAATTCCTTTGACCTGCCTGAATCCTAAGCGTAACGCTTTATACTTACCAGCCTGCTCTTCAAGCGTATTATCCCATTCTGAATAGTTAACGTCCACTTCCCTTACAGCAACACCGTGCTTTTGAGCGTCAATGACGATCTGTGCGGGCTGATAAAAGCCCATCGGCATACTGTTAAGCAATGCAGCTGCAAACACATCAGGGTAATAGCATTTAAGCCGCGTGGCTTTCAGGAAAGCCGTAACTACCGAAACCCTCAAGCTGTTTAAAGACGCGCTTTGCAAATTCTTCGGTATAGCCGCGTTCAACCATACCAGTGATAAGCTTCTCACCAAAGCGGCTTACCATGCCTTTAAGTTTGAAGGTCGCCATGCTTCTTCTAAGCTCGTCCGCTTCGGCAGGTGTAAACCCAGCAGCGACGATTGCAATCTTCATGGCCTGTTCCTGAAACAGCGGAACACCTAATGTCCGGCCAAGGATTTCTTTGAGCTCTTGTGATGGGTATTCAATCGCCTCCTCTCCGTTCCGCCTGCGTAAATATGGATGCACCATATCGCCCTGTATCGGGCCAGGACGAACCAATGCTACTTCGATAACAAGATCATAGAAGTTCTTAGGTCTTAATCGGGGTAGCATAGATTGCTGCGCCCTGCTCTCGATTTGGAATACACCAATAGTATCGGCATGGCTTATCATTTCGTAAACTTCGGGATCGTCCTGCGGGATATTGGCAAGGGTCAGGTTTAACCCATAATGCTGTTTTGCCAAATCAAAACCCTTACGGATACAGGTAAGCATACCAAGTGCCAGCACATCTATCTTTAAAAACCCGAGAGCGTCTATATCGTCTTTATTCCATTCAATGTTTGTCCTATTCTCCATACGGGCATTCAGGATTGGACACAGGTCTGTGATTTTACCCTGGGTAATCACAAATCCGCCGGTATGTTGTCCTAGCTGTCTTGGGAAACCCATATACTCTTGTGTGAGTTCCAGCACCTTTACCAAATGAGGATCTTTAGGATTAAACCCTTCACCAGAAATACGACTACCTTCAAACCATTCATCGGTAAATTCCCAAACGGAGTTTGATAACTTATTGATCGAATCAAGTGACATACCCATTGCTTTAGCTACATCACGGACTGCCCCTTTCTGATGCAACTGTGTAACCGTTGCAACAATTGCTGCACGATCCCGCCCATATTTGTTATAGATATACTGAATAACTTCTTCGCGGCGCTCATGTTCAAAGTCAACGTCAATATCGGGTGGCTCATTCCTTGCTGAAGAAATAAAGCGCTCAAACAGCAAATCAAACTTAGTAGGGTCAACGGAAGTAATGCCTAGCACGAAACATATTGTCGAGTTAGCTGCTGATCCTCGCCCCTGACACAAGATGCCTTGCTCCCGTGCAAATTTTACAATGTCGTAAACAGTTAAGAAATAAGGAGCATAATTCATTTCATCCACAAACTTCAACTCATGCTCTATAGCTGTCACAACCTTTTGCGGCAATGGTTCTCCATAAAAATCTTTAGCGCCCTTCCATGCCAGGTGAATTAATTCTTCCTGTGGCGTGCGGCCTTCACTGGTGATTTCTTCCGGATAAACATATTTGAGTTCACTTAGACAGAACTGACAAGTATCGGCAATTGTTTGTGTTCTCTCCAATGCAGCAGGGTATTTTTTAAACAACCTGTGCATTTCTTCTATAGGCTTCAGGAAACGCTCGGCGTTCTGATGCAACTTAAAACCAGCATTGTAGATCGTGCATTTTTCACGAATGCAGGTAACGATATCTTGTAGCTCCCTGCGCTCCGCAGCGTGATAGTGAACATCATTTGTTGCGACAAGCGGGATGCGTAATTCATCGGCTAATTCTGCAAGCCTGAATAGGCGCTTTGCATCGTTAGCCTGATAAGATCGATTTGCTGCCAGGTTCAAGCTTTTATCTAAATGGTGCTTGTACTCAAGCAAGTGTCCTTTGAAGCTTGGATCAAGATTGAAGGCTATGTTCAGTATATCCGGCGGGATGGCAATAAATAGCATCCCTTCCGCATGTTCAAATACATCAGCTTTATATAAAATGCAGTCGCCTTTTTCTGCTCGCAAATTGCCTAGTGATAACAAAGCTGAAAGCCTCGCATAAGCATCTTTGTTTGTTGGATAGGCAAGCAGGCTCGGGCCATCAACCAGGTCTAAGCGGCAAGCTGGAATAATACGTATGTCTTTACCTTTAGCGGCTGTATAAGCTCGCACAACACCTGCAAGTGTATTGCGATCTGTAATGGCTATAGTCTTGTAACCAAGTTCTAAAGCCTGCTCAACCATTTCCTCGGGATGTGAGCCACCTCGCAGAAAGCTAAAATTTGTTGTTACCTGAAGTTCTGTGTAATTCATAATGTTTTGTTTTATGCGAAAAATCCGTGAATAAACCATGTTGGATTTCCCGCTTTGTAGTGCCCCAA
>JANINW010000097.1:22857-76276 GCA_024508935.1 Flavipsychrobacter sp. | reverse complement strand
CTCCTCGCAATGACGTGTAGGGGTAATGAGGCAAGAAACAACATCGCGACACACACCCCCGTCACTGCGAGGTACGAAGCAGTCTCGCGAAATGAGGGGCTGTTTACCATGGGTCTAAAGAAGAAAATAAATCATTCCACTCTTTATTGGAAGCCTCAATCAAACTGATCTTGCTCTTGCGGCTGCCACCTTTTAGCCGCTTCTCTTCAGCTATCGCTTCTTCAATACCTTCAAACCATTTGAAGTATACAAGTATTACGCAATTATAATGGGCCGTAAAACTTTTCGGGTAGAATCTTTCTTTATGTTGTAGCACCCTGTTGTAAAGATCGGAAGTCACGCCTATGTATAATGTCGTTTTATCTGGACAAGACATAATATATACCGCACCTCCTTTAAACATGAAATAAAGATAAAAAATGCAGACAACACGCGAGCGACCAGCATTACGCGAGATTGCTTCGTCGTACCTCCTCGCAATGACGTGTAGGGGTAATGAGGCAAGAAACAACATCGCGACACACAAACTTCCGTCACTGCGAGGCACGAAGCAGTCTCGCGAAATGAGGGGCTGTTTATTACGGGTTTGATTAGAAACAAATTAATCCCGTTAGCAGAAGTGCGGCGCAATGATACTTCCCTCATGGCATGGTATTTAATCATATCCACCCAAAAAAAAAGGAGATACTATGTCACAAGATTCAAATCGCAGATTGGTTACAGCAATGTTCAACGACAGGGACAGTGCAGAGCGTGCCTATACCACCCTCAACAGCCGTGGCTATACAGGAAACGATATTCATGTTATCATGTCTGATAAAGCACGTGATACACATTTTGGAGATACAGTGGTGAAAACCGAACTGGGCAATAAAGCGCTGGAAGGTGCAGGCACAGGATCGGCCATAGGTACTACGCTGGGTGCTGTAGCCGGTGCTATTGCAGCTATAGGTACCAACCTGGTATTGCCTGGCCTTGGGCTGGTGGTAGCAGGCCCGCTGGCAGCCGGACTGGCCGGTGCAGGCGCGGGTGCAGCTACGGGCGGCATCATAGGTGCGCTGGTAGGTGCAGGCATTCCTGAAGAGCGGGCTAAAGTGTATGAAGACGGCGTGAAGAAAGGCAATATAGTGCTGGGCGTACATACCCGCAACGATGAAGATGCTGACTATGTAGCCAAAGAATGGACCGCTAATAATGGTTACGAAATTCATCGCTAACATAAAATCAACTCCCGCTATGAAAAAGAAAGCAATATACCTGTGCGCGCTGCTGGCTATAGGCTTCGCATCGTGCCAGGACAGCCACGAGACAACCAATACTACTACCAATGCTGATACAGCGGTACTGGTAAATGATCCCAACAATACCCTGGATGCAAACCCGGTAAATGATACCGTGGTGGCCGATACAGTGCATACAGGGCAATAAGAATATGTGCAGACCGGCAGTGTGTGTGAAAAATAAGCAGCATCATTTTCATGATGCTGCTCTTTTTTATATTAAGTAGTAAGTAAGCTTAGTTCTTCAGCGTCCACAGGAATTTTTCCAGCAGCTCGGGCTGGCGCGGGGCCTCGCCGGTCATTATCATAGAGAAATGCTCGGCGGCTATTTCTTCGGGGTGAATGACATAATTGGTATTGGTGCCAATGTAGCTGAAGAGCGATGGTACGTTTTGCAGCTCCTTCACTACCGGTTTGCCATTTTCCATTTTCACTGTTTTATTGTTATCGCCGCCTTCCAGCACTACCAGCCCTACCTGTATATAGTCCTGGAACACATTGCCGCCGGCATAAGGCTTGGTGCTGTACAGTACCAGTGCGCCGTCCAGGCTGTCTACATGTATATAGTGGGCTATCTCGGGGCAGTCGGGGTTGGTGATGTTGAGGTTGTTGAAGGCCTTGCCCAGTGCTATGGCATTACAGCGCTTAAAGTAGAATACATTATACAGCTCATCGCGCTTCTTTACATTGTAGCGGCTGAATACATGGAACAGCTCGTGCGATACCAGGTGCGTTGAAATATCTTCGCTGCCCTTCAGCACTATCTCGCCGCTGCGCGTGTAGCCCGATGCTTCATATTCTTCCCTGCAACTGCTTTTGATGATGTATACCTTCTCAGGCAGGTTCAGTGTGATGCCCTTGCTGTTCAGCGAATCGGCAATGGCGGCAAATACCGTTTGCAGTTTTCCGGCTTCGGCAGCAGTCCAGCTCCGTGCCTGTTTGGCCGCGTACTGGTAGTACAGCGAGCGTACCGTGTTGGCCTTATCATTTGTTTTAGACTGTATATCGAAGGTGGAGAAATAAGCCGCATAGCCATCGTCGGTACCCAGCACGGCAGCCGCTTCGGCGCTGTCGGGTATTATGATCTCGGTTTTAAGAAAAGTGAAGCTGGTATGTGCCGCAAAAGCGCCGTTGGCCAAAAACAATACCAGCAGGCAGCAGCCGTATTTCAGAACGTTCATATAAATGGGGGATGGTTTGAAGCGGTAAAGTAAGCAAAAATTGCTCAATGGCTGAATGGCTTAATGGGGCGCTGTCCGCCTTTACTTGCAAAACCCGTCACTGCGAGGTACGAAGCAGTCTCGCGGAATGAGAGCAACGTATGAAGACAAACAGCGTTACGCGAGATTGCTTCGTCGTGCCTCCTCGCAATGACGGGGAAGAGGAAGGGCGCTTTTTCTGAGCGAAGCGAAGACATCCATTTCCCCCTTGGAAGGGGGCGTAGGTGGATGCCGCATTGTCGCATCGTCCTATTGCCCATGGCACGTTCTTTTAGGGCATACAGTTGTCAACAAAAACAGCCTGATATGGAAAAGCGCATCTTCGGCATCATTCTCACCCTGCTGGGTATTGGGGGCATGATAATGGCAGCCATGAATTTTGTGAACGGCGGCAACAACAATGCAGGTATACGTGCCATTATTGTATACGGTATACTGGGTGCGGTGTTTTTCTTTGCCGGCATTGGCCTTATACGCAATACAAAAGACGTGAAGAAGAGTAATGAAGAAGTAATATAGGTTTAGGGTTTACGCTTTCCCACAAAGCGTATACTTACACAAAGCGGCGCACCCGTATGGGCGCGCCGCTTGTGCGTATATATAAAACCGGGAATGTGCTGATTCTTTCTGCCGCAGCATTTAATGCCATCTTAATGCGCAGCGTGATAAACCCTGATTTTACAGATATATTTGAATGCCGCGTTTATAAACCATACCTTCGTGTACCTTGTCAGGTGTTCTTTTACAATTCGATATTTAATTTGGGTTAGCGCTACGTCTCCCGGCAAGCGATATAGTTGTACCAATGCTACGATCTTAGATACCGACCTTTATTCATTTTTTAAAACAAGGTATCATGGTACTTTTTTCCGGCGTTATCACGTTATACTTCATACGCTACAATGTGGTGGTGTACACCAACAGCAACAATGCCCCCTTCTACAACATAACGGTGAATGACCTAAGCACGCAGCTGTATTTTAATGACGGCTGGAAGGCAGAAGGCATTACGAATGAGCTGGCCAACCGTATAGGCGGTTACCTGCCTGCATTACAGGCCGCTGCTGTCAATGCCTGATATTTTCCTGTCTTTGAAATATTTTTTTAGAAAAGTTGGAGTATTGCATGGCCGTGTATGTTTTATTGCGGTATGCCATACTATAGGCTGAATATGAGCGCGATAGCATGATTATAGATAAATTCTATAAATTAACATTACATTATTCCGGTGTTAAATTGTTGTTGTATTATTACTGCCCGCAGTATTATTCTTGGCAATCACATTGTAAGGGTGTACCTTCATAAGCCTATCGAAGTTCATTATTTACCGATATTTAATTTAGGTCAGCACTACGTCACCCGGCCAGAGATTTAGCATCCTGCTCACGATCTTAAATACCGTTTTTTTTAATTCAAAAAGGAGAGAGATCATGGTTTTATTTTCAGGCGTAATAACACTATACGCAACGCGCTACGACGTAATAGTATATACACGCAACAATGACGAAGCTTATTACAATATTGTAGTAGATGGCACGGCTACCGTGCTGTACCTGCAAAACGGTACCTGGAAGGCCGGCGGTGTTCCCGCAGAGCTGGCAGAGCGTATAGGCGCATACCTGCCCGAATTACCTGCATCTTCCTCTTCATCAGCGCCCACACCCACACCTGCGCCCTCACAGAACGCATAACAATTTAAACGCCGTACCATGAAAATAACAACAGCATTAGTTTTAGAAAAACTAAGGGAGATGTACCGCCTTAGTTATACCCGCCGAAAACATATAGGTATAGACAGCCTGGCCATGGCCCTGAATACGGAGATAGATGCCATAAAGGCCATACTGGAAGAACTGCAGGCTGAAGGCAAGGTGCAGATAGAGTTGCCTGAAAACAGGCGGCGCACGCACGCTATTTTTAGCACAGGCAAAGTAAGCCTGCTTTAGTTGATGACAAACTCGCCGGCGGGCGGGTAATGCATATAATTGGCCCAGTCTACCGCAAATACTTTTTTCAGTTTATCAGTGAGCTCGCCAAATGTATTTGTTTTGGCCAGGTACATATTGGCGCCACCGCGAAAGCTTTCTTCTATATGCTTCTTCGCGTTGCTGGAGGTGTACATCACTACCGGCAGCCCGTCGTATGCCCGGTTTTGGCGCAGCTCCTGTATGCAGGCTACGCCGTCTTTACAGGGCATATGTATGTCCAGGAACAGCAGGTGCGGCATACGCTCCTTCAGCAGTACAAACAGCAGGTCGCCATTGGCGGCCACGCGCAGCTGGTAAGGTATCTGCAGTTTTTTCATGGCCATTTCAAAAAGCACTACATCATCATTATCATCCTCGGCCAGCAGAATGTCCTTTTCGTTGTTTGTTTGACTCATGAATTTATCGGTTAAGCACGCTCATCAATATCTGTAAAGTAAAGGCATAATACCTGTTACTACAACTAAAATACAATGGCAGGCCACCGAATGTTTAAAAGAAGTGGATAGCTATTTTACATAGTTTATTAGCGCATGTATATAGAAGGCGTTATCAGGGTAATGCATTTTTAATGCCTGTTGGCACGGCCTGAAAATAATTTATGATAATGACAATAATACGGTGCTGAGCGGGCCGTAGAAAGGCGTAAGATACCGGCTGCCGGGCTCAATACCCGGGCCTGCCTACATAAAATTGAGTATTCCGGGCACGGCAGCGGGGCGGTATTTTCATCCCATCGCTGTTAAACCCCACCGGAAACACAAGCGCAGGCTAAACAACAGCCTGCGCCTTTTTTATTGGGGGGGAGTGAAGTATCTTGTAATGCTCTATGAAAGCCATCCGTATCGTTTACATCCTGGGCATTGCTTACAATTCCTTACAAAACACAACAAAACCACAACAAAAAGATTTTTTTTGCTAATAAAAATAACGCCTAACTTTGCAGCAGGCACTATCAATAAAACCCTATCATGCCACTACAACAACCACGCCTGGAGTTTGGCCGGGCATCCATTATGCAGCTCAGCAGGCTGCTTGCAGATTTCAACACTTTAAAAAGTACCACCGCCGATAAGACCGCGCTGATAGCCGGTGCAGACGCGCTGATACAGGACGTTATAGACAACGGCGACGGCGATACCGCATGGGTGGCTGCGCTGAACCAGCTAAAGACGGACATTGAAGCGCTGATAATAGGCGAGATAAATGTGCTGGGCGATTTCCAGGCAGCTATCACCAACACCTTTACCGACCCCAATGGCTGCCCGCAATGCACCGGCCTGGGCAAGATACCCAGCACTATAGACAAAAGCCTGGTAGCTACCGACCCCGGTGTAGACAGCGGCATATATGTTACCTGCCCGCTGTGCAAAGGCGAGGGTATTACCGAAGGCCCTTACGAGGCTGTGTACGACCCCACCGTCATCCCCGACTATAATCCTATATAAATATGCCTACCGGAAAAAAATTAAAACCGCTGACGGCAAAACAGCAGCAGTTTTGCGAAGAATACCTTGCCGACCTCAACGCCACGCAGGCCGCCATACGTGCCGGCTATGCAAAAGCATCGGCAGCGAATGCGGCTAACCACCTGCTGAAGAACCCGCAGGTACATGCCCACCTGAGCACCCTAATGGATGCGCGCAGCGAACGCACCCATGTAGATGCGGACTTTGTAGTGCACAACCTGGTAGAGGTGTACCGCCGCTGCATGGAAGCGACACCTGTATTGCGTTGGGATGCACAGGAGCGCTGCATGAAGGAAACCGGCGAATATAAATTTGACAGCACAGGTGCTACCAAAGCCCTGGAGCTGCTGGGCCGCCACCTGGCTATGTTTACCGATAAGAAAGATGTAGGGCCGGTTACGATCACCTGGAATGAGGAACGGGCTGTGTAATGCTTAATGGCTTAATGGCTCAATTGCTCAATGCATTGCTCAACCCATGTCGTCATATCTCGCATGTGCTCGATATGACGACTACTGGTTTGGCTTTGCCCGCCACTAACGACTAATGCCTAACGACTATTACCTCCATACTAACGACAAACCCCTAACGACTATTACCCCCAGACTAACGCCTAATGCCTAACCCCTAACGACTATAATGAAACTCAGTCCTAAACAAACAATAGCGCTGGCGCGGCTGGAAGACCATAGCACTACCGAACTGGTATTTGGCGGCGGTGCGGGTGGTGGTAAAAGTGTGCTGGGTAGTTTCTGGGTGCTGAAGTGTGCGCTGAAGTATGCGGGCACGCGCTGGGTGATAGGACGTACATCGCTGAAGACGCTGAAGGAGACCACCCTCAATACCTTCTTCGATGTATGTGCGCAGCAGGGCATACAGCAGGAAGTACATTTTAAATACAACGAAGTAAAAAGCCGCATCCGTTTTTTCAATGGCAGCGAAGTGCTGCTGAAAGACCTGGGGCATTACCCTTCCGACCCGAACTATGATGAGCTGGGATCGCTGGAGATAACGGGCGCATTTGTTGACGAATGCATCTCCGCCACCATAGAAGCCCTCAACGCTTCGCTGGAAGCGTATACTATTCAGAGGTTGAAAAAAGAAGAAGTAGGGGTTAGGCGTTAGTCGTCTGCCCAACCGATGATCGTCATATAGAGCGCATGCGAGATATCTCCTGAGCTGTGTTGTTCAGAAAGTCTATTAGGCTACTGTCTATCTTCATCTTAGGCTTCTTTATTCATCGTTTCTTACTTTTCTTTTGGCGACGCAAAAGAAAAGTAAGAGAAGTTGAGCAGAGATAATAAGCAGGGAAATCGCAATAAAGCTCAATCGAATTCCAGGATGCAATACAATTACCACAATAACACAAAAAAAATGAAAAAGAAACAACCCATCATCCCGCGTAAGCGTTTTGCCAAACACCGTGTAACACCCAAACGTAACGGCGATGAGCTGGAAAGAGATACCGCGGGCAACCTCATACCCAAAAAGCTGACCGACGAGCCGGAGCATATAACACAGGCCGAGCAATGGGTGGCCGATGAACTGAACCGCCAGTGGCTGAACAGCGGCTTTTATTATTTCGAAACTGAATAAACTGTACCTATGAACATAAAGAAAGAATCGCTGGAAGCATTGCTGCAGCTATTGCAGTACCCCGAAGACCAGGTAAGCCAATGGATGAACGCAAAAGAAGAACTGGATATACCCCTGCCGGGGGATATAAAAGTGTACAACACCGAAGCCTATAATACCCTTATTGCCAATACCAAGGAGAGCGTGAAAACGGGCTACTACCGCGGCGGCCAGGAGGTGATGGTAGGAAAGCTGAAGGAAGAGCATGGCTTTGATTTTCCCGGTAAGGATATACACCTGTTTTTGGAAAAATATGCAGAGAAGAAAATAGCAGAAGCAGGTATCGGTCCGGATGAGGCACGCAGGCAATGGGAGGCAGAAAAGAAACAGCTTACCGATAGCATTGGCGAATGGAAGGATAAATACACCGCCCTGCAAACAGAGAAAGAAGAAGTGGCCCGCGATGCAGAATGGCTCAGTAAATTTCCGGCGCAGCGCAGTATGCAGGTGACCGATGAAGACCGGCTGCTGCTGCTAAAAAATAAGCTGGCGCGCGATGAAGATGGCGCTTACCTGTACAAAGGCCAGCCGCTGAAGGACGAGCTGCAAAACAACCTGCCGGTAGATAAGGTGCTGGAGCATGTATTTGCGGCAGAGAACTGGCTCACCACCGAAGCACCCCGCCGCGATGGCCGTGGCGGCAGCAACAGTACCCTGGGCCCCGGCCTGCCCACCCGCCAAAGTGAAGTAGCAGAAGCCTGGCGCCGCGAAGGCCGCCAGCCACGGGGAGCCGAATTCCAGGCTCATCTGACTGCATTGGTAAAGGATAACCCGGGGTTTGAGTTGAATGGGTAGGGGGGGAGTTTGATGTTATATTTCGTTTCGCGATAGTATATAGCTCCATGTAATACCGTTAAAAAACGGTACCATATTATAATTAATGTCATTAGTTTTATTGGAGCTAAACAAAATATTTATGAAACCTGAAAAGTATGTCAACCTTGGTTTTTATCAAGTTGAGCCCTCCAACGATGGATTAGCAGAAAATAGAAAATCTGCGAGGAAGAAACTTGTAGACGCATTTAACGCGCCGCCCGCGAAATATCAATCTATTGAAAGAGAGGATGAAAGTAGTGTGAGTCTTTTAAGAGGGAAACTGCACAGTGATAAAAATGGATTAGTGTACGGTACGCTAATTCATAATCAGAAAAATGACATACCGTTCACTTTTGATGATGCAACTCAAGTCGGTACGCCATTAGAAATAGAAGACGGGAAGGGACTTGGATATGAGACATCCTTCATTTTTGACCCCGAGACGTGCATTGTAATGATCGAATCGGTAAAAAACGGTGTTGGTATAGGTTCATTTTGTAACTTCTTTGAAAAGAATTTAAATGTACCTGGATTAGAGTATGCTGTAGTCATAAATCCTTCAGAAATAAACAAACTTAACAGCATGACGAGCATTACAAAATTTGAGGTAAAGGTCGCTAACTTGCAGTCGGGTGACATTTTTGGTGGAAAGAACGTGTCAGCAAAACAGGTAATGAATGCGGCAGACGATACCAATACAGATATTTTGGAAATGGTTTTGTCAGTAGGCTATAATCGGGATTCGTCTTTATCATTAAGAACCATAAAAGCATACGTACGGGATTTCTTAAAATTAAAATCGGAGGATAAAAAGGAGCTAAAGAAACTTTTAGTATCAGGCAAGGAGGGTGATGATAGCAAAACAGATACGATTGATTTAATACAACAAAGAATGAAGGACGGTATTTGGGTTCCAAGGGTAAGATTAAATAGTTTAGAAAAGCTCGATGCACGTTACGAACTCTTAACCAATACTTATTTACCTCATCGGAAAATGTTAACCACAGCTTATAAATTGAAAACACATTGAGACATACAATTGAAAAGTACTGGCCTATAGCAGTTGCTATATTAGTGACGTACGTATTTTATAGGTATCAAGATCGAGTTAGCGGTGTAGATAAAATTATTGAAAAGCTAATTGAGATATCGCTGTCTTTGTGCGCTACGCTGTTAGGGTTTTTATTAACAATACTTACTATTATCAATACTATTAATACGCGACGAATGGACTTTGTAAAGGATAGCGGTTATTTCCATACCTTAAATCGCCATTTAAAAGTTGCTCTATGGTTAGACCTTCTTAGTGTATCTCTGTCGTTTATAATTCCTTTGATGAAATGTGTAAATGATGGCATAACATGCATTCAATGGTATAATATTGCAGTTGTGTTTATACTTGGATATACTCTTTTTGCGAATGTGCGTTTTACTGTTATTTTCATAAATCTACTAACAGACCCAATGAAGGGTAAGTGATTTTATTTACCTGTCCCCACACTGGTCTTAGCGTCTCGTTTAGACCTAAGATAAATAAAAGCATCCGCTGGTACAACGCGCTATAGCTCCATCGCTATATTTCAGCAGATATCTCTCATGCGCTCGATATGACGGCCTTGGTTGGGCTGTATCTCGCTGTGCCCGATATGACGGCTATAGTTGTTTTTTTACCTCATACAAAAATAAAGCACCACAACAGACAGTATTTGCACGCATAGTGCTGCGGACAGTTTTTTAAATCCGTTCATTCCAGCAGGGACAAACGCATATACGGCCAGGGATAAAAAATAGATGGCCAGTGCCAGGGCTGAGACAATTAAGAGGTTCGGCCCTTCAGGGTCGTTGAAAAAGAAGAACAGTGCCCTGGAGCAAACGAGGGCCGTTGCACCCAGGGCTATTAATGAAACTTTTTTTGACGGGGCGTTCATGCTGGTTGTATTATTCGTTGCAGCCGGGGAGTATGGGCATGCTGTTCAGCTTTTCGGGGTTCAGGGGTTTGTTCAGGAAACGGTACACATATTCACAGGTCTCTGCTTTCTGCTTGTCTTCTTCGTGCAGCGATGTGGTGAGCATCATAACAATGCAATTGGTTTTGATGCTGTCGGGCAGGTGCTTGTACTCTTCCAAAAATTCAAAGCCGTTCATCTCCGGCATATTGATGTCGAGGAAGATGAGCTGAGGCAGCAGGTCGGGCTGGTCCTGGTGCGCTATAAGATAGTCGAGTGCATCTTTTGCGGCTTCTACATTTACTACAGCTTCAGCAAACTTGTGCATCTTAATAACGGATTCTCCTACATAGCGGTCTATTTCATTGTCGTCAATGATCATTACCATTTTGTACCTGCAAGTTGTGTTCTGCTCCATAGGGCGAAGTATTAACTATTTAAATTGGGTAAACTGATTGTAAACTTTGTTCCTTTATTTAGTGCTGACGTAACCGCTATTGTGCCGCCCAGCTTATCTACAGACTCCTTCACTATATACAGCCCCAGGCCAGAGCCCACTGATTTTTTCGATACGCGGTAAAACATCTCAAACACCCGTGCACAATTCTCTTCGCTGATACCTATCCCATTATCTATAACCTCAATTTGAGCCGATTGTTCTGATACATCAATATTTACTTTAACGAACGGATCGGGTATATTGGGGTTGTGATAACGTATGGCATTGGAAACGAGGTTGTTGAGGATGATGCTGATACGGTTCTTGTCTGAAAAGAAGGGCACATCGCTTTTTATTTCGGTATGTATGCGCACTTTTTCGTTGGCACTCATAAACCGCAGGTTGTTGCTGATGTCTTCCAGTGTTTCGCCGAAATTGACCTGCTGCTTATTGACCTCCAGCCTCGAGTTGCGGGAGTAGTCCAGTATATCATGAATAAAGCCATCGAGCTTGATGATGCTTTTCTTCACCATCGCCATATTTTTTTGCAGCACCGGGTGTTCGATAAGTGGTTCTGATATTTCTACCAGGCCCAGCATAGAGGAAAGCGGCGCGCGCAGGTCGTGCGATACGCTGTACACAAATTTGTCCAGCTCGCGGTTGGTCTTCTTCAGCTCGTCGTTAGATGTTTTAAGCGCCAGCTCATATTCCTCGCGGCGGGTCACATCCTGTGTTACGCCATAGAGCCTTACCAGTTCGCCGTTCTCATTCAGTATAGGGCGCATCCTCGATTCCAGCCAGCGCATGCCGCCATTCTTATGGTGTATGCGGTAAGACTGTGTAAAAGGTTGGCCGGCTTGCATTGCAGGGTAGTTATTGTAAACGATCTGCCGGTCTTCTTCAAATATCACATCGAACCACAGGTTGGAATTATTAAAGAACTCCTCCCGTGTATAGCCATATATTTCTTCGCAGGCATTCGATATCTGTATCAGCTGGTTGGTTTGCATGTCTACCGAATAGAACACTTCCTGCATGTTCTCAAACAGCGTTCTTATCTCGTTATTGGCCTGCTGCAGTTCGCGGTTGGTGCTTATGGTCTCGGTGATATCCTGCGTGGTGCCTATGGCCCTCAGGGGTACGCCGGTTTTCGGATCGTACACGATCTCGGCCATCTCGTTCACGATTTTTTCTGTGCCATCGGGCAGTACTACGCGGTGACGGGTAGTGTATGGTTTCTTTGTTTTTACGGCTTCTGCTAATGCATTGGCCACCATCTCCCTGTCGTCGGGGTGCATTGACCGGTAAAATATTTCACTTGTCAGTATTTCATCTCCCCGCTCTATACCAAATATCTTATAGGTCTCGTCGGACACATATACCGGTACTTCGCCATCGGCGGTAAATTTCAGCTCCCAGCTGCCTACATGCGCTATGCGCTGCGAAGACTGCAGGTGGCGCTGGCGCTGGGCCTGCTCGCGCTCGGCCCGCCTTCTTCTTTCTGTTTCATTTTTCAGCAGGTCGGCTATATGGAATAGCTTATACGGATCGGCATCGGCGGGCAGTATCTCGTCGTTCTCATCATTCAGCAATACCAGCGATTCCTTCAGTTTTTCATAAACAATGCGGCTGTTCTCCTCGGCTTCTTTGCGCAGTTGCTTATTCAGCTCTATCATCTCTTGCGAGCTCAGCTCTATAGAGCGCTCCAGCATTTTACGGTCTTTCTCGTAGTGGTCGTACGATTCGCTGACGGCTTTAAAAAATGCTTCGAGGTCTGCCGGTATGTCTACGGCTGCTTTTAAATACTTATCTATCTGCCTTTGCAATAATTTATTGTACATCGCTGTTCTGTCTTATCCTCTTAAAAAAACCGACTATGCTTCTGTCATGGTCGTTATGGTCATGGTTTGGTTGTGCAGTTCACATTTCATAAAGTTGAAAGAAGGCGATATCTCGCCATAAGAATAAAAACCGGTGATGGCCGTAGTATCGCCATACAGCGCCCTTATTACCTCCACTTCTTCTTCTATGCGCTGGTCCAGCACCAGTTTGCGGCCTACGCAGCTTATCAATATGGCCAGGTCGGGTGGTTTGGTGCCATCGGGCACCGTGTGCTGTGCGGCAGCAGAGGCGCCTTCTATCAATCTGTCGAAATTGGCTTTCATCAGCTGGGCATACGCACCCTGCGGCATATTGCCGGCAAAGGTCATGCTCTTATCTGCTTCATTTACAGCCAGTATGGTCCTTACCAGGATATGGTCGGCATCGGTAGTGCGGATGCTGAGGGGGAAGAGCAGTGCCGAGCCCGGCAGTTCATGGGCATAATCGCCGAGGTACATCTTATATATATCCAGTGCAGGCTTGCCGTCGAGCTCATACAGCACATTGGCCTCAGACTTTGTAATGAGGCGCTCGGGGCCGAAGGGGTCCCAGCCGCCTACGCTGCCATGTGTTACCTGCAGGCCATCGCCATAAAAGCCTATCAACACTATCTTACCTTCAGAGGGTGGCGCATTCAGCCCTACCAGTGTTTTTTCAAACCGGGAGCCGTCGCCGGCCAGCCCGCCGGTAATGATGGTTTCTTTGGGCAGGAATTCCTGCAGGCCCATTACCAGGTCGCTGCCGTTCACCTGTTGCCCGTCAGATATGACGAGTACATTCTTCAGGCCCTCGTGCTCCAGGGAACCGGCCAGGCGGTAGCCTGCTTCAAAGCTGTTCTTTACCGTATGTATATCAATAACAGCGGTTTCTACTGTGGTCTTGTCGAATTTTATGGCCGTAAGGGATAAGCTATCGTCGCTCACGCTGGTATCGAGTATCTCGCCCGATGTGGAGTTCATAACGATATTGGCGCCGGGGTATTGGTCATGTACCTGCCGGTATATATGCGGGTCGGCCAGCAGGTCGCGGCTGCCGAAAACAATGACCAGGTCGTATAATTCGCTGGAATTTAACGCGTTGCCTCTTACCGTATCCCAGCCGGTATGGGCCGCGAATTTGCGTTGCTCTATATGCATGTGTTTTTTATTAAGTGAACAAATGAAGTCCCCTTTAGTTTTATCCCGTGTATAGTACCAAGATAATTTTTTTAGATGAAAAAAAGGATTAAAATATTGTTTTCCTGTTCTTAACGAAAACAGGTTTCACAAGTTGCAATAGTTTATTTTAAAGCCTTATGATTGGAGTCATAGCGGGGAGCGTTGGATGGCTTATATTTTGGGAATACTGTAAAATAAAAAGTGCCGGGTGGCATACCCGGCACTGATTGAATAATGTAACGCTGTTATTAATAATAATCGTTCCTGTAACGATGATCCCTGCCGCCCAGCCTTAGCTTGATGCCTACAGCGGTATAGTAATACAGGTAGCGGTAGGTGAGGACCACGCCGGATTGTGAATCGGGCAGGAACCAGTCATAGTTAGCTTCGTCGATGGTAGCAAACATCCTGCGCAGGCCGGCTTCTGCGTTTATACATACTACATCGCCCAGCGGTATATTCCAGCCCGCCTGTATTCCTGCGCTAATGCCGGGGTTCACCATCAGTGTCATTTCCGTGCCGCCTTTTTTTCTTTCGTGGTAGCCCGATGGCTGTGAAAACGGCACAGCAGCCGATACTCCCACACCTGCATACAGGCCATGGTATATGGTTTTGTTTACGATAAAGCCGAGGTCTACCAGCGGGGCGGCAAATACATAAGCTCCATGCCCCTGCTGCATTTTGGCAACAAACAGGTTCATGCCTATCTCCCAGCTGCCGGGTGTGAAGCCACCCGAGAGCTTACCACACAATGATGGGGAGAGTTTGCCGGCAGAAGTTTTAATGCCGTTGACAGAAGGTGCGTTGGTGCTGACAGCACCTGCAGATAGTGAGAGGAAGCCACCGCGTGCAAAAACAGAAAGAGGTAAGAGTAATAAGGCCAGTATTTTTTTCATGGGCTGCAAGATAATAAAAGCGGGGGCGTGGTCAAATGCGGGACGGAGGCACTGCTATATTTCAGGAGATTTAGCTGTGCCCGATATGACGGCCCTGGCTGGGTTGATGGGATTATTACTTATGAAATTTTCTGTTCTCTGCTCTTCTTGTTGATGTCACGTACCAGTACTATCCAGCAGGCCAGGGCTACGAGTATACAAACAGCATCGAGCTGCACGATCCATACCGACCAGAAATCTTTGCCGGCACCTACAAGGCCTACCAGCCCGGCTATGATAACGGTGATGCCTATAGACAGCAGGGTAAATAATGAGCCGAAAATGATAGTAATTGTTCGCACTATATAAAGATAGCTACTTACAAACACTGACAAAAAAATATTTTTCTGTTTATAAATTGCTGCGTACATTTGTTCTAACAATAACACCTGTTTCACAGGCAATATGGCCCGCGGTATCACCGCAAAAAAAGTTTCTCTCCCGCGTATCACGCAAAAACAACAAGGCATACTATTAGCGGCTAACGCCTGATATCTAACGCCTAACGACTAATTTTTTTTTCACCCAACCCTATTCATTTTAAACAATGGCAGACACTTATAGCTCGGGCCTGCTCACCAATGCACAGGTAAAGCTCGCATCCAAATACCAGGAAGCGGAACTGCGCAGGAAAGAAAGGCCGGTACTGGCCATAGGCACCCGCAATGCCCAGTACACACTCCCCGACTGGAAGACCCTGAAGACAGCAGAAGCGCGCACCGTAGAAGTAAAATACCTGAAACAGACAGCAGCGGGCAGCGCCACCGCCAAGGTACACAACCACACCGGCACCAAAGGTGCGGCAGGCACTATGAACCTCTCGTTCACCTGCTTTACCGAAACATTCTATACATCGGCCAAGATGGCGCAGAACAATGTGTTCGGTTTTGAACAGCTTTTCCAGCACCAGCTGGAGCAGGCTATAGACAACCTGAAAGACCGCGCAGAAACAGCAGGGCTGGCATATATGGCCGCACATACCTGCCAGCTTATAGGCATCAACGCACAAGGCGGCGGCACCTGGAGCGATGCGAACACGGCGCTGGAAATTTCGGACAAAGACTATTTCACGCAGCAGGCAAAGAACTTTATGCGCGGCCGCTACTACCGCGGCAATTACGACCTGGTAGCAGACCTCAACCTAACCCCTGTGCTGGAACATGCCATGTGGCAGGGCGCAGGCAACAGTGTGAACCTGAACCCGCAGATGCAGGGTGTGAACATTGCCGCCACGGCAGAAGTAATATCGGGCAATTACGGCAGCGGTGCTGCATTCATTATGCCCGAAGGCACTTTTAAAGCACTGAACTGGAACGACCCGCTAAACGTGCAGGGCCTCAACCGCCAGGGCAATGTAGGCATGTTCGATACGCTGCTGGACCCGTTCGGCTCAGGATTGATATTCGATGTATCGATGTACAGCGAGCGCGCCAATGAAAGCGCCAATGGCGGCGGCGTGCAGGATGTGAACGACCAATGGGAAGTATCGCTGTGGGTAGGCTGGGGTGTACCGCCACTATCTACCGCCAACGACAGCGCTATTCACCTGGTGGGACTGGTGGGGTAATTGAAAAAGCAAAAAGAAAAAATTAAAAATCATTTTTTCCCAGCTTACAACTTATCTCTTTCCACATTCCACTTTACTCTTACAACCTATCACTTACCACTTATCATTTATGAAACACCTTTTATTAATTACTACCATTCTGTGCTTTGCGGTTACGGCATCGCGGGCGCAATATACCAGGGCCGTACCCGTGGCCGGCAGCGAATGGAAAAATTTTACGCTGCCATACTACACCCCCGGCGATGATACCGCTACCAATGCCGATGTGATACGCATGGGCGCCATTATGAATGCAAAATATGATGTGCAGCTAAAGCTCACCTATACCAAAGTATCGGGCACGGTAGCAGGCAATACCTATGTGCGTGTATCGCCCAACGGTACTAATTGGATAAACCTTGCTGAAGGGCAGAGCATATCTTATAAAGACAGTACCGCGCTGGCCAATGCTACTACAAGTGTTGTATGGTCATTCAATGCCGGCGAGATCAATGCGAAGTATATAGAAGTATACTACGACCAGTCGGGCACAGGTGTAAGCGCCCCGGTAACCACTCTATACTACCGCAAGCCGTAGTGAAAAAGCAAAAACTAAAAAGTAGAAATAAAAAAGCGCGGACTAACGCCTAATGCCTAACCCCTAACGACTAACCCCTAACGCCTAAAAAGAAATGTCTCTCACCAACGGCTTCGACGAAGCACGCATACTGCCGGTACTCACACAGCGTAAAGGATGGCGGCAACCTGCAACAGCAGGCAGCCCGGTACTGGATGCTGCGAACCTGGCCTGTAAGTCGGGCAAGTACTTCCAGGATCATCATCCCGCTGTTTCCATAGATACAGTAAAAAATACACAGGCCGATAAAGAGATCACCGATGTCCAATTCAATGCCTTGCTCACCGCGCTCAATAAGTCGGTATGTATGGAAGTGCTGGCAGCCGTGTTTTGCAAGCCAATGGTGGCAGACCATCCGCGTATGACGGTAGTGAAGGATGCACATGCACAGTTAGTACCTAATACAGGTACAGGAAAATTTGCCGGCTTGCGCCTACGGGTAGCCGATGGCGATTTTGCCGCGCAGCTGCATAACCTTGTACTGCTGTTTGATGGTGCGGCTACGTTCAATATCTATTTGTTTCACGAGCTGGTGAAAGCACCATTGTGGAGCAAGCAGGTGACTACAGTTGCCAATACGCAAACCATTGTAGCGCAGGATGAAAAGATACTGTGCGCCGCAGATACGGCTACAAGAGGTGGCACTTTCTACCTCGGTTATTTCCAGGAAGACCTGCCCGCTGGTGTACATGCACTGGAGTACAGCAGTGCCTGCAGGCATAGCTATGGCCTGGTGGGTGCAGAGGGTATAGAAGCTATTGCAGATCATGCAGCAACAGACTTCGACCGCAATGCACCGGCCTGCACTACACTAAACTACGGGCTTGCGGCAGAGATAAGTACTTACCACGATTATACCAATGCCATCATCAGCCGCGCTGCCGATTTTGATGAGCTGATAGGTAATATGATGGCCCGCCGCATAATAGAGCAGACCATGTACACCACACGTAGCAACGCCACGCAGCGCATGGCGCAGGAAAATAACCAGATGCTGTATACAGACCTCAACCAGGATGCGCCCGCAGATGCATCGCCCTACACGCCCGGTATAAAAGCCGCCATACGTGCAGAGATAAAACGCCTGCAGGAAACCTGGTATCCTAAAACACCCATCATCATTGCCACACCTTGTTAAACCTATTAAAAATACCGCCTAAAGGAATGGACAGGCCGATACAAAAATTTCAGACCAGGCTGTATGCTGCCATTAAAGACCATTTTTGTTTTGAAGATGGCGACTATGAAAGCTATGGCCGTGTGTACCGCAATCAGGCACAGGATGGCTACATACCCGAAGCTTACAATACCAAAGGCGAGTATAAAGAAGTGCTGCTGGATGATACCAACAAGCTGCAGTCGTTCTTTGGCATAGGTGAGCGTTCGCAGACAGAAGCTACTACACAGGTCACACCGGTGCACCTCGTGTTTCATGCCGACCTGTGTAAGATATACAGTGCCGAAGATATACCGCACCG
This sequence comes from Flavipsychrobacter sp., assembly GCA_024508935.1. Taxonomy (GTDB): domain Bacteria; phylum Bacteroidota; class Bacteroidia; order Chitinophagales; family Chitinophagaceae; genus Polluticoccus. The sequence continues at coordinate 57,852 of JANINW010000097.1, read as the reverse complement.
TCCTGATGAGGAACTGCGCACTACGCTGCTCAATATCATCCGTCATAAAATGGGCAATGGCTTTAAGCTGCTGAACATGGAGACCGGTATAGACAATGTATTTCGCGAATACAATGGCACCCGTATAAAAAGCGGCATGAAGTACCGCGATATGCACCCGCTGCATTGTTTCCGTTTCAATTTCGAACTGACGCACCACCCCGAAGACGACGATTGTAATTAAACCCTTATTCATTAAAACAATAAACCCCCTTTTACACAATGCCATTTGCAGACGAAACCTTTTGCCAGTCGAGCGCAAAGAACACCGGTATGGAAGGCTGCCCCTTAGTCATTAAAAGCATCAAGCAGGCTATATGGGCACCACTGGATACCGCCTGGGATGCCGCAGCACGCGCCACGCCCACCACTACACTGAAGGCCCTGTTGCTGGCCGATAACCCCAATGCCCGCGGCGCACTCATGCCCAAGATGATAGCCGAGGTGGTAGACAGCTCTACCGATGCGCTGAAAGTGCAATGGGCCAACGGATCGGAAAAGACCACCAAGGCCAGCCAGCCCAAGTACACTTTTATCATGGACACCCTGGACCTGCGCGCACTGGAAGCCGTACAGCAGTACAACGATTCTGAAAATGAATACGGCCTCTTCCTGGTAGATGAACAAGACAAGATACTGGGCACCAAATACATTGACGACAGCGGCGAAGAATTTATCCGTCCCTTCAACTATGTAGAGACCTTTGCCGATACCGTACGCTTTTATAACGGCGAGGCGCAGAAGATAGGCGTGATGGTATCTTTCTCCAAGCCCGAACAATTTAACAACGGCAATATGCTGGTATGGGATACCGGTATAGATGTAGATGCGCTGCCGCGTATGAACAGCCTGGTGCTGAGCCAGAAGACCGCCGCAGATGCATCGCGCGTGGTAGATGTGAAGGTGATGGTAGGCAAGACCAATTTTGCTACCACCCGCAATGCCGATAAACTGGCCGTGACCGGCGCATGGAAGGGCACTACAGCTACAGGCGCTGCACTTACTGTCAGCTCTGTATCGAAAGTGCTGGTAGGTGGTGAGTATGTGTATCGCGTTACCTTCAGTGCTACAGGCTATCCATCATCCGCAGGTGTTTTCTATGTGAACCTGGTGGCACCCAGCGCACTCGATGCACTGACCCTGCCGCTGGAAGGCTATGAAAGCGCCGGCTACTTATCTCAAACCGCTGTATAGTATGAAAGACACCAAAGTAAACGGCACCAGCCTGAATACAGCCTTCGTGGCTACGCTATCGTGGCCGGCCTTCAAAGCCGAGTATGGGCATGTGTACGGCAGCGATGAGAAAGTACTGAAGTATGCCTACACCCTGTGCCTGGAAGCCGCAGGACTGAAACCAGTGTTTAAGAAGATAGATACCGCCCCTGTAAACCCAAGCACCACAACAGAAGAAGGGGATTAGTTCCCCTTCTGTTTTTTCCCCTGCCATAGGAATGAAATGCAGGTCTGTGACCGGAAATAACGCACCGTGGCTAATAGTTCGGCTATAGATCAATCCATCCCGGTCAGAGACCTGCTTTCTATTGTGGATTTAAGTCAGAGACTTAAACCAGTCTGGGTATGCTTGCGACGTAATGATCTCCCTAAGAATGTTAATGCAGTTCATGGCTTATTCAATGCTCATGGTCTTCTGCTCACTTCCCAGGAGATTTCTCACATCGCTCCACTATGTTCCGCTCGTTCGAAATGACGGCTGAGAATATTAACGCCTGAAAACAAATGTCCCCGAAGCAATTATTTGAACACCTTCAAAACTTTGACCCTGTAGCTGCAGCAGCGCAGTATGTAGATGCACAACCGCAGGCATTGCTGGATGCATTGCAGCAGCAATTGCGTACCACAGGTGAAGATGCACAGGGGCATAAACTGAAGCCGTATAAAGACAAGAAGTATGCGGCTATGAAGCATGGCATGAACCCGAAGCCCGGTATGGGCGTACCCGACCTGTACCTGAGCGGACGCCTGTATAAAAACATGCAGGTGCAGGACAAAGGCAATGGCTACGAGATAGTGAGCACAGTGCCTTATTTTCCTGCGGTACTGAAAGCACAAGGGATAGCAGCATTGCAATTGCAGGCAGATACAAAGCAAGTCTTCAGGCGCAAAGCCTTATTCCCCGCATTGCGCAAAATGCTGAATGCGCTCCTGCGCAATTAAAACAACCTATGGCCTGCCGCACCTGCCACGAAGGAAATATCTACAATGTAAATGAACAAGGCCTGATGGCCGCAGTAGTACAACATGCAATTATTTGGGCGCAACATCACCACGAAACTGAAATGGTCATCGTTAAGACCGGCGGTGCCTACCGCTTCCGTACAAGAGGCGCAGCACCCTTTGCCGGCGAAACCATCATCGACAACCTACTCGTGCCGCGAGCTGACACTGGAGCGCTTTGAGCAGGCGTATATAGAAAACAGACTGGAAGCACTGGCATTGCCGGGCACAAACCCAACACAGGAAGCATTGCAGATGGCATGGGCTGATATACAGGCCGAATACTGCGACCTTACCGGCGACGACAGTTTTAAAGAAATGATGCGCCTGCGGAGCCTCAATACCGTATTGATGCTGAAGATAGAACATGTGCAGCTGCTGGTACATTATCTCTCGCACCGCTACGAGCAGGTGTATATAGATGCGCTGAAAGCCTATGGCTATAATGAAGGCGATAAATACCGTTTTGACTACAACGACCCGCAAAGTTACATCCGTGATCTGCACCGTGTAAGCGGCAGCCTGGCCCGCGATGAGCAGCGAATAGAAGAGAACAGCGAAGAGATAAACAGCTATATAGAAAGCAAAAAAAGCAGCCGTATAAATACCGGGTATTTTGACGATATCCTGGTAGAGATAGAGCGTGGCCTGCAACTGCACTTCCCGCTGGATAAGGCGATCATCACCATCGGCAAATACGCCACCTACCTGGATAAACTGCGCAAACAAAAACCTGCAAAACCCGCTAAATAAATGGCAGAAGATTATATAAGCCTTATAGGCGAGGACGGGCTTAAAGAGCTGGACCTCGCTAAGAAAAGTGCCAAAGAACTGGCCGACATAGTTGTAGATACCAACAGCAAGATAGCTGATATGTACAGCAAGCTGAAAAGCAATAAGAGCTTTGCAGAATTTAATAAGATAGCGGGCAATGCGCAGTCCCTGCTCAGCGGTTTGCGTTCAGGTCTTAGCAGTTATGAGCAGGCAGCATTAAAAGCTGCTGTTGCCGAAAAACAACTGGCTGCAGCATCGCGATTGCGCGCGCAGGCGCAGGGCACGGCCAATGCACAGGCGCGTGTTGCCGCTGAAGGATTTAAAGACCTGAAACAGTCGGTGCGCGATATTGCCGGAGAGTTACCGTCATTGTCGGGTGGTATCAGTAATTTCTTTAAGGCTATAGCAGGAAAGATACCCGGCCTTATAGAGCAGATGGTAAAGGCCAAAGAGATGAATGAAGCCCTGGCAGCATCGGGCAAGAGAGGCATACCGGTATGGAAACAAATGGCTGCCGGTATTTTTAGCTGGCAAACGGCATTGGTGGTAGGCGTTAGCTTGCTTGCCAATTACAGTGATGAGATAGTAGATTTCTTTACGGGGAATACGGAGGAAGCGAAGAAAGCCAAAAAGGCTAACGAGGAGTTTGCAGAAAGCTTGAAACAGGCAGGTGAGGCAGCGCGCGAAGACTTTGCCCGTTCGGAAATTGAATTGAAAACAACGGCCGGCCTGATTAAAAATGTTAATCTGCCAATGTCGGTAAGGTTGCGGCATATAGATGAATTGAGAAATAAATACCCGGGGCTGCTGGATGATCTTTCGGACGAAGCGATTCTGACCGGGAAACTGGCAGATGCTGTAGAACGCATAAACCGGGTGAACAAAGCTGCCGCCGTAAAAGATATAGCAGAAAAAGGTTTTACCATGTTTACAAAAAACGTGGAGGAAAAACAGCAGCAGATAGATGAGCAGGTAAAAGTAGTAAGAGGGCTGAAGCGTCAATTGTATGAATTGAACAAAACAAGTAATGATGAAGCGCGTAATATAGCACAGAAGCGGTATGATGCTGCTGAGAAAATGCTAAACCGTCTTAAGGATGAATTGCAGCCGCTGCAGGCCGGAGTTATTGTGGCACAGAAGGCGGCTAATGCGGCTGCGGCCCAGATGAGCAATACACCCGCACCTTTAAAATCTGCCCCAGCCAATACTGTAACTATAAACACTACAGCTCCTGCGCAAGCAACACCAAAGAAAGACCAGCTTTCAGAGATAAAACAATTGAATGATGAGCTAAAGAAGGAGAACGATGCATTGGCAAAGACCGAGCTGGAGACAGATATGAAAAACCAGAAGGCTATAATGGATAATGAGCAGGCATCGCTGGATGAGCGTATGGCCGCACGCTGGCAGTATCATAATGGTTTGATAGCATTGGCAGAAATGGAAAAGGCGCAGGCCGATAAGGATAATGAAGACAAGCATACAGCCAACATGGCCGACATTGCCGGTATACAGGACAAGAACGAACGGGAGAAGCTGGCAATAGCAGAGAACGAGCGGTATAAGAAACAGCACTATGCGAATATAGATGAGCTTTCGCGGAAGACAGCCGCGGCCATCAGCGAATATGCCGACGAATCGGAAAAGGACATTGTGAAGTCGGACAATGAAGCTGCAAAATTCAAACTTAATAACCTGAACGCATTTGTAGCGGCAAATAAAGATGCAGCAAAAACCAACAGTGAAACCTGGGAGGACCATGTAAAAGAGCTAAAGCGCAAGTTTGAATCTATACACATTGCCATCGACTTGTTCAGGGAACTGGGAGAAGTGATCAAAAACCTTGGAGAGCGGAGGATACAAGGCATAGATGATGAGATAGAAAGGATACAAGAACGGAAAGATGCAGAACTGGCAGCTATAGAGGATGCGATGCTATCGGAGGATGAGAAGAACAAGAAGAAAGCCCTTGTGGAAGCCGAGGCACTGAGAAAGACCAAAGAAGCGGAGAAGGCACGCCTGAGGCAAAGAGCTGCACGTTTGGAAAAAGGCATTTCTATTGTAAGCATCATAGCAAAAACAGCAGAAGCGGTATTGAGTAGTCTTAGCATTCCTATCTACGGTGAAATAAAAGCGATAGCTGCTGCAGCTGTAGGTGCAGCAGAACTGGCTGCGGTAATTGCATCGCCCATACCGGAATATGCCGAAGGTACAGCAGACCACCCCGGTGGCCCTGCCCGTATAGGTGAAGGCGGTGAAAGTGAACTGGTGATAGAACCCGGCAGGCGCCCCTACTGGATAAACAAAGACACGCTGGTACCCGACCTGGCGCCGCATGCCCAGGTAATACCCCTTAGCGATATGGTAGCCGCTGCAGGAAGTAGTGCTATGACACAGCAACTGGCCGGCAACCTTATGGGTATGAATATGGCAGTGCTGTCTCAAGGATTAGATAAAGTAGTGCAAACGATAAAAGACAAGCAGGAAGTGCATTATCATGTGCGCTATGGCGAGATGATGAAGACCATAAAGAATGGTAATATAACTGTTGAATATTTACATAATTCCAATCACTAAATGAAGCCGGCACTATTATTTGCTCTTACCGATAAAGACGGTAAATATTTTTACCTGGACATAAACAAGGATGTGCAGGCTGACGCTACGCCCAGGTATATTGAAGACCCTTCGACCTGGGATGATGAACAGATAAAATGGCAGCGCAATGCAAACTACCTGGGCGTGATACGAGCACAATCTGAGCTAACACATAAGTTTCATCTGACCGGCGCGGAGATATTAAGACAGCTATATGCTAAATACGGCATACAGGCATATTGCGAAATGCATGTATTTAAAAAGAACAGCACAACTCAGCAATACGGGTTATTATATAAAGGGCAGTTGGACTTTTCTCTATATAAAGCCAATCAGTACTTTGTCACTATAAACTTGATGGAGGATGCTCTTGTAGGTCTGGTCAAGGCTTATGAAGATACTCCGTATAGTATTCCTATAGAGTTTGCGGATTCTGCACTTGTATATATGGATGGCATAAAGCTAAATACAGCCTATAAATTCTTTACGCTTCAGCATGGCCCTGTAACATCTCCTACGGCCCCTATAAGCGGTACATATTACCGTATCATACCTATAGCTTTCTTTGACCAACTTGGGTCATTTACAACCGGTAGGGCAGCAGATGCTCTTTCTATTTACGGCACAAGCAATAGCGATAACGTATTATTTACCGCCAACCAGGATGTTGAGTGTACATTAGAAATTGATATTAATACTTTTTATAGCGGTCACTCAGGCAATTCAGGCCCTAAGGCACTGCATATGGTATTGACCATATATTTAGACGAAAGCTACACGTTGTTCAATAATACTATACTATTTGTTGACCCATCACCTCCAAGCCCGGGAAGTGGTAAAAATCTAAATATAAATCTTACCCATACATTCACAATGAACCAAAACCACAGAATGCTTTTGTCTGTGGGTATGGATCCTATTAGCCCGGGTACTAACCAGATTGATTTTACTATAGAGGGCAATGGTAAAATAGCATTGACTACGTTAGCCCGTACAGCTACCCGCACAACGAGAGGATACAGGCCAGGGCAGGTGCTAAATAAACTCACAAAAGCGCTTACAGAAGGTAAGTATCTATGCCAGAGCAGTTTTCTGAATGATACGGCAAGAAACCCAAATACTCTTTGGGACACTACACCGTATAATAACATATACACTTGCGCGGATGCTATAAGGAAATTAGATACCGAAGATACTCCTGCAATCATGCAGGTAACCTTATCAGATTTCAAAAAGGATTTAAGCGGCAAATACCAGGTTGGGGTAGGTATAGAAAATAACAAATTAGTAGTAGAGGAACTGTTATATTTCTTTGACAAGAACACAACAATCATAGATTTGGGAGATGCAATAAAAGACTTTGAGCATTATCCGTATCTCGAATTGCTGGGAAGCCAAATAAATATAGGGTATGAGAAAAAGGAACTGAGAGAGGTAAATGCAGTGGATGAATTTAATGTTACATCCGTATTCAATACAGCATTAACCCGCAAGCCCGGTACATTAGACTTTGTTTCGCCGTATAGGCATGATATGATAGGCGCTGAAATATTATATTACAACACCGCCAACAAGAAAACAGTAGATTCAAAAAGCGACAACGACATTTTTGTATTAGCCATCAATAGCAAGGCAACAGATACTGGAACCGGGGCTTATTTATTAGATCGCAGGCCGGTAGTTAATGCAGGCGTTACTTACCCCGATACGGCCTATAATGTACCATTTTCCCCGGCAAGGAACATGCGGCGAAAAGCAGGGTATATAAAATCATTGCTGCAGGCCACAAAAACCGACCAAGTTGCAAGGTTTATATCTAACAATAATGATACCACACTTGTCAGTACCTCTTCTGCCGGATATGTCATAGCTGAAAGGAATTATATAGACTATGGCTCACAGTTTTCTAATGGTGCCAGGATATTTTTGCCCGAAATTGTACAGTTTACAGCAGTACCGCCCGATAACTTTGTGGAGTTGATGAATAATAAGCCATACGGGGTTATAAAAGCCAAGTATAATGATTATGTATTTAGCGGGTTTGTGTGGGACGTAGGCATGAAATCGGCAGTAAAAAATACCTTTACCTTTAAACTGCTTTTAGCACCCGATACAGATGTAACACGGTTTATAAAAGTATAGTGCAGGCTATATTTTATTTTTCGAATATAACATTTGCCTTGGTTATTTTATCATTTGCAGCGTTCAAATCGAATGTCACAACTTTTTCATGACCAGGCGCTGTTAATGTCGCTACCGTCTTAAAGCCGATAAATTCCGGAACATATTTTTTCTCGTGTGCGGTAAGTGTGTCAAAAATAGCAGAAGTGAAGTTGGCTAACTTTTCAAAAGCTTCAAAATTTTCCTTGCCTTCATATTTGTTCATTTCTTTTGATGCTGAATCGTGTATCTGCATCAGCCTGTCATGGTCGGCGGTAAATACATAGTCTGCGAAATTGCTGTCAGGGGCGCTTAGCTCTTTAATTACATAGCCTTCAAATATTTCTTTATGCGAGCTCATATAGTCCTCAACCATTTTTTTTAGTTCTTTATTTGCCGTTCTGGTATGGTTAATCTTTTGGTCAAAAGTTCTTACACGAAGTACGCTATCGAGACTGGTATTCAGTTCAAATGCTACAAGTTTCAAGTTCGTTTTGCCTGGTGTGTTAAATGTGCTGGTTACAACGTACCCACAAAACTGAGGCTTATATGTTTTCGATAGCTTTATTATTGAGTCTCCAAGATCACTAAAATATTGCGTGGCATCCGTAAAGTTTTTGAAATGGTCTATATATAACGGGTCATTAAACGTTAGTTTTTCCAGCATTGTCCTTAATCGCTCTGTTTCTTTTTGAGCGGAGTCCTGTTTTTGCTTTAGTTCTTTATATAGCGCACTCTCGTCAAAGTTTAGGAAGTTGCTATCTATATCGCCTTTTTTTGCGTATGTATAGCCTCTAAAATCTTCCTGGTGCAGTGCCATATATGCATCTATGGTGTGATATGCTTTTTCTTTTCTGCTTTGGCAGGAGAAGAGGATGAATAGGGGTAGTACCAATGCGGTGATTTTTTTCATGAATGCTAAGATTTGACGGTAAATTACAAAAGAAATTTACTGAAGCAAACAGAGTGTAGCTGATAATTGACTACATACAATTTGTTTCAAATTATGACAACAATTTATTTTATTTTCAGCAATTATTTTTTGTTGAAAAGAAGGGAATCACTAACTTTGTTGTGTAAACCATAGCTGATTAACGGTATATAAAAAACAGCTTACAGTGTCTTCTTCTCTTTAAGAAGCTGTTGCATGGCAGGTTCTCTTACAACGATCACGGAATCAAGTGTCTTGTTTAAAACGAATATTTCATCCTTAAGTTTAGTAGTGCCGGTTTTGTTTTTAATGCGATATGTATGTTCCAGGTAGTATCCTCTCATAAATGGTTTAAAATTCTTTTCGGCCCGCATGGAGGAGTCTACTAAAGCGAATATAGTGTCTTGCACAACCTGAAGTTTCTGATACGCCTGTCTTTTTTCCTGGATGGGGATACTATCTGACTTTAATAGCAAGGCATATTTTTCAGATTCTTTATCAAAGGAGTCTGTCAGGGCGCTAAGCTGCAGCTGGGCCGCTGTTCCGATATAGTACTGAAAACTCGTGTCCAATTTGCCAAAACTAACGGGCTCATAACTATTGTAATTATCGCTATGCAGTCTCAGATATTCGCGGATGGTTGCTGCTGCTTTCTTATCATTGTTGTTACATGCAGCTAATAGTAGCAGTAGCGGCAATATTATTATGAAGATGTCTTTCATGTTTCTGGTCTATGAAAGTAAACTACTAAACCTTTCTAAAAATGCAAACTTCTATTGCAATAGTATTTTATTAGATGACCATTTAAAGTATTCATTGTTATGCTGTGTCAGCGCCCAAATGCGGGTACAGCACCTATAAACCCAATTTTTTATCGTGGCAGGAGTAGTATCATTCTCCTGTCTCAACCCTATTCAGTTTGCAGAAGCTACCAAAGTGCACCCGGCACAATATAATACCCGGTACTTTGATGAGGGTTGGAACTACAGCAAGACAATAAAAGATTATGAAGACGGAAAGCCTTACGTACATAAGGTGCGGTTTAATGATCTTATTTCCTTACAGGTGCTGGCCGGGCCATACACCGATCCCCTGATAATGCCGGATTCGCCAAATCTCTACTTGTTAGATTGCAATAATAATATAGTAGATGAAGTAGTCGGTTATATTGAAGCAACAGAGGTGTATAATCTTTCTTCTTACACCTTACCTGATGGTACGGATATAAATGCTACTATCTTCCAGTACAATTTTCAACCGGCGTCCTACTTTACAACAGTGGATGACCGGCAAGGGCATTACCGGCTTATGTTGCGTACTATGTTTGACGATGGTGTACAGATGGAACATTATAGTGAGTGGATAGATTTGAAAGTAGCACATTTGGGTACTGTCTTACTGCAATACCATAATAGCATTAATGACCTGGATACAAATTTCGAACAGCTGCGCCCGCGGTTCTCTATACGTGTAGAAGGGGATATACACAGTTATGAACCGGGTGCAACGATAACGGGTTATACTTCTCAAACTGAAGTGTTTACCCAGCTTTCCAGTCACCCGTATGACACTTATAAATTCACAGCTATTAATGCCCCCGATTTTTTGCTGAAGAAGCTGAATCATATATTCAGCTGTGACTCGCTGATGATAGACGGGAAAGTTTTCAGTAGGGATGATGGCGCGAAATGGGAAGTGCAAAGGCTTGAACGACATCCTTTAAAAGGGTTGACCGTCCAGTTGCGAAGCGGCAGGAATACGCATGCACAGGCTACCGTTAGTAAGCGTACCTATTTTGAATGGGCCGGATATGGATTACCTAAATTTTACCACAGGCCACAGCTGAATAATTTTATCGGCCAGCTGATCATCCTGCGAGAAAATGTTGTACTGGAGGACCTGGCAGATGCGGAGGCTTTTGCCAATCAGTTGACTATAGAAGCTTCTGGCTATGGATTATCCGGCACCTTTGGCTATGAAGGAGACCAGCTATACTATGAGAACGGTGATGCCGAAAACTTTTTTGCCGGTTTGGATAAAGTAATGAGTGGATTGATGCATATTAATATTACCACCCCGTCTGCAAATGTTCCTTTCTTTTTTACCACGAAGGGAGGTTATATGGGAATAGACTGGGGAGATGGTGCAGGCTTGAACTATTATATGCCTCCGGTAGGGGCATTTAGCCCGCAACATATATATGCAGTGCCCGGAGATTACAACATAAGGGTATTTCATGATGGCTGGGCAAGTGGTACAACACAAATAACCATACAACAACAACAAGTAGTACCGTCTACGCGGATGGTTACTAATATTACAGGCCTGGCGCCTGCAAGCCTGCAAGTGTTTTCTCTTACATACGCCAACCTGGACAGCTCATTTGACCTGTCATTCCTGCAAAATACGTGGGCAAGTTTGAAACAGCTGGTAGTTGAAAACTGTAATGTGGTACATCCGTTTACAGGATCGCTTTTTACATATGGTACAGCGCCTAAATGGGCTAATTTAAAACTGCTCGATTTCAGGAATAATCATATTAGTACGACGGGCGTTAATGCTGTTATGGATGAGTTTGCAAGCGGTGCATACATTGGCTTTATAATGGGGGCCGTACCACCATACAGGTTTAAGATTGAAGGACAAAGCCCGGCCGCACCTCCTACACTGCCACGTGCATCTTATAGTATGCTGACGATAAACCCTGGTGGGTGGACCGTAACGAAAGACTAATAAAAACAATTATAATGAGCAATTGTGAACAACTAATAAACCCCGAATGGAGCTTTATAACCGCCGGGCTGATCGCATCCGGCGAAGAGGCTGGGATATACCTGACCTATACGCAGAAGAACTGGCTGGATATGATTGTAAGTATAGCTATCAACAGGCCTTATATATACAATATAGTAAGTAGTCCGGATGCACAAAATCCTGCCGAACAGGCTGCAGGCAATAGTATTACAGATGCAAGACTATTTGGTGGACCTGTAGTGTTTATGGTAGTACATCAAAAAGCTTCCAGCCTCCAGGATATTTTACAAGCAGACAATTCTGATAACCAAACCACTACCATTTCTTTAACCGATGGAACCCAATGGGCAGTTGGGGATAAGGTAGCCGTTTTTTACCGATAATAATTATGAAACACCTATTCACCCTTATTTTCCTCGCTCTGAATATAGCATCTTACGCACAGAGCACCACAATTTTAGGCAATACAAACCCTGCAGGTATTAACATTTTAAAAGCCGGCAGGACCGATTTTGACAGTTCTGTAAGATTTAAGAAATACAAAGCACCAATAGGTGACACCCTCGTCTTGTGTACGGATAGTACGGGCAATATGATTGCTGTTCGTACGGATATTATACGTGCAGGATCTGTTCCTGGTGGCGGCGCAAGCTATTATCCGGGTTATTTTATCAAAATAGACGGTGATACTATTAGAGTGGACACTTCTGCTTTAGCAGGATATTTTGTAAGACAGTATGATACGGCGAGATTAAGAAATGCATGGTTATATAGTTCTTCCGGAGGAACTATATCCGGATTAAACACCAATCTGAAGACATCCGGTAATTCTGTATCAATGTCTATTGCAGGATACCAGCATAACGCGAATGGCCTATTGCAGAAGGATGCGCAAATTGATATAGGCAAAAGCGGGATAAATGGTGGTTATATTTCTATGCTGACCGTGGATAGCGCCACAGGTTCGATTGATACCGCTGTGAAAATTAATAAAGGGAGTATTGGTTTAGGCGGCATGCCTTGGGCTGCTGCCAGACTGTCATTGTATGGGAATATAGCTTTGGTGAGTAATAATTCTGCAATATATTGGGATACATCAATCATATACCAAAAGCAATTAGTTTCCGAAGGACCAGCATGGACATTTTACTATCCGAATGGTAATTATATACGTAGCCGCGGCAGCTTAAGCAATATAGGTTGGCATCTTGCTCATGGTACAGCAGGGGCATTTTTCGGTGCTAACAGTACCGCTACAACAACATTCATTGGCGCGGTTGCCGCTAATGATGTAGATAGCAATAATTATTCGCTATATGTTAGGAGGTATGGAATAGTTAGTAAAGGTGTTACTGAATTAAGAACAGTGCCTACCGGTCGCACTACCGATAGCTTATTAGTGATAACCGGGGGTATATACAGAGATACAATAAAAAAAATTGCTCCGTTAGCAAGCACATATTTCAGCAAAGCACAAACAGATAGTATATTAAATACACTAACTACTAATAATATAGATGAAGGCAGTAACCTGTATTACACAAATACCCGCGCAAGAAGTGCCGTTTCATTAACAACTGCCGGTACCAGCGGTGCAGCTACTTATAACACCACCACCGGGGTATTGAATATCCCGCAATATACGGGCGGTGGAGGTGGAGCAGCACTTACCATATCTGCGCCGTTAACAGGTACCGTCTACGATGGCAGTGTCCCGGTAAATATAGGCATACAAGATGCGGGTACCTCTCAAAAAGGGGCCGCTTCTTTCAGTAGTTCGAATTTTACAGTGTCTTCAGGTGCGGTAAGCATTAAATCTGGTGGTGTAGATCTTACAACAAATGTAACCGGTACCTTGCCTGTTGCCAACGGTGGTACCGGTAATACCTCTGCTACCGCATATGCTCTCCTGGCTGGCGGCACCTCTGCTACTGCCGCATACCAGTCTGTACCAATGGGTATTGCCGGGCAGGTATTGATATCTAATGGTACGTCAGCTTTACCATTTTTCATTTCTATGGGGGCTGCAAACACATCTAACACTTCGGGCAATGCGGTGAATGTAGCGACTACAGAAACCCAGATAGGTGGTGATATAGCAATAACACCCAGCAGCAGCTCTGCTAAAATAAAAATAACTGCGTATGTGAGCATGACCAAGGATGCAGGCACTACCGTGCGTACAGGTGCTTTCAGGATAAAGAATGCTACAGCCACAGCTACGCAGGTAGGAAAAGATATACAGGCAACATCGGCCAACGTGGCAGCCAACCCGTTTGGTGCTACACTTAGCGTAATTGATGCGCCTGGGACAACAGCTACACAAACTTACCGGTTCTACGGACAGATGAGTGGTGCAGCCTGCAGCACGTCTGCCTATTATTTCTTTGTAGAAGAGCTCACTCCTGCTGGTGCACAGGGCGCTACAGGTACTACAGGTGCAACCGGTCCTGCGCAGGGTATTAGCGTTAATACCCAGTCGGGTACTTCTTATACGTTGCAGGCAAGTGATAATGGAAAGGTAGTTGAATTTACTTCCAATAGTGCGGTGGCCTGCACGCTGCCATCCGGCCTCGGCACAACCTTCGGCTGCACTATCATGCAGGCGGGCAGCGGACAGGTGACTTTGTCGGCATCGGGTACCACTATACAAAACCGGCAGTCTTTTACCAAAACAGCCGGGCAATACGCTTCTTTCGTTATACTGCCAACCGGAACCACTAATACCTATCGTACACAAGGAGACATGCAATAATGAAACAGCTATTCACCCTATTATTTCTTTTAATGGCAATGGTGTGTAAAGCACAACCATTGCCCACAGTATCTGGCGTATTGTATGTTGCCCCCGGTGCTTACGATGCCGATGCACAGGCTTATTTTACAGCAGCAGGTATTACAAACAGTACTGTTAGATCCGCAACCAATCAATTAGTGGTTGACTTGAAGGCGCATAGCCTTTGGACTAAGATGAAAGCCATCTATCTATTCGTTAACCAGGATGCGGCTAAGAATAAATACAACCTGAAAGACCCACGGGATCTCGATGCTGCTTATCGCCTTACATTCACCAATACAGGCAGCATAACACATGGCAGCATGGGTATAGCGTGGGGCAGTAATGGTTATGCCAATACACACCTGAACGGCAGTACAGATTTTACTGCCAATGATGCGCATTGCAGTTATTACTCGCAAACAGCCACCGCACCGGGCGGACCATCATTTGATATGGGAGCTGATAACGGCACTACGGCATTTATACTGAGTATATATGATGGTGCAAGTGCGGCCGGATACTTTGAAGTTAACAGTGGCTTTTACAATACATTCTCACCATCTGCCGGGATGGATATTTTGTACTCACCCGCACATCTACTACCAGCCAGGTAGTATATCGAAACAATGTATCGCAGGGCACACAAACGGGTAGCAATAGTACTAACAAAGTAAATGCCGACTTATACCTGGGTTGCATGAATGCTTCCGGCTCGCCGTATGGCAGTTCTAACCGTACCTGTTCCATAGCTACATGGGGCAGCGGTCTTACAGCTACTGACGTGAGTAACCTTACTACTGATGTACAGGCATGGGCCAATACACTTGGCATTAAAATAAACTGATAAAACATACTAATATGCAGGATACCCATCACGATGGCGGCAAGAGCATTTTGTTCGTACTTGCTTCTATTATTCTAAAGATCTTATCAACGATCAGCGCCAGCACTATTACGGATGTGCTTACCATAGCCATGCTGGTATTGGCCATTACTTACCACTGTATGGGTATCGGCGAACGCTGGCATAATTATAAAAAACGTAAACACCCTAAACCCTGACAATATGAACTATACCCCTATCATCCTTTGTCTGCTGGGCCTTGCAGGCGTGCTGCTGCACAATCTTGTCAAGCTCGATACCATCAACCGGAAGGCAAAAGGCAAGGTAAACTTCGCGCAATATATAGCGCTGGAAAAATTCACTATTCTTATTTCGCTCATCATTGTTGTTGTCGGAGCATTTTTCCTGCAACACGAAATGGCGCAACTCGAGTCTATTGCCAAATACCTGGGCTTCGGCTTCCTTACCCTTGGCTATTTCGCACAATCGGTATTGGTTAAGCTGATGGGCGGTGCCAGCAAATACATCGATCGTACCGGCAGGCAGTAAGCATTTCATAAATCGATAAATCCATAATTCAATGAAGAATTGCATCACTTATACGATGATAGTATTTTGTATGCTTGCTATACTCATCGGCATGAATGCCTGTAGCACGGTAAAGAAAACACAGCACAAGGAAACTGTTAATACAGATAGCACCGGCACTTCTCATAAACAATATACGATTATCACTGCCCGATCTGAACAAGCGGATACCATAGTGTATAGCGATACTGCCACACTGGAAGGTTCATTTGATATAGATGCTGATAGTATGCAGTCATTAGAAAGTGAGCGCCTTTCTATAAATGCTTATATAGATAAGCAAAAACATAAGCTTTCTATTAAGACTACTGCGAAACCCAAGGCCATACGCCTGAAAATAAAGAAGCAGTTAACAGTAACAGAACAGCATACAGAACGATCGGCACAAACTATCCATAAAACTGTGCAAATAAAAGATGCTGCCAAATCCAAGTCGCGTATAGCAGCGGGTTGGTGGATACTTACAGGCTGTTGCCTGGTGCTCTTGATCATGTTGCTTATCCGCTACCTGCTGAAAAAATACAGTTTCAATATATTCCCATGATAACTATAGACCAACTAAAGGCCATTGTGCCCAACCTGCCCGGGAGCGGGTATGTATTCATCAAATACCTCACCGAGGTAATGCAGCAATATCATATCGATACACCCAATCGAAAAGCTATGTTCATAGCACAGCTGGCGCATGAAAGCATGGGCTTTCGCCGCACACAGGAAATAGCATCCGGCAAAACTTATGAAGGACGTAAAGACCTGGGTAATATTACCAAAGGCGATGGTATGAAATTCAAAGGCAGGGGATTGCTACAGGTGACCGGCCGGGCCAATTACCGTGAACTGTCGAAGTATTTTGGCGTAAACTTTGAAACAAGTCCGCAACTGCTGGAAACGCCGTCTTATGCTACTTATAGCGCAGGCTGGTTTTGGCATAAACATGCGCTGAAAAAATATGCTGATCTGCCTGCATCATGGCGCAGTGCTACACACGGTTATTCACCTTTTGAATATCTTACCTACCGCATCAATGGCGCACTTAACGGGATAGAAAGCAGGCAGCAGTACTATGAACGGGCGCTTACTGTTTTTTCATCATTGCCTGCCGGTAGTTTGCAGCAACCGGTTTCTTAGGAGCTTGCTAACAGCATAATTGATAATAGCGGTCAGGCTCACAAACAGCATCAATATCCACATACTATAATTGCTATTATGGCCCGGCACAGTTTGTAATACATCGCTGGTGATGCGATAAACAATATTTCCTGCCCAGTGCATGCCGAAGCTATACCAGAGGTTGCCGGTGATGGCAAGTGGTATGGCCAGGCAGATGCCGGTTATGAATAAAAACAGGAGTATGGTAAAACCTGCATCGTACCGGTCTATATGGTTGGCTGTAAATACAATGGACGAAAGCAGTACAAATGCCGTACCGCTCATTTTTCTATGAAGGAATTTATACAGGTAGCCGCGGGTAAGTATATCTTCTGCTAACGATGGCAGTATGGTGCCGGGTATAAACATAAGGCTGCCGGTAAACACATGGCTGGCAGGTGGTATGCTGGCAATTACCTCTGCGCCCAATACCAGCCGGGCTATGAAAGCTGCTATATAGATGATAAGCCCCAATGCCAGGCCAGTAGCTGTTAGTATGATGCTTGTTTTCTGAATGGGCAATCCCCAGGCTGCATTGCCGCTAAAGCCCATCCACCGGGCTATAAAATAAGCTGCGGCTATACAGGCACCCATTAGCAACAGGAATGCAGCTATATTGTTGTAGCGGCCCAGGCAGTATTCAGCAGTATGGTATAGCAGGAAGAGTATGATAAATGCTGCTATGGCTTTTAGCTTCATCAAGAAATGCTTTGGCGCAAAAATAGTTGCAATGCTCCGTAAAGTACAACGTGCTATTCACTCATTATTTTGTTAGCCGTAAACATGCCACTGGTAATAGCTGCCTCTACCGTGCCGGGATGCACGCCATCATATAAAGCTTCTCCTGCAAAATAGATCGTATCATCTACCGGCATATTCAGCAGCATACGGCTGTGAGCAGTGCCGGGTATGGAATAGCTATAGCCCCCTTGCACCCGTTCATTTTTTTGCCAGTTGGCTACTTTGCTGCCGCGAAGGTTTTGTTTCAGTTGGGTTATAGGCAGGTCGAATATATTGCTGAGCGAATGAAGGGCTATATCCAATATCTCTTCATCGGTTTTTGATACCAGTGTCTTTGTCATATTGCCGCCGCACCAGCCGGTAAGCATAGGGCGCTGCTCGGGCAGGGTGGCCCACCAGGTAGGGAATGTTTCGTTGCTGAATGCAAATAGCATATCATCTTTCCAGAATTGAGTGTCGAAGGCCAGCATTATTTTTATCACCTTACCCCAGCCAATGTTTTTAAAAGCAGCCATTTGTTTTTCCAGGACGGGGGTAAAATGAATAGCTGCTGCCTGCATAACGCCCAGCGATGCAGTGACGATAAGCTTGTTGCCGGAATAGGTTTTACCATTGTCACAGATTACCTGTACTTCGTCCTGTTGCCAAAGCACTTCCTTTGCTTTAGTATCCATGTGTATATCGCACCCGTTCTTCCTGCATTCGTTTACCATAAAGCTTACCAGACTGCCATAGCCTGCAGGTATACGGTATTGCCGTTCATCTTCATTAGCCCATTCATCGTAGAGGCTTTTTACGGTTACCTGCTGCACATCTGCAAGATCAAACCCTGCTGCATATCTTTCTGCCTGTGCGCGCAGTTCACGGTATGGCTCACCCGGAAAATGCTCCCGCAGGAAATCTGCCAAGGTTGTCTCGTCTTTCACTGTGGCCATTTTGCGCATTAGTGTGTCCCAATGTTCCACCATATCACGTGCTTCTTTCAGTACCCCGTCTTCTTTGCGGTACATAGCACCGTGAATGCTTTTATATTCAATACCGGCTTCTTTCAGCAGGCGCATGGTTTCTTCCGCATCGCCATGTATAAATTCGGGACCGTATTCTACTATACCGCCAAAGCTGCTTTCGGCACTGCTGTATATGCGCCCGCCTGCACTGTTTGCTGCTTCCAGTATCACTACTTTATATTTTGCAGATAAAATACGTGCTGCCATTAGCCCGGCAATACCTGCACCTATTATCAGTATGGTCTTATCTTTCATTATTGTATAGGATAAATATCTATGCCATTAGTGTATCCTGTAACTAAATTACAGCATTGCAATTACTCCTATCTTTGGCTCCCCAAAAAATAATACATGCAGCAGCAAATAGATTCGCTTAAAAAGACAAGGCAGTTTTTCCTGAACATGATAGAAGGGCTTAGTGCGGAACAACTGAATAAGATACCCGCAGGTTATAACAATAATATCATCTGGCATGCAGCGCATGTTACTGCCGCACTACAGGGCGTTTGCTACCGCCGCTCCGGTTTGGCATTGCGTACTACCGAAGATTTTTTTGAAGCATACAAGCCCGGCAGCAAACCCGAGCGCGTGGTAAGCGCAGAAGAGATAGCGCAGATAAAAGAACTGTTGCTGTCTTCTATAGATATGCTGGAAAAAGACTATAATAGTGGCATCTTCAAGGAATATACTACTTTCCAAACGCGCTACGGGGTTGATATTACCAATATCAACGAAGCCATAGGTTTTATAGCCTACCACGAAGGCATGCATGCCGGTTATGTAATGGCCATGAAGCACCTGGTATAAGCAGGTGCTATTCTAAGATCATAGATAGTGTATAAAAATTATTACCGGTGCGCGGGTAGATGGTGATTTCTTGCCACGCACTGCGGATGCCGCTGCCGGTATGTTCTTTTGCCAGTACATAATAATGCTGCGGGCTTAGCCTGGTAAAATAAGCTTCCCCGGCCACATCGGTTCTTTCCTGTTGTATGGGTGGCAGTAAGGTGTCGGTATAAATGTATACCGTCGCATTGCCTGCGGGGCTATTCTGGTAGCTTACTTCTACCAGCAATTCTCCATCGGTTTTTTCTTTCTGACAACCGGCCAGTATTGTTACCAATAGCAGGATTGGCATCATCCATAGCTTTCTCATTCCGATCTGTTTTTAAGTTTCATCAATAATGTATAAGCGTGGCTCATTACCACCGGCTGTGTGCGCAGGTCTATGCCTTTTGCGCTTGTCAGTGCTATGAAGCCATTTTCGGTATCGCCGGTGGTTACTTCTTTCAGTTCGTAACGGTTGCCGCTGTAGGCAGCAAAAATGTATTGCTTTCCTTCATAGTTCACCACGGCATCTTCCGGCACCACAGGCCATTGCCGGTTATGTGTTTCTATATCGGCATTCATGTACATGCCTGGTACAAGGGTTTTGTCGTACTGCTCGAAATGGCAGTGCACTTCTATATTTCTTTCCGGGCTCACGTCCTGGCCTATCAGTATTATCTCGCAGGGGTATTTCTTATCGCTGTTATTGGTATAGGCTACCAGCTTTTGCCCTATAGCCAGTTTGCTGATGTCCTTTTCAAATACCGTAAGCGCCAGGTGTATATCCTGCGGGTTCACCAGTTCAAACAGTACATCGGCAGGGTTTACATACTTGCCTATGTTCACGTTCACCTTAGAAACAAAGCCATCTATAGGGGAGTAGATATTTACACTGCGCGATATACTGCCTTCATGAAGCCTGTCGGGGTTGATGCCTATCAACTGCAGTTTTTGTCCAAGGCTGCTGATGGTTATCTTATTGCTTTTATATTCTGCTTCTGCCTGCTGAAATACTTTGTCGCTGCTGGCCTTACTCTGGTTCAGTTCACGCTGGCGCTGGTATTCGTTTTCCAGGTATTGCTGGCGCGCACGTGCCGTCAGGTAGTCCTGCTGCAGTTGTATATAGGCCTGGTCTTCCATGGTAGCTATCACCTCACCTTTGCGCACATGCATGCCCGATAGCAGCTTGGTGCTTTTAAGATAGCCGCCCAGCGGAAAGCTGACCGATACCATATTCTGCGGCGGTACATCAATTTTTCCGGTCACTTTTATAACCGATGATATAGCGCGCTGCTCTGCAACACCTGTGCTTATACCGGCATTCGCCAGTTGTTCTTTGTTCAGCGTTACGCTGCCTGTTGTTACGGTCTCTTCTGCCGGCGCTTGTTTTTTATTATTGCCGCAGGCAGCCAGCAGCAGGGTGGTAGTTATTAATAATATATATCGCATGGGGTGCTGTTATTTCGTTAAGTAATTGATCTGTGTTATGGTTTCATTCATACTCCTTACCGCATCCAGGTAGCTGCTGCGCAGGCTGATGGCCTGGTTGATAAGCAGTGTGTATTGCAGGTAGTCTATATCACCCTGCTGGTATTGTGCTGCTGCTGCCTGCATGGTAGCCGTTGTATTATCCAGCGTATAGGTTTCGTAATGGTCGAGTATATTCTTGTAACTGCTGTATTGTGCCAACGCCTGCCTGTATTGCATTTCCATTTGTGTAGTGCCATCCTGTAGCTGGTTGTCGGCAATGCGGCTGTCTATACGCAATGCTTTCATACGTGCTGCCTGCGAGAAGGAGAAGAGCGGTATACCTATGCCTGCCTGGTAGGAGCTGAACCTGTCGGCACGGGTATAGTATTGTTCTACGGCACCTGTTTTCTGCCAGCCGCCAAAGCTCTGGTTGAAATAACCGAACTGCAATTCGGGCAGCCATTGCTGTGCAGCCGCACGGCGTTGTGCGCGAGCTACCTGCTGCTGTTGCTTCAGGTATTTCAGCTGCGGGTGCTGCTGTAAAGCGCCCGGTACTTCCAGTAGCGGCAATGCCATTTTTACATCGCCATCTGCAGGCGTGTATATATTGCCTGTCCCCAGCAGGTATGCAAATTTGCTTTGCAGTATTTCCATATCGGCTGCTGCCTGCTGTAGTTGTATATATACCTGCGCGCGCTGGCTGGCGGCTGCATTCTTTTCCAGCACATTGCTCTCGCCCAGTTTATACCGCAGCATGGCTTTCTCTTCAAACAAGGCATAGGTGCTATCTGCTGTTTGCAATAGTTGTTGCTTGGCGCGCAGGTACAGTATCTCGTAATAGCATTGTGTAACTGCCCTCACCAGTTCTTTTTCCCTGATGCCTGTAGCATATATACCCGCCTGCCATTCGCTGCGTAGTAGTTTTTGCCGGCTGGTGTATACGGTAGGAAAGGCAATGCTTTGCGATATGCCATAGCGCGTGTCTGCATAGGCGCTGTTCACATTGCCCCATTCTGCATTCAGGGAAGTGTTGCCTATGTTCCAGGCGGTGCCCTTCATTTTTTCGAGGTAAGCAGTTCTCAGCCTGCTGCCCTGCAATTGCAGGTTGTGCTGCAATGCCGTATCTATAGCCGACTGCAGCGATATGCTTTGCTGTGCCATGCTGCCGAAAGGCAATGCCAGCAGCAATAGCAGTATGGTGGTGTTCTTCTTCATTTTAAAATGCATTTTTTCAAACAGTACATACAGTACCGGCAGTAAGAACAGAGTGAGGAAGGTAGCCGATAGTAAGCCACCTATTACAACAGTAGCCAAAGGCCTTTGTACTTCAGCACCGGCGCCATTGCTCAGTGCCATAGGCAGGAAGCCCAGCGATGCTACTGCTGCCGTCATCAATACCGGGCGCAGCCTGGTGCGTGTGCCCTGCAATACGGCCTCTGATGCATCGGTAACGCCATCTTTTTTCAACCGCCTGAACTCTGCTACCAGCACTATGCCGTTGAGTACGGCTACGCCAAACAAGGCAATGAAACCCACGCCTGCACTGATGCTGAAAGGCATGCCCCTTAATGCCAATGCAAATACGCCGCCAATGGCCGATAGCGGTATAGCACTGTATATGATGAGCCCGTGTTTGAAGCTGCCGAAAGCAAAATAGAGCATCAGCAGTATAAGCGCCAGGGCTATAGGTACTACGATAGATAAGCGCTGCTTTGCCGCCAGCAGGTTTTCAAATGCACCACCATAGGTGATGTAATAGCCCGCAGGCAGTTTTATTTTTTGCGCTACTTTTTGCTGCAGCTCTTTTACTATGCTCTGCACATCCCTGCCGCGGACGTTGAAGCCGATGATGACACGGCGTTTTGCATCTTCGCGCTGTATCTGTGCAGGGCCTTCTTTTACAGCTACCGATGCCAGCTGGTACAATGGTACCTGGCTGCCGTTCTTTGCCGGCACCAGCAGGTTTTGTACGTCCTGTATATTGCGGCGCTGGTCGCCGGCAAGGCGTACTACCAGGTCAAAGCGTTTTTCCCCTTCATATACCAGCCCTGTGCTTTGTCCTGCAAATGCCGTGTTCACTACTTTGTTTACATCGGCTATGTTCATGCCATATTGGGCCAGTGCATCGCGGTTATATTCCACCACTATCTGTGGCATACCGGTCAGCTTTTCTACATATACGTCTTTAGCGCCGTCTACCTGCGATGCCAGTTTTCCCAGCAGGGCTGCATACTGTGCCAGCGTATCCAGGTTCTCGCCAAATATCTTGCATACCACATCCTGCCGCGCGCCCGTCATCAGTTCGTTAAAACGCATTTGCACCGGGAACTGGAAACCCGTGGTAATGCCGGGTACTGCCGATAGTGCATCGCCCATCTTCTGCGCCATTTCAGGGAAGGTTGCTGCGGAAGTCCACTCTTTTTTGTCTTTCAGTATCACCATCATATCGCTGGCCTCCATAGGCATAGGGTCGGTAGGTATCTCGCCGCTGCCTATTTTGGTCACCACTTTTTCTACTTCAGGAAAACGTTTTAATAAAATGCCCGCTGCCTGTTGTGTAGATGCAATAGTGGTATTGAGATTGCTGCCCGTAAGCACGCGTGTGTCTACTGCAAAATCGCCTTCTTCCAGCTGCGGTATGAACTCGCCGCCCATAGATGCCAGTATGGCCACAGCTGTTGCAAATAACAGCAGTACAGTGCCTATCACCAGTTTAGGATAATGCAATATGCGCGACAGCATGGCGCTGAAGCGTTGCTCCAGCTTGTGCATCATACGGTCGCTGAAGCCCGGTGCTGTATTCACCTTGCGGCTAAGCACAGCCGCGCTCATCATAGGTATATACGTAAGTGAAAGTATGAAAGCACCCAGCAATGCAAAGGCCACCGTCTGTGCCATAGGTTTGAACATCTTGCCCTCTATGCCCTGCAATGAGAAGATAGGCAGGTACACTACCAGTATAATGATCTGCCCGAACACCGCGCTGTTCATCATGCGGGTAGCCGAAGTTTTTACAGCAGTGTCCATCTGTGGCTTATCCAGCTTCGTCATGCCTTTGTACTGCGGCGAGCCATGCATAGCGTGCATCACTGCTTCTACTATTATCACCGCGCCGTCCACTATCAGGCCAAAGTCGAGCGCACCGAGGCTCATCAGGTTGCCGCTTACGCCAAAGAGGTTCATCATAATGATGGCAAAGAGCATAGACAGCGGTATGATAGATGCCACCAGCAACCCTGCCCTCAGGTTGCCTAAAAACAGCACCAGTATAAACACCACTATCAGCGAACCTTCCAGCAGGTTCTTTTCTACCGTGCCAATGGCATTGTTCACCATTTTAGTGCGGTCCAGGAAAGGTTCTATCACTACACCTTCGGGCAATGTTTTTTGTATGGCGGCAATACGTTGTTTTATATTCTTTATCACCTGCCCGCTGTTACCGCCTTTCAGCATCATTACTACGGCACCGGCTACTTCACCTTCATCGTTATAGCACATAGCGCCGTAACGCACTGCATGGCCTATGCGTACATCGGCCACATCGCGCACCAGCAGGGGGGCACCATTGGCAGTTTGTTTTATCACTATGCGTTCTATATCGGCCACACTGGCTGCCAGGCCTTCGCTGCGTATATATAGTACCGTAGGGCCTTTTTCTATATAGGCACCGCCGGTATTGTTATTGTTATTTTCAAGTGCGGCAAAAACTTCGTCTATACCTATGCTGTACGATGCCAGCTTTGCGGTGTTCACTGCTACCTCGTACTGTTTCAGGTAGCCGCCAAAGCTGCTTACATCGGCTACGCCTTCTGCACCCAGCAGCTGCTTGCGTATGAGCCAGTCTTGTATGGTGCGCAGCTGCATGGCATCGTACTTATGCTCGTAGCCGGGCTTGGCGCGTACCACATACTGGTATACCTCGCCCAGGCCGGTTGTTACCGGTGCCAGGGTAGGCGTGCCTATGCCCTTGGGTATATCCTGCTGCACCTGCTGCAGGCGCTCGGCTACCTGCTGGCGAGCCCAGTATATATCGGTAGCATCGGTAAACACGATGGTGACCAGCGAAAGCCCGAACCGGGAGAAGCTGCGTATCTCCTTTATGCCGGGTATATTGCTGGTGGCCTGCTCTATGGGAAAGGTAATGAAGCGCTCCACATCGGGTGCGCCCAGTGCGGGGGTAGTAGTTATCACCTGCACCTGGTTATCGGTTATATCGGGTACGGCATCTATGGGCAGGCGGCTTACTTCGTAAGTACCATATCCTATCAATGCCAGTACAAATAATGCAATGATGAGTTTGTTCTTTACCGAGAACTCAATGATTTTATTCAGCATCTGAATGGGTTTGCTATATGCGCCCTATACACCATGCATCATGTATGCATACGGTAATGCGCATATATCCTTTAAAAAAAATGGTGGAAAGCCTTTTATGGCTGTACGGGATAGTTATGCAGCTCGCGGAGGCTGCCAGATACTGGCTATAGCCTGTGCATGGTAAAAAGAAGACCGGTAGGGCAGCAATTGCTTCAGCACCAGCGGAAATACCTGTGCGCTATGCAGCGTTGTAGCTGGCTGCATATATAATGCAAAGAATAAA
The DNA here is from genome assembly GCA_024508935.1 of Flavipsychrobacter sp. GTDB lineage: Bacteria > Bacteroidota > Bacteroidia > Chitinophagales > Chitinophagaceae > Polluticoccus. The sequence goes on along the minus strand of JANINW010000097.1, from coordinate 32,355 downwards.
AACGAAGGGCTGCATTGTTTGAACGGCAATTGCACATCGCGCGAATAGTCGACCTGCTTTTTATCGCTTAAATAATGCATGGCCAGGAAGTCGAGCACGCCTATATGGGTGTTGGACTGTTTGTGTTCGAAATAATGTTCTACTAATACCGTTACACGCAGTACCTGCTGCATGGGCGTTTGCACCATCAGCATTACAGTGAGCAGTAATATGGAAAAACAATATTTCACTGCTGCAAATGTAAAAATAAATTGAACTAAAAACAGGTGATACAGGTCACCGATTGGTATGATGGCTGTGTAAGGTGCTGAAAAACCCCTTACGGGAAGCCCGATGCTGGTGTATGGAAAGGGTTTAAGGAATAAGGGTTAACCTAATATTCTCCCCTTTTGCTCCAGTCATATTTGTTTTTAGCAGCTGTATTTCTTTTAGAAAGATCTGCCAGCATGGCATCGATTGCAGATTTGTTCAGCCAGCGCCCGTTGAAACAAACGCCCGCTATTTTCTTTGTATCGTTAATATTATCCAGCGGATTGGCATCCAGCAAAACCAAGTAGCAGACAGAATGAACGCTGGTGAACAATACATGCTCAAAGACATAAGATAGGGTGACTAAGGTCACCATATATATAACGGCACCGGCTGATATTTGAATAAAAAATAGGGAGCTATGATAGGAAAGATAAATAATGCGGTAGTGAAGCTGCTGAACTTATTGTTGCAGCGTAGTAAACCACAGGCGGTGGTGCCGGTGGCTATAGTGTGCAAGGTGCCGCATCATGCAGGCAGGCACAAGCAGTAAAACAGCGTAAGGGCTGGGAATAAGCACGGATTTTTTTAATTTCAACTGCCACTGTATATACACGGTGGCAGTTGTTGTTCAGTAAAAACGGAGTAAATGCTAACAAAACAGGAGATACATGAGCGGTTCCCGGATTTTGAGCCGGAACTGGTACGCGAAATGGCAGGGGTATGCCAGCTGCGCAATTTTGCAGACGGCAACCTGCTGATGAAAACAGGACAGTATATCAAGTCTACCATGGTCATACTCAGCGGCCTGGTAAAAGTATCGCGCGAAGATGAAGAAGGGGATGAGTTCTTTATGTACTATATAGAACCGGGGCAGGCCTGTGCCCTGTCTATGGTATGCTCCAATAAACAAAACATCAGCGAGCTGACGGCAAAATCCGTTGGAGATACAGAAGTAATAACGCTGCCGCTGGATAAGATGGACGAGTGGATGATGAAGTACAAGAGCTGGTACTATTTTGTGCTGGGCACTTACCGTCGCCGCTTTGAAGAGCTGCTGACCACTATCGACCATATAGCCTTTCGTAATATGGATGAGCGCCTGGTATTTTACCTGAAGAAGAACCAGGATACACTCAAGACCAATATACTGCCATTCACCCATGCCGAGATAGCTACAGAGCTCAACTCATCGCGCGAGGTGATAACCCGCCTGATGAAAAAACTGGCGGATAAAGGACTGGTAAAGCTGCACCGCAACAGTATAGAGATACTGGACCTGGACGCACTGTAGGCGTTGCCGGAAAATCTTTATAAAATCTTTATACGCCGGGCGCTGAATATTATATCCTGCTTATAAACGTCGCAGTAACTTTGTGCTGTAATAAACAAGGCCATGCGCTTTTATCGTTTCAACCGGATACCTAAGAACCTGCAATACCTGCTGAGCATTATTGCAGTGGGTATGGTGGCTTCTGTTTGTTATGCTTTCTCGCCGCTTATAGGGTATCGTGTAGTAGCCTATGTGCTGCTCATAACGGTATCGCTGGTGGCTATGGTCTTCGATATACTGCCGGTATTGCTGGCTGCGGTATTATCTGCACTGGTTTGGGATTTCTTTTTTATACCTCCATATTTTACATTCCAGGTAAGCTCTGCCGAAGACAGTATACTGCTGCTGATGTATTTTGTAATAGCTATGGTAAATGCTGTGCTTACCTACAAAATAAGAAGCATGGAAAAGACTGCTATAGTTGAGGAAGAAAAGGAGAATACGGTGAAGCTGTATAATACCATGCTCAATTCCCTTTCGCATGAGCTGCGTACACCCATTGCCGCCATTATAGCCGCTACCGACAATTTGCAGGGAGACAGTACAAAGCTTTCTGCACAAAACCGCTACGAACTGGTGAGCGAAATATCCAAGGCTTCCTTCCGTCTCAACCAGCAGGTAGAGAACCTGCTGAATATGTCGCGGCTGGAATCGGGTTTCCTGCAACCCAAAAAAGACTGGTGCGATATAAATGAACTGGTGTATGATACGGTAGGACGTATAGAAGAACATAAAATAGCGCAGAAGATAAGCATCAATATCAACCCCGAGATACCCTTGTTCAAACTGGATAAGGGTATGCTGGAACAGGTATTGTATAATATCCTCTCCAACGCGGTAGCCTATACCCCGGCAGGCAGCCGTATAGATATAATGGCTGCCGCGCATGCCGACGTGTTGGAGATAATAATAGAAGATAACGGTCCCGGCTTTCCTAAAGATGAGATACGCGATGTGTTCAATAAATTTTACCGCCTGCGCCATACACGCACCGGTGGCACAGGCTTAGGGCTATCTATAGTAAAAGGGTTTACGGAAGCCATGGGCGGTACTGTAGAACTGGAGAACCGGTCGGAAGGTGGTGCGCGGTTTATTATAGAGCTGCCAGCAGAAACTTCTTACCTTAAAAACCTGAAGAATGAATAAGGCAGCTGTATTGATAATAGATGATGAGCCGCAGATACGCAAGCTGCTGGAAATAACGCTGCAAAGTAATGACTATACTGTAGTGCAGGCTGCTACGGCAAAAGAAGGCCTGGCACTGGCAGCTAATCACCCGCCCGATCTTATTATCCTGGACCTGGGCCTGCCCGATGAGAATGGCCATTCTGTATTGAAACAATTACGCGAATGGTATACCAATCCCATCATTATACTATCGGTACAAAGCAACGAAGAAGATATTGTTGGTGCGCTGGATAATGGTGCTAATGACTATTTGGTAAAACCATTCCGCACCGGTGAGTTATTGGCACGTATACGCTCTGCCCTGCGTAATACCTTACAGGATGAAACAACACCTGCTATTATAATAGGCGATATAGAAATAGATCTTGCACAAAGGACGATAAAGAAGAAAGGTAACCCTGTAAAGCTAACCGCTACTGAATATACCCTACTGGCGCTGTTTGCGCGTAATGAAGGCAAAGTGCTGACGCACCATTACCTGCTGCGCGAAATATGGGGCCCGGGTTATATCAACCAGTCGCAATACCTGCGTGTGTTCATAGCACAGTTGCGCAAAAAAATAGAAGACGATCCAAATCGCCCGGCTTACTTAATAACCGAATCGGGCGTAGGCTACAGATTGGTGAGCAAGGAATAAAATACTTAGTACATACAATCTTTTACAATGAACTTGAATCAAAAGCATTTGAGCAGGGTGACTATTGGGTCGCTGCTGGTGGCGCTGGGTATTATCTACGGCGATATAGGTACCAGCCCGCTTTATGCCCTGCGTGCTGTAGTAGGCGAAAGGCCGATAGATGAGGTGCTGGTATATGGCGGCGTATCGTGCATATTCTGGACATTGGTATTCCAGACTACGATAAAATATATATGGCTCACCCTGCAGGCCGACAACCAGGGCGAGGGTGGGGTATTCTCCTTGTATGCATTGGTAAAGCGCTATGGCAAACATTTAGTGATACCCACTATACTGGGTGCTACTACCTTGCTGGCCGATGGTATCATCACACCGCCCATATCTGTGGCATCGGCCATAGAAGGCTTAAATACCGTAAAAGGATTGGAACAGACCATTGTGCCCGGCAATACACTCACCGTAAGTATTGTTATCGTTATACTTTCTGCTTTGTTTTTCTTCCAGCGCTTTGGTACGCAGCTTATAGGCAAAACATTTGGCCCTGTAATGGCGGTATGGTTTACCATGCTGCTGGGTGTGGGTGTATGGAATATCCTGCAGCACCCCGATGTGCTAAAAGCCCTGAGCCCGCATTATGGTTATGAGCTTATTGTAAGATACCCGCATGGCTTCTGGCTGCTCGGCTCCGTGTTTCTTTGCACTACAGGTGCCGAAGCATTGTATTCAGATTTGGGGCACTGCGGTATAAAGAATATACGCATCACATGGGCCTTTGTGAAGGTAAGCCTGGTAGCCAATTACCTGGGGCAGTCTGCATGGATCATGCACCAAAATATACCCGTATTAAATGGCGCCAACCCGTTTTTTGAAATGATACCCGCATGGCTGCTGCTGCCGGGCATTGTTATCGCAACGGCCGCTACCATTATTGCATCGCAGGCATTGATAAGCGGTTCTTTCACGCTCATCAGCGAGGCTATGAACCTCAATTTCTGGCCACGTGTTACCGTGCGGCAGCCTACGGATATAAAAGGACAGATATACATACCCAGTGTCAATATTATTTTATGGTTTGGCTGCATATTGATGATCTTGTACTTCCGCAATTCATCGCATATGGAGGCGGCCTATGGTTTCTCCATTACCATAGCCATGATGATGACCACTCTGCTGCTTAGTTATTATTTGTTGTACAAACGCAAATGGAATAAGGTATTGGTATGGAGTATTGTGTTGGTATTTGCCATGATAGAAGTTTCGTTTTTTATAGCCAACACTGCCAAGATAAAAGAGCGCTGGATGTTCCTGTTCTTTGAGCTTTTTATTTTTATGACCATGTATGTTTGGTACTATGCCCGGAAGATCAACAACCGCTTTGTAAAGTTTGTAGACATAGGCAAGTATATACCTATGCTGCGCGAAATGAGCGAGGATGATGCTATACCCAAGGCCGCGACACATCTTATATACCTTACCAAGGCCAACAACCGCTCGCATATAGAAGAGAAAATAATGAAGTCTATATTCTCGAAGAAACCCAAGCGCGCCGATGTGTATTGGTTTGTGCATGTGCACCGCACCGAGGAGCCATACACCAGCACCTACGATGTGTCGGAACTGGCCGATGACAAGGTCATCAAAATAAATATCAACCTCGGCTTTCGTATACAGCCTAAAACAGAACTGCATTTCAAGAAGATAGTGCGCGACCTGGTAGCCAATAAAGAGCTGAACCTGCACATAAGGCCAGATGGTTCTACCAAATACAATGCAGAGCCCGATTTTAAATTTGTAGTGATAGAAAAATTCCTTTCTGTAGAAAATGAATTTACCTTGCGCGATGGAATCCTGCTCAATTCTTATTTCTTCCTGAAGGGATTGGGACTAAGTGATGAAAAAGCCTTCGGATTGGATAAAAGCGATGTGATCGTAGAACAAACACCATTAGTATATCACCCTGTACAGCATATTGATCTTATAAGAAACTAAATATAAACAAATGAAAAAAACGTTATTCCTCTTTTTTGTAATGGCGGCTTTTAAGGCAACGGCACAAGACAGCATAGATAATAGAATACCTTTTGACGGAATGGATATGACCTGGCAGAACGGCAGCGACCGCAGGCAGGCAACCTTGCTGCAAACAAAATATTTTACCGGCAGTGTAATGCTCGATGCCAACTATACCTATTCATTTCATAATCCTATAGATAATACCGTGGTAGGTTCTACCGCGCTGGCACGTAATAATGAAATAGAAGTTTCCTGTGCTGCACTGGGCGGAGAATTTACTTATGACAATGCCCATGCAAAGATCATGACGCAGTTTGGTACGCGCTCTATTGTTGTCCCCCGCAACGATTACAGCCCTTACCGCGGGCAATATGATCTTGCCAATATGTATCGTTACATCAGCGAGGCGTATGCGGGTTATCATTTCAATGTATGGTACGGCATAAATGTAGACGCGGGCATGTTCATGTCTTACATCGGGCTTAATTCTTATTACCAGGTAGAGAACTGGGAATACCAGGCGTCCTTTACGTCTGATAATACGCCCTGGTTTTTCAATGGCCTGCGTGTACAGATATTCCCCACCAAAAAGCTGAAGATAGAACCCTGGATCATCAATGGCTGGCAGAGCTATGGCAAGTTCAATACCATGCCGGGCTTTGGTGCCAATATTACCTGGTGCCCTAATGAAAATGTAAAACTGCTGACCAACGACTACTACGGCACAGATGCAGCAATGATACCGGGCAGGAAACGTTTCCACTCAGACAACAGCCTGTTGGTGCGTTATTACAAAAGCAAAAAGCAAACAGGCATCAACCAGGCGGCTTTCTCGCTTACCGGTGATATAGGTTTTGAAAATGGCGGAGGCGTAAAAGCATTCAATGGAGATGCTGCTACACCTTCCCAATATTTTTTAAGTGCTATGGTGTACAACCGTGTATGGTTCAATAAGAACAGGTTTGCATGGACGATAGGTGGTGGAATGATGACTAACCCCGGCCGCTATCTTGTATTGTATCCTACCGGCGATGCCAGCCCTTTGCCTAATCCCCAGGACCCTACAAAGACAGCCGGTACACATCCTTTCAGTGCCAACCCCGGCGATAAATTCAGCGGCTGGGACTGCTCTACCAATTTCGACTGGATGCCCAATCAAAGCCTTACCGTGCGGCTGGAGTATGTACACCGCGAAGCCAGTGCGCCTTATTTTGCCGGCCATGGCGGTGTAACTTCTCCTACAGGATATACCACTACATCCATACCCGCAGGCTGGGCGCCCGACCTGGTGAAGACAGAAGACCGGGTGATATTTGCAGTGCTGTTCAGGTTGTAGAGTGACGCAAATAATAAAGCCCGCTCAATATAGCGGGCTTTATTATTATAGAAAATCAATTATTTTCTCGGCACCAGTAGTGCTACCTGGCCACCGTGGTAACTCAGGTGGTTGGTGCGGCCTATCAGCACATTCAGGCGGTTGCGGTGCGGTTCTTTTGCAAAATCTTCTTCCGATATATTATTGTGGCGGGTAAACCATTCATCGGCAGGCACACTGTCTATATGTGCCTGTAGTTTGTCGCTTATCTCTTTCCATTGCGCCCTGAGTTGTGCAGCAGTTAGCGTATGTGGTACTGTTTTATCCGGTGCATGCAGGAATACAGGTGTCAGTTCCGGGTACAGGGTATTGGCTTCAAAACGAAGTAATGGCATCATCATATCATGCACAGTGGCCAGGTGTCCCAGCAGGTAAGTACCACTGTTGCGGCCGGGTGCTATGTCCTGTGCCAGTTGCTCATCGCTTAACTTATCCAGTGTGTGGTTGAATGCTTTTATCTGCGATTGCCAATTGTCCTTGGCCATTTTTACAAATACGTCCTGGTGGTTCATTGTTGTAATGTTTTGTGTTTATCCAATACTGCTACGTCGGCTTCACGGGGCAAATGTAGGCAGGCTGTAAGGCATGCCGGCAAGTATTCATTTATACAGCTATAAACAAATTCATTGCGGGTGACTAACATCACCGTATAAAGCAATGGCTTACAACACCTTTGTGCTATGATAGTGTTGGGTTATATAGCGGCGGTACTCATAGGCATCTCACTTGGGCTGATAGGCGGGGGTGGTTCCATTCTTACGGTGCCGGTGTTGGTGTACCTGTTCGGTGTGTCGCCGGTGCAGGCTACTTCTTATTCCCTGTTTATTGTAGGCAGCACCAGCCTGGTAGGTGCCTATAAAAACTACCGGCTGGGGCAGGTGCACCTGCGTACAGCTTTTATGTTTGGCTTGGCATCGGTCACTACTGTATACCTCACCCGTAAATTTTTAGTGCCGCTTATCCCGGCAGTGTTGTTTCGCATCAACGGATTTGAGCTAAGCAAATCGCTGGTGATAATGGTGCTCTTTGCCATACTGATGCTGCTGGCCGCTATATCTATGATACGCTCAGGTAATAAGCAAATAAGCACTGCAGTCAACAGTCCAGCCAACGCAGACTTGAGGCTGCCTGTATATGGTATAGGCATTGGGCTGGTTACGGGTTTGCTGGGTGCAGGCGGCGGCTTTTTATTGATACCTGCATTGGTACTGCTGGTAGGTATGCAGATGAAAGAAGCCATTGGGACATCGCTATTCATTATCGCGCTCAATTCGTTGATAGGCTTTACCGGAGACATAGGGCAGGTGCAGATAGACTGGCCTTTCCTGGCTACACTTACTGCTATTGCCATTGCGGGCATACTGGCGGGCAGCGCTATAGGCAGGCATATTGCAGGGCAGAAACTGAAGAAGGGTTTTGGCTGGTTTGTACTGGCTATGGGGATTTACATTCTCACCAGGGAATTATTGCTGAAATAGGCTGCCGCGGCAGGTGACTTGCATCACCGAAAATGAAAAATGCGAACCTCAATTTTGTCTTGTAAATCAATAAAAAAAATTAAAAATAATAATAACAATTTTATGAAAATAGAACAAATTTATACCGGTTGTCTTGCACAGGGTGCTTACTATATTGAAAGCAATGGCGAAGCTGCCATCATAGACCCGCTGCGCGAAGTGGAACCGTATATTGAAAAAGCTAAGGAACGTGGTGCTGCTATCAAATATGTTTTTGAAACACACTTCCATGCCGACTTTGTAAGCGGGCATATAGACCTTGCGAAGAAAACGGGCGCAGCGATTGTATACGGTCCTACGGCGCAGCCGGGTTTTGATGCGGTGATTGCCGCAGACGGGCAGATGTTTAAGCTGGGAGCTATTACGATCAAAGTACTGCATACACCCGGCCATACTATGGAAAGCAGCTGCTATCTGCTGGTCGATGAGCAGGGAAAAGAAACAGCACTGTTCTCGGGCGACACGCTGTTTATTGGCGATGTAGGCCGTCCCGACCTGGCACAAAAAGCTGCTAACATGACACAGGAGCAGTTGGCTGAAACCCTTTACGAATCCCTGCAAAATAAGATACTGCCACTGGCAGATGATATTGTAGTGTATCCGGCACACGGTGCGGGCAGTGCGTGTGGCAAGAATATGAGTAAGGAAACTACCGATATACTGGGACACCAGAAGGCGACCAACTATGCCTTGCGCCCCGGCATCTCCAAAGAAGAATTTGTGAAGGAAGTGACTACCGGCCTTATGCCGCCACCTGCTTATTTCCCTATGAATGTGAAGATGAATAAGCTGGGCTATGATAGTATTGATACCGTACTGGAAAGAGGCCGCCGCGCGCTGGCACCCGAAGCATTTGAAGCAGCAGCCAACGAAACCGGTGCATTGGTGCTGGATACACGCGATCCGCAGGAATTTGCAAAAGGGTTCATTCCCAATTCCATCAACATAGGTATAGACGGTAATTTTGCACCGTGGGTAGGCGCGCTGATACCGGATATAGAACAGCAGATATTGCTGGTAACAGCACCGGGCCGCGAAGAAGAAGTGGTAACAAGATTATCCCGGGTAGGGTATGATCATGCCATCGGGTTCTTACAGGGCGGCTTTGATGCCTGGAAGCAGGCAGGAAAAGAAACGGATAGCATCGCATCTATTACAGCCGAAGAGTTGGCAGTAAAACAGGCGG
>JANINW010000097.1:0-22847 GCA_024508935.1 Flavipsychrobacter sp. | reverse complement strand
CATACTGGATGTGCGCAAGAAAAGCGAATACCAGAGTGAGCATATCATAGCAGCAGAGAACATGCCGCTGGATAATGTAAATGACCAGATGGCACAGCTGGATAAAAACAAAACCTATTATGTACATTGCGCCGGGGGCTACCGCTCTATGATATTTATCTCTATATTGAAAGCGCGTGGGTATGATAACCTGGTAGATGTGAAAGGGGGCTTCACTGCCATAAAAGGTACAGGCCGGTTCAGCATCACCGATTATGTATGCCCCACCACTTTATTGTAAATGTACAGGCGCCTGTTTTTGATATTGTTTTTGTCTGTTCTTTCCCGGGCATCGTTTGCACAGCATTACGATGCCTGGGAACGTCTTACACTGCGCCTGCCTGTCAACAGCAAATGGCTGACGGAAGCAGAGTTTCAAAGCAGGCAGCAAAATAAGCTGGACCATATTAGCCCCCTCGGCGCCCCGCTGATGTATTCGTACCGGCAGTGGATTTATTACCGCGCATCCGCTCATGTGCAATTGGCTCTTTCGCCATTTGCTTATTACCGCGCCTATACTACCATATTACAGCAGGCAGATTATTATAAGGCACCCGGCAGCGAATACCGTTTTAGTGCGGCAGCAGAAATGCAGCAGCCATTGTCAAAGAGTTTATGGTTGAATGAGCGTGCTGCCATGGAATACCGTTTGTTTGAAGGTGCCGATGATATCATAAGGCTGCGTACCCGCCTCGGTCTGCGGAAGGACGCCGGGCAGCATTGGGCCTATAAAGCCTATTACGAACTGATGCTGAATACATGGGGCATATCCCGCGCACACCTGTACGATCAGTCGCGTTTTTCATTCAGCGTGTCTTATAGGACACACCATCGCTTTGAGCTGGAGCCGGGTTATATGTACCTGAACCGGCTCTCAAAAACTGCTAAGCTCACAATAAACGAGCACGCGTTTTTTATCAATTTATTTTATTCGTTTAGATAAGCTTTTATGAACACTACACACAAAGAACATTGGGAGCATGTATATGCTACCAAACAGCCGCACGAGGTAAGCTGGACACAAATTATTCCCCAAACATCGCTGGACCTTATTCATAGTTTCAACCTGCCTAAGTCGGCAGCTATTATAGATATAGGCGGTGGCGACAGCCGCCTGGCCGATTGTTTACTGGAGGAGGGATATGACGATATTACTGTGCTGGATATTTCTGCCAATGCCCTGGAAAAAGCCAAACAGCGGCTGGGTGATAAGGCTGCCAAAATAAAATGGATAGTGGACGATATCACTGAATTTAACCCCACCCGGCAGTATGATGTATGGCACGACAGGGCCGTATTTCATTTCCTCACTGCAACAGATCAGGTAGAACAGTACAAGGCCATTGTAGCCAAAGCGGCAAAAGAGTATTTGATAATAGGTACTTTTTCAGATAATGGCCCAACCAAATGCAGCGGGCTTGATGTACACCAGTATAGCGCAGAGCAACTGGTAGATACCTTCTCCCGGTCTTTTGAAAAAGTAAATTGTAAAGCCGAAGACCATACCACGCCGTTCAATACTATCCAGCACTTTACTTTTTGCAGCTTCAGGGCCAGGGTGGCATAGCTACAGCAGGCCAAGGTGGCTCATCACATGGTTCACTATCTTATTGCAGCGGGAGAGGTGGAAACTGTACACGCGCTCTTTCATATAGTTGTCCAGGTTGTTGCGCAGCATGGTCTTGGCACGGTTCAGGCGCACTTTTACATTAGGCTCTTCAATCTGTAGCGCTTCCGAAGTTTCCCTTACCGACAGGTCTTCTATCTCCCGTAGTACAAATACCAGGCGGTATTTCTCCGGCAGTTGGGCTATGGCTTCTTCCAGCACCTTGTTCAGTTCCTTGTTCACTAATATATGTGCCGGTGTGCTCATCGTTATAAAATTATCTGTTTCTGCGGGTGTGCCCTGTACAGGTGGCTGCTTTCTTCTTTGCTCATAACATTGGTTCAGCATAATGCGCGTAAGCCAGGTGATGAAAGCAGCGCGGTGTTCAAATTGCGCCAGGTGTTCGTATGCCTTTATATAGGCATTCTGCATAGCATCTTCAGCTTCGGCTTCATTGTTCAGCACAGACATACCCAGCCGGTACAGCCGCTGGTTGTAGCGCCGTATAATGGTTTCGAAAAGCCTTTTTTCGCCTTTCAATATCCTGTCGATCAATTCAATGTCAGATATTTCGTCCTGTATTGCTGCCTGTTCCATTGTGTTTATGGATTATTAGATGAACAAAGCCCGGAAAGGTTACAAAGATGAGAAGATATTTTTTTGTAACCTTTTTAGCTGGTTTTACTCTAACTATTAATAAACTAAAACAGTTTTTCTATGGCAACGGTTCAATCAGTTCAAAATATATTAAAGCTCACATACGGGCTGGTGCCTATTGTGGCAGGTCTCGATAAATTTACCAACCTGCTTACCAACTGGGCCGATTATTTAGGTAATAACGTGGGTATGCTGCCTATGGATGCGGCCAGCTTTATGAAGATAGTGGGCGTAATAGAAATAGTGGCAGGTATCATTGTATTGATACGTCCGCTTGTAGGCGCTTATATAGTGGCGGCATGGCTGGTATGTATAGCCTTGCAACTGGTAATAGGCGGCGGCTACTACGATGTGGCCGTTCGCGACCTGGTAATGGCTATTGGTGCATTCAGCTTGGCACAGCTTACTAAAATATCTAAAGGAAAGTAAATGCAGCCATCACACACCGAATTGCAATTGATAGAACGCCTGGAAGAAGAAGCGGTACAACTGCTTACACCCAGTGAGCAGATAGAGGCTATAGCCTACCATTTTGGCAAAATAATGCAAACCCTGGGGCTGGATATGGATAATGACAGCCTGAAGGATACACCTATGCGCGTAGCAAAAATGTATGTGAATGAAACGTTTATGGGCCTCAACCCGCTGAATGCGCCTTCTATCACTTTGTTTGATAATGATTATAAATACAATGAGATGATACTAGAGCGGGATATACCTGTGTACTCCTGCTGCGAGCATCATTTTGTACCTATCATAGGTAAGGCGCATATTGCTTATATATCGCAGGGGCAGGTAATAGGCTTGTCCAAGCTCAACCGTATTACGCACTACTGTTCACGCAGGCCGCAGGTGCAGGAAAGACTGACCATAGAAATAGCTGAATATCTGAAACAGGTGATGAACATTGAAGATGTAGCTGTCGTTATTAAGGCAGAACATTTATGCGTAGCTTCAAGAGGCGTGAACCATGCAGGTTGCCAAACGCTCACCAGCAGTTTGCATGGCCGCTTTTTGGAGGATGCCAAACGCTCTGAATTATTTGCAATGCTCACCTTGTAAAAACAAGATTATGCCACATACACTTACCATACTTTCTATCGAGCCTGTAACGCACGATGTACATTGTATACGTCTTGAAAAGCCGCAAGGTTATGCATTTGTGCCGGGCCAGGCTACCGATGTATGTATAGATAAAGACGGCTGGCGCGATGAGAAAAGGCCGTTCACGTTTACCTGCCTCAACAGTGACCCTTACCTCGAGTTCACCATAAAAAGCTATGGCGATCATGACGGGGTTACCAAACAAATAGGCCAGCTTCAGGCCGGCGACAGGTTGATGCTGGAAGACCCCTGGGGTGCTATCTCTTATAAAGGCGAAGGCTATTTTATTGCCGGCGGTGCAGGTATTACACCTTTCATAGCCATACTGCGGCAGTTGCATAAAGATGGTAAGATCGGCGGTAATAAATTGTTCTTTTCCAACAAAACACCTGCCGATATTATTTATGAAAAGGAGCTAAAGGAAATACTGGGTGATAATGCAGTGTACATCGTTACCGAGCATAACAACGGCACTTACCTGCACGATTTTATAGACGATGATTTTTTGCAGATACATGTAGACGATTTTACAAAGCACTTCTACATCTGCGGCCCTGACCCGATGATAAAAAGTATAACAGATATAGTAACAGCCCGCGGTGCTAAGCCCGATGCCGTGGTGTTTGAAAAATAAATATGGGTGGTGGATTATTGCCGGTGCTTTGTATTATACAAAGTGCCGGTTTTTTGTAACCTTTCCTTGATTTCCTGCTCTAATTAAGAAAAGGAAAATCATGAATAAAATGAAACACACCATCCTCAAATGCCTGGGTATTGCATTTGTTGTATCGCTTGGTATTGCGCCTGCAAAAGCACAGAATACACTCACTGACCCGGAAATAGCCCATGTAGCAGTAACAGCTAATTCCATTGATATAGGCTACGCCGAGATAGCGAAGGAAAAATCTAAAGATGCAGACGTACTGAATTTTGCCAAAGCCATGGCCAGCGATCATAAGGCTGTCATAGACCAGGCTGTAGCATTGGTGACCAAACTGCATGTAACACCTGCCGATAATGGTGTAAGTAAGAAAATGCTGGCAGACGCAGAGAAAACGAAAAAAATGCTGCGTTCAAAATCGGGTAAGGCATTTGACAAGGCGTATATAGACAATGAAGTTGCTTACCACAAAGCGGTGATAGCTGCTGTAGAAACAGTATTGATACCCCAATCGCATAATGCTGAACTGAAGGATTTGCTGCAAAAAGTAGCCCCTACGCTGAAGACACACCTGGAACATGCAGAGATGGTACAATCAAACTTCAATGGTCATGGCAGCAAGCATATGGGTAAAATGTAAGCAGGCGGCACTCTTGCCGGTAATATGTTTATTGCTGAACAGTTGTACGGATAACACAGCTGATAACGGCATCCAGGCAGAAACTGCACCTGCTGCTGAGCAACCAAAGTTTGAAGTGCTGACCGTAGAAATAAAGGATATGAAGTTTGTACCGGATTCTATTACTGTAAAAAAAGGAGACGAAGTGGTATTTGTGAACAGGGATATAGTAACGCACTGTGTAACAGAGGAGAAAAGTAAAGCATGGACATCGGGCATGATACTTGCCGGCGAATCGTATATATGGAAAGCTACGGAAAGTGCCGCGTATATCTGTGCCATCCATAAGGTAATGAAAGGGAAGATAGTCGTTCAATAGGCCGCAGGTGGTTAGAGAAAAGCTGCGCTTTTGCGCAGCTTTTTTTATTGGTTATCAATCAATATCCCCCGTACCGGGGTAGCAGCTATAGTTCTTATGCTGTACTTTAGCGCCAAATCAATTTAACCGGTATGCGTTATCTTATTGTTTGCCTGGGTGCGGCTATGCTGCTGACTGCCTGCGGCAATGAAACTTCAAATGAAAAAAAGAATATGGATACAGGCGCTGACGCCCGCTTTGATGCGTACAAAGAACGCTTTGTAGAAGAGCTGTGGCGAACACACCCCGGCTGGGCCAGCAGCGTAGGCTATCATAAATACGATAGTGTATTGCTGGCGCCTACCCCGGCAGAGCGCGATAAAGAAATAGCTTTCTGCAACCGCCATCTCGATTCGCTGAAGCAGTTTGACAAGAATGCTTTGAGCGATAACAATAAGACCGACCGGCTGATGATACAAAACCAGCTGGAATCGTCTATCTGGAGTGTGAATGAAGAACGCAGCTATGAATGGAACCCTTCGGGCTACAATGTGGCGGAGCGCTTTGCTGAGATACTCAATGGTACTTACGATTCGCTGGACACACGCCTGCACAATATCGGCATTAAACTGGCGGCGGTTCCTGCCTATTATGAAGCGGCTAAGCAAAACATTAAGAACCCGACAAAGGAACATACTGCGCTGGCTATAGAGCAGAATGAAGGTGGCACATCGGTACTGGAAACAGACCTGCCTGCTGCACTTGAAAAGTCAAAGCTGCCTGCAGAAGAAAAGTCGATGATAGCAGAACGTGCCAAGGCGGCCGTTGCCGCCATGCGTGGCTATGCTGCCTGGCTAAAGGGTATGAAGAATGATAGCCCGCGCGATTTTCGCCTGGGCAAAGCGCTGTACCTGAAGAAGTTCAATTATGATATTCAATCGGGCTATTCGGTAGACCAGGTATATGATAAGGCCATGAAGCGCAAGCAATACCTGCACAGCAAAATGGCAGAACTGGCCAGCCAGCTGTGGAGCAAATACATGGGCACCGCAGCTAAACCAGCTGATAGCCTGGTAATGATAAAGCAGGTAATAGACAAGATAAGCCTGCAGCATGTAAGTGCAGATTCCTTCCAGGCGAGCATAGAAAAACAGATACCGGTGCTTACCGCATTTGTAAAGGAGAAGAACCTCATCTATCTTGATCCGTCCAAACCACTGGTAGTGCGCAAGGAGCCCGATTATATGGCAGGTGTGGCAGGTGCGTCTATCAATGCGCCCGGCCCTTACGATAAGAATGGCAATACCTACTACAATGTAGGCAGCCTGGCAGGCTGGGATAAGGCACGTGCCGAAAGCTACCTGCGCGAATACAATAACTATACACTACAGATACTTAATATCCACGAAGCTATCCCCGGCCACTATGCACAACTGGTATACAGCAACCAATCGCCCAGCATTATAAAAGCTATACTGGGCAATGGGGCAATGGTAGAAGGCTGGGCTGTGTACACAGAGCTGATGATGCTGGAAAATGGCTATGGCAATAATGCGCCTGAGATGTGGCTGATGTATTACAAATGGAACCTGCGCAGCACCTGCAATACCATACTGGACTATGATGTGCATGTGAACGGCATTAGTAAAGAGCAGGCCATACACCTGCTGGTGAATGAAGCCTTCCAGCAACAGAGCGAGGCAGAAGGTAAATGGAGAAGGGTGACACTTACACAAGTGCAGCTATGCTCTTACTTCACGGGCTTTACAGAAATATATGATCTGCGCGAAGAGCTGAAAGCAAAAATGGGCAGCAAGTTCAACCTGAAGGAGTTTCATGAGAAATTCCTTAGCTATGGCAGTGCACCGGTTAAGTATATCAGGGAGATGATGCTGAAGGAGATAAAATAAGTTAGTCATAAGTCGTAAGTCATGAGTCGTAAGTTGGATGGTTATCCTTACGTGATTTTGTAAAATGTATAAATAGAAGAAAACTAAAAGAGGGCCTTTCGGGCCCTCTGATTTTTTATCCTCTAATAAGGTTTCTAATAAGGTAGTTTGTGTTTACTGCGGTCGTAAGCCCCGAAGCACTCTTCTTTAAGGCTGTCACCTATCTGGAGGATGAGAAAGGTGTTTGTGTTCTTCAAAATCTCGCGCTCGGTGTATTCAATAACGTTCACACCGTTGTGTACTTCTACCCAGCCTATATGCTGGCTCATGTCGCCACCCAAAAACAATTTCCGCCGGTTGTTTATGGGTTCTGTTGTTGTGTTTGTTATTAGCTCCATCTCTTAGCCCCTTACTTTTTGTTAGCGAATGAAGATAACGAAGCTTTATGGTTGGCGGCGCAGGCAAATCATAATTTTATCTTAATAAATTATGATGTTGATGTACTGATTTTTTTCTTGTTTAAACCACTGCAATTGACGCGCTTACCCATGCAGTAATTTTTAGTTTGAAAGAAGGAGTATCAATAAAAAATAATTGCGCTGTTGGCATGAGAAAAACTAATTATAACTGCGTACCCTGGTCGAAGAGGGAGAGTTGTGTAGCATCACCGGGTTTCTGTTTTAAAACCGGCTCATTAAAATTAGAAAGTGTAATGCCGAGCAGCCGCACTTTCACCTGTTCCAGCCCGCTGCCTGCCAGCAGTTCTTTCGATACGGCCGCTATGGTCTCTGCATCATCTACCGCATGTGGCAGAGACTGGCTGCGTGTAATCAGCCGGAAATCGTGGTATTTTATTTTAAGGGTGATGGTCCTGCCTTTCAACTGGTGTTTCTTCAGGCGCTCGTGTACAATAAGGGCTATCTTATCCAGCTCTGCATCCATTTCCTCCTGCGTGGTGAGGTCGTACGGAAAGGTATCTTCTGCACCCGCCGATTTTGTTTCGCGATGGGGCTGTACCGCGCGGTTATCTATGCCACGTACTATCTGGTAATAAAAGGCGCCGCTTTTACCAAAGCGTCGCGTGAGTTCCGCTTCTTCCAGTTGTTTCAGGTCGGCACCGGTAAAAAGACCCTGCCTTTTCATCTTGTCAGCAGTAACTTTTCCTACGCCAAAGAATTTTTCTACAGGCAGCTGCTCCATAAAGCGCTCTATAGATGAAGGGCCGATGAAAGCAAGGCCATCAGGCTTGTTGAGGTCAGAAGCGATCTTGGCTACGAATTTATTTACAGATACTCCTGCCGATGCAGTCAGTTGCAATTCGTCTTTTATGGCCTGTTTTATCTGTTTGGCTATTTCCAGTGCAGAGCCTATGCCTTGCTTGTCTTTCGTTACATCCAGGTAGGCTTCATCCAGTGATAGGGGTTCTATCAGGTCGGTATAGCGGTGGAATATCTCGCGTATCTTCTGCGATACTTCTTTGTACACGGCAAAGCGAGGGTAAAGAAAAATAGCATGGGGGCAAAGCTCCAATGCTTTTTTAGAAGGCATGGCAGAGCGTATGCCGTATTTGCGCGCTTCGTAGCTGGCAGTAGCTACCACGCCGCCACGCCCCTGCGGCGGACCGCCCACTACTATCGGTTTGCCTTTTAACTCGGGGTTATCGCGCTGCTCTACCGATGCATAAAACGCATCCATGTCTATATGAATGATCTTGCGGTATACTATGTTATGCTCCTGCTGCGTCACGCTTTAGCAAATTTAAGACAGATGCTGGCCTTATCCGCAGCCGCTTCATATTACAGGAATACATATCGCGTATATAACTGCGGGTTTAAATTTCAAATGTTTTCCACCACGTGCAGCACACATAGTGGAAAATTTGGCCAATTATTTAGATATGGATAAAGTTTTATTTTGAATAAGGGCGTACCTTTGCACACCTAATTTAAAATTCGAGACGGAAAGTGAGTACATCAAAAAAAACAACAAGCGCTAAAACTGTAAAGATATCAAATACAGAAAACGAGGAGACTACTGCACCGGTAAAGAAGGCTAAAGCCCCTAAAGCTGAAGAGAAAGACCCTGCCGCCGTTGTGTACCGCTATAGTGATGAAGAACTGGAAGAGTTTCGCGTACTCATCAATGCAAGGCTGGAAGTGGCCCGCAAAGAGCTGGCCTTCCTGCAAGGACAGATGAGGGGTAAAGATGCCAAAGGCGAAGATGAAGTGACCGAGCGCCACCTGACCGTAGAAGACGGCAGCGCCGCTATGGAACTGGAGCAAATAGCCCAGCTGGCAGGCCGCCAGATACAGTTCATCAACAACCTGGAAAAGGCATTGATACGTATCATCAACAAAACATACGGCATATGCCGCGAAACAGGTAAGCTGATAGATAAAGCACGCCTGCGCGCCGTACCACATGCTACGCTGAGCATAGAAGCTAAAAAGAAATAAGACTAAGTTTTTTAGAATAAAGTAGCCTGCGGTGTAAAACAGAACCTGTTCTGCTTTATGCTGACAGGCTGCGCCATTTTATAGTATCGCGGTTGTGGTAGATGATCATTGCCAGGGCCAGCAGTCCTACGCTCAGCAGGTTGCCCAGGGTAATGGTAATGCCTAAGAACATTAATTGGAAACCGGCCAATATGCGCTTGCTGTATTTTACTACTTCTTCTGCATTCAGCGATTGCTGGTATAGAGCATTACGGTAAAACAGTGCATCAAAATCTACCTGCGCTATCACCATCCATACCATAGAAGCTACAAGTGCTATAATGCCGGCAATATTCAGCACCGGTATATCCATCTGCCGGATAGGAATAAAATTCTGGTATATAAGCGGGTACAATGCAAAGCACAGTACAATAGTGCAGAAAGCCATGGTGAGCTTACGGTAAAAGCGCATAACCAGTACCAGGCGCTTATCTTCTTCTTTCAGTATATTGAAAAGTCCTGCAAAATCGGGGTTGGCTCTTCTTATTTCTGCCCACAATACAACTACCACATAAAAACAAAGTGCGTATGCGAGTAAGGGCTGTGCGAGGTCTGATTCGTGAACGTTCATTTGTTTGTTGCTCCTTTCTTTTTCTACAATTTCTGTCCTACCGAAGTTAAGAAAAAATGCCTGGAATCGTATGTTAATTTTTACTGTTTTGTTTGTTGCCAAAACAGCAAATAATACAAGTTTTCAGCTTTGCTTCTACCCCTGCAGTACTAACCAAATATAAAACTCAATGGAATACAACACATCGCCAAAAAAGGAAAAACCCGCGAATGGCGGGTTTCATTAAACGAACGGTATTTTTTTTATTTTTTATATGGCTGCGGTGCCTGCATGTTCAGCCTGATGCCAGGCCACAAAGCGGGCCAGTCCATCTTCGAAACTAGTTTGGGGCTGGTAGCCGAAAAGCCTGTGGGCCTTGCTTATATCTGCGTACGTTATGTCTACGTCACCATCCTGCATAGGCTTGCGCACGGTAGCAAAATCGGTGTTGAGCACTTTTTTGAAAGTGTCTACCATGTCCATCAGCATCACCGGCGCATTATTACCCAGGTTCACTATCTCGAACACGTTTTTATGCCCTGCCAGGTAGTCACCTGCTTTTATTACGCCGCTTACTATATCCTCGATATAAGTATAGTCGCGCGCGGTAGTGCCATCGCCATATATTTCTATCGGTTGGCCGGCGCTGATGCGGTTCATGAATTTGTGTATAGCCAGGTCGGGCCTTTGGCGCGGGCCATACACTGTAAAGAAACGCAGGTTGATGATATCGATATTATAGAGGTGGTGGTAATTGTAGTTCAGCAGCTCGCACGATTTCTTAGAGAATGCATACGGGGAAATAGGCTCATCGGTAAGCGCCGATTCGCTGAAAGGTATAGTCTTACAGTTACCATAAATAGAAGAGGAAGAAGCAAATACCAGTTTGGTATCGCCTGTTGAGCGCATATATTCCAGCAGGTTCAGCGTACCCTCTACATTGGTGTACAGGTAACTAAGCGGCTGCTCTATAGACGGCCTTACCCCTGCTTTGGCAGCCAGGTGGTAAATGAGGTCGAATTTCTCTTTGCCCAGTATATCCCAGTTGTTCTTTTCGGTAATGTCGAATTCGAAGAAATGAAAATTAGGGTGTGCGGCAGCGCCTGCAATATTCTTCAATTTTATCTCCTTAGGGTAAAAGGGGTCAAAATCGTCGATGCCGTAAATGGTATGCCCCATGCCTAGCAGTGTATCTGCCAGGTGAGAACCTATAAAGCCTGCAACGCCTGTTATTAAAACTTTCATGGATGGTATATTAGCTTGGTGTGCCTGAATTTGTTTGTTTTCAGCGCCAAAAATAGGGCTTATACATTGTTTATTAGCCTAATATCATGTTATTGGCTTGTTATTCGGCTACATAAAGAAAGAGTGGCCACCGGGCCACTCTTCAAAATTATTTGCCAAACTTCTTTTTCAGCAGGCTGAGTGCATCGTTCATGTTCATGCCGCTCATGTCTTTTTCTTTCTCCCTGTCTTTGCCGTGGTGGCCATGCCTCGGTTGCCCGCCTTGCGGTTTGCGCTGTGGTGCTTCCTGTGTTTGTTTTATGGACAGCGCTATACGTTTGCGCGCTGCATCTACTTCCAGCACTTTTACGGTCACTTTTTGGTTCAGCTTCAGCGCTTCGCCAGGGTCAGTAATGTAAGTATGCGATATCTCCGATACATGCACCAGGCCATCCTGTTTCACGCCTATATCTACAAAGGCACCAAAGCGGGTGATGTTGGTTACTACGCCCGGTATCACCATGCCCACTTTCACATCTTCTATGCTATAGATATTTGCAAACTCAAACTGCTGTGCTTCGCTGCGCGGGTCAAGGCCCGGCTTCTTCAGCTCGTTCAGTATATCGCGCAGGGTATGTTCACCGGTTGCTTCGCTGATGTATTTTTTAATATCCAGTTGCTTCACAGCCTCCTCATTGCCTATTATGCTTTTTACATCCATGCCCAGGTCTTTGGCCATTTGTGTTACCACATCATATACTTCCGGGTGCACGGCGCTGGCATCCAGCGGGTTCTCTCCATCTTTTATACGCAGGAAGCCTGCACACTGCTCATAGGCTTTGTTACCTAAGCGTGGTACTTTCAGCAATTGCTTGCGCGATGTGAAGCCGCCTATCTCGTGGCGGTAGTTCACAATATTCTCTGCTATAGAAGGGCCTATGCCGCTCACATAGCTCAGCAGGTGTTTGCTGGCTGTGTTCAGGTTTACGCCTACCTGGTTCACGCAGCTTACTACGGTCTGGTCCAGGCGCTCTTTCAGGCGCACCTGGCTTACATCGTGCTGGTATTGCCCTACGCCTATGCTCTTCGGATCTATCTTCACCAGCTCTGCCAGCGGGTCCATCAGCCTGCGGCCAATGCTCACTGCACCGCGCACGGTAATATCCTGCTCCGGAAATTCTTCACGCGCCGTTTCAGATGCCGAGTATACAGATGCACCATCTTCATTCACTAAAAATACCGGCAGGTTCAGGTTCAGTTTTTTGATGAACTGTTCTGTTTCGCGGCCTGCGGTACCATCGCCTATGGCAAAGGCCTGTGTGTTATATTGCTGCACCAGGCTGCATATCTTATGCTCGGCATCGGCCAGCCTGCCCGGCTCGTGTATATATATAAGTTCTGTTTTCAACAGTGTGCCTTTTTCATCCAGGCATACCACTTTGCAGCCGGTACGGTAGCCGGGGTCTATGGCCAGCAGGCGTTTGCCGCCCAGCGGAGAGCTGAGCAATAGCTGGCGCAGGTTCTCTGCAAATACATTAATGGCTTCTTCGTCGGCCTTTGTTTTCAGCGCTGTGCGGAATTCACTTTCCAGGCTGGGCTGCAGCAGTCGGCGGTACGCATCCTTAATGCCTTTCTTCAGGTGCTCGGTAGTGGCGTTATTTGCTTTTACAAACAGGCGTTCTATCATGGCCAGCGCATCTTCTTCCGATGGTGCAATGTTCATGCGCAGTATGCCTTCCATAAAACCGCGCATTACCGCCAGCATGCGGTGCGATGGTATCTTCGAAACAGGCTCGGAGAAATCATAATAGTCTTTGTATTTAATGCCTTCTGCTTCTTTGTCTGCCAACACCTTGCTTTGCACGGTGGCGGTATCTTCAAACAGCTTACGCATTTTGGCACGCACCTGTGCATCTTCGTTCACCATCTCGGCAATAATATCGCGCGCACCCTGCAGCGCTTCTTCCGGTGTCTTTACCACTTCTGTTACAAAAGCAGCGGCTTCCGCCAGCGGGTCCTTGTTCTCCTGTTCCCATATCAGCAGGGCCAATGGTTCCAGGCCATTCTCGCGTGCGGTCTGTGCCTTTGTCTTGCGCTTGGGTTTATAAGGCAGGTATATATCTTCCAACTCTGCAATGGTAGTAGCTGTGTCCAGCTTTGCCTGCAGTGCCTCGGTCATTTTATTTTGTTCGGTGATGGTCTTTTCTATAAAAGCCTTGCGCTCCGAAAACTCTTTCTGGAATTTTGCTTCATCCTGTATCTGCTGTATCTGCACCTCGTCAAGCGCACCGGTACGGTCTTTACGGTAACGTGCTATGAATGGAATGGTAGCGCCCTCATTCAGCAATTCCAGAACGGTGGCTACCTGTTGTTTCGCGATATTCAGTTTAGCGGATACCCCGCCTGCAAATTCTATCATACCTTCTATACTTAATTAGGGATTGCGAATGTAATGGGACGCTGGCAATTTGAGAAAGAAAATATTTGCTAATATTTGTGTATGGATCTGCGGTCGGAAATATTAAAAGAGCATTCAAAAATACAGGCTGAAAAAATAGTTAAATGGGTGGGTAACAATCCCGAACGCTTTGCGGAATTAATGCACCTGTTTTTAACAGATGTGTACCGCGTGGTGCAGCGTGCCGCCTGGCCTGTAGGTATTATAGGGGAAAGGCGGCCTGCACTTATTAGGCCGCACCTGGCCCAGATGGTGCAGCGTATGACGGATGCCGGCGTGCATATAGCCGTGAAAAGAAATATAGTGCGCCTGTTGCAATTTGCAGACATACCTGAAGAGTTGCACGGGCCCATAATGAATACCTGTTTCAACCTGCTGGCTGATGTGAATGAGGCCATAGCCGTGCGTGTATTTTCTATGAGCGTGCTGGCAAATCTTGCACAAACCTATCCCGAAATAAAACCGGAACTGAAAGCGATCATTGAAGACACCCTGGAGCACGAACCTGCTGCAGCCTTTATAGCAAGAAGCAAAATGGTGCTGAAGCAACTGGCAAAGTAAACGGTTGTTTGCTGCCGCATGCAGGCATGATAAAGGCTTGTTGATGTTTTCTTCATATATTATGCGTACCTTTAATAAATATGAAGCCAGCGTTCAGGAAAAATGTGCAGGTATTCCATCTTTTAAGCTTCCCCAACGGTAAAAGTTTTGAATGTAATGTATGGCGTGGTAATACCACCAGTGCAGACTTCTTTTATGTGGGTTGTGTAACCATGAACGGGAAAGAGGAGCAGTATTATATGAACAAAGATGAGGCGGGTGAACAATATGTGTTTGCAGATGCACAGATACCCGAACAACTGAAAGCCATTGAAGGACGTATCAGCAAAGAGATACTAAGTTTTGAAGTGGGTAAAAAGGGGCAAGGGCACAATAAAGGCCGACATTACTAAACCATACTTATTGCCTTTTCTATCTGGCTGCCAATGCGCATAGCCAAGCCATTAGCATATACGGTGACGGTAAATCTTTCAAAATGAAAGCGGATCTCTCCCTGGTATAATATTGCAGCAATCGTTTGCATGATCTCAATTTTAAAGCGTATAAAGCCCCGCATGTTTGGTGCGGGACTTTATTAATCATTCATTTCCACCTGGTGAAGGTTTGGTGTGTGTAGAAAAAATATACCTGTATATGTACGGTATGATAGTGTGCTTCAGGGGCTGTATCACGAAGCTATCATCACGTAATACCGGGCATGTTCATTGTCCAGGTAATACTGTACTTCGTCTGACGACAGGGGGATGCAATGCTCGTGTTCATCACGCGGCTGCTGCACAGCTTCGAAGGTGATGATCTTTTTACTGCTGTAAAAAAGCGCATCGTAGCGGTAATCGCGGTTTACAAGATACTGGTAACCATCGGCAGATAGCCGGTCTATCACAGAGCTGTTAAGCGGCATTAGTTTCATAAAGTAAAAGGGGTTAAAATTCAATAATATGCCTTAATACCTTTCTGAACAGGTTGCTAAACGGCCACTAGCTATTTTCTATGGATGTTAAACGGTTATAGTAGAACTCATTTTAAGATCGGGAAGTGGAAGAATAATCTTACAGTACTGCCGTGAAACAAAAAATGCGATGGGAGCTAACATCAAATTATTACCCGGATAGAATAATATACTCCATGCGGTATGCTAACGAAGGTAAACTTTTATTTTTGTAAAAAAAATAATATTATTGAAATAAGCCCGGTAACCAATAAGCTATGCATTATTGCCGTACATCTGCCGGTTCCTTCTTTTCTCCCTGCGGTAGCGTGCTCTTGTTTTTCTTAAGGGCCTGGTGTAGATAACATTCCTGTAATTGATACATACTACTGCTGCCAGTACAATGATAAGGGATAATATAATGTCTGTACTGCTCAACGGTTTACATTATTGCCCAGCAATGTCAGGCGTATATTGGTAGAGGCCTGGTCTGTAGCCGAAATGAGGTGCATGCGTTTTAGTTCCGCAAGATGAGGCTTGATCTGCTCCTGGCCGGAAGACAGTTCCTGCGCAAGCGATGCAACAGCTATTTGCGGGCGGGGATTGGCAGTGCGCGCACTGATCTCCTTTATTTTCTTGTACACTTCATTCAGTTCCATAACTGCGGTTTCGCTGAAGGTAACCTATTTAGCTGCCAATTCCTTTTTTATTATTGCACAGGTATGTTAATATCTGCCGCTTATTACGTGCAACCGCAGTTAATTCAATTGTCATATCAATGTGCTATACTTACCTGCCTGGTTACCCACTGCCCATCAGTGGCTACAGAAAGCAGGTAATTGCCTGCGGGCAGGTTAGCTACCGGTAATGATAGTGTATTATTATACACGGGGCTTTGTTGCTGCAATAGCTTGCGCCCGTTCAAATCGATTAGAGTAAGCGTATATATCTTTCCATTACTATTTTGCAGCGCTATATACAGTGTATTATTAGCCGGCATAGGGTATAGCTTTACATCTGCCTGCATTGGCAGGGTAGTGATGCCTGTGGGAAAGAAAGGCTCATAGAAATAATACATGCGGTAACTGGATGTATTATAGACCCAGCCAGTACTTGCACTGCTCCACGATTGTGTTTCGGCAAGGATGCGCTGGTGGTTGCTGAAAGTAGTTGTTTGTTTTTGCAGGTATACATAAGCGCTGCCATCCCATTCTTCATACAGGGTGGTTGCAGGGTCATTGGCGGCATCATAGGTAATAGTGCTGCGTGTACTGCTGTCCCAGGCGCTAGTACCCAAATTCCATTGATGAAACGATGCCTGCCAGACAAGACCGGTGCTATTATAACGATAGATATTGCGATTCACATTTTTCCAGGTACCGTTCCAAAACTGGTGCAGCTCTTCTGCTAGTTTATTATTAGCGTCGTAGGTATAAACAAAGCGGTCGTTATCAAACCAGGTATTATTGCTGCTGTTCCAAAACTGGTTGAGTCGCTGGCTAATGCCTGCAGTAATATAGGTAGTAGTTTGCCTGAAGCTGTTATCCCAACTACCGCCATTCCAGTCCTGCACCAGGTATTCGGTTAGTTGTCCCTGCCCATTGTAAGTGTATATACTGCGGTCTAAAGAATCCCAGTGATTTGTAGTAGTGTTCCATACTTCATTGGTGGTTTGCACCATCCGTTCATTTGCATCAAACAGGTTAGTGTACCGGTTGGTCTGCAGCCAGTTGCCGGTACTGTCCCATATATAAGTATTGCCCTTATCATAGTCCAGCACTACCGGGTTTATATCCAGGTTGCCTTCATGCGTGCCCGAATACACGTAGCGGGAAGAATCGTAATTAATAAATTGAGTCCCGTTGTAGCGCGATTGCTTTACAGCTATCAGCCGCATATGGGTAGCTTGCGCGGCAGCATACTGCATAGCGCATAGCAGGGTAACGACAGGGAGAAATATAGCCAGGGGTTTCATACGGTTGTTTGCTTATTATAAAAATACAAAGTTGCTGCAACATTATTTGGCTGGTTGTATGATAGGCCTTAATATTGCAGTGTGAACCAAATGTATATCCATACCGGCTGTTGTTGTACACTTCTTTACCGGGGTGCGCAATAGCCATGTATGTATAGTATAAAAGGTACTGCCCTCCGGATGATCACGGAGGGTTTTTTATTTTAATAAGGTTTGATAATGAACAATAACGCTGCACATATTGTATACCAAAGGCAACAGGGATGTTGTTGCTATGTTTTTGCCTATTCCAAACTGCGATGTTGACGGAAGGATAACTTCATTTTTGATACAGGCACTTTGGTAAAAACACCGGTGCCTTTTTTATTTCATCCAACTAAATACAAAAACAATGAAACAGAATTCTTTTAAACATATAGTACATAATTCCTTCCTGGTTACCCCCGATAAAGTAAATGAAGAGCAGGCCCTGGCTATATGCAATATGCTGGCGGCCATTACCGAGCTGAACGATGAAATGCTGGTAATGCTGTTTGATACGCTGGATTTTGAAAAGATCATAGTACGCCATTTTAGCGTAGATATAGTAGGGCAGGCCCTACTGGATGATTGGGTACACTTGTATTCTTATGTGCACACGCAAGAGGGTGATGATGTAGAATTGAGGCTGGTAGCGAAGAAAAACAGCGGCACCAAAGAAGGGGACGTATTAGTGAACGGCAGCTTTGTGTTTGCGGTGAAGAACGGGGTAGAGATACAGTATTCTCTTACTTAGTTCACGCTACTGCATTTACAGTTTCATAAAACAAAAAGCCGGGCTTCCTGCCCGGCTTTTGCCAAATTGTGAATCGTATATTTTTTACGCCTGCTTACCTGCATTCTCATTAAAGCTGATCATCCAGTTTATTTGGAACCTGTCCGTACACATACCAAAATAGTCGCCCCAGAAGGTTTGGTTCATAGGCATGGTTTGCCTGCCGCCATCACTTAGCTGGCTGAAAAAGCGGTCTGCCTGTTCTTTAGAGTCTGCGTTTACAGATATAGTGATGTTATTGCCTATTACCGTTTGGGGTGCCCATTCGCCGCCTGTATCGCTGCCCATCAGTGTTGTACCGCCGCCAATAGGCAGGCTTATGTGCATGATCTTGTTTTTGTCGTCATCGCTCACAGGCGGCTGGCCTTCCTGCGGCGGCATTTCGCCAAAGCGGCCGACATAAGTAAACTCACCGCCAAATACAGATTTGTAATGATTGAAGGCATCTTCACAATTGCCCAGGAAAGTGAGGTAAGGATTGATGGATGGCATAAGATTATTTTTTATGGTGGAAGGCAAATCTAAGTGTTATTAACATACAGGCAAAAGAGTGAAGGGGGTA
This sequence comes from Flavipsychrobacter sp., assembly GCA_024508935.1. Taxonomy (GTDB): domain Bacteria; phylum Bacteroidota; class Bacteroidia; order Chitinophagales; family Chitinophagaceae; genus Polluticoccus. Next base: position 4,347 of record JANINW010000097.1, on the reverse strand, counting down.
TTTTAAATAAAAAAAGAGCAGAAATCTCTGCTCTTGTAATTGGTGGGGGTAATCAAAATGTTATTATTCAGTTTCTTCTTCTTCCTCTTCATCATCGGTGCGGTCGTGGCCTTCTACTTTTACTATTTTATTGTAAATGCCCAGCAGCAGGAAAGGCGCTGCCCATTGTCCTACAAACAAGGCGGTGTGGTTTCTGCCCATCAGCTTTAGCGCCAGCGCTGCACCCATAGAAACCATGGCTGCACCTAAGAAAACATCGCTGGGCAGCTTAGCCGTTTGGTTCTCTATTGCGCGGGTCAGCCTGCCTTCACGCTGTTGCTCCGGTGTTACAGCGCCATCGGCTGCTTTCGTCAGTAAATCTTTCATAATCTCTCGTTTTGCGCTATAGCGTATAATTTTATGCCGCCGTCCTGTTAAGTCCAAATTAAATTCCCCGCTTCTCATATGTCCCTATCAGCTCACCCTCAGCCAAAACGTGGCCGCTCATCGCTTCGCGCAATGCTTCTACATCACTGCCTGCTTCCAGGTCCAGTTCCGTATCGAGTGCGTATATCCAAAAGAAATAACGGTGTGCCCCATCTGGCGGGCATGCCGGCGCGTACCCTGTTTTGCCATGACCGTTGCTGCCGTTGATACCGGGGTTATGGCCTTCCTTGATTGTCCTGGTTGTAGCATCAATATTCCAAACCACCCAATGGCAGAAAGCACCTTTGGGTGCATCGGGGTCTTCTGCTATCAGTGCCAGGCTTTGGGTGCCTTCGGGCACACCCGCTATTTCCAGCGGCGGATTTACACCTTCTCCCTCACAGCTATATTTCGAAGGCATCTTACCATCGTTGGTAAAAGCCGGGCTGGTAATGTTCAAGGTATCCATAAGGATAAGTTTTCCCATACAGCCAAAAATCTATGCCAATAGGTTTTATGTTTTTCGTTTACTATGCTTAAGTGATTAATTCCCGATTAATACACAGCATAAGTCAATACACTTCCTCATACAATTCGGTATATTTGAATTATAACATCCAACCTTATGAAACTATTTTTCCTATCTCTTTTAGTTTTCACTTCACTGCGTGCATCGGCACAGGCACCTGTATTCCAGTTCACGTGTTTCGATATTAACAGCGGTACCGGTGATAGTAATCCTAACAATATCTGCATAGCAGGTAATAAGCTCATCTTCGTAGCTGCAGATACAGCACATGGCAAGGAACTATGGACCAGCGATGGCACTGTAGCCGGTACGCATATGATTACCGACCTGGTGCCCGGCCCGGATAATACTATTTTCGGAGCAGAGCTTTGCGCGGTGAACAACCTTGTCTTCTTTTCACCGCACTTTCCCAATTTTGACCCTCGGGGTGGTGAGCTATGGGTGACTGATGGTACAGCTGCAGGCACCCGGTTTGTGAAGGAAATATGCCCCGGTACAAACAGCGCGCAGATACTGCGGTTTTATGCTTACAAGGGCAAAGCATATTTTGGCGCATCGAATGAAAATGCCAATGTAGAACTCTGGTGCAGCGATGGCACTGCAGCCGGGACGGTAATGCTCAAGGAGATAAACCCGGGGATTAATGGTTCTGCACCTGCAAATTTCACCGAGTGTAATGGTAAGCTATATTTTACCGCCAGGGACGATGCACATGGTATAGAGCTGTGGGTAATAGATGGTACTGCTAATGGTACGCATATGGTAAAGGACATTAATACCCCACAGCCGGGGCAGGCAGGCAGCGGCATCCATTATATCATCCCTTATAAAGAACAGGTTTTTTTCACGGCCGATGATGGGGTGCATGGCAGGGAACCCTGGTTAAGCGACGGCACCGAAGCCGGAACCTTTATGTTGAAGGATATAAATAATGTAAACCCCAGCGGTTCTGTAAATTATTATTCAGGCGGCATGCAATACAGAGGCAAGTTTTACTTTACTGCAGACAATGATACCAACGGTGCAGAAATGTGGGTGACCGATGGTACCACTGCCGGCACGCATATGGTCATGGACATGGACAATAGTAAGTATGGCAGTTATGCAACCCCGGCAGCACGTTTTAATAATCTCCTGTTCTTTGGCGCGGTAGATAATAGTACCAAACTGGGTGGTGAGTTATATAGCATGGACGGCACACCGCAAAGCATTAAACTGCTGAAGGACATAAACACAAGCCCGTACAAGGGTGGCGGGGCAGGCCTGCCTACTGTGTATAATGCGCGCATGTATTTTATTTCAGACGACGCGCCGCCTATCAATAATCCTGATCCCGAGCTGTATTACAGCGATGGTACCGAAATTGGCACTTATAAAATAAAGCCGGCAGGCGCATCAAACGCTGCACCATTGCATTATACAACCCAGATAGTGGAATTCAACGGTGCATTATTTTTTGCCGCCAGTTATGACGGCCGTGGCCTGGAGCTTTGGAAACTGGAAGACACTGTACACCACCCCGATAATGTAGTGGCTGTAAAAATGCAGGACAAACCTTTCATGCTGTATCCTAATCCTGCAAAAAATAATTGTACCCTATATACGCCCGGCACTTACACGAACGGACAGGTACAGGTATATGATATGGGCGGCAGGCTTGTGTATCACGCCGCTATCAGCGGCAGTTATCATACCATACCATTACAAAGCATACCAAAGGGATTGTATACAGTTACTTTGATACAAGATGGTAATGCTGTTTCGCAAAGGCTGGTAGTGGAGTAGAAACAACGGTAGCTGCTTATTGCCTACTTTCACAAAAAATAAGGATCATGATAGCATATCTCGGAACAGGTTTACTAGGCGGAAATTTTGTGCAGGCATTGCTGCGCAATGGTAAGCAGGTGCAGGTTTGGAACCGCACTGCGTCAAAAGCAAAAGCATTGGAGCAATATGGCGCAGTAGCGTTTGATAACGTAGCTGATGCCGTACGGAATGCCGACACCATTCACCTGACGCTGAAGGATGATGCGTCGGTAGACGAGGTGCTGGAAGCGGCACTGCCCGGCATGAAGCCGGGGGCCATCATGGTAGATCATACTACTACATCGGCCGATGGTGCGCGGGCGCGTACCGAAAGCTGGAAAGCACGTGGTTTTAGCTACCAGCACGCGCCGGTATTCATGGGGCCGGTAAATGCATTGCAAAGCACAGGGTTTATGCTCATATCGGGCGACCAGGACCTAGTGGCTAAGCTGGAGCCGGAACTGTCGAAGATGACCGGTAAGCTCATCAATTTTGGCGCAGAAGTGGGCAAGGCTGCCGGAATGAAACTGGTAGGTAATTGCTTCCTGGTAGGGTTTAGCGCAGGCCTGGCCGATACGCTTACCTTGGCTACTTCGCTGGATATTCCTGCGGCGGATGTTGCTGCTTTATTTGAAAGCTGGAACCCTGCCACTATGCTATCTGCCCGTATGAACCGTATGACCAGCGGTGTATACGATAATCCATCGTGGGAATTGTCTATGGCACGGAAAGATACAGGCTTGTTCATTGACGCGGCTGAAAAGGCTGGGAAAAAGCTGGCGGTGATGCCGGCTATTGCCAAAGAAATGGATAGCTGGATAGAAAAAGGCCACGGTAACGACGACTGGACCGTAATAGGAAAGAACAGCTTGAAATAGATACAGGTATTTTTAAAAGGCAGGTGTATAGCGTATATACCTGCCTTTTTTATATCGTCTTAATGATCATCAGCAAGAGCCCTATGGCAAACAGGGTAGTAAAGATGAGCTTGTTGTAGCGCGCCAGCCAGTTGGGCAGGAAAATATCAAAATTGTCTTTGGGCGACGCGGAATACCTGCGCGCTACTACCGTAAGGGGGCAATGCCCTTTAAACAGCAGCAATACTGCCCCCTCGCCTATAACCGCAGCCACTGCCAGCCACGAATACAGGGAGATATGCCCGCTGATCCCGCCCCATACCACATAGGCAATAATGCTTACAAATACCGCCCATATCAGGGTATGTACCAGCTTTACCAGCAATAATTTGGTTTTTCCGCTCATGTTGCACAAATCTATAATGACTGCAGAGCTGCTGGTATGATGCATAATAGCCGGGTATATGATGTGTGTCACCAGGTAGGGGTGCTCTAAGGTTTTTCTAAAGGAACCAGCCATCAGCAAGGGTTTTGCCCCGGTTTGCTGCCTTTTTTAATTGTTAATTGCTTGTCAACCGCTTGCAAAACCGGGGTTAACGGGTTCCGAAAATTTCCCTGTAGTGATACGCCGCCGCATCTTTGTGTCATCAAACGGAAAATAAACAAGCAAACAAACACAAACACACAAACAACAAACAAAATGAAAAAAGTAATTGCGATCATCGGTTTAGTAGCAGCATCAGTAGCAGC
>JANINW010000096.1 GCA_024508935.1 Flavipsychrobacter sp. | reverse complement strand
CTTTTCTTTTGGCGACGCAAAAGAAAAGTAAGAGAACGGTGAGTAGCGAATAAAAAGAAGATGAAAGAAAAAAGCTAAATGGATTTGACTTGCAATTAAGCCATTGAGCAATTAAAAAAACAACCATGGCCAAACGATTTACCGATACAGAAAAATGGCGTAGTCCATTTATGAAAACACTGCCAGCAGAATACCGACTGCTATGGCTCTATATACAAGACGACTGCGATATAGCCGGCATCTGGACCCTCGACTTCGAGGTAGCATCTTTGCGCCTGGGCTTCACGCTGAGCGTAGAAAAAGCAAAAGAACTATTTGCGGAGCATATTGTAGAAATAGACAACGGCAATAAATGGTTTATGCCGGGATTTTTGCAGTTTCAATATCGCGAACTGAGCTACAAGAATAAAGCCCACTTAGCTGTACTGCGTTTATTGGAGAAATATAATTTAATGGGGGATTTAAGGGGGATATATCCCCCTCAAGATAAAGACAAAGAAAAAGATAAGGATAAAGACAAGGAAAAAGACAAAGACAAATCCACGCCGGCGCAAGAAAAAACAAAACCTAAAGAACTGCCTTTTCAAACCACGGCCGGCAGCATGCGCATACCCACACTGCAGGAAGTGCAGGAATACTTTATGCGCCAGGGCTGTACCGACAAAGGACTGCCACAGCGCTTCTTCAGCTATTACGAGGGCATAGGCTGGCAAAAAGGCATCAGCCACATACAAAAATGGACTGCCTTTGCCGATATATGGATACGCAACCCCCTGTCTGTAGACAAACTGGCCCGCCCCGCACCAGCCCTCCCCGCCGCCGCCCGCCTGCTCGAAACAAGAGGCCTGTGAACTAATGGCGCAATGGCTGAATGGCTCAATTGCAATGTGCCAATGGGACAATGCGGCAATGCAACTGCCTCACCGTGTTCGTCATTTCGAACGAGCGATAGCGAGAGAGAACTTTTCTCAGCGGAGCTAAATCTCCTGAAGTGCAGCGGTGTAGTCGTTCGCAATAAGACTACTTGCAAATGCTCAGGAGATTACCTGCGGTGAGAGAAGTTATTACGTCGCAGGCCGAAACGCACAAAGCCTATCCTCGTGCTCCTCATAATGACGGGTACTATTTGGCAACAGCACCTGATGCCCAAATATTCTCAAGCACAGTAGCGCCCGGCCTGTAGCCCTGGGGTAATAGTAATTGCCCACAACCACAGCGCAGGGCTATCCCCTGAAAACGCGGAGCATTTTTTCAGGGGTGCCCAGTTATTCATCTCATGTTTGTCTTTTCATAGGCATTCATGAGCTCGCTATCCGCTCGGTTCTTTGTTACTTTCATTTTTTGGGCAAGCAAAAAAGAAAGTAAGGAGGCTGAGGAGAGAGATAGCAGATGATGAAAAGGCTACAGTCTAAAAGACTTGCTTCTTAACACACCTCAGGAGATTTCTCTCTCGCTATCGCTCATTCGATATGACGACTAAGAGAAGCTCCTCATAATGACGAATACTATTTAACCCACATCATATAAAATTGAGCCATTGAGCCATTCAGCAATTAAGCCATTAAAAAAATGACCTACCAAGAAACCCTCCACTACAGCACCCCTACCGAAGCCGGCGTACTCGGCGTACTGCTGCTGCAGCCCGATGCTTACGAAGATGTCCTCGGCATCCTCAACCCCTTCTGCTTTCATCATAGCGGCCACCGCAATATATACATGGCCATAGCCGCCGTGTACGATGCCGGCGGCAAGATAGATGCGCAAACCGTGGCCAACGAGCTGGCCCGCCGGGGCATCACCCAGTTCGATGGTGAGGGCGTGGCCTACCACCTCGCCACCCTTACCCTCGGCGTGGTCAGCGCGGCACACCTTACAGACTGGGCCTATATACTGCGCGAAAAATATGCACGCCGCAAAATGCTCGAGCTCAGCTATACCATAGCCAACCCCGCGCTCGACCCCTTTGAAGCCGCCACCGAGGCCGAAACAGCACTCGAACGTATTTTTGACATAAAAGGCACCGACGATTGGCGCACCATGCAGCAGGTAGGCCACCACCTGGTGCAGTGTATAGACGAGGCCGCCCTTACCGATATGCCCGGCCTGCCCACCGGCATCTCCCTGCTCGATAAGCTCAATGGCGGCCTGCGCCCCGGCGATCTTGTAGTAATAGGTGCGCGCCCCTCTGTGGGTAAGAGCGCCTTTATGGGCCACATGGCACTGCACCTGGCACAGCAGGGCCACCCCGTAGGTCTCATCTCGCTCGAGATGAAAGATGTGCGCATAGCCGCCCGCATGGCCGCCCTGCACAGCGGTGTGCCCCACTGGCAAATAGACCGTGGCCGCTTTGCCACACCCGCACAGCGCCAGGCCGTGGTAGATAGCGTGCAGCAGCTCGCCGCCATGCCCATATACCTATCGCAGTCTACCCGCGTTACCGTGCACGATATAAAGGCTCGCGCCCGCAAGCTGCACAAAAAGCACGGCCTCCGCATACTGTTTATAGACTACCTGCAGCTGATAGAAAGCACCCTGCGCGATGCCAGCCGCGAGCAGCAGGTGGCCACCATCAGCCGCGCACTCAAAGTACTGGCTATGGACCTCAACATACCCATCGTACTCCTGGCGCAGCTCAACCGCGAGAGCGAACGCCGCACCGACAAGCGCCCCGGCCTGGCCGACCTCCGCGAAAGTGGCGCCATAGAGCAGGATGCCGATGTAGTCATGCTCCTGCACCGCGACTGGCATGCCGGCATACTCACCAACGCCGATGGCAGCAGCACCGAGCACCAGGCCGATCTCTTCATCCCCAAATGGCGCGACGGCACCACCACCCACCTCCGCCTCTCCTTCACCGGCACCCACATGCAGTTCTCCGAAACCGGTTGATGATAACTTTTGCAGCAGGGGAGCGTACTACTATGCAGCGTCTCTTGCGTCGCACCCTTGTACGTTCGGGGTGCTACTCGGCACACTTATAGCGCGCGCATTGCGTTTCTATAATCGTCATTGCGAGGAGGCACGACGAAGCAATCTCGCGAAACACAAAGCCTCGCGAAGAATCGTATAACGAGAAATGTCATTTTGTGCGGAAACTGTGAATAAATACAAAGCGAGCACCGTTAAAAAACGGTTGACAGGTGTTTTTTGTATACATAATTTCAACGTTTATTGAATTGGGTACAAAATAATTTAGACGTAACAGTTAGTATGGAAACTCGGAAAATATTTAAATGTTTTATATCGTCACCTGGTGATTGCTCAGATGAACGAGAATCTTGTATTGAAGTCATAGAAAAGGTAAACAGTGGTCTTGCAAAACATCTTGGAATTGGCTTTGAAACGTTTATGTGGGAATATGATGTCTTGCCTGACATGGGCAAAAACGGACAAGAAATAATTGATGAATACATCAACAAGTCAAATTATGACATTTTTATAGGGATTATGAAAAGCCGATTTGGGCAGCCTACAAAAAAGGCTGGTAGTGGGACCGAGCACGAGTATAATGATGCTCTTGCTAGAAAGCAAAAGGAGAAAGGTTTGCCAAGCATCTTATTCTTTTTCGGTAAAGAACATGTTGATCCGGATAGTTTTGATTTCGAACAATATGGGAAGGTAAAAGAATTTAAAGAAAAGATAAAAAAGGATGGAATTTACATTGACTTTCAGAACCTGACAAATTTCAATTCATTGCTTGAAGAAAAGTTGGAGCTATTTATAAAAGAGCATTCGCCCTTAGACCAAGCAACAAAAAAGATACAAGAGGTTGACTTAGTTTTAAGAAGGATGGAGGATGATTTAAATAAGGCATTAACGGTTTACAATGAGAAGAGCCCGATTTGGATCGAACCTATTCTAAGTACAAAGAGACAGGTGCCCAATCATCCCACAAAAAATGATGATCATAGGGTTCAAATTAAAGATATAATTGCAAGTCCGAGTGATATTGTAATAAAAGCTCCATCGGAATTTGGGCTTAGCTCTCTAGCTCATTATATTAAATTAGAAGCCTGGAAAACGGGTAAAACATTTTTATACCTAGATTCTCAAAAAACTAAAAAACATAAAGTCATAAAAGATATTACTAATGAGTTGGAAAATTATTTTTTTTCGTCAAACAACTTAGACTGCATTTTATTAGATTCTGTCAATTTTGAGCAAAACGGGATGATGCAAATAATTAAAAATATTTGTGAGCATTTCATCAATATTCCTTTAATTATATTTAATACTCTCGATAATAAATTTTTTTTGAAATCTGATGAGGATGATAAGGTAGAGATTAAAAGACCGTTTATTTCCTACTATTTATTGCCACTTCCACAAAATGAAATCAGAAAAATAGTAACGTCTTACTCAAAAGTTAAATGCCTTGAAGAAGATCATGATGTAGTTTTGACTAAGATTACAAAAGACTTAGAGATACTAAATATTCACCGTACCGCTAAGAATTGTATTTCAATTTTAAGGGCGCATTCGAAAATTGGTAAACACTATACTGCAGTAAACAGAACGAAGTTGCTTGAGACAATTTTGAATACAATTTTTGAGGATTATGATATACCGCGATATGGTGATAAAAAGCCAGACGTCAAGGATTGTAGCTTTGTTTTGGGATATTTTTGTGAGTTACTGATACAAAATAAGGATTTCGAATTTAGGGAGGATTATTTTAAAAGTAAACTAAAGGAATTTTGCGAACATAGTTTTATCGATATGGACTTGAATTACCTGCTAGATATTTTAGTCGGTAATTCTATTTTCAGTAGGAAAAGCACTGGCTTATATTACTTCAAAAGTGCGTATTGGGTTTTTTACTTTTTGGCTCAACGTATGAATATGAGTAAAGACTTTCTGGAATTTGTATATGAACACAAGATATATATTGATTATCCAGAAATAATGGAGTTTTATACTGGGATTGATCGTAATAAAGATGATGCGCTTAGAATGTTAAATGATGATTTGAACGAAACATTAACGACTGTTCGGAGCAAAGTAAAAATTGCAGATAACATCAATCCTTTTAAAGCAATTTCTTGGAAGCCAGACGTGTCGATGCTTGAAAAAGAACAGGCTAAAATAAGTGAGAATGTAATTTCATCGGGCCTGCCAGATGAAATCAAAGACAGGTATGACGACAAGCACTATGATCAATTAAAGCCATACAATCAGGTTATTAATTCCGTAATAAGGGACTATTCCTTCTTAGTTTTAATGCGCCAAATTTCTGCGTCTTCCAGGGCTTTAAGAAATAGTGATTTTGTCGATAGGAATGTAAAACAAGAGTTGTTAGATAAAATAATACGGTCTTGGAACGAGATTAATAAACTCCTTATCGTTTTATGTCCCTTACTCGCTGATAAAGGCGCAGCTACTTTCGAAGGTGCAAAATTTTACCTTGATGAGGAAGATTTTAATATCGAAGATCCTAACGAAAAAAGATTATCTGTATTGCTAGCGTTGCCTTCAAATGTTGTGAACATGTTTAAGGATGACTTGTATTCTAATAAGATGGGGCCTTTGCTAATAGACAAAGCCGAAAAGGAAAATAATAGTCTTCTGAAACATGAATTAATGGAATTACTTATAAGCGAGAGGCCCAAAGAGTGGTATAAAACGATTGACAAATACATTGTCAGCCTCGATAAAAATTCATTTTTTCTATCAGAAGTTTTGGCAGCATTAGTATTCACCAAGGACTACCGAGCAACTGAAGTTGAAGACAAACGAATAATAGATATGCTCGCTCAGAAATGTCGAGCTAAACATATTTTTAAACAAAATAACCCAGATATTGGGTTAATTAATCAAGTACGAAGACTTTGATAATCTTACGTATACTACGTGCTGTCTTTAATTAGTTGTTATGAGAAACTTTATATTAAGATTAAGACCACCTGCTGCGTCACTAACATATGATAACGATGTCGCTGTCTGTTTAGGAACGCATGATAATATTATAGGATGGTGTCGTATTGATCACAATGAGCAAGGTATGACCGGTACATTTCGCCTAAATCAAGATGTAGATGAGAGTCAATACATATTTTATATGTTCGATTTTGCTGAAGAAATTCCTTACATGCATTCCATTTTGATTAGCAATAAAAGTTCAAGGGCTAATACGATAAAAAATTCGAGAATAGCATAATCCATCTCCATCTACGCCTAATTGGCTTTATAGGTTAATCTCAGATTGTATCAGGTTTTTCAGTATTTTCATTAGATATTATATCAAGGGCAAGCTTTTTAATAGAAGGGAATAGCATTTTATACATTGCTTCCTTTCCTTGCGGCACATCCTTTTCATCAACGCTAAGAATGAAAAGTAATGCTTCGGATATATTTAGTGCCAGGCAGATTGCCTTTATTGTTTTAGGACTGGGATTAATAGTGCCAACTTCGATTTGGGATAAAGATGTTTGAGTGATCCCAATTGTAGCAGCTAAATCAACTTGTGTTAATCCTGCCTTTTTCCTGGCTTCTTTTATTGCTTGGCCTATATTCATTAAAAATAGTCTGTAAAATTCGATGCAATACCGATGAGCCGCAGTATTGCTGTTATTAGTTGAGTTGTTCGTTCAATGCTGTCAGAAACCGCCAGCTGGTCTTTTAAATCATTCAGTGCTTTTATTTCAAGCTGCGATAGCGGTATAGAGTTTATACATTTTTCGATCGCTGCAATAACTACATCGTTGTTTTGTTTCATAAAGTAAATTGTTAGAAGAATTAATAATGACGTCAGTTGAAAAACTAACAGCATTATCTGCTCCTGAACAATCACTCATGTTTTTAAAATGTCTTCTGACGGCTAGTCGTATATTCTTTCGTATATCACGCGACTTATAAGATTTTTTTAGAATGAATTTAAAATGTGAGATAATTTTTCGACCTGTGTTATATAATTGATTAATAGATTCTTTAATCTTAATGATTGTAAAATACAGTCGAAAAAGTACGGATTGATTTCTTGTTACCCTAAAAGAGTGGTACAGTTGTTTGAAATCTGCTTTTAACGCTTTAAGTGTTTTTTGTCTATGATTTGCCTTCCTTTCGTACCAGTTAAAATCATCATCTACTGCTATAAATACCTGACTAAATTTTTCCAAATTAGTTTCAAAGGTTTCAGCAAATAAAATGTCATCTAGCGTGAGGCATTTTGCATTATGGGCATAAAGATTAGAATCGTATAATTTAAGCCTTTTTACCTTCCCGAGTGATTTAAGTTGTTCAACTACATTTTGGTAAAAAAAGCTGTTATTGCTATCATCTGAAATAGGATGTCCAAATAACATATAGTCTGTATTAGTTTCTAAAATCTACTGTAATATTAAGTATTGCTTACTAATTTGCCAAATTTTTTTTCCACTGGTCTAAGCGTCTCGCTTAGAAAATATCTAGTACCTTGTTTCAGGTGTTAATGAGAAGAACTATAGCCATCACTGTTGCCTGTTTGTTTGTACTGTTTTGCAGCTACCAGTACATACGCCGGTTGGCGCAGAAAAAAAACGTAAGCCTTTCCAGGAGTTCAGTAGAAGTGACCGGCAATATGCGCGAGGAGTTAAAGGCACAGGAATTTGCCCATCTTGATAAAGTAGCACATCGCATACAAACAGAAAAGAGCATCGTATTGATCGTCTTAGTACTTTCAGCAGGTGCCAGTGTGTTGCTGCTGATGAGGCCTTACCTTTCTAAAAGCTGAATAACATTTCAAGCGGATGCTTTCTTTATCTTGGGTCTAAGCGAAACGCTTAGGCCAGTGTGGAGACGCTTAGACCAGTATTTAGCGTATCTGCAAAAAAACTTATTTTACAGCAAAACTTTAATACTATGCGCCCCATAAAATTATTTACTGCAGCATGCTTCATGTTCTTTGCACTGCCCGCCTTTAGCCAGGATGCCTCTGAAAGAAATAGCGAGATAGGCTCGAAAGTACTGGCACAGGAAGGCACGGATAAGGTGAGCTGGAAGAATGGCAAATACACCTACGAGAAAATACTGGAGGTGCCGGGCGCAGATAAGAAGACCCTGTATGAGCGTGCAAAGGCATGGGTAAAGGTGAATGTGAAAACATCGCAAGACCATATCTATTTTGATGATGCAGAACAGGGCTCTATCATAGCTACCACCGCCATCAAAATAAAAGACTCAAAGAACAGCGTGATGACCAACCAGTTCGTTGACTTTAAATTCAAGATATACTTTAAAGAGGGGAGGGTGAAGATAGCCTGTGATGATTTTGTGTATCATGGCATATCGCAGGCAGGCGAGGTATTGCAGAAAGATTTTGACAACCTGAAGAGCATGTACAAGACCTTTCAGAAAGAGATCTATACCGATTTTGACGAGCATTTTCCGCAGATGATAGCATCGCTGGAAAGCAGCCTGAAAAAAACAGGCACCAATGACGATAAATGGTAAAGCCCATCGATACGCTAAAAACAGAAGGTCTAAGCGAGCCCCCCCCCACTGGTTTAAGTCTTCCGCAAGGCAACTTAAACTTACTCAATAAAACGAAGGTTTTCAACCGGCAGCATTTGCACCGATGCTGCATAGCAGTAACCATACCGGTCGCAGGCCTGCTTTCTATTTTATGATTTAAGTCGCAGACTTAAACGAGTGAGGGGTCTGCTATTTGTTAGCAGTAATATAAAATGCTTATATCAACGTTAAATTGCTGTTAACATACACCGGCTATGCGCCCTGTAATGTACTGTGGTGGCGCTGGTACATCTCATGCCACCAAAAATATATTTGCAATACGCTGGTTATTTAAATACCCGCACGTATATTTACTATCAGCGGCCAGGCTCTCCTCAAAAAAACACTATAAGGATTATGAGAGAGACCACCAACATCGTGAAAGCGGATGAAGCGCTTCAAAAAAAGATCCTTCGAAAACTAAAAGAGCTGCACAAAGTAAACGAATGGCGCGGCGGTGATGTAGGGATAGATAGCCTGGCTATGGCCCTGCACCTGGATGTAGAACATATCAACAATTCGCTGCAGGAACTGGAGCGCGACGGGTATGTAACCATTATCCCCCTTACCTATTTTAGCCGCAACCACCACCTGAGCAATTATGGCCGGGTAAAGATAAACGAGCAAATGTACTTTGGCTAAAGGCATAAGATTTTTGCCTGTGTATGCAGCAATATGGTTTTTGTGTTGAACAGCAAATTCCTTCCCGGGGCCATCCCGGAGGGAATTTGTTTTTAAAAAATGAAAAATCCAGGTGCTTGCTCAGCCCCTTCCCTTTACACCACCCACCTGTTAAACCGTTAGGGGGCTACACATGGTAGCCCTTTTTTTGTGCAGGCACTTTTGCACGCCTGCAGTATAGCATAAGGTAATCATAAAACGCACCGGGGCAGGAAAGATGGCACGGCGTTTGGATAAACACAAGTACGCAGGAATGTTACCCCGGCGGAGAGCGGCCAGGCCCTCCTGGGATTGTTTTCATTCCTGCGTATTTATACTGCTAATAATCTCATGCCGAGCCTGTTAAAGACAAGCGAAGGTTTTTAAAGGCGGCATTTTACCGGGCTTTTTTTCATGCGGTTTTAATGTAACGCCCGCGGTTTGCGTTTATCTCTACGTGTTTATACTGATTATCTAATGCCGTTGATTTATCATGGTGTACTTAGGTTATATTTGCTTAGAGGGAAATAGAATAAGGATAGAGCTTCCTTGCATGCACAAACTGCACTCACCTGCCTGCTCTGTCATTGAAAAGCTGCTGTAGCGCTGCGGCATAAGATTTTACACCCGCCGTCTTATAAAGAGAAAGACGTGAATTAGAGATATGAGAGACCATGAAAAACCGCGTCAGCAGACGTGCACAATTGAAGTAAACGTACAAATACCAACCATACAGCAGCGCCGGAAAAAAGAGCTGCCCGCCCTGCCCGAATGGATCATTAACATCTATGACTATGCCGACCCGAAAGATGCCGCCCTTTGCAGCCTGCTGGCAGCGTTGGATTAGATGAGGTGTTAGGTATTAGGCGTTAGTCGTTAGGTGTTAGGCGTTAGGCGTTAGGCGTTAGGTGCGAGGACTACTCCTCCAGCGAGATCGCTTTTTTTAACCCCGGAGATGGCTCAGAAATGACAAGCTCATTATCCCGGTAACTATCATGGTTGATGCGGTAGTCCATGTTTAAAACCACCGATACCGTACTTGCGGCAAGCTCATCTTTCGGCAGCAATTTATAAGCAACCATATTGGCATAGAACAATAAGGCAACCCGGTTGAACTCCAGGGCTTCGTTGGGCAGCAGGGCTACGTATGCTGTTGTGCCTTCCGTAAAAAAATGTAAGCGTGCATTGTTTGCAAGAAACGATCTGTCGTACGCTTCAATTTTGTAACAGCTATCTGTAAATAAAATATCCGGCGTGTAGTTGAGCATTACATTGGGCAGGCTTTTAAAGCTGTCTTTTATACCGCTTACATGTATTACCGAAGCCGAGAGAACATCGGTAAAATCCCCGGTGATCCATGCCGTCTGTTGTGCCAGTGCTGATAGCGCTTGCCGGGTAATATAGATGGTATCGGCAGAGGTGTTTTTTAATACTAAGACCGTGTGCAGATGCTGCTCATCGTAAGGAGAGCGGTGCGCAGTTTTTACCGTCAAAGCAAGGGGTGACTTTGCCCACAATGAAGAAGCTGCCGGCAACAGCGCTAAGAATAATAGGATGGATCTGAACGTCATAGATAGATAATGTTCGTTTTTCAAAAGCCTCACATTACATTGCCAATCGAAATAAGGCAAACTTATGCTTTTTGTTACCAGCCTGGTTACTCCTATGTAGCTCCCGTTGCGTCGCACTCTTGTACGTTCAGGAGGCTATTCACCACTCCCGTCATTGCGAGGAGGCACGACGAAGCAATCTCGCGAAATCCAGCACTCATAACATGGATATTCATTACGCGAGATTGCTTCGCTATCGCTCGCAATGACGGGAGAGGGTATTTACCGCTGACTTAAGCTATGGCAACCCCTATTCAAAATACAAAGCCCTGAAATGCTTCAGCCGGTAGAAGGGAATGAACAGCTTCCAGCTGTCTTTGCCTTTTAGCTTGCCCAGTGCCTGCAGGCGCAGGGCATCGGTGATGGTCCTGTAAAAAAGGATGTACACGAACAGGGCAATGAGCCAGTTGTAATTATGCGCATACTTCATCAGCAGGAAAACACCGGCCAGCGGCACCGTTATCAAAAGCCAGAACAGGAAAGTGTTTTTCATAGCTGCGGAGATTGTACTATAAATATACTGCTTTTAAAAATGAGATGCTACCGTTTTTAAACGGTACGGGGCTATTAACTGAAAGTGTTGTACAGCACCGGGAATTTTCAATAAATTGTATTGCATGATAGTTAAGCGGGAGATATTAAGCAGTCTTAGCAAGCAACTGGCACTTCCATATACAGGTATCGAACAGGATTGGGATATAGAGATGGCAGATGCCGGTCGCCTGGATGATTTTTTACAGTTTTACCAAACGCATCACTTATTGGCTGACGAGAAAGTGGCGCTTATGGCGCTAATCCTTGCATCGTACAACGATCATTTGAATGAGCATAATTTGCAAACAGGTGACACATGGCACCATATAGCAGCATTGCTAAAGGCTGAAAGAACATTGTTTGCCGGCTTGATAAATTACTGGTCGTGCAATGACGGGGATGGAACGGATGACCAGTTTGCGATAACGCCCCTTTTAAGAAATATCGCTGGCACAGAGAGCTAAAAGAACCAATCATTCTAAATTACTATCTTTTATTTCATTCTCTAATGGCCTTCGTACCAATAGTTTAAACCGTTCATCGCTCACACCAAATTCTTTAAAATTCAACCTGGCCTGGTTCAGGCTTACTGCATTCGCTCCACCCGTATAATCAGGCTGAGCTAATTGTACGCCATCATCTTCCCAATAACAAACAGGGCAAAGCTGAAATGTATTATTTGCTTCCCGGTCTAAAGTAAAATAACCGCAGCATAGGCATTTAAATCTCTTAGAAGTGCTGTTGGCCATAGATTTAACCTGATACAAATAATAGCAGACCTCTAAGGTATTTGCTTTAGAGTAGTTGACCAAACCGAACGACGGCGCGGGTACTATTGGGCTTAATGCCTGCTTTCCTCTTTTTCTTCATCCTGCTTTTCGTCTTCGCCTTTCTTCACCTCTTTATCCAGCGCTGTGTCCTTTTGCCTTTGTATAGAAGTTTCGCGCGCCGGGCTGCCTTCCTGCTCCTGGTCTATCGATGTGTTGAGCGGCTTTTCGTTTTCTTTATTGGTATCCATAGCTGTTGTTTACTGCTAAGGCTGAAAACAATGTGCCAAGGAAGTGGGGGGCTGTCTACTCCTGCAGGTTCAGTGTTTGGGGAATATGCAATGCCTGTCTTTGGGATAAGTATTCGGTGTATGAAAGCGGTCCCGGAACAACGGCACGATTGTGCAGTATTATCCAATAGTTTACTTTACGGGCAAATATCTTCCTGTAGCGCAGGTCGTTGTGCAGTATACTGTCGGCATCGTGCATGCTTTTTGCAATGCCCGCTGAATCAGTACTATATTTTACAGTATCATCCCTTAGGTAGAACGCAATAAAGGCTTTGTGATCGGCGATGCTTGGCTCCTGTTTTACAAGAATTATTGAATCATTCCAGGCATAATCAACCACCTTACCATATATCTCCATATTACCTGCGTTATGGTTCAGTATCTCCTTTATATCCCCGCCTTCATCGCGATAGAAGAAACCGCCGCTCAAATCCTCGCTGGTATCGCTGCAACTGCAAAACAGCAACGAGAGGATAGTATATAGTCTTAGTTTGTTCATTAACTAGGAACTGTTTTAAAAATCAGGAGAAGCACTTAAATCTACTCAACGCCCCGTGGAAGACTTAGGGCAGAGGGGCTGCTAAAGTAACACTTCCCGGCAGATTGGCTTAAGTCGCCCTGTGGAATACTTAAACCAGACAGGGAGACTACGAGCTTGCAATTTCGTCTTTATGGCTCATTCTTCCATTCTTGCGTTTGCGAGTAGTATGTCTTCGTGTCGTCAAAGCCTAAATTGAAGAATACGATATAATTCGAACTGTCTGTCTTCTTGTAATAAGGCCCTGATCCCATAGATTCTTTAAGCCCAAGCGCTGCGGCGGTATTTGGGAGGCTGCCGTTCAATGTCCTGTATTTCTCAATCCTTTTGATCAATGCAGTTCCTTCCCGCTCATATTTTTTATCTTCTGAATACCTCAATAACAAATAGCTGCCGGCCAGCACGAATGCGGTACCTGTTATTAGTATGACAGTTTTTTTGCTGCGCATCAATGCAAAAGGTTTTTAATAGGGATGGGTCTAATTCAGCACATCTGTACCCAATACCAGGCTGCGGAAGAAAGCCTTGTTGGCATTGAAGCCGGCTGCAGCATCTTTATCGTTTTGCGCGCTAACGAGGAAGCTGACAGACACGGCCACGCCATTGTAGTAAAATATATAGCGCAGTATGTACGAGTACAGGTCTAAAAACATCACCGTCTTTTTCAGCTTCAGCGCTACCTCGGCACAGTCCTGGCCATCCACTTTCAGCTTATTGCCCCAAAGGTAGGTGCCGTTCTTCTCCGCATCTTTTTTATAATAGCCGGCACTTACCAGTTCGTCCACGGTAGGCGGGTTGGTTGTTTTGGCCAGGCTTATCATTTCTACAAGTGCATAGTCGTCGCCGTTAAGCCCCAGCGTTTTTATGGTATTGCCTTTGCTTGCTTCTTCCTTCCAGTTGCAGGCGGTAGTAAATTTTATCTTCAGTCCTAAAGACTTGCCGCTGCCATCGGTAGTGAAATTGCAGCGCTGCTGTGCAAGGCTGCGGTAAGGTAATAATGCAAGCAGGGCTATGAGTAATAGCAGGTTTTTCATCTATAGAGCTTTAGGCGCTAAAATAGCAATTATCTGCAAACACAAAAGCCCGGGCGCTGTGCACCCGGGCAGTACTGTTTTTTTTGCCTGCTTATTTAGCCGTAGTAGTACGGGTCAGGTTCACTTCGGTCACAACGCTTTTGGCATTGCCTGCAATGTCAAACAATTCTATTTTCGGTGAGGTGATGGTTATCTTGCCATTGCTATTGGTTACGCTGATGGTATTGTTCTGGCTGGTTTTGGCACATATAGGGCCCAGGAAGTGTATCACCACTTCATCGTCGGCTATCTTGGTGGTAGCGCCCATCATGCCATACATGGTCACGGCCTTGTAGGTGCCGGTTTTAGGAAAGCTTTTACCGTTGAATACGAAATTGAGCACCTGCCCTGCGCCGGTTTGGTTGGCAAAGGCCAGCGTGGTTTGGTATGTGCCGGGCCACAGGTGCGATACATCGCTATAGCTGGCGCAAACTATATTGCAGCTAAAGCCGCTGAAGCCCATATTGCTGATAACGATAGCGCCGGAGCCTTCATAGCATTTCTTGGTGAGCGATACCGAGTCGGCAGTGGTAGTGTTGTTGTTATTGTTGTTGTTGTTTGATGGGGTAGAGGTAGTGCTGCTGTCTTTTTTACAGGCAGCGAGGGTAGCTATAGCCAGTGCGGCTATCAATAAGGTCTTTTGCAGAACGAGCTTCATAAGTTGTGTATTTAGTTTTATGGCTGCAAAACTGCTGTATAAACCTGCGGCGGGCAATACCCAATGTACGGTATTTTGAAAGGGGGGGGTCCTGTCATTGCGAATGGCATCCCCACCTTCCCGTCATTTCGAACGCGGCGAACGATAGTGAGGCAAGAGAGAAATCTGTTGGGAAAAGCTGCTATAGCAATTCATTTAGTACTGAAGCATATAAATCCTTCCACTCCGGGTTCATACTGTTTACCAGTACTTCTTTTTTCGGCCTGCTCCATTTCTTTATCTCCTTTTCCCGTGCTATAGCTATCTCAATCGTATCTAATTCTTCATAGTAAACGAGGAACTCAATATTGTACCTGTCTGTAAAGCTGTTTTGAAACTGATGCTCTTTATGCTGCTTTACGCGGTTGACCAGATCGGAAGTGACACCTAAATAAAGTGCCGTTTTATTTTTGTTGGTCATTATATAAACATAGCCGCCTTTCCACATAGTATTGAGCTAAAGTAACACTTCCCGGCAGATTTCTCTCTTCGCTTCGCTGCCGCTCATCTCGTTCGAAATGACGGGTGAGAGAGGGCACTGCTCCGCTTAAGAATCTTTGGGCATCAAATGGGATTATCTTATTTCTTACCTTTTATCTTTTTTAGCTTTTATGTCCACTACGTGTTTGTTCAATTAGTAGCTACAGTTCATTAGCACCGCCATGTCGTAAGACTGGCTACGCCTAAGAAACATTCCCCACGACTACAGCGTTGACCTATCCCCCTGAAAACGCGGAGCATTTTTTCCGGGGTGCCCAGTTATTCATCTCATGTCTGTCTTTTCATAGGCATTCATGAGCTCGCTATCGCTCGGTTCTTTGTTTCTTTTTTGGGCAAGCAAAAGAAAGAACAATACCGTGAGGAAAGATCAGGAGCTAGAAATAGTTAGCATCACAACAGGCTTGACCCGGTTAAAAAAAACCACGGTAGTGTTTTGTTGCTCAACACACTATGATATTCCCTAACTCTATATTACTTTTATTCTGCACTGCTATCCTGCAGCCTTATCGGTTACCCATTACAAAAAATAATGAGCAGCAAAACGTTCATTTTTTCTATCTTCTTCGTTATGTGTGCCACAGGTACCCTGCTGCACGAGCTGGGGCATTACCTGGTGGGTATCTGGTATGGTTTCGAGCCTACGCTGCACTATGGCTATACCGCTTATGGCAATAGCGTAGGGCCGCGCCTGGCTGCTACCATTGCCGGTCCGCTGGTAAATATGGCCATTGGCACCATCGCCTATATCAGCCTGCTGCGCAATTTCGACCGCCGGCGCTATGTGCTGTACGGTGCGCTCACCTTCTTCTGGAGCCGCGAGGCTTATGTAGGCTTTCGCGATGTGATACTGAAGCCCTGGTTCGATTTCACGGTTAAGTATTCCGACGAGCAAAAGATATCGCGTGCACTGCACCTGCCCGATAATACTTTGTCTGTACTGCTGGGCGGCACGGCGCTATGGCTCTGTTATTCGGTCATCTTCCGGCACCTGCCGCTGCACCTGCGCAAGCGTTTCATCATCTTCGGGCTGCTGGGCCTTACCGCAGGCTACCTGTTCTGGTTTCACCTGGCAGGGCCGCTGCTGCTGCCGTAGGGGGCAGCTTCCTTTAAACATGAAATAAAGATAAAAAATGCAGACAACACGCGAGCGACCA
>JANINW010000095.1:49391-84047 GCA_024508935.1 Flavipsychrobacter sp. | reverse complement strand
ATTTTAAAATTTTGTTTGTTTTTCCTTTGATGACACAAAGATGCGGCAGCATATCACCACAGGGAAATTTTAATGCCGTTTTAACCCCGCCTTGACAAACGCTTAACCAGCGGTTAACCTGCGGCGGCATACGATTATTAGGCATTATCTATAGCCCTATTGAATAAACTATTTGCTAAAGGGCCGTAATAAGTTGTAATATTGTACCAACAATAATTGTTACAACGAATTAAAACCACAAATTATGGCAACAACTAAATGGGGATTTGACCCAATGCACTCAGAGATCCAGTTCAAGGTAAAGCACCTGATGATCACAACAGTAACCGGCTCATTTAAAAAATACAGTATAGAAGCCGAAACTGAAGGTGATGATTTTACAACAGGGAAAGTATCTTTTACTGCAGATATAGATTCAATAGATACAGGCAATGAGCAAAGGGATGGCCACCTGAAATCGGCAGATTTCTTTGACGGTGCTAACCATCCGCAGGTAAAATTCAACAGTACGCGCTTTGAAAAATCGGGGGACGATTATAAACTGCATGGCGACCTGGAAATAAGGGGCACAGTAAAACCAGTGGTACTGAATGTAGAATACGGTGGTATTGTTTTAGACCCTTATGGCCAAACTAAAGCTGGTTTTACCGTTACGGGTAAAATAAGCCGTAAGGAATTCGGGCTGACCTGGAATGCTGCTACCGAAGCAGGACAAATAGTAGTAAGTGATGAAGTGAAGATAAATTGTGAAGTGCAACTGGTAAAACAAGCTTAAGTAAATAGCTGCATTATTGAAAGCCGCTCCCCGCAGGAGCGGCTTTTTCTTTATAAAGAGTATGTTGGTAACTCAATATGAAATAGCATAAAATAAATATTAATATTGCAGCAGCATAATTACTTAAACTATGAATATACCTTTTACACAACCCCGGGCCGGGGCATTCCGGCGTGCAGGAAAAACTGCTTATTGGCGGCTGCTTGCATTTTGCTTTGCCCTGCTATGCTACTTCAACCATGCATCAGCACAAAACCTTTACACAGAAGGTGCAGACCTTAACAACACATCTGCTACCTCTACATTCAACATCACCGCAGCTGGTACCTATACAGTTGTGGGTACACTGGCCACTACCGCAGATGGTGCGGATTGGTACAATGTAAATGTGGGTGTAGGCTTTCAACTAAATAGTGTTTCATATAATATATCGGGCGGCAGCTTCAACGGAGGTGTCAACTTTGGCGGTATGGGCAGCTACAGCGGCGGCCCCGGCTCCGGCAGCATTTCCATCTCGCCATTTACCTTCCCGCTGTCGGCAGGTAGCTATTTCACACAGGTGTTTGCCAACTTCTCTACAGGTTCTTCATGGACAATGACCTATGTAGTGACGGCAGCACCAGGCGGTACTCCGCCATCTATTACGGCAAATCCTTCTAATTCAACCATATGTTCCGGTAACAATACCACCTTCAGCGTAACGGCCAGCAATGCTACGGGTTACCAATGGGAAGTAAATACAGGTTCGGGCTGGAGCAATGTGAGCAATGGCGCTCCTTATTCAGGTGCTACCACGGCGACTCTTACCATTACCGGCGCAACCACAGCTATGAATGGTTACCAGTACAGGTGTACTGCAAGCGGCGCTGTAACTCCCGATGCTACATCAAACGCTGCTACCCTAACGGTAAATGCCACACCGACTGTAAATGCGATATCTAATCAAACTTTATGTAATGGAGCGTCAACAACTGCTGTTACTTTCAGCGGTACCGCTACTACTTACAGTTGGACTAACAATACCACATCTATAGGCCTGGGCGCCAGTGGCACGGGCAATATCGCTTCGTTCACTGCTACTAATACAGGTGCTACGGCATCTGTTGCTACCATAACGGTAACGCCAAGTACTGCAACATGTACAGGTTCTACCCGAAATTTTACCATTACAGTTAACCCGACACCGACCGTTAATACCATAACCGATCAAACAGTATGTAATGGTGCCACTACGGCAGCAGTCAACTTCAGCGGCGCAGTAACAGGTACTACCTACAACTGGACCAATACCAACACAGCTATCGGCCTGGGTGCCAGTGGTACAGGCAATATAGCTGCTTTCACCGCTACCAACACAGGCACTACTGCTATTTCAGGTACTGTTACCGTTACACCCGTAGCTAACACTTGTACCGGCAGCACCAAAAACTTTACCATCACGGTTAACCCTACCCCAACTGTAAACAGCATCGGCAATCAAACACTTTGTAATGGTGCTACTACTACTGCAGTTAGTTTCAGCGGTGCTTTAGCAGGTACTACTTACAACTGGACCAATACTGCTCCATCAATAGGCCTGGCTGCAAGTGGCTCGGGCAATATCGCCGCCTTCACAGCCACCAACACAGGGGCTACAGCGGTTACAGCTACTATTACAGTCACACCAAGCACAGCTACCTGTGCAGGTACCAGCCAAAACTTTACGATCACCGTTAATCCAACACCTACTGTAAATACTATATCTAACCAAACAGTATGTAATGGTGCTACTACCACCGCGGTAAACTTCACCGGTGCAGTAACCGGTACTACTTACAACTGGACCAATACTAATACCGCCATTGGCCTGGGCGCCAGCGGCACAGGTAATATAGCAGCATTTACAGCTACTAATACCGGCACTACTGCTATTTCAGGTACCATCACGGTAACTCCGGTAGCGGCCACATGTACTGGTACAACTAAAAACTTTACCGTTACAGTAAATCCAACTCCAACGGTAAACAGCATCAGCAACCAAACAATATGTAATGGTGCTACTACTGCTGCCGTCAACTTCAGCGGCGCAGTAACCGGTACTACTTACAACTGGACCAATACCAATACGGCCATTGGCCTGGGTGCAAGCGGAACAGGTAATATAGCTGCTTTCACCGCTACGAATACAGGTACTGCCGCTATTACAGCCACTATTACTGTAACACCAAGCGCATCTACCTGCAACGGCAGCACGCAGAACTTTACGATCACCGTTAACCCAACACCAACTGTAAACAGCATCAGCAACCAAACAGTATGTAATGGTGCTACTACCACTGCGGTGAACTTTAGCGGTGCGGTAACAGGTACTACTTACAACTGGACCAATACGAATACGGCTATCGGACTGGGCGCCAGCGGTACCGGCAACATCGCAGCATTTACTGCTACCAATACCGGCACTGCAGCTATTTCAGGTACTGTTACTGTAACACCGGTTGCCAATACATGTACCGGTTCTACCCAAAACTTTACCATCACGGTTAACCCAACACCTACGGTTAATACAATAGCTAACCAAACCGTATGTAACGGGGCTACTACTGCTGCTGTAAACTTCAGCGGCGCAGTAACAGGTACTACTTATAGCTGGACCAATACGAATACAGCTATTGGTTTAGGTGCCAGCGGTACAGGTAATATAGCTGCCTTTACTGCTACCAACACCGGTACCACAGCTATTGCAGGTACTATTACCGTTACACCGGTAGCGGCGACATGTACCGGAACAACAAAAAATTTCACTATTACAGTTAACCCAACACCAACTGTAAACAGTATATCTAATCAAACAGTGTGTAATGGCGCTACTACTGCCGGGGTAAACTTTAGCGGTGCGGTAACGGGTACTACATACAATTGGACCAACACCAATACAGCTATTGGTTTAGGCGCCAGCGGTA
Source organism: Flavipsychrobacter sp. (assembly GCA_024508935.1). Classification (GTDB taxonomy): domain Bacteria; phylum Bacteroidota; class Bacteroidia; order Chitinophagales; family Chitinophagaceae; genus Polluticoccus. Next base: position 80,330 of record JANINW010000095.1, on the reverse strand, counting down.
CCGGCAACATCGCAGCATTTACTGCTACCAATACCGGCGCTACAGCTATTTCAGGTACTGTTACTGTTACACCTGTAGCAGCTACCTGTACCGGAGCCACAAAGAACTTCACTATTACAGTAAACCCGACACCAACTGTAAATACGGTACCTGACCAGACCGTATGTAATGGTGCTACTACTGCTGCTGTGAACTTCAGTGGTGCAGTAACCGGCACTACCTATAGCTGGACAAATACCAATACAACTATTGGCCTGGCAGCAAGCGGCACAGGTAATATTGCTCCTTTTACAGCCACCAATACCGGTACCAATGCTATAAGCGGCACGATAACGGTAACGCCAAGTGCTAACAGCTGTACCGGTTCAACAAGAAATTTCAGCATAATCGTTAACCCAACACCTACTGTAAACAGCATTGCTAACCAGACATTGTGTAATGGTGCCACTACTGCCGCTGTAAACTTCAGCGGTGCTGTAACGGGTACGACTTATAGCTGGACAAATTCAAATATATTGATAGGATTGCCAGCAAGTGGTACAGGTAATATTGCATCTTTTACTGCTACCAATACAACCACTACACCTATCACTGCTACAATAGTAGTTACACCGAGTGCTAGTAGCTGCCCAGGTGCTACACAAAGCTTTACGATCACTGTTAATCCGACAGCTACCGTAAATCCTATTGTAAACCAGATAGTGTGTAATGGTTTAAATACAACAGCTGTAGTATTTGCCAGTTCTGTACCTGGTACAACCTATACCTGGACCAATAATAATACTTCAATAGGCTTGGGTGCAAGCGGTTCCGGTACAGGTATTGCTGCGTTTACCGCAGTGAACACCGGTACTGCCCCGGTAACAGCTACCATAACTGTAACGCCAACAGCAAATAGTTGTGTTGGCACCAACAGGACTTTTACATATACTGTAAGGCCTACACCTTCTGTAAATACAATTGCCAACCAGGCATTGTGTAACGGTTCTGCTACATCGGCTGTTACTTTCTCAGGACCTGTAAGCGGTACTACTTTTGCTTGGACAAACAATAATGCATCTGTAGGTCTTGCAGCAAGCGGCGCGGGTAATATAGCTTCATTTACAGCTACCAATACCGGTACTGCAACTTCTGTAGCTACTATTACGGTAACACCTACCGCCAACACATGCGTTGGTAGCACCAGGGTATTTAATATCTCTGTATATCCTACGCCTAGGTTGTCAAGTTCACTGACTCCGCCTGCTATTTGTGACAGCACTTTATTCAACTATACGCCACTCAGTGCTACAACATCTACCAGTTTTGCATGGAGCCGCGCTGCTGTAACCAATATTACCAACAGCGCTGCTACAGGTACGGGCAACCCTGCTGAATATCTTGACAACTATTCTCCAATACCAGTGAACGTGGTATATGTATATACGCTTACTGCCAACGGATGTTCGAACATACAAAATGTGACAGTAACGGTTAATCCAAAACCGGAATTGTCTTCATCACTGGTAGCCCCTGCTATCTGTAACAATACCCAGTTTAGCTATACACCTACCAGCCTGGTAACGGGTACTACCTTTGCATGGGCAAGGCCTACGGTAAGTGCTATAAGCAACCCTGCTGCAAGTGGCACTAATGATCCGCTGGAAACTTTAAATAATGTAACAGCCAACCCTGCCGTGGTTACTTATATATATACGCTTGCTGCAAATGGTTGTTCTAACCAGCAGAATGTAACTGTAACAGTCAATCCTACGCCAACATTGAGTAATGCCCTGACTGCTGCTATATGCAGTGGTGACAGCTTCAATTTTGTGCCGGCAAGCGCCACAGCAGGTACGGTATTCATGTGGAACCGCCCGGCTGTTGTAAATATATCACCGTCTACAGGTAATGGTGTAGGCCCGATACACGAAAAGCTGATCAATAGCTCTACACAAAATATAGATGTAGTATATGTATTCACACTCACTGCCAACGGCTGCGTAAATACACAGAACGTAATACTCACTGTTAAGCCAACACCTGTTATTCCGATCATAGCTATCAAACCACCGGCTGATCTTTGCTCGAATACCATGTACCAAAACTTTGGTGCTGCTACACCGCCACCGGCTGGTACTACTTATACATGGACAGCTACAAATGCTACTATCTGGACACAAAGCGGCGATAAACAAAATATACTGGTGAACTTCCCTACTGCGGGCACCAGCACTATTACGCTTACTACTACAATATCTACATCGGGCTGCTTAGGCAAATCGAGCTATACCGTTACTACCGGCACCAATGTGTCTGATGTGCCGGATGTGATATACTATAACAAGCGTTTCATCTGCCTGAAAAATGACAGGGATTCGTACCAATGGGGTTATGATGACCACAATACACTGGATTCTGCCATTATAGTAAATGAAACCGGACAGGACTACCTGAATGACAACCCTGACCTGGCAAATAAATACTATTGGGTGATGACTACCAAAGGCGGCTGTATGCAGAAATCGTACTACAATAAGCCAACCGGTGTTGCTAATACAATTGCAGCAGACAGGTTATTGAAAGTGTATCCTAACCCTGCCAGCGATAACCTGACTGTTGAAATAGATAACATAAGCGGCAAAGCGCTGCAATTAAGTGTTTTCGATATAGCAGGACGGATGCTGAAGCATGTGCAAACCACGAACGCTAAAACACAAATAAGCATTGCCGATATGCCATCAGGCGTATATATGCTGAATGTATTTGAGAATGGAGTTAAAATTGGTGTTTCAAGGTTTGTAAAAAATTAGTCTTCATCTTCTAAATCAGCATTATTATGAAAAAAGTATTCAGTCTTATTATAGCGCTCAGCGCAGGTATTTCAGCCTATGCCCAATACGAAGATGCAGACGGCCGTATACCAAGATTATTCGGTAGCCTTAATTTCAATGCAGGACAAAATGCAGAAAGGGCCAGTTTTATAAACCCCGCTTCCAACTATACAAATGCAGTTCGCAATTATCATATCAGCCGTCCTGATTTTGATAATGATATGGCTTATGGTTTTGATTTCCAGTTAGGCTATTTCTTCGACAGGCATGCACACTTTGGTATAGCTACCGGTATCATGTATAGTACGCACAAGGGTACTATGACAGTAGACTATGCACATGTGGAATATCAATCTACAGATTTTAACGGTGATGTGTTCAGGCAGGTAATTACCAGCACACAGCCTATGAAGGAGAGCCTCAAATCTACCAACCTGTCTATTCCTTTGGTAGTAAAGTACAGGGGCCAGATATCTAAAGTTGTAGGTGTAATGATAGATGCAGGCGCACTGTATAATGTGAAGATGGAAACAGACTACGATGCTATAGCAGCATTTCGCTATGAAGCTATCTATCAGTACGTAAATACCGGCAACGGGGTTACAACAGCCTATGATGCGAATGTAGTGCCTAACCCGAACGACTGGCTTATGACGCTGGAACAATATCAAAAGAACAAAGGCGATGGAAATGAAGCCGGTTATTTTGAATCTTTAAGCGGCCAGGGATATAATGTGGCATTGAACAAACCTGTACAGAAATCCGGCACAAAAAAATACCAGACCGGTTCGTTAGGTTTTATACTGCAGCCATCTTTCACTTTCAGGTTGAATCAAAACCTGTACCTGAACCTGGGCGCTTATTACACTTACCAGGAATTTGGTACTGCTAAAGCAGATAATGCATCACGCATTACAGATAAAGTAGGCACCTACAATTCTTACCTGAACAATACATTGAAAAACTGGCAGAATAGCTATGGCCTGAAGCTGGGTGTCAATGTGTTCCTGTAATGGAGAATTTATTCACTTATTTTATTCAAATAGCCGCAAATTGCGGCTATTTGTCTTTTATATGGGCATATAGATGTACATACAATAATGTGTGCTAAATTTGTATATCAGCACGTTTATGCAGCGGAAAGATTTTTTAAGAATAGCAGCAGGACTTACAATTATGAGCAGTTTAAGTAGTTTCAAAAGATTTGCCGATGAGCTCGGCGAGCAGGACCAGGTAATGCCGGTAGTTTTCATTGGGCATGGTTCTCCTATGAATGGTATAGAAGATAATGAGTTCAGCAAACACTGGAAAGAAGCTGCACAGAAAATGCCAACACCCAAAGCTGTTATTGTAATATCTGCACACTGGCTGACACATGGCACTAAGGTTACCGCTATGGACCATCCGAAGACGATTCATGATTTTGGCGGCTTTCCTAAAGAATTGTTTGCCGTGCAATACCCTGCCCCCGGCGATGCACAGCTGGCACTGGAAACGAAACAACTGATAAAAAGTACAGATGTGGGCCTTGATCATGACTGGGGCCTCGACCACGGCACCTGGACGGTGGTGAGGCATATGTACCCCGATGCTAAAATACCTGTGCTGCAATTAAGTATCGACTACAGTAAACCTGCATCTTACCATTATGAGTTGGCTAAAGAACTGGCCGCCTTGCGTAAAAAGGGTGTGCTGCTGATAGGCAGCGGTAATATGGTGCATAACCTGCGTATGGTAGCCTGGGATAAAATGGACGTACCCAATTACGGCTACGACTGGGCTATAGAAATGCATGAACTATTTAAAAAGAAGATACTGGATGGTGACCATAAAGCATTGGTGAACTATGAATCGCTGAGTAAATCAGCCATGCTGGCTATACCTACACCAGACCATTACTATCCTTTGATGTACATACTTGGCTTGCAAAAGAAAAATGAAGAGCCTATATTCTTTAACGATAAACTGGTTGCCGGCTCACTGAATATGACCTCTGTTAGGTTTGGCTGATATACTATTTAGTGATCTCGGCAGATATTTCAGCTTCCATTTTCAACACCTTAGGATGTATGCCTTCTTCGCCATATATAAATTCATAGGCATCGGCATCATCCTTCCTGCGCATGTCGTAGCAGAATATTTCTGACCTGCTAAAGCCGTTCACCAGGTTAGGATATAAGATGGTGATATGGTATATGTCATTTTCCTGCAGTTCTATCCTGCAATCGGCAATGCCATCTTTAGTAGCAATACTGGTCTCTATCACTCTATCCATATTGCAAAAGTAATATCTAACAATATTAATAAGCCTGCTGCCCGAAGATATAGTTGATACTAAACAAAGCGGCAGGTTGTATGATATGCCCGCTAATATCGGCATTTAATTGCTTTGTAATTATGTCTACATAGTAATTGCCGTTTTTATACAGCCATATATATTTGATAAAAGCCTCGGCACCTATATATATGCTATTACGCTGCGATACCCTGCGCATGTATTTCACGCCCAAGTCTGCGGCAGGATATAAATACGTGCTGCCATCATCATATAATGTAGCACTTATACTATTGCCGCCTCTCATAAGATGCGTATCAGGACGAAAATAATTAATGCCGATACCGCCAAACCAATACATTTCTACTTTTTCATTGTCTTCATTGCTCTTAATATTGAGATGCAGCATTACCGTTTTATTAGTAACATCTGCACTTATATCGCTGAATTCTGCCGTATACACAGGCAGCTCCAACACGCTGATGCCGGCAGTTAAGGATGGGAATATTTTAGCATTTCCCGGCCTGTAGGCAATATACAAACTTGTGCCGGGTGCAAAAGTGCTCTGGAAACTTCTCCTGGTGTTCTTATATAACGGATACCCCATTTCGGCATTGAGCCCTATAGCAAGGCGGGCATCTGCACAAAAGGCATGGAAGGCCAGCAATATGATTATGATACAATTCCTGCACATACATCTCTAACGAAGCAGGCGAATATATATTTCTTTATTCGGCTACATATGAATTAATTAGCCACATCTATTATTTTTACTTCATCATGCAGCAAACATCCAATACACGTACCATCCAAAGGCTTACAGCATTGTGGGGACTTTGTGAAAGTGGCCTGGGTGGCTGGATGCATGCTTTGCATATACCGCTAACCGGTTTTTTTGTCGGCGGCTTTGCAGTAGTAGTAGTAGGTCTACTGGCACATTACAGCCGCAACAATATGCGGATAATGTTGCAATCACTGTTACTGGTACTATTAATTAAGGCTGCAGCCAGCCCGCAGTCGCCACCACCTGCTTATATTGCCGTAGCTTTCCAGGGGCTGATAGGGACGGTACTTTACAGGTTCATCTCTAATTTTTCTGTAGCATCCATACTTTTTGCCATTATAGCCATGCTGGAAAGTGCGCTGCAGAAACTGCTTATCATGACCATACTGTTTGGCAAATCATTATGGAATGCACTCGATGCTTCCTTCGAAGGTATAATCAAAGACTTTCACCTGCCCGGTGATATGCCATTTAGTTTTTGGGTAATTGTGATTTACAGCAGCATCTATGCAGTTTGGGGACTGGTAATAGGTATATGGGTAGCTGGCCTGCCTAAAAAAATAAATAGCTATAAAGAAAAGCTACACCCGGATATAACAGTTGCCAATGCTGACGAGCATAACATGGGCCACAAAAGATCGGGCAAACTGGGGTTTATATTTTTTACGCTGGTATTTATCGTATTTGTATTGCTTTACCAGCAATCATTCAATAAAGCGTTGTATGTTATCCTGCGTACCATTGCTGTATTGCTGCTCATATTCGGCATTATCAACCCATTGGTAAAATGGCTGATGCAACGATGGCTGCGAAAAACCACCAGTAAGCATGGCAAACAATTACAACCCTTACTCGATATGCTCCCCGAATTACACAGCTATATACGGCCTGCCTGGCAAATGGCCGGCAGGAAATATATTGGCCCCAAACGTTATTCGTCTTTCCTGTTCCTCTTAATAATACTCACCCTGCAAGATGATAGCTCCGGGCATATACATACTGAGCCAGCCAATACATAGTGGCAAAACCACATTGCTGCAAAACTGGCTGAAAGGACAGGCAAATGTTGCCGGCATACTTACACCTGATATAAATGACATTAGAAAAGTATATGATATTGCAGATAACACATATTATGACTTGCAGACAGATGAAACATATACGGGTGAATTAATAAGTATTGGCAAATACAAGTTTAGTGCGGCAGGGTTTGAAAAAGCCAGGGACATATTAATAAGATCTGCTAATAGTCGCCCCGACTGGTTGTTAGTTGACGAAGTAGGGAAATTGGAGATAGAGCAGCAAACCGGCCTCGAACCTGCCTTGAGCCAGATTATAGATTTATATAAGATAAATCCCACCGGGGGGTTACTCCTGGTCATACGCGATTATTTGCTCGAGCAGGCAATATGTCATTATAACCTGGATAAGGCAATTGTCTTAAATAAAAGTTTTTTTGAATGAATACGCCCACTTATGGCCTGGTAGTTTGCGGTGGTCAAAGCAGCCGTATGGGTACTGACAAAAGCCTGCTCAACTACCATGGCAAACCCCAGCGCTACTACCTGTATGAAATGCTGGAACCCCTCTGTGAAAAGGTATTCATTTCCTGCAACAAATCACAAAAATCATCTATACCAGATTCGTATCAAACCATTGTAGATGCCCCTATTTATGAAAATATTGGTCCTATGGCAGCCTTATTAACTGCGATGGAAACATACCCCAATACAGATTTTTTAGTAGTCGGTTGCGATTATCCATTCATAACGACAACAGAATTAAGGAAGCTACTTGAAGTAAAACTTGAAACTATATTATACAACTGTTTTGCAAACAAATCGGGCAACATTTTAGAACCATTACTATCTCATTATCATCATGATATAATAAATCATTTACAAAAAAAATTTAAACAAAATAGCTTTTCGGTACAAGCTGTTTTGAGAGAATGTTCTGGACATATAATCGTTCCTGAAAATCAAATGTCAATTTCAAGTATAGATACAATTGAAGCATATGAAAATACTATAAAGCAATTACGCAATAAATAAATTATTATTGTAAATATTTTATTATACATAATTGTAGTGCATCCAAATATTCCGGTATGACATAATGTCAATTTTATAATTTAGATGCCCGGCAGCTATGCACATTTAACACGCAAAATCACTTTTGTACCCTGCTCTATCTCTGGCCAAATTTTGGTAAATTTGAGAACATGGTATCTGCAGCTACTACCCAGATCAATATCAAAAAAGTAAACGCCGACCGTATTACTGACACCAATGATATATTGGCGGCTGAGGAACCTTTGGAGATAAAACTGGAATATGGCCCTGCTACTGCCAGGAAGCAAAAAAGCTTATCGGTCACCATGCGTACCCCCGGCAACGATGCAGAATTAGCCACCGGTTTTCTTTTTACAGAGGGAATAATTAGCCGGTTCAGTGATATAAAGTCCATTACTACCCTGCTGGAAAACATTGTACAGGTATCACTGGCCGAAGACATCAACCTGGATATGGCAAAACTGGAACGTCATTTTTATACTACTTCCAGTTGCGGTGTATGCGGAAAATCTTCAATAGATGCCGTAAGAACGGTTTGCAATATCCTTGTTTCGGGAGATGAACTGCGGTTTCCTGCATCGCTGATATATAAATTGCCAGATATACTTCGGAGCCGGCAAGATGTGTTTGATAGTACCGGGGGGTTACACGCTTCCGCTCTTTTTGATGTTTCCGGACAACTTTTGCTGACCCGGGAAGATGTGGGCAGGCATAATGCACTAGATAAACTAGTTGGCGCTGCCCTGGAAGAAGACCTATTACCCTTGGACAAATACCTGCTGCTGCTCAGTGGCCGGGCAAGTTTTGAATTGGTACAAAAGGCTACGATGGCAGGCATCCGCATTATTGCCGCTGTCGGAGCACCCTCCAGCCTGGCAGTTGAGCTGGCTGAGGAAAGTGGTATCACCCTGATAGGCTTCCTCAGGGGCGAACGGTTTAATATTTATTCTAACGCTGAAAGAATTGATATATGAAAATAAGAATCAAGGGTAATTCAGTCCGTATGCGTATCACCAGGTCTGAACTGGACAGAATAGGAACAGATGGAGAGATCATGGAAAGAACGGAATTCGGTCACGCAACGCTTACATATATATTGAAAGTTGCAGACATAGATGAGCTCTATGCAACTTTCGACAATAACACCATAACCATGCTGGTGCCGCGCAGTTTTGCACGCCAGTGGATAGATACTGATCGCGTAGGTTTTGAAAATTATATGAACCTTGATAATGGAAAAAAATTGTTCTTATTGATTGAAAAAGACTTCAAATGTCTTGATGAAACGCATGAAGATCAAACAGATAATTTTGACAACCCTCTTTTAGTGCGTAACCAATGAGCGATGTAAAAGACAAATATAATAATGAACCGAATGCGGAGAACCCGGAAGAGTTCCTGCACCTGAAGCTGACCAAGCCCAAGACGGTTGCCGCAGGTATACCTGCGGTTATCTCGAGTGCGCGGCATATCCTGAGAGAAATGGATGCTGCCCGGGGATTTAAAGCACTGCTGAAACTGAACCAGAAGGATGGCTATGACTGCCCCGGCTGTGCCTGGCCCGACCCTGACGATGAACGATCGCCTATAGCTGAATATTGCGAGAACGGAGCTAAAGCAATAGCTGAAGAAGCGACCACTAAACGACTGACAGCCAAATTTTTCCGAGAAAATTCAGTAAAAGAATTGGCAGAATTAAACGACTACGATATTGGTAAGAAAGGACGCGTTGCAGAACCCATGTATCTGCCAAAAGGAGCAACACATTATCTGCCAATTAGTTGGGATAAGGCATTTGAATTAATAGCTAAAACTATAAATGAACTGAACAGTCCTGATGAGGCTGTATTTTATACATCGGGCCGTACCAGCAATGAGGCCGCTTTCCTGTACCAGTTATTTGTACGTGAGTATGGCACTAATAACCTGCCCGACTGTTCCAACATGTGTCACGAGTCCAGCGGGGTAGCACTGGGAGAATCCCTGGGTATAGGTAAAGGCTCTGTAACACTTGAGGATTTTTATGAAGCTGAAGTTATTATCATACTAGGACAAAACCCCGGCACCAACCACCCGCGGATGTTGTCGGCGCTACAGAAAGCAAAAGAAAACGGTTGCACGATCATTTCTGTTAACCCCCTGCCCGAGACCGGGCTGATCGGTTTCAGCAATCCTCAGACGGTAAAAGGTGCCTTAGGTATTAAGGCTAAGCTGACAGATATATTCCTACAGGTGAAACTGAATGGTGATATGGCATTATTAAAAGCCATCATATCATTACTCATCGAAGAAGATGAAAAATACCCCGGCAGCGTTTTCGATCATGGTTTTATTCAGCAGAATACCCTTGATTATAAGAATTATATACAAAACATAAAGAAATACAACATAGATGAGCTGGCTGAAGCCTGCGGTATCTCGCTGGAACAAATTAAAGAAACCGCTGAAGTATTAAAGCATAAACATAAGATCATTGCCTGCTGGGCTATGGGCCTCACGCAGCATAAAAATGCGGTCGATACCATTAAGGAGGTTGTAAACCTGTTGCTATTAAAAGGAAGCATAGGTAAACCCGGTGCCGGTACCTGCCCGGTAAGGGGGCACAGTAATGTGCAGGGCGACCGCACCATGGGCATCTATGAAAAACCTTCCAATGAATTCCTGGATAAGCTGAAACATGTATATGGTTTTGAACCGCCCCGCAAGCACGGTTATGACGTGGTAGAATGTATCCATGCGATGCATGAAGGAAAGGCCAAAGTGTTTTTTGCTATGGGCGGTAATTTTCTTTCTGCTACGCCGGATACAGAGTTTACAGCCCGTGCATTACGTAAATGTAAACTTACGGTACACGTATCTACCAAATTGAATCGCAGCCACTTAGTGCATGGAGAAGAAGCATTGATACTACCCTGTTACGGCCGCAGTGATAAGGATGTAATGAACGGAGAAGAGCAGTTTATAAGCTGTGAAAACTCTATGGGTGTAGTGCAGATGTCAAAAGGCGGATTAAAGCCTATATCAGAGCATTTGCTCAGCGAGCCGGTTATTGTATGCCGCCTGGCAAAAGCTGTGCTCGGTAAAGAAAGTAAAGTGAACTGGGATTTGTATGAAGAACATTATGACTATATCCGCAATGATATAGAACTGACCATACCCGGTTTTGAAGATTATAATAAACGGGTGCGTCACCCGGGAGGGTTCTACCTGCCCAATACATCCAGGCAGGGAAAGTTTAATGTGAAAACTACCGGCAAGGCACATTTTAATATAGCCGAAGTAGCTTTCCCGAAACTGGAAGCGGACGAATTGATGATGATGACCATTCGCAGCCATGACCAGTTCAATACTACTATCTATGGACTGGATGACCGTTACCGGGGTGTTTTGAATGAACGCAGGGTAATTTTTATGAATGAGAAAGATATCAGCCGGTTAGGTTTTAAGAATGGGGATGTAGTAGACCTGTATAATTTTCATGATGGTGTAGAGCGTGTTGCAAGAAAGTTTATCATAATATCTTTCAGCATACCGGAACAGTGCACCGCTACCTATTTCCCTGAAACAAATGTACTGGTACCTATAACCAGCGTTGCAGAAAAGAGCAACACCCCTACATCGAAAATGGTGATATTGAAGTTGAGAAAACATGAGGAGTAGATTATGAGCAGAGCGTATGCTGACCTTCCCCTGCATTATGGGCATGTACCTGCCTGGCTATACCAGCGCATGAGCAAGCTGGGCGTGGCCATTACAGAGGCAATAATAACAGATTATGGAAAAACTGCATTACTGCAGCGCATCAGCGATCCGTTCTGGTTCCAGTCGCTGGGTTGTGTGCTGGGTATGGACTGGCATTCTTCCGGTATTACCACATCGGTAATGGGGGCATTGAAGCAATCTGTGAATAAACGCAGCAAAGAATTAGGTATTTATATATGCGGCGGCAAAGGCAAACATTCCCGCGAAACGCCTGCCGAGCTGATGAAGATATCGGAAACGACCGGGTTGGATGGCAACCTGCTTGTGCGCAGCAGCCGCCTTTCTGCCAAGGTAGATAATACAGCTATACAAGATGGCTATAATATTTACCTGCATTCATTTGTAGTAAGCAGCGAAGGTGAGTGGGCGGTGATACAGCAAGGCATGAATGATGGTAACGGCATGGCGCGCCGTTACCACTGGCACTCTCCTACCATTAAGTCATTTGTAGAAGAACCGCATACTTTCATATATGGAAAGAGCCAGGGACAAATATTAAATCTTACAGATAAGTCAGCCGGCAGTACCCGCGCAGGCATATTAAATATAGCCGGCGAAAAACCGGAGCTGATATTAGAAGAGGCCCGTAAGCTGAATATGCCATCTCACCATGATGTAAGAGCCAAAGATATAGACCTGAAAAGATTAGGCAGTGTTTTGGCTGTAGCCTATGAAAAGGAAGCGCTTGATATGGAATCATTGCTCTTACTGGAAGGATTAGGCCCACGCACTTTACAGTCACTCACATTAGTAAGCGAGGTAATACATGGTACCCCTTCCAGGTTTGAGGACCCCGCCAGGTATTCTTTTGCTCATGGCGGCAAAGATGGCCATCCGTTTCCTGTACCTACCCGTGTATATGATGAAACCATACAGGTATTAGAAACAGCCGTGAATCATGCAAAAATTGGCAATACAGAAAAGAATGAGGCCATTAAAAACCTGCATAAGGCAGCAGCACGTTTAGAAAAAGATTTTCAACCCAATGACAATTTTGAACAATTGGTGGAACGGGAACGTAATGATAGCTGGAAGTATGGGGGCCGTACCGTGTTTGGGAAGGCCACACCACCCAAATCTAAAGGACCTGACACGCAATTAAAGCTATTTTAGCTTTTTGTCCTACAGGCAAAATTATATCTTTACCAAATTCCTAAAACATATAACATTGCAGGCAATAGTTTATTACATATCTATACCCTTTATCTATTTAGTCTCGGTCCTGCCCTTTCCCCTGCTCTATATCTTGTCCGATGGATTGTATTTTATGCTGTTCCGGGTTTTAGGTTACCGCAAGCAGGTAGTGATGAAAAACCTGCGCAATTCTTTTCCTGAAAAAACCGAGCGGGAAATAAATCTTATATGTAAGCGTTATTATAAATACCTGGCGGATCTTTTTTTAGAAACATTTAAAACCCTCACTATTAGCCGTAAGGCCATGCTGAAAAGATGCCGGTTCAGTAAACAGGCAACTGAAGTATTTAACCGGCTGGCTGAAGAAAACAAAAGTATCATACTGGTAATGGGCCACCTGGGAAACTGGGAATGGGCAGGGAATTCATTTAGTATGCTGTGCAGGCACCAGTTGTATGTTATCTATCACCCACTTAGAAATAAGTATTTCGATGGGTTGATGTACCGGATGCGTACCCGTTTTGGCACTAAGCTGATAGCCATGAAGGATACCTTCCGCGAAATGCTGGCCCAAAGGAATGAATTAAACGCTACTGCATTTATTGCAGACCAGACCCCTTCGCCAGATAATGCCCACTGGATGCAGTTCCTCAACCAGGATACACCTGTATTCAAGGGCGCTGAAGTGATAGCACGCAAAATAGATTATACCGTTGTATACGCTACTATAAAAAGAGTAAAACGTGGCTATTATGAAATAAACGCTGAAGTAATGACAGATAACCCAAAACTGACAAGCGAAGGGGAACTATCTACCGCACATACACAGCGCCTGGAGAAAGATATTATAGCACAGCCGGAAGTGTGGCTTTGGTCGCACCGCCGCTGGAAACATAAGCGACAAACAACAAACACAATGAAGGAGAAAGCATATGCAGGGTAAGGAATTGATATTAGCTACAAAACCATTTGCAAAAGAAGACCGGTTTAAAAGCTGGTGGTATACATTGTCTACTTTGCTTTTGCTGGCTGCAAGTATTGCTGCCACAATAGCCATGCCTTACCTGATTGCAAAAATAGCACTGGGACTGTTCACCGGTTTGCTCATGGTGCGCATGTTCGTTATCTATCACGATTTTCAGCATCATGCAATACTGCATCGTTCTCCCCTGGCTAATATATTGATGACCGTATACGGGATATATGTATTAGTGCCAACCAGCATCTGGAAACGCTCGCACGATTATCACCATAACCATAATTCAAAACTGTTTAGTGCCAGTATCGGTTCCTATCCTATTGCTTCGAAAGCAAAATTCCTGGCAATGACACCGTCGGAAAGAAGGATATACCTGGCCATACGTCATCCGCTTACTATACTGGGTGGTTATTTTACCATGTTCATAGCGGGCATGTGTTTAAGTTCTTTTATAAGCGCGCCAAAAAAACATTATGATTCCATCATTGCCATACTGCTGCATATAGCTATCAATATATTGGTGCTGCAATTTCTTGGCTGGCAAAACTGGCTGTGTATATTATTCATCCCTTTTATGCTGTCCAGTGCACTCGGCGCTTACCTGTTTTATGCACAGCATAATTTTCCCGGTACTACATTTAATGATAATGCCGATTGGAAATATGAGATAGCGGCGCTTGAATCATCGAGCTATATGGTGATGAACCCTTTTATGCAATGGTGTACGGCCAATATCGGTTATCATCATATTCACCACCTGAATTCAAGAATACCTTTTTATCGCCTGCCCGAAGCTATGGCTGCAATACCTGAATTACAAAAAGCTAAAACCACGTCTTTAAATCCGGCAGAAATTGCTGCTTGTTTCAGGTTGAAGATATGGGACCCTGCCTGCAATAAAATGACCGGCATAGATCACCTGGCTCAGCCTACTTCTTCGTTGAATTCTATACCATAATGCTCCAGTTCGGTTAGTACCGGCTTGTATACAGATGGCATATTGGGTATCAATACCCCTGTTGGCGGAATTATTTTTTGCGTTAAGACCATACGGGCCAATATGGCCATAGGCAGACCTACAGTTTTGGCCATTGCAGAATGTTCGCGGTTTTCCCCTTTCAGCACCATGCTGCTGGTCAGTTTATTTTTTTGGCCTTTGTGCAGGTATTCTACTTCGTGCTGCATCACTACCATGTCTTTATCTTCCGGGGCCATTTGCCACTTGTCCAGCAGTATATCCAGCAATATTTCACCTGATGATACCCTCTTAGGGGCAAGTGCTGTATCATTAAAAAGCCCCAGCCAATCCAGCATAGATAATATTTTATCATTGCTAACCAGGTTCAGTTTATTAGCTACATGTTGCTGCAGTGATATAGCTGTATTATCGTAACCTGTTTTTTGCTTTATCCATTCAGCTGTTGTAAGGCCATTTGTTTCAAACGAATCCTCGCCCGAAGTAAGTCCTAATGAAATGACTGCATGCCAACCCCTGCAAAAATTCGGGTGCCTGAGTGTGGCGCGTAAAAAGGTTTTTATATCCGGAATGTCGTAGAGATCAAGATAACGCAAAGAATCCCTGTTGGGATAGTAAGCCAGGTAACCCAGGCCATCTACATTGATACGTTTGCTGTTGTCAAACAGCTTTTCATAAGGCACATCTGCTTCCTTTCCGTTCAGGAGGTATTTGGCACCACCCATGCCGGCAGTGATAATATTCTTTGGGTTCCAGCTAAATTTATAATGCCAGGGATTATTGTCCGATTCAGGAGCTATTAATCCACCGCAATAAGACTTGAAAGAAGTGATGGTAGATGCTACCCTTTGAATGCTATGGATGATCTGGGTAGCAGTCATATGGTCAATGCCGGGATCCAGCCCCATTTCGCACATGAACATCAGGCCTGCATCTTTCACAGCCTGGTCCATTTCCTTTATTTCGGGAGAAACATAAGAAGCAGTAATGAGGTTCTTTTTATATTTCAGGCAGTTTTTAGCCAGGTGTATATGCAGATGCGGCGGCATCAGTGACACTACGATGTCTGCTCTTTTTACCAGCGCTTCGCGTTCGGGTGCACTGGTAATATCTATTACAGCAGTTTCTGCAAACGGATGATTACGGGTCTTTTCTTCAATAGCAGCGGCACTTCCGTCTGCTACAATTACTTTCCATTTGTATTTAGCGGCATGTGAAAGCAAATAATCTATCAGGTATATAGAAGATTTTCCGGCACCGGCTACCAATATAGTCTGCATAAATTCCTGCAAAAAGTTGTAATATTCGGGTATAAATGTAACGGTATTATTTAGTTAATACAACCCTATATCATTGTATATCTGTTAATTATAATGATTTATGCAATCTATCTGGTACAATAGCTTCCATTCACTGGATGAATTGAATGCTTTAAGTAAAGGCACCATGGGCGAAACCCTGGATATCCGTTTTGTAGAAATAGGCCCTAATTATTTAAAAGCATCTATGCCCGTGGATGCCCGCACGCATCAGCCCTATGGCCTGCTGCATGGCGGCGCATCGGCAACCCTGGCCGAGACTGTAGGTAGCGTGGCTTCTTCGTTATGCATTGACACTAATACACAGATATGTGTCGGCATGGAAATAAACTGCAACCATATAAGGGGTAAAAGAACGGGTATTGTAACTGCCACTGCTACCCCGCTGCACCTGGGCGAAAGCACACATGTTTGGGATATTAAAATACATGATGAACCCGAGCACCTGATCTGCGTCAGCCGCCTTACGCTGGCTATCCTCAAAAAGAAGCCGTAGCGCTATTTTGAAGCAGTATTTCCCGCTGTTCAATAATGTTGAAAAGTAGTGAATTTCTTTATGCTGTAAATGGCTGTAAATCCTTTAAATACGGGTATTATTCGTTACCTTTGCGTAACTTTTTCAAAAGCCATTTATGGATCAAAACAACCAGGATTTAACACCTCAGGACGGGGCTAATGAGACCAATAAGATTATCCAGGTAAATATAGAGGAGCAAATGAAAACGGCCTATATAGACTATTCCATGTCTGTAATAGTAGGCCGCGCCTTGCCGGATGTACGGGATGGTTTGAAACCGGTACACCGCCGTATCATGTACGCCATGCACGAACTGGGTATGGCTTACAACAAGCCTTATAAAAAATCTGCACGTATTGTGGGTGAGGTATTGGGTAAATACCACCCCCACGGTGATAGTTCGGTATACGATGGTATGGTGCGTATGGCCCAGCCATGGAGCATGCGCTATATGCTGATAGACGGCCAGGGTAACTTCGGCTCGCAAGATGGTGACGGACCGGCTGCTATGCGTTACACGGAAGCACGCCTGCAGCGCCTTGCCGAAAGCATGATGGAAGACCTGGATAAGGAAACCGTGGATTTCTCACTCAACTTCGACGATACTTTACAGGAGCCTACTGTAATGCCTACCCGTATTCCACAATTACTGGTAAACGGCTCTTCGGGTATTGCCGTGGGTATGGCTACCAACATGATGCCACACAACCTTTCTGAAGTAATAGATGGTTGTGTTGCTTATATCGAGAACAGGGAGATCAGCATCGAAGACCTGATGAAGCATGTTAAGGCTCCGGATTTTCCTACCGGCGGTATCATCTTCGGTATAGAAGGCATTAAAGCAGGTATGCATACCGGCCGCGGACGGGTTGTGCTGCGTGGTAAAGTAACAGTAGAAACTACCAAGAATGGTAAGGAGCAGATCATTATTACAGAAGTACCTTACCAGGTGAGCCGCGATGCACTGGCTGAAAAAATAGGCTACCTCGTAAATAATAAGATAATAGAAGGCATCACGCACGTTGCCAACGAATCGAACAAAGAAGGCACACGGATAGTGGTAGAGCTGCGCCGCGATGCGGTTGCACAGGTTATTATCAACCAGCTTTATAAATACAGCGAGCTGCAGACGTCTTATGGTATCAACAACGTGGCATTGGTCAATGGCCGTCCACGTACACTGAACCTGAAAGACCTGATTTCTGAATTCGTTCATTTCCGTCATGAAGTAGTTGTACGCCGTACGGAATTTGAACTGCGGGAAGCAGAAAAACGTGCCCACATATTAGAAGGTTACCTGATAGCCCTGGACCACCTGGATGAAGTGATCGCCTTGATCCGCCAGTCGGTAAACCCGGATGAAGCCAAAACCGGCTTGATGGAAAAATTCGGCATGTCGGAGATACAGGCTAAGGCCGTTTTGGAATTACGCCTGCAGCGCCTTACCGGCATGGAGCGTGATAAGATACGCGAAGAACACGCCGAATTGATGAAAACTATAGCTTACCTGAAAGAAATATTAGGTAACGAAGGTTTACGCTACCAGATCATCACAGAAGAACTGCAGGAAGTAAAAAAGAAATTTGGCGACGAGCGCAAATCAGAGATACAATACCTGGCCAATGAAATGCGTATTGAAGACCTGATAGAAGAAGAAGATGTGGTCATCACAGTTTCTCACTTAGGTTATATCAAGCGCACTTCTGCAGCTGAATACCGCGCACAGCGCCGTGGTGGCCGTGGTGCCATGGGTGGCCGTACGCGCGATGAAGATTATATAGAACACCTGTTCGTAGCATCTACACACCATACCCTGCTCTTCTTTACTGAAAAAGGACGCTGCTATTGGTTGAAGGTGTACGAAATACCGGAAGCAGACAGGAATGCAAAAGGCCGCGCTATTCAAAACCTGATACAGTTACCACCGGATGATAAGATCCGTACTATTATAGATATAGCCAACCTGGAAGATAAGGATTATGTGACCCAGCACAATGTTGTATTGTGTACCAAACAGGGTATCATTAAAAAGACTTCACTCGAAGACTTCAGCCGTCCGCGCCAGAATGGTATCAATGCTATAACTATACAAGATGGCGACCAGTTGCTGGACGTATCTATTACCGATGGCAGCAGTTATATTATGATGGCTGTAAAATCAGGCCGCGCAATTTGTTTTGAAGAGGAAAAAGTACGTGTAACAGGCCGTGGTGCTATAGGTGTATTTGGTATAGAGCTGGATGAGAATAATGATGAAGTGATAGGTATGCTATGTGTGCCTAAAGACAATATAACCAAGCAGATATTAGTGGTATCAGAAAAAGGATTGGGTAAACGTACGCCATTCCTTGAAAAACTGGACGAGGCCGATAATGCAGCGGAATTGTCGAATATAGTAGAAATAGAAAATGCAGACGGTGTTAAAGAAAAATACCAACTGGCCTATCGTATTACCAACCGTGGTGGTAAAGGCGTAAGGACCATCAACATTACGGAGAAAACAGGCGCACTGGTAGGGTTAATGGCTGTTGAGGAAAAAGATGACCTGATGATAACCTGTAAATCAGGTATCACCATCCGTATGAAAGTAGAACACATACGCGAAGCTGGCCGTGCTACCCAGGGTGTGAAACTGATAAACCTGGATGAAGGTGATGAAATAGCTGCAATAGCGCGCATAGAAGAGCAGGAAGAAGTAGAAAACGGCGATATTGAAGATGCAGAAGGCAGCACCGAAACACCCGATACTACTGAAGCATAATAAGTTTGTAATATTCTTGTAATAAACACTGTGTTAAATCTCCCGTTTTCATTAAGCGGGAGATTTTCTTTTATATTTTTGCAAATCCATTAATAAAATCAGTTGTGATGAAAAAGACCATATTGATCAGTGCCGGTGTTTTGCTGTTTGCACAAAGCTTTGCTCAAAAAGCAAATATTCAAAGCGCCAATAATTATCTTAAAGACAAGGAATACACGAAAGCGCTGGAATATATTGAGAAGGCCACTAACGATCCATCTACTAAAGATGATGCTAAGGCTTGGTTTGTAAAGGGTACTATTTACTCAGCCATGCAGGCTGAAAAAGTACCGGGTGTAAATAACCCATACCGCAACGCTACTGAAGCATATTTTAAAACAATACAACTGAAATCTAGCTACGAGAAAGAGTATGTAGACCAGGAACTGCTGCGCAATGCGATGATGTATTATAACGATGCAGCTAACAGCTACAACGCTAAAGCATATGATGATGCGATAGCGCTTTCTAAAAAAGTAGTGGAGATACATGATGTAGAAGGCGGCAAACGCTTTGCCGGAAACAAACAATTTGATACGATTGCAGTACAAGCCCAGGTTATACAGGCCTACTCTGCTTATTACGGTAATAAGCCGGATGAAGCAGTACCTGCACTTACCGCTTTGAAAAACAATCCTATCAATAACGACCCGAGTGTATACCTGGTACTGGCAGATATTTACGAAAAACAAAATAAAGAATCGGATATGCTGGCTATACTTACAGAAGGCCGCCAAAAATATCCTGACAACAAGAATATACGTAATGCCGACATTAACTATTATATAAGGACCGGTAAGCAAGCCGAACTGACTAAGAAGCTGGAAGAAGCAGTATCTAAAGACCCTAATAATATTGACTTGCTTTCTAACCTTGCCGATACTTATACAAGCATGGCTTTCCCTAAAGATGCACAAGGTAAAGACCTGGCACAACCTGCTAACTATACCGAATTGCTGGGTAAAGCAGAAGAAAGCTATAACGCTGCATTGAAAGCCGATCCAAACAATGCAGGTATTAATTACAACGCAGGTGTATTACTATACAACCAGGCTACCGAAGTGAATAAGCAAATGAATAATATTAAAGGCAATTCTGCTGCTGAAACAAAGAAATTTGACGAATTGAAGGCAAAACGTGATGGCATATTCACTAAAGCAGTACCCTATTTTGAAAAAACCATTGCTCTTTTAGATGCAAAAGGTACTGCACTTAGCGCTGACGACAAATTTACTTATCAATCTACCGCAGTAGCCTTAAAAGAGATTTATGTACGCCAGGATAAAATGGATAAAGCCAGCCAGATGAAAGCCAAGCTGGAAGCTATAAAGAAATAATATTCAACTACGTTACAGTATAAGAAAGCCCTGCAAATGCGGGGCTTTCTTATATCATAAACTTATCCCAATACCTATCAACATACTCCAATAAAAACTATCTTTGTGCAAATTTTTTATATTGTCACAAGTTAAAAAACTGGAGATAGTACGTTTCGCTCCAAAAAATGGTGAAGGTTTCTACGATACGCTTAAGAAAAAAGTAGACGCATACTTTACAGAGAATAAGATTGACCCACATGGCAATAGCAGCATGTACATAAAAACATTTGCTATGGTCGCTATGTATATCCTGCCTTTTGCATTTATTGTTTCCGGTTTAGCAACCAATATGTTCCTCTTCTATGGCCTTTGGATAATGATGGGTGTAGGCATGACGGGCATCGGTTGTTCTATCATGCACGATTCCAACCACGGCTCTTATTCTGATAACAAAACACTGAATAAGATGCTGGGAAAGATTATAGCACTAGTAGGTGGCTATGAAGTTACCTGGAAGATACAGCATAACATTCTGCACCATACCTATACAAATATTGAAGGCCTGGATGATGATATTAATGCAGGTGTATTGCTGCGTTTTTCCCCTCATTCAAAATGGTACAGCATGCACAGGTACCAGCATTTGTATGCATGGTTCCTTTATGGCCTGCTTACTTTGCAATGGGCTACTATAAAAGACTATCGCCAGTTATACGATTATCATAAAAAAGACCTGCTGAAAAAAGAGAAGATCACTTTACGCCAGGCAATTACCCAGGCTACCATTTATAAAGTATTGTATTACGGGCTGCTGTTTGTGGTGCCTATATTTGTTACAGGCCTTTCATGGCAAAGTGTATTGGTTGGTTTCCTGCTCATGCACTTTACTGCAGGTTTAATGTTATCATGTATTTTCCAGCTGGCACACGTTTTAGAAGAATGTGAATTTCCCAAACCAACAGACGATCGTAAAATGGAAAACAGTTGGGCCATTCACCAGGTACTGAATACAGCAAATTTCTCTCCTAAAAGCAAGATCATGTCATGGTTTATTGGTGGCCTTAACAGGCAGATAGAACATCACCTGTTCCCGCATATTTGCCATGTTCACTATAAAAAATTGGCTGTGATCGTAAAGCAGACAGCACAGGACTATGGCCTTGTTTACCAGGAGCAGCCAACCTTTGTTCATGCACTGGTAGAACATGGTAGGATGCTGAAGAAGCTGGGTAAGAATTAATCTCTCGTTTTGTGATTATAAGAACACAAGAAGATTCAAGACCAAATACATAAAAAAAACCGGAACAGTTGTTCCGGTTTTTTTATTAGAAAGAAGGTAGTATTTGTTCAAATCTCGGGCAGCGCACCAGGTCGGTATTCTGCATATTCTTAGGGAATTTGCCCCTTACGTACAAGGATATCTCAAAGCCACCGTTTCCCTGTGATGCCGGCCTCAATGATGATGTAACACAATCGTAAGACATGGTTACAGAATACATTTCGTAGTCGATCTTAACCGTTGGGATAATGGCATCCCTATATCTTACAAATGCACCTGCATTGAATGAAAAGCCTTGTATAGTTTCTATAGCGGGCCTCCAGCCTACTAAAAAACCGGCAATGGTTTCCTGGTAAGTACCCTGGCGTGCATAGTTGCCATGTACCGTCAGCGCATACGATTCGTTGATATTCACTTTAAATCCGGCACTTCCTGTCCATTTAGTATTTAACCGTACATAACCATTCTGGTCGGCAAAAGATTGTTTTGGCCTGCCTATATGATACGCCGACGCACCCAGGTAATAATTTACATTATTGTCTTCGCCTATAGAGCTGTTTATACTGATACCAGCACCCAGGTCATAACCATGCAGCTTGGTATTGGTGATATTTTCGCCCGAGGCATTGGTCTCGCTATAACTGCCGCCCATGTACTGGCTCGCAAAAGTAGCTTTGGTAATATCTATAGACCTTTCCATATAACCGCCGGCAAAACCCACCGAGATATATGAATTATGCACATCTTCTATTGCTTTGTTGTAGTTGATAGCCGGGTAAACCTGGAAACTATTGAAATTAATACTACCTGCACGGTCATAAGTAGCTGTAACTCCAAAGCTTACACAATCACCTGTTTCTTTATTTACAGACAAACGTGTTTCTGCTGAGGCAATTGTAGTTTTGTATGGTACAGAAACACTGCTCCATTGAGAACGATAATTGACACCGGCTTTATAGTCGCCACTAAAAATACCAATGAGCGCCGGATTGCGCAGCAGCGCATTTTCGTAAAACTGAGAAAAGTGAATGTCTTGCGCTGATACCTCTCCCCTGGTAATTAGCAAAAAAGCAATCGTTACGATTGAACATGCTTTTTTAATCATAAATTTATCCTCTTTAATAGTAAATATTAATGCCTGTCTCCCCACAATAACCTATACTCACACATTAACTTTACTCTCTCTGCTCCCTATAATTGCTGATTAGCTGAGATAGAAATCGGTGCCATCAGGTATGTATTAAAACGAAAATAGAGAAATTGTTAATTGACAGTTAGTATATTAACATTTATGTGGATAACTTTTTTATGCTATAAATAAAACCCTCTGTAAGTGATATGTAACAGGTATTTTGTACAGAAACCTGTACAAATCATAAAAATAGTAATAGTATTAGGTGGGGATGTTTTAAGGTGATTAGGGGTAATATTGGGAAAGGTGGTCTTCTTAGTGCGATATAGGGTCTTGAAGTATACTGTGGTTTTTTTGCAGGTCTTTATAAGTTTCCTTAATAAAATTCAGCAATGTGTCACAGCATGTATTGGAAACAATGATCTCCTGGTTAACGATTGAAACTATTGCTTTTTTATCATGCTTAGGGCACTCAAGCGACTGAAGTTTAAATGCTATCATCTCTGTATCCATACCTGCGCGTCTTACTACATTGCATATGCATGCAATTCCTGGTTTCTAATAGCTAACAATGTTTTAGTCCTTCGCATGTATTCTTCTACATACTTGTTAATGATCTTCTTACAGCCCATAGTAAGCTTCACAGACCTGCGTCCCTTACCTTCTTTATAGTCTTCGCGTATCCAGGTAGCCCTCATGGTCAGTTCGTTAGTCAGCGCTTTGATCTTCTCCATCAGTTCTTCAAAAGATGGTGTACAACCGGTAGTTTCTATAGCATTGAAAACATCCTGCACATACTCATTGGTGATCGTATATGCCATCTGTTCAAATAAGTCCAGGAATTGTTTACCATAAACTCTTTGACTAAAAAAATCAGTAATAGCAGGTATCATAGACAGTCAATAGGAGGTTAAAAGTATCGTGTTTTCTATTCCTTCAAAAATAAATATTACAGGTTAACAAATGCTTTATAAATATACACATTTGGCATGTATTATTCCACACTGGCCACGGTTTTATTTTCAGGTAAAACCTCATATAAAATACTGTGGTCATACCCAATTATTTCTACCGAAGCCAGCTCATTGTCATTATATCCGAATTTTACCAGGCAACTGTTGGACCGATAGGTATTATTGTCTTTCTTTTTCTTCAATTCATATTTACGGCCGTCTATATACACATAGTTGCTCAGCAGCTTAATGATGCCTGAATTTTCATTTTTTGCAGGGGCTGCAGTCATAAAAAAATCGCTGTTACCACGGCTTTTTACCTGCACTTTGTCATATTTATAAGACCTGGCCTCAACCAGCAGGGGTAATAACAGTAATATTAGAATAAGCCTTTTCATGCGTTATTTATTTAATATTAGAGTCGATCATCACCTTTTTCCTGTTCTTCTGCTTTATTTCAAAAACCACCTGGGCTTCTTCTTTGCTGCTCAGGTCTACGTTATAAGACATTTGCACCGGTCTAAATGTATCATCAAACACCTCGGGATTTACAGATATGGTATAGTCACTTTCAGGCAGGTCTATATAAAACTCACCGTCACCATCGGTTAAGGTAGAGTACTTAACTCCTTTACTATCAGTAGCAAATATTCTTATGCGGTCGTTTGTGATAGATTTTTTACTGATAGAGTCCATACTCAGTTTTATATACCCGTATATGATCTTGCTTTTTTTGAAAGGCACTTCTACCAAGGTGTTTGTCTGCACAGTAGCCACTTGTTTAGGGCCATCTGCAGGAACTATGCCTTTAAAGCCGGTAACTTTTCTAAAATCAAGCTGGTAATTACCGGTAGGGACATTCTCGTATTCAATCGTACCCTTATTATCGGTAATGAAACTGATGTTATTAATGATAACCGGGGCATTTTTCAGCAATTCTTCATCATCATCGCGTTTGCCATTGCCGTTCTTATCGTTATACAATACCAGTTTCAGATCATGGAATTTTCTCGGTTTAAATATTACCGGCATATTTATCTGCTTCCTTAGGGTCAGCATTGTATAATGGTTATCCAGGTAGCTGCTTTTGGTATAGTTGGTCATTAGCTGGATGGAAATACCTTTTTTGGTATTGTCATAACCAATAAAACCGCTATACGACTGACTTCTCCTGTCATCTCTTGAAAGTGATTTATATTCATTGTACTGGGCCCGTGCACTGAGGTTTTTGGAGATATTACATTTCACATAACCGCCATAAGATACACCATAGGTATAACCGGTAAAGTCTAATTTATCCGCAGGATTTTCGTATGCAGGCAAGCTGTAATATTGGGCACTGGCACCAGCCCAAGGCGTATTTAGCGAGGCAGAATGTGTATAGAAAGCAATATCATCTTTACGGGTACCATAATTCAGTTTATAGCTTTCTAAGGTGCTTAATGCAAAGTTTATTTTACGTGTAAAATTCACCAGCAGGTCTAAACTGGCAAAATTGTAAAGGGGTAAAGCATCTGAATAACGGCCTACCTGCTTCATAAAACCACTACCCACTGTTATACCAATTACACGGCCGTAGTAGCCTACCCTGCCACCATACATCTTCAGGTTATAGAGCAGCACGTTTTTATATAAAATGCTATCTTCAAGAATATCCTGTTTAGTAGAGTTGGTTTGGTAAAATGCCATAATGGAACTGTGTTTGAACCATTTATAAGTGGCCGTGAATGCTAATGACTGGAAGCCGCTATTGGTACCCGGGAAGTTTTGGTCCCTGTAACTGGCGGTAGAGGTCAACTGCAGTTTTTTCTCATTATAGAGTATATTATATCCTAATGAAACACCCGGGTCACTTTTTACCGTATCTGCTTTACTATGTTCCAACCCTGCACCTACATTGAAGTTGATATTAACTTTTTTCCTGAATTTGTAATAGAAGATGTTATCTACCAGGTAGCCTTCTTTTCCCAGTTTGGTATCGAAACAGGTAACAAATTCATTTCTAACAAAAAGTTTATTCAATTTGTACTGTACCCTGGCACCGTAAACATCATTATTGATGTATGAATTTCTCCTGTTATGCAGGCCGGCGTATATACTCACCTGCGCCGAATCCTTCATTTTATAAGTAGCTTCGACACCGGTACCATAAGACAGGAAGTATGCATTGGCAAACGGACCTATATATAGCCTGAAATTATCATGTGTATATACTATATTGAACAGGTCTTTTTGTAAGGTATTGCTGGCAAATCCTATATCGCGGCTGCGGTAGGAGAAATACAGGTTATTGTGCTCGTTGAAATTGATATCGCCGGTGATAGCGCCATATATAGAGCGTTGATTATTATAGTCGATACCACCTACCTCTACGGTAATAGGTATAGTCTGGTAGGCATTCTGGTTAGCCTTCATTTTATTGGTAACACGGGTAAGCGTATAGCTATACACCTGCGTTCTACCATTTTTTTCAGTAATACGTATATTAATGATCT
Source organism: Flavipsychrobacter sp. (assembly GCA_024508935.1). Lineage (GTDB taxonomy): Bacteria > Bacteroidota > Bacteroidia > Chitinophagales > Chitinophagaceae > Polluticoccus. The sequence continues at coordinate 53,718 of JANINW010000095.1, read as the reverse complement.
CCTTATTGATCTGGTTCCAATATTTAGCCGGCACCCAGAGATTGTAATTGATATTGGTATCCTTGCCAATACCCAGGCTAAAATGCATTTTTGCGCTTAATTCAAGTAAGCGGTTGGTCCATTCAACATCATATTCTTCAACAATATTGCCTTTGTTTTTTATGGTCAACGGCAATACAACGGTTTTGCTATTAGAAGTATCTACCAATTCAATCATCGAATTGGAGATACTGGTTTTAAAATTTGTCAGATTATACGCTTTGATAAAGTATCTGTAATCTTCTTTAAATACATTGTTAACCAAAGCAACCTGGAAATTTACAGGTCGCCAGGTAGCATCGGCACCTTTTTGGCGGGAAATAGTAACCGGAATAACCTGGTTTTCACCGGGTTTCATGTTCAATTGTACCGTAGGTGGAGAAACAAGGCTCCAGCCGTTCGGTATGTTTACAGTAAGTATGATGTTTAATTCCTGCCCTGAAATATTTGTGATGCTAACATTATTGTAGAGGAAATTATTACGCTCGTCAGCAAACAAAGAATCTTTATATGAAACAGTAAAGTATTGGTTCTCCTGGGCAAAGCTTTTATGGTAGCAGAGGATTAGTATGCAACAGGCAATTATGGATCTTATATGTTGTGAGGTTTTCATGCATCACTTTTTGTTTTGAAGGATAAAGGGGTAAAATTGACAGGATAGGTGTAATGGTGTATTGGGATAGAAGGCAACATGGAAAAAGAGGAACAACATTTTAGAATTATAAGCCCTTCAATGAAGAAGGGCTTATAATTTATTGATTTTAAGTCAGTTCAACTAACTACTATTCTTGAGCAGCAGTGTAAACTACATCGATAGTGTAAGTACCACCTACATAGTTCCAACCTGGTTCTGCACGCAGAGTTGAAGTGAAGCTGCGAGAACCGCCAGGCTGACCGTCAGAGATCAACAGAGCACCGTGGCCAGTACCAGGACCGTCACCGTTACCCAGAGAGTAAGTACCTGCAGTGTAAACTGCCAGAGAACCGTAGTTGCTAGAACCACCGAACATGCTTTGTACAGAACCTGATCCAGCTGGAGCAGTAGCGTGCAGTTTCAGAACGCTAGCAGGCATTGTAGCATTGTCACCTTCAGAGTACATGTTGAAGTTGTCAGTGTTAGAAACGCTGAAAGTAGAAGCAGAAGTACCAACAGTTACGTCATAAACGCGGTTAGACTGGATAGCGTAAGTGTTAGGAGATCCTACTTGCAGACCGCTGTTGTAATCAGCTTGATCGTCGAAAGTAGCAGCATCGTTATCAGTAATTGGAGTGATAGTGATAACATCCCACAGGTTCAGAGTGATGTGGTCTGTAGAAGTTACCCATACGCCGTTAGTGATAGCGTGAGAACCAAAGAATACTGGATGAGCATCTTGGTGCATAGTTCCACCGATAGTTGTTTGCAGTGGGTTGTGCAGTTGAGCTTGAGCAGCGAAAGCAGCGAATACTACGGCTGCAGACAGAACGATTTTTTTCATTGTTTAAGTTTTTAAATGGTTAAAAATTGGTTTAAGCAAAAGTCTAACAAAGCTTTAACAGTTATAAACTCAGTTGTTAACACGAATACCCCAAAAAATCATTTCATGTCGTTTTTTGGCAGTAAAATCATTTTATTGAGAGCAACTATACGCTTTAAAATAAATAAATTGATGTTATTTTTTTTTATAATAAATATTGATCCTGTTCGGTTTAAATGATGTTTTTAATAACCGCTTTAGAATGGGCAGATTTTTTGAAAAAAGTTTATTTGTCATGAAAGATATTCACACCAAGCTGTCCGGGCTTGAGTTATCCACATTTTAGGGCAATAGGTTTTAAAAATGAGTCTCTAAAACAATTTAATAAATCATATTATATTGATTTACAAATAAGTAAAAATTAAACAATATCAACATAAAATAGAGCAATAACTAAGTTAGACAGGTCAAAATCATTACCATAGCCCGATAATGCACAGGTTAATCCACATCAATTAACACACAATCCACAAAATGATTGATATGCTACATTTTCATATTTATTGTATAAGGTATTAAAATCAGGCCTGAAAAACCGTAAAAATGCAGATTGATATCCGGCTGAAAGCCTTACCTGTAAAGGATTGCATAAAAAAAGGGTGTTAGAAAACACCCTTACATCTTTCTGTTGTTACCAAATAAGAATATCGTGGCAAACAATGAAAAATAATCGTTCTGCCTACAAAATAATAGAAAAAACAGAATTCTGCAAAAGCAGGACGACTACAAAACGCATCTTCCCGCTGCATTTCTAAAAGTGAGTGTCATATTGCAGCCGGTAAATACATAATATGTATGGCCATTGCCATTATCTTCGGGTGCTTACCTTGTCATATTCCCTGGCATATGTGTGTATATATATTAGTATGGCTAGACGTTATGGTTAAAAAAACGTAGTGCACGCAATAAATATACCCTGAAATACGGATAGCTTTTTGCAACTAAAAGCGGTACTTTGGTAGCGCTAAACGGTATCTGCCCAGAAGATGTAAAGCCATGGTTAAATGCTTGTAAAAAGCAGGTTAAGCAATAGGAAAGGCTTTTTTTTCTCCTGTATATAGATAATATTTGACAAACAAACACCCCTGAAAACACAAAACAAAAAACAAAACACACTTATGCCTACTATCTACGATGCACACGCCTCTATTGTAAACGAGGGCACAGCCGATATTGAAAGGCTGGCAGTTAAGATCACCCGCCTTGCCGGCATAAATGGCCAGGAATTCATCAAGACCTTCCCTTTTATGCTTGATTTTAAAAACAGGTACATGCGGACGGCCCTGGAAGCTGAAATGCCTCCATATAAAAAGAATGCTTATATAGGTTTAGGCTTCACTTCCTACCAGCATTCAAACTACATACACGTCTACTCTACTTTTAAGTCATTACCCCTTAATAAAGGCGATAAGGTAACTCTTTATTTTGAAGACGAGACCGAGATAGAATTTGAATTTATGTACCACAGCACGGCAGTAGGTTACATGCGCAGGAATTTGTATCCTATATCAAATGCCAACCTGGAATTTATTTCCAAAAACAAACTGGTACAATGGAAGCTGCATAACAGCGAAGATGATAAAAATGTATATGGCGGTTTTGTGCAGCAGGAAAATAATGAACAGTACAAATCAGAAAAGACCGGGCAAAAGCTGTTTATGGTAATGGCACATGAAATACTGAACGCCAAATCATCGCTAAATAATATAAATACCCATTAGGTATTACAATTCAGAAATCGAAAAGGTCAGGCTGATATTATAAACCCCTCCGGGATAATCCCACGAGGGGTTTAATTTTAGGTCGAGATTGTATGTATTGGTGATATTATTATTTGTACTCTGTAATACGGTTACAGGCTCTTTGCCAAGGCTCACGTAATTAGATTCAGTACTATTTTTAATACTAATGATACCTGCGGGCATTTCTGCAATACCATCATTCACTATAAATGTAGAGGTACCTGTAGCCACGCTCACTTCCCATGGGGTATTGCTCTTCACAACCACCTTGTAATAGGAAGGAATCGTTTTTGCGCCATTATAATCTGCAGCATTTTTAAATGCAAGCTCATCGGTATTCATATTAATGACTTCGAGATTTTGCAATACAGGTATACTCACCCCTCCTGAAACGCTTTGGGATAGCGGATTACCCGGCCGGGCTATACCCGATAAAGGAACGATACTAAATAAGGCGAATACCAGCTTTTTCATGGGCGTGTCATTGTAAAGGTAATATTGTAGCTATAGTTACCGGGCTTTATCATAGTAGTCTGGGCTTTGAAGATAAGGCTGTAACTGTATGTATAAAACGGTATGGTACTGTTTGTTTTAGGCTGGTAGAAAAGTAAAGCAGGATTAGGGCTAAGCGTAATAACCTGTGTATTAAGGCTCCCCGCGCCCGATGGCGGATTATTTGCCAATTTAATAGCCAGGCAATTCAGCACAGCCGGATCGGTTACATTCCCTTTAAAATCAATGCTGGCAGTTACATTATACGATTCCTGTTTTGCGTTCACTTGCACATCAATAGCACCTGGTATTATATTATCCTGCATCAGGTCATCTACTGTTTCAAAGGCAAATGACAATGGTTGTGTATTATCGGCTGAAATATAATCATAATCCCCCCCGCCTATCGGCCTGGAGATTCCTTGTGAAGGGTCGTTGGCAGCATAAGTCTGCGCCTGACAGTCAGATGCTTTAAAAAAAATGAAAACCACTAATAATGCAGAAAAAAATTTCATAGTTTAGAGGCGATATTTGATA
>JANINW010000095.1:40787-49381 GCA_024508935.1 Flavipsychrobacter sp. | reverse complement strand
TAAAGATACAACGACAAAATAAATAATAAAAAATAAATAAAAATGAAACAGGTTTTAATCGTTCTGCTTTTTTTATCCGCTCAGCTGGCAATAGCTCAGGAAGAAAAAGGAATATCTGTAAAGCCGGTGAAAATTCCGTTTACACTCGAAGCGGGCCATTCTGCTATTCAAACAGTTCACATCATTAATCATACCGACAAGCCAACCAATTTTAAATTATATTTTGAAGACTGGCGCAGGGATTCTTTTGGAATGAAAAGATACTACTACCCCGGCGTGTACAAACGCTCATGCGCCAATTGGTTAAAGATCAATAAAGAGAATGTTGTAGTAGACCCCGGCAAAACTGAAGATATACTGGTAAGAATGGAGTTACCGGATGATCCGAAAGCTGTAGAAGAAATGAAATGGACCATGCTCTTTGTTGAGACGATACCGGAAAACAAAGGCGCGTCAAAATTTACCGGCCTGCGCACTGAGGTAGGTAACATTATACGTATAGCTGTTCAAATAACTCAAACACCGCCCAACATTACAGAGAAGGATATACAGATGCTGAGCTTTGGCAATACACCGGGAGAAGAAAGGAAATACCGCATTACCTGCAAGAACACCGGTCAGAAAGAAATTGACAGCAAAGCACTTATAGAAGTTGCCCCCATCGGCAATCCTGAAAAGAAGTTCACCCTTACACCACGTACTTTCCCTAGTTTCCCTGAACAGGTAAGGGTCATAGATTTTTTACTGCCCGATACGCTGGCCAAGGGTAAATACACAATGGTAGGCGTAATAGATGCAGGTGATGAAGTACCGCTGCAAGCTTCGCAGGCTGTTATAGAAATAAAATAACCGCAACATACAATGAAAAAAAGCCCTGCAATCGTTCTATTGCTGGTTCTGTTACTGGCAATGATAGGGACAGTAGTTTACTACGTTAGTTTCAAAAAACCGGCTGAACTTAATACTGTTACAAGTGATGCACCCACTACTGCTAATACTGTAGACAACCAGTCAACCGTTAATACTATTGATACATCAACAGTATTGACGGTTGATAATAACACAATTGTACCACGCAAAGACACAACCCACTTCAACAAACCGGTACAAACAGCTAAAAACCAGGAAACAGAATCGGGAAAGGACACTCCAGCCCCAACAACTGTTGTTGCTGCAAGTGTACCAACGCAACCGGCTAACACGGTTCATGAAGACATTGCCGAAGAAAAACCCATTGTTACCCCACTTTCCAATATACCGGATGTAACCTGCGACCTGTATGTGAAAGATATGAAGCAGAAACTGATGGTATACCCCAATTCAGGCGACTGGTCGAAGGTGTTTGTGATGTTTCCTGCCAGTAAGAACATATCCAATAGCGTAATACTTCCCGGCTTCCCAGGCGTAAGTTATCCAACCCGTAAAAAAGGCCAACTGGACAATGGCGCTAAGAAAATAGATGTAACCTATATTGAATTATCTGTTTCCGCAAATACCAAACACCCGTATAGCATAAATCTGAAAAATATAGATTTTATGATTTTCGGGGATTATTCTGACAAGAATAAGTGGTTCATATACGAAAACAAGCAAGTAAGCAGGTTCAATAATGCTTACAAATTCGTCGAACTGAACACAGTTTCAAATTAATTAATTATTTAAGAAATTTATTCTTAAAATAATGCGTAATTTATATTTTTTATATAACTTGTATCCCAACATACAATAATACATAGAGGATTTTCGTGCATTTATGAAAATCTATTGTACAATACGCATAATATTTAAATAAGTGGTGTATGTCAATAGTTAAATTTACTTTTTGGGCCACATTGTTCTTTGCTTTCAGCAGCCGGTTAAATGCACAAAGCTATACATGCCCCCCTAATCTTGATTTTGAATCAGGCAATTTCAATTACTGGGAATTATATACCGGTAGCTGCTGCCCCATTCTTACTATTACTATGTCTGGCCCGGTTGCGGGACGGCATACTATTACAAGTGGTACCGGGGTCGATCCGTTCGGCGGGTTTCCTGTAGTAGCACCGGGCGGAGGTGTTTATTCCTTAAAACTGGGAAACAGCAGCACCGGCAGGCAGGCGGAAAGGGCTAGGTATTGGGTGCATGTACCGGCCGGTGTTAATAACTACAGTGTTATTTTTCGATATGCGGTAGTATTTGAAGACCCGGGGCACCTTGCTGTTGAGCAGCCGCGATTTGAAGTAAAAGCTATTGATTCCCTTACCGGCAATATCATTCCATGTAGTGATTTTACTTATATCGCTACTTCCAGTCTTCCGGGCTTTAGCCTTTCCAATGTAGGGTCTGATGTATGGTATAAATCATGGACCACTGCTAGTATTAATCTTTCCGGCTACGCGGGCCGTACAGTTGCAGTAGATTTCGCTTCGGGCGACTGCGACCTGGGCGCCCACTTCGGCTATGGATATGTAGACCTTAACTGTGGCCTTTTTGCGGTAAACTCTATTACCTGTGCCAGCACCCCTACTGTTACGCTTTCAGCACCTCCCGGTTTCCAATCTTATACCTGGAAAGATTCTACCACATGGGTGACCGTAGGCACCGGGCAGAATGTGACTATAGCTACCCCTGCCACCTCACGTACCTATGCCGTTATCCTCACCCCATATACCGGTTTTGGTTGTCCGGATACATTGTACACACATGTCACAGTATCCAGCCTTAATGTAAATGCAGGAAATGACACTATAAAATGTGGCACCAGCACAGGTGTGCAGCTAAATGCAACAGTTGGTGGCAATACCGGTACAACCACTTATTTATGGTCTCCGTCTACCGGGCTAAGCTGTACCACATGTGCCAACCCTATAGCCAACCCTACTGTAACCACTAAATATGCCGTAACAGTAAACGATGCCAATGGCTGCTCAAAAACAGACAGCGTTGTGGTGAATGTTAGTTCTACTAATATCACCCTTACGCCTCAAAATGTTTCCTGCTATGGAGCTGCCAACGGGTCTATTACAACCGTAGTGACCGGAACCAAGCCACCATTCACTTATAGCTGGAATACTACACCGGTGCAAACCACCGCCAATGCCACAAATTTACCTCCGGGTACTTATACCATAACAGTTACCGACAGTATAGGCTGTACAAAAACAGCCAATGCATCTATAACGCAACCAACGGCTTTAGCTACATCACTTTCTAAGATCGATGCATTGTGCAACGGTACAGCGGGCTCCGCTACAGTTACGCCTTCCGGTGGTACTGCACCTTATACTTATAGCTGGAATACCACACCTGTTCAAACAGGTGCTACTGCTACCAACCTGCCAACCGGTACTTATATAGTACAAACTACCGATGCAAGAAGCTGTACAAAATATGATACAATCTCTATCATACAAACACAGGCTATGGGTTCTTCGGTAAGCAAGTCGGATGTACTGTGCAATGGCGGTAATACCGGTAGTGCCACGGTAACCGTCACCGGCGGCATATCACCACGTGTTTATTCATGGAATACTTCACCTGTGCAAACCACTAATGCTGCAACAGGGTTAACAGCAGGCACCTATGTACTGACAACTACAGATTCTATAGGCTGCAGCAGAAGAGATACTGTAGTAATAGGCCAGCCAACTGCTTTAAATTCAAGCACAGCTAAAACTGATGTAAGCTGCTACGGACTGAATAACGGCACAGCGGGCGTTACGGCATCAGGCGGCACAACGCCGTATACCTATAGCTGGAATACAACCCCTGTACAAACCACAGCCACCATAACAGGCCTGGCACCGGGAACTTATATTTCTACCATTACAGATGCCAATGGCTGTACTAAAAGAGATACAATAATTATTAACCAGCCAACTGCACTGAACACGCTTACCTCTAACACTACGCTTAATTGCTTTGGTAATACCAACGCTACAGCATCTGTTTCTGCAACGGGGGGCACAAGTCCGTATACTTATAGCTGGAATACTACGCCTGTACAGACCACAACTACAGCAACAGCCCTGGGTGCAGGTACCTATGTTGTTACCTCATCTGATGCACATGGCTGTATAAAAAGAGATACATTGGTTATCAGCCAGCCGCCACTGCTTACATCTGCACGCTCATCCACTAACGTAAACTGTTTTGGAGGTAATAACGGAACGGCTACTGTTGCCCCGACCGGCGGTACGTCTCCATATACCTACAGCTGGAATACTACTCCTGCTCAAACAACTGCTACAGCTGTAAATCTTAGCGCAGGCACCTATATAGCCACCATAACAGACTCGAAAGGGTGTATTAAACTGGACACACTTATAATAACAGCCCCTGCTGTTTTAAGTGCTAGCCTGTCAAAAACAGATGTTTCCTGTTTCGGCGGTAATAATGGTGTTGCCACTGCAACTCCTTCGGGCGGTACAGCACCCTATACCTATAACTGGAACACTATGCCGGTAAAAACTACTGCCAGTGCAACTGCGCTTACTGCTGGTACATATATTGTAACTATTACAGACAGCAAAGGCTGCTTCCGTTTAGACACAATAACAATCACCCAGCCAACACCGCTTACTGCTACTATATCTTCCAGCTTCATTCCATGTTTTGAAGGCACCAATGGTACAGCTACGGTAGTACCGGCAGGTGGTACGCAACCTTATACTTATAGCTGGAATACCAAACCGGCGCAGACCGGCTCAACAGCTACGAATCTTGGCGCAGGTGTTTATTCAGTTGTAGTAACCGATGCCAAAGGATGTACTACTTCTATAAAAGACACCGTTAAGCAAAGCACACCTATTGTTATTACTGCACAGCAGATAGACAAGAGCTGTCCCGGCTATTCCAATTCTTCCGCAAAAGTTACCATAACCGGCGGCCAGCCTTCTTACACCGTAAGCTGGAACACAGTACCGGTACAAACCAATACTACCGCTGTAAATCTTAGCGGCGGCACTTATGTGGTTACAGTAACAGATGCAAATGGTTGTACAAAAACAGAGACAGTTGCCATACAGGACTACCCTTCTCCTAATGTAGATGCGGGACCAGACCTGAACATATGTAAAGGCGCAAGCGTTACACTTTCTGCTACAGGCGCCATCAAATATGCATGGAGCCCATCAAAAGGCATGACGTGCAACTCCTGCCCGTCAACCATAGCTTACCCTGATGGTAATATGACCTACCAGGTTATTGGTATCGACTCAAATAACTGTCATGATACGGACTATGTAGATGTGAACATCATACCAAGACATAATGTATCTGTGAGCCCCGATGTAGATATATGCCTGGGCGATACAGTTCAATTACTGGCAAACGGGGGTGTTAAATATACCTGGAGCCCGAATATTGACCTTACAGATAATACTATCCACGATCCTAAATCTTATACTAAAGAAACAATACGGTACAAAGTAGTGATCGTTCAGAATGAATGCTATAGCGACACTCTATACCAGGAAGTAAGAGTACATCCTGTACCTACTGTAAACGCCGGCCCGGACATGAGCGGTATACCGGGCGCCTCATTCCAGATAAATGCAGTAGCATCCGGCTACAACACCATAGCATGGGTACCCACTTATGGTTTAAGCTGTGATAATTGCCTGAACCCGACAGCGCGGGTAGACAGGACAATAACTTATGTTATAAAGGTGACTAATAATTTTGGCTGCGAAGCGCAGGATGATGTAACAATAAAAGTATCCTGCGACGAGTCTGAATTCTTTATGCCTAATACATTTACACCAAACGGGGATGGCTCGAACGACCGCTTCTGGCCATTGTCTAAAAACACCGTAAATGTCAACCATTTTGCCATCTATAACCGTTGGGGCGAAGTTGTTTTTGAAGCAAATAATTTCCCTTCAAACGATCCTAATTATGGCTGGGATGGCACTTATAAAAATATGCCTTTATCTCCGGATGTGTTTGTGTATGTACTTGAAACCAAATGTACTAATGGTGAGCGCATCTTTATAAAAGGAGATATTTCCATTGTTAAATAATAACTGCTTAATTTTAAGCAGTTATTATTTAAACGAAAACAGATACCAATTTGACATTCGACGATTTTGGCTTTGACCCGGATCTGCTGGACGGATTAGATACAATGGGGTATAAAACCCCTACTCCTATACAGGAACAGGCAATACCGCTTATACTTAAAGACAGGGACATTGTAGCCTGTGCCCAAACCGGCACCGGTAAAACAGCTGCATACGTACTACCCTTACTTGACAAGATACTTTCGCTTGAACATGGTGCTATCAATACATTGATACTGGCACCAACACGTGAACTGGCACAGCAGATTGACCAGCAAATTGAAGGATTGGCATATTATGCCAATGTGAGCTCAATACCTGTATATGGCGGCGGTGATGGATCTGTATGGGAACAGCAAAAAAGAGCCATTCAAAAAGGCGTGGACATAGTAATCGCCACCCCAGGCAGGCTTATTTCGCATCTCGCAAACGGGTTGTTGAAACTGGACCAGGTAAAGCACCTGGTACTTGATGAAGCCGACCGCATGCTGGATATGGGCTTTTGGGACGATATTGTGAAAATAGTCAGCTACCTTCCACAATACAGGCAGACCCTTCTTTTTTCGGCTACTATGCCTCCTAAGATACGCCAGCTGGCTAATCAAATACTGAATAACCCGGCGGAGGTGACCATTGCCATATCAAAACCTGCCGAAGGTATACTGCAGCAGGCGTACATGGTATACGACGAAAATAAAACCGCTTTACTGCAGCGTATACTGAAAGATGGTAATTATAATAGCATACTGATATTCGCATCCAGCAAGGAAAATGTAAAAAAACTGGAACGCGAACTGCGCCAGGCGGGTATGCCGGTAAAAGCATTCCATTCAGACCTGGAGCAGGCAGAACGCGAAGAACTGCTCAGGCAATTTAAAAGCAAGCAGGTACCTGCACTGGTAGGCACCGATGTACTTTCAAGAGGTATAGATGTGGAAGGGATAGACCTGGTTGTGAACTATGATGTACCGCCCGACCCTGAAGACTATATACACCGCATAGGGCGAACAGCACGTGCTGCTACTACAGGCACAGCTATAACTTTTGTTAATCCTAAGGATAGCTATAAATTTAATAAAATAGAAAGCCTGACGGGTAAGATCGTGCCGAAACTGGAGATGCCTGCAGGCTTACCCCCCGGCCCCGCTTACGAACCAGACAGTTTCAAATCGGGTAAAAAGAAGAAATGGAATAAGTTCAGGAAGAAATAGCCTACTTAAGATAGCGTTTCATCTCGCGTTCCGCATCGCGCGACTTGATGCTTTCCCGCTTGTCGTGCAGTTTTTTACCGCGGCCCAGGCCCAGCTCTACCTTAGCATAGCCATTGTCGTTTATATACATGCTCAAAGGAATAATGGTCAAACCTTTTTCCTTCATTTTATACGCCCATTTGGCCAGTTCCTTTTTTGTCAGCAACAGCTTACGTTCACGTACGGGGTCATGCCCGGCATAGCCTGCATTTACATATTCGGCTATATGCAGGCTTTTTATCCAAAGCTCACCGTCATGAAAAAAGCAATAGCTGTCATTAAAGCTCACTTTGCCATTCCGTACAGATTTTATTTCTGAACCGGTAAGCATAATACCTGCAGTGAGCCTGTCTTCAATAGCATACTCAAAAGTGGCGGGCTTATTCTTTATATAAACTTTATCTGGCAAGGTATTTTAAATAAATCAGCTGGCTTTTTTCAGGTACCAGTCTATAACGGTTACGAGCTTTTGTTTGAGGTTTTGGCGCTGCACGATGAAATCAAGAAATCCATGATCCAACAAAAATTCAGAACGCTGGAAACCTGCAGGCAGGTCTTTCTTGATGGTTTCTTTAATAACCCTTGGGCCTGCAAAGCCTATCAGTGCTTTAGGTTCTGCTATATTTATGTCACCAAGCATAGCATAAGATGCAGTAACCCCACCCGTGGTAGGATCTGTCATGAGTGATATATAAGGTAGCTGTGCTTTGGCAAGTTGGGTGAGCTTGGCCGATGTCTTAGCCATCTGCATCAGGGAAAATGCACTTTCCATCATACGGGCACCTCCCGATTTGGAAATGATCATGAACGGCATTTTATTGGCGATGCTATAATCTATAGCCCTGCTTATTTTCTCTCCTACCACCGATCCCATTGAACCACCAATGAAATTAAAGTTCATGCAGGCTATCACCAGGTCGCGGCCATCTACTTTACCCACGCCTACAGTCATAGCATCCTTCAGGCCGGTAGTCTTCTGGGCATCTTTCAGACGTGCACCGTATGGTTTCAGATCTACAAAGCCCAGCTTATCTACAGGAGCAATATTTTCAAATAATAGTTCAGCCTCCCCTTCATCAAATATGATGTCAAAATATTCGGGCGAATTGATACGGTTATGATAATTGCATTTAGGACAAACGTAATAATGGTCTTCCAGTTCTTTTACCGTATTTGTCGTCTTACACTCCGGGCACTTATGCCATAAACCGTCCGGTGTTTCCTTCTTTTCCTGCGTACTTGTCAGAATCCCTTTCTTTATACGACGAAACCAGGTTGACATATATATCTAAAATTTTTA
>JANINW010000095.1:25214-40777 GCA_024508935.1 Flavipsychrobacter sp. | reverse complement strand
CAAAGATACAATTTGAAATTTTAACTTAGGGTTGTGCGGAAAAGAATATGGATTATTCCAGTTCCCCTTTCTTACCTGATAACAGGTAAATGACAGCCATCCGGATAGCAACACCATTCTGAACCTGGTCGAGAATAATGGATTGATTGCTATCTGCCACGTCGGAATTTAATTCCACTCCCCTGTTTATAGGGCCCGGGTGCATAACAACGATCTCTTTTTCCAGGGCATCCAACATTTGCCTATTTATACCATAAAAAAGCGCATATTCCCTTAAAGTGGAAAATAATGGCTTATGTTGGCGCTCCAATTGTATACGCAATACGTTGGCTACTTCGCACCACGCGAGTGCCTTCTTTACATCATACTCTACTTTTACACCCAGCTCTTCTATATGTTTGGGGATAAGCGTTGGGGGACCTGCAACCATCACTTCCGCTCCCAGCTTATTAAGACAGTAAATATTGCTGAGTGCCACACGCGAATGCATAATGTCCCCGATAATGGCTATGCGTTTACCTTGCACATTTCCCAGGCGCTCGCGGATAGAAAACGCATCCAGCAATGCCTGTGTAGGGTGCTCATTGATACCATCTCCGGCATTAATAATAGCCGCGTCGGTATGGCGCGACAGGAACCAGGGTGCACCGCTGGCAGAATGGCGCATAACCACCATATCTACCTTCATAGATAAGATATTATGTACTGTATCTATGAGTGTTTCTCCCTTCGATACCGAAGAACCGGATGCTGAAAAATTCACCACATCTGCACTCAGGCGTTTTTCCGCCAGTTCAAATGATATGCGTGTGCGGGTAGAATTTTCAAAAAATATGTTTGCAACAGTGGTATCGCGCAATGCCGGCACTTTTTTAATAGGCCGCTGCAATACCTGTTTAAAATTATCTGCTGTACGGAAAATAGTATGTATATCTTCTGCCTGAAGTTCTTTAATGCCTAGTAAGTGTTTTACCGATAACGACATAAAGTGTTTTAACTTTTATCAATGAGTACTACTTCGTCTTTCTTGTCTTTTTCCTTCCAGTATACTATTACTTTCTGGCTCAATATAGTATCAACCGTTTGCCCTACATAGTCTGGCTGTATGGGCAATTCGCGGCTAAACCGCCTGTCTATCAATACCATCAGCTCTACGTTGGCTGGGCGGCCAAAGTCTATCAGCGCATCCATGGCCGAGCGTATAGTGCGCCCGGTGTGTAATACGTCATCTACCAGCACCACATTCTTTCCTTCTATACTAAAAGGGATATCTGTTTGCGATGGCACCTGTATCTCATTTCCCTGGTGGATGTCATCACGGTAAAAAGTAATATCCAGTTTGCCGTAATCTATATCGTTCTTCCCGGTAATGCTTTTAAGAATAGAGAATATACGTTCGGATAACCATACCCCCCTGGGCTGTATGCCAATAATGACAGTATCCTTAAAACCAAGGTGATTTTCGACTAACTGGTGTGCCAACCGCTGCAGGGTAATATCTAATTGCTTGTTATTGAGCAGGGTCTTCAAATGCGCGAGATTTGAGCAAAAGTAATAAGCTTAGCCTAATTTTTCATATTGTTATCTTATAAACAGCCATTTACCGTGCCAAAGAGAGTTTCCAGGAGCCTATTTGATAATATTTACAGGCATGACTGTCCGGTTACCATTGGAGGCCTGGATAATGCAATAATAGATGCCCGATGCCAGGTTTTGCATATTTAACTGTGTTGCGCCCTGGTTACCGTTTACTTCCTGGTATTGCATTTTTTGCCCGGTAGAAGAAATAATCATGAAACTAACCTTGCCCGAATGAGAAAATGATGCATCCCAGTTTACACTTATTATATCTTTTGCCGGGTTAGGATATAATTTTACCTGCTTTTGAGCTGTAGTGAGTTCGTCCACACCCACGTTTACTACTTGTTGATATAATTTCAGCCCGCCATATTTTGTGCCTGTTATCATTTCATAATTGGTATCTGCATCTATTAATGCAAAACAGGGACTTGACAACGGCCCAGGCTGTAATTTACCATAAGCTGAATCAACAAGTGTATAAGGTACGGTAGTATTACCATTCTGAAAGCCATCATATTTTGCAATCGAACCGTTGGTTGTACCAATCATCAAATACTCAATACCTGTATTATCTATTTTGCCTATAAATTGAGCAGAGTGTGTATAAGCCTGTCCATATTGAGCTATCACAATTCCTCCCAATTTATTCGTTACATATTTCAGCGAAATAGTGCCGGGTATCGTACCAGTATTTTGATAATAATAGAGGTAACCTAATTGGTTGCCTGAAATAATATCTTTTTTGCCATCTTTGTCTATATCGTAAATGAAGGGCGTAGCATAATTGCCTACGTCAATTTTGGAATTGAGTGTATTTAGCAATTCAATACCACTGCCACCCCACTGCGGCTGTACGCTGCCAGATGCGGCAGTGTTGAGGAAAGCCCGCATAGTGCCGTCTGTAAGTCCTATAACAAGATCGTCTTTTCCATCATTATCAACATCGCCGATTGCCGGGGCCGCGCTCCTGATATCTAAAGCATTAACACTTAAAAAATCGTTATCCTTCAGTTCAAAAGATGTGGTGGTACCGGCAGATGTATTTTCGTAATACTGGAGGCGGCTTCTTAAATATCCTGCAGGTTGAAAAATGCCATCAGACCCCAGGAAAAGATCCAGTTTACCATCCTTATTATAATCATATAATATTGGATGAGATGCAGATCCAAGATCGATCATTTTATCAACCAGGAAAGTGTCTGATTGAAATTTGAAATTAGGACTAACATCAGAACCGATATTCTTGTAATAATGAATGCTCTTGTAATTTTCAGTTTTATCGGCATGCGGCGTGAACAACAGGTCTTTGTCGCCATCTTCGTCTACATCTACCCAAAATGTATTTACAAATTGCGTCAATTGTAAAGGATGGCCATTACCTTGCCAAATAGTATCCTCCACCAGCATTGAATCAACTGAAAAATTGAAATCCTTTTTGCCGTTACGCAATAGCTGCACATCGGGGAATGATACATTTCCATCAAAGAAATCATAATCTCCGTCGCCGTCGTAATCAAGCAATGTCAGAGAATTTCCCTGGTGGGTCGCTTTATTCCCATTGCCCTGGTCGGGGCAGCCTTTGCATGTCGGGCCATCTGGGTTAGGAACACCCTGAATGCAAGGTATAATCACGGCTACCAGTTTGGGTGACTTTACCCCAGCATACATCTTTTAAACATAGCTTGATAGTGTCTTTAGACAAACCTTCTTCTACCTGGCAGTTCCTATAAAAATAGATGCGCGTGCCAGACTGATCAAATGAGAAAAAATCCAGGTCCCCATCTCCATCATAATCAAGAATAGAAGGAACGTCATTACCATCCACATAGGCATTAACCATTCCTGATCCTGGAGTAAGATATTTAAGTGGCCCAAAATAATTGAAACAGAGCTCTGCTTTAGTATTATAATACCCCCTGTAAACAGTATATCCGTCAGAAGCGCGGTGAAAAATATCCGGGATACTGTCGTGGTTAAAATCAAGCAATTTCAAATAGATACTTAGTTCGGTAGGGAAATTGAGTTCATATTTACTATCATAGACATAGGATGGATTACCAACTGTACCAACATTGATGAATGTGCTTATGTTTTTATAACCCTCTGTATAATCATAATCAAAAAAAACCAGGTCATTTTTTTTATCATTATTGAGATCTGCATAGCAAATATGTGGCTGGTTAATTCCACCGCACCAAGCCAGCGGCTTTGCTTTTCCATAAGCAGTTACCTGTATAGAATTGTCCTGCATGTAAAGCCGGGGAAAACCTGGGCAAAAACAGTGTGAGAGCTAATATAAAGGGTTAAAAAAAGCAGGAACTGTTTCATATAAAAGCATATTGAAAAAGGGTGCAAAACAGAAGAACCATTTTTGCACCCTTTTGATAAAGTAGGTTTGATAATTATTTTACAATACTTAATGCATTAATAGAACGTTTACCATTTTCAGCCTGCAATATGCAGTAGTAAATACCTGACATTAACTGCTGTGTATGCAGTTGGGCTGCACCATCTTTAGCGTGAACCTGCAGGCTCACCACTCTCTGTCCTGTGGCAGATATAACCGATATATCCACATTACCTGCCTGTGCAAATGAAGCATTCCAGCTAATGTTTACCATATCATTTGCAGGGTTGGGATATATTTTTACTTCTTTCAGGGCAACACTTATATCATCCACATTCACGTCAAAATATTGCTTGTACAGCTTTACGCCACCCAGTTTGGTACCCACTAGCATTTCATACTTTTTATCCCCATCTATATCAGCAATTACAGGGCTAGACCAAGGGCCTGGTTGCAGTTTTGCATAGCCTGAATCCAACAAGGTATACGGAACTGTAACATTACCATTCTGGAAATTATCATAACGGTAGATAGCACCATTTGCGGTACCGATCATCAGGTATTCAACACCTGTATTATCTATCTTACCTATAAATGGTGCGGAGTGTGTATATGCCTGCCCGTACTGTGCTATTTGTATGCCGCCCAGTTTGTTGGTCTCCTTATGGAAATATGTAGTACCCGGTGCAGTTGTAGCACCTTTGTAATAATACAAAAAGCCTAATTCAGTACCAATAATAAGGTCTTTGGAACCGTCTTTATTGATATCATAAACCAATGGTGTGGCGTAATTGCCCACATCTATTGTGGCGTTTGCATCATCTTTCAGCAATGTGCCTGAAGCGCTCCATTGCGGCTGCACGGTATTTGACGGAGCCGTATTTTTGAACAGCATCAATGTACCATCAGTAAGACCTATCAGCAGGTCGTCTTTACCATCATTATCAATATCTGCTATTGCAGGGGCGGCACCTTTTATGCCTTGTGAGTATAAACCCAGCAGGTCATCATCTACAAGGTCGAACTGGGTAGTAGTACCGTGCGAAGTGTTCTGGTAATAATATATCCTGCTTTTAAGAGAGCCATTAGGCTGGAAAATACCATCAGATCCAACAAAAAGGTCCAGTTTACCGTCTTTATTATAATCGTATAATACCGGGTGCGCACCTGTACCAAGATCTATCATTCTGTCTACAATAAAAGAATCAGACTGGTATACAAAATTTGGTGATGCATCAGAGCCTGTATTTTTATAATAGAAAACATTTTTATGGTTTTCTACATCCAGCGCATGTGGCGCAAACATCAGGTCCTTATCTCCATCCTGGTCTATATCTATCCAAAATGCACTTGGGAACATATTGAGGTTTACCGGGTGGCCATTGCCCTGCCATATGGTATCCTGCGCTACCATGCTATCTATAGGCCAGTTATATTGCTTCTTGCCATTTTTTACTAACTGGGCATCGGGGAAAGAAACATTACCATCAAAGAAATCATAATCGCCGTCACCATCATAATCTACCAGCGTAAGAGAGTTACCCGAGTGGGTGCCTTTATTACCGGAGCCATTAGGACAGCCTTTGCAGGTAGTACCAAATTCATGCGGGTCGCAAATTTCCCCCAGGTTGTGCTGGCGGGTAAAGTTTTGAGAGACACGGCCCCAGCAAACATCCTTTACACATACCCGTATACTATCTTTTGGTAAACCGTCCTCTACCTGGCAGTTGCGAAAGAAAAATACCTTATACCCTCCCTGTCCGTAAGCAAAGAAATCAAGGTCACCGTCGCCGTCATAATCAAGTATAGACGGCATATCACTTGGTTCTACATAAGCATTCACCGGCCCTACACCCGGCAGGTTATAATATAACCCACGGTAAAAATTAAAACATAATTGATTACTGGAATTGTAGTACCCTTTAAAAACACTGATGCCCGGCGAGCCCCGGTGAAACAGGTCTGGTATGCCATCCCTGTCATAATCTTCCAGCTTCAGGTACACGTAAAGATCAGGTGGAAAGTTTACTTCATACTGAGGATCATACACATAAGCAGGGCTACCTGTTGTACCGGTATTAATAAAGGTTTTAACCCCGGCATTCTCTTCAAATATGACCAGGTCTTTCTTTTTATCATTGTTAAGATCACCCAATGTGAACTGAGGGCTGTTGGCACCACCTGCCCATGCCATGGTCTTTGTATTGCCATACTCTGTTACCACAATGCTATTATTGGGCCCATATATACCCGAGACACCTGAAGGCTGGGCAATGGATAAGTGGGCAGCAAATAATGTAGTGCTTAATGCTGCAAGGGTTAAATGCTTTCTCATAAAGGGTGCTTAAGTGTATAAACTCTATTAAAGATAGTAAAAAATATGTTTATATAAAACATATTCCTTTATCTTATAAGACATGTATATTTTATAAACCGTTGGTATATTTTACCAATGGAGAATCGGGTTCTTTCAGAAAATGTTTAAATACCAGTTTATCGGCGAGAGAGGGGAACAATTTGTTGATCCAAACGGTTAGTTTACCCTGCCCGGTCATTATCACCACTCGCTTCCTCTTCTCTACTGCATCAAGTATTAATCCGGCGCAAACTTCAGCGCTCATCAGCTTATTTTCTTCCAATGGTGTTTCTCCCTGGGCTGTACCATTGGCGCTACGGGCCACATTGCGAATATTGGAGGCCGTGAAACCTGGCGAAACCCACATTACATGGGCACCGGTATGCAATAATTCAGTGCGCAGGGCCTCCAGGAAACCCTGCATAGCAAATTTAGAAGCAGAATAGCCTGTGCGGGCGGGTAATCCCCTGAAACCAGCAATAGACGATACCCCTAATATGACCCCTTTATTTTGACGGATAGATGGCAGGGCATATTTGGTACAATACACCGTGCCCCAGAAATTAATATCCATCAGTTCTTTTATTACGACCAGCTCTGTATCCTCAAACAATGCCCGCATACTTATGCCCGCATTATTTATCAACACATCCACCCTGCCCCATTGTTTTATCACTGCCTCAATAAAAGACCGGCAGTCTGCTTCCTTACTTACATCGGCCTGAAAGTATAATATATTGTTGCTGGTTATATTACTAAAAGCAGCCTGCAGTTTTTCCAAATTACGGGCACAAACTGCTATTTTTGCCCCGCGAAGCAATGCTGTTTCACCCAATGCTTTCCCTATACCGGATGAAGCGCCTGTAATAACAACTATTTTGTCTTTTAAAGAAAACATAATATGTTTTTTGAGGCTGCTAAGTTAGTCTTTCATATTGGTAAGGTTCAGGCATCGCTGCAACAAAAAGATATGCACAAGGGTTAATAAATATAACACAGCATTGATAGCATTATAATATGGTTATCCTTAATTTTCACATAAACACGTACAATTAAAAAAGCAAAATTTCTATGAAGGTTTTAATTATCATGGGGTCGCAGACAGATGAGAACGTAATGAAAGAATGCCAAAACTGGCTGAACTGGTTTGGCATTGAAAACGACATGGTAGTTGCATCTGCCCACCGCAACCCTGATAAAGTACGCGAGCTGATGGTTACAGCTAAAGAAAAAGGTTATGGCGCAGTAGTAGCAGCAGCCGGCATGGCAGCAGCACTGCCCGGTGTTTGTTCCGCTTATACATCTTTGCCGGTATTAGGCGTACCGCTGGATGGCGGCTTACCGGGTGGCATAGATGCCCTGTACAGCATTGTGCAAATGCCTGCTGGTCTGCCCGTTGGTACATTGGCCGTAGGTAAAGCCGGTGCACGTAATGCAGCAGTTCTGGCTGCAAGGATGTTTGCCCTGAGCGATAATGCTGTAGCCCAAAAGCTCGAAGCTTTCAAAGAGGGCGGATACCGTATATAGTTTCTATAGCGGCGGCATAATATTTATTGTTGTTAACTTATTAAAACTGAGCACTTTGACGGAAACAATCATTAACCTGGAAACAGTAAACCCCATAGAGTTTTTCGGGGTCAACAACAGTAAATTCGATATCCTAAAAAAGAAATTCCCGCTGTTAAAGATCTTATCACGCGGCTCACAGATAAAACTTTCTGGCCAGCCGGGAGATATCGCCAATGCTGAAGGCCGGATACAGCAGCTCATCAAATACCTGGAACGGAACGGCCACTTATCGGAAGGCTATTTTGCTGAGATACTGGGCGATGATGACGGAGCTGAAGTATCTGTTACGGAAAACGAGAATAATAACGATATACTCGTCTTTGGCCCCAATGGTAAAGTGATACGTGCCAAAACCCAGAACCAGAAGCTGATGGCCAATGTTTCTGAAAAGAACGATATCATATTTGCAGTAGGGCCTGCCGGTACCGGTAAAACATATACAGCTGTAGCCCTGGCAGTAAGAGCGCTTAAGAATAAGGCGGTACGGAAGATCATCCTTACCCGCCCTGCGGTAGAAGCAGGCGAAAGCCTGGGTTTCCTGCCGGGCGACCTGAAGGAAAAGATAGATCCGTACCTGCGCCCATTGTACGATGCGCTGGATGATATGATACCATCGGACAAGCTGAACTATTATATGACCAACCGCATTATAGAAATTGCGCCACTGGCATATATGCGCGGCCGTACGCTGGATAATTCATTCATCATACTCGACGAGGCGCAGAATGCTACCGACCTGCAGCTTAAGATGTTCCTGACACGTATCGGTGCATCTGCCAAGGCCATCATTACCGGCGACCTTACGCAGATAGACCTGCCGAAGAACCAGAGATCGGGCCTGCTGAAAGCTACCCGTATCCTGAGAGATATAGAAGGCATAGCTCATATACAATTGGATGAGGCCGATGTGGTGCGCCACAGGCTGGTAAAACACATTATCAGGGCGTATGATAAAGAACAGGAACGCGAGGAAGCAAAAGGAGAAGCCAACAGGGAGCAATTCAGCAAACTGAATAATAAAGAAAAGGAGTCTTAAAGACTCCTTTTTTATTGCTCTACAATGTAAGAACTGCTTTGATACCGGTATAAATAGATATGCCGGTTTTCGAGGTACAAGAGATTGTCCTGCTTATCCCATTTAGGTTTTACTTCGTACCGGGTAAATGGTGCAGCACCATTATCATCCAGTTTATCATTGAATACGGTGCCATATTTGGTAAGCAGGTAGGCATACCAGCACATAGCTTCGTAGCCCCGGTACACCATTTCATTCGGCTTGCTGCTGCCTGCTTCTTTTTTGTAATTATTGGCTATAGCCTGCCCCCATGGTGTAGTCTGGTCGAAATGGAAAGGCGCCGTGATATATACTGCTATATTGGGGTAAGCAGCAGGTTTCTTTAAGCTGGGCATGGCTTTCCAAGTAGGCATACCATAAACTTCAAACTGGTAAGCCGGAAACCATTTATTCAATTGCAGTAAGATAGATTCCGCATAGCTGTAATCTAAAATACTTATTACGATCACATTCACCCGGTTGCTATCAAACAATGGCCTGAGTTGTTGTTCTTTGAGCGGGCCATTGCACAGCACCTTCTTCATGTCAGCATCTTCATCTGCCTGCAGGTAGTTGTATGCATTAGCATCGGGTGCAGGTGCAGTACGATAAAAAATAACCGGGTTATTTTTTTTATGCTTCTTGAATAGAGCGTTCATGATCCATTCGCAATGCGATTGGAGCGAAGGCTGCAGCAAAGTGAAATAAGGATTGTCCTTTACTCCTCCGTCAGCCGGAGACAATGCTGAAATAAAATTGACGCGATGTTTTTGGGCAAACTGGGCCATAGTAGCAATCTGGTGAGATGGTACTGCACCTATCACCAGGTCAGACTCTTCCAGTACCTTTTTTCTTATCAGTGCATTAGGAGCTTCAGCCGAATCGGTAATATCATGCACATACACATCTATGCTGTACAGGAAATTGCTTAACGTATCGGCCGCCAGTTTTACACCTTCATAAAAATCCAGCCCGGGCACTGCCTTCTCCGGTATCTTCCCTTTAAATACAGGCCGGTCATTCTTTACCAGTTCGTTGAGATACAATGGTACCAATACATCTATACGGTATCTTTCTTTATATACAGATGCCGGATAGTCTATATCATGCTTTCTTCTTGCAGGCTTCTCTTTTACAACCGGTTTCTCTTTGGGAACTTTTTTCTTTGGCGCAGGCTTTCGCTGCTCTTCTTTTTTAAACCACTTCTTCCAAAACTGGGCCTGAGCATGGTTGCTGTAGCCTGCACATAATGTGGTAAACAATAAGAATAAGCATAACCGGCGTTTCATGCTTTTCGATAAAATTACTCCCATTCAATAGTTGCCGGTGGCTTAGAGCTAATGTCGTACACCACGCGGTTGATCCCCTTTACGTAATTAATAATATCGTTTGAAACTTTTGCTAAGAATGAATAAGGCAAATGCGCCCAGTCAGCGGTCATACCATCTACAGAAGTAACTGCGCGCAGCGCTACTGTATATTCATACGTACGTTCATCGCCCATTACACCTACACTCTGCACCGGCAGCAGTATTGCACCTGCCTGCCATACTTCTTTATACAAGCCTGTATCGCGCAGATGCTGCACATATATGGCATCTGCTTCCTGCAGCATTTTCACTTTTTCCTCGGTGATGGCACCCAGTACACGTATGCCCAAGCCCGGACCCGGGAAAGGATGGCGTTGCAGGAATATATCATCTATACCCAGTTCGCGGCCTATTTTGCGTACTTCGTCTTTGAAAAGATACCTCAGCGGCTCTATCAGCGACATGTGCATTTTCTCCGGCAGGCCACCTACGTTATGGTGCGATTTGATGGTAACTGAAGGACCATTTACAGAAACTGATTCAATAACATCCGGGTAAATAGTGCCCTGGCCAAGGAAAGTTGCATCTTTCATCTGCTGAGATTCTTTATAGAACACATCTATAAAAAGGCGGCCAATTATTTTACGTTTTTGTTCGGGGTCAGATACACCATCCAGTTCTTTATAAAAAAGCTGTTTGGCATCTACGCCTTTCACATTCAGGCCAAGATGCTTGTAACCTTCCAATACTTGTTCGAACTCATCTTTGCGCAGCAGGCCATTATCTACAAAGATGCAGTAAAGCCTGTCGCCAATAGCACGGTCAATAAGCGTGGCGGCCACGGTTGAGTCTACCCCACCACTTAGCGCCATGATCACCTTACCATCACCCACTTCTTTTTTAATACGTTCTACGGTTTCGTGTACAAACGACGCGGGAGTCCAGTCTTGTTTGCAACCGCATATATCAGTCACAAAATTCTTCAGCAGCTGGCGCCCGTCAGAGCTATGTGTTACTTCCGGGTGGAATTGTATAGCATATACATCATTGGCCGCGTAGTTTTCTGCTTTAAAAGCCGCTACGGGTATAGATTCTGTGCGGGCTATTACTGTAAATCCTTCAGGTAATTTCTTAATTGTATCACTATGACTCATCCATACCTGCGAACCATTGCTGATGGTAGCAAATAAAGGATCGTGCTGTACATCCTGCAGGTGTGCGCGGCCGTATTCACGGTGTGTAGATTTTCCGACTTCACCGCCTGCCTGCTGTGCCAGCAACTGTGCACCGTAGCACACGGCCAGTACGGGTAGCTTGTCACCAATTGCCTTTATATCCGGCTTAGGTGCATTTTCATCATTTACAGAAAACGGGCTGCCTGAAAGTATCACGCCTTTCAGGTTAGGCTCGTACTGTATAGGTTTTGTACAAGGTTGAATCTCGCAATAAATATTCAGCTCACGTATGCCACGGGCTATAAGCTGCGTGTATTGTGAACCAAAATCAAGTATTAAAATTTTATCGTTCATGCAATGCTAATAGTGAAACAATTAATTAAGCCTGTCCGGTAGTGCCGCCAAATGTAAATGGCATATTTACCTGCTCCTGCTCTTTTATGGTACCGTGCTGGGCTTCAAAACGTTTTACATTTTCTACCAGGGCGCGCATCAGGCGCTTGGCATGCTGCGGGCTCATTACCACGCGCGATTTAACCTTAGCTTTAGGTACATTCGGCATCACATTCACAAAATCAAAAACAAATTCGGCCGAAGAGTGTGTGATTATAACAAGATTGGCATAGGTGCCGTCTGCCATTTCTTCTGTCAGTTCTATATTTAGCTGTTGTTCCTGAGACTGGTCTTGCATCGGTTAGTTTTTATATGGCTGCAAAATTAACAAAAGAAAACCAGTGCATGGCGGAAATTGCTCATATTCACATTAAAGTAATAACAAACTTGAACCGATGTATCGGATTTTGTTTTTAGTTTTGAGACATGACGCGCGCACTTTTAGCATTAACCGTTTTGTTATTCCTTGTTTCCTGCCGGCCAGATACTTATACGCCCAAACCCCGGGGTTATTACCTGGTAGACCTTCCCAAACACGAGTACCAGGAATTTAATGATCCGCGCTATCCTTATAGTTTTCAATACCCTGTTTACGGTAAAATAATACCGGATACCAATTTCTTTGGCGAAAAACCGGAGAACCCGTACTGGATAAATATTGATTTCCCTTCCCTCGGCGGCAAGGTGTATATCAGCTATAAAACTATCAATGCCAACCAGACACTGGAAAAACTGGTAAGCGATGCTTACCTGATGACGGAATACCACACTAAAAAAGCCAATAATATCGAGGACTTTGTTATTCACATAGACTCCTCACATGTGCATGGTGTATTTTATGATGTAACAGGTGATGCTGCCTCGGCCTACCAGTTTTATGCCACAGACTCTGTAAAACATTATTTGCGCGGTGCCCTGTATTTTGAAGTAGCACCTAATTCAGATTCCCTGAAACCACTGAATGATTTCCTGAGAGTAGACCTGGAACAAATGCTGAAAACCCTGAAGTGGAAATAACAGGCATTAATACTCTTTAGGCAGAAATATATAGAAAACAGTACCGCCGTTTTCAGCATCTTCAAACCATATTCTGCCCTGGTGTGCTTCTACTATTTGCCGCGATATGGATAGCCCCAATCCGAAAGGTTGTTCACCTGATGTGCCAAAACGCTTGGCCTCTGTAAATATGTCAAACACTTTTTCCTTCATATTGTCGGGGATACCAATGCCTGAATCTTTTACATAAATATTATACCCGCCTTCCGCTTTATCAATACCTACCATTATAGTTCTTCCCGAAGGGCTGAATTTAATGGCATTGGTAACCAGGTTGTTTATAACCCGGGCTATCTTTTCATTGTTTATATACAAGCGTACAGGCTGGTCGGGCACTTGTAATTCTATACGCTGGTTCTTTTCAACAGCCCTGAAACGAAGCAGTTCTACCGTATTGGATAACAGTATTTTTATATCATACCAATCCTTGGGCAGCTTTTCCATATTCAGCGTGGCTATCTCAAGCAAGTCTTTGGTAAGTATCAATGCATTGTTACAAGACTCCCGCACCAGGTTGATATAAGTAATATGTTCAGCCGATAATTTGCCTGAATCGGCCAGCAGCATGTCTGTTATAGCATAGGCCGAATTGATGGGGCTGCGCATATCATGAGACACCGCTTTCAGTATCCTGTCTTTCTCCTTACCTGCTATCTCCAGGCCTTTTAATGCGCGTTCTATCTGCTTTTTCTGCTCCTTTACCCGCTCGTTCATTATGGTAAGCAAACGCACATTTTTACGGGCGGTGCGCCAGTTATTAATAATGAATAAGATGATGAACAGCAGTGCTACACAAAACAATACAGCTATAGCCAGGTAAGCACCACGGTTTTTATTCAGTTGCTCAAGGAAATTGATCTGGTCTTGTTTGGCAATGCCTTCTATTTTCTCATCTACATCTATCTGCCACGATTGCTTATTAAGATTTTGCAGTGAATCATTCAGCTGCATATATGCCAGCAGGTAAGGATATGCTGCTGCATCTTCGCCGCGCCTGGACAAGGATGCCCACATAAGTTTATCAAGGCGCAACTGTACCCTTACCACAGGCATTGTATCCTGTATCGCTTTTATAGTATCGGCAAGGGCCATACCGGCTGCATCTCTTCCTGTTTCAAAGTATATTGCTGCCAGCTTCAGGCGCGTATATTGTGCATCTACATTATCATAGCCCGGTAAAGCATTTATTTCCGCACTTTTCTTAAACAGCTCTTCTGCAATGCTATATTGCGACCTGGCCTGGTATACCGTACCCAGGTTACCAAAGATCACAGCCGTGGCTATATCAAATTGTTTCTTACGGCTCGGCGGAAATTTTTTGCGTCCTTCGTCTACCAGGCTCAATGCTTTTTTATAGCTATATATGGCGCTATCGTATTGTTTTAATGCTGCATAGCAAAGCCCGATATTATCCCATAGTTCCTGCTGACGATAAAATAAGGGGAATGACTGGTGGCAGGTCTTTAACTGTCTTGATGCCTCCTTGAATGAAAGTACCGCCTGCTGATATTGTTCTGCCCTAAACAATACCAGGCCCATTTTATAGGTATAGTAGCCCATAGAGCAATCATCGCTGCTATTTTCTGCTATACGCCTTGCCTTATAATAATGTTTATAGGCTTCATCGTACTTGCCTTTTTCAAGCAGCCGGTCGGCTTTTGTAAAAATAGCGCCTGCATATTCTGCCGACATTTCCCCGGTATTGCCTGTACTCTCCAACAGGTTTATCATACTGTCTATATACAGGTCATCCTGCACGAAATTTCCGGCACGTGAATACATATCATGAAAGAAATAATAATAGGTGTATTTATCTTTTACCGAAAGGCTGGTGCGTGTAGCAACCAGGGAATCCATATAACGGATAGCGCCGGGTATATTTCCGTTCTCGTAAATAAATGAAGCTTTTTCGATAGCGGTATCTGTAAAGACCTCCTGCGTACGATCTGTTTTTTTATCTGAACGGCAGGAATGGAGACATAATGCCAGTATATACAGGCATACCAGATATGACTTGATACCGGCTGAACTCCTTATATGCACGCTCAAAACTATTTATGGGGATAATACATTGGCAAGCTATAAAAAAAACCGCTCATTCGTATAAGAAAATAAAACTATTGGAAAACTGCTCCCAGTACAAGATATTTGCAATCCGAATTACAACAATGGCCCTGTAGTTCAATGGATAGAATAGAAGTTTCCTAAACTTTAGATCCAAGTTCGATTCTTGGCGGGGCTACCATACAGGAAAGATCGAGTTTTTGCTCGGTCTTTTCTATTTTATTTTCTTCGAAAGCCTTTCCTATAGCGTATATCAGGCTGACAGCTTCATTGACTTTTTCAGTTCGATAAGCAAAACCGTCAAATGTTAGTTTTTCGGGAAAAATCGAACTTATTATTTCTCGCTTTTCCTCTACTGATGCTTTTTCGTACCTAATATTCAATGACGAGAGGTTGTACAGAGCCTTATCCAGCAATACATCAAAGTTTTCCAAATGATTTGGGACGGAAGCCAATTGTGCCTCTAACATGTCTACTTTGCGCTCACACTCTGATTTAATAGTCTTATAGTCAGTTGAATCAATATCATCAGCTAAAAGCAAATCCCTGGCTTTTTCTAACCTCTTATTTTGCTCATTAATTTGTTTCACTAAAAGAGCCTTGTCCGTTTTATTATCTGAATAATTTGCAGTCACAATATCTTGCATCACTTCTTTGT
>JANINW010000095.1:12421-25204 GCA_024508935.1 Flavipsychrobacter sp. | reverse complement strand
TTGTATAGACGGATAATAGGCTTTTGAATAACATATTTGTTCAATTCCTCTTTAAACTTTTCGTGTACCACATCAGCATTAAATCGCCACCCGCAGGACGAAACGCAGTGATAATAATTGTAGCGCTTAGTCTGCCCTTTTGATGTGCTTGCAGTTACGGGCCGACCGCACTTCGGACACATAAGAAAGTTACGCAATGGGAACTCAACCCGTACAGCTTTTCTAACAGACCTTGGCTTTTGACGGCCATGTAAAATATCCTGCACTTCATAGAACAAGGTCTCTGAGATAATTGCCTCATGTGTTCCAGGCACAACCGCTGCCGCTTCGTTCTTATACGCTGGAACAAAGACTTTCCCGCAGTAAACAGGGTTATGAAGCATAGCATAGAAATAGCTTTGGCTGCATTGCAGACCTCGCTCTTTTGCTTGCTTCCAAAGTTCCATTACCACCCATTTTTCTGTTGCCAATTGCTCGAATATCCATTTTACGATACTGGCTTCAGGTTCCTTCGGCGCGATGTACTTGCGACCAGCCTCATTTATTTTATTAACGTAGCCTTTGGGGGCCAATGCCATGACACGCCCTTCTTTCATAGCACGTCTCATGCCATTAATAACATTGAGGGCTCGCCTTGAGTTCTCAACTTCTGGCGCAGCTAAAAAGAACGCCAACATAAGTTTGTTTTCAGGAATAGATAAATCTAATGGTTGCTCTATTGCTTGCGGCTCTATTCCTAGTTTGGTGAGTGTTGAGATCATTGCGTAACTGTCGCCAGCGTTCCTGCTAAACCTATCCCATTTGAGAAATAAGAGATGATTAATTAGACCCTTGCGCTTTTTATATTCAGCCAACATCTTTTTCCATTCCGGTCGATCGAAAGACTTTGCTGAATGGTCTTCAAAAAATACCTTTCTGACTTGTATTCCCTGAATAGCACAATACCGCCGCAACATCTCGTCTTGATGGCGTTGTGAGTAACCTGTGTTCGCTTGTTCGTCAGTACTCACACGAATATATAGGTCGGCAATTTTAATCATTTCTTCGTCTCCAAATCTGCAATTTCTAACGCCGCCATTTTGTATAGGAAATCCAATATCAGCGCAGCTTGGTTAGTCGTTACAACCAAACCTTCTGCTGATAAAATCGCTTGCGCCTTTTCGGCTGTAATTGATGGTTTAAAGTTGCTTGCCTTCATAAATATTCATTTATAAAACCAAAGTTGCCGCATCCTCTTTTCGTATTCAAACTATGTGTGATATGGCCTAATGTTTCTTTTAAAATATGAAATCATGAGGCCATATCAATTCATTTAACTGGTCAGCATTTTTGGAATTGATAAGTAATTA
Organism: Flavipsychrobacter sp.; assembly: GCA_024508935.1. GTDB lineage: Bacteria > Bacteroidota > Bacteroidia > Chitinophagales > Chitinophagaceae > Polluticoccus. The sequence goes on along the minus strand of JANINW010000095.1, from coordinate 23,855 downwards.
CAGGTTGCCAAGAAAATACTGAAAACTGCTCCTGCTGTGGTTTAGTTGTATTCAGATATTGCGGCTTAAGGCTATCAACATGATTGGCTATGTCCTGCATCATCTTTGTTCTTTGGGGTAAAAGAGTTGCACGGTCGTACGAACGTCTAACAGAGTCCTTTTGAATATGCGCAAGTTGTCTATCTACAATTGAGTACTCATAGTTAAGCAGCTCTGTAGCGATGCCGGTGCCTAACGCTCTAAAGCCATGTCCCGTATGGACGCCTTTATATCCCATGCGTTCCAGTGCCTTGTTTATTGTAGCTTCCGACATGTGTTTATGGGGGCCTTTCTGGCTTGGAAACACATAGATGCTCTGCAAGCGAGGGTCTAAAATGCTACGTGCTTTTTCTCTTTCCTTTAAAATTGATAGAACTTGTGTAGATAAAGGCACGATGTGGTCTTTAGGCTTCGCATACCATCTGGACTTTTTCATTTTGTTGCCTGGGATAATCCACTGGGAGCTTTTCCAATGAATTTCTGACCACTCCCATCTAATCAATTCTTTAGTACGTACCAAAGTTAGCATGAGACATTCCATAGCTTGGAGCGTATCGATTGTGCTACACGATCGGTTGCGTTCTAGTTTCTTGATGAATGTTGGTAACTCTTCTAAAGGCATAGATGGGAAATAGCCATCCATGGTGGGACGTAAGGCTTCAACAATGCCATCCGCCACATTTGTAGTCAGTCGGTGGCAGTCAATGGCGAATTTGAGAATGCGAAATGCGTATTGAGCACATCGGTGAGCAATCTCATAAGACTCCCGTTCTTCAATTTTTTCTAAAGCCCCAAGAAGTCCTTCCCGCGATAGTTCCGTTATTGGGCAGTCACCTATTACGGAAAAGAGTTCTTTTCTAATTCGTCGAAGGATGGTTTTTGCATGGTCTTCTGACCATGTAGGTGCAAATTTATCCCACCACTTAAGACCCCAATCGCGAAAAGTGTCATTTGCGTCCCTTTCGGCTTGGGCTTTATCAGCTTGTCGCTGTTGGGAGGGGTCTTTGCCCTGTTCAAGCAGCAATCGTGCCTCATGGTGCCGTAATCGGGCTGTGGCAAGGCTTACAAGCCCGTATGCCCCAAGGGATATCTTACGCTCCTTTTTAAGGTATCGGTATTTAAAGTAGAAATAAGCCTTACCTGAAGGCAAGGCGTGAATATATAGGCCGTGGCGGTCAAATTTCTTGATAGGTTTTTCGCAACGGGAAGCTTCAGCTATCGCTGCTTTACATTCTAAATCGGTAAGCATTTGGGGCTATTCCTTATGGTAATTCGAATAAGCCCCCAACAAGGCCCCCGGAATCACCACTCTAGCTAAACTTATGTTTTTACTATAGGAATATATTCATAGAACGACAAATCAATTAAGTCAATAAGAATAATGCGCCTTTCGGCGCACGTAGGTATGTATTCCTGTATTATTCTATTGAAATGGCGTCCCCAAGGGGATTGATAACGAGACTTATTCACGATTGATTTTAAGGGGTTAAGAAGAAGGCAGCCAGTGTATAGCCCCCAACTTAGCCCCCACTATTGCAGCGCTTTGCCCTGCAACCACATTTACTATACTAAATCTGGCCACCAATTGCAAGTATATGCGACAAGTATGCATTCCATATGCGGAAGTGTTTAGTAGGAAGAAAGCCATTTTTCATTTGCAAAAATCTGTAGTGGTCATTACAACCTCTCGCGAAAGCTCCCGATGACTATCCATATTCAAAGGGACGATGCGGTACGCTGCATCTAAATTAATTTTTCTAACAATTTCATTTTCCCACGGACGCTGAGCCGAATTCAAACAGCATCATTTGAAACCATTTTACGAAAGAAGGATTGCCATGAGTTATCATGCCGCAAATAGAAGTTCTGCCCGCTTTAAAATATTGAAACACCAACTTGAAGTTAACCCGCCTGTATTAACTCAAGAAATAGAGCGGCGGAAACTTGACCTAGAATTATGCCGCAAACATTTTAAGCAACTATATCTGCTAGACAGACGGAATAACCAAACTTCCTATGCCTTTGGATTCTCTAACGTTAATGGAGGAAATCAAATTGTGATCCCTAACCATGAAAGACCTGCATGTTATAAGGGTGTTGTCGGGCGGAAAGGTTTTACCTTCTTAAAGGGTGAGTTTCCTAGCAATATAGATGTATTCAGAAGTTATTGGTGTTATTTGACATGGTTAACAGTGACTAAAAGAACGCAACCAAAATTTGACACATATATCATTAATGGATTTGAAAACGTTCCTGATACAATTCGACATATGGAACAACGAAAGGATAGCATTAACTCTATCATGGACTTCTTTCCAAATAATCCGAGTGGTGAGTTTACACGTGAATTATTGCAAGAGTTTAGTGAACAAAATAGCATAGAGTATGGGGCACAAAATTATCTTTATTCCGGTTATGTTGACTTAAGTAATTTTTGGATGAATAGTGAAGATGCACCACGCCTTTCGAAAATAATTTACCAATAACGCCTTGTTGGGATGATTTCATCATCCCAACTAATTTCATATGTCGTAATCTCTTTTTCAATTTTTGGTCCCAATTTGAAAGCCGGAAACCCAAGCTTTTTAGCAAGTCTTATTAAGCGCTCTCTAATTTCTTTCTCATCCTCATTTTCAAAATGCGCGTAAATCAGAGCGAGCATTCTAGTAGTAATCCTATCACGTCTAAATCTACTTTTTAAATCTTCCACTGAAGTGTCTTTCTTATTTCTTTTAGACTTCTTGCTTGGCGAATAGTTTGGTTTTGGGCCTCGCTGAGATTTCAACTTTGCCGTAGATTTCAATCTATATAGCTTGTCCTGCTTTTCTTCAATAACAGAAGCTATTCCCTTTCTTAAGGCACTTTTATAGCTAGCTGCAAACCTTATCTTTTCATCGTAATACTTTTCGATGGTATCCAAACCTAAATCAGAAATATAAAGTCTCGTTTCATCTATCCGATCAATGAAGAAAACATTATGAGCTAGTATGCTATTTACAGCGTGTGCCTCGGTCGAACTTAATGGCTCGTCATAGATATACTTAAGCATTATAACCTCTGGAAACCTATATGCTTCGAAATAGAGATCATCAAAGGTTTCTGAATGGTTCATATCAGGATTAGAATTTAGTTTTTCTTTTTTATCCATAACAAAATATTTCTATGCAATGTTGATTTTGCCTTTTAAAGTCTACTTATTACTCTCATTTACAAGCTTTTTCATTATTTTCTTTACATCCGCTACTCTATGATTGAGCGTGTCGAGAGAAATACCTTCCTCGTCTGCTAGCTTCTTCCGATCTAAATCATTTACAAACACATCATAAAATGTCTTTAGCTGCATTTTGGTTAGTGACAAAGCCAATTTTTGAATATCTGCTGAATTCATCATCCCAAAAATATCTTTCCTAGCATCACCACTAATACTGTCCTCGAAGCCGTCGTAACTTTCAATAAGGCGTAGACGCTTCTTCACCGGTTCGATTTTCTTATAAAAGTCACTTAGCAAATTCCTGTAAATGCCATATATGAATTTGTCTTGTTCTAGGATAACTTTTTTAGCCTTTATGACGTCATAGGCTTGTAGAAGCTTGACTGTGAAGTGAAAGATGAAATCACTTTTTAGGTAACCTCCAACTGCTTTGTGAATTCGAGGTGTATATGAATCAATTATCTTACCTGTAAAATCCACTATTTCTTGTTGAGCAACATGGCGTTCTCTGTGTGTTTGAATTTTACGCATCTAGTAAGACAATTTTATTTGGCCTAACACTATTAACACCGAAACCCGAAAAAAAATGAGTGTTGAATACAAATATATATTATACTAATATAATTTATGCATTATTCATACACTATCATTCTATATTTTTTAAAATCAGTGATTTTATGTTTATCGACAATTTCTACAACTGCTTCAACCATCTCGCGTAACAGTACATTATCTAACATCTCCTTTTCCAATATTTCTGTTTCCTTATCTGTCAGCATACCTACCGCATGATTAAACATAGTTATCTCAGGGAAATTCTTTGCAAAGGTAACTTGAGCATCAGTTAATGCGGCATGTTCAATTCTTCTTTGACGCTTTTTACGTATATCAAATGGCAGATCGCGAATATTTTTTTTTCTGTTTGTGCTCATTTTTTTCTCGCAATTGGTGTTATAGGTATTGTGGCACATAATACCATATGGAATTATAACGTCAACAACTATATGTATTTATTAATGCTTTTTGTAACCATCAAAACGGAAGATTATGTACCGTTCAGAGACTGAGGTACGGCGAAGGGGGATAAAGATGCGAAACATAGAAGATGCCAGTAGAGACGCTGCACGTGCAATGCGCGGCCCTCAATTTTTCTGACGAATTAGTTACCACTTGTTACCCACGTAGGATGCATAAGTATTGCATCATTGATTGAAAAATATTTTGTCACCCCTTAAATCTTAAGTTATGGGCAATCCAATTAGGGAAGCACAGGAAGCGGCAGATAGGGCACGCAGGGCATCGCAAGAAGCTGAACGCGCTGCACGCCAAGCGGATGAAGCACGTCGTCGTGCTGAACGCAACCGTTAAAAGATGCATTCCTTTTTCACCAGTATGCGCTTAGCGCATACTGGTCTCTAAAAGATCTCAAAATGAAAATGAAGCCGGAGCTTATTAATAAGCCAGCAAAACAAAAAACATTATTCAAATAATATCACAAACGATAGGTATGAAGAATTACGAATATAGTCCTCGAATTTTAGGTATCTCCGCTAAGGAAATACAGATACTATTCACGTTTAAGTTAAACCGTGAAGCGCTCACCAAATTTGTTCTATTTCTGGTTGCAGCCTTCTTAACTCCATTAACGCTTTTGGGCGCTCTTATAGGTTTCAGACGTTCGTATCTGAAGTTTGATTTTAAGTCGGAAAAACTGCCCAATTTTTATCCAATGTCACCACGTACGCGCTTTGCTATGATTACTGGTGCAATTTTCGCATGGGTAGTATTGGGTTTCATTCTATTTGTAGTCGTCAAATATATACCAGTTTCCTGGCTAAGGAATGGGCGACTTTTTGTTTATGCATTCGTCAATATCGTCCTTTCAACTTTTGTATATATATGGTTTATCAGATGGCAAATTGGTGTAAACAATATGATTGTAAACCTCAAGCAGCATGCCTCATCTAACTGGGCTACTGAAGATGAACTTCGCAAATACATGGGTAAAAGAGGGTTATTTATGGGAGGAGATTTGGCTGTTCCGGATAAAACTCACATGCTAATTTTAGGAAATACAAGAAGCCACAAAGGCACAAGCCTTATTATTCCTAATATATTACGCATTAAGCATCATCCAGGAAGCATGATTGTGCTCGATATAAAGGGTGAAGGAGCCGCCATTTGCTCAAGAGTTTTAAAAGAGCAAGGATACAATGTTCAAGTCATCAACCCTTGGGAATTGCATCCTAATCATATTAAAACTAATACTGCCTACAATCCGTTAGAATTTCTATCAGATAAATCCAGTCCACACCTTATAGACGACATTGCGATTGTAGCAGAGATGATTTGCGAGGTGAAAAAAGATGACAGAAATGCCTTCTTTCAAGATTCAGCGAGAAATATAATTGCCAGCCTTTTGCTTCACATGGTCACTTCTGTTGAAAGGCCAACACTTTCTATACTTTTTGAGTGGTGTCGCCTTAGCTCCGAAGGATTTAATGAACTAATTGCAGACATGTCAGTTAATGACGACCCTGTTAATGGCAAAGCAATACGGGCATCAGCAAACGCAATTGCATCTATGATGCAAAATATGGAGACGTTTTCATCAATAATCAGCAACGTCCTTCGCAGTACAGATTTCCTTAAATCAAGTGCTCTACAACAATCGTTAGTGTCAGGCTTAAATCCTTATTCTGTAGCTGAAGATGGAAATACTGTAGTATTTGTTGTGTGTCCGGTTGACAAAGTGTCAAGCCATTCTGCCTGGCTAAGGCTTGTAACAACAACGCTTATGCGATCTGTAGTTCGTAAGCCCAAACATAGAGTAACTTTTTTAATAGACGAAGCGGCAAGTTCGATAGGATATAGCGAAGAAATTGGCACAACGGCGTTGAGTGCATACGCTGGTTTTGGGGTATCTATCATTCTTGTATATCAAGACTTATCTCAAATTCGAGGTGTGTATGGAGATAAATGGGAAACCGTAACTGCCAATTGCTCAATACGTTTAGTGACAAGCGCCAGTGATAATTTTACGGCAAGTTATATATCTAAAGGATTGGGCGATCGTACCAGAACTGTCTATTCCAAAGATTGGATGGGCAATATTACTGACTCCGAACATCATCTACGGCCTCTTGCTACGCCAGATGAAGTAAGAAAGATTACCCGCGACAGCATCATTGTTATGACTAGCGAAGGCGTATCTACAACGGTACCGAAACAGCCTTATTATTTAATGCCCGCTCTTAAAGATGCTACTGGTAAAAATCTCTATGACCCTAATCCGTACATTGAAAACAGTTTATAGTGATTGGTTGGTTTTAGATATCAATGAATACACATGTAACTATTGACCGCTTACGTTGATTTTTAATTGACAGCACCGGAGAAACAGCATAGGATTTTCCTCCTATGCGCAAGACATAGGTTGTATATACATACAACCTGGGTCTTGCCAAAGAGAAGCTTCTCTCTGGACACTCTCGAAAAGATTTTACATGACACAAATAGAAAAGGCAGCCGCTGAAAAGCGGTCTGTAACAGTGCCTGTTCGTGTCACTGTGACGGAAAAGATTAAGCTGAAAACATTGGCAGACGAAGCAGGGTTTACGCTTAGTGATTGGATTAGAAGCAAGGCAATTGGGTCTAAACCACTGCTTCGCAAACCGTCGCCAGACCGTGAAATATTGCTACGTCTACTTGCAGCCTATGGAAAAGCCTCAAGTAACTTAAACCAACTACAGCGAAGTATCAATCGTAAGCAGTACACTGAGGAATTTGAATTACCGCTGGCTTACATCAAATCGTTGCTAATGGAAATGAAAGAACTAACAGAACAATTAAGAAATGCTTTCGGGAACAGTAATTAAAGGTAGAGCCAGATCAGGCGGACGCCCCTTAGCTCGATATTTATTGACACAAGGGGAAAATGAAGAGGTTGGTTTACTATATGTAGATGGTCAGGAAAAATTTGATGAGATAGGTTTCACAAACTTACTGGGTGACTTTTCTCTTACTGAAAAGCTGACCCGGTCAAAAAAAGGGATTTATCATGCTATAATAAATCCACCGGAAAAAACATCCATGCATATGACGAATGAACAATGGCTGCAATCTGCGAACATTTTAGCCCAAGAATTGGGCTTTGAGCAACAGCGGATGGCATTGGTATTGCACCAGAAGGCGCAGAGAAAGCATCTTCACTGCATTTTCGAAAGATATGATCACGATAAAGGCATCGTAGTACCTATCTCCCACAACTATAGAAAACACCTGAAAGCAGGACAAAAAATTGGGCAGCTGTTAAACTTAAAACCATTGCCTGAACGTAACCCGAAGCGTAACTCGATGAAAGAGACTTTGACAAACCTGTGGCAAACTACAGATACCGCTTCACAGTTTATCGCGAAAGCCAAAGCCGCAGGTTATATGATTGCCAAAGGTTATGACCGAAAACCTTTTCTAGTTATTGATGAGTCTGGTAGATCCTTCAATATGGTTCGGCATATCGCCAATGCGAAAACGGCTGATGTGAGAGAACGTTTCGGAAAGACTGTATTAATGGACGAACGTAAAGCAGTTGCGTTTGTTCGCAATCAGCAATCCATAGCCGGAGAACAGGAAAAAGCGAAACCGGACAACAGGCAGGCCTTTCTAAACAATTTAAAAAAGACACAAAGCCAACAACAAGTACAAAAGCCAAAAATACATTAAATAAAAATAAAATCTATTTTATGAACAGCAACGAACTTAAAGATCAGACAAAGAAATTGGTAGCACATATGGAAGACTACCGGAAATCCTTACAGCTTCACAAAAAAGGGGAAGCCGCCATCTTTGATAAAAATCGTATTGACGACAAAACTTTCGGACCCGAATTAGGACATGAACTGACAGAGTACAGAAAAAAATTCCAGGAGGAATGGGGTTCCGAAGGATGGCGAAACACCCAGTTTGTGAAACAGCAGATTGAAGATGCCCAACGGCCAACCGAAGAGCAAATACAGGATATGCATAGACAGCAACTTATCAACAGGGATCAACAACAATTTGGGGAGGCTAAGGATTCTGTACAGCGACGTCAGGAAGTGTTGAACGGGTTGAATAACCATCAGAAAGCTCGTCAGCAAAACGGCCACAAGCCTAAACTTGGCTAATGCATTACGTCCGTATCTACCGGAACATTGCACTTGGCTATTGCTACAAGACCGCTGTCAATTCGGGCTCGGCTATAATATAGACTATGGCCAAACCAACCTGAAAAGTACTTGCGAAAGGCATGATCTAGCCATTCCCAATCGTAAGTCGGCAGGCGGTATAAGACCTTATAGCTAATGAACTCCTTAACCATATGGCGTAAAAAGGGTTCATGTGCAATGCCGTGTAGGTGCGGATTATAGTAGTCGCCCAGATAGTGCTGCATTAGCTTACGGACTAAATAGCCATATCGAGGCAGGCTTTCGGGATCATTTATCAGGTAATCGTCAGCAAATGCGGAACCGTACAAGTATGCACCGGATGTGCAATTGATATCCCTATCAAGAACATTAGAAAGATATTTTTTCATGTTGAGCACCTGCCGTCATTATAGCAGGTTGCTTGTAATAAGCAAGAATAATGAAGGAAATAGAAATACCTGATTTTATGCAGGACTATTACCACAATAGCGACACAAGTGGGCAGCGGCAGATTAAGGAATTGGCTGAAAAGTACCAAATAGAAAGGGCAACTTTCCTACAAACGACTTATCTCAAAAAGCTTGATTTTCAACGGGAATGGAACGCGGCAACATTCCAAAAGAAGATACTTACCGCTGAAGAAGCAACTGCGCCAATGAAAGCCACCTATCAAAAGGCGGCAAAGCAGATATATACAGACAGGCTTTTAGAAAACGAGCAGCAATTAGGTAGTGTCCGGCTTAAACAGGAAGCTAAGCCAGCTGTGCAAGAAACTCCAGTACAACCCAAAATGCGAGAGCCTGAACAAATGCTCTTCGCTTTTGAGAAGAAGGCACAGCTAAGGGAAAAGTTCCTTGAAAATCTACAAGCCATTTCAAATCGCCAGACAGTAAAACATATTCCTAAATCGTAAATAATAACAAGCATGGAAATAATTTGCCTGGAGGAAGCCGCCTTTTATAAGCTTCTGGACAAGGTTGCAGAATGGGTGAAACTAAAGCACTCTATCAAAGATGATAAATGGGTGTCGGGGGCAGAAGCTATGCGCAGGTTGAACATTTCCAGTAAGACCAGCCTGCAAAATTTACGCCACACTTCGCAGATCAGGTTCACTCAGCCGCAAAAAAAGGTTATTCTATATGATACCGATTCAATCAATGCATATTTAGAGAAACACGCTAAAACTGGTATAAACAATGGATGAAGCACAATACGAGCAGCTATATATACGTGGCTTTAATCTCGGTTTTACAGCGGGGAAATTAGAGCCTGAATTTTACAAAGAAACTTTAGCTAAAGCAACAAATTTAGAATGGCCCTTTTATAAAGGCATGGTCGCAGGAAATGAAGAGCAATTGCGGCAAACTGAGTTGGACAGAAATCCTACGATAGCAAGTAATAAAGAACAATTGCGACAAACAATATTAGACAAGCTAAATACTAATCAGAACGCGACTCATAAGAACAAACCAAAATTGAGATAGTTAGGGCATCAACACTATCACATTAATTTGACTATTCGGCGATGGCACCGTTCATGGTTCATCTACCCATTGAGCATTTCTGGCTTTGTCTTTGGCCTTTTGCCACAGCAAAGGTCTGCCCGTGCAGCCTGACAGGCAAGGTCAAGCGCTGTTTGCCAAAAACAATCTCCACCGGCCGCTTTTGAAACGCATTTGTTGCGGTCGTATTCTTTTTGTCAAAACCTTGCCTGTCAGTCTTCACGTCCATAGTTGCGGCTTATCAAAGGCCAATGAGGCTTTATGCCGAATTGGGTTTTAATCACTTTAAAAATCAAAGTATGATAAGTAGTAAACTATCGCGCCTGATGAAGATGTCCTGGGACATTCAGCGCAACAAAGACTGCAGCCGCTCTAAAGCGCTGCAAGCGGCATGGGCAATTTGCAGCAATGAGGACGTAACCGTTCATTATCTGACGAAACGGCTCAACCATGAGAAGCCTGTAAGGCCTAAAAACATACATCAATTTGCATTATTCACCCCTCAAACCAACGCGCTATGAAGTTTTTTAATGATTGCAAGACGGTCGAAGAAGTAAAAAAGCTATACAGGCAACTTTCTAAAGAACATCATCCCGACAGCGGCGGCGACATTAAGATAATGCAGGAAGTAAATACTGAATACGCTTTTGCCTGCGCTAAAATATTGAAAGGTGAAAACCTATCGCCTGAAGATGCAGATAAAGAATTAAAGCTTTCCGAGGAATATCGGCATGTTATAGAGCAAATAAGCCACATCGAAAATATCAATATCGAGATCGTCGGCAACTGGATATGGGTCACAGGCAGCACTAAGCAAGTTAAAGAGCAATTGAAAGATGCAGGCATGCGTTTTGCCCCTAAGAAACTTGCATGGTATTACAGGTCTGAAGCGTTTAAAACCAAATCCAGCAATGCGACTTTAGATGAAATAAGGGAGAAATATGGCAGTGAAAGAATACGAAGCGGAACAATCCGCATCAAATAAGTTAGAGGGGCTGGAAAGCCCCTCTCTTGTTGTTTGTTGTCCCGTAGGACTTCACCATGAAAACAAATTACAGGCTACAGTTATAGCCAGAGCCACCATATTCCTGGCAGCGCTCTTTTGCCAGTTTCTTTTTAGCCTTGTTAATATTGTAGGTTGTTTTGTCGCCTGATGGCGTTGTACAGGTACAGGTCCAGTCTTTTTCGCCGCTACATGAGGCAAAAACAATGGTCATAGCGGCAAGCGCATACATGATACGTGTTCTCATAATATTGATATTTAGATTTGGTTATTGCTTTTTGATAACGACGATAATATTTGTGTAAAGTGAAGACCCGGGACTAACTTCATAAAGCTTCGACAATCCTATAATGTAGTGACCATCATCACCCCTTGTATAATACGAGCCCCATGCAGTATCTCGGTTTCCGGTATCAAAAACAGTGGTAAGCAGTAAAGTATCGCTACCTAAATACCAGTTCCCTTTAGGTGGGAAAATATCAGCTAGCATATA
>JANINW010000095.1:11886-12411 GCA_024508935.1 Flavipsychrobacter sp. | reverse complement strand
AACTATCAGGGCTGCCATCTGGTTTAACGTGGCTAAAGCTGTTATCAGACGAGAATGTAAGCATGCTAACCTTATCCGCTGACCAAGGTTCGATGATATTACCACTTGTAGATATCTGGCCACTATCTTTTACCCATCGGTTTGTCGCATATAAGCGCTGATGGTCGTAGTTTTCAACAACGACACGAACAGCTTCCCATTTTCCAATCAGTAGATCACGGTTGAATTCAGCTAACGGTTCTTCTGCTTTTGGTGCAGGTTGGGTTGCCTTTGTACATGATATAAGCTGCACTGTTGTCGCAAGCAGCAATGCGATGAATATAATTCTCATGATTCTTATTTGATTAATATTTCACCATCCTGAAGTGCGCTGTTTAGCTCAATCCAGTAATTCACGCTTTCACCAACCCCTACTACCGTAAAGATTGAGTATTCGCCTTTACGCATACCGGAAGTCATAAAAGTTTTTACAATTGCTTTCCGGCCTCTTGCATTTGAATTAAGGTAAGCTTTGGTTGAGCCGTC
>JANINW010000095.1:11402-11876 GCA_024508935.1 Flavipsychrobacter sp. | reverse complement strand
TCACCAGATGTATTCGAGAATACGCCCGTTTGTGATTGGTAGATATAGCCGTATCGCTTATCAGGTAAGGTGCCTTTGCCGATGAGAAGCGTATCGCCCACCCTTACAATATGGCCGTTTTCTGTTTTATAGCCGTGCTCATTTAGATATTCACGGAGTTTGCCGTGACCCATCTTTGAAATGTCCGCTTCCTGTGCCTGAGCGTAAAATGAAGATAACCCTATACAGACTGTAAAGGTGCATTGCCTGATTGTAGGCAAGAATTTAAAATGCATTGTCTAAGTTTTAAATGTGACAGGCAGGAAATAAAGAGGCGTGAAACCTAAACACCTCAATCCAGGTACTTGCAATACCTCTCCGAGAATGAATAAGCCCACGCCGTAGCGGCGCGCCTTACATCATTTTTCTCGGAGTTTGAAGTTTGCAAGTTTCGGATTGAGAAAAAGCTGTAGACAGCTATTTATATGTTATGTG
>JANINW010000095.1:7453-11392 GCA_024508935.1 Flavipsychrobacter sp. | reverse complement strand
ACACTTAGTTAGATCATGCGCAAAATTTGTTTAGTCTGCAAAAATACAGATTCAGAATTAACAATATGGGTTATTCTGAATTTTATATCTTAGAACTGTAATTAAACTCATTTTCATGGTGATAGGGTTTATAGGGGCTCGCCTGTTCTCAGACGGGCTTTTTACATACAGGGATATTTATAGGAAAATATTGACAGAGCGCAACGTTGCGATATAATCATGTCATATCTTAAAATCCCTTGCCCAGGAGTTGATCTGCTATGCAATCAGCAAGCCAAGACCTGTATAAGATTTCCGAAGTTGAACTGATTTATAAAACCAAAGCGAAAGCCAGTGAGTGTCCGCATATCACCTGTTCTGAAGATGCCTACAAAGTGCTGATGTCACTATGGGATGAAAACAAGATTGAGCTTGTAGAACAGTTTCAAATATTACTACTCAATCAAGCCAACCGCGTAATTGCAGCTTCGGTTATTTCAACGGGAGGTATGACCGGAACAGTGGCTGACATTAGAGTGATTTTCGCTACGGCTTTGAAAGCAAGAGCCTGTAAAATCATATTAGCTCATAACCACCCATCTGGTAATCTCGAACCTAGTACAGCTGACAGGGAAATGACAAGCAAGATAAAAGCAGCAGGCGAATATATGGATTTGCGGGTGCTAGATCACTTGATTGTATCGAACGAAGGTTATTACTCTTTTGAAGAACAAATGACGATGTATCCGAAACTGGAGGGACCATTTTGATAGTTGAAGATTTTACCCACGTTGTGCCGGAGGATAAACCCATTCACCGAAAACGGAATGAAGAGCTTTTTGAAAAAATCTATGATTTAGCCAAAGCTAATGAGCAAGCTAAATATTATCAGCAATTACGGTCTAAAATTGAGCATATAGAAAAATTGAGCAGGATAAAATTCAAATTCCGATAATAGCCGTATAGAATTGTTGTTTTAAAACAATTCTATTTAATTTCTTAAGTTTGAGCTTGCTTTCTTAAAATAATTATATTTATTTTATATATTATTGTTTATCATTATAGAATTAATGATGGTCAATATTTATACCCGAACGTCATGTCATTGAATTTGCTTTATTTAGAAAATGAAATTATTGATCAATATTTATATGATGAAAATCCAGAAAGACCTTGGATAATTGGTTTTAGTGGTGGAAAGGATTCTACCATGCTTTTGCAAGTTGTATGGAATGCATTAACAAAAATTGATCCGATACTATTAACAAGAAGGATATTCGTCGTTTGTAACGATACTTTGGTTGAAAATCCCCGCATTGTAAAATTTATAGATAGTACACTCAAGAAAATTCAGAAAGCTTCCGTTAAGCAATCTTTGCCAATAACAGTTGAGCAAACGATGCCCAAATTAGATGATTCCTTCTGGGTACGATTAATAGGCCTTGGTTATCCGGCACCGAATAAATTTTACAGATGGTGCACGGATAGGTTAAAAATAAACCCAACAACAAGATTTATTACAGAAAAAATCAGTGAGAAAGGCGAAGCCATTATACTATTAGGTACAAGATCTGCTGAAAGCTCCGCTAGAGCAGAGTCCATAAGGAAGCATGGCATTAAAGGCCAGCGTTTAAGAAAACATTTGCTGCCTAATGCATATGTATTCGCACCAATCAAGGACGTTACAACAAACGAAGTATGGCAATATTTGAATCAAGTTCCTCCTCCGTGGGGAGGTTCCCATAAAGAACTTGTAACTCTCTATAGAAATGCGAATGCTGGTGACTGTCCGCTAGTAATTGATACAACAACTCCAAGCTGCGGACAAAGTCGATTTGGTTGTTGGGTCTGCACTGTCGTAAATAAGGATAAAAGTATGGAAGGCCTTATTGAAAATGGTGAAGAATGGATGGAGCCATTAAGTGAAATAAGAAATTTTCTAGTAGAAACCAGAGATAATCCTGAAAAGTATAGGGAAAAGCGGCGTAGGAATGGCGAAATAAAAGAAGATTTATGGGGGCCGTATAAATTTGAGACAAGGGTTGAAATTCTAAAAAGGATTTTTAAAGCTCAAAAAGAAATCGAAGATACTGAGGGTATAGAATTAATCACTCATCAGGAAATGGTGCTAATACAATATCATTGGTTTAGAGATTGCTTTTTCAAAACTAAAGTTTCAGATATCTACAATAAAGTTTACAAAACCCAACTTGATATGAGTAAACACGATGAAAAATTCAAAAAGGAAGCTGATCTTTTGAAAAAGTCATGCAAAAAAGAACCTGGAGATTTTGACTTAATACAAGATTTACTTGCGCTCCAAAAAACAAAGACACTCATGATTAGAAAAAGAGGGTTACAAAACGATATAGAAAATCGTTTGGAGCAATTCCTTGATGAAAGTAAAAGATAATCGTTCTAATGACTATAAAAGAAATAGAGCTTTATAATTATCGCATATATAAGGACTCGAATAAAATTGATTTAACCGCTGCGAATAAGAAAAATATATTCGTTGTCAGTGGTAGAAATGGCTTTGGTAAAACAACTTTCCTGATGTCTTTAGTCTGGTGTTTGTATGGCAAAAACATGCAGGAAGTTGATGACCTATATAAAAAAGAGATTGTAGATCAAGGGGGGTATAGTAAATATATAACTAACTCCCTTAATAGGCTAGCTCGTTCGGAAGGGGAATCTAAATTCTATGTGTCAATCACGTTTACTAATGTCAATATACCTGAAGTGCCGTGTAAAGAGATACAAGTTACTAGAAGCTTTAACGTTATTTCCGGCACCACCGATGAGGTGGAAATATTAATTGATGGATATCCTAGTGAATTAGCGAGGGAAGTGGGCCAAGAAATATTCATTAGAGATTTTATTTTACCTATCGAGATAGCTAAGTTCTTTTTCTTCGATGCGGAAAAGATTGTAACACTGGCAGAAGTAAATACTGCTGAACAACGGCGTAATTTAAGCTTGGCCTATTCTGAAGTTCTTGGTATTAAAAAATATGAAGACCTTAAGCATGAACTGGAAAATTTACAGCTTAAACTTCGTCAGGAGTCAGCCAGTGCAAAAGAAAAAGAATTACTTTTTAAGCTACAAGCTGAAGTAAAAGGCTGCGAGGAAAAGATTAAAGATAACTTGACACTAATTGAAGAGCATTCTGAAAAAAAGAATGAGAAGAACAAGGACTCGCGCGACATTCAAGAACGTCTAATTAAAGCCGGAAGTTTAATAACTGTAGAAGAACTTGAGGAATTGAGGAGACGTTCTGACGAATTAGTTCAGAAACAAGATGACATTCAAAAGGAGCTTAAAGAGTCATTTGAAATAATACCGTTTGCAATTGCTGGAGAGAAGTTTTTAGAGGTAGGTAAACAGCTTGAAAATGAGTCCAATTATAAAGCTGCGCAGTTTAAGGATGAAAATGTAAAAGGCGTTACTAATCGCATACTCACGGATTTGCTTAATATACCTAAGCCTCAAGAATTAGCCATAGATCACAATGTACACGATTTTTATGCTTCAGCTTTCAAAGAGCTTATAAGAAAACACTTCTTTTCTGACACCCCAGAATTACCAGTAGAATTCAAAGTTATACACGAGTTTTCAGATTCAGAAAGAAATGAATTAAACGCTTTGATAAGCAATATTAGACTGTCTTTTAAAGAATCCTTTAAACGGTTAAATGGTGACTACAACCAAACTCGAAATGAATTAAATACCATCAGAAGAAAAATAAAAGATGCAGAGGCTAATCAAGAAGATCCAATAATTGAAAGTTATAGGAAACGGAAAGAAGAGCTAGATAAAGAGATAATTAGGATTGAAGACACAATAAGATCATTAGACAGAGAAATAGGAGAATTTTCTAACGAAAAAACTCAAAAAAGTAAAAAGATTGAAGAACTATCTCAGAAACTGAATGTTTCCGCTGCTAATAAAGAAAAAGAC
>JANINW010000095.1:545-7443 GCA_024508935.1 Flavipsychrobacter sp. | reverse complement strand
GCTAGTAGATTAATCGCAAATCTCAAAGATTTTATCGCAAAGTTTAAGGCAGAGAAGAAGAAATCTTTAGAAGAGCAAATTCTTAAGGGGCTGGAAACATTGATGCATAAGAAAGGATTTATCAAGAAGGTTGATGTTGAAATTCTTGGCGATGACATCGATATTATATTAAAAAATAATAGAGGAGAAGAAATACGCAAAGAAACATTGTCTAAGGGTGAACAACAGATGTATGCGACAGCTTTATTACGTGGTTTGGTCGAGGAGTCAGATATAGAGTTTCCTGTATTTATTGATTCGCCAATGCAAAAATTTGATGAACAGCATTCCGAAAATATTGTAAAATATTTTTATCCAAATATTTCTGAGCAGGTTGTTATTTTCCCACTCATTAATAAAGAACTAACTGCAAGAGAATATAACATTCTTTCCGAGTCAATTGCACAAACTTATTTGATAAACAATGTGCATGAGGATAAATCTGAGTTTATGAAGATCGTACCGAAGGATTTTTTGAAAACATATAATAAGATGTACAATAATGCTGATTAATATAAGGACATCAGAAGCAAATAAACCTGTTGTACAGGAACTTACAAGAAAACTGAACCTTGGCACTGAGAATTATGTGTCCCGAATAGCGTTTTCATACTCAATATCAAGAAATATAAAACTATCGTTAGAAAACGACCTTTTAGATAGTAAAGGAAAAGAATATAAGGATGACATCTTGTTCGGGAAGCATAGAGATTATTACATTGCCCTAATCTGTCAGCATTATAATTTATATAAAACTGATAAAGATATTGGCAAGTATATAAAGATGCATATAGATCATGGTCTAGGTCTGATGAATAAAATATTTTCAGACAATCCAAACTATTCTGGGCTTGATTTTTTACTTGAAAATATTGAAAGGGGAATTGAAAAACTAGAAGAAGGCGAGGTAAATAACGATGCCATTTTATGGGATGAGAAAACAAGAAAACTACGAATAAAAAACAAGGATTCGTATTTAGGCTTGATAAAGATTTTAGTAGGGAAAGATTTCGATAATGAGAATATCTATTTCAACTTAAATGATACATCTATTCACAATAATGCGCATGTGGCAGTTGCTGGCAATTCTGGCACCGGCAAGACGTATTTCGCTAATAATTTTCTGAAGCAGATAGTCGAGGCATCCCAATCGCATGTTAATTTCATCTATCTTGATTTTAAGGGGTTAAAGAAAGAGGATGAAAAAGCTTTAAAGCCTTTTTTTGAAAAAACGAATGCACATTATATAGATGCCCCACAAACACCCTTTCCCCTTAACCCTTTATCATTCATAGATAATGTGAATGATAAAAACAAAATCATGGGTATCAACAAGTTTGTTGATATTATTACAAGCTATTCAAATATTGGTAAAAACCAGCAACAGACTTTAAAGGATGCGACCAGAGAAGTATTTGCAGAGATGAAGAATGGTCAATACCCTTCTTTTAAGCAGATATATGATAAGGTCATTTCTATTGAAGGAGATAAGGCAACAACTTTAAAAGAAATATTGCAAAGCTTAAGTGAATTAGATTTATTTGAATCAAAGGTTGACAACAAGAATTCTTTCTTAAATAGAAATTATTATTTAAGCCTGTCGGGCGATCTGCCTAAGTCAGTAAGATTTACTTCTGTATTTCTTATCATCAATTACATCTATAACATCTTCATGAACATGGATAATGCGCCTATCGATGATAAATTCCAAGGGATGAGGTATGTTTTGCTTATTGATGAGGCGCACGTTATTTTTAAGGAAAAGAAATCTCAAGATTTACTTGAAAAAATTCTAAGAGAAATCAGGTCTAAGGGAGTTTCAGTAGTATTATTATCGCAAGGTATTGAGGAATTTAATCAGCCTGCATTTGATTTTAGCAGTATGTGTGAAACGGCATTCCTTTTTGATATTAAAGACAAGACAAACTTAAAGATGATGTCTAAATTTCTGGGATTGTCTGAACGAGATGGACAAAAATTGAAGACAAGTATGGAGAAAATTAAAAAATATCAGCTTGTCTCAAACTTGAAAGAATATAAAGCTGGGGAACTATTTAAAACTAACTAATGCCTATGTTTTTCAATAAAAAAGAAAGTGAACTTCTAAGAAAGATTGAAAGAACAAATAGTGAAGAGCTGCTTTTTTGGAAGCTTCCAAATGTATTTTATCCTTTCACTGTAATTGGCTTATCATTTATCGCTTTTTTTATATTTAAATCCCAAGATAAAATAACATTCATAAATGTTATCAATCTATTGTTCAATGGAAGTTTGCCATTAGTCGCATTGAACAGGATGAGTTCTTTAGGAGTTAATCTTTTTAAATTTGACAAATCAAAGGAAACAAGTCTTAAAACAAATACTTTATCATTAAGGCTAAAAATAGATAGTTATTCAAAACTGCTAGTTTTTCTTATAGCCTTCTTGTATATATACCAAGTTGTTAATACGCCTTTCAATACCAGTTGGTGGCTTTGGTTACAGCTTACATGCTCTGTATTTTTTATTTATTATTCAATTGGCCTCTCAAAGTACGCATACTTACTACAGGAAAAAATGATCGAGACCACTGTAGGAGATATAATTAGAGAGGAGGCAAATGAAGCAAAGAAACATTTATCTGAAAAATACGGTGACTAATGCTGCAGGATAATCAAATACACGCCTCAAAAGTCAGGCAAAATAATCAAGAATTTCTTGTCGGAATATTCTCTATTAAACAAATTTTGTCGTTTACAAAGTACACCGAAAGATTGATTGTTTATTTTGATGATGATAACAAGCCCGAGTATAACAAACAGGTACAAAGAAAGGTAGAAACTAGCAGGGTAGAAAAAATTGCAGATTTCTTAATTGATGATCCTGATGCGCTATTCCCTACAAATATCGTTTTATCTATTCCTAATGCAGCTATTGAAGTTTTTGAAGAACAGCAAAACGGTATTATTTCAATTACGATTGATAGAAAAGTTTTTTCAGAATTAAAAAGAGCTGACGGAGATGTGTATTTAACTATCATTGATGGTCAACATCGGATTCGCGGCATCGAAAAGGCCATTGAAAGACTAGAAAGTGAAATTTTGTCATTAAGACAGCTTAATCCCAAAGGGTTGAACGAGGAATTCAACAAGAAGTTGATAAAAAAGTCTCAACAACTAAACTCGCTTCTTAATATTGAACTGGTTGTAACTTTTTTTATTGACGCTAGTTTGGAATTTCAAGCAATGGTGTTTTCAACAATAAATCGGACTCAGAAGTCTGTGCCACAAAGTCTTGTTACAAGTTTGTTTGGTTTGACAGAGAAGGATACACCTCAAAAGACTGCTTTAGAAATAGTATTGGCTTTGAATGGTTTTGAAAAATCTCCTTTTTTTAATCGAATAAAGTTACATGGAGGAACATATGAACGAAATCAGAGTCCACCGTTGACGCAAGCGACAATGGTGAAATCAATAATCGAATTGATTTCAGTAAATCTCCGAGACTCTGAAAAGGATCGTTTTAGGGATAGGGATGAATTAAAAATAAACTGCGGACCAAGCCTCCCTTTCAGAATTTATTACGCTAATAATCAAGACCAATTTATAACAGACATTTTGTTCTCATATTTTTCTGCAGCAAGAAAAACTTTTGTGGATGGTAGTCTCCCTTTGTGGGACTTTCAAGAAAACACTAAACCCCAGAATATTCTCCATACAACTGTTGGTTACCAAGCACTGTTAAAGTTATTAGTTGATATATTGAGGGTTGAAAAAGATGACTCTAGGCGCGATAAAGTAGACATTTACATAGAATACTTACAGCATTGTTCCCATTTAAACTTTGAGGATCAACAACGATACCCATTCACCAGTATTTCAAAAACAATTTTATATTTAGATATGAGTTTGGCAATTTGGCCTGCGAAGGATAACGACAGCAGAATTGAACGACTAAGAGAGGCTCTTAAAAAAAGATAATTACGAATAAGACCTCAATTGATGTACAATTTCATTCATTCTACTAGTTACGTAGTCAATCTCCTCTAAGGTGTTATATTTACCTAAGCTAAAACGCAAACTAGCATAGGCCTGTGTTTCTGAAAGTCCCATGGCTGTTAACACATGACTTGGTTCAATCTTGGTTGAGGTGCAGGCACTACCATTACTTACTGCTATAGCAAATGCAGTAGTTTCTGGATTACTTAATCCAATAATTAAAGCATCACTGTCAAGTCCGTGAAAACAAAGATTCGTAACATTATGCATACGCTGCTCTGTGCTGCCATTAACTGAAACATTTTCTATTTTAAGTAATTCGGATTCTAAATAGTTACGCAACGCTGAAATTTCCCTTTTATCAATTGCAATTCGCTCTTTCGCAATTTCACATGCCTTACCTAAAGCGACAATACCTGGTACATTCAAAGTACCGCTTCTATTACCTCGCTCATGTCCACCACCATGAATAAGAGCGGGAATTTTGACTTTGTACGGCTTTTTCGAACTTAGATACAATGCACCTATACCCTTTGGAGCATAAATTTTATGTCCACTAAAGCACAGCATATCAATACCTAATTTATTTACATCCAATTCGACTTTGCCAACTGCCTGTGTGGCATCACAAAACAACAATGCACCTACGGAATGTGCAATTGTTGAAATTTCAGAAATTGGCTGTATCACTCCTGTTTCATTATTAGAAAACATAATACAAACCAAAATAGTTTCCTCTGTAACTGCGTTTTTCAAAAATTCCAAATCAATCAAGCCAGTTTTTTTAACCGGCAAATACGTTACACTATATCCGCTTGATTCCAAATACTTACATGTATCTAGGACAGCTGTGTGTTCAGTTTCAAGTGTGATGATATGTTTTCCTTTGGCCTGAAAAGAAAGAGCGGCTCCTTTCAGTGCCGTGTTAATAGATTCAGTTGCACCAGAGGTAAAAACAATTTCATGAGGTTCAGCTCCTATAATAGATGCTACGCTTTCCCTTGCATTTTTTACCGCATTAGATGCACTCAATCCAAATTGATGTGTGGATGATGCATTGGCGTAATTATCCATTAAAAATGGAAGCATGGCATCTAAAACTAATGGGTCTACCTTTGTAGTAGCATTGTTGTCTAGGTAAATTAAGTTGTTATGCACAGTTCAAAATTACGGCAATAATGTTCGATTTGCCACTACGGATAGCAATAGTTAATGACTAAGGAATCTATTATAGGGGCAATCATAGCCTCTAGCCTCATACAAACCAGTTTGATGCACCCAATAGAACCAGGTCAGATTAATTTTTTAGACAGTTAGACCAGAACCGCTTTGTGAGCGGCTTTTGTTGTGAAATAAAAATATTCTATATTGTTAGCTGCAACTATCATATACAATTTCACTATGGATAATCGAGTATACTATGGGCAGTATTCGCTCAAGCATTGGCTTGATCTAATTCTAAAGCAAAACATTATTCTTCCCGAATATCAGCGCTTTTTCGTTTGGGATGAAGAAAAGGTTCGCACGTTGATTACTGCGTTTAAAAATAAACAATTCGTTCCACCAATTACTATTGGGGCTTTCAATATTGGTGGCGTTACTCAAAATTTAATACTAGATGGTCAGCAACGATTAACTACTGTGCTATTGGGATATCTTGGCTTATTTCCTGACAAAGACCTTTTTAAAGGGACCGTTGAAAGATTAGCTAACGAAAATGATGATGACATTGATGGCGAGGAACAACTCGATGATATACTACAATGGAACTTTAAAAAACTAACAGAGAAAGGCCATAATAAGGCCTCGATTCTTGGGCAGATTGCACCTGGCAATTATAAAGTGATCGACTTTGCAATCGATGAGAGTTTTCTTAAAAAGGCTTTTTTAGGTTTTTCCTATCTAGTGCCGCAAAATGCTGACCAGCAGGTCCAACAAAAGTATTATTCGTCAGTGTTCAGAAGCATAAATATTGCTGGGCAAAGATTATTTCCGCAAGAAAGTAGGGCGTCACTTTATTTCTTAAAAGATGGCCTAAGAGAATTCTTTGATCCAGCATTTATAAAGCGGATAACAATTAAGAATTATAGTACTGTAAGCACGGTAGATTTTCTCAGGTTTTTGGCTCTTTTATCTCAATACGTCAAAGATGAGAATGCTAATCACGTTGCGGCAGGTTTCAAGTCCGCAATGGAAGACTATTATGAAGAATATATTTATTCGGTAGCAGGTGAAGAGCCATCGACAAAGTTCAAGCAATTTACTGAGGTATTTCCAGATGGCAATTTCGAACCTAGATTCGAAAGACTAGAACAGACAATTACTGAACTAAGTATACCCATACAGTACACATCAATCATTGAGATGGACACGTACCTATTTGGACTTATTTATGTCATAATATTCGAAGACAAAGCTATCGATATTGCTAAGAAGGAAGACTTAATTGCCGATATTGATGCAAAAATTACAGAATTTAAAAGCGTAGATGCTCACAAAAAAGCTCCAAGTGCGCTTAAATATCTGCGAGCTCGTATTACTTCATCTATTGAAATATATAATCACTACATAGATGGGTAGGCATTCGAATTTTATTTTATCGCCTGTTACCGACATTCTTAATGAGGTTGTATCAGCAAGCACGGGCGTAGGTGTTGGTATTGAAGCTTTCCCGCTTACGGAGTATGTTATGCAGTCAACCTTTTTAAAAATGACTGGTTTTCATGAGCAAAAGATGAAGTGTATCTGCTGGGAACTCGCCACCGATGATTACGAATATCGTTATGATTTTACGCGTAAACCGATGGGTGAATTTTCAAATTATGATGATAAAGCAAAGGTTTATAAAGACCTGATTTCGCAAATAAAAAAGTATGGAAATT
>JANINW010000095.1:0-535 GCA_024508935.1 Flavipsychrobacter sp. | reverse complement strand
TTATGATGTGGCTAATGATATTGGAAGAACTGATTTACTCAGAAAAGTCCGCCGAGAAATCAAAGTAATATTCAGAGACACTACATTGTTATCTTGGACCCAAGAAATTTTTGATACTTATGAGATATTAATGGCTAATTATCAGTTTAAGCATTTTGCCAATGATGACAACACATTACTTGCCGAGACCAACAATATTTATTCATTGAAAAAAATTTACGAAGATCATTTGTATCGACATCGAAACAGGTGTGCCCATAATCTACTTTCATATCAAGAAAATTTACCGTCACTTAGGATGTTAGCAGGCCCCAATTATCATTATAATAATTATTATCTATGGTTTGCTCTGCTCAATTTAATGGATAAAGTATTTATTGGGTTATATAGTAAGTATCAGCAGGTTTTTGAAGAGCGATAGTAATGCTCAAGACAAAATCTTTAGCCCTTCCAAAAAGTTCGAGAAACTTCTTGTCGGGACTACAAAAAAGGAAACACATTAATACGGTGTTTCCTTTTTTTTGCGCTTATGGTA
>JANINW010000094.1 GCA_024508935.1 Flavipsychrobacter sp. | reverse complement strand
TCAGTGATTTGGAAGCGTCTTTGTATTCACCGTTCACATATTCATGCCATTTGTATACAAAGCCATTTTTGGCAATGAGGTAAGCATTATCACCCAGGCATATAGCGGTATCTTTTGGAGATACGCTGAAGTCGTGTACTGGTACATATATATCTACTGAATCCAGCAGGCGGCAGCCGCTGCTACCAAATGTCTCTACATAATATTTGGCAGACTTAGGCACATAAGCCAATGGCTGCAGTATGGTAGAGTCTGACAGGAAAGTGCTCGGTGTCCATTTGATAGTAAATGGGATGGATGGTGCGTCAGCATAAGTTAGTTCAAATACAGGCCGGCCCAGTTTTTCTTCAATCTTAGTATCCTTCAGCGTTCCGCAAAGATCATTAACAGTGCGGTTGCTATCGCTTAAAAACAATGCTGATTTATAGGTAGTAGGGGCGAACTTGATGAGCGGTGGCGGTGCAGCAGATATACCGCAGCCATTTACTACCGAATCGTTGAAGCTATAGCATATTTCAACCAGCAGGTTACGATTGGTATCCCATGCATAGGTGTTCTTAAAATCGAACTTATGCACGATATTGTCAAAGTCAATAGTTGTAGGCGCATTATACACAGCCACCAGTCCTGATTCGAAACCTTCAGATTTTGATAATTCAGTAGCATTGGTGCATTTCAATGCAATACGGAAGTTTTTATACAAATAAGTATAGCCCGGCGGTGTGCCTTTGGTTACTTCAAAAGAAAGACCTGTAAGTACTGCAGAGTGTATGCCGGCATCCAGTAGTTCATCCCTGCGGATAAGGAACTGCTGTTTGGCAGTACGCGTATTGTTTGGCAGTATAGGGGTTGCAGCTCCTAATGTATCATAAGGGAACTGGCCATAAATAACGCTACCGTAAAGCTTTGCTGTATTACTAACTGAATTATCAGGTACCATAGCTACGCCGCAGGGCAAATTTGTGAGTGGCCCTTTACCGGTTACAATGGCATCCAGTTGCAGGTAATCGGGGCGACACATAACAACAGGGTTGTCAGGAAATGCGTTCAGGGTATTGCTGGTATCTACATATACTACCAGGTCGTCTTCTGTTTTACAGGTAGTATTAGGCGCCAGGTCTATGGTCTTCACTTTGTAATAAGTTGTTTTGGAAACAGTGGCTATAGGATTAGCTATATCTGTCTTATTCAACCCTTCTGCAGGCCCGCCGGTTACACCATCTGTCCATTCCACTCTCAGGTCTGTAGCACCTTTTACACTTAGCTGGCGTGGCTTAGGGTCTATAGAACATATCGGCAGGTCTATGCCGGCATCCAACCCGTATACTACTTTTATCAGTATTACAGTAAAGCTCTTCAGTACAAGCGAGAACCCTGTACCGGTGCAGGTAGAGTCTTTTGATGTAACAATAACGGTATGCTCTCCTACATCTGCATTGGTAGGTGTCCAGATAAAAGTGCCTGCAGGATTGGGTGTCCCATCATTAGCTACAGTAAATGTAGAACCGGGCAATACAAGTGTATTATTACATTCCATATATATGCTGGAACCTGGTGAAGGGGAATTAGAATTAACGGTAAAGCTCATGGTTGTACCGGGGCACACAAATAATGCATTGCCTTGCTTGGCTGTGTGTACCACGGTAGTATTGTTGAAATTCCCCTTGGTAGGTATAGAGTCGACCAGCGGTGGAGGACTGGTACACGGTAAAACAGTTATCTGTACATCGCGCATAATATAGCCAAGGTGTTCGCCGGTACCGCGTTCATATTCGTCGCAGCGGAAAGCAAGCGCATGTTTACCCTGGTTTGTTGGCTTAAATGTAGCTGTACCTGTGAGCGGGTTTACCGTAAAAGGCATAGATGCATCGGAGGCCACAGGATTAGCTTCTGAATATGTAACGGACGGATCGGAATAATACAAATATGGGTCATTGGGGCCGGCATTCAACGGTGTTTGGTAAATTATATTCAATGAATCATTATTAGGATCAAGCGGGCCATTCAGATAGCTGGTAGGCTGGTTGATGCAGATGTATGGTAAGGGGCTTACTGTAAATCTTGGTGTACTGTTATTATACTTGGTAAGATTGTTCAGTCCGCATTCTACATAAATACTACCGGCAGGAGAATGAATGCCTGTAAGTGTTGTTATGTTGACAATGGATGTATTTCTTGCCCCATCTGACCACCAGAAACGCCAGTCTTTTTGTGGTGAGGGTAAAGTGAATGTACCTGTATATACACGGTGGTTAAAACCGGGATACTGTGTATTGGCAGGTATACGGCATGAGTTCTGTTTTGAAAATGCCGGGCATAATTGATCCAGAGTATCCTGACTTGTGCTGAATACGTCGATTGTGCCGGAAACACCGGCATTGAGAGATTCGAACCGGATTGGATTGAAGGTGTTTACCGAATATTCGGTAGGAAGAACTGGCCCCCCCTCACAGGCCCGATACACTTCCAGCGTAAATTCATATTTGTATTCTGTAGTTCCGGTGCAACCATTAAGACCGCCGCCTATGTAAGTAACATACATGTCAACCGCTGCATAGTGATTGGCATTGACTTTATTGAGCCCGGTGAGTACAAGCATAAAAATGCAGGCCAGCCGGTATAGTGTTCTCTTGTTCATGAGCTGAAAATTTGATAGATGAATATTATAGAACAGATAGAGAGGAATAGCTTCCTCTCTATCTTAGGATTTTATCTTACAAGAGTTATATCTCCGTTTTTATGTATGGTCTTTCCTGAAGGGAGTGTCGCATCCAGTGTATATATATACACACCCATTGGCTGCAGTTCGCCGTTGTAACGTCCATCCCATCCTTTGTTTATGTCGGTAGTTTCAAACACTTTCACACCCCAACGGTTGAAGATGGCAAACTTCTTCAGTTGTGCGCTACCCAGGTGCAGCGGTTTCAGCGTACCATTCAGACCACCGGGGCTGAATGCGTTCGGCACATCTATATAGCTGTCAGGCATTACCAGTACAATGATGGAGTCTGTTGTCTTACAACCGTATTCTGTAGTTCCGTTCACATAGTATTTGGTATTGACACGTGGCTGCGCAAGCGGGTTAGAGATATTAGTATTGCTAAGGCCTACATTCGGGAACCATGAATAATACAGGCAGTTGCTTTGCGGGTTCATCTCGTAAGCCTCACCAGGATATAGTTTCACTGAATCAGGCAGTTCAAGTGTAGCACCGGGTTTTACCGTTACACGTACGCTTTGTGTATCGCGGCATAGGTTGGTATCTATACCGTATACAGAATATACCTGCGTGCTTACCGGCCATACATAAGGTTGTAAGCCCTTGGTATTGCTGATATTCACATCCGGGTACCAGTAGAACGATTTCACACCATTGCCGGTCATTGTCAGTTGCAGTGAGTCTTTAGGACAAATGGCTGTATCGTTAGACAACTTCATGAAATCTGAAGGGAATACAAACAGGTTCACTTTATCAGAGTCGGCACAACCGGCAGAGCTGGAAGCTGTAAAGGTCAATGTATTATCTCCCTGCTGGGTTGCATTGAACACAGGAGAAGCAATATTAGGATCATCTAAAGTAGCTCCAGGTGTCCATTTTAACGTGAACGGATAGGTAGAAGGGGTTACAACACCATGCAGCTTCATCGTGTCACCAAAACATATTTTGGTGTCTTCGTCAACCGTAACAGATGGTATAGGTTGTGTTTCGATATTCAGTGAGCTTACGCTATCGGTACAGGTAAGGAAGGATGCAGTAAGCGTGTATTTATACTTGCCCAGTACACCCGGTGTAATAACAGGATCGAGTATGATAGGGCTGCTGATACCGGCAGATGGTGACGGGCTGCTCCAGCTATAAGTATAGCGCGGATCGCCTACGGCTCGTATAGTAACAGATGTTCCTTCGCATATAGCTGTGTCAGGGTTCAGTATTTTAAATCCGTCCAGCACATCTATGTTTATCGTATCGTACGATTTACAAATACTGTTGCTGCTGGTTATTTCTACTATATAGCGTATATCGCTGTTGGGCGTAGAGCTTGGGTTGTAGGTAGTGCTGTTGCTCAGGTATGTAGTAGGCGTCCATTTGTATTTATAAGTAACCCCGGCAGGCGGGTTAGGATGAATATCCAGGTTTACCATATTGTGCGGACAAGTAACCGTATCGTTCTGCCCACCGAATATAGCAGCCGGTAGTACATTTACATTTACGGTATCCTTATTAATATTTACACAGAAGCTGTCTTTCTTTGAGGTAACGATATATTGTGTGCTGATATAAGGTTTCGCAACAGGGCTAAGGCAATTCAGGCAACTAAGGCTGCCCGGTGTACCAGGTATGATTGACCAAACGTAGTCGCCGCCACCTTTGGCTGATAAGTAGGCTGGTCCTCCGGGGCAAATACTGGTATCACCCAATCCTTTTGTTGGACCCCATATTTTTATAGGGATGATCTTCGTATAGAAAAGCATCACGCCCGGCGGACGACAGGTAGAATCCTTGATGGTTACGATAAATGTTTTATCGCCTGCATCATTGGGGCCGGGTGTCCAGCTGAAACAGCCACGAACAGAATCTTCTCCCTGGTTGGTATAGGTTACGGTAGCATTAGGTATAGAAGAAGTGTGATTGTCTCCTACAATAAATACCTCATCTGTATCAGGGCAGGTAACATCGAAGCAGAAATTCAAAGGTTGGTTGACGCAACCGTTTACTTTATCATCCATCCATACACCACCTATTATATTGGCAGACGGTGGCGGATTTAATTGCGGTGGTGGGGCAGTACATGTAAGTACCTGTACCTGTACATCTCGTATGATATGGCCAAGCAACTTGCCATTCCGGTATTCGCGTACCCTTGTTGCAAGAGCATAGGCTCCTATTGCGCCGGGCGTAAAGTTCATTTGGCCGGTTGCATAATTTATAGAAAAAGTATTGTTGGTTTGGATAGGGTTAGTGACCAGGTTATATGGTGGGGATGCCCCGTTGAATCCGATAGGCATGCCTGATGGCGACGTGCAGGTGAGCGAGGCAGGTTGTAAAGGTTGTATGATATCCGTTACAAGGGAATCCCCATTAGGGTCCACAGCGCCATTGTTGAAAGAATAGGGCGCATTGAGGCAAACATAGGGTATAGGCTTAATAGAGAAATAGGGTGAAGAGTTACTATCAGCCCCAGGTAGTGTATTGTCAAAGGTAGTTTCTACATAAAGGTCAACTGCCGGTATATTTACTAACGTTACATTGCGCGATTGTGCATAAGCCGAGAAGGTCCACGAATTACATTTTTGTGGCAGCGTCAGTATACAGGCATACCACCATTCATGGAAACCCGGCAGGATAGAGGATGGGTCCTGGCAGCGGTTGGGATACATAGAACAACCTGTGGCCACTGAAGAGCCATTGGTATCTTTGGGATATGGGCCGGGGCCAATAAGACTGCCCCATTTTTGCATCCACACCGTAAAACCGGTATTGGTGCAGGTATTGTAGGCGCATAGGTTCACAGAATCCGGCGTGGCTATACCGGTACAGTCTCTGTAGAACTTAAAATAAAAGCGGTAAGTAGAGTCAGTTATCCACTGGTAAATGATCTCTGCACCTGCTGCGTGCGAGGCTTTTGCTTTTTGCGGGGTAATGGCAAAACACAGAACGGTGAGGCTGGTCAGGAGATAAAGAAATAGTTTTTTCATACCGAAAGTTTTATAGCTACTTACTGAAAAAGACATAGCTTGAACCGGCTCGGTTGGGGGCAAAAATTGTATTGTCATACCGCTGTAATGCCTGATTTTATTGGGTTTTAACTGTTGGTTTATTTATTGCTGCTTTTGTTTCAGGATATATAATTTTTTACTGAAAAATATTTTTCACATTTTTTTATACAGTGTTGCCAAAAACAAATCGTTATTTAATCTTGTTTTAATTTTTACGGTATAAATTGCTGTATCAAAATGCAAGCGCTATGAAAAGAATCGGCATATTAGGCTCGGGTGCAGTTGCCAAAGCATTGGGCAACGGTTTTATAAAACACGGTTATGAGGTGATGCTGGGCACGCGTGATACCGCTAAGCTGGAAGACTGGAAAGCCAATGCCGGTAATAAAGCACAAACAGGCAGCTTTGAGGATGCTGCAAAGTTTGCAGACATCGCCGTGCTGGCAGTAGCCGGCCGTGCAGCGGCAGATGTAGTTGAGCTGGCCGGGCCGCAAAACCTGGCGGGCAAAACTGTGATAGATACCACTAATCCTATAGGTGATGTACCACCACAGGATGGTGTTATACAATACTTTACAAAAGCCGACGACTCCCTGATGGAGCAATTGCAGGCCAGGTTTCCCGCTATACACTTTATAAAAGCATTCAACAGTGTAGGCAATGCCTTTATGGTCGACCCTTCATTTAAGGATGGCAAGCCAACCATGTTTATCTGCGGCAATAATGAGACTGCTAAAAAAGATACAACAGACATACTTGAAAAATTTGGCTGGGAGGCCTGCGATATGGGTAAGGTTACAGCCGCAAGGCCTATAGAACAATTATGTATACTTTGGTGCATACCGGGTTTCCTGCACAATGAATGGACACACGCATTCAAGCTGCTAAAAGCCTGATAATATCCTTAATAAACCCGTATTTACGGCATTTATTTACTTAATTTGTTCCTTCAATACGCCATGTATTGAAGGAATTTATTTTATACTCATGCAACCGATCATATCTATCAGCCATCTCTCAAAAAACTATGGCGACAAAACTGTTTTAAACAATATCAATCTTGAAATATTTCCCGGCCAGATCATAGGATACATAGGTCCTAATGGCGCCGGTAAGTCTACAACCGTTAAAATACTCACAGGTATTATACAGGACTATTCGGGCGATGTTATTGTAGCCGGCATGAACCTGAAGGATAATGTGCTGGAGGTGAAAAAGCTGATAGGGTATATACCCGAGCTGGCAGAATTGTATGACCTGCTTACACCACGCGAATACCTGAATTTTATTGGCAAACTATACCAGCTGCCAGATGATGTGATAGAAGAACGGGCTTCTAGAATGCTCGATTCTTTCGGCCTGCTTTCTAATATAGATCAGCGTATGGACAGCTTCTCGAAAGGTATGCGCCAGAAAGTACTCATCACTTCAGGACTGCTGCACAACCCTTCTATCGTGATACTGGATGAACCGCTTTCGGGCCTGGATGCCAATGCGGTGATACTGGTGAAAGAACTGCTGCAGGTGCTGAAGCAGGAAGGCAAGACTATCTTTTATTGTTCGCATATGATGGATGTGGTAGAAAAAGTATCGGACAGGATAGTGTTGATTGATAAAGGCAATATTGTTACCAATGCTACTATCGAAGAATTGAGGAGCAATAGCGGCGATAGTCTTGAGAAGATATTCTCCCGTCTTACTTCTTCAGGCGACCAAAGTCAAAAGGCGGATGAATTTGCATCAGCATTCAGTAATAAAAGCAGCAGGGAATAGGCATGAACAAATTATTTTTAAAGCTGGTGCTGCTGCCCTCCGGTTTATGGAAAGGCATGGGTGCAGACATTCCACAGCTTAAGGCGATACTTGAAGCTAAACTTAAAGTAGATGACCGTAAACCATTATCTTTTGGCCGGCCGCAACGTCAGAGCAAGCCAAGGAAGTATGGTTCTTTCATGAGCATGTTCATATCATTTTGTATGGGCCTGCTATACCTGTTGCCATTATCGCTTATTCCAGACAGGATCATTTCACTTACGCTGTTCTTTTCTATGAATATCGTAATGCTGTCGTTCATGCTCATCACCGATTTTTCTACCGTGATGTTCGATACCAAGGATAAATTTGTGATACTGCCACGCCCGGTGAATGATAAGACCATCTTTCTTTCACGCACACTGCATATTTTCATTTACCTGTTCCGTATCATTTTGCCCATGGCTTTGCCAGCCTGGATATTCCTTGGGATAGCTGACGGGGCTTTGTCGGTATTGCTGTTTCCTATCCCCTTACTGCTAATGGTATTCCTTGTGCTGTTCCTGGTGATCGGTGCATATATGCTGATACTAAGAATAGCAGGTGCTGAAAAGTTTAAAGACATCATCAACTATTTCCAGATAGGGTTTACGGTGCTTATTTTTATGTTCAGCTATTTCACGCCTCGCGTGTTTGAAAGCCAGTTGTTCCGGCTGCCGGACCCTGCCAATTTTGGCTGGATGAAATTTGTACCGTCCTACTGGCTGGCGCTTTGCTGGAGCTGGATAGGGTCGCCGGTTATCCTGCCACATACGCAGTGGATGTCTGTATTGGCCATAATCTTGCCAATTGTATTTGTCTGGTTCACAGCCAAATTCCTGGCGCCCAGTTTTGCCAAAAGCATAGGTGCTATGGATGTAGTGGAAGCTGCACCGCAAGGGAAAAAAGTAAGAAGCGGCAAAGCAGGCAGCTTTTATAAAAAACTCTCTTCGCTGTTTAATAAAGATGGTGCTTCGCAGGCTGGTTTTAATATGGCATGGGTGCAAACAGGCCGCAGCCGCACGTTTAAAATGCGTGTGTACCCGATGTTTGCCTATGCACCGGTATTCTTCGTGTATACGCTCATCAGCAACCGCGATGTATCACTGGCAGATACCTGGAAGAATATGGTAAGCAAACCGTACTACCTGCAGCTGCTGTATCTTTCTATCATCACTGTAATGCAGGCATTGAATTATCTTTCGTTTACCGACCAGTATAAAGCCGCATGGGTATATTATGCGGCACCGCTCGATAAACCGGGCAGGGTTATGGCCGGTGCTTTTAAAGCTGTATGGATAAAATATTTTATGCCGTTCTTTACCATTATTACCATTTTTATTTTATGGGCATGGGGCCTCAATGTGTGGATGGATGTTTTACTGGCAATGGTAAATATGCTTTTGTTCTCGGTTATAATGATGCGCATTTCCCTGCGTAATTTTCCTTTCTCAATAATGGAACAGATGAATAATTCGCTAAACCGGGTATTGAAAACATTGTCCACTTTACTGATCCCCGGCCTCCTGGGTGTAGCTCACTATTTGACCGTGGCCGCGTATAATATGTTGTGGCTAAAAATATTGTTCTTTGCTCTTTCATCCATACTGCTTTGGCTGGTGTGGGACAGTTATTCAAACACAAGCTGGGCCGCTATGCGCAGGCTGGAAGAAGAAGCATAAATTATTTAATACTGATTGTTTTAATAAAGGATACATGAATAAATACTTTCCGGCCGCCATGGCAGTATTGAGCATCTTTGCAAGCTGTAAAAATGAGCCGGCTAAACAGGATACTGCAACAGGAACGCAGGATACGGTGATGGTAAAAGACCTGCATACACAATCTAATGCAGACAGTGTGCTGATGAAACACCTGGACCTGGATATTGCCGTGAATTTTGACGCAAGGCAGATAAGTGGTAAGGCTGTTTGGGATATTGATAATAAGCAAATGGTAAGCACCCTGCGCCTGGATACCTATGACCTGACTATAGACAGTGTGACTGCAGACGGTAAAAAAGTACAACATACCCTTGGTGCATTTGTAGACCACCTGGGCAATGCACTGAGCATACCGGTTGAGGCCGGCACAAAACAGGTAGCTATTTATTACCACACCGGTAAGAATGCAAGGGCGCTGCAATGGCTTGACCCGCAGCAGACTGCCGGCAAAAAACATCCGTTCCTGTACACGCAGTCTGAATCTATTTACGCACGCTCATGGATACCTTGCGCAGATGGCCCAGGCATACGCTACACTTATACAGCAAGGGTTACCGTGCCTAAGGGATTGCTGGCACTGATGAGTGCAGAAAATCCACAGCAGGTAAACGACAGTGGTATCTATCATTTCAATATGGATATACCGGTGCCTGCATACCTTATGGCACTGGCCGTTGGCGATATTGCATTTAAGCCTATAGATGAGCGCACCGGCGTATACGCCGAGACCAACATGATAGACAAAGCGCGCTATGAATTTGAAGACGTAGGCAGGATGGTGCAGACGGCAGAAAAACTGTATGGCCCATACCGCTGGGGGAGGTACGATGCTTTGGTATTACCTCCGGGCTTCCCGATAGGAGGTATGGAAAATCCTAAACTAACTTTCTGTACACCCACCATTATTGCGGGAGACCGTTCACTGATGAACCTGGTAGCGCATGAGCTGGCGCATAACTGGAGCGGCAACCTTGTTACCAATGCCACCTGGAATGATTTCTGGCTAAATGAAGGTTTCACTGTTTATTTTGAACGACGCCTTACAGAAGCAATGACCGATAAGAGCTATGCAGACATGCTTTGGGAACTGGGCTACCAGGACCTGGAGAAAGCAATGGACGAATTGGGTAAGGATAGTAAAGACACGCACCTGAAACTGGACCTTACCGGCCGCGACCCGGATGATGGCCTTACGGATATAGCTTATGAAAAAGGTGCTTTGTTCCTGAAACTGATAGAAAATAATGTTGGTCGTGAGCGTATCGATGCTTTCCTGAAAAAGTATTTTGATGAACATGCGTTCAAAACTATTACTACAGAACAGTTTCTCACTTATCTAAATGATAATCTTATAAAAGGTGATAGTGCATTGGCTAAAAAGCTGGATATAAATGCCTGGGTATACGGTCCCGGAATACCTGCCAATGCACCACATGCCGACAGGGCGCGTTTTAGCAAAGTAGATGAGGTACGCCAGGCTTTCCTGGATGGCAAACCTGCAAAAGAACTGCAAACCACTAACTGGTCTACTTACGAATGGTTGCACTTCCTGCGTAAGATGCCAAAGACACTGGATGCAACAAAAATGAAAGAGCTGGACGCTGCTTTTCATTTTACTACCAGCGGCAATAGTGAAATAGCCGACCAATGGTATGTAATGTCTGTAACGGCAGATTATAAAGCAGCATACCCGGCTATGGACCAGTTCCTGAGCAGGGTAGGGCGCCGCAAGTTTTTAGAGCCGCTGTATACCGAAATGATGAAGACCGGCAAACAGGATATGGCCAGGTCTATTTATGAAAAATACAGGATGAACTATCACCCGCTGGCGCAGGAGTCGATAGACGAAATAGTAGCAAAGAAATAAAAAAGGGAAAGCCACGCATTGCGTGGCTTTCCTATATTAAAGCTAGATTTCTCTTACTTGCTTACAACCTGTACACCTGTTGCTTCTATACGCAGCTCTTCTTTAGGTGTGTTTATTTTGGCTATCTCATCAGCAGATTTTCCTGCATCTTCGGCCATATGCCTTTGTTCTTCTACCGATACGGTTTTGCGCAGTGCAGTACCGTGTACGATCATTGGCTTGCCAGCCAGGTCTTTAGGCACTACAAAAGCGTGATCTTTAAACTTTACCAGTATATCCTCGGCACCTTCGGCAGATGTGTTTTTCAGTTTTACCCAGCAGCCTTCTGCCTGGCATACTTCCGATATCCTACCTTCTAAAGATATATTCTCTAATTTATCCTTGCCTTGCATGTCTTTCATCAGCGAGTTCATGGTCTTTACATTTTCCTTTTTGAACTCCTGGCCGTAAGAGGTAAACTTAGCTTGTGCAAATGCGCTATTGGCAGTGGTCAATAATAGTACAGATGCTGCTAAACTTATCAGTTTCTTCATATAAAAAGTATTTTTCTAATTTAAAAATAAGCATTTTTATTAAGATAGCCAGTTACATATTCATTAACACCGGCTTCCAGGCTGTAAAATGCTTTATCATACCCTGCTGCCATTATCTTATGCATGTCTGCTTCGGTAAAGTACTGGTACTTGTCGCGTATATCTATCGGGGTGTCTACATACTCAATATTTAACTCCAGGTTTAAACTATCGAATATCGCTTTTACCAGGTCGTTAAAGCTGCGGGCAGTACCTGTACCGGCATTGTAGAGGCCACTGGCAGGCTGTTTTTCCATCAGCCAGGTGCAAATGCTTACAATATCGGCCACGTAAATAAAATCGCGCATTTGCTCGCCGTCCTTATACTTAGGGTTATGCGAGCGGAATAGTTTTACCTTACCGTGCTGCTGTATCTGGTTGTAGGCATGGAATATCACCGATGCCATACGTGCTTTATGATATTCGTTAGGCCCGTATACATTGAAGAACTTAACGCCTGCCCAGAATGGAGGGGTTGCCGGCTGCTCTAATGCCCATATATCAAATTCGTTTTTCGATACGCCATACGGGTTCAAAGGTTTCAGCTCTTTGATGATATCATGGCTGTCTGCATAGCCTAGTTCACCGTTACCATAAGTAGCAGCCGATGAGGCATATACCAGCGGTATATTTTGCTCTGTGCATATATCCCACATCTCTTTCGAGTAATCGAGGTTCCATTTTTTATGCACGGCATAGTCCATTTCGGTAGTATCGGTACGTGCCCCCAGGTGGAACATGTATTTTATACTGCCGGGATTATTCCTCCACCAGCTTATGAACTCGTTACGGTCAGTTTGGCGGATATATTTTTTGCCGGAAAGATTGGGTGCTTTGGTTTCGTTATGAAAATCATCAACCAGTATCAGTTGATCGAAGCCCAGTTGGTTGAGATAGCCTGTAAGGTAGCTGCCGATGAAACCGGCAGCACCTGTTATGGCTATAGTATCTTGTGTATGCATGAAATAGCTCTTTAAGAGCCTGCTGATGATTAGTGGTGTTCTGCAGCAGGGGCAGAGTCTGCAGCATGTTCTGCAGCGGGAGCCTCGGCAGGTGTTGCATGCTCTGTTGCATGTTCTTCATGTCCTGCAGCGGCTTCATGTGTAGCTTCGGTATGCGTAGCCTCATGGCCTTCGCCTTCATCGTGGCTCATTATCTTCACAAAGTTTACAGCTGAAACAAATAAACCTGCTATGATGATCACCAGCCAGAAGGATGACCTGAATGAAGAAGTTGATTTTTTGTTTTCAGCATTGTTGTCGTGCGAATCGTGATGTGTATCGTGTGACATGTATTATTATATGTTTTAAAGACTGCGCAAAAATAACTGTTTGACTCGATTTTTCTAAGAACGCGGCTATTTTTTAGGTACCGGCGGTTCCATTACATGGCCGCATTTTTTACAGGTACGTTTGTCTGCATCTGCATAAAAAGCATTCATCACCGGCGGCAACTGTGTTACCAGGTCGGTTACTTTAAGATATTCCTCGTATAGTTTTTCATGGCAGTTTTCGCAAAACCACATAAACCCGTCAATTTCGTTGCCTTCACGTACTTTTTCTATTACCAGCCCTACAGTGTTCTCTCCTCGCTGTGGAGAGTGGGGTGTTTTGGCAGGCAGCAGGAACATATCGCCGGCTTTTATCGGAATATCTACAATTTTGCCATCTTCTTGTATACGTACTACTATATCACCTTCCAGCTGGTAAAACAGTTCTTCACTTTCGTTGTAGTGAAAATCTTTACGGCTATTGGGGCCGCCTACCACCATCACTATAAAATCGCCGGTGTCTTTATACACGGTCTGGTTGCCAACGGGTGGCTTCAGCAGGTGACGGTGTTCGTCTATCCATTTATTCAGGTTGAACGGTCTTGTAACAGCCATAACAAGAAATTTTGTGTGTTTGAGATTATTTAAGCACCCGCAGCTTTACGGTTTCAATACGTGTATCGCTTACCAGCAGTACATCAAATTCGTATAGTCCTATAATGATGCGGTCTTTTATTTTAGGTATGGTCTCGTGGTTGGCAATGATATAGCCTGAAAGCGTGTCGGCATCTTCGGTAGAAAAATCGAAATCGTATTTTTCATTCAGGTAGTCCAGTTCCAGGCGGCCTGAGAAGATAAATTCGTTCTCTGATATTTGTTTTTCCACGTGTTCCTGTACATCGTATTCGTCATTGATATCGCCGAATATTTCTTCCAGTACATCTTCCATGGTAACGATACCGGCTGTGCCGCCAAATTCATCTATCACCCAGGCTATGCTCTTGCGTTCTTTGGTAAAACGGTTCATCAGGTCTACCGCACTCATAGCTTCAGGCACGGCCGATATATTGTGCAGTACTTCGCGTATTTGTTTTGGCCTGCGGTTCAGGTCCAGGTGGTGCAGGTAGCCTACAATATTATCTATGCTGTCTTCGTATACAATGATCTTAGACAGTTTGGTATCAATGAATTTCTGTTTTACTTCTGAGACAGGTGTAGTTACATCTACAGCTTCCACCTCGTTACGCGGCACCATGCACTTGCGTATCTTCACATTTACCAGGTACAGCGCATTTTCAAACAGCTCGGTATTTACTTCCCCGCTGTCGCTTTCGTGGCCATGCAGGCTTTGCTTTACAAATACTTCCAGGTCTACCCGGTTAAATACCTGCTGGTCTTCTTTTATCCGTACGTTGAAAAGGTATTTCAGTATGAATTCGGAGATGGAAACGAATATTTTGGCCAGTGGAAACAGCAGGTAATACATCAGCAGCATAGGCAGGGCAAAGATGGTCAGCACCTGTTCTGCCTTTGAGCGGAAAATGGCCTTTGGTAAGAATTCGGCAAATATCAGAATGATGACTGTTGCCAGGAAGGTATCCAGCAGCAATTGTATATATTCTGAATTGAGCGGTGCGGGCAGCCTGCTTAGGTAAGGTTCCGTAAGTTTGGTCATCAGCAAACCGTATATAACCAGCAGTACATTCACACCAATAAGGCTGGTACCGATAAACTCTGCGGGGTTTTCCATGAACCGCGATAAAATGCGGCCGGAGAATGTGCCTTGTTTCTTCCTTAATTCAATATTGAGCTTATTGGCAGAGATAAAAGCGATCTCGGTGCCGGCAAAAAAGCCAATGAGTAAGATACATCCGAATATATATAACAATAAATGGGCGATGTCCATAGATACCAAAGATAATAAAAACAGTATGATTACGCTATCAGGCTTCAGCCTTCAAAAAACCTGCCACCGCATCCACTAATTCCTGCGTGGCTTTTTCCAGGTCATCGTTAATGATAATTTTGTGGAACTGGGGGGCAAAGCTCAGCTCATATTCAGCTTTATCAATGCGCTCTTCCAGTGTCTGGGCATTTTCGGTGCCGCGGGCTACCAGCCGCCTTCTCAATTCATCGATAGAAGGGGCCTGTATAAAGATACTGAGCGAAGTAGTGGGGTATTTGTCTTGTATGGCCAGGGCGCCTTTTACATCTATATCTACCAGCGGGTACCTGCCATCTTCCCAAATACGGTGCATTTCCTTTTTCAGAGTACCGTAGTATTTACCCGTATATACCATTTCCCATTCTATAAATGCATCTTCTTCAATTATTTGCTTGAAGTCTTCTTCGCTATAGAAATAGTAATCCCTGCCATGCTCTTCGCCGGGGCGGGGCTGGCGGGTACATGCCGATATGGAGAAACCGAGCAAGGGATAGGCATTCAACAACCTTTTTACCAGGGTGGTTTTGCCCGACCCTGATGGTGCTGTAATGATGATTATTTTTTCTTCCTTGACCCTTGACATAGCTAACAGGCTGCGAATAAAGCAAAAATATTTCCTTTTTTCTAGGACTGGTTTAATTTATCAATAAGAAAAGGTGTACAAGATACATGTACACCTTTTCTTTAATGCTATGGTTGATGTTTAGCAGTACTCTTCAAATGCCTGCAGCAGGTTAGCGGCGATCATTTGCGCCGGGCGGCCTTCTATCATATGGCGCTCTATCATATGCACTACTTTACCATCTTTCAGCAAGGCAATAGCCGGTGAAGATGGCGGGTAAGGCATCAGGTAGTTGCGGGCTTGCTTTACAGCATCTATATCAAAACCGGCAAAGCTGGTCAGTAATTGATCGGGTTTTTTGGTTGTAGCATTCTGTACAGCCATAATAACACCCGGGCGTGCAGTACCTGCAGAGCAGCCACATACTGAGTTGATAAACAGCAAAGACGTACCCGGTTGCTTCAGGGCACTGTCTGCTTCTTCAGAGGTTTGTAATTCTTTAAATCCGTGATTGGTAACTTCCGCCTTCATCGGCGCAACAATTTCTATTGGATACATTTTATGGTTCTTATTTTGGTACAAAGTTAACCTATAGATGGCGTAAACCGTGTTATTGCAGTATAGTAAATATTAATCCTCATATAAGTTTCAGGCCCATAAATCACCCCTTTTGGGTATTGTTCCGTAAGGCTTAGATTTTGGTTCTTTGTGCATTAACTTTATGCTCTATGCTAAAAAAAGCCGCTTTAGTATTTTTTACATGTGTTGTGGCAGCCTGTAATAGCAATGGCCCCACCAAAGAAGAAGCAAATGCCGGGAAAGAAGATATTAATAAAGTCTTTGCTGACTACTGGGAAGAGCGGATGCAGCTATTTCCGCTGGAGGCTACCGCAAACGGCGATAACCGCTATAATGATAAGCTTACCATAACTATCTCTAATTCCTTCAGGGATAGCCTGAAGCATTTTTATGAGAAATACCTCATGCGCCTGCAGCAGGCCGATAGCAGCAAGCTGACCGCTGATGAGCAGGTGAGCTATAGCCTTTTTCGCTACGAAATGAATATGGGGCT
>JANINW010000093.1:12676-93012 GCA_024508935.1 Flavipsychrobacter sp. | reverse complement strand
CCACCCTGTTGGGGCCGTTGCTGAGGGTTGCCTTGCGGGCGCGGTGCCTGCGGATTACCACCACCACCCTGCTGCTGTGGCCTTGGGCCTCCCTGTTGCTGAGGACGTGGTTGTTGCGGACGCTGCTGACCGGCACCACCGCCTTGCGGTTGCTGACGTTGCGGCTGCTGGCCACCAGCCTGTTGCGGGCGTTGTTGCTGGGGTTGTCTAGGGCCGCGCTGTGGTGGCTGCGGTTTACCTCCCTGTTGCTGGGGACCACGGCTGCCTGCCTGCTGAGGACCTTTATTACTGCTCTTGCCTTTTTTCTTGTTATGGCCTTTTTCCAACGATTTCAGGCTTATTTGCCCTACATCGTTCACAAAGCCTACATCTATTTTTACAGTTGTCTTGGGGTTTACCACTTCCAGCTCTACCGGTTGCAGTTCTTCGGGGTGTATGCCTTGTTTATTTAGTTTCTGTATTTCCTTTACACGGTCTATAGACAGCGGGTATTGCTTATTGCTATCGTTATAGCTGTACCACATCAGGTTTTTAAAGATATCGCGCTTTTGCAGCGAAGCAGTACCTTTTGCAGTTTGTATACTGTCGGCATCATTAGGGAATACGCTCAGCGCATCCATATAGGTATCCAGTTCGTAGTTCAGGCAGCATTTAAGCCTGCCGCACTGGCCACTCAGCTTTGTCTGGTTAATAGACAAATTCTGGTAACGTGCTGCTGAAGTATTCACGCTTTTAAAATCGGTAAGCCAGGTGCTGCAGCACAGTTCGCGGCCACAGCTGCCTATACCGCCCACTTTACCACTTTCCTGGCGGGCACCTATCTGGCGCATCTCTACCTTCACTTTAAAGTCGGTAGCATATAGTTTTATCAATTCGCGGAAGTCGACACGCTGATCAGCGGTATAGAAGAAAGTAGCCTTTTTACCATCGGCCTGCAATTCCACTTCGGCCAGTTTCATTTCCAGCTTTAGGTTGCGGGCTATGGCGCGGGAGCGTACCAGCACATCCTGTTCCCTTTCCTTGTTCCTGGTCCATATTTCCAGGTCTTCAGCAGTAGTAGGACGCAATACACGTTTTATATTGCCGTCATCGGCTACGTTGTATTTCTTCATTTGTAGCTTTACCAGTTCGCCGGTCAGGTTTACCTGTCCTACGTCAAAGCCGCTAACGCCTTCTACGGTGATCCACTCACCTTTTTCGAATATATGGCCGGTATTATTACGGAAAAAGTCCTTCCTGCTGCCTTTATTAAAAGTTACTTCTATTACCGGGTAAGGTTTCGCACTATCGTGCAGGGGCAGTTCGCTAAGCCAGTCAAACACATTCATGCGGTTGCATCCACCTGTACTACATCCACCATTTCCTTTACAACCATTAGGTTTCCCGTTAGCTCCTGTCCCACAGTTGCCACATCCCATTTATATATATTTATATTGACAACAGCCTGCGCGTCACTCCTTATATTAAATATCTTTTATAGATACACCCTTACATCACTATGCCGGCAGCCTGCAGATTTCGGTAAAATAATAAATTAATTTGCAAAAGTATGCTTTTTAGCGCTAAAGGCTAAGCATTACAAAAGAGACAATATGTAAAACATCCACAAGTACTAGGCTATAGGTGGCAGTAGCGAAATGGTCTTGAATACCTGTATGACCGATTGGCCTCTTTCAGTTATATTATATTCTATATGTAACGGTTTCTGTTTAACGATAGTGCGTTGTATAAACCCATTTTCCTCCAGTTTATCCAGCGCTGCAGATATAGATTGTTTGTTGGCCTGCGGCATAGCCTTAAGCAAGGTGCTGAACCTGATAGAACCATCCATAGTATGACGCAGTATTTGCGGTGCCCATTTTACAGTCAGCACCCTCAAGGTCGGTTCTCCCGGGCAATCATTATGATTTGTTATAGCACTATTGTTGGTCATGTTTTTCTGACTTATTGTTCGCCGGCATACGCCGTGTCACTTTTGATAAAAATTTCAAAAAACAATTTTTATGCAAGAGCAAAGCAATGCAAATCTTTTCGATGCTGCTTCACTGGGGGCAATAGAATTAAACAATAGGATCATAATGGCACCGATGACCCGCAGCAGGGCTATTGGCAATCTGCCGAACGACCTGGTAAGCACCTATTATGAACAGCGGGCATCAGCCGGCCTTATTATTACAGAAGGGGTAGCACCGTCCCCAAACGGCCTGGGCTATGCCAGGATACCGGGTATCTTTAATGCAGCACAAACCGCCGCCTGGAGCAAGGTGGCCGTAAACATTCATAAAGCAGGTGGCAAAGCCTTTGTGCAATTGATGCACACCGGCCGCGTATCCCACCCGGCCAATATGCCTGAAGGAACAGTTGTCCTTGCGCCATCGGCAATACGGTCTGCAGATAATATATGGACAGATACCCAGGGGATGCAGCCGCTACCGGTACCTAAGGCCATGAGTTTAGACGACATAAAAGAGACCATAGAAGAATTTGCCAGGGCTGCTGAAAATGCTATTGTTGCCGGTTTTGACGGCATTGAATTACACGGCGCAAATGGCTACCTGCTGGAACAATTTCTAAATCCGCATGTCAACCAGCGTGATGATGCTTATGGCGGAAGCATTGAAGCCCGTGCATCTTTTGTATTGGAAGCCGTAAAAGCAGTAGCAAACAGGATCGGTGCACAAAAGGTAGGTATAAGGTTATCTCCTTACAACCAATATAATGATATGCCGGCCTATGAAAGCACATACGCCACCTATGATTACCTTAGCCGGGAGCTACAGCAACTGGGTATTGCTTACATCCACCTGATAGATTATGCTGCCCGCAGCAGCGAAGAAGGCCTGAAATTGATAGATACCATAAGGGCCAATTTTACAAATACACTGATCTTAAATGGTGGATACACCATAGAAAGAGCAACCGAAGCATTGAAAACCGGCCAGGCAGATCTTATCTCTTTTGGGGCGCCTTTTATTGCCAATCCCAACCTGCCGCATAAACTCAGAACGGGTGCCCCATTGGCCACGGCAGATACTAATCTCTTCTTTACAGCCGGGGCAGAAGGGTATGTCGATTATCCGGCTAACTAACCCTCACTAAAAAAGCTGCCCTGTGGGCAGCTTTTCATTGTCTGATATAACACATAACACTAACAATATGCCTGGTAGCTGCGGGATACAGATGTATCATTCAAGTCCAGTATACAACTTACATTATTATCTTCCCGCACCATAAAATAGCTGTGGCGCTTATTACTGAAATATTTTTTTTGCAGAGGCAGCATATACCGCCCTTTTTCAAAATGGCGGGCAGCTATGGTATGCTCTTTAAAGCCAGACAATAAGCTGGGTGTAAACACTTTTATCTCCAGGTAGCCATCTGCATTCACCATGAAATGTGCTGTTGGCTCTGTATCATTGGTAATGCTCAGGCTATTGATATAAGGTTCGTATTCTATCTGGCGGCTAAACGCCAGCTGCACCTGCGCTACCAGCAATGGAACAGATGACGCCAGCCCTTCTACAAATAATATAGATGGATTATCCTGCTTCCATGCTTCCTGGTATCGC
Organism: Flavipsychrobacter sp.; assembly: GCA_024508935.1. Classification (GTDB taxonomy): domain Bacteria; phylum Bacteroidota; class Bacteroidia; order Chitinophagales; family Chitinophagaceae; genus Polluticoccus. Next base: position 89,443 of record JANINW010000093.1, on the reverse strand, counting down.
TCTTTTTCTGCCGCAGAAAGTCCGGCACCCATAAATACCATACAATATGCAGTGGCATCTACATGGTTCAGCTCGTCCAGGTCATCCCACCATTTAGCATTAAACCCTTCTTTCTTCAATGCTTCTTCCAGTTCTGCCAATAGCCTGCTGTCCTTTCCTACGAGTAATATCTTCCTTAGTTTCATATAATATCGAGTTTACTGTAAAACTACCGAAGGACCATTTTACAGATAAATGCTTTTCGGCGAAGCGGCGAAAAAAATCGGTGAGCGGGAAAACTATATCGGTGAACAGAAAACATACCCGGTCCACAGGTATCTGCCATTATAGTCGTTATTTTTGTACCTATATGTATAGTCCCATAAACAGATTCGCCGCATACGTCGCCATCATTATTATAATGGTGGCGGGTAGCAGTTGCAGCAAAACAAAAGATGCTAACGGCAACCCAATAGTGGCACCGAATATCCTTATCATTACAAAAACTCAAAGTTTCCGTCATACTTCTATTGAAGCAGGGGTGGCTATGTTCCAGCGCCACACAGAAGACTGGAAATTAACAATCACACGTGCCGAAGAAACAGCGGGCTATAGTGGTACAGCACTGAGAGCTTTTGATATTGTTGTACTACTAAACTGCACCGGCGATGTTTTTAATGATGAAGCACAACTTGGCCTGCAAGACTATGTACGCAGTGGCGGACGAATACTGGGTATACATGCCTGTGCCGATGCCGAATATGACTGGCCCTGGTATGGCCAGCTGCTGGGTGGCCGTTTCGATACGCATCCTGCTGTGCAGGAAGCTACCTGCACAGTAGAATTAACTACGCATCCATCTACGAAGAACCTGCCCTATCAGTGGAAACGTACGGACGAATGGTATAATCTTAAAAATCTTTCCAGCGATAATATTTTATTGGTGAGCGTAAACGAAGCTACCTACAACGGCGGCACAATGGGGGGCTTTCATCCTATAAGCTGGTGCAGGGATTTTGATGGCGGCCATGTATTTTACACAGCTATGGGCCATACAGACAGTACATTCTCCGAACCATTATTCGAATCGCATATAAAGGGCGCTATAGAATGGCTGATGCAGTACTAAGGCTGTTTTTGTATAATCAATAAATTTTTATCTTTATGCAAAGACTATTTATGCGCAAACTGGCAACAGCATTACTATTAGGAAGCATACTGGCTGTATCCTGTAAGAAAGAAAAAGCTACGGAAGATAATAGTGTTGCCTGCGTGAGCGGAGGACTGGACCCAACCGAGCAATTGAATACAGAGTACAGCATTGGCTTTCCTGCCTGGTATAAAGACGGTGGCTATATCGTTTACCAGGGCGATTTTTTTACTAAACATTACTATGGCCCGAATGACACTGTAAGCGTAGTTGCAAAGTATACCAACAAGAACAATAGCAATAACAGTGTATGGGGTGAAGCGCTGGCAAGTGTAGATGCACCCTCTATTGACATTACATACAAGGAAAAACTGGTAACCCTGAAGCTGAAAAAGAAAATATGCCACAACGGCGGCATTGGCTACTATTATTATACGCTGGGTAATACGGCTGATAACAATGGCGGACTGGGTATTGTGTACCTTAAACAAGGCGAAGTGTACAGGCAGAGCATCATGGTAAGCTTTACCCCAACTAAAGAATCAGAGATCAATAGTATTATTGCCTCCATCAGCAAAAGATAATATCATAAACATATTCGTATAAAGAAGCGGCGCGAAATTATTCGCGCCGCTTCTTTATAATATTTATTGCTCAGATCATTATTACCAAACCTTATTACGTGATTCGTCAAAACCCTTTGGCCTAACGATAGTAAACACGCGCGAGATGTTGAAACCAAAGTGTATATCCCCTTTGCCCCAATCATCCACGGTCTGGCCTATAAAGGCGCGTTCAGAAATAGTAGAAGCATTGGTAAATATTAACTGGAATACGTGGCCGCCGGTTTCTATATCTACACCTACTGACACCGCATTCTTATATCCATTCAGCTGTGCATCAGGCAAACGGTAATGGTACTCCCCGGTTAAAGCTATACGGTTTGATAACTTTATACGGCCGCCTAAACCCATCGCAATGGTATTATTAGGTTCCCCGGATGTGGGAACAAGATTGTAATGTATATGGGTAGGCATCAACTGCAAAGACAACCAGCGGTTCATTTTCCGGGCTATCAGCAATTGGTTCACATAAAACAGGCGGTTAGAAAAAAACCACTCCTGCCCTGCCGGCAAAGTTGGCGCAGGCATAGACTGTACAGACATGGCCCCCATATAACTAACGCTTACCGGCATACTGTTATTAGTGGTCTGCCGCAGCAGTTTTATTTTTGTGTATCCTTCGTATTCTTTTTCATAAGTGCTGCGCATGATACCTACCATCAGCCAGTCGGTAACACCGTAATCAAAGGCCAAAGCAGTAACAGCACCATCCAGCCCGAAAAATGAAGAAGCGCCACCTGCCAGGGAACCAAAACGGTGCGCAATTCGAAAATCGAGCACACCCTTACCTACATTCTCTATACTGTGGCCATTTACAATGCGTGTAGCTTTAAAGGTTGCAGAAGTATATTCTTTTTTCTTCGGAGCACTTTTATCGTCCAGTATATCCATCAGCTCCTCATCTTCACTATCCTTTGTCTCTGTTTTAGGTTTATCTTTTTTAGTTTGTGCCAGCGCATTGTTGTGCAGTAATGGCATAGCCAGTGCAGCAACTAATAAAGCAGGAATGATACGCATGTGTGTGTAGAATTAATGTATCGTTGATTTATTTTTGTTCGAGGATATTATTTACGGTTACCTCAATTTCTTTTGCAATTTTTCCTTCTACCAGCTTAGGTATACCTATTTTATAATCTTCAGGTTTTACATTGAATTTTGATGCGATTGTGATACTCTTACCTTTTACCGTAATAGTAGCAGGTATACTAACATCTTTAATTACACCATGTATATTTAGCTTACCGGCACTGGTAACATTATAAGTACCGTCTTTAGCAAAATTTACTGCAGATATGTTTGATACCTTACCCTTGTATTCAGACTTAGGATACTTATCACTTTCCATATAGTTCTCGTTGAAATGCTCCTGCATCAATGCCTTCTGGAACTTAAAGCTTTTAATAGGTACCTGGAATATGAAATCTCCGGACTTACTGTCCAGCACGCTGGCAGTCTCGTTATTAATGGCTTCAATATTTTCCAATGGTGTAGACGAATAAAATGACACCTTTCCGGTGCGCGTCATATACTTCTGCGCCATTGCAGATTGTGTGATACATAGTACTACTAATACGCTTGCTATCCTTTTCATTTTATTTCTTTTTATTAAAACTAATTATTAGGGGCGCCTTTATTGACCCAGGCAGTTATTTTAGCAATATTACAGTCGCTCAGTTTAGCCAAATCTTTAGGCATGGCTGAATAGCCGGATGCATGGTTTATAACAGGGAGCAACTTATTTGGGTCTACAGAAACTACTGCACCGTCGTAATTGCTGAAGTCGTAGCCATTCTGCTTTGTAGCGGCATCGTGGCAGCCGCTGGTAGCGCAATATTGCGTAAAAATAGGCTGGATAGTGGCTGCATAACTAACATTGCTCGTATCGCAGGTAGTTACCCCTGTAGGATACAGGGCATCTTTCTTATCATTATAACAGCCTGCAAATACCGCCATACTCAGTACTATAACTAAACGTTTCATATCCGCCTTTAACAATTTAATTGGTGTTGGTACAATGTTGTTGATACAATAAATATACAGATAAAACCATGCCAGTTTTACAAAACTGAAAACATTAATATTTCTTTATTATTTGGTAATGCAGTCCGTCAGTAATACATCAAACATGGTATTACCTGAACAAAAACCGCTTATGACCGCGGCCTGGCCGCTATCAGGAAGTTTAGCATTATCGCGCATGGTACACTGTACACTTAATGCGTCTGATTCGCCCATAAGGGTAACTACTACTTCATTGTCCTGGTTCTTTTGAATGGCTGCAACATTGCCTGAGATTTCCAATACCTTATTAAGGTATGCCCTGTTGGCAGCTGCTTCGTTTTTAGAGTATTCATTACAAAGCTCAGAAGCAGTCATTTTAATAGCTTGCTGATCTTCTACTTTTTCATGTGGTTTGTTCCACATCCTCCACCCTATCACGCCGCCTATTGCTATCAGCAGGCAAACAACCAGTATTATATTTCTTTTCATTTCGGTACCCGGCTTACTATTCTATAAAATTAATTTTTTGACAAACTACTATGCTTATTTAACCAGATGAAACGGGAAATAGTAAAGATGAACAGACGCAGACGCATTTAGCATAGTTTCATATTGAGACCGAACAAATTCATTGTAATTTTAATATTGTCGAATTTGACGTTCTCAAAATGAATTCCAATTATATCTCTCCGGCGAGCCACTGTTTAAATTCAGCTGAACGTTCAGAACTGACAATAGGTTGTTCTTTCACAGGCGGTTTCAGTGTGACGATAACACGCGCCTTACTATAGGTTTTCATTTCTTCAATAGCCTTAAGGCAAATAATATATTGCCGGTTGATGCGGAAAAATTCCGTTGGGCTCAGCATATCTTCCAGTGCATCCAGGTTATGGTCCATTGGGTAAGTACGCCCTTCGAATGTCCTGGCAAATGTCGCTTTATTTTCACTGTAGCAGTAGGCTATATCTTCTACCATCAGGGTTTTGATGTGTTCACCAAAACGAATCACGAACCTTTTCTTATACTCAGAGGTAGACAGCGATTTAATAAGCGCCTCTCCCTGCATGCTAAACATCTTTTTGTATTCATCCAGCTTTTGCACGGCACTTTTAAGCGCTTCTTTCTTCACCGGCTTCAACAAATAATCGATGCTTGCTGCCTTAAATGCATCCATAGCATACTGGTCGTACGCGGTAGTAAATATTACAGGTGCGTCAATTTTTACCAGTTTCAGCAGATCAAATGCAGAGCCGTCTGCTAACTGGATGTCCATAAAAACCAGGTCCGGCGAAGGATTAGCCTCAAACCATTGCTTGCTCATAGCTATACTGTCCAGGTGGGCGAGTAAGTTGGCAGCCGGTATAGTCTCCTCTACCAGTTTATGCAGGCGTTTGAATGCCGGTTGTTCGTCTTCAATGATTATAATGTTCATAACAATGGCAATATAACAACATATTCTTTATTCTTCTCCCCATAGGTAATTTGCTTCTTTGTAAGCAGGCTATACCGTTTACGGATATTTATTAATCCCAACCCAGCGCCTTTTTCCTTACTTATTTTAGGCTGTAAAGGATTGCGAATGATAATATTATCATCAACAGCCTCAATAGTTATCGTCAAAGGTGTAGATTGAGATACAACATTATGCTTGATGGCATTTTCAACCAGTAACTGCAATGCCAGCGGAACAATTTTTCGGGTATACATCATCAGTTCCGGCACTTTTACATTCAGGCGCAATGCTTTGCCAAACCGGCTTTGCTGTATATAAATATAATTCTCAAGGATGGTCCATTCTTCTTTAAGTAATATCAGGTCCTTATCACGGTAAGAAAGCATGTACCTGTAAAGGTCTGAAAGGTGCGTGGTATAGTCTATCGCCGCTTCGCTGTCTTCTTCTATCAGGTTGGTAAGGGTATTCAAACTATTAAAGAGAAAGTGAGGATTCACCTGGCTTTTCAGGTGCTCATATTCAAACATCATACGTTCGCGCTGCAGGGATGTTACTTTTCTAAGGTTCTCTTCCCTGAAACGTATATACCCATACGCCATACTGCCTGCCACCAAACCCATCAGCACAATAAACCACACACGCGACCAAAAGGGCTTATCTACCATGAAAGCATAAACCGATTCTCCCTGTGGGCTGAATGTGTTGTTCAAAGAAGCCTGCACTCTAAACTTATAATTGCCGGGAGGTAACTGCGGGAAGGTGGCGCCTTCATCACTTGTCACGATCCAACCATCGTTATACCCCTCCAGTTTATAACGGTAATGAAGTCTATCGGGATTGGCAAAATTGATACCTATAAAATTGAAACTGATGTGGTTCTGATCGTGGCTGAAATAGCGGGTGCCGCACCTGATACGTTTAAAGAATACACTAAGAGAATTGACAGCCACAGTAGGACGTATATCGTAAGACGCGGCTATATTTTTGAAAACAACAAACCCTTTCTCAAAAGGTATATACACGTTGCCATCATTATCTACGGCTGAAAGATTGAGCACAGTAGAGGTGCTGTCTATATTGATACTGCCCCGGTTATTATAATTACGGAACTGTAAACTTTTGGGGTACCATACATCTACGCCCTTGCCATTTACTACTATTACCTGGCCTGTACCATTTGCAGCCACTGTAGCAATATTTACATCCTGCAGTCCCTGGTCGCGCGATACCTGGTACCACCTGTTACCATCATACCGGAAAAGTCCGTTACCTAATGTAGCAGCCCACATATCACCTTCAGCATCCTGCGTGATGGAGTAAATGACATTACTGTTCATGCCCGACGATGAGTCCCAATGGCGGTACACACCACCGTCATACAAACAAACACCGGCGCCATCTGTGGCCATCCATACACGCCCGCGCCTGTCTGCGCAAAGCTGGTATACATAATCACTACCTACACCGGTTCGCTTATTATGGCGCTGCAATAAAGATATTTTTTTAGTGAACTGCCCGGGATAAGACAGCTCTTCAACCCCATTTAAACCAGATACCCACAAACGGTCATCGGTACCGGTTATGCTCAATACATTCTCATTATTCAACTGAGGCACGTCCGTCACTGCCGTTACAGATCCGTTCTCTTCACGGTAAAGAATACCGCGTCCAAGCGTACCTATCCACAAACGCCCTTCCATATCTACATACAAGGTGGTGACGGCTACTGGCAAAGACATCTCCAGGGAAGGTCTTCCAGGCTTCCTTAGCGACATCCGGTATAATCTATTTTCCAGCGCATACCAGATATAACCTTGCCTGTCGCAAGCCATGGCCCGCATTTCGTTCATCTTGTAAGATGTTGCGAGGGGTATGTACTCCATGTACTCCGATGTGATCATGGTCAGGCCTTCATTGGTAGCACACCATATAATGCCCGAACGCCCGCACAATATTTTCTTTATTTTCCTGCCGGGTACTGCAATACTTCTTGTAGTAATACTTGTGCTGTCTTTCAACTGCAATTCAACTACATATCCTTCTTCCGTACAAGCCCATGCCTTACCACCCTGCATGGGCAGGATATCGTTTATCTGCCCCCATACCCAGGCTGTATCTAATTTAGGCACCCAAGCTTTACGGTTTAATGCAGAATAGATGGCAGGACCACCATTTTGCGTACCTACCCAGGTCAGGTCCATATCCGGCATAGGTTTCAGTACACGTATGATATTGTCGGGCAGCCCCGATTCCGTATTCAGTACACGTGTCCTGATAGTATGGTTATTCAATGTTATCTCATTGATACCCTGGTCTGTAGCGGCAGCTATATGACTGTTATGGTATGAAACTATACCATATACGAAATTATCCGAAAGACCATTAGATGTATTGCAGGATACCCCAATATTATTTACAACGGCAATTACACCCTGCTGTTCTGTACACACCCATAATACATTTACAGCGTCGTAGTAAATAGAATTGATAGCGGAATGAGGCGCAATGTTGCTGACAGGTACCCGCTGTATAATATCATCGATCGTTACTATACCAATAGTACCGTCAATATAACCTACGTATGCATTGGCCTTATCTACATAAATGGCTGTGGCCGGTTTATGAATACTGTCAGGTATATAGGTAAACGCGCGGCCGTTAAAATAATATACACCGGCATCCGTAGCCATCCATAGCTTGCCGGAAGGGCCCTGCACAATATCATTTACTTTTACAGGTGTATTGGATTCATTGAGCCATACATGCCGCACGAAAGGCTCCTGCGCACCGGCAGTAAAAGAAAGAAACAGCAATATAGCAATTAACAGGCGTGGCATTTAGTTTACAGGAATTAAGATAGCCGATACCGACACATTTATCTCCGTTGCCAGCTTATCGTATACCAGGCGCGGCACTTTGATATTGTGATCAGCCAAAGGCACAATAAAATCACACTCAATATTAATATGTTTATTCCGAACTATTGCATGTACGTTCACAATACGCTCCTGCTCCATACCGTGTATCTTCAGCTTGCCTTTAGCCCTTACATTGTATTCCCCATCCTGGGAGAAGTCAATATCCTCTATGATACGCCCGGCATAGGAGGCCTGCGGATAACGTGGAGTCTCCATATAGTTTTCATTAAAATGCTCCTGCTGCAGCGGACTGTTAAACCCCATGAAAGAAACAATAGCTACCTTAAAGGCAAAGGTTTTCTTTTTTACATCCAGAACACCCTGCATCTGGTCAGACGATGCCTTTATCAATTCCCTCGGGGCATCAGAATAGAACCGGATGACACCCTGGCTAACTTCAAAAAGATTGCCCGCTCTAATTATGGCCGGAGCACAAATAAATGCAAGTACAATAAATAGCCTATAAGGCATGGATAATCAACAATATACATTTAAAGTTAACATAAATTATTGAGAAACATATCATTATCTCAATTGCATAGCCAGGCAACCCATAAGTTTTAACGTAAATATCCCCAACTTTGGCACTAGTATTGATAATAAGATAGTATGAGATTTTTATGGCTATTGGTGGTGGTACTTTGTGCTTCTTATGGAAAAATGGAGGCCCAAACACCCGGGGGGAATTTCGCTACACACAATGACTCCGTCATAGTAGTGAAACTGGCCGAAGTGGATATCACCTCTGAGCGCAAATGGGAAAATGACACTGCACGTTATCGTTACAACCAAATGAAGCATTATGTGAAAATTGTAATGCCGTATGTGATTGCCGGTACAAAACTTTTTAATGAACTGGATGCTAAAATAAATGACCCTAACATTAGCAAACGGGAACGTAAGGCTTTTGTGAACACCAAGGAAGACGAATTACGTACAAGGTTTGAAAACGAAGTAAACAAACTGAATGAGACGCAGGGCGTACTGCTGGTAAAACTGATCGCCCGCCAAACAGGGGTGAATATCTACAGCATGCTGGATGAATTTAAAAACCCCTTCACCGCTATGAAATGGCAGGCATGGGCACGGCTGCATGGCTTTAACCTCAACAAACAATACGAACCTAATGACGAACCCATGCTGGAGCACATAATGGAAAGTATTGGCTACCCGCTACCGGCTGTATACGGAACAAGGGAGGCGCCTCTAGTGCTAAAAACTAAATAGAGCGTATCAACATTGGCAAACTGCTGCGGTTTATCATAAAGGACTAATCACATAAATGTAAACCGGGCATCTTTTTCAAACACTTGCCTTGAATATTTTCCACGGTATATATTTATCATATCTCCTTCGTTCATCGAAATATATAAATCAGCATCTACTTTATAGTGCATATAATCAGGATTATCGAAACTAAAAAAATATTCATCGGTCATAGGAAAATATGTTTTGCGAATAATTGTGTAGCTGACTACCTCTTTTTGTCCAAGCTTTAAATCTCGACGATAAGAATAAATACGCTTAAAGTATACTACAACACCGGTAGCAGCTACGAACATGACAAATAAAATACCTACAATTACAGAAGAAGAAAAACCTTTACTAAAATCTGAATAACGCAATGCAGTCAGTGCTGCCCAAAATACCATAATGCCGTATACACCTATTAGGTAACGCAACCTGGTACCGTAAACGGTTTGTAAAAAATATTTCTCTTCATCACTTAACGGAACAAGAGGTAATTCTGCCTTAGGTGATTTATCGTTGAACATTTGTTACAAATTAGAAAGTATATAAAACCCGCCTTCTCTGCGCCATACACATTGGGAAATTGCAATCCATTATTCAGATAAAGGGATATTTGTTATAGTTATAGTTTTTGGGGTAATATGCACAAATCTATCATTACACTTAAGTTGTGGCATACTATCCAATTCGGCCACCACAATACCTCGCTTTTCAACAGAAATCCCATCAGGCATATTTAAAATGCAAAAAAAATCATCTATCAACTCTTTTTTACCATAACTTTTATTTGAAAGGAGCTCAACAATATGCAGAGTGCTATCCAATATTAATATTTCACCACTTTTATTTGTTAGAAAATAACATTCGTGGTATGCGTCAGCCAGGGAAATATGTCTATTGCTGATACCATCAACAATAATAACATTATCGCCCTTTATAATTGTTTCAAAGCCTTCTACATCTTTACCTATAGGTGCAAACGCTAATTCCTTACCTGTCAGAATGCTATACAAAATGATTGCGTTTTTTGTTTTCACAAGCATTGTTTCGCCGCAGTATTTATATTCTGTTATTTTGGTCTGACCATTCAAGAGCGTTTTGTATGACAAGGTTCCATCTTTAGTATTGAATGCAGCCAAATAGGGATCTGCTCTATTTTTCATACCTACACTAAGGAACAGTAATGTATCATCTCTGACAATTATCTCTGAAGCAGCAGTTTTATAAGGCAAAGAAACATCCCATTTTTCTTTACCACCACCACTTATACACACCATATTTTTATTGCCTGCGAAGAAGAAGTCTTGCCCTTTTCGGGCTATATTGGAACTAAAATTTGACCGATAGGTTGTGTCGTAGGCAGGAGATGCCAGGTATGCACCTACCGCTCCAAATGCCATTGTGGCTACGACCATTCTCATCCTATCATTTCGCTCCTCTGTCGTCATATCGCATTTCAACATTGATATCGGGAAAAACCACCCTTCTCCTGTATTCAAATTCACATAATGAAGACCGTCGGTTATGGTCATCAACACCCCTGTATCGGGCTGATATATTTTGCTGGCCCAGTCATACTTCACCCCAATTTTATGTGACCATAATTTCTTACCAGTAAGCATATTAAAACAAACACCATCCTGGGTTACGCATAAATCTTTAGCAGTATCAACAAAGGCTAAATAGCCATTTGTATACCACATACGACTGCCAGTGTAGGGATCATGCACATCCCGGGTATTACCAATATCCCGGGTAATATAATGTTCGTATATCCAGAAAGACGAACCACCACCACGCAACTCTATCTGTGATATAGCCTTACCTTTTTCCACATCGAAATAAACGAAATAATTTTCTTTTTTATAATGACCATCAGCGGCCTCTCGGATATGCAGGTAAAGCCGTTTATTATCATTGCTTTTTGCATAAGTTATTATTCTGTAATCACCGAGATCGTATTTCAAGGCTCGTAGATTTCTACCAGAAATAATATCCTTTCCTGTGTAGGTTTATTGAATTGAAAAATTAATTAGGTTATCCTGTGCTTTTGATGATATTGCTATGCATAATATTGCAAAAGCTAAAGTAAATCTCATAGACTCTAAAATAAAACAGATGGCTATAGAAACAAATAAAGGTCTAATAAAGCTATTAGCCTTCTACCCATTTTCTGAACTGGGCTGCTTTTTCTTTGCTGATCACAATTTCAGTTTCAGTAGGTAGTTTCAGCTTTACAATTATTTTTCCGGTCTCATCGCCGCGCATAGATTGTATATACGGCAACGAAACAATATACTGCCGGTTAGCACGAAAAAACTGATCGGGGTTCAGCAATTCCTCTATTTCGTCGAGCGAGCGGAAATCGGTAATAAACTTTTTACCTTCTTTGTGTACCAGGTATATTACCTCCTCTTTGGTAAAGCAGGCTATATCATCGGTATGAATAAGCAGGATATTCCGCCCATAATGCGCTGTAAAACGCTCTTTATATTTTTTACTGCTTTTAAAATCGCTGAACAGTTCGCTTATCTGCTGCAAATAAGCTTCATTTCCGTATTTAGATTGCAGCAAATGAAACTTTTCAAAGGCTGTTTTCAGTTCTTTTTTATCAATAGGCTTTAGCAGGTAATCTATACTATTCACTTTAAAGGCCCTGATAGCATATTCATTGAAGGCAGTAGTAAAGATGATCGGGCACTGTATCTTATGACGGGTAAATACATCGAGGCTGATGCCGTCTGCCAATTGAATATCAGATATTATAAGGTCAGGCGTTTCCTGCTCTAATAAATTTTTTGCTTCCTTTACACTGGCGATAGGCCCTACCAGGTTGGCATCCGGTTCTATGTCGCGTACCAGTTTCATCAGGCTTTCGGCCACCAGTGGTTCATCTTCCAGTACTAATATCTTCATACATCTAAAATTACAATAAAGGTATTTTAATGGTGTAATGCTCTTTATTGTCTTCTATCAGGATCGGCTTATCGGATAAAAAAGCATATAACTGTTTCAGCTGAACGATACCCTGCCCGTTGGATGTTTCTATTTGCGTACGCAGTTGTTTATTGTTATGCACAATAAGATAATCACCCTCGTCCCAGATGATCACTTTAAGTGGTGTGGAAGCTTGTACAATATTGTGCTTCACTGCATTATCTATCAGCATCTGCAATGTTACCATTACTATTCCCCGTTCCTTGGCTGTATCAGAAATAGTATAATGAATATTTAAGCCCTGACCATAGCGTATATGCAGCAGATTGATATAATGCCGTATGAATTCCAGCTCTTCATCAAGACTTACTACTTCATTTTCTTTATGCTGCAGCACATAGCGGTATACTTTAGCCATATGCCGTACAAAGTCCGAAGCCAGGTCGGGATTGGTATGAATAAGCCCATCAAGGGAAGTAAGCGTATTGAAAAGATAATGTGGGTTTACCTGGTTCTTCAACTGGTGGTACTGTAAATTGAATTTTTCCTTTTCCAGTTCTGCTGCCTGTATTTCCAGGCTCGCTTTTTCCTCAACAGACCGTTGCCAGTTGGTAAAGAAATAAAATGCATAGAACACAAAGTTGAACAGGAATATGATGGCAGCAAACAAAATGATAGTAAGTGCGAAAAACTGGGTATTAAAATAATGGGGCAGCCTGGGCCTTAATACATATACTATTATCCCCATAACAGGTGTCACGCCGGCAAAGGTTAGCCCTATCTGTACGGCCATTCTTTTTACAGCGCCATTTTCGAAGGGGAGTGTTTTTTCAAGCCGCCGGTTAAGGTCCTTAACGTAGGTCCATACACACGATAGAACAAATGCCTGGACAAAAAACATCTGCAGCTGAAACGTAGTAGTCCATTCAGGCACCATATAAAAGCGTGCAATGGTAGAGCATACCGCAAACCCTATAATAATGAGATACGGCAGCGTTCCGGACTGCATCTGCTTTAAACGGCCCTGCGGGCTGTCCCTGGCTATTATATGTGGCCTTTCTTTTTGCATAAGGTTATCAGAGCTGCTTCGCACCTTGTTTAGGAAAATGGGTACCTATTATGTTTCCATCCTCCATTTCAATAATACGGTCACTGCCATTCGCAAAATCAGGATCGTGTGTAACGGTAATAATAGTTTGGTTATTATCGTGCGCCAGCTGGCTCAGTATGTCAAATACTTTTATTGAATTTGCTTTATCAAGGTTACCGGTAGGTTCGTCGCCCATGATTATAGCCGGGTCGTTGACCAAAGCCCTGGCTATAGCCACCCGCTGCTGCTGTCCGCCCGATAATTTGGAAGCATGCTTACGGGCATACTCATCCATACCTACCAGTTTAAGTTTCTCTATGGCACGATGCTCTATCTCTTCATTGCTGTATTTGCCCAGCTTCATGGCGGGCATCATCACATTCTGCAAGGCAGTAAACTCAGGCAATAGGTAATGAAACTGGAATACAAACCCCAGGTTTTCTCCTCTGAATGCCGCCAGCTCATTTTGCGTTTTGCCTCTCAGGTTTTCACCTTTTATCTCCAGGTTTCCTTCATAATCAGTATCCATGGTAGAGAGTATGTACAGCAATGTACTTTTGCCACAACCCGATTTACCTATTATAGACAGGAACTCGCCCTTAGCTACTTCAAAGCTTACCCCTTTCAGCACCTTAAATTTCTCAGGCTCTGTAAAGTACTTTACTATTCCGTCAGCTTTTAAAATAGTCATCTTTTCAAATCGTTAATAGTATACATTGCTATAATAACACGCTTATCCCCGTATTATCGAAACCGGGTCTATTTTAGACGCCCGTTTGGATGGAAAATATCCTGCAAACAGCGTAGTCAGGAACCCGAACATTACTCCCGTGAGGTAATGCATAGGATTGAAGTTTACCGGGAACGTTTTGATACGGAAAAACTCACCTGCCGGGAATGGCGTGATGGATAACAGGTAACTGATGAAAAAACCGATTACCAGGCCAAGCAATGCACCTGCTACGCCTATCATTAATGATTGGAGCAGGAAAATACCCGTAATATCATTCCCCTGGAAACCCGTAGCTTTCAATATGGCTATATCTTTCATTTTATTTACAATATTCATGTTCATGATATTGTAAATACCAAAACCCGCTACCACCAACAGTGTAGCACAAACCACAAAGGTCATGATATTGCGAATGGCCGTACCAGCCAGCAGGGATGCATTGGCCGTTTCCCAATCTTCCACATGCGCTTCCGGTAATTGATTGGCTAAGTTGGCAGCAAAAGCACGTGCACCGTCTATATCTTTAAGCTTGATGTTCAGGTCTGTTACGTAGGAAGGGTCTTTCCCTAATATCTTTTGTACAGTAGCCAGCGTTGCATAACACCGGCTTTCGTCCATAGAAACGATACCGTAAGAAAATATCCCGACTATTTTTAAGGTCAAGTTATTGCCTTCGGGCGTTGTTACGCTTACGCGGTCGCCGAGCGTTACATTGGTTTTCTTGGCCAGGCCTTTGCCTATTATTATTACATCGCCACCCTTCAGCAGGTCATCCAGGTCACCATAGTCCATTTTCTTATCCAGGGCAAACAATTCCTTCTGCTTCTTTACGTCTATACCATTTATAGTACCGGGTATCTGCACCGGGCCGTTATTAAAAAATACCTGCGATGATATCTGCGGGGCAACACCCAGCACTTCCGGCATAGATTCTATCTGCTGCATCAGCATCATGCCATTCTTTATTTTAGGCAATTCATTCTTTGGTCGTTGATGCAGCAGCACATGCCAGTCATTTCCTTTTTCGGGGTTATCGATCGATATGATCTTTTTATCTTCCAGTTCTATGGGTTTGTATATACGCACATGGGGCGTATTGTCCATAGCCATATCTTCCGTAAACTGGTTCACACCTGTCATGAAACTGATCATGATAATGAACATGGAAATACCGAATGTAACCCCAAGCATAGCAATAATGCTTTGCCTGCGTTTGGAGACCAGGTGTGTAACAGCGATATTGAATGCTAATTTCCAGTTCATTGCTCTATGATTATGGTTGATGACTGGGACAGGCCACCGCGTACTTCTACCCAGTTCTCATCTTCAACCCCTTTCCTGATCTTTACTTTTTGCTTTTTATTATTCTCTTTCACCAGCACACTATCGCCTTTCAGCAGTGCTGCTTTGGGAATAGCCAATACCTGCTGTTTATCAGCTACTACTATATTCGCTTCCAGGTTCAGTCCATACATGCCCACCGGTACGGTGCTTTCCAGTACTGCATCTACCCTAAAGGATTGCTCCACCTTGCTTAACAACGGATATATTTTACTCACGCGTGCATTAAATACTTTATCAGGAAAAGCATCCATGGTTATCAGTACTTTTTGCCCTTCCAATACCTTGTCCAGGTCATCTTCATCTACCAGCAGCCTGGCATACATATCCCCTGCACCTATTAAGGCTATTGGTTGGTTAGGATTGATAAGATCTCCCTCCTTTTTATAAACATCATACACTACCCCATTTACATAGCTTTTCAGCTTACCCACATCTGTTTGCGCAGCAGCTACTGTAAGCTGGTTGCGCGCCTGCTGCAATTGCAGTTGGCCGGACAGCCGCTGCCCTTCCATTTGCTGCCTCAGGTTTTGATAATCCTTTAATGAACTTTGATACTGGAGATAATATTTCTCATAATTGCTTTTTGAAACGGCATTTTGCTCGTACAGGTTTTTATAACGTACATATTGTAAGCTATCCTGCTGCAGCCTGATACGTGCTACTTCCATTCGTCCCTGCAGTTCACGAAATACAGGCGCATTTTCTGCTACCGTAGGGATAGTACGGCTTACTACAGCTTCGGCACCCTGCGTCTGCGCATTACGTACTTCACTGCTTAGTTCAAATAGCAGCTGGCCTTTTTTTACGGTATCACCTTCCTTTACCAGGGCTTGCGCCAGGTAGCCATCTACACTGCTCACTACTTTATATTCTTCTTCCGGCAACAAAGAACCGGAAGCGTATACGGCAGCGGTCATTTGTTTCATTTCCGGGTGAATTTCCTTTTCTTTTTGCTTGCAGCCGGTAGCCGCAAAAGCTAACAGTAACCAATAAAGCTGTCGCTTCATTTCTTTAGAATTTTTGTGTGCTTAACAGATAATATAAAACGCCATCGGCAAGGTTTTGCAAATATTCCATGCGGGCTTTATTGTACTCTATAAATATATTATTGAACTCATCAAACTCCATCACGCCTTCCTGTATATTCAGTTTGGCAATACGGAGGTTGTCCGATGCCGTTTTTACTTTTTGTTCCAGCACTGCCTGCTTGCTATAGGCGGCTGTGTATTGGGTAAACCAATCCTGCTGCTGCTGGGTGAGCGATGCACGGGTACGCTGTTGCTCCAGTTTTGCAGATTGCAATTGCAGCTTATTCTTATTTATCAGGGAGCGATAATATAAACCCTGGAACAATGGTACATCCAGGCGTAGCCCTATATTGGCGGAATTGAATTCTACATTATTTGAACCTGTTTCAAACTTTGTTTGCATATTGTAGGTATACCGGCTGTTTAGCGCCAGGCGTGGCAAGCCGCTTTTACGGCTTTCGCTTAATGATAGCTCGGCTGTATGCAATTTCAGGTCGGCTTCATGCCAGCCTGCACGGTTAGCTGCATCAGCCGCAGTTTGCAGCAATGGCCAGTCAAAACCGGAAAGTGTTTCATCCAGTACTATACTATCGTTGTCTACAGCCAGTAATGCATTAAGATTATTAATGCTTTGCTCTAATGAGCGGGTGTACCCGATACCGGATGATTGTACATCGAGCTGCAGGTTGCGGCTACGGTTATAATCAGAAGGATTAACAACGCCCTGCTTGTTGCGCTCATCCATTATGCGCAGCAGTTCATTGCTTGTACCCACATTCTCGTCATTCAGTTTCAGCACCTCTTTAGTTACCAGCGCCTGGTAGTAGCTTTGCATCAACTGCTGGTGAAACTGCTCCAGTGTGGCTTTGCTGGTCCATTCGTTTTGGTGGTATAATGTCCTGGCTTTGGCTACCTGCGTCCATTTTTCCAGGTTCACTACCGGAATACTCAATTCTGCACCGGCCACAAACACATAGGGTAAACCAAACTGGGCTTTTAAATACGTACCGGGCTTACCGCCTAATACTTCAGCCGGTATTACCTGCGTAGGTATAATAGGATAATAATCGCCACTGGCAAAAGCATTTACTTTAGGATATAAACCCGAGGCCTGGACATTCATATCTTGTTTTGCTATACGGGGCTGTAATACAGCCTGTTTTGCGGCAGGGGCATTTTTATCAGCATACCGCAATAATTCATCCAGGCTGGAAAAACGTACCTGGGCCGATGCGTTGATGGCGAATGTAAAAAGTATTAAAAGCGTATAAGGCAAACGCATTGCACTGAATTTTCAGCAAATTGAATACAATTTATCTATATAATAAAACCCCTACCAGCGAAACGGAAAAAAGAAACATGGAAACGGGAATACTTTATAGATACCAGGATATAAAAAGCGCAGGACGAGAACGTCCTGCGCTTACAGAATCAAACACAACAGTGTTTTAGTAGGCATATACACCCATGGAGCTCATGCGGCCAAGGGCTTCTTCCATAGTATCTTCATCTTTAGCCAGTACAGAACTGCCATCAGAGAATACGAATAATAAATTGATACCTTCCTTTACCACTTCGCGCCTTGCAGGCTTGGTAAATATTGAATAGTCTTTGCGGGGATTGTATGGTTCCTTCATCAGAACGTGAACTTCATGTTCTATAGAGGCATTTACAACATCGGTAGTTCTTACTCCTGGAAACAGTACGGCAATAGCAGATTTTACAGTCATCGTGGTGTGTTTATTTTTTGTTTTGTTTTGAAGCCGGGTGTGTTAGGTCCGGTGTAGTGTTGTTTGTTTGTTGTTTTGATAGTGCAAATATCTATGCTCGTTTTTTTCCTGCGTAATTTTTCGGGCTGCTTAACAGGGTCTTAATATGCCGATAACAACCTGTTTACATACAGGATAATTTGAAATATAACCCATACAAAAAAGCCTGAAATACACCAAACCCTTTCCGGCAAAGGCTTTCAACTGCCCCATTGTTACAGCAAGAACTATCTCCTGGAAAATAGAATGAATGAAGATGAAACTTTTTCTATACTCAGAATGCTATGGCATTATCCATCTGCAGCAGTTTATCCAGCATACTTTCTGCCGCAGTTATTTCATCTTCGGTATAAGGTACCATGATCTGTGCCAGGCAATGGCCGTCGCGTATATACTGGGGGCGCTTACGCATACGGCTGGTTATTCGTTTAAGTATGCCTATCCTGTCCTCATCCGTTATGGGCGCTACTTTAGGTATTTCTATATCGCCGGCATAGTCCCTGTACATATACAGGAAGCCGGCATCGATACGGCGGGTTATTTCGGGGTTTTCCATCATATAAATGACGGCATCGGGAATGTATTCTTTGAGCATATACGGGAAAGCGGCCCTGGCAGCGCGTTCTGGCCGCCCGTGAATGAGCATTTCTCTCACAAAAACATCCTCGTGCGAGGCCGGTACATGCATAAGGGTAAAATAAATGAACGTAAGCCCCGGAGACAAAAAAAGATACCCACGCAAGGTGTATAACCTTAGCGCCGGCCCCAGAAAAACATAATAGCGGTAAGCAACAAAGCTATGCCTATGGCTACCAGCGGCATAAACCGCTCCCAGGCCGCCTGCCTGCGGCGCTCGTCCACACGGTATTGTATATCTGCCACAAGGTCTGCATCGGCACCGGCTACCGTTTGCAGTAATACGGCAATTTGTTCAAGATAGCTGAACTTAATACTGCGTACTGCCGCCAGCAACTGCTGTATTACCTGCCGGTTGATATGTTCATCGCCTTCCTGCTGCAATACAGCTATATGTGCTTTACTCAGCAAAAGAAATACATAATCCCGCAGGGCAGCATGGTCCATGCGATAAGCATCTACCACCATCATATGCCTGCCCAGGCGCTGTGCTTCTGCCAATATCCATGCAGGGGTTATGGCTACCTGCTCTTCTGCACGCCGGCTCATGCCGCTCAGCCAGCGTTCTTCATCGTACCGCCGCCGCCGCTGTGCATCGCTCAATATTTCGTAAGCTTCCTGCACATCATGAAACCTTTCCTTCGCAAAATCGCCTTTATCACTTGTGTCCGGGTGATATTTAAACACCAGCGCACGATAAGCTTTTTTCACATCCTGTATATTAGCAGCGGGGGCTACACCCAGTATACGGTAGTAATCTTTTATTTCTTTAGCTGGCATGACAATAGTGATATTCAAAAATACAGCCTTAAAAGGCTTTTGTCAGAATAATGTTTGAAATATAGAATGTGTATACATTTTCAAAAAAGGCTTTTAATTTTAATGTATAACCGCGAACTCTATGAAATACTTTCTATTCGCCATCCTCTCCCTGGCATATACCGCGGCAGGTGCACAAGGATTTACGAAATTATATTACCAGGGAAAACCTGTAACTTTTTCTTCCCCGGTACCCTTCCAAAACAAAATTTATTTTGCCGGGGGCCCGCATACTAGCATAAACAACGGGCTATGGTTTACAGACGGAACGACTATTGATTCTGTACCAGGCTTTAAAAGCTATATACGGTCCGAACTTTGCGTATTGGATACAGCTATTTATTTTTCCCTCTACGATACGGCTTACAAAGTGGCCAGGTATGGCAGCAGCGGACAAGTAAGCTATATAAAGAGCAGCTATCCATGGTCTCCCAATGCCCTACCCGGTGACTATACAGCAATTAACCACAAGCTTTACTATACAAATAATGTGATAAAACCGGGGTATAGCTGGCAAATAATAGAGTATGATCCTGTACTTGATACCACAGTTGCTGTTACCAACTTCCCCGACTGCATTGCTCCGTCAGACATAGGCCAGCTCATTGCCTACAATAATAAAATATGCTTCGTAGCTTATGACCTTATGAAAGGCTATGAAATTTATGAATACGACCCGGCAACTAAAAACATCACGCAACTTACGAACCTGCAGAACGATACAACAAGGAACGCCGCACGCACAGCCGGTTTTACCATCCTGAATAATAAACTTTATTTCATGGCCGGGCAATCAAAATTCGGCAAAGAGAAGAACGACCTTTTTGTGTATGATGGAATAAACCCTCCTGTGCAACTTACGGATGCCAAACCTGGAACTACTTATACTGTACCTAATGGTAAACACCCGATGGCGGCGATTGACAATTATATTTATATGCAATCGAAAACATGGGATGGTGCAGAACTATTTGTAATTACCCGTTATGATACTATCACCAAAACGGTTAGTATTACTGATACAGTCAACCGTATAGCTACAGGTACGGCAGATTTCATCCTTTACAAGCAGCATATATACTTTAATGGCCGCCCTGATAAGCACAATTCATTACTCAGCTATTGCGATAAGACATCAAAAGCCCGCTCTGCCAGCTATCAGTGGGATCCGGTATACACGGCACGCAATTTTATAGAATACAACGGCGACCTTCTCATGTATGCATTCAATAGCAGTGACGTGGGCACGCTATACCGTTTTAATGATTACATGCTGCAGGTAAATACTGTGAAAAATAATATAGGCTTAAATATCTACCCAAATCCTGCGCGCCAAACTAATAACATCACCATATCAGCCGCATTCGACGAACCTGTGTCACTGGCAGCAGGTATCTATAACCAGCAAGGTATGCTTATGCTCCAATGGGAAGGCATAGTAGCAGGGAGTTATCAATATAATTTGCCAGCAAACCAACTGCCCGCAGGTAACTATATATTAAAACTGCAATTTGAAGGCCAAGAAGTATCACGGTCATTTATTGTACAATAAACTACCAATGAATATTCTTAGTTCAGTTCCCCTGCATGTGCAGGGGATTTTTGTTATATTTTTGATTGCACAGTTGTTCTTAAAACCTGATTCATGGACGCGGCAAATGGCATTTATCTAAACTTACGCATCAAAACAATAAGAGAAGAGGTTCCTGGTTTTAAAACTATTGTTTTTGAAGACGGGCATGGTATAAATTACAGGGCCGGGCAATACCTGACATTGGTAAGATTTCATCACAATAAAGAATACAGGCGGTCTTATTCCATCACATCATCACCCGAATTAAAAGAACCCTTATCAATTGGTGTAAAGAGAGTACCTAATGGCCTTTTCAGTCGCTACCTGGTAGACGATGCACTACCGGGCGATGAAATTTTAAGCACCGGCGCTGGCGGCTTTTTTGTTTTGCCGGAAAACATAGCGCGTTATAATTGCGTATTCTTCTTTGCCGCAGGCAGCGGAATAACACCGGTATATTCACTGATAAAAACAGCATTGCATAGACATCCTGCTATGAAAGTGGTGCTGGTATATAGTAATTCGTCCAAAGATACGGGCATATTCCTGCGGGAATTACAGGATATTCAGCAAAAATCCCCATCACAATTCTACATAGAATTACTCTTCAGCGACACCCATTCATTAGTCAAAGCCAGGCTGCACAGAGAACTTATATTTCAATATCTGTGGCAATATAACACTGATAATAACCACACCCTATTCTACATATGCGGACCGGAAAACTATATGCGGCTTTGCACCTATACGCTCAAGGAGACAGGTGTTGAAGCGGATAACATTAAAAAGGAAAACTTTGTTATTGACACATTGCCCCGGCTGCTGCCCACACCGCCTGATAAAGAAACACATACCGTAATCATACACAAGGGCGAAACAGTGTTTACATTGCCGGTACACTATCCCAATTCGATCTTAAAATCTGCCAAAAAGGAAGGGATTGTCCTGCCATATAGCTGCGAAACAGGAAGTTGCGGCAGTTGTGTAGCTACCTGTACCAAAGGCAAAATATGGCATGCCTATAATGAAGTATTAACCGACAATGACCTGCAAAAAGGTTTGGTGCTCACCTGCGTAGGGCATCCGGTATACGGGGATGCTGAATTATGGTTATAAGTATTAACCTTTCCTGCGATTGTACATTGTTCTTATAGCCAAAGCAAGGAAAAACAGTGCTATGCTCCAGCCAAAGGCTTTGGTTTTTGCACTTTCAAAAATAAGCAGGTAGATAACTGCCAGTGATGCTATTCCTATAACAATATTTAGAAGCGTATTTACATTTTTGTTCATTATAAGGGTATTAGAACATTGAAACTAATATAAATCCTTCGGCACAACAAGCGCTGTTATTTAATTAATTATGCATTGATGGCATATTATTTTCCGTTTTTAGAAAAAATAAGGCCATGAAAGATATCATCAGGTTTATGGTAAGCACAACCGGGCAAATTGTACGTGGCTGCCTGGGGTTTGCTCTGCTGGCCTGGGGTTATTCATATCCCTCTTACCCGGCAAATCTCGCAATAGCTGCCATTGGCACCATTGTTCTTGCGGCAGCACTATTCAATTTCTGCCTGCTTGCGCCTTTATTCGGGTATCCTGTACAAGGGAAAAGAATAATAGCCAGATACGGGGAAAATACAGGATTACCGGGAGAAGACGTTAGTTATAAATCAGCCGTAGATTCATATACTGCTACCGATAGCCCAATAGCTCGCGGCGAAGACAACAGGACAGGTAGTACTACCCAGGCGGGGTCCAATTATGGGCAGGGTTCTATGCATTTAGCAGGCAACGCCTATCGGCAAGGTAGTATTAAAAACAATGGTAGCGATTATGCCAACGAACTGGATTTCAATGAACAGGAATAAAAAAAGCCGGCAACCCGGCTTTTTTTTGCTTGTCTGAAATTTGCGTCATTTACATATGTCAATCTACTTTGATTTCCTTGGTTGCTTTGGTTTGTTGGGTTGTTTTAGGAATGTTTAGTTTTAAAACACCATCGGTATACGCTGCGGTTATTGCATCATCCTTGGCATTATCGGGCAGCTGAAAACTACGCGTGAATGAATTATAGCTATACTCCCTGCGGCTGTATTGTTTGTCTTTATCCTCTTCACTGCTTTCGCTGCTTGATTCGGCACTGATAGTAAGCATATC
This sequence comes from Flavipsychrobacter sp., assembly GCA_024508935.1. Classification (GTDB taxonomy): domain Bacteria; phylum Bacteroidota; class Bacteroidia; order Chitinophagales; family Chitinophagaceae; genus Polluticoccus. The sequence goes on along the minus strand of JANINW010000093.1, from coordinate 65,979 downwards.
ATCATCCACGTTCACATAAAAATCATCTTTCTTAAATCCCGGGCTGATCACATCTACATAATAGTTTTTGTCGTCTTCAGACACATTTACGGCCGGCATATTGCTGCGCGCGCTATTCCTTAATGAAGGGAAGAAACTTTCAGTATCGAAAAAGTCTTTCCATGGATCGTACAGACCTGAATTTCTTTTAATTAAACTCATAGTGTTAACTTTTAAAATGGTTATTAATAGTTAGAATACGCATCATAAATCAGTTAGCGGCAGGACGCAGGTTATTTGTCTTCTCACGTGTCAGCCATAGCACTAAATAGGCCAGGCCGGCTACTAATAATCCTATATCTTCTCGTATGCCCATTTGCAGTGCTGCGGAAAATCCGATAATACTCCAAAGCAGTGGCACTATAAAAACACCGAAGGGTAATTTTCTATCTGCCCATAGCAACATACCTAATGTAAATATGGTTGTAGGACATGGTAAACCGAAAGTAGGTGTTGCAGGATATACATGGCCTAGCAAAAAGCCCAGCATCGGGTAAATAACAACCGCATATAACATCAACAACCCACCTGTTACTCCGTATATATCACTTCGTAATCGAAACTGGATGCCGTTTCCTGAAAATCCATAGTACACAAGTAATATACCTTGCAATACGAAGGCTGCACCAAACCCAAATGCTGCTTTATTAATTGCTGACAAAAAACCTATGTGATATACCAGCCCCATCCATACCCAAAAAAAGGCCAGTATACCGATTACTATTTTATTGGAATGTGCGGACTGCCTGTAAGCAAAGAAAACAGCTGCAATTGCCAATACATTCATGAATAACTGGAACGGCCATACAGATATATTATAGGTTTTAAAAACCTCCATAAATTCATCGGCTGTAAATGGCATATTCATGAGCCCGGTGTTTAGAAATTATAACATTGCAAACTTAAACACCCTAACACCCCTTAAAAAGAACGTCCATCAATAGTAAACATGATTTGCATCAGCCGCGCATCATAACTGGGCTAGCCACTATTATTAGAATCTATACACTAAACTTTTTTCTCAAAAACCCATAGTATTTATTTATCTTGATGTATGGCAAAGATGAGGAAACTTATACCTGATACCCAGCAGGTAACCGAACATATAAATACACTGCCGGCTCCGGCAGCTGCTATTATTGAGGCTGCAAGACAAATAATATTGAGTGCCCACAAAGAAATAGCAGAACAAATAAAATGGAATTCACCTTCGTTTTATTACACCGGGCCAATGAAACCTTTTGACCCCAAAGAATATAAACGTGATATAGTGGTAATAAACCTGCACCGCGGGAATATCCTGCTCGTATTTCCTACTGGTGCCAAAGTACCCGACCCGGAAAAATTATTTCATACTACTTATAAAGACGGCCGCGGCATTATAAACATAGATGATATGCAGGACCTGGAGAATAAAAGAAAAGGACTTGCAGACCATGTACAGCGCTGGATAAGTATGGTGGAATAGCCTTATCAATCAGGAAGGTATGCGGCAATACGCCGGCACAGGTCATCCTCAACTCCATCTACCTGCCAGCTTCCATTCTTCATTTCCATGCGCGAAGGCTGATCATTTATCATAAGGCCATATGCCCCCGTGTCAGGACACTTAGGCTCAATCTTTACCTCATAGCGCTTGTCGCCATGAGTAATATATCCAACGAAAATAAACATCGCCTGTGGTTTTACTTACAGTTAAAAGAAATCAACAGTATTTAAACACAGGCAGGTTATGTAAGTGTAAGATGCCCTTCAAACAATAAATACGTCAGGTGGTTGGTACAAAGGTACCTTGACAAAACCGATAAACATAAATTAGCAGATAAAACTGTGGAAAACCCGTAGTTTTCTTTACTTATTGCAGTATGCTATTTATTGTGTAACAAAAGCAGTCTTCAGCACATCGTTTGTTGCACCGCCTGAAGATACAAATGCACTGCACAGGCTTATTTTTAATTTACCGCCTGTTAGCTGGCGCACATATACATCAGCGCCACCATTCACAGCCACATTATCCAGGAATATATTCATATATCTATCACCTGGAATGGCCTTCGTAATGATGTATTTACCACTTAAGGGCTTTGCAGCAAAACGTACTTCCAACTTATGGTTATTACTGGTTGCTGTTGCTATCCATACCCCACCCGACTGTACCAGGGAACTGATATTTGTGTACACCTCTGTTGTTGCATTGACAGAAATTGAATTAATATTCAAGTTACATGGTACCGGATCTGAAGGCAGAAAAACACTATCCACCTCCACATCGCCCCCAATGGCATAGCCTTCCTTGTTGGTAGCCCATGCCCTGAAATAATATTTCTTTGTGGCATCCAAACCTTCATAAGTATATGTAAAACGTTTACCATCCAGCCCGGCAGACTGGCGCTGGTTAGCCGTCATTCGCGGGTTTGGTACAGTATCGGCACAGAAACCTACATAATAAACATCTGTATTGCCGCTCGACACTATTTCCCCTGTTATCTCTACACTCCCGTCTGCCACAACCTGTGCACTTACGGTCTTCACTACCGGGAAATAATCATGAACGTCTTTTTCAACTTTGGTGCAATTTGCCAATAGCATCACAACCATTACAAACCCTGCATAGTATAGTTGCTTCATTTTCCGGTTTTGTTTTTGTTATCGGTTTTGTCTTTTATTGTATAATTCAGCCCAAGCCCATAGCAGGTATTTGCATAAGATGCACTCCAGTCTGTTACCGTCAGCGCATTATGTGTAGCTGCTGCAAAAACTTCAAAATGATTATTGATCTTGTAGTTGAGTGAAACATTAAACCGAAGACCGAAAAGCGTATTGTCAGCTTTTGCATTGCTGGTCGTACCCATACTTTCATATCCCTGGTCGTATTCCATATGGGCTTTACCTACCATTAGTCCCAGGCCGGCAAACACGGTAAAACCCCTACGCCTGATAATGCGCAGGTCTTCATCTATATATAGCGCAGTCATACGCAGCTTATGGTATACCTCATATCCCGGCAATATTAGTGCACTGCTGCCATTACCTTTTACGGCATATATATTAAAGGTATCCAACCTGCTGGTAGATTGGGTGTACATAATACCCACCCTCGACCGTAAATGATCATTCAGAGTACTGATGTAATAATAAATGTCGTAGGCCACATTCTTTTTGAAATATTCCCCTATGTCTCCCTTTGGCCGCATTTGGGAAATTTTTATGCCTACCTGTGCAGTGGTTACATTGGTTATTAGTAACAGTCCGCAAAGCAATATATTTTGTCGTAGCTGCCTCATAAGAACAAAATAGGGCATTAAAACAGCTTTTGCAACCTATTTATCCAAGGGTTTCCCGGTACTGTTTTTTTTATAAATCCCCGCAATGCCCTTGTATCACCCTTCCGAATGCCATTCAACCTTATATTTGTAAGATAATGATGAGAGGATTATTAAAGAAACTCCTAAATGCCGGTGTCACCGACAATATGAGTTTTAAGAGCATGGTGCAGCTACGTGCTATGAATGCCGGCCTTGGTGTTGGTATTGTATTCAGCACCCTGGCGATAAGCCTTACACTCGATTCCTTGTTATTCACAGTGCATCTGCTCTCATTATCAGCCTTATTACTGGCCGCTCTTGTGCTTAATATAACCCATCATCTTACCTTATCACGATCACTTATCATTATAGGCCTGCTTGCATGGCTTACAGAATGCTCCATTGGTTTTGGACCATCTTTGGGTATAGAAAATTACTTTTTCGTGGTTTTGGCAGCAATGGTATTATTTGTACCGAAAAACTTTGGCCGCATTATACATGCCTGCAATATTACCATATTATACCTTGGCGTTAAATTGTGGCAGCAATCGCACGCGCCATATTACCCGCTACCCGCCTTACACCAGGTACTTTATATTATTGCCGTTACCAATTCCTGCCTCCTATGCGCTTTCTTATATTGGAATTTGCTGCGCGATATGGGAGAATACCAAAATACCATCCTGCGGGGAAAAGAAACGCTTCGTAACTCTAACGAACTGCGGGACAAAATGTTATCCATCATAGGCCATGACCTTCGCAGCCCGCTCAATAGCCTTAAAGGTTCCCTAACCCTGCTGGAGAGTGACCAGCTCACCCCAGAAGAACAGACGCTGGTGATACATGAACTCAATGAGCGCCTGGAGAAATCTACTGAAGTATTAAACAGCTTACTGGCCTGGTCTTCACAAAACTATTTTACCTCGTCATCCAGCATGGTAAAACATGAAGTGCCTTTAGATATCCACCAAATGGCAGCACATGTTTTAGAATTTTATCATGATGCTGCGCAAAAAAAGAATGTAAGCCTGGAAAACCATGTGCCATTCGGCACCCAGGTCATAGGTGATCATGACCAGGTATTGTTTATACTCCGCAACCTGGTTGGGAACGCACTGAAGTTTAGCTATAACGATGGCAATGCACGTGTAAAGGTAGCTATTGCGCACGCCAACGGCATGACCGAGATAAGCGTAAGTGACAATGGAACGGGAATGAAAGAAGACATACGCAAAAATCTTTTTAACCTGGACAAACGCTATACCACAGCCGGTACTATGAATGAAAAAGGTACAGGCCTTGGCCTAATCTTCTGTAAAGAGTTTATAGAGAACCATGGTGGCAAAATGCAGGTAGACAGCATACCTGGCAAGGGCAGCACTTTCCGCTTTTCCTTAAAGACCGTACACAATACGGCATCATATAAAGCTAAGCCCATAGCCCAGTAAAGCGCCACCAATTACGATCAATGCGGTATTTATCTTTTTAAAGAAATAAGCCACTGCAAAACCTGCCAAGCCTATTACCAGCGTTTTCCAATCCGTAACAGCATCTTTGGCCATGCCGGCACATACTGCCAGCATAATAGCTACAGAAGCCATGTTTACTGCATCTAAAAACGCAGACATTACGGCCGAGCGTCGCAGCCTGGGTATGAGAGGGTTCAGCAAAGCCACAAACAGGAATGAGGGCAAAAATATACCTGCAGTGGCGGCCACAGCGCCCTGCAAGCCACCTACCTGGTAACCAATAAAAGTAGCCGCCGAAAATACCGGCCCGGGGGTAAACTGCCCTACAGCTATAGCATCTGTCAACTGGCCACGACTGAGTATACCCCGGCTCACCAATTCGCTGTCTAAAAAAGCAAATAATACATAGCCGCTGCCATACAGAATAGCGCCTATTTTCAGGAATATCCAAAACAGTTTTGCAGCAGGTACCGGTACTGCCAGCATTGGGCTTAGCGCTTGCAGGTTCTTATTACGGTTATTTTTCAAAAGGTAAAGCAGCATCCACAAAAATCCGGCACCAAACAACACAGCTATCTCATTTATGCCTGCAAAACTGGCTATAATACAACCAATACCCAGCAGTCCAAGGGCGGCACTCTTCCAGGCTTTGCGCCCAAGCGTTATCATTACTGAAGCTACAACCGCAATAATAGCCGGCTTAATACCATATATAAACGGGGCTACTCCCGGCAAACTGCCATAACGGGCATACGCCCATGCAAATAACCCGGTTATTATTACTGCGGGAAGAATAAAACATGCGCCTGCTATCACCAAGCCTTTCCACCCTGCCCGCTCATGCCCGCAGTGCATCGTCATTTCGGTAGAATTGGGTCCGGGTATTAAATTAGTAGCTCCTACCAGGTCCAGGAAGTGTTCGCGGCTCATCCATTGCCGCTTTCGCACTACCTCTTCTTCCATCATAGCAATATGTACTGCCGGCCCGCCAAAACCTATTATGCCCAGTTTCAGGAAAACACCGGCTACTTCTTTCAACCTGCTGCTCATCGTTATTAGCGGTCAATACTTTTACCTGCAGATTTGCCTATGATATTCAGGCATTCAAAAAAGTTGGGATAAATCGCGTTGAGCATAGCACAATCTATACCTCCGTCATTGCACCGCACTATATCATAAGGCTGGGCTACAGTATTCCCTTCTGTTTCTTTTTCCAGCACAATTGTATTGGTATGGCAGTTATACAATTGAGTAGTAGCTTTTGCCATGGTGGCACCTTGTGCTGTTTTGTATATCCGCATCGCGGGAATGTTTACAATAAAATCGTTGGAGGCGGCTATTTTTTTATATGCTGCAGTATTACCGGCAGATGTAGCGGACGTTACTATTACCAGCCGTGGTTTTATTTTCAGAGGCTTACCCATACGGTAGTTCAGAAAATCGCTGAAGAGAAATGACAGCTGGTTAGCCAATGTCAGTTTGTTTAGCAAGGCCAGCTGGCTCTCATACATTTGCTTTACATACCAGGGTTGTGCGTTAAAGTCCTCCGGGTTATCGTCGCGCTCATGTTTCATTGCGGCATACAATTGTGGCCTGTTTGCCTGTATTTTTCTATCCAGCTCGTTGTATGCAGCCTCGCAAGCCTTGTCTACAACTACCTTATAGGGAGACAATACAAGCACTTTAACTGTGTCCTCCTGCTGTGCATAACTATTGCTACCTAGCAGCCAAAGAAGAGCAACTATTATTATTCTTTTCATGAGATTCAAATGTAAGACACATTTCTTATCGCCGGTTATTGGAGCAATGCATCTGCTACTAAGCTTGCACATTTTTATTTAAAATCTATAGTAAGTAATTTTAAGGAAATACCACCCATGAAAAAACTGCTCCTTACCATACTACTACTATACACTTGCCAGGCGGCAGATGCACAGAAGTATGTTTTCTTCCTGCACAATATGTTCCTGGAGCTAAAACCGCTGGGCGAAAAACACCCGGAATACGGACGAGTAGAATATAACGAGGTATTAGCCGCCTACCGCAAGCGGGGATTTACTGTATTGAGCGAAATAAGGTCACAGGGAACGGACAGCAAAGAATATGCAAAGAAAATAGCTCACCAGGCCGATAGCCTCATAAAAGCAGGCATTGCACCTTCAAACATTACCGTAGTAGGCACTTCCAAAGGCGGATATATAGCCATGCAGGTGTCTTCTATCCTGCATAACAGCGATGTAAATTATGTATTTATTGGGTGCTGCTATAAAAGTATGCTGGCAGAAGACCCCGGCCTGAATGTTTGCGGCAATATTCTTTCTATATATGAGGCGAGCGATAATACCGAAACATGCAGTTCCATTAAAGAGGCAAGTAAGTGCAATATTCCCCACTATAAAGAAATACTACTGCATACCGGCATGAAGCATGGCTTTCTATACAAGGCAAACAAGGAATGGCTGGAGCCCAGCATAATATGGGCTAATGGATCATACAAATAAGTGTCGGCCAGGCTATTGCTCAGTATTTCACTTTTTTAGCGCCCAGCTTACCCAACCCTATAAACAGCACACTAAAGAAGAGGAACAGGAGAGTAACATACAAACAGTTGCGCAAAACAGCCGGGTAACCCAGTTCGGTAACATTCATAAAAGGATAGGGATAAAAACCAGATGCAGTGCCTCGTAGCAATGTATATATACAGTATATCAGGGGATAAACCAGCCATCCCCATAACAGCCGCCACTGCAAGTGCCGCTTAGGTACATAGATTATCCAGTACAGCAGGAACAGGACCGGTATAATGCTATGCAGGAATTCGTCGACCAGTTTTTGCAGTCCCTGCGGCGCCCAAAGAAAACGAAGAACGGTATTGTACACCAAGCCAACCACTACAATATAAACGGTAATGGCCGTAAGTGTAGTTGCTTTAGCAAAAAAACGCCCCGGCCGGCTATCAGGTGCTAATACAAGGTATGAAAGGCTTAATGCTACCAGCAGATTGGTGAGTATTGTAAAGAAGCCAAAATAGCGCAGTATTGTTTCGCCAACAGGGGCTGTGCGGTTATCGAGAAGAAGATAAAATTGTGCTGTTAGCGCAAACCATCCTGCGATAGCTATCAGTATGGGCAATGTCTTATTACTGTTTGTAGGTGCTTTATCCATTACTACCTGATTTTGCTTTAAACAAATAAGTACGGTGCAATAATACAATCCGGGTATAAATTTAATTTTCAAAAAGCGAAAAACATACCAGTTTGTATCATGTTATATATGAGTGATTAATAACCAGTTTAACTATTCAATTATCAATAAAAAAGCAGAGGTACAAACCTCCGCTCTAACCACCTAACCTTGAAATACTTAACTTATCCCTTATTTATATGCTTTTGCTACTCACAAATTCCTTTTATTATCCACAACCTGATACGCATACAATTTCACCGGCTGCATGGCCTTAGGCTGAGTGTTGCCGCTTATGCCATACTTTATACCTTCTACTATATTCTTTATTGCGTGCACAAATGAATTGTATGAACGTGCAACTATTGTTTTGTTATTGTTCCTCATGATCCTCGTTTTAATTGTGAAATGATCAACAATTCAAAAATATCAACAGCAATGTGCTTAGAAAAATATATGAGGCGAATGTAGATTTTCATGAGGCAAAGCGGTAAAAGCTCAATTTTTATAGGTAAATCCGGTAGCACAATTCATTAAATAGCAGCGACAAAAAAATAGCGGAGGTACGAAACCTCCGCTCTAACCACCTAACCGAGAATGAAATTCTCGACACACTAAAATCTTAATAATTTACTTTATCCCTCCAATGCCCTGATCGCTATACCTGATTACCAAACAAAAATAGACAGGTAATGAATAGCCGGAAAATATATGAGGCCAAAGCCTTTATTCATGCGGTGAAGCGGTGAATATTTATTTTCTTCGGTGAATATCATCTTTTCAACAATCTCCATACAACAAGACCATTAAGCTATGAAAGATGGGTATGAACAACATAACTTACCCACTAGCTCTATTTTATTCTCAGTAACACTTACAGTATAATAGCTGACATGGAAACCACCATCTGCAGGATGAATTGCATTTTGTGTTATTTGACCGGGATTAAAATTATAACCGTAGCCTACACGTATAATGATGCCATTATTCTTATTCAGTTGCTTCAGTTTCCTAATCAATGCCGGCTTTATCATAAAAAGGATTAAAAAAATAGCGGAGGTACGAAACCTCCGCTCTACCACCTAACCGAGAATACTACTTGTTGTTTGTTTGACTGTTATGATCAACAACCCAAAAGTACACCGGCACATTACTGTAATAAAATCTAAGAGGTCAACTATAAACTTGTTGAGGTGAATCGGTGAAACTTATATATTCCGCGGTAAAAACCTTTGAAACACAAAAAAGCAGGAAGCTACTGCTTCCTGCCTAACACACACCACTTATTTGTTTTGTTTGAACGACTATTCTTTTTGTTTGTTGCTTTTGTTCAACATCTTTTATACGAGACTTACGCCTGGGCTGCATTCGCCATATAGGGACAAAACGATGCTGCTATCAATTCCGCCTTCTTATACTTTGCATGAAAAACATAATAACTCACCCGGAAAGCCCCGTCTTTAGGATAAAGAGCAGACTGCAAATATTGCCCCTGTGCGAAATCGCTATCATAATCCAGCTTTGCCAGGATACCATTCCCGTTATGCTTATATTTGTTTGTCATAGTATGCTTTGCTTTTTTTAGAAAATAGCGGAGGTACGAAACCTCCGCTCTAAACCACCTAAACTTTTGGGGATATTATGCTATGATCACTATTCTTTTCTTCACATCCCCAGCCCCGATTCTATACTTGCTTGTTTGTTTTGTTCTCTTGATTACATAACAAAAGTAGAATGGTTTTATACACCTGAAAAATTTATGAGGTAAACCTTTATAATCCTGCGGCATAGCGGTGAACAGGATGTTTTCCGCGGTGAATTATTCCAAACAAAAAAAGCCGTAAGCATTGTATACTTACGGCTTTCGCTATACTTATTCCGGTTATTGCAACTGCAGCTTTATAGTTTGCAATTTGCTGCCGTTATGTAACTGCAGTATGTAGTTGCCCTTTGTATAAGTAGTCAAAGGCAATGTATAGTTTACGCTATTTATCGTTGCAGTATATAATTGGCGGCCGGTTATATCATACAGGCTAAGCATGGCCCCTTCACAATCTTCAATGATTATATTATCTGTAGCCGGGTTAGGATATACTCTCCAGGCATTTACCCTATTTACCTCTTTTACAGATACTGCATTTGTAAGCGCCCTGTATGCATTAATGCGTCCGTAGCCATAGTATTGGTCCCAGCCTTGCACATCTTTATTATCCCCTACCATATCCTGTGCATTGGTTTCTATCAGTGTTTTCAGTTGCGCAGTAGTGCGCGCAGGGTTTTGCGCCAGCAGCAGGGATGCCAGTCCTGTTACATGCGGTGTGGCCTGCGATGTACCGCTCATTACCACGTAGGCGCTATCGTATTTATGAGACAGGCTATAGATATAATGCCCCGGTGCACATACAGAAATGTGCTTACCGAAATTGCTGAAGGTAGCGCGTACATCCTGCGGGTCGGTAGCACCAACAGCTATCACGCCCGGGTATGCTGCCGGGTAACAGTTTACCGAACTGCCAAAATTCATCATCGCAGCTACTATGGTCACACCTTTGCCTAACGCATAGTTTACAGCATCTTCAAATGCCTGTGCCTTCAGCGTACCACCAGCAGATATATTGATGATACGCGCCCCATTATCTGCCGCGTAATAGATACCTTCTATAAACCAGCTATAATCAAGAAACCCATTACTGTCAGCGCTCTTTATGATCATCAGCTTGCAATGCTGGTCTACCCCGGCTATATCGGTAGTATTATTTGCATTAGCACCTATAATACCGGCAACGTGCGTACCGTGGCCATGATCGTCAGCAGGGTTTGCATTTTCATAAGCCACATTCCAGCCAAGGGTATCGTCTGTATAACCATTGTTATCATCATCTATACCGTTACCCGCAATCTCTGCTTTGTTCACCCATATACGACCCTGCAGCTCTGTATGGTTTAGCTTGCAGCCTGCGTCCAGTACGGCTACTACAATATTGCTATCTCCCTGCTCTACATCCCATGCATGCAGCATATCAATATCGGCGCCTGCTTTTGCTGCTACGGTAGAAAAGCTTCCGTCGTTGTGCAGGCCCCACTGCTTTGGGAAGAGCGTATCATTTGGTATGGCACCACCCAATGTAGCCACTGCATCAATATCTGCAGCACTACACAAACCCGTACGCATGTATGCCTGCGCTATAACATTGATATCTTTTACCTGTTCAAATGTCAGTACATATACCCCGCCACCTTTAGCAAATTGCTTAAGCGGATGTATTTTGCTGCAATGATAACTTGCCCCAAGTTCATCGATTTGGGAGATACCAAGCGTATGGTTGCTGCCCGAAGGATTGGCAGGCACTACTTCTTTTTTAAGCGTAAGCAGTAGTTTGCTCTTTACTGCATCGGCAGTGTTTTGGGCATGAGCAGTTGCAGCTATCAAACAAACTGCCACCAGGATACATAGTTTTGTTTTCATTTTTTATCGTATTTAAAATTTGTTATACTATTATATTATTGCTATAATTTTATTTTACCTTACAGGCATATCCCTCCCTGCAACGCTTTTCTCTAAAAAAAACGCTTGTGATATTCCAATATGTCTGTGCTATTTAGTCCGTGTCTTCCAGTTCAAAAATGTCTTCCACTTTCGCCTTGAAAAAAGCAGCTATTTTCATAGCCAGTATAGTACTCGGTACAAAGCGCCCTGTTTCTACAGAATGTATCGTTTGCTTAGACACCTTCACGGCATCTGCCAGGTCTGTCTGCGTAATGTTCAGCTTTGCCCGCTCTACTTTTATCGTATTCTTCATGCAGCGGTTAAAACAATTTGAAAATAAGTTCTATCAGTATTAAGGAACCGATCCATATTAATACGATCATCAATTTATTCTTCTTCAGGTTTTGCCATATGCCCGGCTCTTCGCCAAACTGCCATACGTTATCGAAATAAATGCCAATATGGAAGATAACCAGGTAGAACACTACATAAAAGCCGGAGAGAAATAATAAAGCAGTACCGTCAAACTGGAGATCGGGGAAAATGATGCCGTTGAACGATAGTGCCAGTAACACACCGGCGAACAGCATAAAAGTTATCTGCAGGCTGCGGGCCCTTACTTCTTTTACCCTTTCATCATCATTCTTCTCCCGGCTAAAAGCCATTGTGTACAGGGACATAGCAACCATGCAAAGGCATAGATAATAATGCTGGTCGGCATTCAGCTTTTTAAACAGTGTGAAATGCGTGAGTTTTTGCACCAGCGTAACCACAGCAAACACTGCTGCTGCTATACCGCCGGCTACTTTACCACGATAGTCATACATTGTTTTGAAACCTCTCATATTATTTACGGTTTAGACAGTTGACGGTTAATTACAAAACAAAAGTAAAGCACACTTTCCAAAAATACAAGTATACTTTACTTTTTGTAAAGCAGACTTTAATAAATAAAAGCCGCTACAGAATGTATACTATTGATAATCAGTATTTTACAAAATAACATTTGTCACAAAAAATATTTCGGCGAATGGTAAAAAGGAGAATGACAGTAATTTTAAGCCAGAACAATGTACACTAAACAAGAAGCGGCAAAACAGCGACAGGCTTTCTGGACAACATTCGGGCAATATATGCAGCCGGTATTATCGGCCGACGGTGAAAAGACCAACTGGATCAATTATAAAACAGGCATTACAGGCGTCCATTTCAGGATGGACGCAGATAACCGGCAGGCAAGCATAGCCATAGTACTGTCGCAGGCAGATACAGGTATACAGCAATTGCATTATGCACAATTGCTGCAACTAAAACCTATACTGCGCGAAGCTACAGGAGAAGACTGGCAATGGCAGCCAATGATAACTGATGAACATGGCAAGATAACCAGCCGCATAGGCACCAGTATAAGCGGTGTCAATATTAACCGCACAGAAGACTGGCCAGCCCTCATATCCTTCTTTAAACCACGCATCATAGCATTAGATGCATTCTGGAGCATGGCAAAGTATGGACTGGAAGGATTGCTTTAAGCCTTTCTAACTTTTAATGAATATCGTTGGTAAAAAGAAAATAGTCGTAGTAGCAATATGCCGGCCCTTTCTGTTCATTGTCAAAGCACACAAGAACAGTGACATTGTCTTTAAATGGCGTCAGCGCACTTTGCAGCGGAGTGTGTTTCTCTGCTATTTCTTTAAACATCAGGTCGAATTCTTTCTGACCGGCAGGTACAATAAGGAAATCTTTTACCCTGGCGTGAAGGGGCTTCATTACCTGGCCCTGGTAAACTTGTAGTTTTTGGACAATAGCGGTGGCTTCTGAGATGTTCATGGCGGTGTTCTTTAAGTAGTGTTTTGTTAGGAAACACAAATTTGAACCCCGCGATTGAATCTATAAACTACAGCAGCAACCTTAACAGGACAATTAGATATAGTTAACAGCTGATTAGGAAAAAGTATAGTGCAAATAAAAATAACCGGCTAAACATGCCGGTTATTATCTACGCTTTTCGATGGTAGCTGTTTACATACTCTTCAACAGCTGCGGCCGAAGTACCTACCAGTTCTACAGCCTGGGCCAATTCTTCTTTAGTGATACCCAGTTTTCCCGTCCAGTACTGTACTTCATAATCCTCGTTCATATTTATACGGGACCTATCCTGGTATCCCGTGTTATTCTTGTCGTCCATAGTTGCTCCTTTTTCAACACAGCGTCAAAAATCTATGCCAGTAAAATTGTTTTAACTAAGGCTAAACGTTTGAGCTATAAGAGATAAAGCAATTTCAAATGATGAAGCTAATTACGCTACCGCCTGTTGTTTTGTATTCCACAACGGCTTTTCTTTCAGCACACGCTTATACACTTTACATTGCTCATCATGTGCCCCGGGAAGGTGCCCTATGCTCATCAGGAATTCATTCACTATTTCACCACCGGTAAAACGAAATGTTTTCTTAAACAGCTTTACCCACTCCTCTTTGCTTTTGGGATGGTGCAGCTGCAGCCATTTTTCAAATGAGCCATGTTCTTTTTGAAGTTGTAATATGGCCGCTGCATTTTCAATAGCTGCATTTATTTTCAGGCGGTTCCGTATTATACCGGCATCATTCATCAGCCTTTCCCGGTCTTTATCGGTATAGGCAGCCACTTTCTTAATATTGAAATTATGATATGCCTTGCGAAAACTATCCTGCTTTTTTAGAATGGTTTCCCAACTAAGCCCTGCCTGGTTTATTTCAAGGATCAGCCTGCCAAACAACTCATTATCGTCATGAATAGGGAAACCATAATGATGATCATGGTATTCCTTATGTAAGGCCTTGCGGTCTGCCGTCATCGTTTCTATGGCTGAGCAATAGGACATTGAGTGTGGAATTTTAAATACGGATGCAAATTTAACGCAGTTATTATACTTATCTTGTTGTTTTAAAATATAAGAATTGAAAAAGGTTTTATTCTTCCTGGTCTTGCTGGTCAGCAGTGTTGTTAACAGCCAAAGAGCATTTGCAGATGCTGAGGTGCCGGATACGGTTAAGGCCGGCATATACATCACCAGCATTCACGATATAGATTTTAAACAGCGTGAGTATACATTGAGTGCCTGGCTATGGCTCAGGTACAAGAATAAGGAATTTGATTTTTTGCAAAACCTGGAAATACCTCAGGCAAAAAGCGTTACAAAATCATTTTCGACCGTAGACACGAGCGAAGGGGATGTATACCTGCTGATGAAACTGGATTGTGTAATGAAAGACTCCTGGAAAATAACCAATTTCCCTTTCGACAGGCAGAAGCTGCGATTTTCTATTGAGAACTCCCAGTTCGATTCAAAGGCACTGGTATTTGTCGTAGACACGCTGGGTAAGCATTTTGATCCGCGCTATACCCTGCGGGGCTGGGATATAGACAGCCTGCGCATCACCGCCGGCACAAAAAAATATGAAACGGCATTTGGTGATAAAAGTATCTCTACTCCGCACACCGAGTATAGCAATTTTAAGGTAGTGATGCAGATAAAACGCGATGCGGCAGGCTTATTCTGGAAGATGTTCCTGGGTATGTACGTTGCCTTCCTCATAGCGTGCATGTGCTTTTACATACATATAGGCAGCTTCGATTCACGGTTCAGCCTTAGCGTAGGTGCGTTGTTTGCGGTAGTGGGCAATAAATACATTGTAGACTCTGCCCTGCCAGAATCCAGCACATTTACCCTGGTCGATGCGTTGCACGGCACTACACTTGTCTTTATTTTGGGCATTATCATATCCAATACTTTTTCCCTGTACCTGGTAAGGAAAGATAAAACAGTATCAGCTAAACGGTTTGACCGTATTGCCGCACCACTATTTATTTTACTATACCTTGCTTTGAACATCTATTTCATTGTAAATGCAGCCAACAAGGCATGATAAAAATTAAATGACAGCAACTAAATAAAAAAGCCCCTTTTGTATCGGGGCTTCGGTGTTGCTTACTAACCAACAAATATCTTTAGACAGTTATCTCAAAACGCTTGGGAGGCGGCATCTCCCAATCTATTTTCCTTTTTACCAGCCACAGCTCTTTAATATCTTTTTTGTGCAGGATGAACTGCGGATAAAACTCTTCGTTATCGCTGATGCACACAAAACTATTATTGTCCTTACGGAAAAGGCGTTTTACCATGATGCGGTCTTCTGTAACTATAACGTAAATATAGAACTGTGCCGTACTGTTCCAGAATGCCTGTTCTACCAGCTCGCCTACTACATGAAAATGTTCTTTCAGGGTAGGTTCCATACTATCGCCGCTTACTTCAAATACCCGGTAGCGCTCTCCCCTGAAAGGCATATTCGGCACTACCATCATTTCCAGGTCTTCTGTAAACTTAGGATCAAGATAACTTTTGCTGTAGCCGGCCTGGGCCATTATGGGTACTACGGCTATGCCTTCGGGCTGGCTGTTTATATCTCCAAAAGCCTTACGTGCCCGCAGGTCATCACCCGAAAGGCGGCCATTATTATAAAAATGCTTCTCGCCGGTCGGATCATTGTACAGCCCTCCGAAAAGCTGCTCCATACTAATACCCAGTGCCTGTGCAGCTTTTTCTTTTATCTCATCATCCAGCCGCTCTTTACGGAAATTATAATAGAGGGTGCTGCGTGGAACTCCTAAAAGATCGGCCAGGCCATGTATGCCCGGTTTACTCATTTTCGCCGCATTCTGCAATGCTTCGCCTTCATGTAGCTGTGCCATAATTGGGTTTTTTATGTTGATAAAATGCGTTTAAAAAATTTTGTACACTTGTACATAAATTGTACATTTGTGTAAACAACAGGACGAAAATACTACAATTCTGAACAAATGTATAACAAAAATCAAAACTCAGCAACTTAAAATATTGCTTGTAGAAGGCTTGCCGGAGATATGAATAGAAATTAAGAAACACAATTAAAATGAGCACCGTGTTTTTTAAAAAGAATAGCCCGATGTAGAAACATCGGGCGTTCAAAACAAAAAATAAAAAACACGACACAAGTTAACTAATAAAAATGCAGCATTAAAAATTTTAAACTAAGAAATAACATGAATTGCTTAAATGTGAACGATTGGTGGATAACACACTATTGCAAAAATCAAGATGCCAGTCTTCATCATGCAAAAAGGTTCATGACAATAATAAAGCACAATAAAAATTTAAACCAGCATAATAAAATAATCATGGAAGCAAATCAATTTTATGCATGCGTGAGCAGCTGGATAAAAAGCTGCCGCAATACAGAATCATTGCAATGGCTGCGCAGGTTTGTAAACAGTAGCCTGCAGCAGCATGGTGTAAAGCAGCAACTACACCGCGAAATGGACCAGAAACAGGCCAGGCTGCAGCACCTGCCCTGCTTTGCCGAAAAACTGGGCCAAACATACCTTGCAGATGACAATGGACACCCTAAAGTATTCACCACGCGCTTTAGCGCTATATGCAAAGTAACCGAGCTAAAAATGAAAGGTTATGAAGTAGAACTAAAACCCGGCAGTGTCTTTTACAGAATAAAACTAACCACCCCCGCCCCTATAAATGAGTATGCAATTGCCGGATAACTGCATTGCAGCCTCACCCGATTATCACCAATGAAAACAACCGGCAGCAATAAGCCTCATGAAAACATCATTGCTGCCGGTACCCTTCCTCTCATCATTTCAAAAAATCAAGCACCGCTTTTTTAAAGGCATCCGGCGATTGTATATGTGGTATATGCCCTACTCCCGCCAGCGGCACCAGTTTACTACCAGGTATGACCTTAGCTGTTTGTTTACCCAACTCCACATAACGGCCATGTTGCTGCTTTTGCATTTCGCCCAGTTTATCCTTGCCAACAATAGTACGGTCTGCCTGTCCTATCACCAACAATACAGGTATTTTAATATGGCTAAACTCATAGCATACCGGCTGCTCATAGATCATTTGATAAGTAAGAGCATTTGCCCAGGCAGTATATTTAAAGCCAGGTTCGTTTAATGCGGCTGCCTGTACTGCCACCAGCGGTTCATAGGCCGGCTTCCATTCGGGGTAATAACTCTCCTGGTATTTATGATAGCTTTGATAAGTGGCTGCCAATTCTTTTTTATATAGCGTATCTGTGGGTGTATACGGCACAAAGGTTTTATAATCTTCCAGCCCTATAGGATTTTCAAGGATCATTTTTTCTGCCATTTTGGGGTACATTAGCACAAAGCGTGTGGCCAGCATACCACCCATTGAATGCCCTAACACTATTACCCTATTGAGTTTTAGAAAATCAAGCAGTTGTTTAGTGTGGTAAGCAAGCAAGGGAAAACTGTAATGGATATCCGGTTTATCGCTTTTGCCCCAGCCAACCTGGTCGGGCACAATTACCCGGTATCCTGCTTCATTCAAAAACGAAATGACATTATGCCAATAAAAGCCGCTGAAGTTTTTTCCGTGCAATAGGAGGATGGCCTGTCCATTTGGTGACTGAGCGCCTACATCCATATAGGCCATCTTCATGTCTTTACCTTCTGTATGCAGACTGATATAGTGAACCGGATATCCATAATCTATAGTTTCCTGTGCCAGGCTCAGAAAATATCCGTTACAAATCAGGCAGCAAACCAGCAGTATATGTTTCATAAAATTGAAACAAGTATCTCTAAAAATGGTTGGCCTCCATTTTTTCCTTTCTATGATCTCTCCAAAATCGAATTTCGGCTCCGTAATTTCCCTGATTTTTAGGGAATGTGGGTGTCGGAAAACATCGTCAAGAAAATTATTTATATATTTTTGTTGTTCTATTGCTTGTATATTATTTTTTTTGCTACCTTCGATACATTAAAATTTGATTAAAATACTTCATAGGGGTTATAAATCACACAGTTAGAGGAGGAATTTAAACACTTATAAATTAAGGGATATGAAATTCCTGCTTGTACTTTTTATGTGCTGCACCCTGCAGGCAGCAGCCCAACCTTCTTTAAAAAAATGCTATTTCGTTGACGAAAGAGCGCAAATCAGTTACCGGATGATCTTATTTCCGGTAGCAGATTCTTTATATGCTTTAGAACTTTATTCTTATGGCAATGGAGTATTCTGGGGGCCACCACAAACTGATACAGTAAAATTTGTTGGTGACAATACGATGAAATCTGAGAGCCTGACCATCAGGTTTACGGCGGATAAAATGGTAGTAAAGAATGCTGCACATAAAAGGCTAAGATTTCATTACAAGGAACTGGACATATGTGCCTCAGAGATAAACTATACCCGCAATCATAATTTTTATGAGCAACTGCGGGTTACTATTACCGATAGGGAAAAAGGCACCATGTTTCACACAGCAACCAAAGGGCTGATGAACACCTGCTGCTACGAAGATTTTGCCAGGAAGGCGATGCAGATAAAGACACAACTGGACGAGGGCAAATTTCAGCTATAGCATTTTCTTCTTATTTTCGCGGCGCTTATGGATCTGAAGATTTTTATTGTGCTGCTGGTATTCATGTTCCTGTTCCTGGCAGGCGGGGTTTTAACCTTACAAGGTTTTCTTACGCGTAAGCACAAAAAACTCAGGGCCGGCTTATTACTCCTGGCACTGTGCCTGCTGTTTATGGTAGCAATGAAATATGTAAAGGGGCTTTATTAGGGTTATCCTTTTACCAGGAGAACAAATGCTGCTGCAAGGTTGCGAAGATTTGTTTCTGTTTTCGGGTCCTGTATCATTCCTTCTTTGCTTATCTTACTTTTTGCCCCGGATATCAATAATTGCGTTTCATCTGTAAATACAGTCTGAATCGTTTTCATCACCAGCAGCAATGCTTCATGAGCTTTTGCTCCCATGCCCGATGCAGTAATAAGGGCTGTTGGCTTATCAGAAAAAACAGTTGCGGAAACCGTCCATTCCAATGCATTCTTCAGGCTGCCGGGCAAAGTAAAAACATATTCAGGCGTACATATTAATATACCATCAGCCTGCTTCACTTTATTGCGGAAACCTGCAACTATAGCGGGAAGCTGCTCAGTTGTATCTGTATCCGGGTTGAATTGAGGAAGGTTTACCAGGTCTTCGTATAGTTCAACATCCAGTTCATCTTCAGTAAGTGAAGCTATGTGTTTTATAACATGCAGGTTTACCGATGCTGCGCGCGTGCTGCCGCAAATAGCCAGGATATGCTTTTTGTTCATACAGCACAAAGATAGCAGGCCTAACTGCCTGTACGTATAGATATTATCAACGGGCAGTTAGCCATATAATATCTCACCTACATTTATGCAAAATCAATATTCATCCGGCTTATATCAACATCTATTTCTTCCAGCCCATGCCTGAAATTATGCACCTGCACCTCGTTCTCAAACTTAAATTTTAAATCGGTGGTTGCCGGGTCCAGGTTGACTGAAAAGGCTACCGTAGGAGAAATAGACTTTGCCAGTGTTATTACATTCAGAAATTCCAGTGAAGAGATTATATCCTTGCTCATACTACAAATAGTTGCAAGGGCCACTTAAAACTTTGTGCCAAGAGGCTGATGGCCTGGGCTTCTACCCCATTATATGCAGCCAATTGCGGATATCGGCTTTGGTTTTACCTAGTTTCTCTTGAAGCCGCTGCAACAATTCTTCTTCTTTACCTATCTCATATTCCAGGTCTCTCTCCTCAAGCTGCGGGTATTCTTTCTTCAATTCGCTTTTCTTTTGTTCCCAATTTTGCTGAAAACTTGTAGTATCCATGATCATACTTTTTTGCTATGCTATATCAGCAAAATCCGTACCTCCACCCCTAAAATTCCCGGAGCATGTCTATACGGTGGAATTACTCATATTTTAATCCCGTCTACCAACAATATGCCTATTTTCGTTCTTTCATATTCCTATAGGTTTGGACATATAGAGGAGGCTATCGCGCCTCCTTTTTTATTGTCTGCTCTGTAGTATAGTTGACACCTATGCATCTTTTAATGGCATAGTACGGCTGGTAATGGCTATACGATTCCAGCTATTGATAATGACAATAGCCATGATGATCTCCGACACCTTCTTTTCCCCGAATAGTGCAGCAGCCTTATTGAAAGTCTCATCTTTCACATGGTTACTGATAAGTGTCACCTCTTCTGTAAGTGCCAGTACCGCCTGCTCTTCTTCGGTATAAAAATCAGTATCCCTCCAGGCACTGAGGCAATAAATACGCTGTTCTGTTTCTCCCAGCTTACGGGCGTCGCGGCTATGCATATCCAGGCAATAAGCGCAGCCATTTATTTGCGATGCACGTATTTTTATCAATTCCTTCTGTATAGGATCTATAGAGGTAGATGCCATATACTTTTCAAAAGCAAGCATTGCATGGTAGGCTTCCGGCGCCGCTTTAGGCATTGAAATTCTTGTGCTCATAATGTATCGTTTTTTTGTACTGTAAAATTCCGGCTTAAAGCCGCCCAAAAAATTGAACTGGTTTAAGAAAAGAAGACTTAAATTTTCTTAGCTCTTATTTTACTAAGAAATTCAGGTGTGAAGCCGAGATAAGACGCCAGCATATATTGCGGTATGCGTTGTACAAACTGTGGAAAGCTTTTGCTGAAATAACGATACCTTTCTTCGCCACTTCTTGTATATACATATTCTATGCGGCGGTGCGATGCGTCCAGCGCGCGCTGCGCAATGATGCGAAAATACCGCTCCAGCTTAGGCACCTTTTCCAATAATGTTTCCAGCACATCGTAATGTATTTTAATTACCACAGTATTTTCTACAGCCTGTATATTCAAATGGGTTGGCTTGCGGGTATTAAAACTGCTATAATCTATCATCCACCAGTTCTCTATGGCAAACTGCAGTATCGTTTCGTTGTCCTCATCATCTGTAGAAAAACAACGGAGGCATCCGCCGGCTATAAAATTGTAGGTAGTGCAAACCTGCCCTTTTTTTAGCAGGAATTCTTTCTTTTTAAGCTGCTGAACGCTTGTACATGCCAGGACAATATCCTCTTCATCCTCCGTGAGTGGCGTGAACTTATTTATATGATGTAATAAAGCATCCTGCATGGCACAAAGATACAAGGCTTTGGTTCAGGATATCTTAAGCCATGTATGCCAGTAAAGCTCCTGGAAAGGAGCTTACATTTGGATAATTAAAACAATAGAAAGGGTTCTTATCTTACAGTAGCTGCATCGCCCGGGGGTATTTGCGCCAGGAAAACCTGCAGCTGCGCAATATTATTCAGCACATACAAACTGCTGCAAAAGTCCTTGTCCAGGAAATGGTCGTCAAGAATAGAATTCTTCACAGGCAGCTGACTGTCTGGCATTCCTGCTTTGGATGCATTATAGGCTGCCACTTGCTGTTTCAACTGCTTCAGCAGCTGGCCGGGGCGCTCCATGGTAAAAAAGCCGTTGGCTACATACCTTTCATTCAGGCGTATATTTTGTGCTTCAAAATCGCCCGGTATTTCGCGCAGGCCTATTTCGGTTTGCAGCAATTCCTGCTTCAGGGCTTCGCAGGTAGCCTGTATGTCCTGCACCAGTTTATCATTGTTATGCTGCTGGTGCCTTAGCTTTTCCAGCATATCTTCTGTTTGCAGGTAGGCATAGATGCGCCCTGTTGTTTGGGTAGATGGGCGCAATGCGGTAAGCAGGAATTGAACACCCAACACACCTACCATTACCACAGAAATTACAATTGTATTCGTCCGCTGTCCCGGCTTGCGAATGCCACCAAAGAAATAAAGCGGTATGGCTACAAAAAAAGCCAGTATCAGTGTTACAAACCACATGATGCGTGCACCAGGCCAGTGCTGTACATGAAACAAGGTCGATACAGCATAGCCTATGCCTGCCAGCACACCACTGGCCAGCAATAGCCTTTCCTGTGTATTGCTCGCCTCTCTGCGCTTCAGCAGGAAGAGCAGAGGCATAAAAATAAAGCTGAAAATACCTATGGCCAGGGTAAATAAAACACTGGCCCCGGGCCAGTACATGATCTTAAAGAGCGAGCCAAGTGCGAATGCACATACAGACACTACACCTGCCCTTATCATTACTTTTCTCATTGCATAATAGTTTTTGAATGTGAGAAGGAGTTGGGTTTCTTCTTCTATCTCCGCCAGATCTTTTTTATAGAACCTCGCAATAGTGCTTTGATAAAAGGCCTCGAAAGCTCCCCCATCTTCGAGGTTTTGTTCTATGATACAGCAGACATGATCCAGCAGGTTGTCCTGCAGGTCTTCCATCTTAATGCCACGTGCACTTATGTCATTAAGAATATAGTCTACCTGTTCATCACTGAGTTGGTACATGTTAAGCCGTTTTAGGTTTCAGGTCCAGCAGGAAGATCATTGTATTGATAAAATCTGCCATCTCGCTTACACGTTCTTTAGTGCGGGTTTTGCCTGTCGGGCTAAGGCTGTAATATTTCCGTACTCGCTTTCCTATATATTCAGTTTGGGTAGTAAGCAACCCTTCAGCTTCTAATGCGTGCAATGTAGGATAGAGTGCGCCTTCTGTTATCTGTATCTTATCGGCAGTAAGCTCTTTAACGCGCTGCGTTATCTCATATCCATACATTTTCTTGTTGTCGGTAAGCAGCTTCATAACTATTGTTTTTAACGTGCCTTTTACCAGTTCAGATGAGTATACCATAATATATTGTTCTTAATACTTAATTCAAAGATACATAAGAAACCAATGCATCCAATAAAAATGCAAAAATATTTTTCGAAAAAATTTAAAATCACATAAACCCTTAATGGAAAAGGGTTTGAGGCGAGTGCAATTATTACTCAGTGTTATTTTTTAGCGTATTTCTGCATCAATGTATTGTAAATCACTCGTTAAGTCCTTGCAAAATGGACGTTAACTGTGCCTGAAAATTTCTAAGTGGAGAAATGCGGTTGCACCTTTACATCATCAAACGAACAAACAATATCAACTGCTATCAAAACAAAACAATAAACACACAAACAAACACCTACCTGTCACAAAACAAAAGATAAACAAACACTGAAAAACATCGTTCTTACCCAATCATCAGAAACACCGCGTGAGCCAGAAATAATTTTCGCTTTTTCCATCAGCCCCTAATTTCCCCACCACCATAACAAGGGCTCACGCGGTGCTAACGATGTTTCTAAAAAAAGAAAACGAGATATGACGGCCTTATACATCATCACAACAATATACCTGGGAAGGCAAGGCCTGTTGTTCTGCATTAGCCTGCTTGATATCGTCTATCCTAAAAAGCGGAAATAGGCATCCCCCTTCCTCCCAAGCGTTCAGCATCTTATACATTTGAGCCCGGATATTATATACCCGGTTTAGTTTACTACTCTTATTTATGCATTTTTATCATATAAATAGGTATTTATATGATAAAATGGGGTATTTATAAAAATATACCACCCAATGCTTGTGATTTTCAATATTTTATTTTTAATTTTAAATTAACCCCGCTATGAAATAAACCCTTCGCATATTTTTCACACATATAAAGGAAGAGAAATGACTGCAAGCGAATATGTAATGGCCATTCTATGCAAGCCATTAAGCGGAAAAGAGTTGCTGCAAACTGAAAAAGCCAGCAACGTAATTATCCACAGGAAAATTGAATACAGCGGGGACAAAGACTATTTTTCCCTTAGTACTTTTGTTTCGCGGCTCAGTAACCTGCCGTTGAAAATGATGTTCATTTTCGGTATGGATGATTGCATCATTATCAACAATCCTGAAGATACAAGAGAAGTGCACCGCAGATTACTGGCACTTTAAACACACAGAAAATATTTTTGCCCTCCATTAATAATAATGGCGCTACTGTATTATTTACAGTAGCGCCAATTTTTTCAGGCTTTACCAGATCGCTATTGCTTATTGATGCGTATTATTTCAGTGCGCACAGCATCTGCGTATTTAACCAGGTATATGCCGGGTGCTAAACCTACTAAAGGAATATTAACCCTATCTGCACTAACCAAAGCAGTATGCAATACTTTCCCGCTAAGGTCAGTAACTACTACATGACCATCGCTGTTCTTCCAGCCATTTACTTTTATCGTTACTGCATCTTTAGCAGGATTTGGATAAGCCTCTATTCCACCGGCAATACCGTTCAGGTTATCTACAGATGTACAGGGCAATGTAAAGAAAGGCGTTTCTGTCCAACCTGATTGTGGCGTAGGAGAACATAAAGACCTTACGTATAAATATGATTTTGCATTGCAGGGCAGCCCTTGCAATAATACACTGGTATAGTTGGTAACAGTACCACCGGTAAGCGGGGGATTATTGGGTTGCGAACCTAAAGCATACTCGTAAGCATAATTACTTGGCACTGCACTCCATGAGGCTACAGCACTGGTGGGAGCTACCTGGCTCATAGTTACTACCGGCATATAACAACATTCGTCGGTGGTAAATGTCTCCGTTATCCATGGAGAGTATACCCAATTTGATGCAGGCGTAGGACGGGTATCACATACAGTTCTCAGGTGAAAATAATATTGGGTATGGCATTGCAACTGCGGGTAATTAGCATCAGGAAAACTTACACTTGGCTTGGTTGTATAATAATAGCCAAAACTGGTTGGGTCTGCAGGTGAATTGTCTAATAACCATTCGTACATATCAGCATTAGGCCTTGCAGACCATGATACAGTAGCCTCATGGTCACTAACCCCCGAAACTGATGTGACACCCGGTGCTGTGCAAGGGTTCACCACTTCAAAATCATAATCTTCTGCCTCTCCGTTATTGATCAATCCGCAGGGTGTGCCGTTCACGGCAGGCAATGTAGGATTGACACCTGATGCCTGGATACGTACACGCATACGGTGTATACCTTGCTTAGCCCATTCGGGCACTACAAAACTCCTGCCTGCAGGGGCATTTGCGGGATTAGTAACATTATTAAAGAAGGTAGCATTCGCTGTCATTTTCTCTGTGCCGCCCGGTACATTGCCCCCGGTTAGGGTAAATATGCCATCATCATTCCAATCTACATATATTGCCAAACCGGTACTCCATGGTTTAGATTGGGTAGCATCCCAGCTTACAGTAGACCCTGCATTGTATTTGCAGGAAATGCCCTGGTAATATTTATAACTGCTCGCATCACTGCAGGCAGAGCTATTATTGATATTGATAATGCCGCCTGTTGTTTTAAAATTGGTTATCCAGGTAGTATTTGCAGAGTTGGTACAACTATTTCCATATACCGGCACGCAAGGTGGTGGTCCAAATTGTGCTGATGCTGCATGGAATGCGATGAAAAAAACAGGCGATAAGATGCTGCTGAGATTGATGTGTAGTTTCATAAGTACTGAATGGGATTAAATGGACAGGTACAATGAGAAATCTCCGGGAAAGAACACTACTATGCAAACTATTCACATAGCCTTATAACTAATAAGACAGCTGATTTTAAATAAAGGTTTGTATTAATATAGATTTTTTTACAAAAAAACTCCCGCCGTTTGGCGGGAGTTTTCATTATTAGTTTTGAACTGGAAATTCTTATTGTTTATTGATCCTGATCACTTCACTTCTTTGCGGATCAGTGTACTTTAAGAGGTAGAAACCGGGTGCCAGGCCATCCAGGCTCAGGCTTACTATATCAGTACTGGCTATAGCTGTTTTCACAACTTTGCCGGTGAGATCTGTAATAACCACATTGCCATCTCCTGTTTTCCATCCTTTCACTTTTACAGTGATCATGTCTTTCGCAGGGTTTGGATAGGCCTCTATCCCACCTGCAATACCACCAACATTGTCAACAGAGGTACAAGGAAGGGTAACAACGCTGGTTTCTCCCCATTCAGAATACGGTGTAGGAGAACATAACGCCCTGAGGTAGAAGAAAGATTCTTTATTGCATGGTAAACCTTGCAGCAATACGCTGGTATAGTTTGTTTGTGTTCCGCCGGTCAAAGGAGGATTTTTGCCGGTAGTACCTACTGCATATTCATACCTGTATCCACTTGGTACTGCAGTCCACGTAGCTACTGCAGTAGTTGGTCCTACCTGGCTTATGGTCACAGGTGGGATATAACAACACTGATCAGTAGTAAATGAATCTATTGTCCATGGAGAATAAACCCAGGCTGATGACGGTTTTGGCGTAGTATCACAAATAGTCCTCACATGGAAATAATATTTGGTATTACATTCCAGTTTAGGATAGTCTACACTAGGGAAAGCAACACTAGCTGTACTGGTATAATAATAACCATAGCTGGTAGGATCAGTACGGCTTGTATCTAAGAGCCATTCATACATATCAGCGTTAGGCCTTACAGACCATGAAACAGTAGCGGAACGATCTGAAAGGTTTGACACGGACGTAACTCCCGGAGGCAGGCATGGGTTAATCACTTCAAGGTTATATTCTTCCGTTTCACCATTATCGTAGTTACCACTGCCGCCTGCGCAAGGAGCAACACCACCAAACACTGTAGATGACGGAGGAGCTGCACCTGCTGCAATACGTACACGTATGCGGTATATGCCTTGCTTAATATTTGCAGGAATTTTTATCTCATATGGCGTAGTAGAACTTGCTAACGCCGTAGAACCATTAAAAAACTGGTTGGTAACGTTTTGTTTTTCATTGACACCGTATTGATTGCCATTACCAAAACTTAAATCTTTACCCCAGTCTACCCACACACCCAAACCAGTTTGCCAGCTCTTGCTTTGAGTTACGGAATAACCAATTTTCGTACCGGCATTGGCACGGCAGGTAATGGTAGAAAAGTAAAAATAGCTGTTAGCTGCATCACAAGCGGTAGTATTATTAATATTCACTACTGCTCCCGTGGTTTTAAAATTAGTGATCCAGGTAGAGTTGGCTGAATTGGTGCAGTTAACTGCCAAAGGCGGTATACATGGCTGCGCATGAGCTATATTACCTGCCAGCAAAACAAGTCCCAGTGCAGCATAGTTTTTAAACCGAGAAAGTAGTTTTATAGACATAAGCTAAAATTGTTCAAATACTGATATTCGTAAAACGGTTGTATAAAAAGCAATAATAATAAATTAACGGGACTTTTGCAAGCGTTTTCTGATAAAACAGGAAACCAGAACAGGCGATATTTTTGCAGCTGATTAATTGAAAATAAATAGCTATAAAATATTATCTAATAGTTAATATGGCACCAAAGCCTGATCCGTCCCCCCCGATATTTATCAATCTCCTTCTGTTATCTGCAAATACATATCGTCTGTCCCATCTGTGGTAATTATATGCGGAGAGCCACCCAGTACGGTATCGGCAATGCTTTTGTCCCAACCAAACCCATACAAATAATAGTTACCTTTTTTCAGGCCGGTAAAGATGGCATAAGGATGGCCACTGCTGTCTTTCACTACTTTCAGCGAATCGTCGTATTTGCCATTTGCAGGCAGGTCCTGCGCATTATACTTTATGTACACCGTGCAGCTGTCTATCTCTTTGGTATGATGGCGCGGTATAACGCGCAGGATAGAACTGCCTCCTTTGCCTGCAATAACTGCAGGTGCTGGCGTTTCTGTTTTCTTATCCTTGCATGCCGAAAAATACGATATGGCTACCAAAGCAGGCAGCCATATCGTGTATAGAGTTTGTCTTTTCATGATATTAAAAATTTGAGCTTCATTTGTACTCAATCGCCTTCAGTTACAGCAAGCCTTATGAAATAAACACCTTCCTGTGTTACAGTTACAGCACGGCCTCCAATCACTTCCTGGTTGATGTTTCTGTCCCAGCCCTTGCTATACACATAATAATTTCCTCCCTTCAAACCTGAAAAAATAGCCACAGGAGTGCCACCTTCCAGCATGATCTTTGCTGAATCATCATACAGTTTAGCCTGGTTCATGGTATTGTACTTTATGTACACCATACCTGTATCTATAGGTCGGTCATGATGTGCCGGCATTACACGAAGAACGGCCGTGCCCCCTCTACCTGAAGCAGTGAGTTCGCGCACATCGTAGCTCATGTAATCCCTGTTACAGCTTGCAAATAAGCTGGCTGCAGCTGCTATAGCTGCCAGAACGAAGCCTTTATTCTTTTTCATATTTTATGGATTGTAATTGCAATATAAATTATTCTATTACCATAGGCAACAGGCTGAACATATTTGCATAGTTATCAGCTATTGATTTAGAGACCGTACTTACTGTCATAATATCCGGGTTGGTTGCCAGGCTTACGTTATTGGGCTCAAACCATTTAGCCAGGTTGGCCTTTACAGGTATGCTCAGTTCTTTACCTGAAGCAAGCACAGCCGTGAACGGGAAATTCAGCGTTACAGTACGTACAGCGCTATTCGCACCTTTGAAGCCCCCTATATGATGCATGAATTTATGATCTGCAGAGCCAGCCTGCGGTGAACTGCCTTCCAGTTTGGCCATGATGTACCCGGTATTCCAATCCCAATACATATCTTTCGCTGCACCGTAAGGATCAAGGCCACCTGTTTGCGCACCGCTCGTATTGCGGGCACTGTCTACACCTATCATAAAGCTAACAGAGGTATAGCTGCCGGCAGGCACGTTTTTCAAATGAAAATGCTTGCTGGCACCATCTGTCTGCTTAACTACGTGGTAGCTCTCGCTTTCCGCATATTCTGTACCATCGCTTTTCTTCAGGCGAATATTGCTAATGAAATAATTGAATTTGGTAACGGTAATGGTTTGACTACCTGCTACTGTAAAACTGGTTGTACTATCCAGTTCCTTGTCTCCAACATAATTATTGAATTCGAAGCCTACAGTGCCGGAACCTGAAGGATCAGGGCCACCGGTGGTTATAGGGTCATCTTTCTTTTTGCAGGCAACAACGCTGATGGCAAGCATTGCAAACAGGGCAGCGGTTTTAAACTTGGTGTATATCATATGATTTTGATTAAGGTAAGTGATAAAATAAGACAATTTCTATGCCATTTATGGTTGGCTTTTAAATTCAATTTCAGCTTGCGAGCTATTACCTTCATGGTCAATTTCCGTAGTTATCTCCAGTTGCAGGTCGGTAGCAGTAGACAATGTGTCCAACCAGGCTTCTTTAATAGCAAAAGCATCGCTGTGCACATGTTCATCACTTGCATACAATACTGTACCTGTGTTTTTATTTTTCAGTTGCAGCTCATAGCCATGCAGTTCGCTTATATAGCTTACGGATGCATTGATGTAAACACTATCTCCCTTACGGTATAGCTGCCCGCTGACAGGAGACGAAACATTAATGACCACTTTTGCAGGCTGCGCCGGTGTATCATCTTTCTTTTGGCAGGCGCTTAAAACACCTATAATACTGAATGCGATTATAGCAATTTGAATATGTTGTTTCATTTAATTATTGTTTTTAGAATAAGAAAAATAAGCCTGCATCAGCAAACTGCAGGGCTTTTACATTGCCACCGCCATAGTGCTGTGCTACCGGCTTATTGTAGCTAAGCTGCAGGCCTACCCTGCCATAATAGGCCTGGGCACCTGCTGTAGCATATAAAATATAACCACCGCTCTGCTCATTCAGCCATTTACGCTTATAATTATCGTAATCGTGCAGGCTGTAATCACTGCGCAGGCCGGCCTGTGGCAAAATGGTAAACTGGCCATATTGCAACGCGTAAAATCCACGCAGTGCAGCAGTAAGCTTGTTGCCATATTTATAGCTTTCTGCATCGGCAGTAGTAAGGGTGTAAGAGGCTTCTGTGTTGATACCGGCTTTACGGTAGCGCAATGTATAGTTAGCATTGAGGGCAAAATCCCAGGTACCGGTGCCTGGCATAATATTCAGGATATCCGCTTTGTCATTGGCATGAGAGGCATATTTACCGGTCGGTGCTTTCAGGCCACCTCCTGCCACCAACATATGCCGCCAATTACAATCGCAGTCATCTTCAGTCTTTAATACGGTGGCATTTGCCCAAACCGATACGTCGCCCGCGCCATTATAATTATAAACTGTACTGCCGACAGACCTGCGGTTGAACTGGTAAGGCAGAAAGGCAAAAAGCTGTACCCTTTTGCTTACATGTACCCTGCCCCATACCTGTACGGTATTATAATACTCCCTGCTTTGCCGGGGAGATTGGTTTTCATCTACCTGCTCTTGTAGGCTATTGAAACTACGGTACTGGTATTGCAGGCCTGCAAAATTGCGGTAGTACATAGGTAATATACCAAGGCCCTGCCCGCCTGCTGCACCACCGCACACATCGCATGCATAAGCGGCTGCAGCAACGCACCAAAGTGCTATGCAGCAAATTATTTGCTTCATTTCATTTTTATTAAGATGAATGTATACAGCAGTAAGGACACAGGTGAAATACCTACGCTTGTTTACTGCAATGAATGTAGCCGGAAAACTATACTACAGGCGGCGGGTGAAATATAGAACATACTCCCTGGTAACCCTGGGCATTGAGATAATGTGCGTGATGCGCTAATGTACCGGAAATGAAAAATGCAGGTGTGAGAAGCGCTGCATAAACAGGCATTGCTGCCACCTCTGTTTTTTCTGCTTTAGCAGGTAGCTGTTTGCTGTCTCCGCTGTTATCTTCTGTTTTATTAAGCTGTTTACGTAAATAACACTTACCGCAACATTTTAATTGGGGTTTGTTGCGGTTCTCACAAAGATTATGTGCCACGTATTCCTTGTTCAGCTCGTACCATGCCACGATGCCCACCCTCAGTACATATTGGTAACTGATGCAGCATAATAAGGCTATGGCCAGCAATTGCTTCACTTTACAAAAGTAAGAAGGATTCAGTTTATACCGATGACTAATATTGCCGGGGGTAATGACAAAAATCATCTGTACAAAAAAAGGGTGGCTATAAAGCCACCCAGGCGTATTTACTAAATACTTTTAATGTTTACTCAACGTGTCTTAAAGGTATTGCCTCTTATTGTCATTGTCAATAGGATGGCAATTATTTTACAATTCTTAATTTATGGGTGTACAATAACTGACCATTGCTTTCAATACGGGAGATGTAAGAGCCCTCGGCGATATTCAGATATACATTATTATCGCCTTTATATATAACCTGGTGCATTACCTTCCTGCCTGTCATATCATACACATCCATTACGGCAGTGTCAATATTATTCATGCTTACAATCAGCCTGTCTGAGGCAGGGTTAGGATATGCCCTGACGCCGGCGTCTACATTTAACGCATGCACTGTTGTTGGCGGGATGTTCAACGCTATTTTATGCAAGGCCTTCACTACCCTTGCAGACAACATGTCATTGTCAATGCTATCCTGGTTGCTGAGCACTGTGATGGCCAGGCCTTTAATGGAATCGTACACGTTCTCATTAAGATATCCAAAACAGGTGCCACCATGAGAATACACGGTATGCCCATTGAAATTCTTTAACCGCATAATGCCCAGGCCGTAACCAAATGCTGTGCTTAAAGGCAATACATCTGTCATTTGCGCCAGTGAGCCTGCATTGATGATCTGCCCGGTCATCAGGTTATTCCAGAACCTTACATTGTCTGAAGCAGTAGACACAATAGCACCCGCACTGGTGGCCATGCTCAGGAAAGCTGTGTTCTCATAATTATAGGCCACCTGCATATCTTCCATGTAGTTTTTTCCGGCATCGGCCCATCCATGCGGTATGGTGCCATTGGGCTGCTCCTGCGGGTAAAAAACTGTATGGCTAAATCCCTGCGGGTCGAAGATCATATCCCTGTAGTTTTTATAAACAGGCTGCCCGGTAATGTTTTTAATAATAAGCCCCAGCAAAAGAAAGTTGGTATTGCAATAGCTCCATGGTGCGCCGGGTGCGGCAATAGGGGCCTTAATATATTTCAGCATATCCTCCGGCTGATAGACATGAGCGTAATCAGCATTGAGGTCAGCGAAAAAATCAGGATTATCTGTGTAGCTATACAAGCCGCTTGTATGGTTCAGCAGTTGTTTTACGGTTATCTGCCCGTTTACATTTGGTATGTTTATGAGCCATTTGCCTATCGTATCATTAATGCTAAGCTGGCCGTTCTCCTGTAGCTTCAATATAATAGCTGCGGTAAAGGTTTTGGTATTGCTGCCAATGGGAAAATACATATCCGGTGTTATCTGCACCCCGGCATGAGATTCTCCATATACGCCTGTCCATATACCCTGGTTAGGCACATATACAGCGGCTGATATGCCTTTGATCTTATTTTTCTTACACACACTGTCAAGTGTGTATTGCAGCAGGCCTGCATATACAGGATCAATTTGCGCCACTGCATAACGGCTAATGCAGGACAGGAACAGGACTAATAAGAATAATTGCTTTTTCATAATGGTTTATTTATTGAGATGGTTATTAATTTTTATTGAGCATGCCGGCTATTACAGCTGCTACCTTGCTATGCTGTACGAAATACTGTATAAAACTCTGGGAGCGGGATATTGTATCAGCTACAGGCTTTGCCGTTTGTTTCATGCGCACCAGTGTATCATTGGCCACTTTAGGTTTGCCTACCGTTGTTTGAGCCTGTATAGATGATGCAGCAATGATGAAGAGGAAAAGCAAGAATGTCTTTTTCATAAGGTGGTGTAGTGAATTTGATAGCACAAAACAATATCAATTGCCTATCCTCAAAAACTTTATTAGACCAAACGACTCATATTTCCGACGAACATCGAATACCCGCTACAGGTGGAGATTTCGTCGAAAATTTTGGTAGTTTGGTCTAACCCTCTATGCTTTGATCGGAAATCTGGCTTATTTGCATGCTCAATGAATAGTACACTTCGAAAGATATTGAAGGCATTGCGCAGTCGGCTGGCGCGGAATATATACCTATGGGCACTCATGCTCTACATGGTATTGAATACAAATATTAATAACGAGCGGGAACTGCATTATGGCATTATTCAATCGCCCTGGTATGCCCCCTTTATTATAGTAGGTACCTTATTGCAGGCGATATTGCTCTATACCAACAACCTGGTACTGGCTCCACGTTTTCTTTCCAGGAAAAAATATGGCCTGTATTTTCTTTTTGCAGGCTTGCTGGTAACCGTAATATCTGTGACATATACCATCGGCGTGAAACTGGCCGGCTACCATTTTGACGTAGACCATGTACAGCAAATAGGTTTTGTATCGGCACCTGTAACGAAAGGATGGAGCGTAGGGGATATCTTAGATGATACGGCTACTTACCTCGCAGGCAATATTATGTGGGTGCTCATCTTTACCATGGCATGGTACATGAATGATTACTACAAACAGCAGCAACTGGCTGAAGAAGCCAGGAAGAAACAAACAGAAACAGAATTGAACTTTCTGAAAAGCCAGATAAACCCCCATTTCCTTTTCAATACCCTTAACAATCTTTACGGGCTTGCACTGAAGAAGGCTGATAATGCACCCGATGCGATATTAAAACTGTCGAGCATACTGCGCTACCTGCTGTATGAATCGAATGTAGAAAAGGTATCGTACGAAAAAGAGAAGGAAGTAATATACGCTTATATAGAGCTGGAACTACTGCGCCTGAGCAATGATAATAAGCTAAAGTTTCATATTACCGCAGACAGGGATTATTCCATTCCTCCGCTGTTGTGGCTGCCGGTACTGGAAAACCTCTTTAAGCATGGCACCCGCTATATTTCAGATGATATTGAAGGGGCCTTTAACTTCGTTATTGCAAACAACGAACTAACCATTATCAGTACCAATAGATATAAAGGCGCATCGCAGGTAGCAACAGCTGATACGGTGGGCGGCATTGGCCTTACAAACCTGCGCAAACGGCTGGAATTGTTGTATCCCGGAAAGCACCGTATCAACGAAACAAAAACAGAAGACATCTATACCATTTCCATCAATATTTCACTGGCATGAACAAAGACATAATACAAGTACTGATAGTAGACGACGAACCTATAGCCAGGGATATACTGGAAACCTATATCGCCAAAGTACCGTCTTTACAACTGGCCGGAAAATGCAAAAATGCATTGGAAGCATTCCAGTTCCTGAGCGGGCAAAAAGCAGATTTGCTTTTACTGGACATTAATATGCCGGAGATAACCGGCATCAATTTCTTAAAAACCCTGAAAGATCCACCGCTGGTGATATTCACTACCGCTTATGCGGAGTATGCAGTAGAAAGCTATGAAATGAATGCAGTAGACTACCTGCTAAAACCTATAGCATTCGACCGCTTTTTGAAAGGAGTAAATAAGGCGGCAGATATATTACGCGCCACCCCCTCTTCTGCAAATGCAGTGCAGGCAGCCATCACAGATAATTTGCTGTTTGTAAAATCAGAAGGCAAACTGGTGCGCATCAACCTGGAGCAGTTATGGCTGGTAGAAGGGCTGAAAGACTATGTACGCCTATGGACTGAACAAGGCAAGATAATAGTACACGGTACTTTAAAAAGCTTTGAAGAACAACTGGCTGCCTATTCCGGTTTTATACGTCTGCACAAATCCTATATTGTAAACATACAATATGTAAATGAAGTGGATGGGAATAGTGTGCGTGTAAAAGACCAGCTTATAACCATTGGCAATACCTACCGCGATGAGGTATTAGGTCTTTTTAACCGTTACAAGTTGTTGTAAAGCTTTTTGCAGCCCTTTACTATATTAAACAATTAGCTGCATAAGTTGTTGTGCAACCTCACTACCAAGCGCCACACCCATACCACCCATACGAAAGGCCCCATACACACGCGGGCTAAATGATTTGACAATAGGTTGCTTGGTAGCGCCGAAGGCCATGATACCGCTCCAGCGTTGCTCAATTAAAAACGGGGTGCCGGGTATAATTATACCATGTAACTTTTCTTCCAGGTCTATTTGTATACGTTCCGTAATCGTCAGCTCAGCAGTCGTTTCACCACCGAAATCGAGATTGCGGCCACCGCCCAATAATATACGGCCATCTATTTCCCGGAAATAATAAAACCCTTTATCGAAATGATATACGCCTTTAAACTTCAATCCTTGCACGGGTTGGGTTATGAGTACTTGTCCCCTGCCCGGCACTACATCTTCATCCGGCAGTAGCTGCGGCGTGAATGCATTGGTGCATATAAACAGCTTATCGCTGTGTAATACAAGCTCTTCGTTTCGCAAATCGTGTTTCAAGAATATGGCCACATAATGTGCTTCTTCTTCAAACCTCAATACCTCTGCGCCTGTTTTTATCTCTATCCCTTTTTCTATAGCATAATCTGTAAGTGCACGCAGCATCTTGCCCGTATGCAGCTCGCCCTCGCAGGTATTTTCTACCATAGCCTTTGTATAGCTGGCTGAAAAGCCGGATGCCTGTATCTGCTCGTTGGCCATTTTAAAAGCAGGCTGCCGGGTAATAGGCAGCAGCAACCTGTTCAGGTAATCCATTTGCTCCAAAGCAGGCAGTTCGGTATCACTTATCAGTTCATAACTGCCGTTTGCTTTATACCCTATCCTCTCGTCACCCAGGCGCTTGCGCAATATTTCAAGGCCTTTTTTGCGGCGTTCGTACAGCAGCACAATTTCATCTTCACTGCTGTATTGGCTATCGTCCAGCAATTCGGTAAGGCTGCCCATACAGGCAAAACCAGCATTGCGGCTGCTGGCACCGGTAGGTAATAAGCCCCTTTCCAATACCAGCACGCGTTGTTGCGGGTATTTATCTTTCAACTCAATAGCGGTACTGAGGCCCACTATGCCTGCCCCTATCACTATATGGTCGTACCTGATAAAACTTTGCTGTTCCCAATAACTGAGCATAATTGCAAATTACATCAACAAAAGACTTTTTACGACTTCTCCTATGGGCAATCCCATTACATTATAATAGTCCCCGTTTATTTTTTCAATGCCTATCATGCCTATCCATTCCTGTATGGCATAGGCTCCGGCTTTATCGAAAGGTTTGTAATGGCTAACATAGTGTTTTATCTGTTCGGAAGTCAGTGGCCGGAAATAAACTTCAGTAGTAACAGAAAAGCATTTTTGATGATTGCCTTTCTGCATACATACACCTGTTACTACCTGGTGCATACGGCCCGAGAGTTTTGTGAGTATCCCTATAGCATGCGCTTCATCCGAAGGCTTGCCTAATATCTCATCGTCTAGCAACACCACGGTATCAGCAGCTATTATGATTGCTTCATGCGCATGTTGTTCTATAGCCGCAGCCTTCTTCCGGGCCAGATGTTCCGGCACCAGGTGGCCGGGCATCCCGGGCGGGTTGGTCTCATCTACATCTGCTATCACTATATCGAACTGCAATTCTGCCAGCTCCATCAGTTGTTTCCTGCGCGGCGATTGCGACGCCAGTATGATCCTATCCATGTACCTGTAAATAATAAATGACCAGCGAAACAATACCTAATACCATAATAGCTTTGATATTGCGGCTGGCTTTATGAAATTCTTTTTGATTGGTTTGTCGCTGCAACTGTGCTACCCACACCGTAACCGGTAAAGCTAAGCCTACCAGTGTATAAATACCCAGCCACCACCACCCTGCAGCACATAGCTCGAAACCTACATCCACCAGCGGTATAGCTGCAAACCACCCCAGTGCTAATACAAAACGGGCAGACTTTTGCAGGCCCCAGCGTATAGGCATCGTCATACATCCTTCAGCGGCATCGCCTTTATAGTCTTCCATATCCTTCACTATCTCGCGCATCCAGGTAAGCATAAAAGCGAAATAGGTGTAGATACCCAGTACCCATACAGGGTTAGGCTGCCTCCCGGTGGGTGTATCTATAAACTTGTAATGATTGATATACGGATGTAATGCCGGTTCATACACAATGAGTGTAACAATAGTAAGTGCAGTAAGCAATGCTACTACCACGTTACCCGTTACAAACTGCCGTTTGAAAGAAGTAGAATATAACCAGAGCAAAACAGTACATATTAGCTGCATTGCCAGCCAGTTATACTTCAGCGCCACCAGTGCAGCCATAAGCACGGCTGCTATATTCAGCACCGTATGCATGATGATGGCCATACGTAGCGGTATACGCTTTTCCAGTATTACCTTATCAGGGCGGTTGATGCTGTCGATCTTAATATCGAAATAATCGTTGATAATATAACCCGCTGCAGCTATCAATACGGTAGAGCCGGACAACAGCAGGAAGTTTTGCGGACTAAGCAGCAACACCTGGCCTGCATGCAACTGCAAAGGCAATATCACGCAGGCCCACGCTAAAAGCTGCGTGAGAAATATGATAAGCAGGTTTTTCCAGCGTACAAGGGTAAACCAATACATGCCCGGGTAAATAAGGAATCATGAACAATGAAACACGAAGTATGAAACCGTCTGCCGGCCTGTATACTTCACCATTACATCAATAAAACTACTTGCCCCAATTAGCGGGATCTACACGCCACTGGCCCAGGGTCTCTTTCTGGTCGGCTGCTATCAGTTGCTGCTCTTCGGCTACTTCCATCAGCGCCATATAATTGCTTATAGTATATAAAGGCACCTTAGCCTTTTCAAATGCTTCGGCCGCTGCATTAAATCCATAAGTGAACAAGCCGATCATACCTACTACTTCTGCACCGTTGGTACGTAATACGTCTACCACTTCCAGGCTGCTTTTACCTGTAGATATCAGGTCTTCTACCACTACAACTTTTTTACCCGGCTCCATTACACCCTCTATCTGGTTGCCCATGCCATGCTCCTTAGGCTTGCTGCGCACATATATAAACGGCAGTTTCAGCAGGTCGGCAGCCATTACGCCATGTGCAATACCTGCTGTAGCTACGCCCGCTATCACTTCCGCATCCGGAAAATGCTCCAATACCATATTAGCCAGCTCGCTCTTTACAAAATCGCGTACATACGGGTACGACAATACCTTACGATTATCGCAATACACCGGCGAATGCCATCCCGAAGCCCATGTATATGGTTTTTGCGGGTTGATTTGCAATGCTTTAATTTGCAGTAGCTTTTCGGCAAAATATTTTTGTGTGCTCATAACCGCCCAAACCTACGCCAATTAAGCAATTTTTACAAACAGCCCCCTATGGACTACGTACAAAAGATATATTTTAATAATAAGCCCCTCATCCTTACTACAGATGCTAAAAGCTATATAGCCACGCATACCATTGCAGCAGGCTATATGGGTTTTACCGGTGCATTTCCCCGCAACTACCGGCTGGCATTTGAGCATATGGAAAAACCACGCTCGCTGGGAGCTATTATAGAAGATATATCGCCGCAATCGCTGAAAAAAGAACTATATAGCCTGTACACACCTATAGATGCGGGTGGAGGTATTGTTGTAAACGAAGACGGCGCCGTATTGATGATATACCGCCGCGGCAAATGGGACCTTCCCAAAGGCAAGCGGGATGATGGCGAAGATATAGCTGAATGTGCGCTTCGGGAAGTGAGCGAGGAAACCGGCCTGCAGCAACTGAAACTGGGTGATAAGATATGCGACACCTATCATATATATTCCCAGAATAAAGAGAACCTGCTGAAATGTACCAGTTGGTACCGCATGCAGGGTACGAAAAAAGACATACTTTCTCCGCAGAAAGAAGAGAATATACAGGAAGCGCGCTGGGTAGCCGAAAAAGATATGGGCCCTATCGTTTATAAATCATACGAAGCCATACGCGAGGTGCTGACAGAGGCTGGCTTTAAATGGTAAATATCTTATCATTTTACTGTGCCGCATAAGCCTTACCTATATCCTCAACATTCGTTTTTTTCACTTTCTCGTATGCATTGTCCTTAATAGTGCGACTGTAAGCATATTCCTTACCATTCCAGCGCCAAACCGGGTATTCCATACCGGGGCCACCAATCACCAGGTCGGGGTAGCCTTGTGTATTAATGGTAAGCGCGTCGGGCACCATACCCGGGAAACCGAGGTTAGGCATATATTTTCCGGATGCATCTTTTATGTATAGCGCTACTGAAGAGCCCGCCATACCGGATGTATAAGTATTACCGAAAGAAACAAATACTTCCTCTTTACCATCCTTATTCATATCAGTAATAATAGCTACAGCGCCGAAAGGGTATTCCTCCCCGTTCTCAACCGTAAATTGCTTTCCGTCTTTCGCCAAATTGAAACCAAGTTGTTTGGCAATATCATTTTTCTCAGGGGCACTGAGTTTTGTCTTTACGTTTTTAAATAGTAATGCCGCCGGTTTGCTGAGTGGCTGCGCAGAAATAATGCCCGCCAGCAGGCAAATGAAAACAGACAAGGATAATGTTTTCATAAAAATAATTTTGGTATGAACGATTATAGATTTATTAAAGATAGTAAATGCGCTTAACCGGAATGCACCATAATATTTCCCAAGCACCATAAATATTTTCTATAGTAGAACTTTTATAAATAAACGAACATTCACTTATATTTGCACTGTCAAAGTATATGGGATGCGTACAAGGGATATAAATAAGGAGCAGCTGGTAAAGGAAAAGGCCATGGAGTTGGTGGTTGCAGAAGGGGTGGACGGATTTAGTATGAATAAACTGGCTAAAGCGTGCGAAATATCAGTAGCTACCTTGTATATCTATTACAAAGACAAAGACGACCTAATCACCAAAATTGCCACAGAGGAAGCAGAGCGTATGAATAGCATTGTACTCGCAGGTTTCGATCCGGATGCCAGTTTCGAAACAGGACTACGCCAGCAATGGAAAAACCGTGCACGCCACATGCTTGAAAACCCCTTGGCGGCTATGTTTGCTGAGGCCTTGCGCTCTTCATCTTACCACGAAACCGCTTTTAAAAACGTCGCCGGCGCCTTTAAAGAAAATATGGGCCGATTTATGAAAAACGCGCTTGAACGTGGGGAAGTAGACGCTATGCCGCTGGAAGTGTATTGGTCGGTTGCCTTTGCACCGCTGTACAACCTGGTACGCTTTCACAATGAAGGGCGCAGCATAGGCGGCAAAAAATTTGTGCTGAACGACAAAATACTTTGGCAAACTTTTGATTATGTGCTGAAAGCACTGAAGAAAAAATAACCATCACCTCAATTAGAACAACAACTATGGAACAACAGGAACAACACGAATTACAGGGATTCACCTCCTATCAAAAATTACTCATAGCACTGCTGGCATTGCTGCAGTTTACCGTTATACTCGATTTCATGGTATTATCTCCATTAGGCGATATACTGATGAAAACAATGGGCATTACTACCCGCCAGTTTGGTATGGTGGTATCGGCTTATGCCTTCAGCGCAGGTATATCGGGCATATTAGCTGCAGGTTTTGCAGATAAGTTCGACCGCAAAAAATTGCTTTTATTTTTCTACACAGGCTTTATTGCCGGTACCTTCTGGTGTGCTATGGCCGATAGCTATGCTATGCTGCTGGCCGCACGTATTGTCACAGGTTTATTTGGTGGCGTTATTGGCTCTATTTCTATGGCCATAATGACGGATACGTTTGCTATCAACCAGCGCGGACGCGTTATGGGTTTTGTACAGATGGCTTTTGCAGCCAGCCAGGTGCTGGGTATACCTATAGGTATATTCATAGCCAATGCATGGGGATGGCATGCTGCCTTCCTGATGATAGCAGGCCTTGCTGTAATAATTGCCGCAATAGTAATGCTGCGCATGAAACCTGTAGACAAACACCTTGCCTTACAGAACGACAAGAGCCCGTTTTTGCACCTGCTGCACACCCTGGCCAACAAACATTACCAGGTAGGCTTCGTGGCTACCACATTCCTGTCAGTAGGTGGTTTCATGATGATGCCTTTCGGCAGCGCCTTTCTCGTAAACAATATTGGAATCAGCCAGCATCAACTGCCTTTGATATTTATGATAACAGGTATTTCCTCTATCATCGTTATGCCACTGGTAGGCCGCATCAGCGATAAGGTAGATAAGTTCAAGCTCTTTACAGCCGGTACAATTATTGCCATACTGATGGTAACCGTTTACACGCACTTGTCCATCACACCGCTGTGGCAGGTAGTGATTGTCAACATTATCATGTTCATGGGTATCATGAGCCGTATGGTGCCAGCTCAAACCTTGTCTACTGCCGTGCCTGAAATGAAAGACCGCGGCGCATACATGAGCCTGAATGCATCACTGCAGCAGATAGCCGGTGGTATTGCCGCTATGTGCGCGGGGTTTATTGTAACACAGGAAAGCAAGACCAGCCCCCTGCAGCATTATCCAGAACTGGGTTATGTAGTAAGCACGGTGTCATTTATTTGCCTGTTCCTTGTGTACCGCATCAGCGAACTGGTAAAAAAGAAGAATGCCGACCGCGAGCTGCAAAACATAAATGATATGCTGGCAGCAAAACAGGAAACACCTGCAATTATAGGAGAAACAGCATAGAAGATACAATTCACCACCTCCCGAAAACACGACAAGGGCTGCTAACGCAGCCTTTGTTTGTTTTTAACTATCCCGCCAACGATACACCTATCAGCCTGCCAATACCAAATGTTATGGCTGCAGCCAGCAGGCCAAATGCTACCTGGCGCAAGCCTGAGAACCAAACATTTCTGTTGGTGAATAAGGTAATAGCAGACCCTATAAAAAACAAACCCAATACACTCAATCCCACACTGAACATAACCGCCTTCATGCCCGAAACAAAGAAAAAAGGTATCACCGGTATGATGGCCCCGATTGAAAACAGCACAAAGGAAAACACTGCTGCTTCTACCGCCGAACCTTTCAA
Organism: Flavipsychrobacter sp.; assembly: GCA_024508935.1. Classification (GTDB taxonomy): domain Bacteria; phylum Bacteroidota; class Bacteroidia; order Chitinophagales; family Chitinophagaceae; genus Polluticoccus. Next base: position 23,865 of record JANINW010000093.1, on the reverse strand, counting down.
CTCTTCAGGCGATATTCCCAGTTCCTCTTTTATCAATATCTGGTGAGCCTTATTTTTATCCGCAAGTGCTTCGGCAGCCATTTGTTTCGCCTGCGGCTCTGCTACACCTTTAGCCATATAAATAAGGGCCAGCTCATGTTGCTCATCTTCAGGATTCGTTTCCAGCTCTTCCATCTCTATATCCATCTGGTTCTCATACAATTCCTGCGAACTTTTTACCGATATCCATTCGCCCAGGGCCATAGACAATGCACCGGCCAGCAAACCTGCAATACCCGCCAGCAATACACTTTGCTGCGTAGCAGAAGCACCGGCAATGCCCATCACCAGGCTGAAATTGGAAACCAGTCCATCGTTGCCACCCAAAACTGCAGCCCTCAATGCATTACCTCCTACAGAACGGTGGCGTTTTTCAAACCGGGCTACATTGGCGCCATAGGTTTTATCCTGCTCCAGTAAAGAGCGCAGTATTTTTACATGGTTCGTTTCATTTCCCTCTATACTGATATTCTTATTCTTTTTGTGCACAAGCACCGCATTGGAGATACTCTTTTCCGTATCCATCAAAGTACCTAATACATAATCATAGCCGAAAATACGCCCTACCAGGTCTATCACTTTCGCCCTGCCGCTGGGAGCAGGCAATGAAACAACGGTGCCCGGGTTATATTTTCTAAACATAGCTTCGGCATGACGTTGCTCTATTTCACTCATTTGTTTGAAAACAGCAGCCATGCCCGCATCCGTTTCTTTTTCATACAACCTGCGGTACAAAAAGCTTGCATCAACTTCTGTCTGAACATTCCTGGTATTTTTTGTTGCCGCCATTTTGAAATGATTTTAAGTATTTAAATGTCAAGGAATTGCTCCTGTCTCAAACTGCATTTAAAGTTAAAAATATAACGACCATACAGTATACAAAATGACCGGCATCAATATAGCCGGCCAGTACAATGATATATGTCAGTATGAGTATTTCTTCTATCTTCAGATAGCAGCATATTGCTTTTCCAGTTGGGGCTTTACTGCTTTTGGGGCAGCATTGGTCCAGGATTTGAAAGCACGGCGAAAAGCAGGCAGGTCGCCATAGCCCAGTACGTCTGCTACTTCGGTAATAGATGTTGCAGGGTTCTTCATCAGGTGCATTGCTAATTCTTTCTTTACCTCGCTGGCGATATTTCGGAAACTGGTTTGCTCCTCTGTGAGCTTACGTTGCAAGGTACGCACCGTCATGCCGAGGTTTTCAGCAGCCTCTTCAACTGTTGGTATGCGTCCTTTAAACTGCATCAGCAGCAGGTTCTTCAGCGCATCCGCCGTATTGGTTTGGAGTGCAATCGATTTCTTCTGGCCCAATATGGTTTTAAACGTGTCGTAAACAGATGTATCACGTGTAAGTATGGGTGCCTGCAGATCATCTGCATTGAATATCATGCGATGTAATGGTGCATTAAACAAAACCTGGCATTGCAGCACCTTTGTATATTCATCCAGTGCCGCCTTAGCATACTCTACCTCAATTGCCAGCGGGTAGATATTTTTACCCGTAAGCGTACGTATATGACTTATTGTACAAGCCAATAGCGAATCAATAACTATACGTGCATTTCTCGGATAGCTGGTTTTCCACATCGCGTTCTGGTGCAATTCTACAATTACTTGGTTGCCTTCTATTCTTTGTACAAAAGTTATCATAGGGCATACCATATACCCATAAGCACAATATACGTCCAGTGCTTCCTGCAGGGTATTGCTTGCCTGCATCATAAAACCTACCATACCATTTACGGCCAGACTCATTTCGCTACCCACAACCAGCCCTATTTGCTCATTGCCAGTAATATCTGCCAGCATATCCCATAAGGCGCCTGCTTTTTCCCAGTCCACCATTTTACTGGAATCACTTATTTCTTCCTGTGAAAAGCCCGCTTTCTCTCTTATGATATCATATGCATCGGCATAATTCGCGGCAGCGTATATAATGTCTTTGATAACAGTAGCTTGTAGTCCCATGGCGTAAAATGACCTGTTTCAGGCACAAATTACACTTTTTCACCCTCTGACTGGGCGGTTTCTTTGCAGAAATTATTAATAAGTATGAAAACAGTAACCGCCACACCACAAACAGTGCTAAACACTATTGGCTCACGGAAGAAAAAGATCCTTTTTGCTAATATCCCGGCCGACGGGCATTTTAGCCCTTTAACCACACTTGCTGTACACCTGAAAAATGCGGGACATGATGTGAGATGGTATACAGGCCCCAGCTATGCTTCAAAAATTGAAAAACTGGGCATACCCTATTACCTTTTTGATAAAGCTAAAGAGGTGACTGTGAATAATATTGACGAGGTATTCCCGCAAAGGCAGAAAATAAAGAACCATGTAAAAAAAGTAATATTCGACATCTGCACCTATTTTATAGAACGGGGCCCTGAATTTTTCGAAGACATAAAAGAGATAAACAAGAGCTTCAATTTCGATGTGCTGATAGCAGACAATGCTTTTACCGGTATTTCATTTGTGCGGGAGAAACTGAAAAAACATACCATTGCTATTGGCATACTGCCACTAGGAGAATCGTCAAAAGAACTACCGCCGCCTATTATGGGGCTTACCCCTGCCAGCAGTTTTGGCGGCAAAGTATTGCATAGCTTCCTGCGTTTTCTTACAGACAATGTATTGCTCAAAAAACCGTATGCCCTTGTCCAGAAATATCATGGGCAATATGGCATAAAGGCAAAAAGCAAGAATATTTTTGATATGCAAATAGAAAAGTCTACCCTATACCTGCAAAGCGGCACCCCAGGTTTTGAATATGCGCGTCCCAACATGAGCAGGCATATACATTTTATAGGGCCCTTACTGCCTTACGCAGCGACCGTATCAAAAAACAATGCTTTCAAAACCAAGCTGGGTAAATACAGCAAGGTAATACTGGTAACGCAGGGTACTTTTGAAGGAGATGTAAATAAACTCATCATTCCATCCATAGAGGCTTTTAAGGGAACAGATAACCTGCTGATAGTAACAACGGCAAGCTGGCATACTGCTATGCTGCGCGAAAAATACAGGGCTTACGAGAACATTCTTATCGAAGACTTCATCCCTTTCAATGATGTAATGCCATACATAGATGTATTTGTGTCTAACGGCGGATATGGCGGCGTGCTGTTGAGCATATGTAATAAAGTGCCAATGGTAGTAGCCGGCATACATGAAGGCAAGAATGAGATATGCGCCAGGGTTGGATATTTTAAGCTGGGGCTAAACCTGCGCACAGAAAAACCAGATCCTTCAAAGATAACCAGCGCTGTAAAGGAAGTGATGACCAATAATATTTATCGAAAGAATGTGGAGAAACTTGCAGAAGAATTTAAACAATATAACCCGGAAACGCTCTGTGAAAAGCACATAGAAAAATTGCCGGTACTGAGCTTATAACTATAGATAGCAGTAATATAATAAGGGATGGCAAATTGATTGCCATCCCTTATTTATGCACTATAAAAACGAAATTAGTAATAGCGTATCAGTGCTATACGGCCGTACTCCTCCAGCATGCCCTCATCTACAAAAACAACATCACCACCATGCTCCAATACCTGCTCTATAATATCATCCACAGCGTCTTTTATAAAGAATGCAGACTCAGTCGTCTCGTCATGCGGATAAATATGCTCACCTTCTGCTGCTTTGTCTGCCGGGTACACAAAATTCTTTTCTACGATCAGCAACCTGCCCTGCTTATCATGCGCTGTTTTCCAAACCAGGCTTACGCCCATATCCAGCTTATTGGCATTCATCGCTTTTTCAATTTCCTCCATCAACCGGGCGTTTCTCTGTTGTTTCAAAGCAGCAGCATAAGGTTTTACAACTTCCTGCAATTCTGCAATAGTGGCTTCCTCATAATTGCCGTGGATGGTATCTATGATGCTTTTAGCATTCGCAGAAATGCTTTTGTAGTGGCCTAAAAGCCGGTCTACACCTACCAGGAAGACCGGCAGCTTGTATTGTACCAATACCTGCGATAAAGCGTTGTCAATACTTCTCAGATATTTATCCTGCAAATGTTCCTTCCGCTTTGCCGGGTCTGAAAAATTAGTCACACGCTCGGCTATATCATTTTCGTAAGCATCCTGGGTATCGGGCACAGACAACATTACGCGTATCAGCTGGCCATTATCGGCCATGAATAATTTTGCGTTCCTTCCAGTCACCAGGAATATCAAATATTTAAGCGGCTCTTGTTTGGCATAGATAAGGTCTCTGATCTCGAAAGACTCATCAATGGTCACTTTATCATCTACTTCTATGTCCAGGTAGAAAGTTTTTGAAATGACAGGCGACACATAAATAGCCACGCTTTTCTTCACAGAATCATAATCAATGGATGCAATTGCTTTTTCAAGTTTTGCAAGCACTGGCGCCCATATATTTTCAGAATAGCTTTCCTGTAATTGTTTTTTAATATTGCCAAAAGCGATCTTCAGCTTGTACTGTGCTTCTGCCCTCAACCCTATCGCCGGTTCAAATGACAATATTAGCGATACTGCAGGCAGGTATTTTACGCCTGCTACTATTTGTTTTTCTTCGGATGTGAGATTCATATGTTTTTATTTATCCCAAAAATATTATACTGAATAGCCACAAAAAATGATTCTGATCAATGCTGCATTTGACGGGTATCAGCGGGTACCAAACAGTAAGCAGGTAAATTTGTTTAGATAATAAAAGCTGGAGCCATGCAAAACATATCAGACACGCAACAACCCGAAAAACCAGAGGAAATGCCCCTTCCGGGAAAACAACCGGAAATACCCGGTAAAGATGTACCGGATGCCCCGGTGATACCCCCTGGCAGACCCGAAACCATACCGCCGGAAAAACCAGGCACCAATGAGCCAGCTCCAGAAATACCAACGCAGCCTTCACATAAAATGTAGGCTACGGCTTAAAGGCTGTTGTTTTTTACTTCCGATGCACAGTGCAAAATTGACATCATTCTAATGAATCATTAGATTTATGCATTTTGCACACCTGTAATCTAATTAACTGACAATGCTATCAAAGGGAAAGTGGATAAAAGCTATAGCCATAGGTTGGTTATCGGGCATTATATTGGTTCTGCTGCTGGCTATGCTATTTGAAGGTACCGGCATCCATAATATGCAGTTCTTTATGGGTACAGGCATGGGCGCAGGCGTTGGGTTTATGCAATGGCGTGCGTTGAGAAAAATAATAGCTATAAACAAAAACTGGATACTAGCTGCGATAGCAGGCATGAGCATACCTTTCCTGTTTTTCGACCTGCTACAAATATTTGCAGGCATAAAGCTGGGCCCTAACTATATACTATACAGCGTATGTATCGCCGCCTTACTAACCGGTATACTCCAATCTTTCACCCTTAAAAAATTTACACCGGCAGCCAACCTATGGATAGTAGCTAATATTATTGGTTGGATAGCTGCCACACTTACTTTTCTCAGCATCAACTATACCAAACAGGTATTCAGCAATAACATGGTTATATTTTTTGTAAACATAGCTGTAATGCTGGCCGGTGGCTTTGTGTTCGGTTTTATCACCTGGATGTTTTTAAAAAAGATACTGCCCTTGCAAAAACAGTAATCAATCTTCTACCTGGATATCATACCTGTGCAAAAGCCCCGCAAGCCCATGCAGCGAGAACTTTGCTTTGCGTATACGGTTTGCTTCGGGGTCTATTGAATAATTGTATGCGCTACGTAAATCTGCTTTTTCTAGAATAGTATTTTCAAAAACCGCACCGGAAAGATCGCAACTAGCAAAGATGGCTTCTGTAAGATCAGCACTGGTAAAATCGGTTTCTGTAAGGCGGGAATTTATAATATTAATCTTCTTCAATTTCATTTTATAAAACGAAGAATGGTCGAGCTGGCAATTATCAAAACTGAATGACAGGATAAAATCATCACAGGTGTCAAACCGGATACCCAGCATCTTGCAGTTTTTAAACTGTACATCCCTAAAAGCGGTCTTTGCAAATTTGGAAAGACTTAGGTTACAACCATTAAAAACAGAATCAACAAATGTGTTGCCCGACAGGTCAGCGCTACCCATATCGCAGTTCAAAAACTCGCAGTGCTCGTATTCATTCTTTGTTAAAAGAGCATCAGCAAAAGCAGCCGTATCAAATTTCTTATCGGTTATATACCCCTGTTCCATAAACAATACTGTTGCAGCAAATTAGACATAAGCGCCGGAATATCCATAATGCCGCATACGGTATTTGCCGTATATTTATTGAATCGCGCAAAACAGATATAACTCTTAATTATGGATGCTGCTAAAAAATTCAAAACAGTAGACGAGTATATGGCTACTGTACCGGAAAATGTAAAACCTGCTTTAGAACAATTGAGGAAAGCCATCAGGCAGGCTGCTCCTAAGGCAGAAGAAGTGATCAGTTATAATATGCCGGCTTATAAACAGAACAGTGTGCTGGTATATTTTGCCGCCGCCAAAGAACATATCGGTTTTTACCCAACCAGTTCGCCTATAGTAGCATTTAAAGATGAGCTGGCAGCTTACAAAACATCCAAAGGGGCTATACAATTCCCTATTGAAAAGAGGATGCCTTTGAAACTGGTAAAAGACATTGTTAAATACCGCATAGCCGAAGATGCAGCGAAGGCCGAGGCTAAAAAGAAGAAATAGCGGCAAATACTAAAGTATCATACGTATGCCTACTATAGCCAGGCATACAGCCAACACGCGGATAATGACATGTGTCTTGATCTTGTGCGAAAGATAAGCGCCGAGCTGTGCACCAGGTATAATACCAATGCCCAGGCCAATAACCATATTACGGGCCAATTCGCCGCTATAACTTCCTTCATACAGATGCACGCAGACACTAACAGTGGACATAACGGCGAGTATAAAATGCGATGTAGCCGTAGCTAAATACACAGGGAACTGCAATATCTGCACCATTGCCGGCACATGAATGATACCTCCGCCAATGCCCAGCAAGGGAGATAAGAACCCAACCAATATACTTATTACAATACCGTATGTCAGGTTATAACTATAAGTATAGCTTACCCCTGCTTTATCTGTTAACGTACGTGTAACGTATCCTTTCCCTTTTTTAAAATCATAGTTCCCTTCAGCCCTGGTATGTTGCGCTTTTGTATTCTTAATAAACAGGTAGGTTGCCACTATAACCAGGAGGCAGCCAAAGACAATATGAAAAATATTCAGAGGTATATATTTCGTGACAAAAACCCCTGCTATAGAGCCCGGAATGGTGGCCAGCGAAAAGATAAGGCCGGCCTTGTAATCTATCCTGCGCGAACGCGCATACGCTATGGAGCCGGAAATAGCATTGATGGCCACCACCGCAATAGAAATGGCCGTAGCTATATCGGGCGGCATATCTGGCTGGGTCAGTAACAATATAGGCATTAGAATGAAACCGCCGCCGGCGCCTATTAAGGTACCGGCAGTACCAATAGCAAATCCAATCAGTATTAAAACAATGATATTATCCATGAGAAGTAAGTGTAAAAAACAATATGCCAAAGATTATTCAGAGACGATACCTATAGGATCGATCGATTTAGTCTCTGCCATAAGCATCACCGTTTTTTCCAACGCACGCGGACGGTGCATTTTCCCTTTGGTAATGGTAGTACCCTGCATAGGGCCCAGTTCTATTGTCCGGTCTTCGAGATCTATATATAAGCGGCCGGAAAGCACAAAGAAGAACTCATCATCATTGGGGTGGTTATGCCAGTGATATTCCCCCTGCACAATGCCCAAACGTATTACAGCATCATTTACTTGTGTAAGTGTTTGATTGAACCAGGGAACGGTGCAATTTGCCACGATTTCTGGAACATCAATGAGCTCCAGGTGGCCAAATTTAATGTCCATGTGCTGGTTATAGTCTTGCTGCGTCATGCGGTAGTTTTACTTAAAATTAATAAAGCTGCTATAAACCTGCGGCCGAATAACGCATTAAACCGATGTAACTATACAATACAATGCAGATGAACGGAATGTAAAAGCATTAACAGCATACAATTTACCTGTAATAATTAAACTACCTAATTTGTAGTATATAAACTTTTAACCTTGCGATGTAATTTGTAGTAAATATTCCTGTTGAAACTACTGCCACTCTATATCCTGCTTTTTTTTGTGCAATACTGCAATGCACAATCCCGCCGTATTGATAGCCTGAGAACAGCAGCAGATCAAACTGCGAATGCTACTGCCCGTTTACCGCTTATCTTTTCCATTTGCGAGGAAAGCAATGCCATGAGCAATAAAGATGCTATGTACTACGGGGCCCTGGCGCTTAAGCTATCCCTGCAAACACAAGATGCAGGCACCGCTGACGCCTACTACTATTATGCATTTGCACAGCAAAAAAACGGCATGCCAGACAGCGCCCTGCAAATAACCGACCGGCAACTACTGCAACTGGAACAACAAAAACATTCAGAAGAACGTGTATACCGCCGTTTTCTGCACCTGAAGGGCACATTGATGGTAAGGAAGGAACAATACAAAGATGGCATAGCCGCTTTTTATAAACTGCTGAATAATAGTGAGCGTAACAAAGACACACTATATCAACTGATAGCTAAACGCGGACTGGGCTGGGTGTATATGGAAATAAACAATTATCCGCAGGCATTCCGGTGGAGCCACGAGGCATTGTACACAGACTACTACGGCACTAACGAGAAAGAACACGCGGTAGTATACTCGAATATGGCTGCCATGTTCAACAATACCAACCGTTTTGATTCAGCAGAATATTATGGTAAAAAAGCGATTCAAATTGCCCGCAGATATAACAATCTCGTAGCGCTGGCCAATGCACTGAACATCCAGGTTGGCTACCTGATGGCTACCAACAGGAACCCGCAGGCAGAACAATCGCTGAAGGATGCGCTGGAGATACGCAGTATCATTGGCGACCCTTATTACATTGTGTCGGATATGGGGCAGATGGCGGAATATTATGAACTGACCAATGAACCGGCTAAAAGCATTGCCTTAACCAAACAGGCAATAGACGCGGCCGTAAAATATAATATCAGTGCGAAACTGCCTTTTCTGTATAAGCTACTGGCAAGAGCCTATAAAGCCTCGGGCGATCTCGACAATTACAGCACCACTCTTGAACGGCTGATATCTCTAAATGATTCGCTTTATAAAAAGAATACAGCAGATGCCCTGGCCGAGATACAGGCAAAATATGATGTGCAAAAGAAAAACAATATCATCATCCGGCAGCAATTTGAACTGACGCGCCAAAACTATCTTTTATACGGCACCACCTTACTGGCACTGCTGGTTATTCTTTTCTCCATTATCTTATTCAGGAACTTCAGGAAGAAACAAAAGCTGCGGATGGCTTATTTGCTGGCTACCGAAAAACAGCAATCGTACCAGGCTGTACGCGAAGCCGAGGAAAACGAGAGAAAACGGATAGCGGCCGACTTACACGATAGCCTGGGGGTTTATGCTGCCTCTATTGCATCAAATATCGAGCACATAAAATACCAAAACCCCAGTGCTGCAGATAATACGATACATGAGCTTAGCGCAAATTCGCAAGCCATTGTTTCCCAGCTAAGCGATACTATTTGGGCATTGAAGAAAGACAGCTTGTCCCTTACAGACATCAGTGACAGGCTGAAAATATTCATCCAGCGTATCCGGCGCAGTTATAACAATATGCATATAGATGTGCATGAAAACATAATTCGTGATATACAACTTTCTCCTTCACAGGCTTTTCACTTGTTTTGTATTATGCAGGAAGCAGTGACCAATGCATTGAAACATGGTAATGGCAACCAGATAATAGTAGATATTCAAAGTAATATAAGCTGGCAGGTAACGGTAAGTGACAATGGAAAAGGATTTGACACAACCGGCAATAAGGAAGGGAACGGCCTTTTCAATATGCGGCGGCGTACCGAAGAATGCGGCTGGGCCATTTCATGGAGTACAGGAGACAATGGCGGTACAATCGTGAAAATATCCCCCCTTACTACTACAAATTAATTATTGCCGCCCCATAAGGGTTCTATAACTTTATATGTATGGCAACTACTCCTTTGATAAACATTGCCCTGGTAGAGGATAACCCGATTAACCGGCAGACTTTCATACAAAAACTACCCCTGCTTAAAGACTGTAATTTATTGTTTGTGGCCAATAACGGGCATGAATGTATGCAAGAGTTGAAGGGCCTGCCCCCTAATAAAATGCCAGATATTATATTTATGGATCTTGAGATGCCCGGTATGAACGGAATACAGACGGTATCTATGGCACATACCTTATATCCGCAGATAAACTTTATTATCCTGACCGTATTTGATGACGATGATAAAATATTTGAGGCTATAAAAGCCGGAGCTTCAGGTTACCTGCTAAAACATGAATCTGCCGCAGTATTGCAAGATGCTATAACCAGTGTTCTTACCTATGGCGGTGCACCGATGAGCCCGCCTATTGCCCGAAAAGCCCTCAACCTGCTCAGCAAAGTACCGGCTCAAACACCCGATAAAGAGAATACAATACCCGCTTCCATTACTCATAGAGAACAGGAAATACTACAGTACACGATCAATGGATGGGATGCCAAACGCATTGCCAGCCAGTTAGACCTGAGCGTACTTACTGTGCGTAAACACATCGCTAATATTTATAGCAAATTGCATGTTACTTCTAAAGCGCAGGTAATAACGATTGCGCATAAAGAAAAATGGTTTGATAAAGGGAACAGGTAACTACTATTTCAAGAGTGCCTGCAACTCCCTTGTGATAGCTTCAGACCCTCCCGGGTTGCCATCTAGCTTTGCGGGGGTATTCTGAAACAATGCTATCTGCCACTTTCCATTTTGAAGGCAGGCTACTAACGATTGCACCGCATTTCGGCCAGGCATTATAACTGCACTACCCACCTGTGTCATGCCTGCAACAGCCTTTAATAACACTACCGTATCAGTAAGATTTCTCACTTCTTTAATGCTATATATATAATTCGGCGGTGTATGATCTGTAAATATCTGCTGCAGGCTTGCCTTTATTGCTTCCCGGCCATCTAACTGGCTTCCGTCAAAACCAACGGCATTCCCTTTTTCATGAAAAAGAGCTGAAAATACAGCTGCATT
>JANINW010000093.1:0-12666 GCA_024508935.1 Flavipsychrobacter sp. | reverse complement strand
ATTATGCTCATTCCAGGCCGTTATCAATTGCCTGTATACCTCCTGTACTGCCACATGCGATGATTCCATATCCTGCTGAAATGTAAAAATCTGTTCCATCAAAAGCATTAATGATGTGCCGTGGCAGAAAATGGGACAAAGTGCCACATATCTGAATATCAACGGCTTACAGTGACCAAAATCATTATAGGGCGTGACAATAGTTACCTATCAAGTTAAAAGGCAGACCTATTTTTACATCAGAAACAGAAAATAGGAAACAAGCAAAACGAAATTAAACAGCAAACAAAACAAACACCCTTTATTTCCTCTCATCATGAAGCAAACCATATAGATGCTCTCTCTTAGCCTCGATGAGCTCTAATCAGGGAAACATTGCGCTGTAGAATATATCACCAAACGATATGCAGCACTAAAAAGCTTTGGAAACGTATCGTACTGTGTAAGCAAGGTTGTAAAACAGCCTTGCTTACTTTTTATATAGCTTATGCGGGACAAATGCTTTTAACAACATTCCATTGGCTGTTTTGTTAGGATTAAGGATATTTACCTTGAACATTACTTATGGAATCACCACGCAAAGACTACAGCAGCATCAGCCCATCGGCCAAGTCATTATTAATGATGAAGGGCTATACACAAATTCCCTATGCCCATCAAACAGCCCAGCTGATGCATGGCCCGGAAGTATTCAATCTCAATTTCGACGACAAAGACTTTTGGTTCTGGGCCAGGGTAATGCACTTTGAAGCCCGCTACTGGAGCATAGACCAGCTATTAAAAGAAACGGATGCAACCAATATCCTAGAGCTTTCATCCGGCTTTTCATTACGCAGTCTTGATATGTGCAGGAAAAGCAAAGTGCATTATGTTGACACCGATCTGCCGGACATTATTACCACAAAAAAACAAATGATCAATGAATTAGGTCTCGAAAGCGGACTGGAAGGAAAACTGGAACTGCTCCCCTTAAATGCACTCGACGAAAAGGCCTTCTCGGATATTACGACAAGATTTGACAATGGCCCGCTAACAATAGTGAATGAAGGCTTGCTGATGTACCTTGGCATTGAGGAAAAAAAGCAGCTCTGCAGTTATATTCATAAAGCGTTAAAGCAACATGGCGGTCAATGGATAACGGCTGATATATATATAAAGCGGCCGGCGGAAGTGCTGGACATGATGCCGCAAAGCAAGCAGGAAACTCAATTTTTCGAAGAGCACAAAATAGAAGAGAATAAATTTGACAGCTACGAAGCCGCAAAAAAGTTCTTTGAAGGTGCCGGTTTTGAATTTATAAAAGAAGCAGTTACAGATTATAGCCAACTCAGCGCCATGCCTCATCTTATCAGTACATTGCCTCCTGAAGCAAGGGATAAAAAAGATGGGCCACCGAAAATACAAGCTACCTGGATGCTAAAAGCGAAATAAACGTATTTGTACCATGCAAAACGATCAGCGTATACCCTATTCTATCAGGCAGCTGATGCCTGCAGATGTTGACACATATAAAGCCATACGCCTTGAAGCATTGCAAAAGGAGCCGGGCAATTTTGGCAACAGCTATGCTACAGAATCTGCATTCCCTGAAGAAACATGGATAGCGAGGCTCGCTAATCCTGATGGTGCATGCTTCGGACTATATCATGAAAATATGCTGATCGGCATTACAGTCATAGTGGTGACGGATAAATACAAACCGCAGGAGGCATACATGACCCAGTCCTACATACGCAAAGAACATCGGGGGAAAGGTCTTTCGCAACTGTTGTACAATGCCCGCATAAATTGGGCAAAACAACACAGTATAAAGCGCCTTATTATCGGCCATCGAGAGACGAACATTGTATCAAAAAGGGCCAACCAGCACTTCGGCTTTGTATATAGCCATAGTGAGCCACGCACCTGGCCCGATGATGCTACAGAAAACATGTTGTATTACCATTTGGATTTAAATTAACGCCGCGTTCTCTTGGTGGCAGCCTTTATCAATCTATCCTTATAGGCCCGGCCATATTTATCTATATAATAAGTAGTACTGAGGCCTTTCTCATCCGGCGCGGAAGTAGCCATATAGATACCCGGAAGATGTTGCAATGTTTCGCCTTGTGCAAGCCGGTTGCTAAATTTAGGTATATAACTTGCTTCCTGCAGGTACAGCAATTTCATGCCCGGTATTATCTCCCTGTTATCGGCATCGAGAAGTACACCCGGATGGTTAAATGTATCCCTGGCCAATATCCAGCCATTGGGCACAATCGTCAGGAATTTGTATTTGAAATTGATATGAGGCAGTACATCTTTACCATCAGGCATTACCAGCCCCATACGCTCGGAAGAGTCTGTCACCACTGTGCCCTCCACACCATTAAAATTATACAATCCGCCTTTAACATGGTATTTCGACAAGGCCGGGATAATATTTCCCTGCTCGTCTGCAAGTTTTACGAAGCGGGTAACAGACATGTTATCCAGATCAAAGTTTCCATTACTATTAATATTGTCTGAATGCTCATGGGTAACGATATAAGTATACATTTTATCCTGCCATTCTATGGCACCTGTTAGCTGCTTGTCTACCGAATGTATCAGGGAGTCGCCGTTCGCATTAAATATGGAGTATCGGTTGGGATAGTTAAGGCGGGCGCTGGCAAAACCGGTTGCAGTATCATAGCTCAGTATATGCCAGTTTTTCAACGGCTTTACCAGGTATTTCCCATTTTCATCTACCACCGCCGAATAATTACCTACGCTATAATTACCCGGGATCTCACCAGAAACCAATATAGGCACGCCGGCTAATTTCTTATCCCAATTTATATTATCCTTCAACAGTCCTATCTCATAGTTTTGAGATACATAACCATGCGTACTGCGCGGTAAAGGCCCGGGCGTCATGTATCCCTGTACCCTAAAAAAAAAGGAATCTTTATAAAATTCTTTAGACTTTCTGCCATCAATATTTACAAAAGGCAAGTCATTGTACCATGCCTGGTATTCGTGCCAGGCCCTCACACCGTTACCGCATGTACCTGGAGGTGGACCAAATTCTATTTTTTTCGAATGGTAAACACTAACAGCAGGAGGAGCGTAAGGCTGTAAATTGCTTGTTCTCAAATAGGCTTTCGTAACTACTATGGAATCTTCACCCCGGTTTTTAGAGGTTTCAAGATACACAGTATCCTTGCTTACAGACTGCACATTGCAGCAAGGCAATAACTGCTTCTTATTACTGTCTAAGAGCGCATAACCGCGCCCATCTCCGTACAAATAATAATTGCCCTGCTTTATGTATTGCTTACCATTTATTTGTTTCAGCTTTATTTCTTTACCACTCACTGCGTCGATGCATTTACCCTGGTATGTATAATTATACCCCGGACTATCATTGTTCGTTGCCCAGATTACCCTGAAAAAGCCCTTGCCCTTTTCAGGCTCTTCATAGGCTATATCATGATACTTCATGGGCAGCAGTACCTTATTATGGATATCTATAACACCGTACATATTGGGCTTGCGTGGTGTACCGGTATCTGTCACCATAAAAGCATCCAGTTTCTCCAGTCCGCAGCAGGAAATAATACTGTTGTACCTGCAGGGAATAACTACCTGGTTATTCCTGTCAATAATGCCTGCAAGATTATTTTGCATGACTACTTTGTACAGGCTGTCCGGTATTACTGTATGATAAGTTGGCTGCCAGTCGAAGGGGATCAGCTCCCGGTTATTAGTATCTATCATGCCCCAGTGGAATACATCCGTATTAGCATTGAGCTGGCCACTCCAGCCGGTATATTCGCCGGTCCAGTGCCGCGAAGGCGGTATGATATAATCTCCTTTCCTATCGATAAGGCAATAAATGATATTATTAGACCTGCCTGATCTGTCCTGTATGCCTACCATAGCCTTATCGCCAATAAAGAAATTAGCCTTGTCCCACTGCGGAGCGATAATGATATTCCCATTAGTATCAGCATAACCCCATTTATCGCCGCTATTATAAGGAATAAGTGCCGGCAATGATTGTCCATTGACAGTAAACGAACATAATATTATCAGCAACAGGCTATACAGGCGGCGCATCTCCAAAAATAACAGTTCCGGCTTATCATGGCCGGGCTATAATGGAAATTATGGGAATTTTAAGAGAATACAGCCCCGCTATTTTAAATCCATCCCTAAATAAATTTGGACAGAAAATAATTCAATCGTAATATTGCGATACAAATAAGCGAAGCAGTGGGCACTACCAAAACAGATCTTTTTACCAAACAGCAGAATGAAATAGCTGCTATGGCCAAAGCTATAGCGCATCCTGCCCGTATTGCCATACTGCAGTACCTGGTGAAAACGAAGGCTTGTGTATGTGGTGACATAGTAGATGAAATAGGACTGGCGCAGGCTACCGTATCTCAGCACCTGAAAGAATTAAAAACAGCAGGCATCATACAAGGTAATATAGAAGGTGTAAGTGTATGCTATTGTATTAATCCTAAAGTATGGAGACAATACAAAGAACTGTTCAATAGTTTCTTTAAAGAGGTTATGGTCAGCGATAATTGCTGCTGATATTTTTTTGACTTAATTAATCGCAATATTGCAATAAATAATAAAAACTATACCAAATGGAAAATGCAGATCAAATAAAAGAAATGGTAAAGCAGAAATATGCTGAAATAGCCCTGCAGGACAAAGATACCAATGCAGCATCATGCTGCGGTGCCGGCGGGTGCAGCACCGAGGTGTATAATATCATGAATGATGATTATACGCAACTGGAGGGCTACAATCCCGATGCCGACCTAAGCCTTGGCTGCGGGTTGCCAACGCAATTTGCTAAAATAAAGAAAGGAGATGTAGTGATAGACCTGGGTTCTGGTGCGGGCAACGATTGCTTTATTGCCAGGGCAGAAACCGGGGAGACCGGTAAAGTAATAGGCATAGATTTTACCCCCGCTATGATAGATAAGGCAAGAGAGAATGCAGAGAAACTTAAATTCAACAATGTAGAATTCAGGTTGGGTGATATAGAGAAGATGCCGGTGACAGCTAATGTAGCAGACGTGGTGGTGAGCAATTGCGTGCTGAACCTGGTGCCGGATAAAGATAAGGCTGTGAGTGAAATATTCCGTGTATTGAAACCCGGCGGTCATTTTAGTATATCTGACGTAGTACTTGTAGGTAACCTGCCAGATAAAATACGTAATGCCGCAGAAATGTATGCAGGCTGTGTTTCCGGCGCTTTGCAAAAAGACCACTATCTCAGCATTATCAAGGCAAATGGTTTTAGCAATATTACCGTGCAAAAAGAAAAAGCGATTGTAGTACCGGATGATATCCTGTCGAACTACCTTACGGCGGAAGAAATAGCTGCATTTAAAGAAAGTAAAACCGGCATATATAGTATAACCGTTTACGCAGAAAAGTCTGAAGCATGTTGCGCACCGGGTTGCTGCAACTAAACTACGCCCATGAAAAAAATACTTGTATTGTGCACCGGCAATAGCTGCCGCAGCCAGATAGCAGAAGGATACCTGCGTCATTTTGCAGAAGATAAGGCAGAAGTCTATAGCGCCGGCGTAGAA
This sequence comes from Flavipsychrobacter sp., assembly GCA_024508935.1. Taxonomy (GTDB): domain Bacteria; phylum Bacteroidota; class Bacteroidia; order Chitinophagales; family Chitinophagaceae; genus Polluticoccus. The sequence continues at coordinate 7,081 of JANINW010000093.1, read as the reverse complement.
ACCCATGGTGTCAATCCGCGTGCTGTAAAAACCATGCAGGAAGATGATATAGATATATCGAAGCATACATCCAACAATATGGACGAATACCGGGACATTGATTTCGATTTTGTGATAACCGTGTGTGACAATGCAAAAGAGCGTTGCCCGTTCTTTCCTTCAAAGGCTCAAAAGTTCCATCACAATTTTCCCGATCCGGCAAAGGCTACCGGCAGCGAAGAGGAAATAATGGCACAATTCAGAAATGTTCGGAATGAAATAAAGGAATATTGCCGCAACTTCGTCTCTACCAATTTATGAGAAAATATACGGCAGAAGCCATAGGTACATTTGCACTGGTGTTTTGCGGCACCGGTGCAATTATTATCGACCAGCAAACAGGAGGCGCCGTCACGCATGTAGGCGTAGCCATCACCTTCGGGTTCATCGTTATGAGCATGATCTATGCATTAGGCAATATATCGGGCGCACATCTCAACCCGGCAGTTACTGTAGCTTTTGCTGTAGCCAAAAAATTCCCTGTGCGCCAGGTTGTACCTTATGCTATAAGCCAGCTGGCTGGTGCAGTTACTGCAAGCCTTTTATTGCGGTTTATGTTCCCGGCAAACGAAATGCTGGGAGGTACTATGCCGGCGGGAAGCAATACCCAGTCATTTGCACTGGAACTGGTACTTACATTCTTCCTGATGCTTGTAATACTCAACGTGGCGCATGGTTCTAAAGAACAAGGCATGTTTGCCGGTTTAGCTATAGGCAGTGTGGTGCTGCTGGAAGCTATGTTTGCCGGGCCAATCTGCGGCGCTTCTATGAATCCCGTACGTTCTTTAGCACCCGCTTTGGTTTCAGGCCACCTTCAATCAGTATGGATATACCTTTCAGCCCCTGTTATAGGCGCTGTAGCAGCAGTGCCTATATATACATACCTGAAGGGAGAATAACCGTGATAAATAATACAACCGGTAAAAAATACCATTACTCAGGTAAACTGCACCATATTGCATTTCTACAATAATGTAGCTTTGCACTACAATGGGAAAAGTAAAAAATACCATTCCTGTAATAGATATCTGCAACCTTGATGGCGATGCCAATGGCCGTAAAAATATTCTTGCAGCCGATCTTGCAAGCTACATAACTGCCCACCCTGCACTGCACAAGCCACACAGGCATTCTTGTTATCATTTTGTATTATTTACAGATGGTGTTGGCTCCCATTCTATCGACTTCGAACAGTTTCGGGTAAAAGCCGGGCAGGTTTATTTCATGGTGCCTGGCCAGGTGCATAGCTGGAATTTCAAAAGCAATATCAACGGCTTTATTGTAAATTTCTCTGAAGAACTCATCACCGCTTTACTTCACAATAAGCAATACCTGCAGCAATTTTCTTTTTTCAAGGGTATAGCCGCTGATAGTGTCATTAACTTAACGGGTGCCGCCTTTCAGCAAGCTAAAACTATATGCAGCACCATCATAGCTGAAACAGCCGGCAGCAATGCATTGCAAACAGATATGATAAGCAGCCTGCTGATATCTTTCTTCATTACAGTTCAGCGTGAATGTAAATGGTCGCCCGGCAGAAAAGAAATATCGCAAAGCATGTTGGTATTATCCAATTTCCGCAGCCTGGTTGAAGAACATTTTACTGAAATGAAATTGCCTAAAGAGTATGCCTCTTTACTGTATATAACCCCTAATCACCTGAACGCCCTATGCAACGACTTGCTGGGGAAATCTGCGGGAGAGATAATAAGGGACCGGGTATTACTGGAGGCCAAACGCCTGCTGGTAAATGCCGGTAATAATATTTCCGAGATAGCATATAGCTTAGGCTTTACCGATAATTCTCATTTCTCAAAATTCTTCAAAAAATACGAGGGCCTTACGCCAGATGCATTTAGAAAAAGCATTTTAAAAGAATTCTAAAAAAAACAACCATATATGTGTGCAACCCATAAACAGGAGAAAAAAAGCCTGCTAGCCAGTGTTTTGTCCAATAAATGCCCCAGGTGCAGAACCGGCAACCTATTTACCAGTCCTCGCCCCTACAATCTTTCCACAACCATGCGCATGCCGGAAAAATGCCCGGTATGCGGACAACGCTACGAACTTGAAACAGGCTTTTACTTTGGTACCGGCTATGTAAGTTATGCTTTGTCTGTACTATTTACTTTCATTTTCTTCGTAGGCTATGGCCTTACGATAGGACTGTCTTTTTATGACAACAGTATCTTCTGGTGCCTGGGTGCCAACGCTTTATTGCTGCTGGTGTTACAACCCGTATTGCAGCGGCTCTCCCGCTCTATATGGATCAGCTTTTTTGTGCGTTATGATAAAGATTGGATGAACCACAAGCCGCAGGCTCCCAATCACGAGTTCGGGCGGTTCGGAATGGCAGATGCAGGATAAGTAAAGGCATGCCTTTACTTATCGCCTTCTTTCTTTGCACCCTTAAACAGTGCAAACAAAGCCATGGCATGCCCATGACCTAATGCGTAGTCATCTTTCAGCCATTGAACAATCTCTCCCGCCTTTACCCCATCATTTAATTTTCCTTTTTTGAGAAACCTTTTTTGCTCTGCTAGTTTTTTAAAGTCGGCAGGACTCTTACCTGTTTTCGCTTGTATATTATCTAAATAAGCCTGGAATGACATCGTGTTTTATTTTATGGTTATATAATTAAGTTCATTTACCGCCCATTCGTACCATACACTGCATTTCTTTGTCATTAATATAATATTCCACACAGTACCCATGAGGATCTAGACCTGGCTGTGATAGGATTTGCTGAAATGCTTTACCGATACTTTGCACGTCGCTTAGATAATCATGCAGGGTAATACTTAAATACCGGCCGTTTTTCAATATCAATGTTTCGCAGCCATATTCAGCACCTTCACCTTCATACAATTCTTCTGCAGCTGCGCGGTATACAATACCCGTATTATTTTCAGGGCGGGATACACCATAATATTTTCTGCCTGTCGAAAATGGAACTAACGCATGCAATGCTTCATGAGCAGCCTGTACTCCTGCAGGAAAAGAAGCAGCCGTGACATAAAATACCGGGATATCTTTTTCAATAATAACGCTTTCCATATATCACAAAGATGCTGCGTAATTGCAAAATGCAAGCGGGGCTATTATGACAAGTTGCGGGATATTTGCGACAAAGCCGCTGTTATAACGGCAGTCGACTATAGAAAATCAAATTTTTTCTTGTACCTGCCTATATATGCATGCAGCGCAGAAGGGAAAAGGCGTGATGCTACATCTATCCAATACATCATTGCACCTATTATAATCCTGTATTTCCCACGTTTCACTTGCTGTGCTATACGCCGGGCTACACGGCCTATAGGCATACCATAGCGTCTTAAAAATGCCGCTTCTGCTCTTTTTTTCTCTTCGTCTATATGAGCGCTTTGTTTCACTATGCCTGTATCCATAGGAGGTGGTATTACCAGGCATATTTTGGTACGTGTACCTGCCAGTTCAGTCCTTAACGTATTAGAGAATGCAGAAAGGGCTCCCTTTGACGCCGCATAAGCAGATTTGCCGGGAAAACCCATTAAAGCAAAATCACTGCTGATATTTACAAGCCGGCTATCCTTGCGCTTTTGCAGTAAAGGCAGGAAATGCTTTGCACAAAGCATAGCACCTATAAAGTTCGTCTCCACCACATCCCGGAATGTGCGGGTATCCATCTGCATAAAAGGCAGGCTGGCCGATATAGCTGCGTTGTTTATAAACACATCTACCTGTCCATGCATTACCAGGATCTCGTTGCGCGCGGCAACTAGTTCATCCTCATCCGATACATCTGCTTTATGAATCGTGATCTTTGCAGCCACCCCAAGGTCTTTTTTTATCTGTGCAAGACCTGCCAGGTTTACATCGAGCAAAGCCAGGTCGCAACCCTGCTTGTACAGTTCTATAGCCAGTGCCCTGCCGAGGCCATCGGCGGCCCCGGTTATCACCACTACCTTGTTGCTATACCACTTCTTCATGCCCCCGGTAAATTAGAACAAAAAAGCTGCATATAAAACAGTGTATCAGCATCTTATTACTTCCACTGGGCCTACCTGCACTTGTTCTACTAATTGCTTGTTATTTGGTGATAATTGTTACCTACCCATTGAATGCTATTATTATCTTCGCCCCATGGTTCAAAACGAGACTACAAGGAAAATCATTTTCTGGCTGTCTGTAATAGCTTGCCTTACGCCATGGGTATCTCCGCCCCTGGCCTTATTATTGGGTTTGCTGGTTGCACAGTTCTCGGGCCATCCTTACCTGAAACAAAATAAAAAAGCAACAACGCAATTGCTGCAAATATCAGTTGTAGGCCTTGGGTTCGGTATGAACCTGGAAGCAGCCATGCAGGCCGGCAAGCAAGGTTTCCTGTTTACCGTAGTATCTATATTGGGTACTTTAGTATTGGGTGCAGTACTGGGCAAAGCGCTGAAAATAGACAAGAAAACATCTCATCTTATTTCTTCCGGCACGGCCATTTGTGGCGGCAGCGCCATCGCAGCTGTAGCCCCCGTGATACATGCTGAAGATCAGCAAATATCAGTAGCATTGGGCATTGTATTCATTCTCAATTCCCTGGCGCTTTTCATATTTCCGCCACTGGGGCATTTATTGCATCTCAGCCAGCAGCAATTTGGCTTGTGGAGTGCTATTGCCATTCACGATACCAGCTCGGTAGTAGGTGCTGCCAGCCGTTACGGCCAGGAAGCATTGGGTATTGCCACCACGGTAAAGCTCACACGCGCACTATGGATCATTCCCGTAGCTTTGGGCACAGCTTTCTTCTTTAAAAGCAAAGAACACAAAATAAAAATACCTTGGTTCATAGGCTATTATATCATAGCCATGTGCATCAATACATACCTTCCCAAATATATACCGGGAATGACCGAGGTAACACCTATAATAGTAGCTATTGCCAAGAAGGGTCTTACACTTACCTTATTCCTCATAGGTTGTGGCCTTTCGCGCAAAAATATCCAGGCAGTTGGTGCTCGCCCTTTCATACAAGGTGTGGCACTTTGGATAGTCATTTCTGTAAGCTCACTTTTTGCTGTACTGTCGCTCGTAGCCTGATAAAATTCAGCAAATCCAACCTGCTTTGTCATCTAAATGTAATAAGGTGGGCAGCAACGTCGTATTTCCTGTTTTTGCAAATACATGTCTGTTTAGCGCGTGTATATTTGCCTTGTAATTAGTACTTGCTCCCCCCGAGAAACTATCACACACTAAAGTGATTGTATTAAACGAAATGACAAAAAAATTACTTGCGTTGCTGCAAAGTGTATGTTACATCAATTGACAAAACCGGCAAAAACGTTCTATTTATTGGTGCAGCATGTATGTGCTTTCATCAATAATAAAGTAAGTGATGAGTCATGTCCCGTTCTGCTCAAGCAGATTGTCCTTCAGCGGGGAGCAAGGCCTGATGTACAAAAAGCTTACTGCCAGACGGGATGTGCCATCGCCCCAAACACTACAAATTGCATCCTTAAAAAAACACAGATATATTCTTAGGAGTAAATGACAACCGTTATGAAAAAACAATTACTTACTGCATTTCTGGCTATTGCTGCATTAGGCGCTAAAGCACAAACTGTTATCAACGACAGCGTTTTTATCGGCGCTCCGGGTTATCCAAACCAGGTTTGGTACAGCCTTAAAAATGATTCTGTAAAAACAGAACCTAAAAACAACTGGGACCTGGCCTTTGACATGAGAGGTATCATGGCTTCTATCCTGCTGAATCACACAGCTAAAGATTCCCTGTACGGATACCCTAAGTCTGATATTTCAGGCTGGGCTTCTTTCGATACTACCGGCTGGAAAACATGGATGCCAAGGTTCAATTCTGATACATCATGGCAACTGGGTGCAATGGGCCGCTACTCAGATCCTAACAACCAGTTCGACCTGGACTGGGGCGTATATGATTTCAGCACCCACACAGTAACCGGAGATTCTTTATACCTGATAAAACTGGGTAATGGCAGCCTGAAAAAATTGTGGATACAATCACTTGCAGCAGGCATTTTCACTTTCAAATATGCTGATGTTGATGGCAGCAATGAAGTAACGCACACTATTAAAAAGACAGATTACCCGAACAGGAACCTGGCTTATTTCTCTATCCAGAACGGCACAGCTATAAACCGTGAACCAGATAACACTACCTGGGACCTTAGCTTTGGACAGTATTTTGCACTCGACCAGCAAGCTATGGGTAATCCTAACCCTGTAGTAACTGGTATACTCCAAAATACAGGTGTTATGGCAGTGAAAGTTGCTAATGTACCTAATAAAACAACTTATACAGATTGGTATTCTCATTGGATAGCCGGCAATTTCCACTCTGAAATAAATACAATAGGATATGACTGGAAAAGCTTTGGTGGTACTGGCTATACCATCAAAGATTCAGTAGTTTATTTTGTACGCGCTATTGACGAAAGGATATGGAAAGTTATTATGACCGGTTTTGGAGGCAGCGCTGATGGCAAGTTTGCATTCTCTAAAGAAGAATTAGGCGGAACAGGTATAAAAAATGCTGCCGGTAAAACAACTACTACTGTAGCTGTTTATCCTAATCCTACTAATAGTGGCAATGATGTAAAAGTTGTTTACAGCCTCGATGCCAATAATAACAATACCAGCCTGCATGTATACGATATAAGCGGCAGGGTTGTATATACTGCCAACCTTGACAAAGCAGCAGGTCTGCACTATTATCAATTACCGGTAATGAATGCAGGCACTTATATTATTTCTGTAGAAACAGATAATGGACGTGCAACTCAAAAACTGATAGTACAATAATCACATTTCATAAGTGCTGATGATTTCAAGAAGGCTTCCTTTTAAGGGAGCCTTCTTCATTTACATTTATGGGCTAAAAACAATCAACCCCGCTTACGCGGGGTTGTAAATATCTATATGTATGTTTTTGTTTGCTTGCCTGTTTTGTTCTGGCTATTATAATTGCGTTGCTGTATACACTACATCTACTGAGTAGTTGCCTGCAGGGTATGCAAAACCCGGTGTAGCCTGG
>JANINW010000092.1 GCA_024508935.1 Flavipsychrobacter sp. | reverse complement strand
GATGATAGCCGCATTTCGGGCACACAAATAAAGCTTCCCGTAAATCACTCACGGTACAGATGTAATTACACTCAGGGCATTTGGTCCACAAACCTTCAGGAGTTTCTTTTTTCTCCGACGAAGGCGTTGTGATTCCTTTTTTCAAACGCTTAAACCAACTGGTTTTTGTCTCTTCCGTTCTGCCTTCCTCGCCTGCAAGGTTGGCCTCAAAATCTTCAAATTGTTGATCAATTACGGGGCAATAATTATTTTCCGATCTGCATTGCAACTATTGATCGTCTGTTGCGTCGCACTCGTATACGTTCGGTAATTCTTATCATCATTCTGCGAGCAACACTATGGTGTTGTGTGCTTGCGTGTTTGGCTAATGCTACAAATTTTGGAGACAAGCAACACGTCGATAAAGGTCGATTGGATTAACCTTATCCATTCTTCACCCGCTTGCTCACTAAAAAATTCTTTGCTGTCTCTTTTCTGGATATCATCATTGGAAACGCAACTCCCATAGCAATCGCCATTAAAATAAAAAGCGATTTCATTCCATAGTTCACCGTATCGGACAATAATTGAGAAGGATAATTACCGTTGGAGTATTCTGCAATTCTAACCAGTCCTAATATCAGGCGATAAATAAAAACTCCCGGCACCATCGGGATCACTGCAGGAATGGAAAGAATGAACGGAGCGGTTACATTTTTATGTGCACCTAAAATGCTCAACAACCCAATAAGACAACCGCCTAAAAAAGTAGCTAAAATAATGTTCACACCGCCTTCCATAAAAAGCAAGCGACATACACAACCCGCAGCTGCAATTAAAAATACATTCACTAATGTTCTTGGAGGTACGTTGAACAGAACAGCGAATCCCACTGCTGCTGTGCCAAACCAAAAACATTTTTCTATTAGTGTAAACCAGTTCATGATTGAAAATGATAAATAAGAATTGTTGTCAACATGCCAAGCGAAATAGCAACAGCTACCATTAACCCGTGAACACCACGTATGAGCCCATTTAAAATGTTGCCATCAATCATGTCAGAGAAAGTGTTGATCAACGGAATACCCGGAACAAGAAATAAAACTGATGTAGCGAATGCATGTTCCAGTTCCAGGTTCACTCCAAACTTTTTAAACGAACCTGCAATGAATGAAGCGGTAAATGCTGCAAAGAACACGCAGAGGTATTGATTGAAATGCCTTGCTGTCGCCTCTTGCCTTACAAACAGGCCGATAAAGCTTGCTGCAAACGTTACCAGCATTTCAATATAATCTCCACCAAACAATCTGCAGAAAGAAGCACCGGCTAAGCCAACAACAAGAAGAACCAATGCTCGTGGATAATGTGGAAGTGCCGCCAATCGTTTGACCTCAGTTCTGATTTTTTCAAGCTCCCAATGCTCTTCCACAATTTTCCAACTCATACGACTGATGCCCGATATCACCTTGAAATTAGCCCCATGAGGAGCCACTCTTTTTAGTGAACTAAGAAATTGCTCATGGTTCGCATCACCAA
>JANINW010000091.1:837-1522 GCA_024508935.1 Flavipsychrobacter sp. | reverse complement strand
AGGCAACATAAAGATGCTTTTATGCAACAGAGGCTGGAAAAAGGAGTTTCAGGCAACCCGATTTATATTTCTCTGGGATTCATATCTGCTATACTCGGCGGCTTTCTCGGAATTGTTGCAGGCTATGTGTATAGCCAATCTAAAAATAAAGAATGGGGTGATGGCAGTTATTATTATTACGACCTCAAAACAAGGAACCTTGGTACGGGTATGATGCTACTGGGCATTGCTGTTTTATTAGTTTCAATCGTTCTGGCAGCCACTTAAGCCTGCCATTTACGACAAAAGGTTCTGAGGAACCAAATAATAAATAAATGCTTCGTCCTTATCATTTTTTTTCTTATCGTCTTTATCCTTTTTGTCTTTTTTATCTTTCTTCTTCTGGTCGAATCCCTCATCAACAACTTCATCCTTATTATTAGAAAAAACGGATCTGACATCATTCCAGAATACGACCGTTCCTACTATTAAAAGAATTAACACCGCCATGATAATTTTTTCCACCTTGGTCATAACAATAGTTTCCGGTGGACCATGCAAACCATATGCCGCGAAGAAGTTGGATAAAAGCAATTGCAGAACTCACTTCAGGTATCGTTCCTCCAATACTTTTTTATGGTGCAAAGCATGACCTAAAAGAATGTATGCAACACCTTTTACATAAGTAGATTGCTCATTCGCAACC
>JANINW010000091.1:525-769 GCA_024508935.1 Flavipsychrobacter sp. | reverse complement strand
TTTTTTTGTTCTTTCATCTGCTTTGGAATTTTCTGCAAACACATTCTCATCAAAGCTTGGAAGGTGTGTCTGGTCTTTTCGTGCAAAGCACAAAGCCCGGTAAGAAAACACTCTCTCTGCATCAATGATATGTTGAACAACTTCCTTGATCGACCACTTACCATCTGCATACCTATAGCTCCATTTCTTTTTAGGTATCTCTTTCAGAAAGGCAAGAAGTTCTTTCTTGTGCTTTTCAAAAGCG
>JANINW010000091.1:0-515 GCA_024508935.1 Flavipsychrobacter sp. | reverse complement strand
TTGTGGTAATATTCCGGAACTCTTGAAAGATCAACATTTGACATAGCTGGTGGTTTTGTTGTATGAAAATAAAAAATCCCGCCGTAAAGCGGGATTGAAATTTATAAGTGGATGCAACTATGCTCGCTTCGCTTGTTTCACTTTCATTTTTGTCTTAACCGGTTGCGTTGTTTTTTGCGAGGTCATTTGTTGCGCCAGTTTAGCCGCTTCGTAAGCGTTTACCAAACCACCTGTTCTGCTCAATTCAGAATAATTGACTTCTTCATCTGTACCAGGTTTTTCCGCTTTGATAGTTGGTTTCACACTGCTCTTTTCAAACACAGTTTTTAGTTGTTCAGGAGTAAGCGTTGGGAAGTATTCCAAAAGAAAAGCTGCAACACCTGCAGTAACCGGGGAAGCCATGCTGGTTCCTGAAGCATTTCCATAAGTATTGCCTCCAGGCACTGTTGAGTATATATTGACACCCGGCGCAAATACATCAACTTCTTTTTTACCATAGTTGGAGAAACTGGCAG
>JANINW010000090.1:1302-1530 GCA_024508935.1 Flavipsychrobacter sp. | reverse complement strand
ACCGTGTCGAATACCAGCCCTTCATTCCAATTAAGGAGGCCGTAAACGTTTTCGCCCACGACCCAGCGAGGCTTGACCTGTTTAATAACTCTAAGCATTTCAGGCCAGAGATAGCGGTCATCTGCTGTGCCTTGTCGCTTCCCGGCAGCGCTAAATGGCTGGCATGGGAAGCCCCCTGAAATAATGTCAATTGTTCCGCAGTATCGTGATCCATCAAACTCCTTGATA
>JANINW010000090.1:1052-1292 GCA_024508935.1 Flavipsychrobacter sp. | reverse complement strand
TATCGCCGATGCTATCAGCATCCGGCCAGTAATGTTTTAGTACTGTCTGGCAGAACTCGTCCTTTTCACAGTGAAAGACGTTTTGCCAGCCGACCATTTCAGCGGCGAGGTCAAAACCGCCGCCGCCTGAGAACAGGCTGCCATGACGCATGCACTACACCGCCTGCTGATCTTTACGTTGGGTGATAAGCCAGTCGTTGAGACATTTGTACTTACTGTACATCTTGTTCATTGGCTGAT
>JANINW010000090.1:418-1042 GCA_024508935.1 Flavipsychrobacter sp. | reverse complement strand
ACGCCGATATCGGTATTATCCAACCATGTGTAAACGGTTTTATAACCGTAGTTATAGATGAACGCTGCTGAAAGCGGCATATTGGAATAGGTATTCAGAATAAGAACGTCGTCAGCAAATTCCTTGCCTTTGCGCATTGTCAGTGCAGCTAGGTAATCGAAGATATCTTTGAAAACATGCAGGTTTGCAGAAGGATATGCCTGTCCTCGTATGAAGGTCACATATGGCTTCTTGATCTGTGCTTTAACATGTTCGTTACGGATCGAAAATGTACCGTGTTCGGTTTTGTGACCCAATGCTAAAAAGCTTTTGCCGGTTTTTGCATTGTGGACTTCTACCTCCGCAATGCGAAATCGGGCAATGTCATATGGAATGCCCCTTACCTGTTCAAGATAATGGATCAGGTAAGGCGTGCTTAAGTACTGATGGTTTATGTAAGAATATCGCTTGTCGATAACAGAATAGTCACTGGTCGTTTTCGGAGCATTCAGGACAGCATATCCGACTATGTTTTTTATCCAATCAATCGCCTCTGCCTGTGTGGAATTGAGTTTATAATAGCGTAAGTATTTACATGCGAAGTCAATTACGCTTCCGCTGTCATTGTCTACGATATCTGCCCAG
>JANINW010000090.1:0-408 GCA_024508935.1 Flavipsychrobacter sp. | reverse complement strand
TTCCTTTAATCTTTACAACAAAGGATGGCTCGTGAGATCGAAGAAATGGTGATTGGTATAATAGTTCATCATCGGATTTAGCAACCGGATGAATTCCGAGCTTGCCAAGAATTTGGCGCATAGGTATAGTGTTAGCATATTCAATATTCATTGAATTTCTTTCTTGAAGTTGGATGTGTGAAGTCTGGGCAGGGTAAGCGTATGTGGAAGTCCGCTTACCCGCTTTTTATGGCTTTAGAAAATGACTTGAAGCGAATTCGCGAATGACCTTTGGTGAGTAGCGAATGCGTCTGCCGATCTTGATGGGTTTCAGGTCATACCTTCCGTTGCATCGCCAAACTGCTAATGTTCCTGGCGAATAGTTGAGGTAATGCGCTGCTTGCTCTGTATTCCATAGCTGTTCTTCAG
>JANINW010000089.1:741-1536 GCA_024508935.1 Flavipsychrobacter sp. | reverse complement strand
GTGGTGTTAAGTGGAATTCATACTTACGGTGATACCGTTCATTTATTTGTTGAAAGAAAAAATTACAATGGTGCTTTTATGCCGGGCTACAGGGCATGGAGCAATCCGCATTTTGCACCAACCGATACCGGTCTATTGTATGTTGATCATTGCGTTGGAAATGTTGGATGGAATCAAATGAATCCCTGGGTGAAGTTTTATGAAGACGTTATGGGCTTTAAAAATATTTTGTCTTTTGATGATGAAGATATTTCTACGGAATACTCAGCGCTTATGAGCAAAGTGATGAGCAATGGGAATGGGTTTGTAAAATTTCCGATCAACGAACCGGCCGAAGGAAAGAAAAAATCACAAGTAGAAGAATACCTTGAATTTTATAATGGCGAAGGTGTACAGCACGTAGCATTAGCTACAGGGGATATTGTAAAAACTGTAAAAGACCTGATGAGCAGAGGCGTGGAATTTTTGAAGGTGCCGAATACTTACTACGATGATTTACTCGACCGTGTTGGACATATTGACGAAGACTTGGAACCGTTGAAGGAATTGGGTATTTTAGTTGACCGGGATAACGAAGGCTACCTGCTCCAACTTTTTTCCAAACCCGTGCAAGACAGACCTACACTTTTCTTTGAGATCATTCAACGAAAAGGAGCGAAGAGTTTTGGAAAAGGAAACTTTAAGGCTTTGTTTGAAGCTATTGAAAGGGAACAGGCGGCTCGTGGCAATCTTTGAACGAAATTTTCGTTTTATTTAAAGAAGTTTTCAGAATTTGCAGTAATAAATGTCATCGAT
>JANINW010000089.1:313-642 GCA_024508935.1 Flavipsychrobacter sp. | reverse complement strand
AAAACACTGGCTCGTCCCAGTGACGCTATTAGATCGAAAGAGGATACTTTAAGAAAACAATTCGCTGCCAAAGGCTTGCAATGGCCCGCCAAATACCTGTACATCCGATCCTTTAAGTTTGACGGACAAATGGAGGTTTGGGTAAAGAATGATCGCAAAGAAGCCTTCAAACTTTTTAAGACCTACAGGGTTTGTGCCATGGCAGGAACATTGGGTCCCAAAAGAATGGCCGGTGATTACCAGGTGCCCGAGGGTTTTTATTATATCAATGAATTCAATCCAAACAGCAATTACCATTTATCGCTTGGTTTAAATTATCCTAACCAGTC
>JANINW010000089.1:0-303 GCA_024508935.1 Flavipsychrobacter sp. | reverse complement strand
GTGTAACCGTTGGTTGCATTCCTCTGACGGATGAATACATTGAGGAAGTTTACATCCTCGCTGCTTATGCAAAGGCTTCCGGCGAAGATTATATTCCCGTTCATATTTATCCTGTTCGATATGGTGTAAAAAAGAGCATGGATTATCTCACTTACCTTTCTAAAAGCGATGCACAGTTAAAACAATTTGCTCAAAACCTCCAGGCGGTATATGATCATTTTGAATTGACTCATCAACTGCCCGTAATTATGACGGATGCAAGAGGAAACTATGTGTTTGACGGTTTATCAAAAAGAGTAGCTG
>JANINW010000088.1:299-1538 GCA_024508935.1 Flavipsychrobacter sp. | reverse complement strand
ATTATATTCTTCCATTTGGTAAGGGCAATATTGTATTGCATGCAGAAGAAGATCTTGTTGATAATGGTGAAAGTGTTTGCATTATCACTTATGGAATGGGAGTGTATTGGGCAAAAGCTGCTGCAAAAAAATTCACCGGGCAAATTGAAATCATTGACCTGCGGACTTTATTCCCTCTTGATGAACATTTAATTTATTCTTCAGTAAAGAAACATGGCAAATGTTTGGTGCTTACCGAAGAGCAACAAAACAATTCTTTTGCTGAAGCCTTAGCCGGAAGAATTTCAAAAGAATGTTTTCAATATTTAGATGCACCGGTTGAAGTGTTGGGTGCATTAAACTTGCCTGCAGTTCCTTTAAATACGGGTTTGGAGGCAGCGATGTTACCAAATGCTGAAAAAGTCCGGGAAAGGTTGGAGATGTTATTAAAGTATTAAGGAAGTCTTCAATCTTAATAAATATAACATTCAATTGTGGACTCCAAATGTGGTGATAAGATTACCGAACGATGAACGTAATGCGACGCAACAGAAGTTAAATAGTAGTAATGCAGTTTGGTAAATAATAATAATCAACTACCCTTCGACTTCGCTCAGGGTAAACTTAAGCTCAGATGACAACAAATTATTCTAACTCGTAAATTCTATCTCCTGTCTCCTTAATCAGAACGGATATCCAATTGCCAGGTTGTAAACAAGGTTTTGCCTTCTCCATGCAGGATCAAAGAAATTGATATCTCGTAATACTGATGGTGGAATTACCCAAGGCTTACGCAATGGAAAAGCAACATCAAACCGAATAACAAAGAGTGTAATATCCAAACGGATTCCAACGCCGGCATCAACGGCCAACTGGCTTAAGAACTTACTGGTGAATTTTGCTCCTGGTTTACCGGTATAGGTTGAATCATTTAACAGCCAAATGTTACCACCTTCAATAAACAGAGCTCCATACAAAGGACCCGAAAGATGCGGACGAAACTCGGTGTTCATTTCCAATTTAATATCGCCTGTTTGATCAGGGATGATGCTGGAAGGTTTGCCACTGGTTGTTTTAGGGAAATAAGTTCCGGGCCCTATGGAACGGCTTCTGAATCCACGCAAGCTGTTATTACCTCCAATGAAAAACTGTTTGATATAGGGTATTTGCGTGGAATTGCCATAAGGGATTCCGATTCCAATATCAATTCTGTTTGCCCAGGTTGATTTCAAACCAATCCTGCGATAATAGCGAACATCG
>JANINW010000088.1:0-289 GCA_024508935.1 Flavipsychrobacter sp. | reverse complement strand
AAGGTGTTCCAAAAAGTTTTGCAGTATCACCTTTTTTTGCATTGCCTCCCATGAAAAGCCCTGCAATATTTCCGGAAAGATCGACAATGCGATTGATGTACCATGCATTTAACGGTTGTATCCCATTTGCTAATTGATTATATAAATACTCATAGCGGCTTCCTAAAATGAATTGCTGATCAATGATATGATTCAGGCCAACGATACTGTCTTGTAATTTTCGATAGGTTTCTGTTACGTTTAGTGGTTGTGCGTATGTAATACTTATCGGGTATACTTCATGCGAACG
>JANINW010000087.1 GCA_024508935.1 Flavipsychrobacter sp. | reverse complement strand
GAAATGATGGGAAGACTGTCGGAGATATACGGCGAGTCGCAATTATACAACGATCTTCAAATGCGCTTGATTTATGATACGGCTGCTGCTATTGCCGATTATAAACGTTCTCCATTATGGCTTAAAAAATTATTGGATGCTGCGGCTGACGGAGTTAATTTTTATCTCTTCAACCATCCTGAAGTAAAACCTATGTTGCTTACTCATTTTGAACCCTGGTTTGCTTTGTTAAGGACTAACGGCAGTATATCAGCAACACAAACCGGAGGAATCACTACACAGGACATGAAAAATTTGTATCCTGCAAAAAACAACCCCACTTCTTACCTGGAAAAGCAACTTCCTTTCTATGAAGTTGATCCAACAGGTTCCAATGGCTTTGCCGTAGGACATTCCAAAACTGCTTCTAAAAATGCAATCATTTATATCAATCCGCATGTTACCTTTTATTATCGTACTGAAGTGCAAATGGTAAGCGATGAAGGATTAAACGCCTATGGTGCTGTAACATGGGGAACCTTTTTTGTGTTCCAGGGATTTAATCAATATGGCGGATGGATGCACACTTCCGGTTCCACCGACATTGCTGATCTCTGATAATAAGATGATTCCTGTTAAAACAAAGCCTGCTGTTATTCGATACAAGAAAGGAGGTGATTTTGAAGAACAGCAATTCAGTTTATACTATACCAATCACGGTCCTGTGATGGGAAGTCGCAATGGAACCTGGTTAAGCTTGCGGGAAAATAACCGATCACTAAATGCGCTGATGCAATCCTGGCTTCGCACCAAAACAAAAGGCTTTGCAGATTTTAAGAAAATAATGAACCTGCGTTCGAACACTTCAGACAACGGAAATATTGCTTACTGGCATGGCAATTTTGTTCCGAAGCGAAGCAAAAAGTTTGATTACAGTTTGCCTGTTGATGGAAGCACTTCAGAAACAGATTGGCATGGCATCTACGATTTAGATGCTATTGTTCATGTGTATAATCCGGCAACAGGATTTATTCAAAACTGTAATTCCACTCCGTTTACTGTTTCAGGTAAAGGCAGCCCGAAGAAAGAAAACTATCCAACTTACATGGCTCCTGACGGAGAAAACTTCCGGGGATTAAATGCAGCTCGTCTATTGAGCAATGCAAACAATCTTACGATTGATAAAATGATTCATGACATAGGATATAGCCATTACCTTACTGCATTTGATTATTTGATACCTGCTTTGATAAAAGATTATGATGCGTTACCATCAAACGATGTACTGAAGAAGAATTTATCAGAAGTAATTGGTTCTTTAAAAAATTGGGACAGGAATTCTTCAGCGAATTCCATTGCTTCAACAGTGGCCATTGAATTTGGTTATCGCTTTTTGCAAAAAGCACCACCTTCACCTAATCCGTATGACGCTACGAATGCTGTTGGACAATTGTTAGCTACATTGAATGTAACAACACCGTCAGAAAGATTGGCGATTCTTTCCGAAACATTAAAGGATTTAGAGAAAAGATTTGGCTCATGGAAAACACCATGGGGAGAGGTG
>JANINW010000086.1 GCA_024508935.1 Flavipsychrobacter sp. | reverse complement strand
TATTCCACACGATGAACGGAAGTGTTTTGAATGTCATTCCAAGAATAATAGCCGTGAGCCATCCAAAAAAAATGGAGAAACCATATGCGAGCGCAAGCCTTGCATCTGCAAAAGAGAAAACCAGGAACACGATCATCACCAAAAGCAAAACTATAGGTAGAAGCATCATAGCCACGGACAGCAAAGAGATCTTCACCTGTTCATCTACCTGCTTGCGAATACGCTGCTGGTAGGCTTTGTAGCAATACTTTGCAAACAATATTAAGGCGAGTAAAACGCAGGCCATCGGAAGAATATATAAGACGTTATCTACTCCTGAAAAGAACAGGATGATAAAACTGATTAAGGCGCCATTCACTAAAAAATAAACGAGCCAAAGTTCTTTGGGGTTATCATATTTTGATATCAGGAACATTGGGATCAATCGTGAACCTACTCCAATCACTAACAATAAAAACCAGCCAACAATACCAATATGTGCATGCAAAGACAGGTAGTGAAGGGAATCTTTTGCCAAAATGCTTTGAGTGAAATTGCACAATAACAAAAGTCCGATCAAAGTAGTAACAAGCAACCATACCGAGGCAGTAAAAACAAAAACCGCATGCACATTTTCTTTTTTGCTTTGCGAGATGCTCACGGCAAGATTGACCAGGTAGCAAACAATGGCAGCATTAATTAAAACAGCTCCTGTTTCCGCAACCCAGTTCAATTGAAACGTGAAGAAAGAATAAACCAGCAATGGAATTCCTGAATAGTTTTGCTTCAATGAGAACAGGAACAAGTTGGTGGCTTGCACCCAGAATGATCATGGTTCCCCAACCCAAAGCCATCGTATGCGTAATAGCTAAAGTGCGTGGATGAAAATAATGTTGCGTGAACGCATTATCGGACAGAAATAACAAAATAGTAGCAGCAAGAAACGACAAGGCCGCATACACATAAAATGGAATAACTACTTTATGTGTTGTGTTCTGAACGAGGTTATTATTTGTTGTTACTACCATTGTTTTCAAAAATCAGGAGATGTACTTCTCCATCTTTAATTTCTTTTATTCTATAATCCAAACCTCTTTGCGCCAGCTCTGGCAAAAGAAAAACCGGGATGCGTTTGTGGTAAACAAACAAAGCGGTGCCTGCTTGCAAGTGATCTTTTTTAAGAGAAGTGATAAAATCCGGAACTGGTTTCTTTGCTTCTTCAACCGCTTTTGTGTTGCGATCAATTTCAAAACCCAGAGGTTCAAGCTTTGCAAAGAAATCGTCCACGGTGCATCCACCAAGCTTTGAAGCAGCAGTGAGTGTAGTTCTTCCTGCCATTACCTTGCGAAGTATAGGATTTCTCAATTTTTCAAACTTTGTGCTGATGCTGACAATAGCATCCAAAGCTTTAGGATTTTGTTTTAGTATAGGAGCAATTTTTGTGTTTGCATTAATAGTCATAGCTAAAATTTAATAACAGAGCAGATACGAACAATATCTAACAGGCCTGTATAAAAAACCTGTTAGATATTGCAATATGGCTTTTCTTAGGATCTTAATTCTTTATCCAACTTCAA
>JANINW010000085.1:358-1556 GCA_024508935.1 Flavipsychrobacter sp. | reverse complement strand
ATTCCGCCAGCTATCTTATATGTCGACGCATTTACGATGTTTACGAAGAAATCAATAGAGATTCCGCCTTTTATTATGCAGATAAAAGCCTTCAGTTGGCACGAAGAAATAATAAAAGACTTGCAGAAGTGCTGACAATGGATAATCTCGCCTACCAGTTGATAGGCTTAGGAAGATACGCAAATGCACTTCAGTATTTACTCGATGCATTTAAGATAGCCGGGGATAAAACTAGTGACAAGGAAAAAACCTGGCAATTATTCGCCCTTCCCTCTGTTCCCGGAAGCAACAGGCTATTAATGCTTGCTTATACACATCACATTTTTGGCATCCTGATGTGGCAGACGGATAATAATGAACAGGCAATCGTTCATTTTGCACAAGCAAGAGAAATATCATCGATGATTGGGCACAAGATCCGGCAAATGATGGCCGACATGAATCTTGGAAGAAGTTATATGGCAGGCGATCGGCTCGATTCCGCACTGATGCTTGAAGATGAAGCAGAAAAATTGGCGTTCGAAACAAATTTTAAAAAATATCTCGGCCAGGTTTATTCCATAAAAGCAGGCATTTACGAAAAGAAAAATGACCAGGAAAAAGAAAAGGAGTTTTATTACAAAGCAATACAAACTTCAATTGAGCAAAACAATTTGAACAGCCTGAGTGTAAATTATTTTAACCTCACAAAACACTTCCTGGCAAAATTGCAAAAAGATTCAGCGCTTTATTATGCAATGAAAGATCTCGATGTGATCAGGCAATTAGGGCCGGTGACAGGTTTAACGGTGAATATCGGAACAGTGTATGAAAACATTTACCTGTGTTATAAAATGGGTGGTCCGCATGACAGCTTATTTAAATACCAGGGATTAACACTTGCGATGAAAGGACTTATTTCTTCATTGCAGGAACTGCTGTGCTTTTATTGCTGGCAATCATTTTTTATTATAACAATCGGCAGAAACATAAGGCAAAAACAAAGATTGAAAAAGCTTATGCCGAGTTAAAAGCAACGCAGGCGCAATTAATTCAATCGGAAAAAATGGCTTCTCTTGGCGAGCTCACTGCAGGCATTGCTCATGAAATTCAAAACCCTTTAAACTTCGTCAATAATTTTTCGGAAGTCAATACAGAATTAATTGACGAATTAAAGCAGGAAGTTGATAATGGAAATTTTAATGAAGTAAAAGCTATT
>JANINW010000085.1:0-348 GCA_024508935.1 Flavipsychrobacter sp. | reverse complement strand
CTGATTTAAAGGAGAACAACCAAAAAATTGCTTTTCATGGTAAACGTGCAGATGGCATTGTAAAAGGCATGTTGCAACATTCGAGAACAACCACCGGTAAAAAAGAGTTAACGGATATCAATGCATTGACCGATGAGTTCCTCCGCCTAAGTTATCATGGATTGAGAGCAAAGGATAAGTCTTTCAATGCTGCTATGGAAACCAGTTTTGATTATAACCTTGATAAGGTGCAGGTAGTTCCGCAAGATCTTGGGCGGGTATTGCTTAATCTTTTCAACAATGCATTTTACTCGGTAAACGAAAAGAAAAAAAACCTAAACGGTCTTTTTGAACCCAAGGTTTTTGTTA
>JANINW010000084.1:771-1581 GCA_024508935.1 Flavipsychrobacter sp. | reverse complement strand
ATACGAATGGATGCCAACCTGCAAACAAAGTGTATTCCTTACTTGGTCTTTTCCACCGCAGCCACCCAGCGCATGGTGATTGATGCTTACAGTATGTCTGTGCAGGGCTTTTTTGTGAAACAGAGCAAACTTGATGAATTGGAAAAAACCATTGTTGTGATCATGGAGTATTGGAAGCGGTGTATATCCCCAATAACTTTAGATCATAGCAAGCAACCGTATTGTAGCAAGACCAACCCTTAAAGAAAGAATTGCACTGTATGTTTCTAAGCTAGTTTTGCTCCGTATTTATTTTTTGCTGCTTCCACTTCCTTGTCTTCACAATTACATACAAGGGTAAACGTATCATCGGCCATATCAATGTAAACAACGGTAAACTCTCTTACAAAGCCGTACAGGTTGTTCAAAGAAGGGAATACCAGTGTAAATTTTTGAGCCATAAGTGTGGTTTAAAAATGAGTGTGTATAGGAAGCCGCAAGTAAAGAAAGCAGGTGGGGATTCAATACCGGTAGCAGGCGGCTCAGATAGTTGTATTGAAGGTAGTTGATTTAAATGGGAGCAAATGGTTTATTTACCTGGGAGCTTTTATTCTAAAATTCATTGTTGATCATAACGCTGGGAAAGTATAAGATTGCACGGCAGAGGCTCAGGCTAGTGTGACCACTTTGGAGTTTGGTTCCTGTGTTATGCAATTACTTTATAATAATGCCATCCCTTAGGGTTGCGTACATCTGCAAAAAGAGATACTGTTACAGGAACTATTTTTGTATATATTTACAGTGCCTCGCTTGCCTGTAAGCAGTACACCG
>JANINW010000084.1:235-761 GCA_024508935.1 Flavipsychrobacter sp. | reverse complement strand
GGAGTTCATAAAAAGCCGTTTAACGGCAGCATCACAGTCAGATATTATTTAGTTCGTCAGTCAATGTTCGTAAGCGTTTTTTTAACTCTTAAAACTTGTGCTATGAAACTTTCTGATTTTATCATGCTAAGCGATGAAGAAAAAAAAATGGCTGTGCTTCACAGGGGAGTGCTGGTCAGCAAAAGAAAAGTTCCGGGTTGCATCATCTTCCTTTTTCACTTTCGTGATTTTTACGTGGAAACCTTTTGTAAAGTAGAATCAAAAGCTGTGATCCAGTACCGTGTGTTTACGCATACAAAATTATTAGAGCCTTACCTGGATGATATTGTCATTGACGACGTGTTCAGAAATTAAGTAACCGTACTTGTTTACTAATCTCTGTTTTAGGTTGATGTCTTCTCATGAATAAACTTATTCAGCTACCGTCACTTCTGCAGGATGCGGAACGTGCCTGATCGTCAATTCATATTTCGGGCTGAGCGAAATAGAAAATTCATTGGTTTGAATGAGATCGTTCACTGCTTTA
>JANINW010000084.1:0-225 GCA_024508935.1 Flavipsychrobacter sp. | reverse complement strand
GGCAAGGCTTGAGGCGAGTGGGAGATCAATGATCACGTTCTTCACTTTTCCTTCCTTTAACGCAAAAGAAAATTTATAACCCGATTTACGTTTCATTCCTGCTCTTTCAAAATCAGGAGCGTTTAAAGCCAGTACCTGTTCGGCTACTAAGGAACGCTTCATCACAATGCGAATAATGGGTAAATACTTCGACCAGACATTTGTGTACATAAAATTCTTTTAATG
>JANINW010000083.1 GCA_024508935.1 Flavipsychrobacter sp. | reverse complement strand
ATATAGAACGCCAGACACTGAAACAAATGCACCGCAAGGGAAAAGCAAGCGAAGAAATACTACGAAAAGTAGAAAAAGAACTGGACCTGGAAGAAGTGAGATTGAATATGGAGATGTACAATAGCTGATAACATATACATACACGACGGCCAGTGGATTTTTTGAATGAAAGAGGTAAAAGACACCCTGATATTGTCGTTATTGCACCTCATGCAAGTAGCTGCTCCACATTAATTTTGACCTATCATTCACCTAAACAGTAATAACATGAGGCAGCTCAGCATTTTCGAACACATCTCACTTGACGGAGTAATAGAGCACGACAAAAACTATGCATACGGCGGATGGACCGCCCCATACCGCACTCCTGCGGGGATGGCCATGCTCCTTGAAGCATACGGTGGGAATTTTGACCTGCTGGTAGGCCGCCGCACCTACGACGATTGGCTGGGCTACTGGCCAAATGCCGGCGACTTCCCGATGGCAAATGCTATTAACGCAGCAACCAAATACATAGTGACACACAGGCCAGACAGCCTTGAATGGGGACCTGTAAAGGGATTGAACGGAGATGTAGTAGATGAAGTTCGCAAGCTTAAATTGACAGAAGGCCCTGACCTTGTACTTTCGGGGAGTATATCACTTACATCTTCGCTGCTCGACGCGGGGTTGATAGATAATGTTATCCTGATTGTATACCCTGTATTGTTAGGACGTGGTAAGCGCATTCTTTCAGACAAGTACGATGCCCGCAAGCTTGAATTTGTAAACACAAAAGCGACCCCAACAGGCGTGCTGCTGAATACTTACCGCCATATAGGCCCGCTGAATAGCTGATCAATATATTGACAATAAGAAGTGCCTAAATTTTCTAATTTAGGCATTCAATCCTTTACAGGCATGAAGCATTTTATATTTCTTTCTGTTCTCTTTTTATCATCCTTGTTTCCTGTATACGGTTTCTGCCAGGTCGATCTAAGGAATTCAATTGATTCGCTTATCCGGCTAACTAGTCCAAGTTTTTTTAACGGGGTTATCCTGGTCTCAAAAAATGGCCAGCCTGTTTACCAGGCCAGCCATGGTTATAGCGATCTAACTAAAAAGACCTCCTTAAAGATCGACGATCAGTTCCTTATCGGCTCTATCAGTAAGCAATTCACTGCTATGCTGGTACTGAAAGAAATGCAGGCTGGCCGCATACTAGCTCATCAAACTATCCGCCATTATTTACCGGATCTTAAACAACAGTGGGCGGATTCAGTAACTGTACAGCAATTACTGAATCATACATCCGGCATTACCGATTGGAATAAGAACCTGTCGCATGAGCCCGGCAGCAGCTTTACCTATTCAAATATCAACTACGCACTATTGGGTAAGATCGTAGAAAAAACTTCCGGCAAAACTTATGCAGCACTAACGGCAGATTTGTTCGCACATTGCAAAATGAGCGCCTCTACAGTTCCACCCGGGCCGGGCAGAAAGAGTAACGCCAAAAAACTGGTGAAAGGTCATGCTGAAACAGACAATGGACATTACGAAGAAGAAAACATTTTAGATCTGCTGGATTCGCCAGTGATGGGCGTA
>JANINW010000082.1:1243-1596 GCA_024508935.1 Flavipsychrobacter sp. | reverse complement strand
CGATCGAAGAACAGTTTTATGTTTTTTTCCCGCTGATCATCTTTTTGCTGCCAAAGCAGTTTATAAAATATTTTTTAATTGCTGTGATCTTTCTGTCACCTCTTATACGTTTTTTATTGGGAGAGTATTACAGCACTAAAACTTCCCTATATATAGCTTCAGACGCCGTGTATTGGAATACATTAAGTCATTTGGATGCTTTTTTTCTTGGAGGCATTATACCCGTTCTCTCTCTTGATCAGAGAATTAAGAAACCGCTACCGCTTTTTATCGCTGCTTTTGTTTTAGCGATATCTGCAGGTGCAATTAATTATTTCACTTCTGGCTCAGACGCCTCTTTCTTAATGGATTTA
>JANINW010000082.1:831-1117 GCA_024508935.1 Flavipsychrobacter sp. | reverse complement strand
AGGCCGGGTATCTTATGGCATGTACCTGTTTCATTGGGCTTTATTGGTGTATGTTGCCCAACGAATTTATTTCCCGGAAAGTTTCAGCGGCCGTTTACTTGCATTTATTCCATATCTCGCATTAACATACGGTTTTGCTGAATTAAGTTTTAGATTGTATGAATCTAGATTTCTTGCCTTAAAAGACAAATTTTTCCCGAAGAAAGGATTGAAGAGGCCAAATATTGTAACCCTAAAATAATCAACCCGGCTACTACTACATAAAGCTCTTTATTAGGAAGCGATC
>JANINW010000082.1:0-821 GCA_024508935.1 Flavipsychrobacter sp. | reverse complement strand
AAAACAGAAACCAAAGGACATTATCCTTAATGAGCAGGTTGTAAACAACCACAGGAACAATAACGCCAATTGCAATTCCCGTAAAAAGAAGTATGTAAGGATTGTGAATACCTAGATATTGAGCAAGAAAAATTCTTGCAAACGCGGCTACAATAACATGCATTACATAAATCTGGAGCGATTGAAAACCCAATACTCTTAAAAATGAAAGTATCTCTAATCGCTGAAGTAGAAAGGCAAGCTTAAACATAGTAACACAGCCAACAAAGGCAATAAACAAAAAAATGGTTTGATGCCAAAGGTGCGACAGGTAATTCTGTTTGATTGATTCTATGTCTGTAAGTAAAGTAGTGTAACCAATATCGTTCTTTAAATAGTATAGTTGCGCCGCAATAAATAAGGGAATAATCAGGATGAAAGTCCAGGTATTATTTAAAAACTTTTGAACCCGTGGTTTAAAGAATAATTCCGAAACTGTATCACCAACTGCGAAGAAAATATAGAACTCCATCCAGTCGGAAATCATGCTGATGCGCTGGAAGTAGGGCGACAAAAAGTACAGGAACAAAGCAATTGTTAAGTGCGACCAGGTATTGGGTTTCAATTTTGTTTTTACCAGCAGGTAGAACATTGTAGCGTTAAACAAAGCCGGTAAATACCAGAATTGATCTAATGATCTTGGATTGTAAAAGATATATGCGAAGTCGAGAAAACTTCTTGATGTATTTGTAAACTGCGCAAATATTAGCTGCAGCGTAATTTGCAAAAAGGCCCAAATAAAGTAAGGATAAAGTAATTTT
The DNA here is from genome assembly GCA_024508935.1 of Flavipsychrobacter sp. Lineage (GTDB taxonomy): Bacteria > Bacteroidota > Bacteroidia > Chitinophagales > Chitinophagaceae > Polluticoccus. The sequence continues at coordinate 21 of JANINW010000082.1, read as the reverse complement.
TCGAATTTGATTCCTGCAATT
>JANINW010000081.1 GCA_024508935.1 Flavipsychrobacter sp. | reverse complement strand
CACAACCGGAATACCCTTGCCCTTGTTCTTGTCAGTGTCCCGCTTGACGCTTTCTTTCACGGCCTTGAAGGTTCCACCCTTTTCTTGGGCGATGTCCGCGTTGAGAAGAAGGAAGGCACCAACCGAATAGAACTTGTACTTGGTGTAGTCGGTTGCATCGCGGACCACGATTGAACCCTCGCCAATGATTGGCTTGGTTTCTTCCTTATCCTCGAACCGAATGGCCGCTTCCACGCCCTCCAGTTCGTTGATTTCTTCCAGCTTGTAGGCCAGCGCCATTGTTCCTCGTTCATGTCTTTGATGTACTCTGGAACTTCGCTGTCATCCACCTTGGGGTCTTTGAGCGAGGATTTGTAGGTGGCAATATGTTCCAAGACTTTGAGGTTCTTCTGCCCCTCGGCAGTGTCCCGATAGAACAGGACATAGAAGGACATCCGCTTCTTGATGTCATTGCCGCCACGCTTGGCGTCGACCATGAAATATTCCGGCTTGTTGCCAGTCTCAGTGCCGGGCTTGGGGAACTGGGCGATATCCTCGCCATAGTTCTTTGACAGCGCCAACATGACACGGATAGGGCCACCCTTGCTTTCGGCCTTGTGGACCAAATAGTTTTCCACGGTGCCGGTAACGTCAGCGCTGGCACGCTTGGCCAAAGCCATGGCGAGATTTTCCATGTTCGTGGTGACAGTCTGGTTCGGGGTAATCTTCGACATTGTCTTTGCTCCTCATTTACTAACGGCCAATCCGTTAGCTTATATGTATTGTCTCATGCCATAGGGCTTAAGTCAAAGCCATTAGGCGATAAGACAACCCATTAGATCGTATTCAGTTCAATTAGACAACTAATGTTATTGCATAGCAGCTATGTGTTTTCTGTAACGAATATGAACTAGACGCCTAGTTCATCTACATGAACAGAATGCCTCAGATACTAATGAGACATAGAATATTATTCTTACGATACCCTACACAATCCCCAACGCCTCATTGGATAATGCTTACCGTTGTCTTGTAGGCGTAAGTAAAACTCTATTAGCAAGTAAAGAGTTTTATTAGTCCTAAGACTCGTATGAGTCATAAGATATCTTATGTCTTATATAAGAGGGCACCCACCCTCCCACGGGTACCAAGGGGGTCTGGGGGGCCAAAGCGGCGTATTGAATTACATCCGAAAAATATCGCACAGAAATTTTAATGCCACAGTTTCTCTAGAGCTTCATTCATTTTTATCGTATATCGCATAATATCGTTAAATTGACCTTCAGATAATTCAGACCATTTGTACTGATCAACTAAGACAGTTACTCCATCTTCACCATTCTTGTTTAACACCAAGCTAAAAATATCCTGTTCTTTATCGAGGTGATTAGTTAATCTTACTTTCATTTCTTTTCTCATTTTCAAACAAGCCTGTACAGCGATTTAAATTGTTTCAGGTAGGGTAGTAGCGGGCATACTATTTAAACTCACCTAGACCCCTTTTACCAGCGCCCTATAAGGTCTAAAATTGTTTCCGTCGGGCACAATCTTAGCTGCTTTCTGAACATCAACTGTATAGGACAACATTTCACCTCGGTAGACTTCAATTGTATTTTCT
>JANINW010000080.1:1214-1599 GCA_024508935.1 Flavipsychrobacter sp. | reverse complement strand
GAAAGAATTCTCCGCATATTATTTTTTCTTTTTGAAAACGATCTGCTCGTTTTGTTTATTCACAATCATATTGAAGAACTCACGTAAGTTCTCATATTCCTCATTGGCAAACACCGTACGATTAACTTTTATCCTTGATCTCAACGAAATGGTCGAACCCGAAAGTGAGATGCGATATTCAAACATGGCACTTTCTTTTTCATCGAGTTTTACAATCATTTGCTTAGGCATTTCATCTACCGTATAACCTTGCGGAACTTCCATTGTAAGAATGTAGGTTTCATCAATAGTGTAGGGCATTTCGACAGGATAATATCTTTCTGCGGATTTAAAAGGATTTTTCTTCCATGCTTCACCGAACATTGGATTGATGTAGAGAATATCC
>JANINW010000080.1:0-1204 GCA_024508935.1 Flavipsychrobacter sp. | reverse complement strand
TCTTTTGTAGGCGCTAATTCCACTTCATATTTTATGCCTATTGGCTCTTCATATTTGGTTAAAGAATCTACACGAGGACCGATAACTTTTACCTCTTCACCATAAACTTTCTGAATTTCCTTGAAAAATTCTTCCTCTCCCTTTTCTTTTATTTTATCTCGTGTAACATGAGATTCATAATGGCCCATGGTTTGATTCATGGCGCCAATCCACTTTCCTTTTTCGTCGTTGGTAACAAAAAGGGCTGTCACCTTTTTTTCATGCAAAGAGTCAGGAACGAAGTAAACGGCATCTGCGGTTTCATTCACAACTCGTGCATGACCATTGTAACAGTCGGGCAATAGTTCTGCAAAGCCCAGGCGGGGGTGACTTGCGTCTAAGTAAACTGTTTTACCATCGGCTTTGCATTGGGATAACACATAGTTAAATGCTGTTACCATTGGATAATATTCCCAGGCAAAACCATGACTTGTTGTACTGAGAATTACCGGGTCAGATTTTATTCCGGCATAACGAAGCATAGCTGTGAGTAATAAATTAATTTCAGAAACACTCCCCTTCTTTGCCTTCATTACATTCTTTAATGATTGTTCAATAGCAAATGCGCTGTGATCCGTGCATGTGAAATTATCTCTCACAAATGCATAAATCTTTTGTGCTTTTTGAGTTTCTGTTGATGCACCTGCTAATACCGGTTTTAAATCATCAGCTAACCAGTTGTTGGAATTATCCAAGGCGTTTCCAAAGTAAGAAGACTCTAATAGCTCCTTTACCAACGCAGGCCAGGTATTGCGGTAATCATGTGGTGTAAGCGGATAATTTTGAGAAGCTAGTTGGAACTCGATTCTCGAAATGTGATTTTTAATGGATGAAGTATAGCTTTCTTCTTTAAGTTCCGGCACATCTTTCATTACCCAGCGATAATCGGTAACACCTGATGGAAGATTATAGTGTTCGGTTGAAGACGTCCCCCTCGAATCAGAAATACTAAAGTTTGCAGTTCTATCTTTTCGATCATTTATATACAAACCATGATAACCATGACTTAAAAACGTGTACGTGAAAAACTGCGGTACGCTTAAACGATACTCGCTCCACAGTACAGGTGATGACCCTTGAAAACGCCACGGATCAAGGTTGGAAATAAAATCTGAAGTCATTTTGTACTCGTATTCAACAATACAACCTTCCTTTACATTAGGGA
>JANINW010000079.1 GCA_024508935.1 Flavipsychrobacter sp. | reverse complement strand
CGCAGCAGATTTGGGATCGCGCAGACTAGTGCGGTATTCGTCGTTACCGTCTTTATTTGGTAAGTCAGTAAAACAAGAACGGCGGGCCGAGAGGCTCGCCGTTCTTGTTCTGATGTTACAAAGCAAATAGAATTCGTTTAACTCTTTGAAGCCCAATACTCCAAACGCTATTAATTATCTAAGCCATATTGCCCGCCTGGAGAACAACGTGAGGCTGACGATTTGCCTATCTTGCGGAAAAGAGACAAAAAATCCAAAATTTTGCGATCGCTCTTGCGCAGCAAAGTTTAACAATCAAAAAAATCCAAAACGTAAACCGGAGCACAAGTGTCGAGGTTGCGGTCAGCCTATTACGGCAAACAAGCAGCTTTGTGAGACCTGTACACAGAAGGCTCGTACGGTAGCCGAACGAAAGGCGCAAAACATCCGAACTTGGACAGGTCTTTCAAGCGAGCCTATGGAGCGTCCTATAGCGCCAGCTTACGTTTCTGCAGAAATGGTGTTTAATACTTCGTTTGGCTTTGGAGGGCGCGATCAGTTGGATTCTGTAGATAAGATCGATGCCCTTTTGGATCGTCTTACGGCCATTTGTTTTGCTCAACCCGAATATCTACGGAAACTCCACGCAGCGCGACACATCGTTTTGTTAAACGAGTTTCGGAATTATCGATATGAGACAGGTTGGCGCGAGACACGCGAGGAAGTTAGGGCCGGCGATCGGCCGATTGATGAATTAAGTTCTGCTCTGTACAGCTGGGTATCCCATGTTCTTAATAGCGACGGCCATCCCTTAATGCCGTCATACGTGCTAGACACAACAACATTCATTCAAGACCACGTTCAGGAGAGTTATCGCTATAGAGATGATCGTTGGAAAATAATTCCTTTGGTGAAACCCGGAAAACGCGGAGATCGAGTACGGTTTATCGATTCGTCATTCAAGCGGGAATTCACCCAGAAAACAGGCAACATTATTTGTCTATGCAAAGTACCCGAGGGCGGTCGTATCGTTGAATCAACGGGTAACGTACTTCTCGAAGCGGGCAATGCTTTTCTTTCGACGGCGAGCAGGTGCCATCTAAGTACAGGCGTTTCTGACCATGTTCTGTTTGCGTGCAAGGAGGATAATGGCCCAAAATATGATCTGCATGATGACTTTGCCTTCTATGGGAGTTTGTTTACTCATAGAGTGCAAAGCGGAATTAAGATCCTTAATCCTGCCTACGTGCTTAATGCTCCTAATACCGATGAAGTCAGAGAGAGTCTTAGTGAAATCTTCTCTCATTTCACGTTTTATCCATCGGGATTTGAAACCCCTGCGCATTGGATTGAAGCAACGGTCGAAATGCCGTCAAGATTTGGTTCGCCTTCCGATAGCCACATAGTTGTTAATCCCGTGCCAGTTTGGCGAGTCGAGTTCGACTCTTGAAGAGTCTCTATCGCGTGACGGACCCGGCAGCGTCGGACCGCGATGAGGATGCAGAGCTCAAGCCCGCAGCATGAACGCTTTCCTCCCGGCAGGGCGTTCGAACTTCGGAGGCGCGTGAGCATCCGCATCAGGGGCGATGACGTACGCCCGGAGATCGACGTGGGAGTTTCC
>JANINW010000078.1:554-1603 GCA_024508935.1 Flavipsychrobacter sp. | reverse complement strand
GTCCAGTAAGTCCAGTTGTGTGCGCCGGGACGTGTAATATAATCGTGGGGAATATTGCGATAGAGTAACTGCTCGTGAAGATTTTCATTCACCTTATAAAAGAAATCTTCTGTACCGCAATCAATTAACAATGCCAATGAATTTGGTTGCAGCAAATTCAACATGTTGATGACTGTATTTTTTTCCCATCTTTCAGGGTATTCTGAATATTTACCCATTCTCAATGCCATATCCCAGTTGTTTGGGAAAGGCCTGATGTCTACACCTCCACTCATACTACCTGCAGCGCCAAAAACATCCTGGTGACGCAATGCAAGGTATAATGCGCCATGACCACCCATGCTTAAACCGGTAATGGCTCGCCCCTTTCGGCTCTTTATTGTTTTGTATTTGCTATCAACCCAATCCACCAATTCTTTCGAAACATAAGTTTCATACTTGAAATTTGGGTCAATTGGGCTGTCCCAATACCAACTTCCATAACCACCATCAGGACAAACTATAAACAACCGGCAATGCCTGTGCACTTGCATAATTATCTGGGGTGATGACTACAGCCTTTATTGTTTTCTTCATTGATGCGCTATACGTGTTCACTGTGTCAACAACTGCGGCATGAATATTTTGTTGAAGAAAGAGTACGAATAAAAAGAGAGAAAGGAATTTTGATAATGTTTTCATATCTGTCTTAGTTTTTCAATCAAAGAACTGAAATCTTTGCCATCTTCAAATTACCATAAAAAATTTCGTATTCCCCAGGAACAACTTTCAACTGCAATGCTTTTTCATCATAAAATTCAAATGAAGAATAGGGAAGATCAATTACTGCGTTGGATGTTTTTCCCTTGGCTACTTCTATTCTTTGAAAGCCTCTTAATGTTTTATTCAGTCCACTGGCGTCCCCTACTCTTCTAACATACACCTGCACTATCTCCGTCCCATCTCTTTTACCTGTGTTAGAAACAGGAATCGTTAATTGAACATTTTCATTGCTGTTGATTTGGGTTTTATTTACCTGAACATTGCCTATGGAGAAATTCGTATAACTT
>JANINW010000078.1:233-544 GCA_024508935.1 Flavipsychrobacter sp. | reverse complement strand
GAGCAGTTTACATAGATCACTTTCTTGCCTGCAGCTTTCAATGCTTTTAAACAATTGCGCTGCACTTCAGGTAATTGAATATCCGTTCTATCACCGCCTTTGAAACCGGGATAATTCACAGGCATTTCTTCTCCTTCAAGCAGGGTGGAAAGTCCACCTACAAACACTACAACATCAACACCCTTTAATTTATTTATGAGGCCAGAGAAATCAATATCCAATTCTTTTCCAAAATCAAATTCAAGATTGGCCTGCCAGTTGTTTAATTGCGCATAATGAATTTCTATTTTGTACTTCTTGCCTTTTTCAAC
>JANINW010000078.1:0-223 GCA_024508935.1 Flavipsychrobacter sp. | reverse complement strand
TTGTAAAGAGCTCTGGAAGGAAGTGTTCGCCAGTTAAAAGACCTCGCAATGGATTGACCATTGACGAATAATTCAAAAGATCCTGTAGCTCCGTACTTAAAAGCAATTTCCTCTGTTTCCGGTGCTGCAAATTCTGTTTCATATTTACCCGAAAAACCAACCAGCTTAACGCCTGAAGCAAATTCATGATCGCCTGCAACTGTCAACTTCAATGGATTTTCGA
>JANINW010000077.1 GCA_024508935.1 Flavipsychrobacter sp. | reverse complement strand
TACAAAAAAGCTGGACATTGAGAAGATACGTTCTTTAAAACCCGATCTTATTATTGCGAATAAGGAAGAGAACGAACAGGAACAAATAGAAGAACTGGCCAAAGAATTTCCTGTATGGATCAGCGATATCCAAACCATACCGCAGGCACTGCAAATGATACAGGCGGTAGGCCACATTACCGGGAAAGGAACAGCAGCAAACGCCCTGGTAGATGAAATTGTAACCGGGTTTAATAATCTGCCCAAGGCTGCCGTACCTAAACGTGTTGCTTATTTTATCTGGTACAATCCCTGGATGAGTGTGGGTAAAGACACTTTCATCAGTAATATGATAACTACCATAGGCTGGCAAAACATATTAGCTGGTAAAAGCCGTTACCCGGAACTGACATTGGAAGAACTGAAAGTTTACAACCCTGAACTGGTACTGCTTTCTTCTGAACCTTATCCCTTTAAGGAAAAACATGTTGCAGAAATAAAAGCCGTGCTGCCTGATGCCGAAGTAAAGCTGGTGGACGGCGAAATGTTTAGCTGGTATGGCAGCCGCATGAAAGCAGCGATTCCTTATATGCAAAGCCTGCTGTAATTATTGCAGGTCGTCTTTATTAAGCCGGGAAGATGCGCGGGTATCTTTCATAAACATATATACCAGCAGCGACACGCCAATGCAGCAGGTGATATAATAATAGAAGTATTCCTCGTGCCCGCTTTGCTTGAACCATAATGCTATATATTCTGCAGTACCGCCAAACAAAGCTACCGTTAGGGCATACGGCAAGCCTACTCCTAGTGCCCTTACCTCTGCCGGAAAGAGTTCAGCTTTTACCACCGCATTGATGCTGGTATAACCGCTTACTATCACCAAGGCTAACAGGAGCAGCACAAATGCACCTGCCTGTGTGCTCACATGACTCAACGCGCTTAGCAAAGGGATAGTAAACAGCGTACCCAGAATGCCGAATGAAAGCAGCATAGGCTTACGTCCTATTTTATCAGACAAAGCGCCAAACAGGGGTTGCAGCACTGCAAATACCAGCATAGACCAGAAGGACAGCATAGTTGCTGTTTCCTTTGAGAGATGTACTGTGTTCACTAAAAACTTCTGCATATACGTGGTATAGGTATAAAATGCCAGTGTACCGCCCATGGTCAGCCCTACTACTATACCCAGCTGGCGGGGATATTTCAGCAATTCATGCAAGGTGCCTTTACGCTCCTCCTTCATTCTTTTATGCGTTTCAAAGGCATGGGTTTCTTCCAGGTTATTGCGCATGTACATGGCCACTACAGATAATATAGCACCTATTACAAAAGGTATGCGCCAACCCCAGTCTATCAACTGTGCTTCTGTAAGCAAAACCTTTTGCAGTAATAACTGTATGCCTAAAGCAATAAGCTGTCCGCCAATAAGTGTTACATACTGGAAGCTGGAATAAAAACCGCGATGATGTCTGGTAGCCATTTCGCTGAGATAGGTTGCGGACACGCCATACTCCCCTCCTACACTCAGGCCCTGCAGCAGCCGGGCTATCAACAGTAGTATGGGAGCAAGAATACCAATAGCACTGTAAGTGGGGGTAACGGCAATCAATAATGACCCTAAA
>JANINW010000076.1:1388-1616 GCA_024508935.1 Flavipsychrobacter sp. | reverse complement strand
TGGTTGTGCTTCGATTTTGCTTTGGCTGTAAAGTTCCTTTTATAGAGGAAAGTTTGATCCAATCAGCAAGTGGTTTTGCACTCCAGTTTGTTGTGATAGAATCACATAAAAAAACATCAATGAAATACGATTGCTTTAAACCTGCAATGAATGTTGGCAATACTTTTTCGCTATCACTTTTGTAAGCGCTTGTATCATAGACCTCTGGAGCAACATTCCATCTTTCTT
>JANINW010000076.1:0-1345 GCA_024508935.1 Flavipsychrobacter sp. | reverse complement strand
ACATTATATTTTTCCATTTGCCGTTACTTAGCTTCTCGTTATAAAAAAAAGTTTCTCTCACAATGCTATCATAAGAAGCCATTGATTGCAATGCGTAATCATAAGCGCTAATTCTATTTTGTTTTGAATAGAGACAGGCTTTATCCCGGTACAAAAACTTTTTATTCATCCACGATGCGCCTACAACAGGATAGTACACCAATTGATAGAAAGCATCTTTATTCCCAGCACTAAACTGCTTACTTAAAATCTTCACTGCGCTTTCCAAAGAATCATAGCTATTGATCCTTCGCTGTGCTTCGTCACCGTAGCTGAAATGATTGTAAGCCGTATAATTGGTTTTCGTTGTGGGTTCGGTTTGGCTCCATCCCATAAACTCAGGACGTCGTTCAAATGCCAGGTTATAATACTTCCATAAAATAGTAGTGATCTTTTCTGCACTTGCTGTACCAAAAATGTTTTCATTCCATTGATACAAATGTTTTCTGGTGTAACTGCTTTCTTCGAATGGCTTTTCATTATAAGCCATATCCATAAACAACTGGATATTGTATTCTAAAGGTTTTATATCACCAACATTTAACACCCACAAGCGATCAGCACCATTTTGATAGGCTTTGACCATTTCTTCTCTAATGAGAGATGGATGCGTTGAACTTAACCACAGATAATCGTGAGGACGTCCCCAATATGACGCATGATAGTAAACGCCGGAACCTCCTGAACGTTTTTTTTCTTCATCATTGCTTAATCGTTGAATATAACCGTAGTTATCATCGGGCCAAACAACGGTTATGTCATCAGGTAATTTCAACCCACTGTCGTAAACATCGAGTACTTCTTTGTACGCCGTAAAAACCTGTGGAATCTCCGCAAGATCTTTTTTCTGATACTTCTTAAGTAGTTTCCTTTGATCATCAATAATCTTTTCTAAAACAGGTACCGCTTCTTTTGCACTCTTCACTCCTTCCATCTGGCTGTCATGCACACCACGCATACCCATAGTAAACATTACTTGCTGCGTAGCCACTTCTTTTACACGATCTTCCCAATATTTGATTACGTTTTCCTTGTTGATGATGTAATTAAAAGCACCCATTGTTTTTTCCTTCCACTCATCTACGTTGTTACGCAACATGGGTTCAGCATGTGATGATCCGATGATGATAGAATAATCATCCGCAACTTTTTTATTCAAAGGATAATAATAAAAAGCTTTTGTGCTCGGATGCATGGCCGGCCAAATTAAATTGGCTTTTAGCCGCAATAACAGCTCAAACACTTTAGCGTATGTTTTTGGACCAATATCACCTGTTTCAGGTTCAAAAGTTTTTGCCGCCCAGGG
>JANINW010000075.1:1133-1636 GCA_024508935.1 Flavipsychrobacter sp. | reverse complement strand
GAAAGTACTGGTTGAGCATTCTTCTTTGAGCTCCCTTGTTCAAACGGCTTTCTTCTAAAATAACACCTCTTTCTTTTTCAATCTCTGATTTATCCATTAGGTTATTGAAAGCCCAGTCTTCCAGAACAGTAAAGCCTTGTTCGACAACTTTAGGATCTTCTGTTGAAATAGGAAGAATATAAACGGTTTCGTCAAAGCCGGTGTAGGCATTTAAATCGGCACTACTTTTTGCAGGTAGTCAACCAATTCGTTTTTAGGGAAATGCTTGGAGCCGTTAAAGTTCATGTGTTCCATAAAGTGGGCAAGACCTCTCTGGTCTTCGTCTTCCAAAACAGCACCGGCATTTACTGCTAAACGCAGCTCCACTTTTTTAGCGGGCTGTGTGTTTTTACGGATGTAATAAGTAAGGCCATTAGAGAGCTTACCAATTTTTACATTAGGGTCAACCGGGATTGGCTGATTCAGACTGAATTGTGCAAAGCCCCGAACACTGAAAATAAAAA
>JANINW010000075.1:330-1123 GCA_024508935.1 Flavipsychrobacter sp. | reverse complement strand
CCTCCGACAACCTCTTTAACCGGGATTCCTGAGTAGAAAATAGATACGGCAAGATTAGTGCTTTCGGCAATTGAGAAAAATCATCCTTTCACTATTGCCGAGAGATTATCTTTTGATCCAAAATCTCATTTATGAAACTGACATTAAAAAACAGTGCCTTATTATTCTTAGCTGGTATTGCAATTCAGTTGATTTGTGCTATTCCAGCAATTTTCAATCATAATAATGGCTTTTTAGTGTTGGGTCTTATTATCAGCTCTTTCTTTTTCCTTCTTGCATTAATAGGATTAATAAAATGGGTAACACAAAAGAGGTAGCTGTTTACTATATGTTGAAGGCAAGATGGACGAACACGAGTGCGACGCAACATAAGCTCAATGGATAGACAAACTTCTGGTACATAAAAAAAGCTACAAGCTGCAAGCTTATAGCTACAAGTGATGAAGAAGCTAATAACCACAAACCTCTCAATCCTTTTTGTCCTTATTGTACTTTTCTTCCGCCTCTTTTGCTTTCTTAAAATCCAATACTACTCCATTTATACAATAACGCAAACCGGTTGGCGGAGGACCATCATCAAATACGTGACCCAAATGTGCTTTGCAGCGGCCGCACATTACTTCGGTACGTTTCATCCCATAGGAATTATCCGGAGCATAAATCACACTTCCTTTGCTGATAGGTTCGTAAAAACTTGGCCACCCGCACCCACTTTCAAATTTAGTATCGCTTACAAACAGGGCATTACCGCAGGCGGCGCAGTAGTAAGTGCCCTTATCTTTTATAGTTTCCA
>JANINW010000075.1:0-320 GCA_024508935.1 Flavipsychrobacter sp. | reverse complement strand
GTTCCTTTTTTACGGGCAATGTAATAAACGTCCTGAGGTAAAATCTTTTTCCATTCGTCCTCACTCAAATTCACTTTTGATGAATCGGTATTTGAATAAACAGGATTGCTCTTCTTGGTTGAATCGTCCATAGCTATCTTTTTATTGGTTTGAGAATAGGTGCAGAACTGCAAACACAGGGCCATTGGCAGCAACAATAGGTATCGTTTCATATTTTAAAGTTACGACAGGGAAGACGCATTGGATTTTAAAGGAAAAGTGAAAAGAAGTTTCAGCTTTTACCTGCATGTCGAAAGCAGTGTGTAACAAAGGACGCTGAT
>JANINW010000074.1 GCA_024508935.1 Flavipsychrobacter sp. | reverse complement strand
GGCACAACAAATTGGAATGCCATCGATCCGAATTTGATTCTTGATAAAAAAGGAAATCCATTTTTAGTATTCGGCTCTTTCTGGGATGGAATAAAGATGGTGCGGTTAACAAAAGATCTTTTACATCCTGCAGAATCACTTTCTTCTATCGCAACAATAGCAAGCAGAAGAACAAATTCTTCCGGCGACAATCCTTCTTCTGTAGACAACAATCCAAAGGATGCAGGAGGAAATGCAATTGAAGCTCCGTTTGTTTTTAAAAAAGGTTCGTACTACTATTTGTTTGTTTCTATTGATTATTGTTGCAAAGGAGAGAAGAGCACTTATAAAGTAGTTGTCGGCCGTTCAAAAAATGTAGAAGGTCCTTATGTGGACGAAGAAGGCAAGGAATTGCGCAGGGGAGGTGGAACACTGGTTGTTCAGGGTGACAAGGAGTGGTACGGCGCAGGACATAATGCAGCTTACACATTCGATGGTAAAGACTACATCATCTATCATGGCTATGATGTCAGGGATAAGGGACGGTCGAAATTGATTATTAAAGAAATGAGTTGGAATAAGAAAGGGTGGCCCTGTGTTAAGGATGTCGGGCCACTTCCTTAATATAAAAATTAGTAATCGTAATTAACTTCTTTTCCATCTGCATTATAAAATACAAAATGTTCTGTGCCGCCTTCTATAGTTTTAATTCTAAAAATATCCTTTACTGACTGAGGCGATTCGATTTTAATAATTTCACCATTTGCATGATAGACTGCAGTAGATCGAATTATACCATTGTTGAATGAAGACGTCCAATCACCGCGATATTTACTCCAGCTAACGTTAGTAGCATTAGGATAATCCTTTGCAAATGCGGCTCTTACTTTTGCAGGTTGGTTTTTCGAGTACTTAGAACCTCCACCATCCTGGTCCTTTGTTCCATCCCAAATGATATCATTGTCCTTGCCGGATTTATTATTAGGCTTGTTCTTTTCACCTAAAACAACATTTCTGGCTTCCTGTTTTTGGTTTTCAGGCTTCTTGTTTTTTTGTTTTTGTGCGAGAAGGCTAATGCTTGTAAAGATTGCGAAAGTGCAGAGGAACAGCTTTTTCATAGTAACGATTATGGAATCAAATTTAATTATACAGCAATGAATTGTATAGGGAGATTTACGAAAGATGACAAGTAGAATTTCTCTTTATTTTGCCTATTCTTATTGTAGCAGGCAGGATGTGGAAAGTCTACTGCTTTATATATTGCAAAGTACAATATCGGAATGTGCTTCAACTGCTGATATACTTCGGTTTGAAAGGAAATAGAAATCCCCTTAGTGTTCTTAATATGCAAATATATAAATGCCTTATGTCGGTGCAATTCAAAGTCGTATTATCCAGACATTGTTTTATCTCGGGATAAACCTTTTCGGCAAATTCTTTATAATTAAGAAATGTATCCGGCTTAGTATAATAAGCACAGGCACCTAATTTTTTACATGTTTCAGCATACGGTGTTAAAGGGGCAGTGGTAAGAATAATGACTGGTATGTGTGATAAGGAATTATTTGTCTTTACATCTGTGATGACTTCATAACCACTTTTACCAGGCATATTCAAATCAGAAAGGATTACATCAGGAAGGCTAGGTGTTTCATTAAGAAATTGCAGCATC
>JANINW010000073.1 GCA_024508935.1 Flavipsychrobacter sp. | reverse complement strand
CGGTAAATTCCGTTTAGAATTCAGCGGCAGCAGGAATGTAGATAAAGTATCTATCACGATACTGGATGTGACCGGCCGTAAGCTGAAAGAACTGAACTACCAGAACAATGGTAACCAGTTCGGCACAGATATAGATTTGAGCAATGAAGCTAAAGGCATATACTTTGTAGAAGTAAAGGCCGGTAATGAAAAACGAGTAGAAAGAATTACAGTCAAATAAAAAATCGTAATAATAAGTATTATCTGAAAGTTAAAGAAAGGCCGGGCAATACGGCCTTTCTTTTATTTAGGAAAATAAACATTATGAATAACTCCAAATAAGAAAGAAGATAATTATCTTTAATGCCCGATTATTTGATTGTGTAGAAAAACGTCTATATATGAAAAAAATATTTACCTCCCTTTGTTACCTTTTTATACTGTTGTTGGGTACTAAGGCCCAAGCACAGACTGATTACAAGATTGGTAATGGTACATCTCAAAATACGCTTTCACAGCCAACTCCATTTTGGAGCTATTGGCAGGGCGGGCGAGAGCAATATCTGTATACAGCATCTGAAATGATTGCTGCGGGCATGACACCAGGTGTGATCTCTGCAATTAAATGGGATGTTAAAGGCAGATACCCTTCCTCTGCTAACTGGACAATGTTCAACTTCCAGATATCGATTGGTACTACAACGGCTGCAAGTCTTAGTACTTCTATCAGTAACTGGGAGCCTACTTCACAAGTAGTTTTTCCTAAAGGCAGCTATTATTATCCGCTTGGCATAAATGCTTTTCCATTAGCTACACCATTAACCTGGAACGGTACCGACAATATTGTTATAGATATATGCCATAATGATCCTTCAGGAACATGTTGCCCGGATATAAATAGCTATACAGAATATACAATAACGCCATTTACAAGTGTACACTGGAGCTATACCTATAGTGCTTTACACGTTCCCAATAATGATTTGTGTGGGCTTAACGTAGGCTATACCAGTACTTCTTATACTACCCAACGCCCTAACATCATATTTAGCCTGTTACCGCCTTGTTCAGGAGCTCCTGATCCAAGAACTACTATTGCTCCGACACAGGTATGCCCTAACACTGGTTTTTCTATTAAATTGACCGGCCTGGCATTATACAATCTCACTTATCAATGGCAGTATTCATATAATGGAGTTAGTTGGTCTAATTTTCTTGGAACTGTAAATCCATATACCGGCGAAACAAGCGATACAATAACCAAGGGCACTTATTATCGCTGTAAAATTACTTGCACTAATTCAAAACAAACTTATATAACTACTCCCTGGTTTGTAGACATAGCTCCATTCTATTATTGCTACTGCGCTGGCAGTAAAGCAACTACTACAACAGGGTTGGATGTAGGTAATGTAAAAGTAGTTTCAGTGGTGTCTAAGGCAAACAAGCTGAATAATGGCTCTGCTACTCCGCTATTAAGTAATGTAAACTCTATCAATACTTATTCGGGTTTCCAATATACTGTACCACCTGTTGTAATTTATCGTGATACTGCTTATCGTGCAGAGATTACACAGATCAATTCTGCAAGTTCCCCTTCGGCAGGCATAGCTGCCATGTTTATAGATTATAACCGCGATGGCCAGTTTGATACTGTTACTGAAAGAGTAAT
>JANINW010000072.1:1281-1655 GCA_024508935.1 Flavipsychrobacter sp. | reverse complement strand
GCGTTCATAACAGCGATAAAGCGATGTATAGAAAACTTTCTTTTGTGCAGCAGTTCCACCGGAAACATTTATTTGTGATAAAACTTTATCCCACGCTTTGAAACCTGCTGTCTTTGTTTTTGTAAAATCAAAAGAAGGAATTTCATTTACAAGATTTGTTTTTGCCTGCTCAACACTAATAAAGGAAACAGCATACCTGAATTCAACTACGTGAGGGGCATTCCCAAAATAGACAAAAGCCGTTTTCTTATCATCGCTGTATTTTACGTTTTGTATTTCTTTGTTTACAACAGCATAAAAGAAAGCTTTCATGCCGTTGAAGTTTTCTTCACCGGAAATAAAGTTCTTGCCTGCTACTTCAAGCTTACCACTGT
>JANINW010000072.1:731-1188 GCA_024508935.1 Flavipsychrobacter sp. | reverse complement strand
ATTTTGCTGTCTATGAGAAGATATGGTTAATGGGAAATAGCTGATCTGGTCATCAAGCTGATCTTTTCTTACAGGGAATACCCGAATAAGACTGTTGGGAAGATGAACTGTTGGACGTGTTGGTTCTAATAAAATTCCTACGCCTCCAATTGTAGGATCAACATAAGAAACGTTCGATGTTTTTTGCGCCCAGGTCTTTTCTGTCAGGAAACAAATCAAAAAAAATAGCAGGCATTTTTTCACTTCAGCAGATTTTATTGTAAGAATTTACCTTTATAAAAATGGTGTGATTAGGCAAGCGCAATCTCTTCCCATCTCAAACTTAGCAGCAAATGCAGATATCGTTAATGGAGCATTCATTGTTTCTGATGGACTATATTATTTCCATTCCTGTACTACTCAATGCTTCCTGTTACGGTACTCGAGAGGAGACATTCCCATGATGTTACTGAAAAAG
>JANINW010000072.1:0-721 GCA_024508935.1 Flavipsychrobacter sp. | reverse complement strand
CCTAGTTTATAAGCAATCTCCTTGATCTGCAAATTGGTAAAATGCAGGTACTGGCAGGCCTTCTGCACTTTTATATGGTTGAAATATTCCAGTGGCGGATACCCGGTTTTCTTTTTAAACAATGCAGCATAATGAGATGGTGATATATGTGCTTCGGCGGCAAGTTCTTTCAACGAAAGCGTATGCTCAATATTCTGCTGCATGAATTCAATGGAAAGATCAATCGCATCTTTTTCTGCCCTGTTATACGGAACATGAAAAACATCGTCATAACAAAAAGATGAAAGAAAATACCAAAGGCACATGCTGATGTATCCAAGATTATCTGCACTATACCCGTTTTCCAAAGTAGCATACATCGAATCAAATAGCCGGATTCGTTCTTCAGAAAAATTTACGGCCCTTACAAGTTCTGTCCTTCCTTTCGTTAATAGTGATGTGTAGTCATTCGAAGAAACACCTTTGAAGTGTAGCCAGTAAATAGACCAGGGATCTGATTCGTCGGAGCCATATTGATGCACCGTTTGGGCAGGCACAATTAAATATTCTCCTGATTGAATTTCATATTCCTGCTTGCCGTCCAATTGCAGCCAACCCTTTCCATCCACACAATAAATAAGAATATGCTGCGAAATGCCAACCGACCTTTCCCTGTAATGAAATTGTGCCTTCGGATAAAAACCAATATCAGTTACAAATAAGTTTTTAACGAGTGGAACAG
>JANINW010000071.1:308-1657 GCA_024508935.1 Flavipsychrobacter sp. | reverse complement strand
CATTCAACTATACAGTAACCACAACAGGTCCTTGTAACAATGTTAGTTTGAGTGGAACCATTACCATCAATCAAAACTCAACGATCACATTATCGTCTGCAGCAGGAACGGACGCACAGACAAAATGTATCAACACTGCGATCACACCAATTACCTATGCAATAGGAGGCGGAGGAACAGGAGCAACTATTACAGCAGGATCACTTCCTGCAGGAGTAACAGGAAGTTATAGTGGTGGAGTGTTCACCATCAGTGGTACACCTACAGCATCAGGAACATTCAACTATACAGTAACCACAACAGGTCCTTGTAACAATGTTAGTTTGAGTGGTTCAATAAAGGTTGATCCTACTGCTGTAGGTGGCACTATAGCACCTGCAGTCACTACAGTTTGTGTTAATGCTGCAGGAGGAAGTTTGACTTTGAGTGGTTATTCGGGTACAATCGTAAGATGGGAGTCTTCGTCCGACGGAGGTGTTACATGGATACCCATAGCCAATACTTCAACAACGCAATCATATTCAACAACTCAAACTACTTTATATAGAGCAGTTATTCAAAGCGGTACCTGTCCAATTGTTTATTCTTCCGCTGCTTTGGTAAGTGTTATTCCAATTACTACGCCTACAGTAACTGCCAATCCAACTACTATTTGTGCCGGACAATCTTCAGTATTAACAAGTTCAAGTGGATTCAATACAAGTGCAGGCGGTGTTGATGGTTCGTTTAATACTGCTAACCCGGCCGGCTGGTGCGTGGATGGCCAATGTAGTGGAAGCTTTATGTCTGCCAATGGGGACAATCAACAAACCGGGCCATGGAGAGAAACCAACCCGCACGATTTTGTGGGCATTAACTATACGAGCCCGAACCCCAAATTTGCGATAGCAAATGGATCTGTAACCTCCACTCTTGAAACGCCTGTATTTAACCTGATTGGACAAAGCCCGGCTTCTCTCGACTTTTTACAATCTTATATTTTATGTGCAGGGTCCAGTGCTAAGATCGAGATCTCCACAAATGGCGGGGCTACCTATTCGGCAGTGCTGGCACAATATACAGGCGCAGCCAGTTTAGGAATTACTGGCAGCAACTCCACCATGCAGAATACGAGTATTTCACTTGCCAGCTACATTGGTCTTACCAATCTCAGAATAAAATTTACCTATAAAGGAACATGTAATACGAGTGCCTGGGTGATAGATGGAATTGCTTTTCCCGGAGCAACAACACCTGTAAACTATACATTAACAGGGTCAGATGGCTCAAGCTACACTGGTCAGACAGTAACAGTAACACCAGCTTCAACTACTACTTACACCTTAACGGCGATGATGGGAACTTGTGTG
>JANINW010000071.1:0-298 GCA_024508935.1 Flavipsychrobacter sp. | reverse complement strand
TGCCAATGTTACTGTAACCGTATTCCAGCTTCCGACAGTTACTACTGTGAATTCCTGCATCGGCGGAGGTACGGTAACGTTCACACAATCGGGTGGAGCAGCCGGGGGCACGTGGACAGTAAGTGGAGGGGGAACTATCAATGCGTCTACAGGAGTATTCACTCCAACCACTGCCGGATGCTTTACAGCGACATATAAAACTCCTGGTCCCGGCTGTACTGACACAAAAAACTTTGTCGTATACCCTGGTGCAACTGTGCTTGTTGCACCAGCAAATACCTGCAATGCAGCATTCACT
>JANINW010000070.1 GCA_024508935.1 Flavipsychrobacter sp. | reverse complement strand
TTGAAGGACTGACCGTTCCACTTGAAAAAATCAGTAAGTCCGTTGCTATAATTAACCGTTATGAAAACTCTTCCGAATTCAAAACCGGTTAATGCATTAGCGGAAAAGTGAATGGTTTTATACCTATTGTCTCCAGTGCCAACAAGTAAGTCCTTATTAACGGTTTGTTTGTATTCAAGTTCTGCGGCAGAATCAGGATCTTCCTTATAAACTTTAATTGAAGTAAAATCTGTAGAGCCATTATAAAACATTGCTCCCGTTCGAAAGAAAATAGTTTGTTTTTTATTCAGCGCTGAATTGGCAATGAAACCAATATTCAATCCTGTATGTTTGGTAACACTATACAGAGAGGATGTATCCGGGTTCAACGAAAAATTAGGAGATACCGAATTGGATTGTGGACCTGCAACAATAGCTACTGTTAACTGTGCCTTAGATGCAAAGGCAATTGCAAATGCAAACAGAGATAGAACTACTTTTCTCATAGGACTGGAATTCGTCCGACAAGATATAGCGATTTCTCTATAAATCAAACTTAATGCCCTGTGCCAAAGGAAGTTTTGTGCTGTAGTTGATGGTATTGGTTTGCCTTCTCATATAAATTCTCCAGGCATCGCTTCCGCTTTCTCTTCCACCACCGGTTTCTTTCTCTCCGCCAAAAGCGCCGCCAATTTCTGCCCCTGATGTTCCGATGTTTACATTGGCTATTCCGCAATCGCTTCCTGCGGAAGAAAGAAATTGTTCCGCTTCACGAAGATTCAATGTCATGATTGCAGAAGACAAGCCTTGCGGAACTCCATTTTGAATAGCTATTGCTTCATCAAAAGTTTTGTATTTCATCAGGTACAAAATAGGAGCGAAGGTTTCATGCTGAACGATTTCGTAATGCGATTGAACTTCTGCTATGCAAGGTTTCACATAACATCCACTTTCAAGCCCTTCTCCTTCTAATACGGCGCCTTCAACAATAAAATGAGCACCTTCTGCCTTGCCTTTCTCAATTGCGTTCAAATACATTTGAACAGCGTCCTTGTCGATTAGCGGACCAACATGATTTTTTTCTTCTAAAGGATTTCCAATTCGTAATTGCTTATAAGCATTAACCAGTTTGTTTTTAAATTGATCGTAAACATCTTCATGAATGATCAATCGTCTTGTGGTTGTGCATCTTTGTCCTGCAGTGCCAACAGCACCAAACAAGCATCCTACCAGAGCCATTTCAAGATCTGCATCTTTCGATATGATGATAGCATTGTTACCACCAAGTTCCAGTAATGATCTTCCCAATCTTTCACCAACAGCGGCACCAACCGCTTTACCCATTCGCGTAGAGCCTGTTGCTGAGACCAATGGGATTCTTTTATCATGAGCAATGCGTTCACCTAAATCTCTTTCACCGACAACCAGGTTGCAAACACCTTCAGGAACATTATTTTCTTTAAAAACTTTTGCAATAATATTTTGGCACGCAATCGCACACAAAGGTGTTTTTTCAGAAGGCTTCCACACAATTACATCGCCACAAACCCAAGCCAGCATGGCGTTCCAACTCCACACAGCAACAGGGAAGTTAAACGCGGAAATAACCCCAACAATTCCCAGCGGATGCCATTGCTCATACATGCGATGACCCGGCCTTTCACTGTGCATAGTTAGTCCATGCAATTGTCTGGAAAGACCAAGAGCAAAA
>JANINW010000069.1:1249-1692 GCA_024508935.1 Flavipsychrobacter sp. | reverse complement strand
AAAAAATAATATCGCTTCTCAACATCCCGATGTAGTCAAGCAAATAGAAGCGTTCATGAAAGAAGCCTATGTGCCAAACAAAGATTGGCCATTAATGATAAGTGAGATGAAGAAGTGAGGAATTGTTTTGTCTTCTACATTACTACTATCAGCTTTCGTTGTGTCACTCACTGCAACGTTCTGTAGTTCTGGTGAGCATTGTGCAAGCTGTAATGAATGATTGAAACAAATAAAAAATAATTGAGTCTTTGCTGTTAGTAGTTCAGAAAGATAAACGAAGTGCGACGCAACAGGCGTTTATAGCAGCAATGCGGTTGGGTAAAAAATCAATCCTTCAATTGATAAACCTTAATCCAATCAACAGCCTGTCTTGATTTCGTTGAACGAAATCCAAAGTAGCCTTCTTTCAAAACAGAAGGGTCTTTATATTCAAAGAAAATTTC
>JANINW010000069.1:865-1188 GCA_024508935.1 Flavipsychrobacter sp. | reverse complement strand
TTATTTGCCTTTAATAAATGCGTAGAGTCCTTATATTCCTTTAACAACGTTTTTTCACCATTGCCCTGGTATTTGCGAAAACGGGTTGTGCTATTGGTATTGCCGCCCATCCCCACGTAGTACATTCTCAAAGAATCATAGCTTTCCAAAATACCGTTTCTTGTAAACAGGTTTTTGTTTTTCGGATCGGTCGCCATCCAAAACGAATTGAAATCAGATAACCTGTCGTTGGCACCTGTGCCTACTAAAACTTTCCTGCTATATTCAATCCTGATATTTCCTGTCATTTTTTTATTCAACCAAACGGTAGCGCCACCTTTCGT
>JANINW010000069.1:390-855 GCA_024508935.1 Flavipsychrobacter sp. | reverse complement strand
CGATCAGCGAAAGAAAAACCAGTAAGCATTTTGTAATCAAAATCTTCATTCGATTATAGAAGTGGAAATTATTTAAAATCAGGTGCGTTGCTGTCCTGTCAAAACTACAGGATAGTTGAGCTTACTCATTTTTTTATTTTGCTGATCTCACTATGCTTGCATTCCAACATGACAACTTATTAAGATGAATAAACTGCTTTTCTCTTTATTGTGTTTTCTTTCCATTGCATCGAAAGCCCAGGTCTCCGCTTACTCAATTGCCAGTCCCGATAATCATATAATAGCAACCATAACTGCCGACTCACGGCATGTTGACTATACGATTGATTATAGAGGCGAAAAAGTATTACAAACGTCGAGACTGGGATTGATAAGGGAAGACGGCGACTTTGCAAATGGCATGCAAATCATTTCCGTTTCTAAAAGAGAGCCTGTAAAAGATCAATACGAGTTGTTTACAGGTAA
>JANINW010000069.1:0-380 GCA_024508935.1 Flavipsychrobacter sp. | reverse complement strand
CCAATAGAATCGTTCTTCATTTGCAAAATTCCAAAAAACAAAAGCTCGATATCATCTTCCAGGTTTCAAACGACGGCGTTGCTTTTCGTTATTTCTTTCCTGAAAAAACAACGGATGTAAAAACAATAAAAGAAGAACTTACTTCTTTTCATTTGGATACTTCTGCAAGAGCTTTTTTACAGCCCATGCAAATTGCTAAGAGCGGGTGGGAACATAGCAATCCTGCTTATGAAGAACATTACAGGCAAAATATTCCGGTAACGGATACTTCATCGTTCGGTGCAGGTTGGGTGTACCCGGCCTTATTTCATTACAAGGATAATTGGGTGCTTATTACTGAATCCTATCTCGATAATAATTATTGCGGAACAAGATTGCAA
>JANINW010000068.1:1209-1694 GCA_024508935.1 Flavipsychrobacter sp. | reverse complement strand
TTACCTGCGCATACTCATTCTCAGGTAATGCGGGGCAACCCTGGCTGCGGCCCATATAGTCGCTATGAACTCTTCCTGAATTTACGTAAGCAGCACCATGAACCACTACACCTCTCGCTTCTGCGTTATCGTTAAAGCCATGTTCCAAACCGCTAATGCGCAAAGACAATCCGTGCTTGCCACTATAAGTAGATTTAGTTACATAGAACCCAAGACTGCTTTTGTTGGAATTAAAATCGTTTGAAAAGCTTTTTGCCATATCCACACCACTATTCTTTCCATGAGATACAAATGTGTTCCATGCAAGCTCATCATTCTTCATATCTATGATATAGAAACGCTTGTTGCGTGATGACTGACTGAGATCGACAATGGTTAGATACTGTGTGTTATTCACAAGTCCGCTATCAACTAATTTTTGATAGCCTTTGACTGCGTAATCAATCGTTTGCTTTGTAAGGCCAGCTTCTTGTAAATGTAGATCA
>JANINW010000068.1:230-1199 GCA_024508935.1 Flavipsychrobacter sp. | reverse complement strand
AACTTATCACTTAAGGACAACTCACTTACCACAGCAGTTGAATCTGTTGAACTGCTATCTGTCATAACAGCTACTACTCTTGATGAATTTGCATTTGCAAACGAAATTAATATGAGTGCAACGCACACAAATAGTGCTGGGAGGAGGAGGTGTTTCTTCATGGTTATTGGAGAGTTTTTCAAGTTTATTGGAGCACAAATTTCCGTAGAAAAAATGGGGCAAAAAAAGAATAGGAGAAACACTAAGAAAACTTTATGAAAAACAGCTGCAAAGCAGGCTCATGGCTAATTTCAGCAAATTGCACTACATAAAAAAACGTTTCCTGTTCGATGGTATATCAATTGATTTTCCTTTATAAAAAAAGGTATGAAAACAAAAGCAATTGTGGCTGGATTAGTGGCAGTGGCAGCAGCCTTAACTACTTACTATTTTATCAAAAGAAGAAATCAAAAACAAGCTCAACCAATTCAAAAAACGCATCATTTGACCGATGTATTTTCAAAAGCTAAATCGTACGCAAAATAAAAAAGAGCCACGCAATAGCGTGGCCCTACTATATAGTCTTCACCAGGTTTATCTTAATTCATAATAGTTGATAAATCGATGCGTCCATCTTTCTTATCCATAGTACGTCCAATTCCATAACCACCGGCTGCACCAACTACACCACCAATCACTGCACCAACTACTCTGTTTTTCTTATTAAGAATAGCGCCACCTGCTGCACCGGCTACTCCACCAATCACAGCGCCTTTAGCTGCTTTACTCCAGCCTTCTTTCTTTTCAACTTTTGCAGTTTGCGATGATTCGCTGTTTGCTGAACCACTTCCGTTATCTGCTGAACTTCCTGAATTTGTTTGTTCAGTTGAAGTGGATTTTGAGGAAGAATTGCTGGTTGCACGTTTAGATTGTGAAGCTGTTTTTACGGGAACATACTTAACAATTGTTCTTGTTTTTTCAGGAGCAGGC
>JANINW010000068.1:0-220 GCA_024508935.1 Flavipsychrobacter sp. | reverse complement strand
GTCGTATTCAAACTAGCTAATTCGTTTTGAGCCTTCCACGCATTAAAAGCTGCTATGCCGGTAGTATCTTGCTGTGCAACTGTAGTTTGTGAGGCTTGTGCCGCCTCTGTTTTTTGATCAGGCACTGTATTACAAGCTGCCATTAAAAAAGTAAATCCTAGAATGGGTAAAAGTTTTTTCATGTTTATTGATTTTATTTTTCTACTCCGCAATTTTTAGG
>JANINW010000067.1:1493-1732 GCA_024508935.1 Flavipsychrobacter sp. | reverse complement strand
ATCGATCCTAAAACAGGACTTCCGGTTCGTGGCATCAAAAGTGTAACCATCATTTGTCCCAGTGCAGAACTGGCAGATGCTTTAGCGACTCCTGTTATGGTAATGGGTATAAAAGCAGGACTCGGTTTGATCAATCAAATGAAAGGCATTGCCTGCATCATTATTGATGATAACGATAAAGTTTACACAAGCAACAACATAAAAATTACGGGATGAAAAAACATGGAATTATAGTCATT
>JANINW010000067.1:963-1458 GCA_024508935.1 Flavipsychrobacter sp. | reverse complement strand
GCATCAGGTGCAAACGGCGGAAAAACCAGCGGCGGATGCGGTTGTAACTAATCAAAAAACCAACATGAGAAAGCTTTCACTTACCGTTATTGGCATGTATGCAAGCATACTTGCGGCCTTTTCTCAAAACAGTTCAGATAGCTCAATATATAAAAGCAAAAAGCTAACACTAGAAGAGATCAATTTTGTCACTGGCTATTATCACCAGGATGGAAATAATTCTGCTGTAACGGGTGGTATCGGTTCTGAAAAGCTCACCGATCTTGCCAACACTTTTGAATTGAAGCTATCGAAATACGACAATAAGTTTCGCAAGCACAGCCTGAATTTTGAATTAGGCATCGATCATTACACTTCTGCTTCTTCAGATAAGATTGATCCATCCACGATTTCTTCTCCTTCTCATGCCGACACCCGCCTTTATCCTTCATTGGCATGGACAGTTGAAAACGAAAAGAAGAAAACAACCTGGGGGCTTGTCGGTTCTTTCTCTAA
>JANINW010000067.1:0-949 GCA_024508935.1 Flavipsychrobacter sp. | reverse complement strand
TATTGGCGGAAGTTTTACAAAAGCATCCAAAGACAATAACCGTGAGTTCACGGCCAAACTGCAAACCTATTTCGATAAATGGTCGGTCATCTATCCTGTCGAACTTCGTGCACCTTCTTTGCGAAGGGGCAATGGCATACAGGGCACCTCACCGCGAAATTCTTATAACGCATCCTTCTCCCTATCACAGGTGATTAATCAAAACCTGCAGTTACTCATCGTTGCAGAACCATCGTATCAATCCGGTTTACTCGCTACAAAATATCAACGGGTTTATTTTACAGATGGAACAGAATTAACGGAAACTCTGCCCGGCACTAGAATGAAAATTCCTGTTGGTTTGAGAGCCAATTATTTTATAGGCGATCGTTTTATCATTCGTTCTTTTTATCGCTACTATCAGGATAACTGGGGATTGAAGGCACATACAATTGACATGGAAGTGCCAGTGAAGATCACACCGTTCTTTTCATTAAGCCCTTTCTACCGTTTCTATTCGCAGAATGCAGTAGATTATTTTGCACCATACGCACAGCATAACCCTTCAGAGAAATATTTTACAAGCGATTACGATCTTTCAAAATTTACAAGCAATTTCTTTGGTACAGGTATTCGCCTCTCTCCGCCGAATGGCATTTTTGGAGTACAGAAACTGAATAGCCTTGAGATACGATACGGCCATTACCAAAGAAGTAATGGATTGCAGTCAAATGAAATTTCATTGCATTTGAAGTGGAAATAGGTTATTGAGTGAAGTAGTTGTGCGGGTAAACTGATTTCTGCAAACACTATTTCAAAACAAAACTATCCTGATGTCAGCATCCTTGATCTTTTCAATTCTATTCGATAAGTCTGATTCATAAACCAGTTTAGAACAAAGTTCATTTGATAACCTCAAGCATTCTTGCTTTCTTAACTTTAAATTCCCAATATTTGTAATCTAACCTGT
>JANINW010000066.1:1197-1736 GCA_024508935.1 Flavipsychrobacter sp. | reverse complement strand
TGAACGTTCCGTAAACGGGAAGGATTTCCAAAAGATCGGAAGCGTGAAAGCAGCAGGCAACAGCAATGGTGCCAACAGCTACCAGTTTGCAGATGGCAAACCTGCCAGCGGAGATAATTTCTACCGTTTAAGGACAGTTGACCTGGATGGAACGTTTGAATTATCGAAAGTGCTTCGCATTAATTTCAGTAAGCCTTATACGATTACAGTAAGCCCGAATCCTGCTTCAACATTTATTGAAGTAAGTGTTACCAACAGGACAGAGAAATTAAGCCTGGAAATAGCTGACGTAAACGGAAAGATCCTGAAGAGACAAGTGATCAATTCAGATGATACGAAAGTTGATGTCAGTGCATTCAGCAAAGGATTTTACGTGGTGAAAATCACAGGAAGTTCTACCTCGTTCAGTGATAAGTTGATTATTCAGTAAAGAGGCCTTTGGACAACTAAAATGGCGGTCGTAACTGACCGCCATTTTTATTTTAACCAAAACTTTTCGTTTAGAGGATTTGAAAAATTAAGGGCCGGATAGAAATCCA
>JANINW010000066.1:836-1139 GCA_024508935.1 Flavipsychrobacter sp. | reverse complement strand
GTTTGGTTAGAAGGCAAGACAACCGTGTTACTACCTGAATTTGTAGGTGTTAGTACGGAATTTTTATAAATAGCGATTACAGCAACTGAATAAGGCTGATTGGCTATTCCGTTTTTATTAATTGTTTATCTAGTTCGGGATTATAATCTAAGGGCAACTGGTAGGCGATCTTTTTCCAGCTCATACAGCCATCTGAAAACAGGGGCGC
The DNA here is from genome assembly GCA_024508935.1 of Flavipsychrobacter sp. Taxonomy (GTDB): domain Bacteria; phylum Bacteroidota; class Bacteroidia; order Chitinophagales; family Chitinophagaceae; genus Polluticoccus. The sequence continues at coordinate 931 of JANINW010000066.1, read as the reverse complement.
ATCGAGGCTTTGCAGGGAGCCATTGGGGGCAATGTTCAACCCGCAGCAGCCATCAAGAAATAAGATGGAGAATTTGTTGTGTGCCCGCACTGAAG
>JANINW010000066.1:0-826 GCA_024508935.1 Flavipsychrobacter sp. | reverse complement strand
CAGAAAGGTATCGCTGGAAAAATCAACCGTTTTAATGTCAGCGCTATTACCATCGAAAATGCGTCCCGAAAAATCTGCCTGCAGGGAATCCCGGAAAAAATAGTCCGGCCCCTTTAATATTTCAATGTAATAGGACTGCGTGTCCTTGTTTTGAACGAGGTTGGCCAGTGATTCATTGGCCCTTGCACTGATGTCTTTTTCGTAGTTGGTTGCCTTTAGCTTATTGATGGCCTGCAGAACCCTTTGGCGTTCTAAATTGGGAGCTGAAGTGAATTGGTATATGCGGAACCCTTCCTCCGCCCAAGTGTCGCTGAAGACCGTACGCATAAAATGCATTAGTGAACCCTGGTAGGCAAAAAGGCGATTGATGGCCAACTCCCTGGCTTTTTCTTTATCTGTTCCCGGCAAGGGTTCATTAAAGTTGGTGCCTTTACGTAAAATAAGATTGGTAGAAAAGCAGTAGGCGAATGAGTCCAGGTCGTAATGTACCAGATAACCGAGTGCTTTGTTTTCAACTAATAGAGGAGTCTTCGCTTTTGCAATGACTGTTTGAGTGGATTTATCCCACCTGAACCGAACGACTTCGGGGTTTAGTATGGTGCAGTTTTTTGCGAATCCGACTTCACCGACAACATAATCTGTAAAGAGGCTGCCCCATTTCTTCCAGGTTTCCCTGTATTTTAACCGTATGCTTACATTATCGAGCAGCTCCGTTTTTGGTTTTAATACAACGCTGATGATTTTGGATGCAGCATTATTTTCAATGGTCATTTTTACTTTGTCGTAAGACACATGGCTGACCACGAGTTCTGCTAAGCCATTGGGT
>JANINW010000065.1:363-1740 GCA_024508935.1 Flavipsychrobacter sp. | reverse complement strand
ACAAAGTTCAGCTGATTGGTAATCTTGGACAAAATCCTGAAATCAAAACATTAGAAGGCGGAAAGAAAATAGCCCGCTTTAGCATTGCTACAGATGAATCTTATCGCAATTCCAAAGGAGAAAAAATTAAAGAAACGCAATGGCACAATTTAGTGGCTTGGGGCAAGGTTGCGGAAATTGTAGAGAAGTATTTAGCAAAAGGTTCAGAGGTGGCAATTGAGGGTAAGTTGATGAACAGATGCTATAATGATAAAGAAGGCAACAAAAAATATATAACAGAAGTACAGGTAAATGAAGTGCTCATGTTAGGTGAAAAATCTTCTAAGTAGCGTTCATGGATTTTCCTCCTTGGGCTGGTGGTGAAGAGATTCATCGCCAGCATTTCGTGTATTCATTTTCAGGGGGAATATGCTGATTAAAATCGTCTTAATTATTGCCTTTGAACCATTACTGCGCCAGCATTTCAGCTATCTTTATGTACACAGAATACATGCAAAAAGTCGACTCTTCCAATATCTTATTTTCACTAGCTTCGGACCTCGTTAGCCACACCTCAAAACATATTTTCCTTACAGGAAAAGCAGGTACTGGTAAAACTACCTTTTTAAAATACATTAGAGAGAATTGTCCCAAGCAAATGGCTGTTGTAGCTCCTACAGGTGTAGCCGCTATCAATGCCGGTGGCGTTACTATTCATTCTTTTTTTCAATTGCCTTTCACTCCGTTTGTACCTGAGGCAAAGGGCTTTCGACCAGCGGACGAAGCCACCAATAAGCACAGTCTTTTAGGGCGGTTAAGGTTAAATACGGAAAGAAGGAAAGTTATCCAAGAACTGGAATTGCTCGTCATTGATGAAATCAGTATGGTCCGTTGCGATGTGCTTGATGCCATTGACCTGGTTCTTCGCCATGTTCGTTATCGCTATACCGAACGCTTTGGTGGCGTGCAGGTATTGTTTATTGGTGACATGTTTCAATTACCGCCTGTGGTAAAGGAAGAAGAGTGGAGTCTTTTAAGGGAGTATTATGATAGTCCTTATTTCTTTGATAGTCATGTAATGAAGGAACAACCTCCGGTTTATATCGAATTCTCTAAAATATATCGTCAAACCGAGGAAAAGTTTATTGACCTGCTTAATAAGGTTCGCAATAACGAGATGGGGGCAGGGGATCTGTATGCTTTGCACGATCGTTATCAACCCGATTTCTTTGGTGACGGTTCAGATGGATATATACTCTTAACTACACACAACGAAAAAGCTAAAGCAATTAATGTACAAGAGCTATTAAGACTTCCAGACGAAATCTTTTCTTATAAAGCGGAGGTCGATAAAGATTTTCCATCGACAGCCTTTCCTGCTGATGAACTATTACAATT
>JANINW010000065.1:0-353 GCA_024508935.1 Flavipsychrobacter sp. | reverse complement strand
AAAGTAGGTGCACAGGTTATGTTCATTAAGAATGATACAGATCCTGCAAAACGATACTTCAATGGTAAGATTGGAACTGTTTCGGAATTGAGAAAGGACAAAATTTTTGTTCAATGCAGGAACGAAGCGGAACCCATCGATGTGAAAAAAGAGAGGTGGGAAAATATTCGTTATTCTTTCGATAAATCCACCCGACAGGTGACAGAGGATGTATTGGGTTCCTATAGCCAATATCCATTGCGTCTTGCCTGGGCCATTACCATCCATAAAAGCCAGGGTTTAACTTTTGAGAAAGCTGTTATCGATGCGGGTAAAGCTTTTGCCCCGGGGCAGGTTTATGTGGCGCTGAGTCG
>JANINW010000064.1 GCA_024508935.1 Flavipsychrobacter sp. | reverse complement strand
TCGTAATATGGAGAACCTGCCGGCAATTGAAGATTAATTGTACTGCTTCTCGTAATAATTTTTATAATCACCTGAAGTCACATGCTGAAGCCACTCTGTATTTTCCAGGTACCAGTCAACGGTTTGGCTTAGGCCTTCTTCAAAGGTTACGCTGGGCTTCCACCCTAATTCCTTGTTGATCTTGGTAGCATCAATGGCATATCGTCTATCATGCCCCGGACGATCTTTTACATACGTGATCAATTGCTCGCTTTCGCCTTTTGCCCTGCCTAATTTTTCATCCATCAATTGGCAAAGCAGTTTAACGAGGTCAATATTTTTCCATTCGTTAAAACCGCCAATGTTATAGGTATCGCCAACTTTTCCTTTATGAAAAACGGTGTCGATGGCAACAGCATGATCTTTCACAAACAGCCAGTCCCTCGTGTACAATCCATCACCATAAACCGGCAGGGGTTTTTTGTGGATGACATTATTGATCATTAAAGGAATTAATTTTTCAGGGAAATGATAGGGTCCATAATTGTTAGAACAGTTGGTAATAACCGTAGGCAAACCGTAGGTATCGTAATACGCTCTTACAAAATGATCGGAAGAAGCTTTGGATGCAGAATAAGGTGAGTGCGGATCATAAGGTGTTTCCTCGGTAAAGAATCCGGTATCGCCTAAAGCCCCGTATACTTCGTCGGTAGAAACATGGTAGAAGCGTTTGCCTTCATAATTGCCTGCCCAATGTTTTTTTGCAGCATTCAATAAGTTCACCGTACCAACAACATTGGTGTACACAAAATCCAATGGAGAAAATATGGAACGGTCTACATGCGATTCAGCCGCGAGATGAATAATACCGTCTGGTTGGTATTGATTGAAAATAGCTTCAATTGCTTCCGGCTCAAGGATATTTACTTTCTCAAAAACATAATTGGGTGCGTTCTCAATGTCCTTCAGGTTTTCTAGATTACCTGCATAGGTCAATGCATCCAGGTTAATGATTTTATAGTCCGGATATTTCGTAACAAACAGGCGGACGACATGGGAGCCGATAAAGCCTGCTCCGCCGGTGATGATGATGGTTCGTTGAGAAGTTGAGAAGTTAAGAGGTTGAGAGGTTGAAACAGGATTCATTTTACTATTTGATTAATACAGATTTTCGTAGAGAATTAATTTTCGAAGAAATAAGCTCGATGTCAGTCCTTAAACTGCCTAAATCGTTTGCAGTAATCCAGTTTAAATCCTGACTGATTAAAAGCTGGTTTAAAACTTCCATTAAACTGCTATAAGCATTGTTATAAAAATTTCCCTGGTCTTTTGGAGTGCTTCTTCCGGAACCTTCTGCTAGGTTAGAGCATATAGACACAGATACCCGCCTCAATTGACTAACCAAACCGTACTTTTCTTCGACCGGAAATTGAGAAGTGATCTTGTAAATTCTTACAACAAGCTTCTTTGCCAATTGCCAGACTTCTAATTTCTCAAAAGAGTAGGTATGCATACTAAACTCCCAAACCCCTAAACAACCAACTAAGTACTATATGAAAAATGATGCTGCTGCCTGTACCACTCAACCGCAATCTTTAAGCCTTCTCTAATGTTTACTTTAGGTTCATAGCCCAAAAGATTTTTTGCTTTTGAAATATCGGCAAGACTGTGTTTCACGTCGCCTTTACGTTCCTGCCCATACTTTGGAGCGAGATCGCTGCCTGCGATTTCTTTGATCATTTCAAAGAGTTGGTTCAGGGAAG
>JANINW010000063.1:1289-1753 GCA_024508935.1 Flavipsychrobacter sp. | reverse complement strand
ACCAGCAATGACCTTCCTCTTGCAGGTGTTAGTGTAACCGTAAAGGGAACTACAAGAGGTGCGGTTACCAATGCTAACGGCGAATTTACAATCGATGTGAATCGTGGAGAAACATTGGTGATTAGTCACGTTGGCTATGTAGCACAGGAAGTAACCGTCACTTCACTTCAACCTCTTTCGGTAGCAATGAACGTTGATCCCGGGCAAATATCTGAATCGGTTGTAGTTACTGCTTTAGGTATTAAAAAAGAAGCAAGAAGGCTTGGCTATGCGGTTACTAAAGTTGGCGGAGAACAACTTACGGAAGCCCGTGAAATCAATATTGCAAATGCACTTACAGGAAGAGTAGCAGGTCTTAACAGTAGTGGACCTTTAACAGGTCCTGGCGGTTCTTCAAGGGTTTTAATAAGAGGTATTAACTCACTCACCGGCGATAACCAACCACTTTATGTTATTAACGGTAT
>JANINW010000063.1:881-1279 GCA_024508935.1 Flavipsychrobacter sp. | reverse complement strand
AGGAGCAGACCTTGGTGAAGGTTTAACAAGTATTAACCCGGATGATATTGCAGAGATAACAGTGTTGAAAGGCGGTGCGGCTGCAGCTTTATATGGACAAGTTGCTAAGAATGGTGTAATACTGATCACTACTAAATCAGGAAAGAATAAAAAAGGCCTTGGTGTAGAGTTGAACAGCAATTTGCAATTGGATAAGATCAATAATTTCCTTGACTTTCAAAATGTATATGGGCAAGGAACCTTAGGCGCTAAACCTGTTGATGTAACATCAGCAATGAATACAGGTATGCAATCATGGGGCGCAAAATTAGATGGCAGCCAGGTGCCTATCTTCAATGGGCAAACAAAACCTTATTCTGACCAGGGAGACAACCTGAATCGTTTTTACAGAACAGGAA
>JANINW010000063.1:0-871 GCA_024508935.1 Flavipsychrobacter sp. | reverse complement strand
ACCTTGGCAATTACAGGTGGAAACGAGAATAACAGTTACCGTCTTTCTCTCGGTGATTTAAGAAGCAATTCCATTTATCCTAATTCAAAATATACCCGCAACACGGCAAGCCTTGATTTGAATTACAAATTGTCGCCTAAGTGGAGCGGGCAAACCAGTATCATTTATTCAAAAGAAACAGGAAAGAACCGTTCTAATTTAAGTGATGGACCTGGCAATGGTAATTATGGTATTGTTCTTTTGCCTCCAAATGTGAATGCAGATTATTTAGCCCCGGGTTATGATGCTTCAGGAAATGAAATCCAGTTTAGTGCAGATGCATTTACAACCAATCCTTATTTCGCTGCTGCAAAATTCCAAAACAACACGAGTAAAAACAGGATGTTTGGTGTAAGCAGCTTGCGATTCTCTCCACTGAGTTGGTTATACATCCAGGCAAGAATTGGAAATGATTTCTTCTCCTTCAATGCAACACAAATTACTCCAACAGGAACAGCTTACAGAAAAGCCGGAAGCCTTGATAACGAAATTGACAGGTTCTACAACCAGTTAAATACTGATGTATTGGTTGGTGCCAATAAAAATATTACTAAAGACTTTTCTTTAGGTGTTACAGCCGGTGCCAACCTGATGCAGGAAAGAGACAGGATCAATACCATCAATGCAAGCGGCTTGGCTTTCCCGTACTTGTACAACCCTGGTGCGGCCACTACAAGAAGTGCCAACACTTCTACGCCGAGAAAAGATGTGCGTTCGGTGTACGGAAGTGTTGAATTGGCATATAAGAATTTATTATTTATTAATGGTACAGATCGTAATGACTGGTCAAGTGCTATTCCAATCAAAAACAATTCGTACAACTATCCATCGA
>JANINW010000062.1:67517-115017 GCA_024508935.1 Flavipsychrobacter sp. | reverse complement strand
ACAGGGCGCTTAGTCAGTGGGAGCAGACGCGAAACTTTGTGATCTATCCATGGGCAGGATGAAGGTTAGGTAAAACTAACTGGAGGTCCGAACTCATTAACGTTGAAAAGTTATGGGATGACCTGTGGATAGGGGTGAAAGGCCAATCAAACTGAGAGATAGCTCGTTCTCCCCGAAATGTTTTTAGGAACAGCGTCACATATTGAAGTTTATTAGAGGTAGAGCTACTGATTGGGCTAGGGGGCTTCACCGCCTACCAAACCCTGACAAACTCCGAATGCTAATAAATATCTGTGGCAGTGAGGCTGCGGGCGCTAAGGTCCGTGGCCGAGAGGGAAATAACCCAGATTAGCAACTAAGGTCCCTAATAAGTAGTTAAGTTGATCAAACGAGGTGGGACTTCTATAACAGCCAGGATGTTGGCTTGGAAGCAGCCATTCATTTAAAGAGTGCGTAACAGCTCACTGGTCGAGGGTTCGGGCACGGAAAATAATCGGGCATCAAACATAGTACCGAAGTTGTAGAATATACCGTAAGGTAAATTGGTAGGGGAGCATTCCAAACAGCGTTGAAGGTGTATCGTGAGGTATGCTGGAGCGTTTGGAAAAGAAAATGTAGGTATAAGTAACGATAAATATTGTGAAAAACAATATCGCCGAAAGACTAAGGGTTCCTGATCAACGTTAATCGGATCAGGGTTAGTCGGGACCTAAGGCAAACCCGAAAGGGGTAGTCGATGGAAAGCCTGTTAATATTCAGGCACTTGTTTTAGTTTCGATGGAGTGACGGAGAAGTGAAAGGCCCGCGAGGTTACGGAATACCTCGTTAAAGCGTGTAGGTATATTCCTGGTAGGCAAATCCGCCGGGGATGCTGAACGTGATAGTACTCAAAGTCTTCGGACAGCGAGATAGTGGCCCTAAACCTGCTCACGAGAAAAACTTCTAAGGTTAGGCTAAAACAACCCGTACCGTAAACCGACACAGGTAGTCGAGATGAGAATTCTAAGGCGCTCGGGTGAGCCGCGGAGAAGGAACTAGGCAAATTAATGCTGTAACTTCGGGATAAAGCATACCACAGTAATGTGGTCTCAGTAAAATGGTTCAACCAACTGTTTAGCAAAAACACAGGGCCCTGCAAAATCGAAAGATGACGTATAGAGCCTGATACCTGCCCGGTGCTGGAAGGTTAAGGAAGGGTGTTCGGCGCAAGCCAAAGCTCCTGACTGAAGCCCCAGTAAACGGCGGCCGTAACTATAACGGTCCTAAGGTAGCGAAATTCCTTGTCGGGTAAGTTCCGACCTGCACGAATGGTCTAATGAGTTGAACACTGTCTCCTCCACGAGCCCGGTGAAATTGTAGTATCGGTGAAGATGCCGGTTACCCGCCACGGGACGAAAAGACCCCGTGAACCTTCACTACAACTTTGCATTGATTTTGAGTAACAGATGTGTAGCATAGTTGGGAGACTATGAAGTAGCGGCGCCAGCCGTTATGGAGTCACCGTTGAAATACCAACCTTCTGTTACTTAGAGTCTAACCCGTGAGGGGACATTGCATGGTGGGTAGTTTGACTGGGGTGGTCGCCTCCTAAAGTGTAACGGAGGCTCGCAAAGGTACCCTCAGTACGGTTGGTAATCGTACGAAGAGCGCATTAGTAAAAGGGTGCTTGACTGTGAGGCTGACCAGCCGAGCAGGTGCGAAAGCAGGCTAAAGTGATCCGGTGGTTCTGTATGGAAGGGCCATCGCTCAAAGGATAAAAGGTACTCCGGGGATAACAGGCTGATCTCCCCCAAGAGCTCATATCGACGGGGAGGTTTGGCACCTCGATGTCGGTTCGTCACATCCTGGGGCTGGAGAAGGTCCCAAGGGTTGGGCTGTTCGCCCATTAAAGTGGCACGTGAACTGGGTTCAGAACGTCGCAAGACAGTTCGGTCTCTATCTGTGGTGGGCGTTAGTAAATTGCGTGGACATGACCTTAGTACGAGAGGACCGGGTCGTATATACCGCTGGTGTATCGGTTGTGCCGCCAGGTGCAGTGCCGAGTAGCTACGTATAGCCAGGATAAGCGCTGAAAGCATCTAAGCGCGAAACCTTCCACAAGATGAGTTTACTTTTAAGGGTCGTCAGAGACGATGACGTTGATAGGCTACAGGTGTAAAGGTGGTAACATCAAAGCCGAGTAGTACTAATTGCCCGTAAGCTTTAACTTTATTTTCTTTACAATAAAAACGTTAGAAATTGCTTTTACTCAATATGTCACCTTATTTATTAGTCGTAAGTAGTGAGTCGTAAGTCGTAAGTGAATTATGCAGCCAGATAACTGAAAACTATAAGGTCTTATGGTGGTATTGCCGAGGGTGTTCACCTCTTCCCTTTCCGAACAGAGAAGTTAAGCCCCCCATGGCCGATGGTACTGCACAACAATGCGGGAGAGTAGGTAGCTGCCATATTTATTCTAAAAGCCATTCCTTACAAAGGAATGGCTTTTTTTGTGTACCTATGTGAAGGATCCCATATCCTGCACGATATCTTCTGCAAAACCATTCATAATAGCATAGCTTTTATCTTGCATCTAATAAATGATAAGCTTCCAGTAAGAGTGTCCTCAGCAGCAAGTATAAATATCAGGGCAAGTATTGCGTGATAAAACCAATTATATTCTGTGAATAACAAGAGGGAATTGCAGCTCGAAGTCTTAAATGAGATATATCCTGCAATGTGTAGCATGCTGGATCTTCGATAGATTATAACAGCAAGAATACTATTATAAAAGTATTATTTGCTTCTGTTTTAGATCGAAATGGTGGTGTTTCAATACAGTTTGCGGGAGCATGATTATGCCCTGCGATACGCTACACCAATAGAAGAAAAAGTAAGAGTAGAGTAAGAGGGTATTAATACTTCTTCCTGAAATCACCACGTTTCCAGGCATCAAAAAATTCAGCCCAGGCCAAAGGGTTTAATACATTCATAGGCTTCACCTGTCCATAATAGACAGCTTGCTGCGCCTGCTGGCTTTGGTACATTGCCTGGCTTTCGCGTCCATCGCGTGGTAATGAATAAGCCAGTGCTCTAAGCATAAGTGCATTGGTGTTTTTACGTGCTATTTCGTATTGATCATCGGGAATACTCCAGTGTTTGAATGCATAATCGAACTGTCCTTTTGTAGGCAGTGCACGTACTATTGTTTCGGGCAGGTAAAAAGTATCCTGCGTCATTAATTGTATCAATGAAAAATAGTGGCCTTTCAGGTCTTTAGGCACTACATAATCTTTACCCCTGAAACCAAGTGCGCTGAACTGCAGTGTATCTCCTTTATACACAACGATAGAAAAAACACCACTATTGCTCGACATTACGCCCCGGTTCTTACCTTTTACCAATACGGTTACATCAGGTACAGCACGCAGGCTGTCTGCCGTCATGGTCACGCCATTTATCTGGATGATATTCTCGTAAGGGTCTTGGCCAAAAGCCTTAGAGGCGAAGAAACTGCATATAGCCAGCAGGAAATATGTGCCTATTTTAAATCGCATGCTTATCCAAATTTACGGTGTTTGCTGCATTCTTTGCCTGTTATCAATATTTGCGATAAAAGTATTGAAAATGCGATAGCTTTTCTGTTCACAAAGAAAGAGCAATGCCGTATTTTTGCGCCACTTTCAGTTCAATTTAACAAAGGTTTATATGATTACTAAAGAAGCGGTTTTACAGGCATTAGGGCATGTGCAGGAGCCGGACCTGGGCAAAGACCTGGTAACGCTCAATATGGTGCAGGACGTGGAGATAGAAGGCAAAAATGTATCCTTTACCATAGTGCTTACTACACCTGCCTGTCCGCTGAAAGAACTGATAGAAAGAGATTGCATCAAGGCCATACATACGCATGTAGATAGCGAGGCCGCAGTAACGGTGCACATGACCTCTAACGTAGGCAGCAACCGTAAAGACACTAAGGCGGTCCTGCCGGGTGTGAAGAATATCATCATGGTAGCATCCGGGAAAGGTGGTGTAGGAAAATCTACCGTATCTGTGAACCTTGCTTTAGGCCTGGCACAGGAAGGTGCTAAGGTGGGTCTGCTAGATGCCGATATATACGGACCATCTGTTCCTATCATGCTTGGCTTACGTAATGAGAAACCCATGATGCAGGAAATAAACGGGAAGGGCATGATCCTGCCCATAGAACGTTATGGTATCAAGGCAATGTCCATAGGCCTGCTGGTTGACGAAAAACAGGCCATAGTATGGCGCGGCCCGATGGCCAGTTCTGCGCTCAAACAATTTGTTACCGACGTATACTGGGATGAACTTGATTACCTGGTAATAGACCTGCCACCCGGCACCGGCGACGTTCACCTTACATTGGTACAGGCCGTACCTGTGACAGGTGCCGTGATCGTGTCTACTCCGCAAGCCGTTGCAGCAGCTGATGCTAAGAAAGCCATTATGATGTTCAAGCAACCACAGATCAATATACCTATACTGGGCATAGTGGAGAATATGGCTTATTTCACACCTGCAGAGCTGCCGGAGAATAAATACTACATCTTTGGTAAAGGAGGGGCTCAAAAAATGGCTGAGCAGTTTGAAATGCCGTTCCTGGGTGAGATACCACTGGTACAAAGCATACGCGAAGGTGGTGATAAAGGCATACCGGCCATACTGGATGACGAAGCTATAACCCACAACCTGTTTACCAAACTGGCACAGGACGTAGCGCGTAATATATCGATTCGCAATGCCAACCTGGAGCCGACTAAAGTGGTCAGTGTAATATAACTGGTTCTTAATAAAACTATTGTAAAAGACCATCCTTTCGGGATGGTCTTTTGTTTTCAGACTGAACCTTTATGGAAATACGCAGGAGCTTCGACCTTATTGGAGCTAAATGACATAAGTATGCTTTCCGGGGTTTAAAATTTTACATTTTGCTTTGTTTAGCGGTAAGAAACTATTAACTTTTCAGTTCTTTAATTATATTTACGGATATAACCGCAGTTTTTGAACCTGATTATGAATAAAAAGGCGTTACCATTACTATTACTGGCAGTTGTTTTGACGGTGGCACATTTTGCGTGCAAGAAGGCAGATGATGCGAAGATTATTGCGGCCGAAAGCTCTGATTATTTCCCATTGAAAAGGGGGAGCTATGTAGTATACGATGTGGACTCAACCTACTGGGATAATTACTATTGCGTAACCCGTTATTACCATTGCCAGCTTAAGTATACGGTGGCAGATACTTTTACTGACGAGCTGGGCAGGGCATCTTACCGTATAGATGTGCGCATACGTAAAAAAGTAGAAGAACCATGGGAAACACATAAGGTAATGTATGCTACTAATACAGGTGAAGAACTGGAACTGGTATACGATGAACAACGTTATATAAAAATGCGCTACCCTGTACAGGAAGGCCTTACCTGGAAAGGAAATGCTTATGTAAACGTAGCTGATTCAGACCTGCACTATTATAATGACTGGGATTACCAGTACCTGGATGTAGACAAGACCTATGATAATGGTGCTGTAAAATATGATCATACCGTAACTGTGCTGCAAAGGGATGAAACCAAGAACAATCCTGAAGCTATACCAGGCCAGGATGCCAGCCGTACCTACAGCAAAGAAGTGTTTGCTAAAGGTGTAGGCATGATATACAGAGAATTCTATCACTGGACTTATGATGCTTCTGCTATCAATAACAACGACCCTAACAATCCTAATAAATGCCGTTCAGGGGCAGGTGTAGTTATGAAGGCTGTGGATCATAACTAATAAGTTATGTTATGCGACTGCGTGTATTATGGTGGTGTTTGGTATGGATAGTGTTTACATGCGGCAGAACTGCAGGCCAGTCGGCACAGTACGTTTTCAGGGTATATTTCAATGATAAAACAGGGTCTCCCCAGTTATCCAATCCTTTAGTTTTTTTATCTCAGCGTGCATTAGACCGTCGTTCTGTGCAATCCATTCCGCTGGATAACACAGACAGGCTGGTTTCCCCTGCTTACATAAACAATGTTGTAGCTCTTACGGGCGGCAAGCTGCATGTTACATCACGCTGGCTGAATACCTGCGTATTACTCCTTACCGATTCCTCCAAAATAGGCACTATAACAGGATTAAGCTATATCGACTCTGTTAAGTATATATCTTATTACAGTACCGGCTTGCATAAACCGTCGCGTAGCACGGATGATAAATTTTCTTCTGAAAAATCTATTGTACTAAGCCAGCCGCAAACAACCGGCAGTAGCAGTTATTACGGTGGTGCTTATGATCAAACTAAACTGGTAAATGGTGATTACCTGCACGACCATGGCTATAAAGGTGAGGGTATGCTAATAGCTGTATTCGACCAGGGATTTACCAATATCAATACCGGCCTGGAATTCGATAGCATGAGAAGCAGCGGCCGGCTGGTAGACCAGTACAATTTTGCAAACGCCACTAACAATGTCCTTACCAATATTCCTCCATATATATCTACACACGGTACAGAAGCTATTTCTACCATAGCGGCCAATTTGCCAGGTACTTACGTGGGTGCAGCACCTCATGCAAGCTTCGCCGTATATGTGACGGAAGTAATGGGTACCGAGCAATATGTGGAGATGGATAATCTGCTGGCCGCTGCAGAACGCAGTGACAGCCTGGGTGCGGATATCATATCCATTTCGCTGGGGTATAATGATTTTTCGGGACCGGCGTCCCCGGCACTGGTATATGCTGATATTGATGGAAAAAGTACAATAGCGGCAAAAGCTGCTAATATAGCCACCAGCAAAGGCATTTTATTTGTAGCATCGGCAGGGAATGACGGTATTGGCTGGTATTATATTCTTACACCGGGTGATGCGGATAGCGCTATGACCATAGGTAATGTGTCTAATAGCGGTACACCTGCTTCCAACAGCGGGCATGGGCCTAATGCATCCGGCCACCCAAAGCCGGACGTTTGCCTGCAGGGCCAGCCTGCTACAGTTATGGACGGTACGGGCACTACCAAATTAGATATCGGTACTTCTTTTTCAACACCTCAGCTGGCTGGTTGGGCTGCCTGTTTATGGCAGTCGGCAGGTAAAAGTACCAAGCCTTACCAGCTACGGGATGCCATTAATAAAAGCGCCAGCTTATATCCCAGCCATTTCGACCAGCCGGGATATGGCGTACCTGATTTCGAAAAAGCGTACCAGTTGCTGGGTGTAAAAGATACACCGCAGGTGCCTGATGAAAATAACTGGGTAAGTGTAACACCTAATCCTTTTGTGCAGCAACTGGATGTGAAACTGTATAATGCTGAAAACGGTAGTGTAAAATTCAGCATAACAGATATGAGCGGCAGGCTTGTGGCAAACCTGGAAAAGGAAATGATGCATGGCTACCAGCAAGTAAGCCTTATGGTACCGGGAGTACCACAGGGTATATATTTTCTAAAAGTGATCAGCAGCAACCGGCAGAAAGTGTTGAAGCTGGTAAAATACTAATATGGTTTCTTCAGTACTGCAATAAACATACTGTCTGCTTTTTTCTCAATACCATTTATAAGTACCCATTCATGCAATTGTAAACCGGTTTTTTCCCGTATTTGTTTTATCACAGCTTCATTCTCGGCTTCGAAAACAGAACAGGTAATATAATAGAGCGTGCCACCCGGTTCAAGCCGTTTTGATACATTAGTAGCAATACCGGCCTGTAATGCTGATATTGTCGCAATTTGACGGTCGTCAAAAAAATACAGTTGCTCCGGCGTGCGTGCCCAGGTGCCCGAACCTGTGCAGGGAACATCACAAATAATATGGCTGAATGTTTTATTACCCAATGTATAATTCAGTTCAGCCTCACTGGCTACATCTGCTACATAACTGGCGGGTCGGGTATGCCCGTATAATTGGAAACGTTTTTCCAGGTTGTGAAGTATAGAAGCGCGTTTATCCGATACCGATAATTTTGCGTTTGGAAATTTATCTTTCAGCAGCAGTGATTTGCCACCTGCTCCTGAGCAGCAGTCCCACCAGCTTGCATCTTTATTTGTATGAAAATAGTTTCCTGTTGTTTGCGATGACGCATCTTGTACCACATAGCAATCTTCAGGTAACAGCTTATCTATAGGAGAAGTATTGGGTAACGCTATACAATTATCAGAAAGCAGTTCGAAAGGCAGCTGATTGTCTTTAAGAATCGCCAGTATCTTTTTCCTGTTCTTGCGAATACGTATAAATAACCTAGGTTGCTGAAGCATGGAATAGAGCCAGTCCGGGGTGCTAATGCCTTCAGACAATTCTGTATTAAAAGCTGTAATAGCATATATATTGAACGATATACCGCTGTTTGACAGGATGTTTATTTTTTCAGCAATTGAGCGGTCTTTAGTTGTTTTATAGGTTTCTGGTAAAAGATTGTCGGACTGTGGGGTATTGGTCTCACATAGATAGAGGCATGCGTGTAGCCGTTCCTCAAAGGGTATATCCTCATTAAAACCTTTACTGCAGCGGTACCAGCAATAAGCCATATCACTCAGTATCTTCCTGTCGCGGCTGCCTAGTTTCGGGTGCACTCTGAAATAGTTTTTGAGAAAATGCGTAAGCGGAATGCTTCCATTGTATGACTCAATAATAGCCCCGATATGTGTGTAGATATACCTCAAGACCTGCAAAATTAAAAATAAAAACCGCCCGTTGATACAGGCGGTTTTTAAAACAGTGCACAGGTTGTACGATTACAGTTTCGTAAACTGTTTTTGACTGAGCATATTGCCATGCTCATCTTGTAGCATGATGGTGTAATTGCCCGCGGGGAGCTGGCCTATATTTAACTGGTATTTTGATAATGATACATGTTCCTGTCTTATCAATTCCTGTCCCATTGTGTTTATGATCCGTACGTTGGCTTTAATGCCACTTGCATCAAGCGTAAGGATATGGCTGGCAGGATTAGGATACATTACAACTATATCTTTAGCCTTATTTGTATTACTGATGCCGGAAGGAATATCTTCGTAGTACATAGTGGTCATATCATAGTTTGTGCTGCTAAACACACCACCCCCCAGGTAAGCATACCCAAATGAATTCTGCATCAGGTTGTTGTTGTCGTAGGTGTAGCGGTCACGCTCTACGGTATCCCAGTTACCTGCATTCCAGGTCATGATATAATATGTGTCTACCAGCGATTGGGCATTATAATGATAAGTGAATCGATTATCGCCATACCAGAACGAGGAGGTCGAGTTCCAGAAATAAGAAGCATTCCAATCATAGTTATTATTGGTGCCTACATAACCGAATGAATCAAGCGCATAGGGTTCTAAACCACTACCGGCATAGGTGTAGGAGGTTGTTGCCACAACCCGGTTGCTGGCATCGTAATCGTAAGTGATCTTATAGGTTTGCATCCAGGAGGTACCAAACATGCTATACGAGTCAAAACTGATCATATTGCCATTGGCGTCATAGCTATAAGTCCTTTTGGCCATTGGCATATTGAGAATAGTACTTACGGTACTATCGCTTACCAGCTTGTTTTGACTGTTGTAGAGATAATAAGTTTTGAATTTGGAAATAACTGTTGGTGAGCCAAGAGTATCTGATTGCTCAATGTAATTGCGGTTGCCATTAGGATTGCGGTTTATATCGTAAGAGACTAACCCATACGATGTGTTGCTAACCGTTACAGGCTGGTTGTTGCTATTGTAGGTATATCGCTTACGGTTGGTTTCCTGCAGGCTGCTGCCTATACGGTGCCAGTTGACACTAGAATCGCACTTAAGGAATTGGGTATCTACAATGGCTGTAGGGTAGTAATAATCGAAATAAGAATTTGGATCTGTAAGATTACTTCCCCTTCCGTTTGAATAGTAATAATGATTGCTGTCTACCAGCGTGCTTGCAGTTTTGTAGCTGTTGGCTATCAGGCGTTTGTTGGTGGCTGTAGATTTGAGGGCAGGGGCTGGCTTGGACTGTTGTTTTTGTAGAATAGATACGGTAAGTCTGCGGTTGGGATCTGTCATGAACGACGGCTGTTTTTTGGGTACTGCCGTTGCAACAAGTGTAGCGCCATAAAGGCATAATGCGGATAGTAGTAATTGTTTTTTCATTCCTGCAATATTTAGGGAGTATTCAGAAATTCAAAACTATAAGCCAGCGCAATTGGTAGATAGTGCCCGGTACGGTTAATGACAATAATATTGCAGAAATTGCATGATATGACTGAAGGGTGACTGCCTGCTGACATTGGGCAGACAAAAAAGGCCATGCTATCAGCACGGCCTTTGAAAAAGTATTTTTTTATTCGATTACATGTTCAGTAATGCTTTCACAGGATCTTGTCCTATCAGCAGCAATTCAGGGTTCTCCAACAACTCTTTTACACGTACCAGGAAGCTTACAGATTCGCGTCCATCGATGATGCGGTGATCGTAGCTCAGTGCAAGATACATCATAGGGCGGGCCTCTATTTTACCGTTTACAACCATAGGGCGTTCCTGTATCTTGTGCATACCCAATATAGCCGATTGCGGTATATTGATGATAGGTGTAGACATCAGTGAGCCAAACACACCACCATTGGTAATAGTGAATGTACCGCCGGTCATTTCTTCCATGCTCAACTTATTATCTCGTGCCTTACCGGCCAGCTCCATTACTTTAGCTTCTATTTCTGCCATGCCCAGGCTTTCTGCATTGCGGATAACAGGTACTACCAACCCTTTCGGTGCAGATACTGCGATAGAAATATCGCAATAGTTATGGTATACTATTTCTTCACCGTCTATATAGGCGTTCACCGCAGGCCATTCCAGCAGAGCATAGGTACACGCTTTGGTAAAGAAAGACATAAAGCCCAGGTTCACACCATGTGCTTCTTTGAATTTGTCTTTATACACCTTGCGTATCTCCATGATGCGGGTCATGTCCACTTCGTTGAAAGTGGTGAGCATAGCCGTTGTATTCTTGGCTTCTACCAGCCTGCGCGATACAGTTTTGCGAAGATTGCTCATTTTCTCGCGTTTTTCATCGCGGCTGAAAGCAGCAGATCCGCCCTTTTTACCCGGGTTTGCAAGCGCATCCAGCACATCCTGCTTCAATATGCGGCCCATGCTGCCACTGCCTTTTACATTTGCAGCGCTTACTTGTTTATCAGACATGATAGCCTGTGCTACCGGAGTGGCTTTTACGTCTGCCGGTAATGCAGCCGCAGTTTTAGGGGCCTCTGCTTTCTTTTCTTCTTTAGCGGCAGGTTTTGCAGCTTCTTTAGGGGCCGCAGCCGGTGCAGCACCTTCAGGACGTTTTGCTGTTTCGTCTATTTTGCAGGCAAGATCGCCAATATTCAGTGTAGCACCTTCTTCGGCTACCGGGTGTAGAATACCTGCCTGTTCTGCATTCAGTTCGAAGGTAGCCTTCTCAGATTCCAGCTCGCAGATCACTTCATCACGCTCTACCCATTCCCCCTCTTTCTTTATCCATTTTACCAGGGTAACTTCGCTAATAGATTCGCCAACGGCCGGAACTTTTATCTCGATCATGTCAAACTGCGTTTTTTACGCGGTGCTAAATTACCAACGCTTGCCGACTATTCAAAATAGATATATCGTAATACAGTATATTCGTCTAATCTATTGCTGTTTATGTCTTAATTTCTGGAGGGATCAAACAAACGCATATGGAATATTTTAATGAGGATATACAAAAAATACTGCTGGCTGCCTTGTTAGGTGCAATTATAGGCCTGGAACGCGAATGGAGCGGTAAATCTGCCGGTTTCCGCACGATGATACTGGTGAGCATGGGAGCTGCTCTTTTTACCATCGTATCGTACAAAATGACGGGTATAGGCACTGCCGACCGTATAGCATCCAATGTGGTGACAGGTATAGGGTTTTTGGGTGCCGGGCTTATATTCCGCAATGATACGGGCTCGCATGGGTTAACAACAGCTACGGCTGTATGGGCGGCTGCGGCGATTGGTATGTGTGCCGGCGTGGGTTATTATTGGCTCGCCATATTTTGTACCGGCGTGGTATGGGCTGTGTTGGTTCTCTTTTTCCGGATGCAACTGCATTTGAATAAAATGATGGACACGCGGCAGTATAAAATACTTTACCGGTCTACTGAGCAGCATGCGCTGGATTATAAAGATTTCTTCAATGTAAAAACATTCCGTGTGCTGGAAAACAAGCAGTTGAAAACCAACGGGACCATCATGTACTTGTGGACCATACGCGCTAACCAGGCAGCGCACGATAAGGCAGTAGCCGCCTTGCTTAAAGATGAATGTGTAATAGACCTGGAATACTGATCACTTTGCCAGCGCCAGGCCTGCCCTACATAGTAGCAGGCCTATCAGTACACTAAAGGTGGTATACACTATTGCCAGCATTCCCTGGTTACTGCGAAATAGATAAATGTTCTCTAAGGCAAAAGATGAGAAAGTAGTAAAGCCCCCACAAAAACCGGTAGCCAGTATCAGCCACCAATCGCCGGGCAGCAGGTTGTTTTTTTGTCCGAAGCCGAACAATATTCCAATAATAAAACACCCGGTAATATTGATAAGAAAGGTAGCAAAAGGATAAGGATGTGTGATATATTTACCGGCTACAGCACTAATACCATACCTGGCCATACTGCCAACAGCCCCCCCCAGGCCAACTATGAGAAAATTGCGAAGCATACTATAAAAGTAAAAAGGCAAAATTTAAAAATGATTTTAAATTTTGCCTTTTTAGCATCTGGTTATTTTCTGTTAATCTACCCAATCACAAATAAATACGTTGGTATCATGTGTGCCGCCGTTATTGCGGTTTGAGCTGAAGATAAGTTTTTTGCCATCGGGGGAGAACATTGGGAAAGCATCGAAACCACCATCGTGCGATATCTTTTCAAGCCCGGTACCATCCAGGTTTACAATGTACATATTGAATGGGAACCCTCTTTCGTATTCGTGGTTGGAAGCGAAGATGATGTGTTTGCCATCAGGCGTAAAGTTAGGTGCCCAGTTGGCCTTGCCTAAATTAGTTACCTGGCGTACATCGCTGCCGTCTACGTTTGCAACAAAAACTTCCATATTGGTAGGAGCCACAAGGCCTTGTGCCAGCAGGTCTTTATACTCTTTTACTTCTGCTGCTGTTTTCGGGCGTGAAGCACGCCAAACTATTTTCTTGCCATTGGGAGAGAACCATGCACCGCCATCATAACCGAGCTCATGTGTTATTTGCTTTACATTCCTGCCATCCATGTCCATGGTAAACAGGTCAAGGTCACCATTTCGGGTAGAAGTAAAAACGATCTTATCACCATTTGGAGAAATAGTTGCTTCTGCATCATAACCCGGTTGTTTGGTCAATTGCTGCAGTACCTTGCCGCGCAGATCGCTTACAAAAATGTCATAGCTATCGTAAATAGGCCATACATATTTTTTCAGCACTTTCCTGTCCGGTACTGGTGGGCAGCTATCAGTTGCTATATGGGTAGATGCGTACAGTACATGGGCGCCATCCGGCATCAGGTAGGCGCAGGTAGTGCGGCCTTTGCCCGTGCTTACCAGTTTGTATTTAAACTTATCCTTGTTTGATTCAGGCAACATGCCATAGAATATCTGGTCGCAGTCCAGGCCCTCTTTCGGGTTGGTACGCTGGAACACAATTGCTTTGCTATCGAAACCAAAATAGGCTTCAGCATTATCACCGCCAAAGGTCAGCTGCTGTATGTTTTTGAAATGTTTTTCATCGGGGTATACTAATGTGCCTTTAGGTGAAGCATCATTGCTACCATGCTGGGCCTGCAGCCTGAAGGAAACAACAGACAAACCAAGCAGCATAAGACCAAAACGTGTGGAAATGTTCATTCTTGCGTTATTTGCGCGCAAAGCTACATCACCTATTTAGGATTAGCATACCGGTATTGTCATGAGATTGTCAGGGATTGCGGCGCTATTTATTATCGTCCAATTTAAATGTGAGTGGCAGGTTATAATAAGTTTTTACAACCCTGCCGTTTTGCTTGCCGGGCTTCCACTTTGGCATAGACTGTACCAGGCGTATAGCTTCTGCATCTATAGTAGGGGAGACACTGCGTACAATATGAATATCCGAAAGCGAACCGTCTTCATTCACCACAAACTGGGTAAATACACGGCCCTCTACTTGGTTTTTGATATCTTCTTTTGGATAGTGAATGTTTTGTGCAATGAATTTATTTATATCCCCCGGGAACTCGGGCATTTGTTCTACATAACGAAATACCGCTGCCTGTTTAGGTGCATCACCTGGTTTAGGTTCTTCATCAGGCTGTTTTGCAACATCAGATATCTCCTCAATACTATAGGGCTGCGTTATGGTGAAATTGATCGGCAACACATACACCACATTCACCAATTGGCCATTTTGCCTGCCCGGTTTCCATTTGGGCATAGCCATTATTACACGTATGGCTTCGGCATCCAGTTCGGGAGATATACTTCTTAAAACTTTCGCATCAGACACTGTACCATCGCTATTTACAACAAACTCCACGTTTACTTTTCCCTCGTGCCTGTTTTTCAAAGCTGCCTCAGGATAATGTATATTATCAGACAGGTATTTATCCAGGTCACCATTAAATTGCGGCATCTGGGACACCGACCTGAAAAGTTCTTTTTTAGGAGCAGGCTCAGCGCCTGGTTGCTGTGCTATCGCATTGATAGTAAAAAGGCAAAAGGCGGATAGCGCTATAAGGTATTTCATTCAGCTATGTTAAGACTGTGAAGATAAGCCAGCCGGATGGCATAAAAAAAGCCGGAAGTAGTTTCCGGCTTTTATGACTGTACTATGATTTCTGCGGTGGCGGCATATTCAGCATGGCCTGTGGTACCAGGTTCTGTACCGGTTTAATTGTTTTCAGGTATTCAAATATCGATTCGATATCATTGTCTGTAAGTTTTGCAAAATTCTGCCAGGGCATAGGCGGCATTAGTGGGCGGGAGTTGTCAATGCCTTTATATTTTCCTTCTTTCAGTGCCTTACGGAAGTTTTCCAGGGTCCAGTTACCGATACCTGTACCGTCCGGTGTCAGGTTAGCAGCAAAGGTTACGCCCCAGGGACCGGCAGCAGCGGTCAGGTCTCCGTAGAATAATGCCCAGCGTCCGCTGTTGGCAATGGTTGTATCATACTCACCGAGGGGCACTGCTGCGTTATAGCCTGATAAAAAACGATCCATATCGGGTACAGGCCCTTTGTCTGTCATTTTTTTCGGCGTGTGGCAGTCACCGCAACCTATTGTGGCCACCAGGTAATCACCCCTTTTTATCATTTCTTCTTTCGAGGCCATTCCTGCCGGTTCTTCTATTTGGACAGTCTCATTATTAGAGCACGCCATGGTGGTGAGTGTGCCGGCAATTGCCAGGTAATAGAATAATTGTTTCATTTTAAGTTTAATATATGTTTTATTGTTATTAATAAAATGTAGTGAAGTATGATGGCATGAAATAGCGTGCCAGTTTCTAATAGGCCATCAATGGTTCATTGTAATTAACAGTGCTTAATTGGTAGAATTCCGTTTCTTTTTCAAAGACATTGGTAGGCACTGTTCCTGTGAATTCTTTGAAATCGCGTATGAAATGTGCCTGGTCGGCATAGCCACAGTTATACGTAATATCTATCAGCGAGAGATTTTCTTTTTCTGCATGCTGCAGGTATTCGTATGCCGTACGGAAGCGGATGATACGCGTATAGGTTTTGGGACTGGTGCCCAGCGTGTCTTTAAACATGCGCTGCAGCTGTCTTTCGCTTACGTACAGGTTGCGGCTCAGGTTTTCAATGCTAATGGTGCCTTTGCTCTGCCGTATCATTTTGGCGGCCTCATCCAGGTAGCTTCTTTCTGCATTTACAGACTTTACGCGTTGCAGCAGGAAGTTTTCGCTCATCTGCATCAGCAGCAGCGGGTCTTCTATCCCAAACATCCTTTCCGAAAGGCTATTCATTTTGTGGCCCAGGAAGCTGTCTATGTCTATATAATTATTGAAAAGAGTAGAAGCCGGGATCTTGAACAGGTGCATCAGGCTTTCGGGTTTCAAGGTTATGCCAAAGCATACAGAATACCCGCTTGTTTTCCAGCGAACGGCATCCTTATATATGCCTACAAAGAAAGCGTCAGGCAGCTTTCGCCAGTCTCCATCAAAAAAAGCATAGCAATCATGCCTGTTGGTATGAAAGATGATCTGGGCCGCACCAAGCGGCAGGCATTTCTGGATGGGCGACTCTTCATTGCCGTCTCCGTTAAATACCTGGAACCAGTAGTTATCTACATACGGCTGTAACGCCGCAGAAGGCCTGAATTCTTTATAAGTGATGGTCATATATTAATAACAAAATGGCAAGGTTTGGGGAGATTTTGTTATATCGTTGGCAAAAGTAATGTGATAAACCTGAATTGCATTGAAAAAAAGCGACATATTTTATGCAGCAGCCATTTCTGTTTCCAGGCTGGTGGCTACTACAGTCCACCTGTTGGTATCCAGTTCCTGCTGTGCCAGCCTTGTATACATTTCATATACTTCTGCAGGGGCGCCGTTTTTTATGCTTGTAAGCCATTCGATGATCTCTGTATTGTTCAGGCTGCGCATCATCCATTTACTTTCTATCATCAGTATTTCAGGTTTAATACTTTCCACAATTGTTCTCTGTACAGCCAGCAGTTCAGCATCCGTATAATGTTGCCACAATGTGTACAGCAATACATTCTCCTCTTTGTTCATATGGTAGAGGTTGAATGCAATGAATTCATTGAATGCATAGAACAGGCTCTGCCCAACAGCTATTCTTTCTGCTTTTGTAGTTGCTTTAGACCATGCCAGTGTTTGTTCTCTCAGGCTTTCAGATAGCTTGTGGTCTATTTCATGGTCTTTCTCAAAGTCCTCTACCAGCGTAGCATTGTGTTTTAAAACAATCGGCAGTAAGTAGGTGTCTTCATGATGGGCATGCTCATCAAAAAGGTCTACTACCAGGTTTACCTTTTCAATAGCTACTGCAGCGTTGTCGTTACTGAAATCTGTTTGTTGTATGGTTAATGCGGTGTCGTATAACAGGCCTCTCAGTCCTTTGTGTATTTGATTAAATACATTGTAACGTTTCTCTGACATGTGTAGATGGTGTTTAAATTTGATGTAAAATTAGATATGATTAGATGGCCGGGATTGAACAAAAGCGACAAATTTTGTTATAGAATTGTTTATTTAACAGGTATGTACCATTCTATCAGCAGGTTGTCAGGCTCCTTGTAGTTGGGCAAGGACCGGAACCTGAAATAAGATACACCTGTACCATGTTTCAATGGGGTTTCTTCGTCAAGGTGTTTGTTAATGAGCAATGTGTTGGAACGGTATTGGCTAACGGGGCAGCAGAAACGGTACCTGGCAAACTTTCCGCCGGGTATTTGGCTCCTGTAAAATTTGTTTGCCCTGACAATGTCTTTGTGTTTGGGCACAATGGCTGCATCATACCTTCCCGGTCCGGGGGTAACATTCTGGCAATTGTGTAATATACCATAGTAGTCAAAATCGTCTTCGTTGAGTTTTTCATGCAGGATAAAAGCTTTCACCTCTTTCCATATGCTATAGACGCTTTTACTGAAATAATCCCCTATGCCGGGAAAGATAATTGCTTCCTGCCTGGTGAGGTTTAGTACCTCGCAGCTTAGGGAAAGATAGCCCGGTTGCAATGCTGCAGCTTTTTCCTGCAATATATTGCCGGCCCTGAATAATTTGGGAGAGGTGCCGGTTACCTGCCTGAATGCTTTTGAAAAGCCGCTGTTGTTGGTATAACCTACCAGGTATTTAATATCTGCAACAGGTATATCGGTAAGCGCCAGCAGTTGTGCCGCGGTGTCTATGCGCTGGCGCCTTATGAAATCGCCAATGGGTTCGCCCAGGGCTTCTTTTATTTTTCTGTGTAAATGGAAGGGAGAATAGCCGGTAAGCTTAGAGAGCTGTTCCAGCGTTATTTCTTCATCAAGGTGATGACTAATGTATGTCAGCAGAGCCTTTACCATTGCATGGCAAAGGTAGAAACGGCTTTTGAAAAACAGTTTGCCGATATTGCTGCCCGGCAAACCGGGTAGCAATATCGGTGTAAACGTGTACAGTTCAGCTTAGAAGCCTTGTTTGGCTACGCCGTCTTTAATAGCCTGCAGGGCCTTAGCTTCGTTCATGATAGCAGCCATTTTGTTGCCTTTGCCGTCATGGCCTGTAGCCATATATCCGCCGCGTTCAGTTTTGGTGATTACCGCGTCGTGCATCGGTACATTTTTCTCTTTTGTCTTCAGGCAATAAGCTTTGATCATTTTTGAAGTATCCATAATTCCAGATTTTTAGAGGTCAATAATAGTGTAAAATACAGGATTAATCCATCAATACAGCTTTGCCGCCGGCAATTGGCCGCTTTGGTGGATATATTGCAATATTATGTGAATAAAATACGTGCCTTATGACTTTTTTCAAGGATTATCAGCATTTTTTGTAGGTTCGGCATAATTCACACTGTCGAATACCAGTTCATCCACTTTATTCGAACAATAGTTTACAATGAGTTCATAATTCTTTGCCGAATCCTTTGGTATAAATAATTGATACCGGGGATTAGTGCCGTCCTTATACAGGTATTCCCAAAGTGCAATAGTTTTTGCTGTATCAATTACATGTATATGTATTTCAGTTTCGACAATCTTACCGTCGTAAAATGTTTTCGTACCTACTGTGTATGAATTAGTGCTAATTTTCTTGATCGAGCTTAATATCTCTGTTGACAGCCCACCTACAGTCCAACTGATTAAGAGAGAATCATTTATTATTTGACGATTGACTAATCCCCATTCACAAGGCTTATAGATATAATATTTTTTTTTATATGCATATAAGGGTAGCCATTCACGTGGTAAATCCAGCAAATCTACTTTTGCCGGTTTAAGGTGATGCTCATTTACCAGGCATTGGTAGCTGGATATAATATCAGCAGAGTCATAATCATCAAATTTAAAATTGGCTAACTGAGTATAGTATATTGATTCCCTATTAGTTTCAATGTATATGGCATAGTAACCAGTACTGTCAATTGAACGCGAAATGAAATTAGTGTCAGCCTTAGACGTTCTTATTGGAGTTGTCTTATGAGTGCTATCACATGAATAAAGTGGCAAGCATAAGACTACCAATAAGACTTTTTTCATATCGTCATATTACTATACAATCTTGCTTTCCAGTTCACTCAAGGGGAAAGCCTCTTTCAATTTAATGCGGCCATTGTCATTTACAAGTGTGCAGCATTCTGTTTTAGGGTCGTGTTCGAAAAACAGTACCCAGTTCTCCTCCGCAGCTTCATTCAGTATTTTATGCTTTTCCTTCAGTGTATCAAGCGGGCGCATATCATAAGCCATTACCCATGGCATAGAAATGTGGGCAGCGCTCGGTATCAGGTCTGCACAATATAGCAGGGTAGTGCCGTTTATATTTATCTGCGGCAGCATCATATTGTCGGTATGGCCGGTAGTGTACCTTACACGTATATCCTGTATCCATTCTTCGCCGTCAGCTACATCTATAAAACGGAGGTTGCCGCCTTCTTCAATAGGCACAATGTTTTCCTTCAGGAAAGAGGCCCGCTCGCGGTCATTGGGAGCAAGTGCCGAATCCCAATGCACTTTATTGCTCCAGTAGGTAGCCTTGGGGAAAGTAGGCACCATTTTATCCCCTTCGCGCTTTATAGCACCGCCACAATGGTCGAAATGCAGATGGGTAAGAAACACATCCGTAATATCATCAGGCGTAAAGCCGTGTTTTGCCAGTGATTTTTCTAAAGTATCTTCCCCGTGCGGGTGGTAAAAGCTAAAGAATTTTTCATCCTGCTTGGTGCCCATACCGGTATCCACCAGTATTTTATAATTGCCGTGTTCTATCAGCAGGCAGCGCATAGCCCATGTACACATGTTCTGTTCGTCAGCAGGGTTTACCTTGTTCCACATTGTTTTGGGAACCACGCCGTGCATAGCACCGCCATCCAGTTTAAAATAGCCCGCATTGATCGTATATAATCTCATATCCTAAATAACAGTTGAACTTAAATGTTTGTTTTTTGCTTTTACAATGGCAATGTACAAAATAACCGCGCCGAGGGCAAAAAAGCCTACCAATGCAACAATGGAATTGCGCATAGAACCGGTCATTTCTTCTATCAGTCCGAAGGAGAACATGCCTATTACTATGGCTATTTTTTCAGTAACATCATAAAAACTGAAAAAAGAGGCGGTGTCTTTGGTCTCCGGCATCAGTTTTGAATAGGTAGAGCGGCTCAGTGATTGTATACCTCCCATTATGAGGCCGACTACAGTGGCTATAATATAAAATTCCATTGGGGTAGTAGTAAAATAAGCCCCTATACATACGCCTATCCACATCAGTACTACGAATAATAATACATTCAGGTTGCCAAATTTTTCAGACAATTTTGACATGAGATAGGCACCCGCGATGGCTACTAATTGTATGATAAGTATCGTCATGATAAGCTGGCTGGTTTCCAGTTTCAATTCTTTGCTGCCAAAAATGGTTGCTGCGAGCATTACGGTTTGTACGCCCATGCTGTAGAGAAAGAATGCGCCGAGATAAGTTTTAAGAACGGTAAGCTTTTGTATCTGCTGCCAAACTTTTCTCAGTTCATGAAAACCATTGGTCAGAATACTATATTCTGTATGCTGTTCCAATGGCATGCCTTTGGGTAGCCTTGCAAACGGTATTTGTGCCCAGGCAAACCACCAGATGCCTACCAGCAGGAAAGAAAGCCTTGGAGCGAAAGTGCCATCTGTAATGCCAAAAGTTGCAGGGCTTAGTACAAATACAAAACATACCAGCTGTAGTATCACGCTGCCTATATAACCGTAGGCATAACCCTGGGCACTTAATCTATCGCGGTCTTTCTCTACGGCTATTTCCGGCAGGAATGCGTTGTAGAAGACAATGCTGCCGCAATAACCCAGCGCGGCCAGTGCAAATAGTGTAATGCCCAGTTCCAGGGTATCGCTTTTAAAAAAGTATAAGCCACAGCAAGCTATAGAGCCCAGATAGCAGAATAGCTGCATGAAACGTTTCTTGTTTCCCCGGTAGTCGGCAATGGAAGAAAGAATGGGCGATATAATAGCTATAACTAAGTAAGCCGTAGCCAGCGCATAATCGAACAAGGCGGTATTAGAAAAGGTATGGCCAAAAAAGCTGACCTTGTCATTGACAATTACATCATTTTCTTTTACAGTTGTTACCGCAACATAGTACGCGGGGAATATCGTAGAAGTGATAACCAGGTTGTAGGCCGAATTGGCCCAGTCGTACATAGCCCAGGCACGGTGTACGCGTTTTTCAGAATGGTGGGTGTGTTCCATGCTGCTAAAGTAGTATTTAGAATAAAGGTTTTTCCTGCTGATACATAAAAAAATAGTGAATTATGAAGGTCATAATTCACTATTCCCATATTTATAAGGCTGCGATTATCCCACCATTAAATTGCAAAGCTTATAGAGTGCTCTTGCCCCTACTATACTATCTATGCCATCCATGCTATGCTCTCCGCACGATACTTCGTTCAGGTCAAAGCCTATCAGCTCACGGCCGCTTTCCTTCAGTTGTTTGAAAAGGTAGAATATTTGTTCCAGTTCAAAACCGCCGGGTACCGGTGTGCCAGTGTTGGGGCAAAGTTTCGGATCCAGGCCATCTATATCAAAGCTGATGTATACTTTTTGCGGCAGCTCGTTAATAATATTCTGACATATTTGTTTCCAGGTATCACCTTCATACTGCTGTGCCTTTATGTCTTTGTCGAAAAAAGTGGTGACACGGTCAGGATTCTGGCGAATCAGCAGCAGTTCTTCATCGCAATAATCGCGGATACCCACCTGCACCAGTTTTTTCATTTGCGGTATCTGCTGCAGTACATTGTACATGATAGAGGCATGTGAATAGGTAAATCCTTCATAAGCCTCGCGCAGGTCGGCATGTGCATCTACCTGCAATATGCCAAAATCGCTATGTACTTCAGATAAAGCCTTGATAAAGCCCAGGGGTGTACTATGGTCGCCACCTATCAGGCCCACTTTTTTGCCTTCTTTCAGCAGGTTAGCGGTCATTTCATGTACCCAGTTATATAGCAGGGTACCGCCATTGTTCACTTCCTGTAGTTTTTCAGATAGCTGCTCGTTCTCAGAAACCACACCGCCGTCTACCAGGTGAGAAATGATAAGCTCGGCACACTGGCGGAGAAAATCACTTTTTTTCTTGATATTCTTATCGATAGGGAGCATGTGAAAGCCTTTTTTCCAGCCATCCACTACATCCGGGTCGTACAGGTCTATCTGCATAGACGCGTCAAATATTTTTTCCGGTGCGCGCGAAGTACCATCACGGTAAGAGATTGTTACTTCCCAGGGAACAGGTAATAATACCAGGGCTGCTTCATCTTCCTTGAAAGGAAGCCCAAATATATTGTTAGATTTTAATCCGACAGAATTGGGGTCAAACTGCGAAAGGTCGGCCATGTTTTTTTATTTGAGGCGCAAAATTATGACTTATAAGCTTTCAGTGCATTTGTTTTAAAAAAATATTCACAATTGGTAACCGTGTCATTTGACGGTCATTTGCCGTAACTTTGCAGGGCTTTTGGTAAATATCATACCGCCCCGGTAAATAATAAAGGTTTTATGAAAAGGACACATATCGTATTGCTGGTTTTGGTTGCTGCAGCATTATGTATCATTGTAACCATGTTTGGTGATTTCAGCACCTACGAAACATTTGCTTCTGCTGCTAAACAGCCCGGTAAACAGTACCACGTGATAGGTGTGCTGGAAAAAGATAAGAGCATGGATTATGACCCGCTGAAGGACCCTAACCATTTCACTTTTTATGTAAAGGACAAAGCCGGTAATGTAAACAAGGTAATATTCAACGGCGCCAAACCTACCGATATTGAGCGCTCAGAACAAATAGTAATGATGGGGTATATGGATGGTACGGATTTTCGCTGCAGCAAAATACAAATGAAGTGCCCTTCAAAATACAAAAAAGACCAGGTGGCGGTAGGTAATGCCAGCTAATAAAGCTTTTAAGTTTTTATCTCTATAATATTCATACAGGTTGGACACACAATTCATAGGAGAAAATTTACGGCCGGGGCAACTCGGTCATTTTTTTGTTATTACAGCCTTTGTAATGGCGCTATTCAGTTCGTTCAGTTATTTCAATGCTGCGCAATCTGAAAACAAAGACCCCAATAAAAGCAATGCATGGCTGCTGCTGGGCCGCAATGGTTTTGTGATACATGCGGCATCTATATTCGCCACTTTTATTGCCCTGGCCTATATTATTATCAACCACCTGTTTGAATATAATTATGCATGGCAGCACTCTTCCAAAACCCTGCCAATGAAATACCTGCTATCCTGTTTTTGGGAAGGGCAGGAAGGTAGCTTCATGCTCTGGACCTTCTGGCACAGTGCACTGGGCCTGGTTGTAATGATGACCGCCCGCAAAATGGAAAGCAGGGTAATGAGTATAGTAGCGCTTGTTCAAGTGGCGCTGACTACTATGCTGCTCGGCTTTTACTTTGGTCAGCATATACAGGTAGGCAGCAATCCATTCCTGCTGCTGCGCCACCAGATGCAGGGTGCACCCATATTCTCTCAACCCAATTATATGAGCTTTATACAGGATGGCAATGGCCTGAATGTATTGCTTCAGAATTACTGGATGGTCATCCACCCGCCGGTACTGTTCCTGGGTTTTGCATCTACCCTTATACCTTTTGCCTATACTATTGCCGCTTTATGGAAAGGCGATTACCAGCTATGGCTGAAACCTGCTATTGTATGGAGCCTTTTTGCCGGTGGCATATTAGGTGTAGGTATCATGATGGGCGGTGCATGGGCTTATGAATCGCTGACCTTTGGCGGTTACTGGGCATGGGATCCTGTAGAGAATGCATCGTTAGTGCCGTGGCTTACATTGGTAGCCGGTCTGCATACGCTTATTGTTTATAAAGCAACCGGCCGTTCGCTTATAGCTTCTGTAATACTATTAATAGTTACTTACCTGCTGGTATGGTATTCAACCTTCTTAACCCGTACGGGTATATTGGGAGATTCTTCAGTGCATGCATTTACAGGCGAAGGAAAATCGCTGTACTGGCATTTGCTGGTAGTGATAGGTGTATTGATGCTATTGAGCATAGCGCTGGTGGTAAGACGCTGGAAGGCTATGCCGAGGATAAAAGCAGAGGAAGGTATTGATACCCGCGAGTTCTGGATGTTCATAGGTGCATTTGTTTTATTTCTTTCTGCTGTGCAGATAGCTATAAGCACTTCTATACCCGTATGGGCACCGTTGGCAAAATGGATAACGGGAAAAGATGTAGCACCGCCGGTAAACCCCGTGCAGCACTATAACAGCATACAGGTATGGGTAGCCGTAGTCGTTTCCCTGCTTACTGCAACCATACTGTTTCTCAAGTTTAAGAAAACAGACATGAAAACTGCCTGGAGGCGGCTGGCAATAACTGCGGGTATTGCATTGGTATTGTCCTTGTTCATAGGCCTTACGCAAAAAATAGATGCGGTTCAGTATGCTATACTGTTGTTTAGCTGCTGTTATACTATAGTAGGTACTGCATATTACGCTATTATGGTGCAGAAACTCAAGTTTAAAAAACTGGGCGCTTCTATCGGGCACTTTGGCTTCGGATTGATATTACTAGGTATACTGTTGTCATCTTATAATAAGCAGGTGATCTCTTACAATACCCTGGGCAAAATGTGGGATTTTGGTAAGAAGACTAAGGAAGAGAATATCAGGGAAAGCATAGAGAATTCCATACTCTTCCGCGATATTCCTGTGGCTATGGGCGATTATTTTGTGACCTACAAAGGCGATTCTACTTCAACCGAAGACCCACGTACTTTTTATAAAGTGTATTACGAACGCAGGGATAGTGTAACAAAAGAGGTAAAAGAATCGTTTACCCTGTACCCCGATGCGTTTATCAATCCTAAAGGCCAGCAGGGGCTGGTGGCCAACCCTTCATCCAAGCACTACCTGCATAAAGACATATTTACTTATGTAACCTCTGTAATAGACCCTAAGAAGAAAACGGATACCAGCATATATAAGAGCCATATTGTACACCAGGGCGACAGCATTTTTACGGCTAATGGGTTCTTTGTATTCAATGGCTTTGAAACGAAAGTAAACAACCCTAATTATACGGAAACACCCGGCGATATAGCTGTAGCCGCCAAGCTGGATGTATTTGGTTTGAAAGGTCCGCAAGGCTCTTTGGCGCCGGTGTATTATATAAGAGATGGTTATGAGCACCATATAGAAGATACCGCGAAAGAGCTGATGGTATATACTCGATTTGGTAAAGTGCTACCCGATCAGAATGCAGCAGAGATACTGATAAAAGAAGCGAAGCCGGAAGATGACTATATAGTGATGAAGGCGCTGATATTCCCATTCATCAACGTACTGTGGCTGGGTGTGTTGACCATGGCCTTTGGTTTCTTCTTAAGTATGGCCAACCGCATAACCAAGAAAGACAAAACGCCGGTAATAGCTAAGCAGCATTAAACAGCTACCGGCTGTTTAACCAGTTTATAAGGCAATTCGAGGGTGAAGGTAGTTCCTTTGCCCTCTTTGCTTTTAACGGTAACCGTACCATTCTGCAGTTCGGTCAGCTGCTTTACAATGCTCAATCCAAGACCGGTGCCACCATATTGGCGGGCTATATCTGTATTGCTTTGTGCAAAGGAATCAAACACGGCATCCAGTTTGTCGGCAGGTATGCCAATGCCGGTGTCTGCTACTAAGATTTTTACAATTGCATTATCTGTGGTCCTGGAAGAGAGCGAAGCCTGTATATTTACCGTTCCCTGCTCGGTAAATTTCAAAGCGTTCCCTGCCAGGTTTATCAATATCTGCTGCAGGCGCAGCGGGTCGCCATATAAGGCTGCAGGAATATCGCGGTCTACCTCTATTTCCAGCGCTATGTTTTTTTCTGTTGCCTTGAGCGTGAGCGGGTATAGTGATTTATGCACTGTATCTGCAAAGCTGAAAGGAATTTCCTCTATCTGGAATTTGCCTGATCGCACTTTAGAAAAATCAAGCAGGTCGTTCACCAGTTTCAGCAGGTTGTTAGCGGCATCCTCTATGTAGCTGATATATTCTCTTTGTTCGGGCGAGAGCAGGGTAGAAGTGGTGAGCAGGTTGCAGAGGCCCAATATGCCGTTCATAGGCGTGCGTATATCGTGGCTTACATTGGCCATAAATGTTTCCTGTGCCTCGTAGGCGGCTTTGGCTTCGTCCAGGGCATCGTGCAGTTTCAGCTGCGCTTCCTTCAGCGCGGTAATATCCAGCGAAAAGCCGCCGATGTATTCTATATCCCCATTTTCATCCAGCAGTGGAAATTTGATGACGTAAAAATATTGCTGCTGGCCTTGTTTATTAAGGTATATGTCTTCGTATGCGGCGGTTTGCTTATGCTGCATTACCCAATTGTCGTGAGCCTGGTACAGGCGCATGCGTTCTGTGTTGCCTTCAAAAACATCGCCCGGTACTATCACCTTTTTGGCACGCACTTCTTCGCTCAGCAGCGACTTTAAATAGTTGTTGATGAAGGCATAACTACCATCAGGGTATTTCAGATATATAATGGCCGGCACATTGTCCATAACAGATGTGAGTACCTTATACTGGCGCTGGTTTTCTTTTTCTATTTCAGACAGCTGCAGTTGTAGTCTTTTTTCCTCATTTATATCCCATACTATCACCTGTACTTCCTGTATATCGTCGTTCTCATCGCGGATAGCATAGATGCGGCAGGCAGCCCATTTATCGGTATTCCCCCGGGTGCATATCTCTACTTCTATAGTGCGGTCTATTTCATCCCCCGTATATACCCTGGAAACCAGCCTGCGAATATCCTCTTTGTAGGATGGGGCAATGGCATCGGCCAGTTGTTTTCCTTTCATTTCGCTGGGGGCATAACCAGTCAGTTGTTTCAAACCTTTGCTTACAAAACGTATAGTGCCATCCGTATTAACGACAAAAGTTACAATACCGGAGTCTTCCACCATCTTGCGGTATATGGCCTCTTTCAATACGGTTTTATGTTCGGCCCTCAGGCGCCGTATGGTTATTTGACGCAATTTGAAGAAGTAAAAAATAACCAGCCCGATAAACAGCGTGCTTAGTACGCCGATGGAAGTAAACAAACCCATGCCCAGGCTTTCAGACGGATGCGTGTATGCATTGAAAGCAAAAGCTATGATGAGTAACGGATAAATTATTACAGCAGATACTACAATTATGATATAACGCCTGGCATTCATATAACGATCGGTATGGCTACCGCCATGCACAACAAGTACGGCAGCAGTAACCTATTCACTTAGTAAAAAATTGCTCCTTTATCCTTAATTAAAAACGGTAATTCCCTTATACGCAAGAATGTCCCTTATAACATGTTCTTTCGCTGTGAGACAAAGATAATTTTTTACATTTAAAATGTTTAGTAACACCTTGAAGAAATGAAAATGTATTGTAAATGCTTGCTAGTAAAGGGTTTTGTATAAAGGCGAAAAAAAATATTGAAAAAGGTTTTGCAGAAATAGAATGATGCTTATCTTTGCGCTCCCGTTCGATAAGAACAAAGGGAATGATTCCGTAGCTCAGTTGGTAGAGCAATACACTTTTAATGTATGGGTCTTGGGTTCGAGTCCCAACGGGATCACTGGAAAGCCTCGCAGATTGCGGGGCTTTTTCTATTTGCCTCCGCAAATCGAAAGACTTGTATTGAATAAGTCACAAGGGAAGCCACTTGGGGGGCTTGTAATTGTTTAGGTTTATGTGAGGCACTTAAGACAGTATGTTTTTTGGGAATAAATTAGTTGCAGATTGTATTCATTATTCAACTTTTGAGAAAGCCAATAAAAAACCCTCATTAGTTTTACTTCCATAAATAAATATATACAGCATCTTTTCTTCCCGATCTAAATATCCATATGCCAATCGGTTTTGAGAAATGCCATAATTACTTACCTTGTCAAAATCTTTTCTGTAAAAAGTTTTCTGATGGTTCTGGGGTAAAATAAAACTATAATTAAAACTATCTAGTGGGATGGAAAAGTTAATAAAGCCGCTTCCAGGACCTTCTTCCACCTTAAATGTAAACGCTTCATTACTCCATGTAGTATTCTTTAGTGAGACAAGAGTATCCTTGCTTTCGAAAAAGGCTTCTGAATACCTTTGCATGTAAACTAAATGTTTCGAAGCTTGTTCTGAATACAAATTTTCTTTCTCTTCTTCCGATTTAATATTTGAATTTAATATCTGCAAAGAGGAAAATACATTTTCTGTTGCATCATTTTGCAACTTTGCCTTATTTAATAATTCTTGTGCTTCTTCATAAAATCCTTCGTTCATGTATTTGTTCGCAAGATTAGCTGCAGAAATGTTACTCTCTAGCTCCAATGCCAATTTATACATCTTTACAGCTTGACCTTTTAACCCCCAGCTTTGGAAAATAACACCTAAATTATTTGTGGCGGATTGGCGATGAAATTTATTGAATTGAATATTTTTGTAGTGCAGGTATGAAAGGGAGCTTAACCCAAGTCTTTCTTCATTATAATCATAAGCTAAGGAGAAAATATTCGAATCATTTGAAGGGTCATATTTTAATGCAAGTTCTCTTGCAAAACATTCTTCTTGAAATTGTTCATTATCCTGGTACAGTTTGGCAATTGTAATATATAATCTAGAAAGTTCGGTACATTCCTTTATATCTTTTGAGAACTTCAATATAAAATTTATAGCTTCTTCTGTATTTGAGTACTTAATAGCATCTGAAATGGAAATTGCAATTGTAGTTTTTTCCTTTTCGTTTTTTGTGTATTGCTGTGCTAATGATAAAAACTTAATTGCCTCATCAAATTGTTTGTTTTTGGAGTAATAATAAGCGATTACCTTGTAACCATGATACTTAGTAGATTGATATTGTGTATTACTAACAATATTTTCTAATTCCTGAATTGAGTTAATTTGTTGATAGTAAATCGTGTATTCTATATAAAGAATTCTGTTAAGTTCTTTGTTTTCAATATCAGGTGTTTTGTTCTGCAATTCCTCAAAAAGATTATTCGCTTCTTCGAAATTTCCTGAATAAAATGCTTCAAAAATTGTAAGAAATGAGGCTTCTTTAGTCTCAACTATTTCTGGTATTATTTCATTTTTTGTAGAATCTGTATGTCGGTCCCTAGAGGTGATGGATTGGTTTTCTGAAGCTGATTCTTTTAATAACTCAACCGTATATTCCCCAAGTTGGGTCTTTGACGATACTTTCGAAATCTTCGAAAATATTAATGGAATTCTCTTCCTATAAGAAATAAAGACTATTATAAAGAATACAATCAATAACATAGGCCACAATTGAGCAATTGCAGCCACATTTTGCGAGAAAGTACTAGTATGTTCGGATTCCATGTTACTATATATAGATTGTAAAATACTATATTAATTAATAACTCTTCATTCGGTAGCATTACATTTTAGCTCATTTTATTTAGATATGTGATTCGGGCGCAATGGAAGATCTAGGTATTATTGAGTTTGGGATTTCTTAAATCTTCATTATTCAGGTTCGGCATTTGTATCAAAAATTCACAGAAAGTCTCTAAATACAAACTATCCCACAAATCAATGGTTTTGTAGGGGCTTTTTCAGGTAACAACAATACAGTAGTACATTACTCATAATGACCACAGTCATATAATGGACCTTGTGAATCAAGTAAATTTATCGTCGGCAAAACATACCCATTGTACTTCTTTATAAACACAGGCCCATATGGCAGCTTCCCATGCTCCATTTATGACATAATAATTTAACACAACTAAAAGAAGAATAAATGAAAAAACTATTAATAGTCATGCTGGTTATCATTACAGGCTGTAGCAGCCGGCAGACTAATGAGGAACCAGCAGATCCGAAGGTAAATGATACAGCTATGACCCAGGCCGCAGCGCCTTTAAATAGTGCCAATAAATGGAAAGCTGACGAAGCCACAAAGAAGAATGTAGCGGCTATGGTGCGGGTAGTCAGCGACACAAATTATGCCGACATTAAGAACAGGCAGAAACTTTATACCCGTATACAGGCCGGAATAGACACCCTGATAAACGAATGCCGGATGAAAGGACAAGAACATGAGGCATTGCATGGATGGCTTGAAAAGGTAATGATAGATGTGAAAGCAATAGATAAGAAGGAGGATGGGTACAGCGAAGCTTATGCAACGCTAAAGAAGGATATAGAGCATTTTTATGATTTGTTCGAGTAAAATGGCTGTATCTAAGCTAATACTTGGGTTCTGTTAATGCCAGAGATATCCTTAAAAAAGCAAATTGAGGTATGCGTAATTATCTGCCTGATGTTTACTGTTTATACTTAAAGAATAAGTACAGGTAGATGACTTTTGAATACCGCATTAGCCAGGGCTGGCAAATAATTACCAATGCTGTTGAAAATGCCAGGGAGTATAGCATGCTATTGTCTTTATAGGTAATGCCCCAAATTAGCGCGTAAAGGATAAAACCTATAGCATATACAATCACACTCAAAACATAATTCATGCTGGGTGCATTGTCCGTTTCGGCTCGTAACTTCTGGTTACAGGCCGGGCACTGGTAGTTAACTTTTGTGCAGTCTTTCAGCGGGAAAATACCCTTATTTACAAATACATCACCTTCCCGGCAGGTGGGGCATTTCTCATGGATTATGCCGGATAAGATTGAACGTGCCGGTTGGTGCATGGCTTAGTTTAAAGCAAAGATATTGGTGAAGTGAAACCCTGATGTGCAAAATATCACAATTCAGGAATAATTGGAAATCTCTACCAGCTTTTTAATATCCCGGATAATGATCTTTCTGCCTTTAGTTTCCAGTATACCTTCATTCTTGAATTCAGTGATCATGCGTGTGACATTTTCACGCGTGGTGCCCGACATATTCGCTATATCATCTCTTGAAATAGATACGACAACAGGTTGCCCTGCATCTGATTTATCCTTGAATTTCTCCCTGAGTATAATAAACACAATGGCAATGCGCTCCCTGACCGGGCGTTGCGCAAACACAGCCAGGTTATTAATATAAACGCTGAATTCATGGCTCAGTGTCTTTAAAAGCTGTTTTGGAAGTTCTGCTGATTTATTAAAAACAGATAAAAAGTTTTCTACCGGGATGAACATAAGTTCACAGTCTTCCAGCGCTGCAGCAGAGTCGGGATAAGGCTCATTGGCCAATAGTGCATGATAGCCGATCAGTTCACCGGCATTCGCTACATAAAATATATGCTCTTTTCCTATGTTGTCTATTTTGTATTTTTTGATCTTTCCCGAATTGATGAGAAAGATGCCAATTGGCTTAGCTCCTTCCCGGAAGATGATCTCTCTTTTCTGATAGCGCTCTTTCCTTGCGCCCTTCATTAGTAGCTTATACTCTTCACCCGATAAACAATCAAGGATAGCGTGAGAATTGTATTCCCATTTATCAATTGGAAAAATGCCTTTTAAACTCATAGCCGCATTAACAAAATAGTTTTTATAGTGATAAAAAACAATTTCAAAATTGATTTATTGCAATTATCGGGCACCAGGGAATAGTAATTTTAGGTTTCAAATCAATGCATAGAAGATTAGGCCTCATGCTGGGTAAAGATATTTATTATACAAATGACCACGAATGGATAGATTTTAATGGTAAATACGCGTATGTAGGAGTGTGCAAATTTAAGCTAACCGGTATAGGGAATATTAAAGCCATAGAATTTCATGCTCATGGAGGACTTGTAAAAAAAGGTCAGGTATTGGCCATGGTCATTTCCGATGACTACAATATACCTATACATATGCCGGTAGATGGCTGGTTTGTAGAAAATAACCGGGCATTATTACAGAACCCTTCCTTAACAAGCCAACAGGCAGAGAAAGATGGCTGGATAGCCCTTGTTAAACCACTACAGCCTTATCTGGCAGGCGATCTGATGAACTCCTCTGCTTATAGGAACAAACATAAGCCCATTACAATATGAAAGATGTAATCTTACCTGCAGGCGAGTACCTGAAAACCGATGAAGCGTTTGTTAAGCTATATCCGAGAAATATCCAGGCTATCAGCAAGCGGCACTGGACACCCTTGCATATTGTTCGTTATGCAGCTACATTTTTAGGGGCTACACCTGGGGCAAAAGTGCTTGATGTAGGCAGTGGTATCGGCAAGTTTTGCCTTGCTGCTGCACACTATATGCCATCTGCACATTTCTTTGGCATTGAGCAGAGAGACTATCTGGTAAAGCACGCAAGGTCTGCCCAGGCCAAACTATCCATCAATAATGTAAGTTTTATAGAAGGCAATTTTACACAGGCAGATTTCAATAACTACGATCATTTTTATTTTTTCAATTCTTTTTTTGAGAATTTGTTTGACGAGGATAGGATAGACGATTCTGTGGCTTACTCGGAATCACTCTACGATTACTATACACGCTACCTATACAATTTTCTGAAGGAGCGGCGTTCGGGGACCAGGGTTGTAACGTATCATACTCTTTGGAATGAAGTGCCGAGAGAATATAAACTGGTAGAAAGCCTTGACGGAGGTGAATTGAATTTTTGGGTACGTAGGTAATTCCTTTTAAAACTAAGGTGTATGGTTAGGTCAAATAGAGAATACATTTTTCGTCCGAAAATAATTGATGCGCTAAAAGGGTATAACCGGCAGCAGCTATATAAGGATGTAATTGCAGGAATAATAGTAGGTATAGTAGCATTGCCGCTTGCTATAGCTTTTGCCATAGCGTCTGGCGTGTCTCCGGAAAAAGGGATCATTACGGCAATAATTGCCGGTTTTATTATTTCAGCCCTTGGTGGTAGCAGGGTACAGATAGGAGGCCCTACAGGGGCTTTTATTGTAATTGTTTACGGCATTGTACAAAGCTATGGGGTGAGCGGTTTGATCATTGCCACTTTTATTGCAGGTGCGCTGCTCATTATTATGGGGCTGGTAAGGCTGGGTACCGTTATCAAGTTTATGCCATTCCCCGTTATAGTAGGTTTTACTTCCGGTATTGCGGTTATCATCTTCTCTTCAGAAATTAAAGATTTCTTTGGCCTTTCTATTGACAAACTGCCTGCTGATTTTTTAGGAAAATGGGCAGTGTATTTTACGAGTTTGCCCAGCACAAATATGTACACATTGGGCATCGGGGCTCTGGCGCTGCTGATCATAATATTCTGGCCCAGGGTCACTTCAAAGATACCGGGCTCGCTTATTGCTATTCTTGTAACCACTGCTATTGTAAGCATAGGCAAGCTGCCGGTAGAAACCATAGGCAGCAGGTTTGGGAATATATCTTCATCATTTCCTGCCCCGGTGCTTCCAACTGTCAACTGGACAGTTATTCAGCAACTCATACAACCGGCTATCACCATTGCGCTATTAGCAGCTATTGAATCCTTGCTTTCAGCCGTAGTAGCAGATGGTATGACGGGTGGAGACCACCGGTCTAATACAGAGCTGATTGCA
Source organism: Flavipsychrobacter sp. (assembly GCA_024508935.1). GTDB lineage: Bacteria > Bacteroidota > Bacteroidia > Chitinophagales > Chitinophagaceae > Polluticoccus. Next base: position 81,369 of record JANINW010000062.1, on the reverse strand, counting down.
CAAGGTATCGCTAATGTTTTTTCTTCTCTTTTTGGAGGTATACCGGCCACAGGTGCTATTGCCAGGACTGCCACTAATATTAAAAACGGGGCAAAAACACCCATTGCCGGGATACTGCACGCTTTAGTGTTATTGCTCATTTTATTGTTTGTAGGTAAATGGGCGCGGTTAATCCCAATGACCACCCTGGCAGCTGTATTGCTGGTAGTTGCATACAATATGAGTGAATGGGAAAATTTCTTGTCTGTACTGAAAGGCCCCAGGAATGATATGGTCATATTGCTCATTACCTTTTCGCTTACTGTGTTAATTGACCTCACCGTTGCTATTGAAGTGGGTATGATAGCCGCCGCTTTCTTTTTTATACATAAGATGATGCAATCCAGCAGCATCAATCCTGTTTCGGCAAACAACCGTGGCGAGGAAAGCGAAACAGATGTATATTCTATACCCAAAGAAGTGCAGGTATTTGAAATAACAGGGCCATTGTTTTTTGGTGCTGCACATAAGTTTAAAGACGTAATGAAATTCATCGCAACTCCTCCCAGGGTGTTGATAATAAGAATGAAGAATGTACCCATAATAGATGCAACCGGCATCAGGGCATTGCGCGAATTGCATAAGTCCACCAGCCGGAATGGTACCAAGCTGATATTATCTGAAATTTCCAGCTTACAGGTAAGGGAAGAACTGCGTAAATCACGACTTTTATTCGCTGTGGGTAAGGCAAATGTTACGCAGGATCTTGAACATGCCCTGGTTAGAGCCAGTGCTGTTTTGGATGAGGATAAGAATGAAATAAAGTCTACAATTTAACAATTGATAATGGCTGACATGTCTAAGGGTGATTTTAGTCATCTATTGCACTGATTGTGTTCAGAAATGAAAGTATTTAAAGACTTCTATACCCTTATGTCGTAATTTTCTTTTGAGATAGAAATGAAGAGTGGGAACAGAAATACCGGCAGCAATGGACGAGGTCTCTATTTCGCAGCCGGCGAACAGGCAATAGTTAAATACGATATAATGGAAAATAATTTGGAGAAACAGAAACCACTTGTTTATTCCTGCTCAGGTTGTTCAAGTGCCGCGCAGATGGCTAATTATCTTGCCATTCAACTAGACAGGAACAATACAGCAGAAATGTCTTGTATTGCAGGTGTTGGGGGCAACGTAAAGAAACTGGTGAAAACCGCACAATCCGGAAGGAAAATAATAGCTATTGACGGGTGTCCGCTTGCATGCTCAAAAGCATGCCTGGCCAATCATGCCATTTTACCCGACCTGCACATTGAACTGACCAGTCTTGGCGTGCAAAAGAAACGTGAAGACTTTGACAAAGAGCAGGCATTGAAGCTTTTGCCAGGCTTGCTGGAAAAAATTGAAGCGAACTTTTCTGTAGCACCTGTGCAATAAATAGCAGCTAAAAATATTATAATGCCAAAGTTGAAAACTAAACTGCCGTCTGCATCGGTTACAGTCAAAACAGAAGTGGTATGCCCTAACGATACCAACCCTATGGGTATGTTACAGGGCGGGCAATTGGTACATTGGATGGATATTGCCGCCGCAGTTTGCGCCCAGGTGCATGCAGAAAAAATTTGTGTCACGGCTTCTATTGATAGCATGAATTTCAGGGCTCCTGCAAAAGTTGGAGATATTATTACCATAAAGGCAAAAATTACAAGGGCATTCGTTTCTTCGATGGAGATATGGGTTAGGGCATGGGTTAAAAATATAAAAGGCAAAGAAACTGCATTGCTGAGCGAGGCATATTTTACATTTGTTGCCCTGGATGATGATATCACCCCGGCCAAATTGCCCGCTTTGCAGCCTGAAACAGAAGAAGAAAAGGATCAGTATGAGCAGGCATTGAAACGAAAACAAGGAAAGGCCCAACGATGAAAGTTTTGAACAATATAATATAATTAATAAGGGTAGGTTGATTGTTGCTCTATCCTTACTTAGCAGCATGGTACAGCAGAGAATATATACCAGAAAGTAATAAGCAGAGGCCCTTTATCTTGGGTAAAGGACCTCTGCTTATTACTCACATTTCTGTTTTATCAGGCTACAATACCCAATTGTTGCATGATAGTCATCCTGTCCGGAGATATCCATAATTCGGCAATTTTGCCATCAGCAATCCGTACCACACCTATACCAGTTGCATCAATACGGTTACCCGTAGCAGGTCGGCCCATGAATGGCGCGCCGGTATGTGTACCATTATATCTCCCGCGGTAACATACCAGGTCTCCGCTTGCAAATATTTCATCATACGGATGTTTAAGATCTGGTATAGAATTGAAGAACATGGCTGTGAACTCTCTGTCTGCTGCGATATCCATAGGAGGAAACCCTGCTGCATGAAAAATAAAATCCGGGGTCAGAAGATGCTCTGGTACTTGTTGCTTTGAATCGAGTTCCTGGAAATAGCGGCGTACAATTTCGATGTTTGCTGCTGAAAGCTGATTTTCATTCTGGTTCATTTTTAATTGTTTTTGTTATGGCAAAAGTAGAATGGGTATTATCCACCGGCTTTGCCTGGAAGCCCAATTTTACTTTGTTTATAAGGCCATATACAAACCGAATTTCTATAGAATGATATCAAAAATAACATCGAAGCATACGGGCAATATGCTCTTATTTACCCGGCTGTATATATTGCTGGATGATCTTTACATAGTCTTCAAAAGCCTTAATGCCTTTTTTAGTGATGGAACATTTGGTGAGGGGGTATTTCCCCTTAAATGTTTTTTCGATCTTGATATAGCCCGCTTCCTGCAGTTTATCGATCTGCACACTGATATTTCCTGCTGTGGCATTCGTCTTCTCTTTGATAAAAGAAAACTCTGCCTCCTCTACCGATATGAGCAGCGAAACAATGGCCAGCCGCAACTGGGAATGTAATAACGGATCTAAGTCTTTGAACATATGGGCAGAGAGAGTTAATGTTTTATGCAGCTCTCTCACTGCTGCGCAAGATAATACCCGGAATGATAAATGCGGCCAGTACCCCCGCTGCCAATAAAAGCAACTGTGTTTCGAAATCAACAAAGAAACCAACGATAGCCAGCGCCCAGCAGCATATGGCGCCAAACACAAACGCTTTTATTTTAAATGCCCCGCCTGAAACAAAGGTGCTGAGCGCGTAAAGGCATAAAATAACAGGGAACGTGCTTGCGCCAAGTTTTTGAGAGAAGAAAAGGATAATAAACAAGGATATGCCGAATGCGATCCACATGTATATCAATACCGATTCTACATGCGTTTTTACTTGTTCTTTCTTTTTTTGCCTGGCGAGTATTATTAATTGGATAATAATGGCTGCAGGTATAAATATGGCCCATCCAATACCATTATTATCACTTTGCCTGCGTACTAAAAAGTATTGCAGCAGGCTGGCAAAGAAGATGGCAAATCCCCAAAGTATATAATAGGGGCTATCGTCGTAGAAGCGCCTTTGTGCAGTTTTTATCGTCTGCGCTATGAGGTCTAAATGCTGTTGATTTGAGTTTTCCATATTAACGTGGTTTGTAAATTTATCTCAAATGTAAACTGGTTTATGATATAAACCAAATTGTTTTTTGAAAAAACCTGGACTAGATTGGAAGGATGATAGTGTGAAATAATAATAAGAGTCACTGTAGCATACTGAAAAAGAGAAGCCGCTCTATGAGCGGCTTCTCTTGGGTATATCTTTTAATGAAAAGCTGTAGAAATCAGCGTACTATAATCTTCTCTGTTTGCTTACCGGTAGCTGTTGAAACGGTTATGTAATAAACACCTGCCGGTACATCCATGCTGATGCTGATCTTACTGCTGGTTACGGTTTGCGAAGCGTGTATTGTTTGCCCGTATATATTGGTTATGTGTACCAGCGCATTTTCATCTCCGCTAATGCCTTCTATTATAAATGCGCCATTATTGGGGTTAGGGTATATTCTCAATTTGCCTGCTCGCAACTCATTTATTCCACCATTGACAGGCGGGGCACATACAAAAGTTTTTTGCAGTGTTGTGTCAAGTTTGGTAGGCAGGCTATAATCAGAGCTCAGCGATTCTGTAAACACATCGGGTATGACACCGGTGGTTAACTTGCTGCGGTAAGTAGTCACTACCAGTGCGCTGTCCAGCACCGTGCAGCCATTTTCAGTAGCAGAGTTGCGGCTTATCCATCCATACATGGCCTGGCCTTTAATAGTGCCCGCTAATATCATGGTGTCTGCCAGGCCGGTAACGCCTCGTACTATCTTATTATTCGATCTGAATGCTTTTACAAACCTGGGTGTATCGTTTACTATTCTTGCTGCGATAGTCCAGGCAGTATCCGGGTTCATGGCCAGGTAATATTCATTGCTGTCGGTAATATCCGCACGGCCGCCATTAAGGTTAGCAGCGGCAAGGTTATAAACATGCCCGCTGATGCTGTCTGTAGTTTCGTCGTAAACAGAAACATGCAGCACCTCTTTGTTACCGGGATTTTCCCTGTACACGCCGCTTACGAATATTTTATCATTCTTTACTGCCATATCGCGGAATGTCCAGCCATCCATTGCCAGTGTTTTGCTGTTGGAAGCTGTGCTACTGTCGTAGTATTTGATCGATACCAGGTTGCCAAATGTATCTGCTTGGAGTATAAAATTCCTGCTAACCGGATTTAAGAGCGGTGGGGCATAGTGTCCGCCAATGATCAGGGTATTGTTTTTAGAGGTCATACCGGTGAAATGGAACATGCCCCTTTCTGTTGGCGATACAAAAGCTTTTTGCCATTTAGAGGTTCCATCTACACCCGAGAATAGCTGCAGCCAGCCGTCGAAATAATATGCATTCGGGTTCCAATAGCCAAAAGAATTGGTTCCGCATATAGCAATATCGCCATTAGCCAACTCTGTGAGACCAGTAGTTGACAGGCTCCTGTTGCTCCAAAAAGCCGTGTAAGAGGTCCATACCGTGCTGCCATTGGGAGCAATACGCAAAATCACCATCAGGTTTTTGCCCCCACTGGTAACAAGGTAATCGCCGTTTGCAGCTATTTTCACCTTGCTGAGTGGCGAGGCCAGCGACCGTTGCTTCCAGATAAGATTACCTTTTTTATCGGTCTTCATCACAAAGCCGTAATCATCGCCCTGGTTATAAAATCCGCCTACTGTAACGACAAACCCATCATTATCTATTTTAGAATCGTAAAAGGTCATTGTGCCTCCCGTAGTATCTGAAAACAGCATTTGCCTGGTTTGGGCATGCACGGCAATGGTGGAGAGTAACAAGAAAAGAAAAGCGTGTAATATTTTCTTCATCACAAATGGTTGTTTATAGCTTATTTAAGAATCTACCGAAGATACTGAAAAAAAGAAACAGGAGCTTGACTGCAATAGGTTTCATAACTTTAGGCACGGCAGCATGACCGCCAGAAGTTTAAGCGCCTGGATAATGAACTATGGCATAATTCAACCTCCGAAGCAAATTGCTGAATACGTCCGGTTTTTCTGGTTTTCAGAGGCCAAAGCCTCTGTAGAAATGCCTTATGTACACAATGCGTTTGCATATCCTTGCCCAGAGCTTATTTTCTGCTACAAGGGCCACTTCAAATATGCCTCAAAGTTTGAAGCAGAAAGAACATTAGCTTCAGGTATTTACGGGCAAACGGAATCGTTCAGTAATGTTATTTCACAAGTAGATTTTGGAGTTTTTGGAATATACTTATATCCGCACTGCCTCCCTCAGTTATTGGGCATACCGGCAAATGAAATAACCAACCAGTTCGCAGATCCCAAAGCACTTCTTGGCAAAGACGGAGAAATATTGGAAGAAAAGATGATGCTGGCAGTGGATGCCGGGCATCGTGTGAAAATCATATCTGATTTTTTGATAAGCAAGTTGGCGAATGCCAGGAAAGAATATAGAAATGTAGCTTCCACAGTTAAATTAATTACAGACGCTTACCAGCCGGCAACTGTACAGAATTTAGCCGATAATCATTTTCTTTCGGTAAGACAATTTGAGAGAAGATTTAAAGAGTTTTCCGGCTTCAGCCCTAAATTGTTTTTGCGGATCGCCAGGTTCAATTCCGTGCTCAATCATAAGAGCCGGTTTAAATCGTTAAGTAAGATTGCTTACGAATATGGCTACCACGACCAGTCGCATTTCATTCATGATTTTCAAAAGTTTTCCGGTTGTAATCCTAAAGAGTATTTCAGGCAAGGAACAATAGTAGCGAGTGACAGGGGTACTATCGAATTTGACATATAGAATGTCGAGTTTTTACAATTTCCGGATTCTCCTTAGGATTAATATTGTATATCAAAACAATACCAATGGGAAAACATGTCTTTTATCTCTTACTGATACTGATTTCAAGTACTTTTTTTCTTCCCCTGCAAAACGTTTTTTCACAAACACGCCAGGCAGAAAATAGCGTCGTTGATAATAATGCTTCAGGTCTCACTGATAAGCCATATAAAAAAGGTATTACCACCGGCCGGGCAAAATCTTTGCTGGGAGGCGTTATTGGTTTGGCAAGCCTGATTATAGGGTGGCGGGCTAAGCGATTGGCAAAAAATAATAGTGACCGTGCACGTAGTAGCGCGATGGTAGCGTTGGTGCTTGGATCAACAGGTATTATTCTCAGCTTAATCCACCTGGCAGCTACCAGCGGTGCTGTATTTGGTTCAGGCAGTGGTAAAGCGGGGGCCATAGTGGGCATAGTGCTAAGTGCTATTGGGCTTGTATTGGGATGGTTGGGTCTTAGTAAAAACTAAAAGTGGAAATATTATATGAAAACAGATCTGGTGAATGTCCGTTATATGGTAAATGATGTAGATGCTGCTGTTGCATTCTATACACAATACCTCGGTTTTACGCTTTTGACAAATTATGCGCCTGCTTTTGCCGATGTAATAAAAGGGAACCTGCGATTATTACTAAGCGGTAAAACAAGCTCGGCCGGCAGGGCAATGCCTGATGGAACATCGCCTGAACCCGGCGGCTGGAACAGGTTTCAAATTATAGTTTCGGACCTTGACGCTGAAGTAAAAAGGCTTAAAGTACTGGGCCTGAAATTTCGCAATGAGATCGTTCACGGGCCAGGTGGCGCCCAAATATTATTAATGGATCCTTCAGGCAACTTCATAGAGTTATTTCAGCCTGCAAATTAGCATTACCAGGATTTTAACCTGATGCATTGTTTTATCAATTAATGTGTCAGGCAATCTCCATAATGTTTTAATATCCGTATTTTTAATCTCTGCTATACCCGAGAAATGAAAACTACAGTTCCCAAATTTATTGCTACTATAGCTACCGGGTTATTGGCTGGTGCATTTTTATATGGATTTCTTAACCTCGTGCCTACTTTTTACGAGGTTCCCCAGGAAGTTCATCTAAGGTTTCGCGTTCAGCTTATGAATCATAACAGCACAAGTATGCAGGCATTAATGGCCGTTTCCATTATTACGCCATTGTGGTATGCTTTTGTAAATAGGCGTGTAAGAGCAGTTGTATTTTTATCGATCTTATCTTCATCAATGGCCCTGGTATCTTTGTTGGTAACACGGTTTGGTAACGTACCTATCAATATGCTGATAAGGTCATGGTCTGAAACTCAACCTCCGGCCGATTGGCTGGATTATCTGCATCGATGGGATTCGTATAACCTGGTACGATCTATTGCAGCTATAGTTGGCTTTATTTTATTCGTTACAGCAACTCATGTAAAGTCCTTGAATAATTATAATTATCCGCCTCATACCAAATAAATAATCGCAGAATTAAAACCGCGATGCTTTAAATGCATCACGAAATGAAGCCACTCAATCAGTGGCTTTTATTGTTCAACTGGTTTATGCGCAAACCAGGTTAATAACTGTTTTGGCTACAACAACCTTAGGTTAGGATACAGCTATCACTTTATAACAGCTCAACTTTGTACCATAATTTTTAAACAAATAAAAAATGAGTACGAGCAAAAAGATAGCAGTTGTAACGGGCGGCAGCAGGGGATTAGGCAGAGACATGGCATTGAGTCTTGCTAAAAAAGGAATAGATGTAGTAATTACTTACCACAGCAATGAAACAGCAGCAAATGGAGTGGTAAATGAAATAAAATCGATTGGCCAACATGCGGTAGCTATTCAATTAGATACCAGCAATATCAAAATGTTCGATGGGTTTGCAGCTTCCCTGGCAGAGCGGCTAAAAAATGATTTTAATCAAACCCGGTTCGATTTCCTGGTCAATAATGCAGGTACGGGTATATATGGTTCTGTTACAGATACCAGTGAGGAAGCGTTTGACACCATGTTAAATATCCATTTTAAGGGCGTTTATTTTCTTACACAGAAAATGCTACCTCTTTTAAATGATGGCGGCGGTATTGTTAATGTTTCATCGGGGCTTACAAGAACTTCGTTCCCTAATGTATCGGCCTATGCCAGTATGAAGGGGGCCATAGAAATATATACACGGTGCCTGGCAAAAGAACTGGGTGCCAGGCAAATTAGGGCAAATGTGGTGGCACCGGGTGCAATAGCAACTGATTTTGGAGGCGGGTCAAATAAAAACGATGAAGGAAAAAGGAAAGCCATTGCAGGCATTACAGCATTGGGAAGGGTGGGTACCGCCGAAGACATTGGTGGCGTAGTGGCATTTCTTTGTACACTCGAAGCAGGCTGGGTTAATGGGCAACGAATTGAGGTTTCCGGCGGTATGGCGCTATAATATTATTTATCTTAGCATGGTGATGTCGCAAAATAAAATACATAGGGCCAGATCAATACAGGAATTTCATAAAATGAAAGACCTGCCTGCGCCGCAGCATCCATTGATCAGTTTGTTTGATTATGGCAAAATAGAATGCTCAACCGAAGTAAATCACAAAAATTTCGTTTTTGATTTTTACCATATTTCTGTAAAAAGGAGCATTGGTACGCAATACCGGTACGGCCAGGGCCACTATGATTTTGATGACGGCGTGATGTTTTTTATAGCGCCCAACCAGGTGTTTGGTATAGAACCTATTGCCGAAATAGCATCGCCCAAAAGCGGCTGGGTACTTATGGTGCACCCCGATTTTTTGTGGAACACAGCATTGGCAAAGCAAATAAAGCAATACGAGTTTTTTGGCTATGCTGTAAACGAAGCTTTGTTCCTGTCTGAAAAGGAAGAAGCTACATTGAATACCATAGTGAATAATATTGAGCAGGAATACCAGGGCAATATTGATAAATTCAGTCAAAAGATCATTGTTTCGCAACTTGAAACATTGCTGAATTACTCCGAGAGATTTTACCAGAGGCAATTTATTACCCGTAAAAAAACAAATCACCAGGTACTGGACCGTTTCGAAGATCTGTTGAACACTTATTTCAATAGTGCTAAAGCATTAAAGAATGGTTTACCTACGGTACAATTCGTTTCGGAGGAATTAAACATCTCCCCCAATTATTTAAGTAGTTTATTGAAAACGCTCACCGGCCAGAGTACCCAGCAGCATATTCATGAAAAGCTGATAGAGAAGGCTAAGGAAAGGCTGTCAACAACAGAATTGTCGGTAAGTGAAATTGCCTATGAGCTGGGGTTTGAACATTCACAATCTTTTAGCAAACTGTTTAAGAGCAAGACAAATGCTTCTCCGCTGGAGTTCAGGCGGGCGTTTAATTAAATTGAATTTACATACTGTCTTTTAGAACGTATTGAAACGAGAAAGCCGCCATTGGGCGGCTTTCCTGATAAATGCAATGTAACCGGTTTATTCAGCCGGTTCCCATAATTCTATCTTATTGCCTTCAGCATCCATGATGTGGATGAATTTCCCGTAGTCATAACTGGCAATATCATCCAGTATCGTTACGCCGTTAGCTTTAAGCTTTTCTATAAGCCCTTCCAGGTTTTGCACCCTGTAGTTGATCATAAAGCCTTTCTGCGAAGGTGAGAAATAGGCATCTCCTTTTTTAAAGGGGCACCATTGAAGCGAATTGACCTCATCGGGCCGGTCTATATTTCTTGATTCAAAACTGGCTGAACCCCATTCATTGATATTCAAGCCTAAATTTTTTGTATACCATTCCCTGGTTTCTTTCGGGCTGTCAGAAAAAAAGAAAATGCCTCCAATGCCAGTTACTTTCGGAGTAGTATTTGGGGTGTTCTGTGCTGATTGGTTTTGGTCTTCCATAGATTTAGTTTTTAGTTGTCAAAACTGCAGGCAGCGAATTTATCGTCAATATCGCTTAGTAAAAACAGATATAAAGTAATTTATGCCAGTTTTTTTATATCTTATTGCACGCAGGTGTCTAAATTATTTCCTATGAGATACATTCTTTTTGCAATTCTGGTAATGGTTTATTCTGGTAACGCGTTAGGGCAGCACCATCATTTGTTTGCAGACGCAGGCACACTGCCCGGTTTTTCTGTAACCTATAACTATAGGCCGGTAAAACATCTGGGTATAGGTATCGGCATCCAGGGATATAGCTTTGCTCCAACTTTAATTAATAACCGCGCGTTCGTTCCTGGGGTATTTGCAGATGTACGTGTTAATATAAGGCCGCAGAAGAATAACCAGTTTTTATCCTTTTTAGACATGGGCGTTAATATTTATGAGCGTGATGATAGGTACTACAGCACAAGCCATAATGTTTTTAAGCTCCGCAGCAATAATGGTTTTTACATGGGCCTGGGCTTTGGTTATCTGCGTCGTATCACAAAACGCGGTAGCGGTCCCTATGCCGCATTGAAAATGGTGTCTAACTGGTACAATTCAGACAGGTATGACCCGGTTACCTTGCAACGTGTCTCTACCTGGATGAATGTGGACGGCAGGCTTCTATTTTCCTTAGGGTTCAAATTTTGATTTGGATCAGGCAAAAACTACCGGTTAACTACTATGAGTGACAGCATAATTTTATATACCGCCACTATTTGTTGTTTCCTCCTGGCCATCCTGGTGTATAGGTATAACAAACGATTTGGCCTTCTGAATATTTTATGTTTCATTGGGTACAATGTCATATTGTATTACCTGTTATTCTTTCATGCTAGCGGCGGTTCATTGTTCTTATGGTGGTTTTATCTAGTTATCATTACTACAGTTCAGATACTTATTTTATGTGTTTCCCTTCTAAGGCATTACCGCACAAACGATAGGTAGTTAGGTTTTCAATAAAAAATTTGCGTAGTTAAATGGCTACATGTATATTTGTAGCCAAATAGCTACATAATGAACCTGAGACGCGACGTTTTTCAAGCCATAGCAGACCCAACAAGGAGGGCTATACTTACGCTGGTAGCCACACAATCTATGACGGCAGGGGCTATAGCCGCGAATTTCGATACAGCCCGGCCTACGGTTTCAAAGCACCTGGCCATACTTACCGAATGCGAGCTACTGGCGCAGGAACAGAATGGACGCGAAATTTATTACCATTTAAATCTTCAAAAGATGAAAGAAATAGCAGACTTCATAGAACCATTCCGCAAAATGTGGGATGACAGGTTCAACAAACTGGAAGCTATCATGAAACAACATAAATCAAAAAAATAGAACTATGGAACAAAAAACAAAAGTGCATGCCGAAGATGGTAAGCAGGATTTAAAGATTACCCGTGAGTTTGACCTGCCATTGGAATTACTTTTCAAGGCGTATGTAGAACCGGAAATTATAGAACAATGGATGGGCACCAAAGTGCTGAAGCTGGAAAGCAGGAAACATGGCAGCTACCAGGTAGAAACCAGTGATGGCAAAGGCAATATAGCATTCAGGGCCAACGGCGTGATACACGAGCTTATTCCTAACCAGAAAATAACGCGCACTTTTGAAATGGAGCAAACGCCATTTGGTGTGCAGCTTGAGGTGTATGAATTTGAACAACTGACGGATGATACCAGCAAGCTTACTATGCACGTTATTTACGAAACGGTTGCGCAAAGAGACCAGGTATTGAAATTGCCTTTCAGCTTTGGCATAAATATGGCGCACAACCGCCTAGAAGAAGTATTGAGCAAAATAAAATAACAGTATATGTCAAAGAGAAATAAGATCATTTATTGGGTAGCAACACTATGGCTGGCGCTGGGCATGGTATCGACCGGCGCTGTACAATTATTGAAGCAAAAAGAAGGCCCGGGCGGGGTAGATAGTATGCTGCAGTTGCAATACCCGGTTTATGTGCTGACCATATTGGGCATCTGGAAGTTTTTAGGTGTCATCGCGGTACTTGTCCCCCGGTTCTCATTACTAAAGGAATGGGCGTATTCAGGTTTCTTCTTTGTTACTACCGGTGCTATATTTTCGCATATAGCAGTTGGCGACCCTGCAGCGGAAATATTTCCTGCTTTATTATTGCTGGTGCTAACAATCGTATCCTGGTATTTCAGGCCGGCTGACAGGAAAATCGTTTCAACCGGTCAGTGATGATTTTCATAACTTTATTTAGTACTCCAATACTTGTTTGAATGAATCCAAAAGTTGATTTCTTTTTTAATAAAGCTAAAAACTGGCAGCAGGAATTTGAGAAGCTCAGAACCATTATTCTTGATTGCGGACTGACGGAAGAATTGAAATGGGGTTGCCCCTGTTACACATACGACAGAAAGAATATTGTACTGATACATGGCTTCAAGGAATACTGCGCAGTATTGTTTTTTAAAGGTGCCCTATTAGCCGATCCTAAAGGCATACTTATACAGCAAACTGAGAATGTGCAGGTGCCACGCCAGGTAAGGTTTACCAACCTTAAAGAGGTAGTGAAACTGGCGCCGGTATTAAAGAAATATATTCGTGAAGCTATTGAAGTAGAAAAATCAGGACTGAAACCAGAGCTTAAAAAAACATCAGAATTCTCCATGCCAGAAGAGTTTGATAAAATATTGAAAGAAGATGCTGCACTAAAAAGGGCATTCAAGGAATTGACACCCGGCCGACAAAGAGCCTACCTGCTTCATTTTTCTTCTGCTAAACAATCTAAAACGCGTGTATCGAGGATAGAAAAAGCGGTACCGCAGATAATGGAAGGAAGAGGATTGGATGATTAACCACCCTTAAAAACAGGAACATGAAAAAAAGTAATAAAGACTCATTAGACCAGTTTGAAGGACTGCTGCATGCTTTGAAGGTCCGCTTTGAAAAGAATATGAAGCGCCACAAAGGTATTGCATGGGCAGATGTACAGGCTAAACTGGAAGCAAATACCGGCAAGCTGCAATCGCTGCTGGAAATGGAAAATACGGATGGCGAACCGGATGTGGTAGGGTATGATAAGAAAACAGGCGAGTATATTTTTTACGATTGTGCAGCCGAAAGCCCCAAAGGGCGGAGGAGCCTTTGTTATGACAGGGAAGCACTCGATTCAAGAAAAGAACATAAGCCTAAAGACAGCGCTTTGGATATGGCTGCTGCAATGGGTATCGAGATGCTGACCGAAGAGGAATACCGCGGATTGCAGGAATTTGGCAATTTCGATACAAAAACTTCGAGCTGGGTACAAACGCCGGCTGATATCAGGAAACTGGGCGGTGCTATTTTCTGCGACCGCCGGTATAATACGGTCTTTACCTATCACAATGGGGCAGAGTCGTATTATGCTGCACGGGGCTTCCGCGGGTCATTGAGGGTATAGCTAAAGCACTTCTTATTTCGCTTCTTCAAAAATGCCGAATACATTATTCTCTGTATCCATGCATAGTGCCATTGTTCCGTAACCCGGCACCGGTTGCGGTTGTGACAATACCTTACCGCCCAGTTGTGTGATCTGCTCCAGTGTTTTATCAATAGATGCAACTCCAATGAAATTGGTAACTCCTGCATGCGTACCTGCTTCGCGTTTGGCCATGCCGCCTCCCAATCCAGGCTTT
>JANINW010000062.1:34230-67507 GCA_024508935.1 Flavipsychrobacter sp. | reverse complement strand
TTGCAGGTCACTTGTGCTGATCATATAATAATCCATCGGGCCGAATTTTTCTATTTTCCATCCGAAGAGTTGTTCATAGAAAGCCCGGGCTCTTTCTGTATCATCTGCGCTTATATCAAAATGCACTATAGTAGCCATATCTTTTAGTGTTAAGTATTATAGTAAAGCTATTGAAACAGATAAAGTAAAAGATTGACTATCCTTAGTGCCAGGTATGATCTATATCATTTAGACAGATGAAGCGCTAATGAATACCGGCATATTGCAGCAATAAAAAAGCCACTCATTAAAGTGGCTTTTTTAAATTTTTATTATTGTTGAACAGGTATTCGTTTTAATGTTTCCAGCAGGAACGACCAGTATTTTTGAACAGAGCTGATCTGTACGCGTTCGTCGGGAGAGTGGGCGCCGAATATGTTGGGTCCGAACGATATCATTTGCATGTCGGGGTAGTTGGTACCCAGTATGCCGCATTCAAGGCCGGCATGCACGGCATTTACATGCGGTGCCTCATGAAACATTTCTTCGTACAAGTGGCTCATCAATTGTATGATTGGCGCATTAGGGTTAGGCTCCCAGCCGGGGTAGCCACCCGCATATGTAAGCGATGCGTCCATCAGTTCAAAAGCACTTGCTATGGCATTTTTCAGATCTTCTTTTTCTGTCTCTACAGAACTGCGTGTAAGGCATTGAAGACTGTAGCTGCCGTCTTTTACCAGTACACGTGCCAGGTTGTTTGAGCTTTGCACCAGGTCGCTTATTTCAGGGCTCATGCGGTAAATGCCATTAGGGCAGGCATAAACGGCGCGCAGCATTTTATGCAGAAAGCCTTTGTCCATAATGCTTGCAGGCATAGCTGCATCTTCAATAGTTATTGAAATAGAAGGATCGGTTGTTTTATATTCTTTATGTAATACCTCAGCCAGTTTGTTTACCGCTTCTTTTACGGATGAGGCCTTGTCATTAACCACTATAATTGCAAAAGACTCACGCGGGATAGCATTGCGCAGGCTACCACCGTTTATCTCTGAAATGCCTATATTGTAGTCATTGCTTAGGCTAAAGAGTACCCGGTTCATCAGTTTATTGGCATTACCCCTACCCAGGTGAATGTCTGCACCCGAATGCCCGCCGGTAAGACCTTTTACCATAATTTTAAAAGCGGTGCCGCCTGTAGCCGGTGTTTGGGTATAATTACCGGTGGCTGTTACATCTATACCGCCTGCACAGCCAATGGTCAGCTCATTATCGGCTTCCGTATCCAGGTTCAGTAAAGTTTTGCCTTCCAGCAGGCCGCCTTTTAGTGACAGGGCTCCTGTCATGCCTGTTTCTTCATCTATAGTAAAAAGTGCTTCTATATTAGGGTGGGGAATGTCACCGGAAGAAAGAAGCGACATGATAGATGCCACGCCAATGCCATTGTCGGCTCCAAGCGTAGTGCCTTTGGCCTTAACCCAGTCACCATCTACATACATATCTATGCCTTGCTCATCAAAATTGAAATTTGTATCACTGTTTTTCTGGTGCACCATATCCAGGTGACTTTGTATAACAATGGTCTGGCGGTCTTCCATGCCTTTGGTAGCAGGTTTTTTTATAATAACATTGCCGGCCTCATCTACTTTTGTTTCAAGGCCCAGGCTTTCGCCAAATGCTTTCATAAATGCGATCACCTTTTCTTCTTTCTTGGAAGGCCGTGGTATGGCATTCAAGTCTGCAAAATGATTCCATAAAATACCCGGCGCTAATTGACGTACCTGTTCATTCATTACAATTGCTAAGTTTTATTTAGATGCGAAAATTACTCCATTTACATGAGAGTACAGGAATGTTATTCCTGTTAAAGTATTGCCGTATTGATGCAGAATGTGATGCCGGTCATATTTTAGGAAACAGCACAGCCTCAACTTTGAGCTTTTATATCTCAATATATCTTCTCTTTCATGAGTTTCCCCGATCTGCATTCATTCCATATTCCCGTACTGGGAATAGGTTATTCTATAGATACACCTTTAAAAGTTGCGCGTTTTGGTATTGCATCTGTCATGTCTATTATGGATGATGAGCTGCTCGAACAATTGAGGCAGCATTATAGTGTACAGTATAGTAAAACATATACGCCTATCCACAAAACCGATGAAGACTGCCGGGCAAAACGCATTACGGCTTACCTGGATCTTATACATGTATTGGTAAATGAGCAGGTAGAGGCCATTAAAAAACTGCCTTTTGAGCCAGGCAATGATATAAGCAGGTATTTTGAAATGCTGCCGGAACAGTCTGCGCTTAAGCAGAAATATCATGAAATGCTGCTGGAAGAAAATATGGCTGCAAAAAACGCCATGCAGGAAGAACTGCGCGCATCTATAAAAGCCGGTGCTATTGATGTAAACATCATGGCGAAGGTTGACAAAGTAAATTTTGATAAAAACGGGAAACCATTACCGGCAGAGTATTCAGATGCATTAGCCTCGTTGCGTGGTTTTGCCAACAGCACTTTGCATTCTTCGGTGATATTGTCTGCAGGTTATAATCCACGCCTGTATAGTTACCTGGAACAATTCAAAGATTTTCAGCCCGACGAAAATGGGCGGCTGAAAAAGAAAATTGTACTGAAAGTAAGTGATTACCGGTCTGCGCTGGTGCAGGGTAAAATATTGGCAAAAAAAGGATTGTGGATATCAGAATATCGTATCGAATCAGGACTTAATTGCGGAGGGCATGCATTTGCAACTGAGGGCATGTTACTCGGCCCCATCCTTGAGGATTTTAAAAATAACCGGGATGCATTAGCAACAGAAATGTTCACGCTTTGCCAGAAAGCTTATATAGAGCGCGGGCAGCAGCCATTTTTACAACAACCTGCAATAAAAATTACCGTGCAGGGTGGTATAGGTACAGCCAATGAGAATGACTTTCTCTTAAAACATTATGAACTGGACGGTACCGGCTGGGGTAGCCCCTTTTTGCTGGTACCCGAAGCTACTAATGTAGACGGCCATACTTTAAATGACCTCGCAACTGCAGAGAAAGAAGATTTTTATATGAGCTATGCTTCTCCTTTGGGTATAGCATTTAATAATTTCAGAAAAAGCTCTGCAGAAAAACAACGCACAGCGAGAATAGAAAAGAACAGGCCCGGCAGCCCTTGTTATAAAAAGTTCCTCGTATCGGACACCGAGTTTACAAAAGAGCCTATCTGCACGGCTTCACGGCAGTACCAGCATTTGAAGATAAAGCAATTGAAAGAGCAGAACCTATCCGAAGCGCAACTGGAAGCGGCTATACAGCTGGTAACAGAAAAAGATTGCCTTTGTGAAGGGTTGAGTGCGCCCGTATTGTTAAAAAATGACATCACGCCTTCGCATCATCTTTCGGCAGTAACCATATGCCCGGGGCCAAACCTGGCGTATTTTTCAGGTACTTATTCCCTGGCACAGATGGTTGGGCATATATATGGCCGCATCAACATACTCAATGCGCGGTATCGCCCGAGCATGTTCATAAATGAATTGCAGCTGTATATAGACTACTTCAATAATAAGCTCAAACTGCCCGATATAAATCCTAAGCAGGTAAAGTATTTCCAGGCGTTCAAAACCAATATGCTGGAAGGTATAAACTATTATAAAAAGCTGCTGCCTTCCCTAAAGAAAGAAACCGATCAATACCTGGCCACTATGAAGAATGAATTGATAAATGCTTACGAAGTGGTAAGCAATATAAAGATCCCTATGGTGGGTTAATGGCTCTATCTTGTACTTCGCTTTTTATTTCGTTCCAGTATTTGCTTCAGGGTGTAGGCATTTAAATACCCTGCTTCGTACATGGTATTGTTGAAGTACACAAAGGATTGCTGTACATCGGGCATATCTTTAGCCAGTGTTTTCAATTTTTTGTCTGTATAAGAAGAGATGAACAATTCAGGAATGCCATGCATGCGTTTATAAAATATATCGCTGGTAATGATATTGGTTTCCGGCAGATTAGGGAAACTGGGGCTGCATATCGTTAGTCTATAATTCCTAAGGGTATCATACACATCTTCATTCCACCAGCTGGTGTGCCTGAATTCGATTACATTCTGGCTTTTGTGTTCGAGGTTCTCTATGATGTCGTTCAGCCGTTCTTCGCTATAAGAATATGACGGAGGTAGTTGAAACAATATACAGGCAAGTTTTTCCTGCAGTCCTTCCATTACTATAGCTTCAAACTCTTTCACTTTTTCCTTTACATCCCGCATACGCCGGGTATGGGTAATGATCTTATGTGCTTTTACGGTAAACAGGAAACAGGGCGGGGTAGCTGCTGCTGCTTTCTGCAGGTTTTTTACTACGGGGAACCTATAAAAGCTGCTGTTGAGCTCTAATGTATTGAATTGCGTACTGTAATATCCCAGCCATTTCGAAACGGCAAGCTTCTCAGGATAAAACCTGTTTTTCCAATACGGATAATTATAGCCCGATGTGCCGATATAAATTGACATGGTGATTATTCTTGTTCATGTGGATATAGGACCTGGCAATTATTACAATAAAAACTCCTGCGGTTTGTTTTGCCAAGGTGTTTTTTGGTAAGGGGCAGGTTACAGCGCTGGCATGTCTTTTTTGTATGCGCCAGGAAATGTTTTTTTAGTACAAAAGCTTTTTTCCAGTTTAGAAAGTCAAATGCATAATTGTGCGTTTCTTTTACCAGTTCTGTAAGCTTCCGGGCAGGTAGATCCTGGATAGAATTTAAGGGATGCACTTTAATACGGTACAGCACTTCGTTCTTGAATATATTGCCTGCACCGCTAAAAATATGTTGGTCCAAAATGGCATCGCAAACCAAAGTGTCGGGCTGCGCCTTTAATTTTTTTCTTGCTGCTTTTGCATCCCAGCTATCAGACATAATATCTGCACTCCAGTCATATACTTCATCCAGCGGTTCTTCAATAACCTTTATCGAGCATGCATAAAAACTGATACTACCGGTTTTGAATATAAGCTGTAAACGCGGGAGGGTATCTTTTTCTTCATTGATGCGATATGACCCGAAAAGCATAAGGTGTATACGTATTGTGAAGTCCTTAAAGCATATAAGGAAGTGTTTGCCCCAGGTTTTGAAGTCGATAATCTTTTTATTCAGTGCCCGCCCGATGTCTTCTTTTGAGTTGCCTTTTACTTCGGTTACAGTTTTACCCTTAAATACTGATGCTGCTTCTTTTAATATGACTATAGATGGGCCTTCGGGCATATAATTCGTTTTGTACAGGTATAAAAAAATAATGCCACCTAATACCTGTACTGCATTGTAATACCCGCATAGTAATTTACGCCTGGTGCTGCATTAAAATACCTTCCGCCGGCTGCGTTAATATCATTGCCTAAACTGTATTTTTTGTTAAGCAGGTTATCTCCGCCTGCAAAAAGATCAATGCCTGCTTTTTTTATCCCCGTTTTATAGCCAATCTTGCAACTAAGTAAAGTGTAATCATTGGCGTAGTCTGTGTTTGCATCGTTTAAAGCTGTTGCAGCACAGTAGTAATAATTCGCATTTAAGTAGAAGCCACGCCGGGTGTATGCATCAAAGGAGATATTTACTGTACTACCGGGCACACCGGGCATTTTATTACCTGAATAGTCATTGGCCAGCTGTTTAAAATCATCGTACCTGAATTGATAGCCTGTATAGGCTGCACTGATAGCTGCATCGGTTATAAGACCGGTTCCGCTACGAACAATTTTATAATTAATGAGCAGTTCTGCTCCATATTGGCGGGTGCTACCGGCATTGATATAATAGTCACCGCCGGCGGAATCCCGTCTCTGCACAATAGCTTGTGTCAGCATAAATGCGAAGAAGTTTATATCATAATATAAGCGACCGTTAAAAAGGTATCCCCGGTTGCCCAGGCTATAGTTCCAACCGCTGGCAGGTTGGAGCTTGGTGTTAACCAGGCTGCCGGTTGGTGCCAGTTCGCTGGTGGCTGGTGGGGTAAACCCTTTTTCTGCTGATGCATACACGGTGTTAAACCTTGAAACTTGCCGCAAGAGAGCAAGCCTTGGTGCTACCTGGTTATTGAAATGCCTGCTTTGCACGCTGTAAGGATTATTGAAGCTGCGCAAGGTAAACTGGATGTTATTAAGACTGGCACCTGCAGTAAATAGCCAGTTACCCGTCTGTACCGAAAATTGCGTGAAAACTGTAGATTGAGCATTATTTATCTCAACGTCTCCGGTTAGTGAGTCAGGAATGCCTTTATTGTTCATATATGTCCGCTCCTTTGCTTCCAGGGCTATTAATTCCAAACCGGTTATCCATTTCAGCGACATGCTTTTAAAATGCCCCGCGTAGTTAAAGCTGGTACGTCCCCCATAGTTAGGTTGGGTGCTGCGTGAGTAGTTTCTTATGTTGGGATTATTTTGTTGTACAAATGTGCTGAATAGAGTCGTGGAATTTTGCCAGTGCTGATCGATAGACCACTTGTTGGTAACGCCGGCCAAAAAAGTTTTTTGATAAATGACAGCCTTCTGCGCTACCGCACCCGGGATAGTGCCTGACGCGGGACGTGCCTGTACCGGGTCTTGTAGGTACTGCCCCAGGGTAAGGCCGCCTGGGGTCTGGTAATTTATATCGCTGTATAGTACATGGGCACTAAGTTCATTTTTATTACCCGTTTGTATCATGCCATCCCATGAGATGACGTCTTTCAGACTTTCTGATTGCCGGCGATAGCCTGTGGAGCCTGCATGTTGATAGCGGATTACCTGTTTAAAGGTTGTATCTCCAGCATACAATTCAACGGCCAGGTTATTCATCTCGTAACTGCCGGCCGTGTAATGAATAGCTACATTTTTATTCCATTCTGCAGGAATACTGTTTATCAATAACACGCCACCTGTGCCAGCGCCGTATAAACTACTTCCAGGCCCCTTAATGATTTCTAATGAATTGATATTGTAATAGCCCAATTGGCTCAGGTAGGTATTGCCGCCGGCATCTGTTATAGGGATGTCATTATAGTAAGCTTTGATATTGCGTATGCCAAATGGCGATTGTGCTGCAGTGCCCCTTATGCCGAACCTGTAGCTCGAAGGGGAACGTTCCTCCATGCGTATGCCAGGCAAAGTATTCACAGCTGGCAGTATGCTGGCATCTGATGTCCTGTTGAGTTCTTGTTGTGTAATATTCCCTATTGCTGCAGGGGTTTGCATTAAAGGCATATCCAGACCGTAAGCATGTACGGTTACTTCCGTCAGCACGTGTTTATTTGTATCGGTTAAGCTGTCGTAGGTCACTTCCCGGGCTGCGGCTTTTTGTTGTACCAATAGGAAAAATATGAAGGCAGCTGTTTTCATTGAAATAGTTGAATGATATGCATGGTATGATTTTTAGCAGTTTCTAGCATATTTAAAACTTCATGAAATGAAAAAAAGTTTGGTTTTCATCTATATAATTTCCTTTTTCTGTGCAGCAGCTAACGCTCAAAGGAAAGCAGCCGACACCTTGCCGGAACCGTACGCTACGAAATCTGCTACGAATTACAGCAAATCATTGGGTTGGGAAAACGGGAATATGCCTAAGGCTCCTACGGGTTTTAAGGTTACCCGTTACGCCGATGGCTTTGATAATCCACGTTGGATGTATGTGGCCCCAAATGGCGATATACTGGTAGCTGAAAGCAATTCCAATTTCGGGGTAGTAAAAAAGGTAGGAGCTGCAGTGATTGGTGCCGACAAATCGCACAATATGAGCAAGAGTGCGGACCGTATTACACTATTGCGGGATGCGAATAAAGATGGTTTCCCGGAACTCAGGACAGTTCTTCTTACAGACCTGAACCAGCCATTTGGCATGCTGGTAATGGGCAACTGGCTATATGTGGGTAACACGGATGCCTTGGTACGTTACCCCTATAAGGCAGGGGAAACTATGATTACGGCAAAGCCTGAGAAAATAATAGACCTGCCGGCCGGGAAGCATAACCGCCACTGGGCCAGGAATATTATAGCCAATAAGAACAACACTAAAATATACATAGCTGTGGGCTCCGGTACCAATGTAGCTGAGGAAGGTATGGAGAACGAAATATTGAGGGCTGATATTTTGGAGATAAACCCGGACGGTACGGGACAGCGGGTATATGCAAGTGGATTACGTAACCCGGTAGGTATGGATTGGGCTCCGGGCACCAACACACTATGGACTGCTGTGAACGAGCGCGATGAGCTGGGTGATAATCTTGTCCCTGATTATCTAACACATGTTATAGATGGTGGTTTTTATGGCTGGCCTTATGCTTATTTCGGGCAACATGAAGAACCTCGTATGAAGGAGAAGCGGCCAGATCTTGTAAAGAAAACGATAGTACCGGATATTGACCTTGGATCGCATACGGCTTCACTGGGCCTGGCTTTTTATACGCATAAAGCTTTCCCTGCCAGATATCATAACGGTGCTTTTGTTGCACAGCATGGCTCGTGGAACCGATCTGTCCTTTCAGGATACAAGGTGCTATTTGTCCCTTTTAAAAACGGCAAGCCTGTGGGTAAACCGGAGGATTTTCTCACAGGCTTTATTGCGGATCTTGATAAAGACGAAGTTTACGGGCGTCCTACCGGCATTATACAAACGCCGGATGGTGCCTTACTTCTTACAGATGATGTAAATAATATTATCTGGAGGATCAGCTATAAGTAACGTCTTTCAATATAATCAGGGTTTTTCGGTATCAACAAAATGGGCTTGCTGGTGTTATGTACCATAGCTATAAATAAGCCTTATGAAAGTTGCTGCCGATGCTGTCCTTAATAAATTGAAAGAAATGCAAGCCCTCAGTTATAAGTCTAATCCTGATATTGGTATTGATAGCCTGGCGTTGGCTCTTAATATTGAAGTCCCTGAACTTATTCCTGTATTGATAGACCTGGAAACAGAAGATCTGATAACCATTAATATAAAAACGACTGAAAGTACCCGTGCCCGTAGCCTTATAAGTAGTGGCAGAGTGCGGTTGAATGAAAAAGTATAGCCGGCTATCCCGGCTATACTTTTATCTGGTTGGCCATATAAATTATTCTTCTTCCTCTTCCTGGCTGGCCTCGTAGTTAACGTTGTTCTCAGCTATGCCTGTGAGCAGTTCGTCTGCTTCCTTTTCATCGGCTAATGTTGTTTCCAGTATTTCAGCTACATCATCATGGCCTAAGGTTCTTGCCAATTGGGCCAGCCCGCCATAGGTGGCTATTTCATAATGTTCTACTTTCTGCGCAGACAATATGAGGCCTACATCGCGTGTTGCAGTTCCTTTTTCAGTTTCTTCTATAATACCGGCACCTTCTTCTGTGATACCTGCCATGGCATCGCATTTTTTTGCCTGGGGTTTCTTACCCATTAGTTCAAAAACTTCTTCCAGGCGGCTTACGTGTTCCATAGTAACCTGCAGGTGGTCTTCAAAAGCCTGCTGCAATTCAGGAGAAGTAGCGGCTTTTTTCATTTTGGGTAAAGTTTTTACAAGGTGTTTTTCTGCCCAGTATATATCCTTCAGTTCGTCAGCGAAAAATTCTTCCAGCATTGAATCTTTGCTTTGTGCTGTTGAAGCCGTATTAGACGACTTTGAATTGGATGAAGACTTTGGTCGAGCACTTTTCTTAGTTGCTTTTTTTGCAGTAGCCATAGGAAAATTCTTTTGTCGACTTAAATAAAAAAATTATGCCTTGGGCTATCATCATTTTCTAATTTCCCTTTGTGCCACAGGTATGATATTTATGGTGTTCCTGGTAAAGATGCTATGGAAACAAGAGCTAATGACGCCACTAATAACCGGCCCTTCGGCGAAAGGGTTATAGATGCAGCACATGTTATGACCGACCTCAACAGGTATTGTGTGCAGATAATGGAAGAAGAAGCCTGGCAAAAGAACGATCGTAATGCTATAACCTTATTTAAATCTGATAAGGTGACAATAACCCTTGTGGCATTGCATGTTGATGCAGCAATTAATTTTAATCATGCTGAGGATACGGATATAGTAACTGTGCAATGTATAGCAGGAGAACTAAAAGTGAATGCAGGAGCAGAAGGGCAAAGCCTGCTGCAAGGACACCTATTCGTACAACACGAAAATTTCAATACGGCGGTGGCTGTTAATGATACTATATTGCTGCTTACAATAATAAACAGGTGATCAACAAGCGATGATGTTTGATAAAGATCTATTGAACCATATAAAAACGAAACTGCTGGAACGCAAACAAACACTGGCAGTATTTGAGAGTGTAACAGCAGGGTTATTACAGGCTGCATTCGCCTCGGCAAACGAGGCAATCTATTTCTTCCAGGGCGGTATGACGGTTTATAATATCGGTCAGAAATGCCGCCATTTGCCCCTAGACCCTATACATGCAACGGAATGTAATTGTGTTTCGGATGAGGTGGCAGAGGTAATGGCAAAAGGCGCCGGTACTTCTTTTACTGCACATTGGGGTATAGGCATCACAGGGTATGCAACTGCAGTGCCCGAATCGGGTAATAAGGTATTTGCTCATTATGCCATTTGGAATGGGGAGAAAATGCATAATAAAAAAATAACAAGCAATAAAACTGACGCTTTAAAAGTGCAGCTGGATTTTGTGGAAAGCATACTGAAAGACCTTGTTAGGCTATTAGATACGGCTTAGGTAACGATAGAAAGTATATTGACGACACCCAGTCTAAATTATTCGGATGGTGGCACGATTTTTTCTTGTTTGGTCTGATTGGCAAATCCGGATATCGGGATTTTGCTGATGTATTCAGAAATCTAATAGTATGTATTCAAATGGTGCTTATTGTCGATGACAAGGCAGAAAATATATTTTCCCTACGGCGAACCCTCGAACTCAACGGCTTTGATGTTGATTCGGCAGAATCAGGTGAAGAAGCATTAAAGAAAATATTAAAGAACGCCTATTCCCTTATTATACTGGACGTACAAATGCCCGGTATGGATGGTTTTGAAGTAGCAGAGGCTTTGTCCGGCTACAGCAAGGCCAAAGATATTCCTGTCATATTTCTTTCGGCCGTCAATACAGATAAAAAATTTATAGCCAAAGGCTACACTTCCGGGGGGGTAGATTATGTGACCAAGCCTGTAGACCCGGATATATTTATACTGAAGGTAAAGACACTACATCGTTTATATGAGCAAAACAGGGAGCTCAATAATATCCGGCTTGAACTGCTGGAAGAAGTAGCTACACGCCGCAAGGCAGAAGATGAATTAGCTGAAAAATTTTACGAACTAAGATCGATACTGGAAGCTATTCCGCAAATAGCTTTTACACTCAGGCCCAACCGGGAAATAGAATTTGTAAATGAACATTGGTTTGTTTATTCCGATAGCAGTATGAAGATGCCTGTATTTCATCCTGAAGACCAGCATATACTGGCAGGTATGAATGAGGCGATAAGCAAAGGCTATGTATTTGCCGCGGAAGTACGCATACAAAACCTGCTCACAGCCTCTTTCAGGTATCATCTGCTGAAGATCATACCTGTGCGGCAGGATAATACGATAATAAAATGGGTGGGCACATTTACAGATATCCATGAGCAGAAGGCTGCAACAGAGGTGCTGGAACATAAAGTAAAAGAACGAACGGAGGAATTGGTCACAAAAAACAAAGAGTTGGAGAATAGTAATCACGAATTACAGCAGTTCGCTTCAGTTGCATCTCACGATCTTAAAGAGCCCCTGCGAAAAATACAGATATTCAGTTCCATCATCAATGATAAGTTGCCGGCAGATGAGCTACAGGTAAAAGACAATATGAAGCGAATCGTTGAATCATCTCAACGGATGAGCAAATTGATCAACGACCTGCTCGATTATTCACGCCTATCTATTTCCACACTTTTTCAGAAAACACATATTGGCCAGTTAATTAAAGAGATCATTAGTGACCTTGAACTTTCTATTAAGGAAAAGAATGCCATTATAAACGTATCTGAAATGCCTGTTATCGATGCGGTGCCGGGGCAGATAAGGCAGGTGTTTCAAAATCTCATCAGCAATTCACTTAAATTCAGCAGGGCAGGTGAGCAGCCTGTTATTGACATTTTCGGAGAGGTAGTAACAACAAACCAAGGTGCCACATGTGTTATCACTATCACGGATAACGGGATTGGTTTCAGCGAAGAATTTGTAGATAAGATATTCACCATTTTTCAGCGCCTCAATTCAAGGGAAACCTATGAAGGTACGGGTATAGGCCTGGCTATTGTAAAGAAGATCATAGAAAAGCATAATGGCACTATTTCCGCGCGCAGTATGGAAGGTAAAGGGGCCACATTTACTATCACATTGCCGGTACACCAGGTACTGCAGGAAATACCGGTTCTTTCAAACACACAATTATCAGACATATAAGATCAAATGAGTCAAACACACAATAATTCTACCATAACCCGGCAGTTGCAGCTTGTATTTGCATTGTCAATACTTATACTACTGGCCAGTTCTTATGCATCGTTCTATACCAATAAAAAGCTGATTGATTCTTCTGAGCTGGTTAATCATACCAATGAAGTGATCATTTCCGCTGAAAGAATGATGTCGTCTGTAAAGGATGCTGAGACAGGGCAGCGCGGCTATATCATTACAGGAGATAAAGCCTTCCTGGAGCCTTATACGGGTGGATATGAGCGGACATTAAGACTGCTGGAGCACCTGAAACGACTTACTGCAGACAACCCTGTGCAGCAGGAAAATGTAAGGAAGGCCAAGGTAATAGTAGACCAGCGTTTTGCGCAGATGCAGCACGTACTGCAGGAGAGTGGCAATAGCTCACTGGCTGACCGGACACAGTTGTTTCTGAGCAGCCACGAGGAAATGACCAAGGGCAGGCTTATTATGCATGATTTACGGGTATTGGTAGCGAATATGAGTGCCGAAGAGAAAAAATTGTTGGCATTAAGAACTGCCGAGCAGGAAAAATATACCAGCTATACACCTGTAATGGTGGTAGTAGCGGCAATTATTTCCGTACTTATTTCCCTCCTGGCTTATTTCCGTATTAAGAGCGACCTGGATGCAAGGATGAAAAAGCAAAAAGAGGATGAAGAAAAATATATAGATACAACTACCCGTATTGCAGCTATGGAAGAAGTGACCCGCAGGATAGCTGATGGGGACCTGGAAGCACGCAGCCTGGATGATGCTAAGGATGAATTGGGGCGTATATCTGTTGCCTTGAACAATATGGTGGAATCGCTGGCCACGAATTTTAATGAGCTTGAACGGCGAAACTGGCTTCAAACCGGCGCAGTAGCTGTTGGAAGTGCTATACGTGGCGAGCGTTTTATAAAGAACGTATCGCAAAAAGTGATCAACAGTCTTGCAGAGTATTTAAAAGCACCTGTTGGTACATTATACGTTGCTGATAAAAACCAGCACCTGAAGCTGTATGGCAGCTATGCGGCCAATAATGCACCTGCTGAAATATATGCAGGTAACGGGCTGGTAGGGCAGGTGTTACAAAACAAACAATTGTTGGTGACGGATAACCTACCCAAAGAATACCTGGCCATTCATTCCTCTATTGGGAATACCGATCCTGTTTCTGTAGTTATAGTGCCGCTTTTGTTTGATGAGCATATTGTAGGTGTGATGGAGCTTGGCATGCTGCATAAGCCAACGGATAGTGATCTTGAATTTCTTCGAAACAATATGGAAACAATTTCCATCGGCATTAATGCTGCTGTAAATTATGAGAAAATGCAGGAGTTGCTGGAAGAAACACAAGCACAGTCCGAAGAGTTGCAGTCTCAGCATAGCGAACTGGAGAATATAAATGCGGAACTGGAGATACAGACAGAAAAACTGCAGGCTTCGGAAGAAGAGCTAAGGGTGCAGCAGGAAGAATTGCAGCAAGCCAACCAGGAACTGGAAGAGCGCTCGCGCATGCTGGAAGAAAAGAACCACCAGATAGTAGAGAAGAATATAGAAGTGCAGCGCAAGGCTGAAGAACTGGCATTAAGCACTAAATATAAATCTGAGTTCATGGCCAATATGTCGCACGAGCTGCGTACTCCATTAAACTCTATTTTGTTGCTCAGCAGGTTGCTGGCGGAAAACGGCCAATCCAATCTTAGCGCAGACCAGGTAGAATATGCAAAAGTGATACAGAGTTCCGGAAACGGCCTGCTCGCATTAATAGATGAGATACTTGACCTGTCGAAAATTGAAGCCGGCAAGATGCAACTGGAATATGAAAGAGTAGCCGTACGAGAGATAACGGAAGATATGCGCGTGTTGTTTGAGCCAATGGCTAAGGAGAAAGCCATTGCATTTAACATAGTTATTAATGAAGGTATACCGCAGCAAATTGAAACAGATAAGCTAAGGGTAGAACAGGTACTGAAAAACCTTTTATCCAACGCTATGAAATTTACCCGAACCGGGGGTATAACCTTGTCTGTTTCTAAAAGTACACAGCGGGAAGGTTTTATAGATATGTCTGTTACAGATACAGGGATAGGTATACCGGTAGAAAAACAGCATCTTATATTCGAGGCATTTCAGCAGGCAGATGGCTCTACCCGTAGAAAATACGGAGGTACCGGCCTTGGGTTGTCTATCAGTAAAGAGCTATCGAAATTGCTGGGCGGAGATATAACAATAGAAAGCGAAGTAGGTAAGGGCAGTACGTTTACTATTTCTATACCTGTAAGTAAAGCTGCAATGATAGATAGTATTGGAGAGGATGCACAGGAAGACATGAACGATACCCCCATAATGCCGATGCCGGAGGATCGTTATAAGCAATACATAAGCGATTATATTCCGGACAGCATACCTGACGACCGGGATGCGATAACGGCTAATGATAAATCTATATTGATAGTTGAGGACGATATTAATTTTGCCAGGTCGCTGATGGAGTTTACCCATCAGCGGGGGTATAAAGGTATAGTGGCTGTGAGGGGCGATGAAGGTGTGGAACTGGCGAAACAGTACAAACCTGCAGGTATACTACTAGATATACAATTGCCGGTGAAGAGTGGCTGGCAGGTAATGGAAGAACTAAAGCAAAATCCCGGAACAAGGCATATCCCGGTGCATATCATGTCTTCTCATTCAGTTAAAAAAGAAAGCATACTGAAAGGTGCTGTCGATTTTATTGATAAGCCCGTTGCATTCGAACAAATGGACGAAGTGTTTGGCAAACTGGAGTATGTGTTGAGCCGGAAATCGAAAAAAGTGCTGATAGTTGAGGAGAATTCAAAACATGCAAAAGCGCTGGCATATTTCCTGGGTACCTTCAATATCAATTCAGATATAAAGCATGATATATCTGAAAGTGTAGATGCGCTCAAAAAAGATGCTGATTGTATAATACTGGATATGGGTATACCCGATAGTAACGCATACAATACCCTTGAAGAAATAAAAAAGCATGAAGGGCTGGAAACATTGCCGATCATTGTGTTTACCGGCAAAAGCCTTTCGCTGGCCGAGGAGCAGCGCATCAGGAAGTATGCTGATTCTATTGTGGTTAAAACAGCACATTCCTACCAGCGTGTGCTGGATGAGGTATCGCTGTTCCTGCATCTTGTAGAAGAAGGTAATTTGAAACAAGGGAAAAGCGGGCATAAAAAATTAGGCGCGCTGAATGATATACTGAAAGATAAAACGGTTTTGATAGTAGATGACGATGTAAGAAATATCTTCTCCCTTACAAAGGCCCTGGAGAATATGCAAATGAATATCATTACCGCAACAGACGGTAAAGAAGCCATCGAGAAGCTTAAAGAACAGCAGCAAATAGACCTGGTGCTGCTGGATATGATGATGCCACAGATGGATGGCTATGAAACCGCAAGGGCCATAAGGCAAAATGCCAGCTGGAAGAAACTGCCTGTAATAGCAGTAACGGCGAAAGCAATGACCGGCGATAGGGAAAAATGCATAGAAGCAGGCGCATCAGATTATATAACCAAGCCGGTAGATATAGACCAGTTATTGTCATTACTAAGAGTATGGCTGTATGAAAGGGCCTGATAATTATCGTATGATGAACATAAAAGTGTTGATAATTGACGATGACCCGCGCAATATTTTTGCTTTGAATGCCACATTGGTTTCGAAAGGATATAAGTGTGTGGCGGCAAGCAGTGCGCAGCAGGGTATATCATTTTTAAATGAATCTGACGATATAGGAATTGTGCTGATAGATATGATGATGCCGGAAATGGATGGTTATGAAGCCATACCGCTGATAAAAAAGAAACATAATATACCTGTGGTAGCTGTTACGGCACAAGCTATGATGGGCGACCGGGAGAAATGCCTGGAAGCCGGAGCGGATGACTATATATCCAAGCCCATAGATGTAAACAGGCTGCTGAATATGTTGGAAACTTATTTAAAATAATGTTGGGTGGATATTAGTTTAAGTGACGAACAAATGGAACAGTTGCTGGATGATGTCCTGGAAATGTATGGATATGATTTCAGTGATTATACTAAGGCTTCTATGCATCGGCGTATTAGCAGGCTTATGGTGCTCGACCGTTTTCCCAGTTTTGCCGAGTTTCGTTATAAACTGCGTACAAATGAAGATTATCTCAAACGCTTTGTAGAAGAAGTTACTGTGAACGTGACGGAAATGTTCCGTGATCCTGCTTTTTATGCAACGCTGCGGGAGCAGATATTACCTGCAATAGCATCTAAACCATTTATAAGGATATGGCATGCCGGATGTTCGACAGGGGAAGAAGTGTATTCAACCGCTATACTTTTAAAAGAAGCGAACCTGCTGCATAAGTCGCTCATATATGCTACAGATATAAATCCCGAGGTGATAAAGAAAGCCAAAGATGGTATACTGCCCTTGGGCTATATGAAAGACTATTCTGAAAATTATATAGCATCGGGAGGCAAGGAGGATTTCTCAAAATACTATACAGCCAAGTACGACCGTGTAAAGATCAACGAGTCTTTGCTGGAAAGGGTGATCTATTCTACCCACAACCTGGTGAGTGATAGTTCCTTCAACGAATTTCAATTGATTATGTGCAGGAATGTACTTATCTATTTTAATAAAGACCTGCAGAATAAAGTGCTTACGCTTTTTGATGGCAGCCTTGAAAATCTCGGTTATATAGCCCTTGGTTCAAAAGAAACTCTCAAGTTTTCTGCCATCAGCGGCCGTTATAAACAGGTAGGGAAAGATAAAATATGGAAGAAACAAAAGGAAGCATAGCTAAGTTGATACTTATAGGTGGTTCGGCAGGCAGCCTCGATGCTTTGCTGAAAATACTTCCTGCTGTTCACCCTGCATTCAGGCAATCCATAGTTATAGTTTTGCACCGGAAGTTTTCTAACGATAATATACTGACAGGCCTGCTTTCTGTAAGAACAAAACTTAAAGTATGCGAAATAGAAGAGAAAGATATTATCCGGCCGGGGTATGTATATATTGCCCCGGGCGATTATCATCTGCTTTTTGAAAAGGACCATAGTTTCTCGCTGGACGATTCAGAGAAGGTCAATTACAGCCGTCCCAGTATAGATGTGGCATTTCAATCGGCAGCCGACGCTTTCGGCGATAGTCTTATTTGCATATTGCTTTCGGGGGCAAATGCCGACGGTACTGAAGGCTGCAAATATGTCAAAGAAAAAGGGGGTGTCACTGTAGCACAACTTCCCCGTTCAGCCGAAGTGGCTTATATGCCTTCGCAGGCCATAGCCAGTAAGGTGGTAGACTATGTGCTGGATATAGATGGCATCATTGATTTTATCAATAAATTATAATTACAATTGAAATGTATGTGTTTGAAGGCACAAGGTTTTCGAAAAATTGAACAAACATTTTAGTTATGGTAACTATAATCATGATAACAGCTTCCTGTCTCTTACTGGGGGTAGGCTACACCATCTATCATGTACAGAAGATAGATTATTAATTATCAGCGTGTTCGATTATGCCCTTAATAAGGTTTTGCCATTGCAGGTTTGAAAATCCAAGCATGGCGCTAATACCTACGAGGAAGTTGCGTATGTTTTCCTGCACACTGTCTGTAGATGTATTGGCTTTCTCATTGCGCCCATGGTAGGAGATAGTAACAGTTCTCCCTTCTCTTTTTAATATAAAAGTGCTGGATGCTTCTTCTTTAAAAAAATGCGCGGTATCATCCATAGGTAAGGTGGGGTCTACTGTCGGGTTGAGCTGCATGGATATCAATTCCCCATTTTCTTCTGCATCATAGCGAATAGATGTAACATGTACCCAGTCATACTTCTTATGGGGTAATGGAGGGCCAGGTATATCTATTTTTATATAATCGCCTACACTTGCCGGTCTTTCCAAGGCATCCCCTTTGAAATCAGATAGTGTGAAATTAGCGCTCAGCCTGCCGCCATAGGCGTGCCATTCATTAACAGATAATAACCTGTGTCTGGCTTCATCAAACAAGCCTTTTGCCGAAGCCAGTGTTTTACAATCTACACTGTATTCAAAATCCTTTTGCATGCCATCTTCCTGCTGCGGTACTATATGTTCTTCGTTCATTGCTACGAGGGTTTTACGGAGGGTGAAAATTTACCCGGTATACTTGCCTGCATTAGCAATAATTAAAAACTATGCCGCGTGCTGCATTAAAGAAACATGTATGTACAATTGTTAAACATGCAATTTTAGCCTGGAGGAATGGATTGATTATGCTAAGGTTATATGTTTTTTATTTTTTGTACAAGCGGTATAAACAACCTATCTTTACACTTGAAGCTATATTTTAATTTGCCTGCTTTTATAGTTCCTCTTTATCTTGTCTGCAGAGGTTACATAGCTAATTGCAATGAGGAAATTTCTGTTATAGACTAATCTGGTTTTGTTTACTTAATTAATTAACTCGCGTAGCAATGGAGAACCGTGTGTACAATGCGCCTGTCATTTTATTGGCAGATGATGATGAGGATGATTTGTACTTCCTTAAAGAAGCCTTGCTGGATGTGCATCCGGATGTAGTAGTACATGCAGCCAATAATGGCAGGGACACGATTACTTACCTGGAGAATAATGCGCATAGACAGCTGCCCGACCTGCTGGTACTGGACTATAATATGCCGATAATGAATGGCTACGAGGTGTTGAATACGCTTTCATCGCACGAAAAATACAAATCGCTTAAGGTATGTGTATGGAGTACGTCCCGGAATCATCACGAAGCAGAAGCATGTCTTGAAAAAGGCGCGCTGATGTATTTTGTTAAACCGGATAATAATGCAGAGTTCAAAAATATAGCTAAGACGATACTTGCTATTTGAATATCTGCATCTGCCAATCCTTCGGCAGATCGGGAATTTTGATCTGTATATGGCCTTTTTTGTTTTGAACGTCTATGGCCACGTGTTTTTCTCCTAATGCCAACGGCTCAATATGTATTTTCTTTACACCCTTAGGCATTACCGGGTTATTGAATTTCAAAATCCTTTCTTTTGCCAGTATTTCAATGCCCAGGCATGCCTGTAACAGCATATATACAGATGCTACCGACCATGCCTGCGGCGAGCAGGCTACGGGGTAATCAGTAGGGCCTTCTCCAGGCCTGCGTTCCAGGCCGCAAAATAATTCGGGCAGGCGTTGTAATTCTATAAACAGGGAAGCATCAAACAGGCCATTTGTTAATTGCAGTACTTCTTCCTTTAGGCCATATTTTGCAAAGCCCATGGCTATAATAGCTACATCGTGGGGCCATACAGACCCATTATGATAAGACATGGGATTATACCGTTTTTCATTACTGCTGAGGGTGCGTATGCCCCAGCCGGTAAACATATCTGGCTGCATTAAGCGTTTTGCCGTCTTCAATGCTTTGTCTGTATCTGCAATGCCGGTAAACAAGCAGTGCCCTGCATTAGATGATACAATACGGCAGGCTTGCTTATCGCGCTGAAGCGCTATAAAATAACATTGAAAAATTTCATCCCAATATTGATCATTAAACCTTTTTCTCAGCACAGCAGCCTGCTCTCTCAGAGTCGCTGCGCTGTTTTGCATGCCAAGCGCATCGGCCAGCATCGCAGCTTTTAGTTTTGCATCGTATACATATCCCTGTACTTCGCACAATGCTACCGGTGGTGCAGCCAGGTGGCCATGCTCATCTGATATACTATCGTGCGAGTCTTTCCAGCCCTGATTAATGAGCCCATTCACGCTTTTATGATGATAATCTATAAATCCATCGCCATCAATGTCTCCGTAAGCATCTATCCAGTTCAAGGCCGCTTCTATATTGGACCATATTTGTTTAATAAAATCCAAGTCGCCGGTGCGTTCAAAATAAGCGCCGGCCAGCATTATAAATAAGGGGGTAGAATCAACAGAGCCATAATACCGTTTAAATGGTACTTCTTTTAGTTCCACCATTTCGCCCCCGCGTATCTCATGTACGATCTTGCCCGGTTCTGCATCTTTGTATGCATCCATTTCCGTTGCCTGTGTATTGGCCAGGAAATTCAGCACGTCTCTTGCTATGGTAGGTGCTATCCATAATGTTTGCATGGCAGTAATTATACCATCCCTGCCAAATGCGGTATTGTACCAGGGCACACCGGCATAAGGATAGTTACCGTATTCTGTATGTGCCAGCAACGATAGCAGATCGTATTGCGAACGCTCCAGCCATTGGTTGAATTGTTGGTTGGATGTGGTAATGCCGGAAATGATCTTATTCAATTCAATCATTTCTTCAGCTACCAGTTTTCGTGCAGCATCGTACCCCAGGCATGTGGTTTCCTCGTCTCCTGTTTCGAAGCGGAGTGTATATTCCAGTACAATGTGCTGGTGGGGTTCCAGCTTTATATTGAATATGGCTTTGTCATGCCGCTCCCAGCTATCGGGTGTATGAGAAAAATGAACTCTTGTGCAACGTTTTATATTATCCAGCCCAAGGTAATTGATCGTTACAATATTGCCTTGCAGGTGTTTTATTTCATACACCTCACCTCTTTTTTCGCGCTTCATGCCGCGTATCTCAAATATGTCTTTAAAGTCGGCATTGAAGGCGAGGGATGCGGCAAAGCCATATGCCTCGTGGCCGTAGTTGTATATTTTTATCTGTTCGTAGCAGGCACCCTGGTATATGAATTTGCTACGGCCTATGTACAGCAGGCCTTTGTGCATAGAGGTGCCGTCTGAACATATAATAGATGGATTGGTAAGATCAACAGAAAGTATCTCATTTTCTTCTTTCACTGAAGAACTCAGCAGCAGGGGCCGGTGTTCGTTGATACGGAATTCTATTTCACTAATAAAGCGCGTACCGTTATGATAAATACCCTGCACCTCATCGCCCAGTTGTTTTATATCTCCCCAGCGGTCGAAAATGCCAAATGTATCTATATGGTTTAATACTCTTACGCGGTCATCGGCATAAGTAGAATTAATAGAGATATAGTACTTGTTCTCAACCTGGATGATATCATTCATACTTTGTGTTGCTTATGAATAATTAGTCCTGCGGCAAATAACCGCTAACTATGTCGTTCTTAATAACATAATACCTGCATGATTGTTTTATCAGCTTTTCATATACTGCCAGGTAGTTACGCGCCATTACAGCGGCTGAATATTTTTCTTCAAAAACCTGCCGGCAAACATTACGGTCTATGCGGTGGATATTATTAACTGCTGATACAGCCTCGTCTATATGGTTCACAATAGTCCCTGTGATATTGTTATCTATAACTTCGGGTACAGAACCGCAGTTAAAGGCTATGACCGGTGTGCCGTTAGCCATGGCTTCTATCATTACCATTCCAAAAGGTTCCGGCCAGTCTATAGGAAATAATAATGCGATGGCATTGCTCAGGAAATTGCCTTTTTCTGCTTCGCCTATTTCACCTATAAATTCTATCAGCGGATGGTCCATCATAGGTTTGATGGTCTGTTCATAATAAGCCTGGTCTGCCTTATCTACTTTTGCGGCTATTTTTAATCTTATCCCGGTACGCTTAGCTATTTCAATTGCCCTGTCCGGGCGCTTTTCTGGCGAGATGCGTCCTATAAAAGCCAGATAACCACCATCGCCGTTCCCTTTTTTGTATAGGTCGATCGGAAGGCCATGATAGACCGTAGCTGCCCAGTTTACATTTGGCTGTGGCCGCCTTTGGTCGTTAGAAATAGATACGAGTGGGAGCGTATCGAATTTTTTATAGATCATCTTCAATTCAGGCAAGTCTAATCGGCCATGCAAGGTTGTAAGATGGGTATAGCCGGCATTAACTGAAAAAGGATAGTGGATGTAATCATTATGGAAATGCAGCACATCAAATTCATGTGCATGCTCTGTCACTGCCATCATCTGCATAATATGGTAAGCCAATGGGTCCTGTACCGTTTTATTAAGCCTGATGGCCTGGTCGCATATAGGGAACAATTCAGCTTTTGTGACAGAGTCTTTTGTTCCGAACAAAGTAACATCTTGTCCCTGTTTTACCAGTTCTTCGGTAAGGTAAGAAACAACTCTTTCAGTACCGCCATACATTTTTGGTGGTACAGATTCATACAATGGTGGTATTTGGGCTATTTTCATATACAAATGATATGCCTGCAAAGGATAAAAAAGTATGCCAGTGTATATATGATTGGTCTGTAATGTAATGGCGCCTGGTATTTAACAAGGTGTTCGGCGGTGGGTACAGTATAGTGGGAGCGCTTCGCGGCGCCGGTAATAAATTCCGTACCACAAACCAAGTAATTCTGTTTTGGGTACAATTTTTTTATAATTGTCTAACTCTATATGCGAAAAGCATTACGTATTTTATTATATGGTATCGCCATTATACTGGCTATAGTATTTATTGCCGTTATTTGGCTGAACACAAAACCCGGAAAAGAGTTTGTAAGAGACAAGCTGGTGGGGTTTTTGCGTAATAAACTGAAGACAGAAGTTCAGATAGGTGAATTGGGTTACGGCCTGCCCAAATATATCAGGCTGAAAAATGTGCTTTTTAAAGACCAGTCCAATGATACTTTGCTTTATGCCGGCAATCTGCGGGTAAACCTAAATATGCTGAAGCTTATCAGCGGAAAGGTAGATGTTCAAAAACTTACACTGGAGGGTATACATGCACATGTTTACCGCCATGCTCCCGATACCAATTTCAATTTCACTTATATCATCAATGCTTTTGCCGGAGACCCTGCAAAGCCTAAGGAAGAAAAAACAAAGGATACTACATCTTCAGGCATGTCCATTGATGTGAATAAAGTTTTATTGAATGATATACACGCCCGTTTTGATGATGAGACAGGCGGTACAAGGCTCGCAGTGAATTTGCAACACCTGGAGCTGGGCATGAAAAAGATAGACCTCAAGGCTATGGATTTTCATGTGAAGAACTTGGGCGTAACGGGATTGAAGACTACTTTCTACCAGGATACTTCTTACCTGCCACCATCGCCACCCAGCAACACCAAAAGCAAATTGCTGCTTGCAGCAGATAATATTGACCTTAAGAATATTCTCTTTACCTACGGCGATAACAAAAACAAAATGGTTTTTGACATAAACCTGGGTAGTTTGAAGACAAAGGTGAAGACATTCGACCTTGGAAATGAAAAGGTAAATGTGGAACGTTTTGACCTGGCCAATACTACAGCCACAATGGTTATGGGAAAACATTCGCCGGTACCGGAAAAAGTAGCAGTAATTGTAGATACGCTGCCGCAGTCGAGATGGAGGGTTGCAGCCAATACGCTTAACCTCGACAATATCCGTTTTGCAATGGATGACCAGAACAAGCAACCGCAGGTATACGGCATGGATTATGCACACCTTGACCTGCAAAAGCTGGCACTGCATGCTAAAGACGTATTATATACGGCCGATAGTATTATCGGCAAAGTGAATCACCTGGCGGTGAAGGAAAAAAGTGGGCTGGACCTGCAGGAGCTGAGAACAGATTTTGCTTACCATGCCAAAGGCGGGTATTTAAAGAATTTATACCTGCAAACGCCTAATACCGTGTTACAGAACTACCTGGAAGTGGCATATCCTTCATTAGACAGCCTGAAAACAGCTATGGGTCGCATGGCTATAAAGACCAACCTGGTGAATAGCACTGTAGGGCTTGCAGATGTGCTCTTATTTGCGCCCGACCTTCGTAAACAGGAATTATTCAGGAAATATGGAAACAGCAGACTGCAATTTGAAGCGGTATTGAATGGCTACCTGGGCGCTCTGAACATAAATAATTTTTACCTGGCCGGTCTTCATCATACCATTGTATCGCTGAAAGGGAAGATGGGAGGGCTGCCTGACAGTAAGAAGCTCAATTATGATCTGAATATTTTAAAGCTGCAATCTACGGCTGCTGATCTTAATGCCATACTTCCGCCATCTGCATTGAAACAATTGAACGTGCCTGCCAGTGTATCTATAGTGGGTAATGTAAAAGGTACGATACAGGATTATAATACCAACCTGGTGATGCTTACCAGCGATGGCGCTGCTACGGTAAAAGGCTATATTCACATGTCTCCAGGGAAAGGCAGGGAGAAATACGACCTGTATGTAAATACCCGCAACCTGAATGTGGGCAAGATAATACGAAAGGACAGCCTGGTTGGTGCTATCACCGCAGTTATGACGGCTAAAGGCCAGGGATTTGACCTCAACAGCATGAATGCGGCTGTAAAAGCTAATATCCTTTCTGCCGGTCTTATGGGTTATAACTACAGCCATATTGATCTTAATGGCAATATGGATCATAAAGCAGGTGTATTGTCTTTGCTATCTGCAGACCCTAACCTGGTGATGCAATTGCATGCCAATATGGATCTCACAGCGAAAGATCTTGCTGTGATTGCTGAACTGAATATAGACAGTGCCGATCTGCAGGCATTAAAACTATCAAAAGATGAGCTTAGGTTACGTACGCTGATACATGCTGATTTCCCAAGCCTGAATGCAGATTATCCTGATGGTGTAGTGAATATTGACCAAACCACTATTACCGCAAAGGGGCAGCGCTACTTTCTGGATAGCTTATTTATATCTTCTAAACCCAATGCCGATACCGGCCAGCATATAGTAGTGCAAGCCGATTTTATAAATGCTGGTGTAACCGGCAAAACACCGTTGTCGAAGATAGGAGATATCATCCAGGAGCATATCAGCAGGCATTACAATATAGGTGGCGATAGTGTAAAGAAAGCAAGGTCTGTACCTGCAGATTATGACCTCGCTGTTAATATGAAGATACAAGACCGGCCACTGCTGCATATTTTGTTGCCGGGTCTTGAGTCTATGGATACTATTGGTGTGAAAGCAGCATTGGACCCCCGCAATTTATCGCTGAATGTAGATGCGCCAATGGTAGTATATGCAGGTAATACCATAGACAGTGCAAAGGTCCGTGTAAACGGCACCGATTCTGCACTTACATATAGTCTATCGCTCAACAAACTAACTACCCCGGCCATACAACTTTGGAAAACAAGTGTAGCAGGGCAATTGCAAGGGCATGAAATTACAGCCAATGTAAAGATCGCTGATTCGGTAGAAAAAGACCGCTTTGCAATTAACGCGGTACTGCAGCAAAACGGCAACGAGCAGGTATTGCAGTTAAAAGATGGTTTGCTGCTGAATTATAAAACATGGCAGGTACTGCAGCCCAACAAAATAGTGTTTGGCAAAGAAGGCTTCTATGCACAAGGATTTGGTTTTAGCAACGGCGCAGAGCGTATCAGTATTTCCAGCCAGGCGCCTCAGTATAATTCGCCGCTGCATATAGATATCGACCGGTTCTTTATATCCAATATCACTGAGATACTGCAGAAAGATACGCTGCTGGCGAATGGCGTGCTGAATACAAAACTAACTATAGAGAACCTGAACACAGCACCGCAGGCCAGCGGCAGCTTGCAGATGCAGGACCTTTCGGTAAAGAACGACACCATTGGTAATCTTGATGTACAGCTTACCAATGCATCTGCCAACGCAGTAGCTGCTAAGATCACCATTAGCGGCAGGGGGAATGATATTGTTGCGAATGGTAATTATTTCCCGAAACCTGTTAATGGAAATAATTTTGACCTGAAGCTGGATATAAACAGCCTTAGCCTGAAAACGATGGAAGGCCTGGCTATGAACCAGATACACAACAGCTCAGGAAAGCTAAAAGGTACTCTAGTAATAAAAGGTACGCCTGCCAAGCCATCAGTGACGGGCGAACTCAAAACAGAAGAGCTGACCACTACTGTAAAAATGCTGGGTGCACCTTTTAAAATGCCGCAAGAGCGTATCATATTTACAGAAAAGGGTATCACCTTTGATAAATTTAATATCTACGATAGCCTGGGCAATAAGGCAACCTTAACAGGAGATATAGTTACAGAAGACCTGAATGATATAAGGCTGGCCATGCAGCTGAATGCAAAAAAATGGATGGTGCTGAACTCAACACCTGCCGATAATAAATTGTTTTATGGCAGGCTGGTAATGAGCAGCCGGCTAGGCATAAAAGGCCCGGTTAAAGCGCCGGTAATAGATGGCAAGCTTACGATACACGATACTACTAAATTCACGGTGACGATTCCGCAAAATCAGCCGGGTATCGAAGATAGTAAAGGTATTGTGGAGTTTGTGGACATGGATAATCCCAACAGGTATACATTGCTGCAGCCTAAAGACACTGCTGAAATGCCTAAGCTGGCCATGCGCAGCGGGGCGAGTATTGATGTTAATTTGGCTATTGAAAAGAATGCAGAATTCAGCGTTATCATAGATGAAGCAACCGGTGATTTCCTTCGTGTAAGAGGTGAAGCCAACCTTAATACAGTGCTTAACCCGGATGGGACAATTGGTCTTGCCGGTACTTACGAGCTTAAGCAAGGAGCCTACGAGCTTAATTATAACCTGATAAAGCGCAGGTTCAATATCCAGCCGGGAAGTACTATTGTTTTTGCCGGAGACCCTACTAAGGCCGATGTAGATATAACTGCTGTGTACACAGCCAATGTACCACCTTATGACCTGGTAGAAAAACAGGTGTCAGATCCGGCACAACTTAATTATTACAAACAACGGTTACCGTTTGATGTGCAGCTGAAACTGAAGGGTGCATTATTGAAACCTGTCATTAGCTTTGATATAGTATTGCCGGAAGAAAAGAAATACCGGGTAAGTGCCGATGTTACGACCCTTGTACAGGGCAAGCTAAGCCAGATACGCACTAATCCTTCTGAGCTGAATAAACAGGTATTTGCATTGCTCATATTGAACCGTTTTATTTCCGATAACCCCTTTGAATCGGGTGCAGGCGGTACAAGTGCTGAGTACATAGCGCGCCAGAGTGCAAGCCGTTTTCTCAGCGAGCAATTAAACAAGTTTGCCGGCGACCTCATAAACGGGCTGGAGGTGAACCTTGACCTGCAAAGCACCGAAGACTATACAACCGGCTCAAAAAGAAACCAGACCAACCTGAATGTTTCCGCTTCGAAGCGATTGCTGGACGATCGTCTTACTGTAACTGTGGGGAATGATTTTGGCTTGGAGGGGCAAAATCAGAATACAAATCAGAATACCAGCCTCATACCGGGCAACTTGGCGCTCGATTACCAGTTAAGCCCCGATGGAAGGTACATGACACGTATATACCGTAAAAATGAACTGGAAGATATAATTGAAGGATACGTAGTGGAAACAGGTGTGAGCTTTATAGTGACCGTGGAGTATAATAAGTTTGGTGACCTGTTTAAAAAACGTCAGAAGGACAGAAAGGAAACCGACAATAAAAAATCCGGTGTAAATAATTAGTATGGCGTTAT
Source organism: Flavipsychrobacter sp. (assembly GCA_024508935.1). GTDB lineage: Bacteria > Bacteroidota > Bacteroidia > Chitinophagales > Chitinophagaceae > Polluticoccus. Next base: position 39,710 of record JANINW010000062.1, on the reverse strand, counting down.
CTCGTAATTGGTATTGTATTCTTCTGATTATAACTCTATTGCTGGGTTCTTGCAGCAATACCCGGCATCTGCCGGCAGGTGATAGTTTGTTTTTGGGCGGGAATGTAAGCATAAAGGACAAACAGGTTAAGAAAAGTGAACGGAAGCAATTGGCAGGAGACCTTGAAAAATCTATTCGTCCCACACCGAACAAAAAAGTGTTGGGTATGCGCCTGAAGCTAACGATATACAACCTGGCCGGTGAGCCTAAGAAAAATAAAGGCCTTCGGTACTGGCTGCGCAATAAAGTAGGAGAGGCCCCCGCACTCACCAGCCAGTTCAACATGGCTACCAACAAGCAGATACAAACCAATATGCTGCAAAACCGCGGTTTCTTTTACCCGCAGGTGAATGGTACTACTAAAACCCGCAATAGAAAAACAAAAGCCTATTTTGAAGTACTCACCGGTCCGCAATACACTATAAGAAATGTAGAATTTGTTACTGATAGCACGCAAGTATCACAAGATGTTGCCGAACGCAAGAAAAAAACCTTATTAAAGAAAGACGCACCTTATAACCTGGACCTGATTAAAGGAGAGCGGGAGCGCATAGACAAGCGGCTGAAAAACCGGGGCTACTATTTTTTTGAGCCCGATTATATATTGGTGCAGGTAGACACTACCGTAGGAGAACATAAGGTGGATATGTTTGTACGCGTGAAAAACGATATTCCTGAAGAAGCACGCAAACAATATTATATAAACAAAGTATTTATTTTCCCCGATTTCAGGTTGGGGCGTAGACCGAACAAGCCAAACGATGCTAAGCCTTCTTTGGCAGATACTATGGCGAAAAAAACTGACACGCTATTCTATGAACGATATTATATAGTAGGCAATACTAAAAAATATAAGCCGGCCGTTTTTACACAGGCTATGCAATTTGAGCCGGGAGATCTGTACAGTAAAAAAGACCATAACACTTCGCTTAACCGGCTGGTAAATATGGGCACTTTTAAGTTTGTAAAAAATAGCTTTGAGCCTGTAGATGGCAATAAGCTCAATACATTTTACTATCTCACCTCGTATCCAAAGAAATCAATGCGGGCAGAATTGAGTGGCCTTACGAAGAATGATAGCAGGGTAGGGTCGCAGCTGAGCCTTAGCTGGAGAAACCGCAATACTTTCAGGGGAGCAGAACTGCTGACCATAAAAGCTACAGGCGGCTTTGAAACACAGGTAGGTGGCTCGGTAAAGCGTCCTAATACCTACGAACTGGGTTTTGAGCCCAGCCTTACCATTCCGAGATTTGTGGTACCTTTTTTCAAACCTACATCATCAAGTGTATTCGTGCCGCATACTACCATACGCGCAGGCTATGACTTACTGTTCAGGCAGCGTTTGTATAATGTACAGTCATTCAAGGCTTCTTATGGTTATTCATGGAAAGAAGATATCCGTAAAGAGCATCAGCTGTTTCCTATAAATATCACTTATGTAAAAACAGATACGCTGAACAAGGATACCATGTTGTCTATCAATTACAGCAACCTGGTATTTAATGGCCTGATCATTGGACCGTACTATGAATATACCTACAATTCCCGCGGCAACAGGCCACCACACCACGAGGACATTTATTTTGACGGGCTGGTAGACTTATCCGGCAATGTTTTAGGCCTGGCACAGGGAGCAAATGTAAATGGTCCTAATGCCGAAGCACCTAAAAAAATTGTAGGTGCCGCATATGCGCAGTATTTAAAATTCCAGGCCGATTTCAGGTACTACATCAATTACAACAATAATCCCAATTCCATTTGGGCCAACCGTATCCTCGTAGGGTATGGCATACCGTATGGCAATTCTTTTCAATTGCCTAATATCAAACAATTCTTTAGTGGTGGTAACAGCAGTCTTCGTGGCTTTCCTTCAAGGCTGGTGGGGCCTGGCGAGTTTTATTACGCACAAAACCCAAATAGTACCTACATAGAAACCTCGGGTGATATAAAACTGGAATTGAATTCAGAGCTGAGAGCACAGCTTATCAATTTTGTACACGGCGCCGTGTTTGTTGATGCAGGTAATGTGTGGACTTACCGTGATAACCCCTTATATCCCGGTGGTAAATTTGAAACGGATAAATTTGTGAAGCAAATAGCCGTAAGCGCCGGACTTGGACTAAGACTTGACTTTAAGATATTGGTACTCCGCCTCGACCTCGGCATGCCATTGCGAAAACCATGGCTGGCAGAGGATAAGCGATGGGTGCTGGATGAGATAAACTTCGGAGACCCTACATGGAGAAAGAACAACCTGGTACTTAACCTCGGTATCGGTTACCCCTTCTAATGTATTTATTGTTTATTGTTAAGCTCCTGTTCCTTAATAGTAGCATCTATCCGTTCTACTTTTATATCGGTGCGCAAAAGGCTATACAGGCTCATATAGGTATTGGCTATCCATACCAGGGAAAAACCTGCAATAATATAGCCTCTCCAGTCGGGCAGGTAAAGCGTAAATTTTGTTAGTATCAGCATCAGGATAGTTACATAGTGGCTGAAACAATATTCACAGGTAAAAAGGTAAAAGAATTTGCGCGCTATAATGGTCTTGCAATTTTTGCTTTTGTCTATACAATACGTTCGTGGTTCCCGGAAAACTTCTTCTTTGGTCACAGTCCACGATATACAGGCTATAGGTATAGCCAAAAGAAAAAGTGATATGATCTGTTGCAGCAGCATATATTAACCGCCCATAAAATTTAAGCCAATAACTGTTATTGTTTTGAACGCGTATAATAAAATCTTAATGGCTATGGCATCATTTTTTCTTGAATAAGCAAAAACGACTATGAAAAGGATATCATTAATATTGGGCTGCACATTGCTGTTATGGTCGTGCGGCAACAATAATGCAGACCATGAAGGCAATATGGCAGACACCACAATTGCACCTGCCGATACTATGCCCCAGGATGGAATGATAAATAATACACCTGCTGACACGACGATGGGGCAGGCACCTGCTGATAATAATAATGGCGCCAGCAATAATACAGGAGGAGGTGCGAATATGAATAGCAATAATGCTAATGGTAATGCCGGCAATTCAGGCGGCAATGCCGGAAGTAGCAGCAAAGGAGCTGTGTCCGGTGGTGCAACTACTTCACCTAAATCGGGACTTGCTAAAACAGGGCAGTATAATTCTGACGTGGCCACCCCTGAACCCCTGAACCTGGACGATAAGCGCTTTCGTAAAACGAAGCCTGCACATACATATGGAGACACGGCACCAAGGTCCAGGCCGTAGTGTTTAGATGTCTTCAACAAAAAATAAAGGCTGCATGTGCAGCCTTTATTTTTTTAATGGTGTTTGTGTTTCTTCTCTTTGGTCTCTTTTTCGTTGTGCGTCATATCATCTCCCTTAAAATCCTGTTCTTCATTTTTGCGGCTATCCAGGTTATCGCGGGTGTCCGGTCTTTTTCCGCCCGATTGTGAAGCTTTGGGATTTGTACGCACATTATTCGCGTTGTGATTTACGTTCTGTGATTTCATATAATCTCTTTTCCGGTAATAGCAGAAAAATCTATACCGCCGAAACCATTCAAATCATGGCATGTTTTTATATGCGGTAAGAAAAAACAAATGCCATGAAGCCAGGATTTGCAAAAATGATAAAGGTTGGGCTGTTATTATGCCTGCCGGTATATGCTGTTATTTCATGCAGGTCTACTTATCCCACCACAAATCATTCCTTTGCAGTTGATGCAGGTAAAGCAGATATAGCTCACGGAGAAAGGTTGGTCATGAGTTCTTGTGGAGGGTGTCACTATGTGGCTTCAACGGGGCGGCTCATGGGAAGAAAAATGGATGATATGCCTAAAATTGCCGGTAAAGTATATTCAGCAAATCTTACTGCTTCAAAAAAATATAGCCCTGTTCCTCGTTATTCAGATGCGGAACTGGCCTACCTGCTACGCACAGGTATTAAGAGAGATGGTCACTTCGTGCCTTATATGTTGCGCCCGAATATGTCTGATAAGGACATCAGGGATATCCTTGCCTATCTGAGGGCTGGAAAGGGGCATGCAGCCCCAACTGATACGGTGGCCGGTCATACAAAGCTGAACTTTCTGGGAAAATGGTCATTGCACGTGATCGGCAAACCACAGCCTTACAGGCAAAGTATTCCACATCCTCAAACAGAAGTAGAATTAGGGCGCTATTTAGTTGACAATATCGGGTGTTTTCATTGTCATTCTAAAAAGGCTATTTCTCTTAACTATTTATACCCTGAAAAAACAAAAGGCTACCTGGCAGGTGGGGCTAAATTTAAAAAGCCGGGTGGCGGGAAAATAAGGGGAGCGAATATCACACTGGATTATGAGACCGGCATTGGTGCTTATTCCAAGGCAGACTTCAGGCGTGCTGTGCAACATGCCAAGGCTCCGGGCAACCGTTCATTGAGGCCGCCAATGGAAGCCTTCCAGCTTACAGATGCTGAAGCCGACGCCATCTTTGCATATCTCAATACGATTCCACGTGTGCATCACAAGGTGAAGAGGAGCTGATAATCAATTAGCGACGCCGATGGCATGGTTTTTTAGTGGATAAAGTGTTTGGGCAGTTCGCCAAATCATATAGACTTGTTAAAACTTAAAAAAGTTTTACTTGTTATAGAAAGGCTGATCGTTCCCGGCATTTATTATTCACATTCACACACTACCTGCTATGAGTACCGAAAATGGTAATTCAGAAGACATGGGCTCCGGCGCAGCGCTGGAATCTATAACCTTGCCCGCTAAAGCCAAACAAAGGCCCAAACCTAATAAGGCCAAACCGGATATCTCTCCCCACCTGGTTTCATCAACGCTCCCGTCTGAAGAACTATATCGCCAATTGCTAAATGTGTTGACTGATGTTCGCAATGGGAATTTCGATGTGCGCATGCCGATAGATGAGGTGGGCATCAGCGGTAAGATATGCGATGCCCTGAATGATATAATCTCTCTCAACCAAAGGATGACGCAGGAGTTTACCCGTGCCAGTGATACCATTGGTAAGAGCGGTAAACTTACCCACCGTATCGATGTGCCATTTGCCCGAGGGTCCTGGAGTACAGGTGTTGATTCGCTGAATACACTTATATCAGACCTGGTACACCCTACTATTGAGATAGCTGGGGTTATCAGCTCTGTGGCAAAAGGTAACCTCTCGCAGGAAATGCCGATGCAGATAGGCGACCACGTGCTGCAGGGAGAATTTGCCCGTATTGCCAAAGAGGTGAATGACATGGTGAAACAGCTGAACCTGTTCTCTATGGAAGTGACCCGTGTGGCGCTGGAAGTAGGTACGGAAGGTAAGTTAGGTGGACAGGCTAAGGTAAAAGGTGTAGGTGGTGTATGGAAAGACCTGACCGATTCCGTAAACCAGATGGCCAGCAACCTGACGGCGCAGGTGCGTAATATTGCCGAGGTAACAACGGCCGTGGCCAAGGGAG
>JANINW010000062.1:946-34204 GCA_024508935.1 Flavipsychrobacter sp. | reverse complement strand
ACGATGGTGGACCAGCTCAACTCTTTTTCTTCAGAAGTAACCCGTGTGGCACTGGAAGTAGGTACAGAAGGTAAGCTGGGTGGCCAGGCGCAGGTAAAAGGTGTGGCCGGTACCTGGAAGGACCTTACCGACTCTGTAAACCAGATGGCATCGAACCTTACAGGCCAGGTGCGTAATATTGCCGAGGTAACAACGGCGGTGGCGAAGGGTGATCTCTCCCGTAAGATTACCGTGGACGTAAAAGGCGAGATATCTGAATTGAAAAATACCATCAATACGATGGTGGACCAGCTGAACTCTTTCTCTGCCGAGGTAACCCGTGTGGCGCGCGAGGTAGGTTCGGAAGGTAAGCTGGGCGGGCAAGCAAAAGTAAAAGGTGTGGCTGGTGTATGGAAGGACCTGACTGACTCTGTGAACCAGATGGGTAGTAACCTGACGGCACAGGTGCGGAATATTGCCGAGGTAACAACGGCGGTGGCAAACGGTGACTTGTCGAAAAAGATTACCGTGGATGTGCAGGGTGAAATACTGGAACTGAAAAATACCATCAATACGATGGTGGACCAATTGAACTCATTCGGTTCGGAAGTAACGCGTGTGGCGCGCGAGGTAGGCTCTGAAGGTAAGCTGGGCGGACAGGCAACAGTGGAAGGCGTAGGTGGTGTATGGAAAGACCTTACCGATTCGGTAAACCAGATGGCTGGTAACCTTACAGGGCAGGTGCGGAATATTGCGGAAGTAACGACAGCTGTGGCAAATGGCGACTTGTCAAAGAAAATTACGGTGGCAGTACAGGGAGAGATCCTTGAACTGAAGAATACCATCAATACCATGGTGGATCAGCTGAACTCATTCGGTTCGGAGGTAACGCGTGTGGCACGGGAGGTAGGTTCCGAAGGTAAGCTGGGTGGGCAGGCAACGGTAAAAGGTGTAGGTGGCGTATGGAAAGATCTTACTTATAGTGTGAACCAGATGGCCAGTAACCTGACGGCGCAGGTGCGTAACATTGCCGATGTAACAACGGCCGTGGCGAAAGGTGACCTTTCGAAGAAAATTACGGTGGATGTGAAAGGTGAAATTCTTGAGCTGAAGAATACCATCAATACGATGGTGGACCAGTTGAACTCTTTTGCATCGGAAGTAACACGTGTGGCGCTGGAAGTAGGTACGGAAGGTAAACTGGGGGGACAGGCGAAAGTGAAAGGGGTGGGTGGTGTATGGAAGGGCCTTACCGATTCGGTAAACCAGATGGCCAGCAACCTGACGGCACAGGTGCGTAACATTGCCGAGGTAACAACGGCCGTGGCAACAGGTGACTTGTCAAAAAAAATTACGGTGAACGTAGAGGGCGAGATCCTTGACCTGAAAAAGACCATCAATACGATGGTGGATCAGCTCAACTCTTTCGCATCAGAAGTAACCCGTGTGGCACTGGAAGTGGGTACAGAAGGTAAGCTGGGAGGACAAGCGAAAGTGCAGGGCGTGGGTGGTACCTGGAAAGATCTTACCGATTCGGTGAACCAAATGGCCAGCAACCTGACGGCGCAGGTGCGTAACATTGCCGAGGTGACGACTGCGGTGGCGAAGGGTGACCTTTCCCGTAAAATTACCGTGGATGTAAAAGGTGAAATATCTGAATTGAAGAATACCATCAATACAATGGTGGACCAGTTGAACTCTTTCGGTTCGGAAGTAACGCGTGTGGCACGTGAAGTAGGTTCGGAAGGTAAGCTGGGTGGCCAGGCAGACGTGCCGGGTGTGGGTGGTACCTGGAAAGATCTTACCGATTCGGTAAATAAAATGGCATCGAACCTTACGGGCCAGGTGCGTAATATTGCGGAAGTAACTACGGCGGTAGCGAATGGAGACCTTTCCCGTAAAATTGAAGTGGATGTAAAAGGCGAGATCCTCGAATTGAAGAACACTATCAATACGATGGTGGAGCAATTGCGAGCCTTTGCATCGGAAGTAACGCGTGTGGCGCGCGAGGTGGGTACAGAAGGTAAGCTTGGTGGACAGGCCCACGTGCCGGGTGTTGCCGGTACCTGGAAGGACCTTACCGACTCTGTGAACCAGATGGCTGGTAACCTGACAGACCAGGTGCGTAACATTGCTGATGTGGCCATTGCCGTGGCGAACGGCGATATGTCTCGTAAAATAACAGTGGATGTACGCGGAGAGATATTGCAATTGAAAGAAACACTGAATACCATGGTGGACCAGTTGCGCGCCTTTGCCTCAGAGGTAACGCGTGTGGCGCGCGAGGTAGGTACCGATGGTAAGCTGGGTGGGCAGGCTTTCGTACCAGGTGTTGCCGGTACCTGGAAAGATCTTACCGATTCGGTAAATAATATGACGGGTAACCTTACATCGCAGGTGCGTAATATCGCCGAAGTAACAAAAGCGGTTGCGGGCGGTGACCTTTCCAAAAAAGTAACGATTGATGTAAAAGGCGAGATATTTGACCTGAAGAATACCATCAATACGATGGTGGACCAGCTGAACTCTTTTGCCTACGAGGTAACGCGTGTGGCGCGGGAAGTAGGTACAGAGGGTAAACTGGGTGGCCAGGCAGAGGTGAAAGGCGTGGGTGGCACCTGGAAAGATCTTACCGATTCTGTGAACATGATGGCATCGAACCTTACCGGCCAGGTGCGTGGTATTGCCAAAGTGGTAACATCGGTGGCAACAGGTAACCTGAAACAGAAATTATCTATCAGCTCCCGCGGGGAAGTAGCGCAGCTAACAGATACCATTAATGAAATGATAGATACGCTGGCCGTGTTTGCCGACCAGGTAACCACCGTGGCGCGAGAGGTAGGTGTAGAAGGAAGGCTCGGCGGACAAGCAAACGTGCCGGGTGCATCGGGTATATGGAAGAACCTGACAGAGAACGTGAACCAGCTGGCGGAAAATCTTACCACGCAGGTGCGCGCCATATCCGAAGTGGCTTCTGCCGTAACAAAAGGTGACCTTACCCGTATGATACGTGTGGATGCGAAAGGTGAGGTAGAAGAACTGAAAGATACCATCAACCAGATGATCGCCAACCTGAAAGAAACAACACTCCGTAACCAGGAGCAGGACTGGCTGAAATCGAACCTGGCTAAGTTTACGCAAATGCTGCAGGGACAAAAAGACCTGAATACGGTAACACGCCGTATCCTGTCTGAGCTGGCGCAGGTGGTAAATGCACAATATGGTATGTTCTACATCCTTGAGCAGGATGAGAATTTTGAAAGCAGTATGCTGAAATTATTTGCGGCATACGCTTATAAAGATGAGCTGAATATCAGCAAGCAGTTTGTACTGGGTGAGGGGCTGGTTGGACAGTGTGCTTTGGAAAAAGAACGTATATTACTCACCAACGTTCCTTCTGATTATGTGAAAATAAATTCAGGGCTGGGCGAGGCTGCCCCATTGAATTTGATCGTGCTGCCGGTATTGTTTGAAAAAGAGATCAAAGCGGTAATTGAGCTGGGCTCATTTGAAGTATTCAGTGAAACACACTTAGACTTCCTGGGTCAGCTTACAGAAAGTATCGGTATAGTGCTGAATACCATCGAGACCAACTCAAGAACAGAGCACCTGCTGGAACAATCGCAATCGCTGACAGATGAATTGAGGATAACGAATGAAGAGCTACAGGATAAAGCCCACTTGCTGGTAAAACAAAAAGAAGAAGTAGAGAACAAGAACAAGGAAGTAGAAGAAGCCCGTAAATCGCTGGAAGAAAAGGCAGAGCAATTGCAGCTTACATCGAAGTACAAATCAGAATTCCTGGCAAACATGTCGCACGAGCTGCGTACTCCGCTGAACTCCCTGCTGATATTGGCACAACAGCTTTTTGAGAACCACGAGGGTAACCTTAATGAAAAGCAGGTACGTTATGCGAAAACCATTCACAGTTGCGGCGATGACCTGATACAGCTTATTAATGATATCCTCGACCTTTCCAAGATCGAGTCAGGTTATATCTCTGCAGACTTTATCAATGTGCGCTTCCACGAGATCACTTCATTTGTGGAAACCACCTTCAAGCACGTGTCTGAAAATAAAAACCTGCGCTTTAGCATAGAACTGGACGAGACCCTGCCGGAAATAATAGAAACAGATATACAGCGCCTGAACCAGATATTAAAGAACCTGCTTTCCAATGCTTTTAAATTTACGGATAAGGGTGAAGTTAAACTCCGCGTATTTGAAGCCAATAAAACCTGGAAAGGCAATGTGCCGAGCTTAGACAAAGCAAAACAGGTAGTAGCATTTGAGATAAAGGATACCGGCATTGGTATTTCAAAGGACAAGCAAAGCATCATATTTGAAGCATTCCAGCAGGCTGAAGGTTCTACCAGCCGTAAATACGGTGGTACCGGCCTGGGCTTGTCTATCAGTCGTGGCCTGGCCGACCTGTTAGGCGGTTCTATAGAACTGGAAAGCGAAGCAGGACGCGGAAGTACATTTACCCTATACCTGCCTATTGAGTACAATGCTGAGATACTTAAGAAGGAAAAGCAAAGCTCTCTCATCATCAGCGAGTATGAACTGGCACAAAACGATGAAAAGCTTTCTATACAAAGTGTACCTACGATCAAGCTGCCCGAAAGAGATATGGAAGGCCTCAATGAGATAATCAACGAAGCCGGCGATGACCGCAACAATATCCTGAACACAGATAAGGTAGTATTGGTGATAGAAGATGATATACGCTTTGCCAAAATAATGATAGACAAAGCACATGAGCATAACCTGAAAGTGGTGGTGGCTACGGGTTTCAGTAATGTTTTTGAACTAGTAAACAAATATATGCCCGTTGCTGTGACACTGGATGTAAAACTACCCGATGCGAGCGGCTGGAAAATACTGGATCTGTTTAAAAATGATATGAATTTCAGGCATATACCGGTGCATCTTATATCTGGCGAAGAGAACCGTATACTGGCTATGAAGCGGGGTGCGCGTAGTTTCCATTTAAAGCCTTTGAAGACAGATGCTTTAACACTTTTGTTCAGTGATATTGCTGAGTTTAATCTGCGTACTCCGAAGAAAGTACTGGTGGTAGAAGACAATGAAATTGATTCATCGCAAATAGCTAAAATGCTGGATAACGGCAACCTGATAGATATTACTATCGCTGCTACCGGAACCGACGCGCTCAGGTTGATGCACGAGTATAATTACGATTGTGTAATAGTTGACTATATGCTGCCGGATATAGGCGGGCTGGATTTTATCATGGAAATAAGCGCAGCGCGTAAGATGCTGATGATGCCAATTATTATTTATTCAGCCAGGGATTTTTCGGACAAAGAGAAAACCCAACTGAAACAATATGCAAATAGGGTGATACTGAAGAGCGTGAATTCAATAGACCTGTTGCTGGAAGAAACTATTATGCACCTGCACCTGAACCATAAGGACCTGCTACCAGAAAAGAAAAAGATTATTGAAAACCTGAGATTGAAAGAAGATGTATTGGCCGCCAAGAATATATTGGTGGTAGATGATGATGTACGTAATCTTTTCGCCCTGACCACGGCATTTGAAAAATACAGTATCAATACTATTACAGCAGAAAGCGGGCAGGAAGCTATTAATATATTGAACGACCATAGCAATATAGATATGGTGCTGATGGATATAATGATGCCTGAAATGGACGGTTATGAAACAACACAAAAGATACGCCGCGAACATAAAAACTCTAATCTTCCCATCATAGCAGTAACGGCAAAAGCCATGAAAGGAGACAGGGAAAAATGTATAGAAGCGGGTGCGTCTGATTATATAACCAAGCCATTGAAAATTGACCAGTTGTTATCTTTAATGCGCGTATGGTTGTATAAATATTAAAGAACTCTGTTACAAATGTCTCATAGTAATGAAACCATAATATACAATCCTAACATTAAACTACTTGTAGTTGATGACAGGGAGGATAATCTTTTTTCGATAGAAACCATTTTAGAGAAGGATAACTATACCATTGTAAAAGCAAACTCCGGCAGGTCGGCGCTGAAGATATTGTTGAAAGAGCAGGACTTTACCCTGATACTAATGGACGTGCAAATGCCCGACCTGAATGGTTTTGAAACAGCTGCAATGATATATGACAGGGATAAGCTCAAGCATATACCTATCATCTTTATCACTGCTAACGACCATAAAGACGATAGCATTTTTAAGGGTTACCAGTTAGGCGGTGTAGAATATATCTATAAACCTATCAATCCTGAACTGCTGAGGGCAAAGGTGGCTGTGTTTGTAGAACTGTATAAGAAAAATAACGAGCTGCTAATACAGGAACAAAAACTGATGGCGGCAAACAAGCGGCTGGAAAAAGAGATTGAAGAGAAAAGAATATCGGAGAATAAGGTAAATGTGCTGAATAAGCAACTAATAGAAAATATAGCACAGTTGAAGGCTACCAACCAGGAACTGGAGCGCTATGCTTTCGTGGCCTCGCACGATCTGCAGGAACCTATACGCAAGATCATATTGTTTGGTAAGATATTGCAGGATAAATACAGCGGATTGCTGGATGATAGCGGGCAGGATTTTTTAGACAGGATCGTAAAAGCGTCGACACGTATGCAGGCCTTGATCAAAAACCTGCTGAATTTTTCGCGCTCTGCCGCAGATGAGGGTGTGTGCAGCGAAGTAGACCTGGGTGGCCTGGTGAATGATATTCTTAACGAGATAGATATGCCTGAAATGCAGAAACAGGCGGTATTTAAAATCGGGCCTTTGCCCAAATTATATGGTATTCCAGAGCAGCTAAGACAATTGTTTCAAAACCTGATAAGCAACGCGCTGAAGTTTAGCGGGGAAAATAAATTGCCGGAAATTACTATCAATGCTGAAAAGACCAAGGGTATGTATATCCCCGGTATCAGCTATGATAAATACGATGAGAGCTATTTCAGGATAACGGTACAAGATAACGGTATAGGCTTTGAAGATCAGTATGCCGACCAGATATTTGTCATATTCAAGCGGCTGCATACTTTCGAGAAATTTGAAGGGACCGGTATTGGTCTTTCCATTTGCAAGAAAATAGTCGAAAAACACAACGGGTATATTTATGCTAACGGAAAACCCAATGAAGGCGCCACATTTACTATTGTACTTCCGGTAAAGCAGCCTGAGATGAGCAGGCAATTGGAAAGATAAATTTAGAACTATTGTTATGCCTCGTTGTGCCGGTCGCAACGAGGCATTTTATTGTTATTAGTTTTGTCTTATTATTGCCAAGGGGATAAATTCTTTACTATTACAATAGTCAAAACTTATGTTGAGGACAATATCAATTATATGCCTGTTTTTGTTCAACACAATGAGCGGTCTCTGCCAGTCGCAGCAACTAACGCATTTAGGCAAATATATTACACTACAGTCACTGGGTTCCGGCGCATACATTTACACTTGCTCCAATTTTGAGTTTCCTTCCAATGGCCTTATATATATAGCAGGCAATGAAGCCTTGCTGGTAGATGCACCGGATGGCGCCGGGATAGTGGATAGTTTGCTGGGCTGGATAAAAAACACACAGCATGCAGATGTAAAAGCAGTTGTGGTAACGCATTGGCACCAGCAAGACCGTATGGGCGGTATAGATGCTATAAATAAAGCCGGGCTTACATCTTATTGCTCGGATAAGACATTAGAAGAAGCAAAAAAGCATAAGCGTGCTCATCCGTCATCCGGTTTCAAAGATTCGCTTTGGTTAAATATTGGCGACAAAAAGGTGTTGTGTAAATACCCGGGTGAAGGTCATACCCGTGATAATATTGTGGTGTGGCTGCCTGCTGAAAAAGTCTTGTTCGGTGGCTGTCTTGTGAAGGATGCAAAAGCGCAAAACCTGGGTTATACGGAAGATGCAAATTTGAAAGCATGGCCGAAGACGGTAAAAAATGTACTCAGGTCCTTTCCCGATGCGGCTATTGTCGTACCCGGGCATTTCAATTATGGTTCTAAAGATTTACTCTACTATACCATTGAATTACTTGAGAGAAAATAACCTTATTTCTCCAGTTCATCCTGTATTACGCCTACCAGTTGCAATTGGATGTCAGGAGGTATCACTATATTCGATTGTGTTATTTGCCAGTCTTTGCCGGGTATAGGGCAAATATCTGCAATTATATCTTCGTGACAATTAGATTGAAGGGTTACTTTGTATTCTACGCTACCATCCTGGTAGCTAACCCTGTGAAAGTCACAGAAGTATAGTTTACTGCCGGCATGTATGGCCTTAAAAAAGCAAAATTCTATTTCCGGTTCTGCTACCATCTTATTCATCTCAATAGCTTTTGCCGAAGGTATTTGGGTTTCAGTCATTATTTGTCATATACATGTAATGCAGCGTTATAGGAAGATTAAAATTCCTGAAAATGAAAATTCTGTTTTCCAAAATTGAAAACCCAATGTCATGATAATGTCTTGTTTTGTGCCATCCTAAACGAAGACAAATAACGAAAACAAATGACTAAGAATTACATTCCAATAGCAATAGCGACTATACTGTTTACTACGGCTACTTATGCGCAGGATGCTACCGGAAAGAAAAATGTAGATAAGCTATGCGGTTGCTTCTCTGTAAACTATAAATACGCGGAAACTTTTTCGCCCGATATAAAGTATAAATACCATGACCGGGAAGATATGAATGCCATGGAACTGGTACTGCCGCTGGAGAACACAGATAAGAAAGTGGTATTGCAGCATTTGTTGCTGATAAACGATACCATGATCATAAAACACTGGCGCGAGGAATGGTTATATGAATCACCCGTGTTGTATGAATACGCCGGCAGCAAAGAATGGAATAAAAAGCAACTTCCTGCTACTGCTGTAAAAAAAGCATGGACCCAAACCGTATGGGAGGTAAATGATGAGCCGCGCTACCAGGGAATCAGCCAATGGATGGAAAACGATGGAAAGATATTTTGGGAAAGCACAGCTGATGCCCCTTTACCCCGCCGCGAGTACACAACACGCAGCGATTATAATATTCTTAAAAGGCGTAACCGCATAATGCTTACTGCAGAAGGCTATGTACACGAACAAGACAATGATAAAATACTCAGAACAGATAAGGGCGATAAGCTCATAGTCCTGGAAAAAGGCTATAATACTTATTACCGTGTAGAAGATAAGGAATGTGAGACAGGAAAAAAATGGTGGAAAAAGAATGGCGCTTTCTGGACGGTAGTGCGTGACCAATGGCAGCAATACTTATCTGCAACAGATAAGATAACTGTTAAATCGAAAGTAGATGATAAAATATTGGGAGATTATTTTACTGCCTTGTGGAAAGACTGGAGCAATAATAAAGTAAGCACCACCGAACTGCCGGGCAAGGTGAAAGAAGTATTGACAAAGTTCCTATAATAATACCCTGCTTAATAGACAAACGTTTCAAAAAGACAAATGCAGAAAAAAGAGCCATTGTTCAATGGCTCTTTTCTATTTGAATGGGTTTGACCATTTGCTATTGGTATAAACATCGATACCTCCTAATGTAGATAGGAATGCTACCAACGCATTTTTTTGCTGTGCGGTTAACTGCAGGTTTTGAGGCTGGCCGGCTGGCGTTAATCTCGGGTCAAGATTGGTATTGCCGGGTGTTACGGGGATAAGATTATAATGGTTGATAACAGCGGGCAGGTCGGCTTTGCTGCCATCATGCATAAAAGGGCCATTCACAATGCCATTAGCATTTACGATGTTTCTTAAAGATGGAGCACGGGTATTTGTAATATCTATTGCTGCGGTATTGCCGGCAATTGTAACAATGCCGTTGTTGCGGGTATTGGGATCTATATCAAATTCGGGTGCCCTGTGACATGCCTGGCAGCCTGCACCTGTAACTGTGGCGCCCGGTGCGCCGGGAGGTGGTGCTAAAAATAGTCGCTTGCCGGCGTTTTCCTGCGCCGTAAAATTGGGGAAGTCCTGGTTCAGGTTATTGACCTGGGCTAGCCCTGCATCGAATTTTGAATCGAAAGATTGTATGCTGCGCACAAATTGAGACAGGGCATTTTGCAAACGGGCCTCAGTTATTTTATCATCGCCATATACAAATGCGAAAAGCTCTTTGTAATAATTTATTTGCTCCAGTTTGTTGATAAGGTCATCGAGGTTTTTATCACCGCTTTGACCGCTATAACCCATTTCATTATGGTTTTGTATAGGTTGGGTCGTCTGGCTTTCCAGGCTTGTAGCCCTTTCGTCCCAAAAGAATTTCATTTCCTGCGAAAAGCGTGCATTTACCAGCCGCATGGCGTGGCGTGCAGTAGTGCCATTTGCACCCGGGCTCAGTAAAGCGTTATCGCCAAAGGCCAACTCCTGTTTATGGCAGCTTGCGCAGGCAATAGTATTGGTTACAGAAAGGTTCTTGTCATAAAATAGTACGCGTCCCAGCGTAGCTCCAGCATCTGTAATGGGCGTGGAGCCCGAATTGTCTTTGGTAATATATCCGGGCCTTGTTTGCGAAGCATAGTTCTGCAGGTGCTTCAGGTCTATATTGTTTCCAAAGGTTGCTTGTACAGCGGTATACTGCATGGTAGTGTCTGTACCTGGCGCAGGAGACAGAGTATTCTTTTCCTTTTTACAGGAATAGGTAAGCAAGATACAGGACAGCAGGCAAAGACCGGGAACTTTTGTAATGCGCATAATTAGGTGTTTGTAAATTGTTAGACGCTGCATCCGGCACAATCCTTCGTTTTAATACCTATTTTCGCAAGCTTTTTATGAAAAAACATATAAAACGTACTATGCGGGTGGCCCGGTTGGTGCTCTACAAGGAAACACTGGTAGATACGCGTGAACATATATGGACCTTCCTGGGGTCGTTTTTCGGTATTGGTATTATCGGGTTTATCAGCAGCAAGTACTTTACTGCTTATGACAACCTGTTTCTTATAGGTTCTTTCGGCGCATCGTCCGTTCTTATATATGGTGTTATCAATAGCCCGCTGGCCCAGCCGCGCAACCTTATAGGAGGACATGTCATTTCAGCGCTGGTGGGTGTTACGGTACACTACGTGGTACCTAATGAAGTATGGCTGGCAAGTGCGTTGGCGGTATCAACCTCCATTGTACTGATGCAGGTAACCAAAACACTGCACCCGCCGGGTGGCGCTACGGCCCTTATTGCCAATATAGGCTCTGAAAAGATCAAGAGCCTGGGATATATATACGTATTAAGTCCCGTACTTTCAGGTGTCATTATACTGTTGCTGGTAGCCTTGGTATTTAACAATGCCACATCGCACCGCAGCTATCCTGTAAACCGCAAGTGGTATAAAATATGGAAGCGTAAATACAATTAAACCTTACTGCAAAGCTATCTTTCCGGTATAGGTATTGCCGGTTTTCCCGTTTAGCCTGATAATATAAATGCCACGCGGCCATGGGCTGACCCTGATTTTTACCTGCACTGATGAAACGAGCTCAGTAAGAACCGGCTGCCCTTGAATATCTGAAACAGACAGTTCCCCGTTTTTGTATACGCTATTTTCCGACAGCAATATGGTTATGGTTTCGTTGGCCGGGTTAGGGTACAGCATCACATCTTTATTATAGGGTTCTTCTTCAATTTCAGCAGGCAATCCTGTATAGCCAGGGTTAGCTGTGCAATCAGTTTTAACCGTGGTGTATCTGGAACGGGCAGGGTTATTTGCCGTATCAAAGGGGTACGGTACACCTATATTAGGCCAGGGAATATTTGCCTGCCAAAAACGTGGCGGCTGCGCGAGGTATAAAGAATATTCATGCAGGTTAAAGCTATTGGCAGGTATCAGTGTACCCAATTTATTATTGCCGTATTCAAAATGACCTGCTCCGGTAAGACTGTAATTACCCATTAAGGGTCCATTATTCGTTATTTCATTGCCTATATAATTCATACTGTCCGTAGGAGGATTGGTGTTTTGGTAAATACCATACAATAATGCTGCATTGCGGAAGAAGGTGTTGAAGGGGCCGTTTATACCATGCGAATTATCTACAACAATATTTTGCAGGATATTGCCTTCAAATAAATTGAGATAAGGATAGTTTCCGTGCAGTACCGCATCACCGGCAGCATTTACCGGCAGTGGCGGTTCGTTCCAGTAAGGGTCTGTAGAATAATTGTAGCCAAATACATTTCCGTTGGCACCTGCCTGCAGTAACATAGAATGGCGCAGGTGTTCGAAAATATTGTTTTCAATAAGGCAGTCGCCGCTGGTATATTGTACAGCTACACCATAACCCTGCCCGTTGCCACCGTAACCATGAGCGTGGTGAAAATAATTGCCGCGTACCAGTATGTGTGCAGAGCGGGTGAGTTCTATATGTGCAAAATTGGCCTGGTTGCTTTCTATACCGATCGTCCAGCAATAGACTGCATTTGTAAAGCTGATATTGGAAGTTTGCTGGGCTGTACTATCTATCCGTTCCATATACAGGCATTCTATCCCTGCTCCTTTTACCGGCGTAAGCTTTATAAGCTGGGGTGTTGAAGCGCTTGTATAGCTTCTTCGGATGGGGCCGTCTACCGTTATATCATTCCCGGCGATCTTTTTTACTTGCAGGACCTGGCCAACGGTATTATTAGCCCATGAAGAAGTAATAAGGTTATTGTCATTGCAGAATAACTGTATCCAATCTCCCGCATTCAGGTTGTTTGTGTTCGATAAAGTGAGTACAGTATCATTTCTAAAAACGGGCTGGCTGATATTCCAAACTGCTGAACCTTTAATCCCCTTTATATCGATCATGTTTTGCGGGCTGCCATTTAGATCAAACAGTAGCCTGGTCTGGTCTTTACCATTTCCTTTTATAACAGTGCTGTCAGGCAGCAATATGGTTTGACTGAACAGGTAATTACCTGCGGGAAAGTATATGGTGCCTGCGTGGTTATTTAATGCCAGCAAGGCTGCCAGGAAAGCCAGGTCATTGGGTATCAGCCCTGTATTATCCCCGCCATAGTTCATAATATTCAGCACATTGCTGTAAACCGGCACAGAATCCTGCAAGCCTGCTTTAGACCAATCTGTAATACGTGCAGGTGGTACAACCTGTGCAGTAGTTTTAGTTGTTATAAAGAATAAGATAATATAAATAAAAATAGCGCCTCTATGTGTAATGTATTTCATCTCTATGAAGATATACTATAAAAATATTGATAATTTAAATTGCCAGCTCTTTTGCATTCCAGTTTTTCCCGATTTTGATAATGATAGTTCTTTTATGCCCATAGTTTCGCGGACATTTTAGAAAATTCTATGAAAAGGATTATCATTTTATTAGCTATTCTATCTATAGGCATAAGCGCACAGGCACAGTTTCGTACGCTGGCGCAGCAACAAATACTTACCAACGAAGATTCTCTGCATACAGGTATCTCCAAAAGTAAAACAGTTATTTCCGGTTACGGTAGTGCTTATTACCAGCGCGATTTTAACCAGGGCCAGTCTAAGGCCAGTCTGGAACGCGCTGTATTATTTATAGGCCACCAGTTCAATTCGCGCATTGCATTCTTTTCCGAAATGGAGATTGAAAATGCGCTGGTAGCCGGTATGGAAGAAAAGGGCGAGATAGCTATGGAGCAAGCCTTTTTAAAATTCAACCTGAATCCTAAACAGTATATCGTTGCCGGTTTGTTCATTCCGCGTATAGGTATACTGAATGAGAACCACTTGCCGGTAAACTTCAATGGTGTAGAACGCCCGCTGGTAGAGACTTATGTTATACCTGCCACATGGCGCGAGTTGGGTATAGGGTTCTACGGCTCTTTAAATAATGCACCTCTTAACTATAGCATAGCTGTAATGAACGGGCTGAATGCAGAGGGTTTTGAACATGGCACCGGCATCCGCGGCGGCAGGGCAGAGGGCAGCAATGCGATGGCCAACAACCTTGCGGTAACGGCAGCCCTGCAGTATAACTGGGATCATTTCAAATTCCAGGTATCGGGCTACATGGGTGGCAGCACGGGGTTGAGCAAACGTGGTGCTGATAGCCTTGGCCTGAACAGCGGTGCATTCGGTACGCCTGTTTACCTGGGCGAGGCCAATGTGCAATTTGCACAGGATGGTTTCTCTGCCAAAATACTCGGGGCCTATATCGCATTGCCCGATGCAGATAAAATAAACCGCGCCTATGCTAAAAACCTGGCTAATACTATGTATGGTGCTTACGGCGAGTTGGGGTATGACTGGTTCCATCTAATAAACCCCAAACTGGGACAGATGGTTACTTTCGGCCGCTATGAAGTAATAGACCTTAATTCTGCTATACCTGCACCTCCAGAGGCTATATATGATGGTACCATTAAGCAATCGCATTTAATAGCCGGTATCAGCTATTTGCCTATTCCCAATGTATGTATTAAGGCCGATGTAAGGCTGGTGCATACAGGTGTGCAGAATTCAGCGCTTATCGTTAACCCCGCGCCGAACGCACTCCCTTACAGGCAGAATAATTCATTGTTGAACATTGGTGTAGGCTATTCTTTCTAATATGCAGCGTCGTACGTTCTTAAAAGCAAGCTGTAGTTTTTGCCTGCTGGCAGCAACGGGAAGCATGTTCTCTGCTTTGCCCGCGCTGGCCGCTGCAAAAAATAAAGTGTTTAAAACAACACTTAATGAGAACAACCAGGCGGAGATACCATTGAGCCTGTTTGAAGAAAGCACCTTGCAATTTGTAAGAATAAAAGGTACTTATTACGATATAGCTCTGCACAAAGAAGAAGATAGTACTTATACTGCACTGCTGATGAAGTGCACGCATATGGATAACCAGCTGACCATTACGGGCGAGGGTTTCCGCTGCAGCCAGCACGGCAGTGAATTTGATAAAACCGGTGCAGTGACCAAAGGGCCGGCAGAGATACCTTTAACCACTTACCCTACTACCGTAAACGAAACATCTGTTTTGATAACAATATTAAACAACGAAGAATAGGATCATGAAACGTAGCATTTTAGCAATCGCATCTGTAATCGTATTATTAGGTGCCTGTAAAAAAGACAAAGACAATAATTCAACTACCACTACGGAAGATTTCATTACGCTGAAGCAAACCGTGCTTACAGATTTTACTAATAAAGTAGCGGTAGCAGGGTATAAAGACCTGGATGATGCTTCTGTAGCCCTCTACAGTTCGCTGGATGCATTGAATGCCAATGCCTCTGAAACAAACCTGAATACAGCCCGGACTGCATGGAAAAATATGCGTACCGTATGGGAGCAATGTGAAGGGTTCCTGTTTGGGCCGGTAGAGGACAATGATTATGACCCGAATATGGATACATGGCCTACCGATTATGTGCAAATGGATTCGTTGCTGGCAAGCGCCAACCCGCTGGAGGTTTCAGATATTCAGAATGCAACTTTATCATTACGCGGTTTTCACCCTATAGAATATATCCTGTTCGGCAACCATGGCGACCGTACGGCTGCAAGTATCACTGCCCGCCAGAGGAAATATATGATGAGCCTGGCTACTGATCTTAAAGCTACTTGCCACGCATTATATCTTAGCTGGACTGCCGCACCTGAAAACTTTGCCGACAAAGTAAAAACAGCCGGCAACGGAAGCGATAAATATGCAAAGAAGCAGGAAGTGTACCTGGCAATAGTAGAGTCTATAACCGCTATTTGCGAAGAAGTAGGTGAAGGAAAAATGAAAGAACCATTTGATGCGAAAGACCCGGCTATTGTTGAGTCGCCTTATTCGGGTAACTCTATTGCCGATTTTAAGAACAATATCATTGGCCTGCAGAATGTGTATATGGGCAAGTATAAAGAAGATGGTAAAGGTATAAATGAGCTGGTGGCACTAAGGAATAAAGCACTGGATAATAAGATACAATCACAGATAGCTGCTGCTATCAGCTCTTTCGATAATGTTACCAGCTATTTTGAAGTAGCTATAATAAACCAGCGTACACAAGTGCAGATAGTGATGGATAACCTGGCTGCATTGAGAACAACACTGGATGAAGAATTGAAACCATTTATCATTCAAAACATAACTGACTAATACAATCGTATTTCCTGTATAGCCGGATGAAAAAGCTAAAACTGATATTGGGTGTCGCGTTTGTTTCTGCTGCATTTACCATGTGCCGCAAAGCAGAACAATTTAGTGAAGAAGGGTATGATGAAAGGCTGAGTGGTGGCCTGGCTACGGTTTTTGATGAAACATCAAAAGCATTCAGTCATGCTATGGCTGGCCTCAGTGCCAATGACCAGCATGCGCATGACCTGGGCGATGCCGCTTTTGAACAGACATTTGTAACCGCACCTGCACCTATGTTCGGTGGCCTTGGCCCGGTATTCAATAACGTGTCCTGTATATCCTGCCACCACAATGATGGTAAAGGCACGCCAACTGCAGGAGCGGTCAATTCATCGTTATTATTCCGCATAAGCACATCTGGCAACAACGAGTTTGGTGGCCCTGCTGGTATGGATGGCTATGGCGGACAGATACAGGATGTAGCCATTTTTGGCAAGCAGCCCGAAGCGCAGATACAAATAACCTATACAGATGAAGTAGTGACCTATGCGGATGGTACACAAGTGACGCTGAGAAAGCCTGTGTACACAATGCAGAATGCATATGTGGCCATGACAGGTAACTACTCTTTATCGCCGAGATTGGCACCACCGGTATTCGGACTGGGCTTGCTGGAAAATATCCCCGAGAGCACGATCGTGTCTTTTGCGGATGAAGGAGATGCAGATGGGGATGGCATAAGCGGCCGCCCCAATTATGTGTACAATGCCCAGCGTAAACAAAAAGAATTGGGCCGCTTTGGTTTAAAAGCTAATACGCCAACTGTTATAACACAGGTAGCCGGCGCTTACCACCAGGATATGGGTATCACCAGCAGCATTTTTACAAAAGAGAGCAGCTGGGGACAATTGCAGATGGACGATAAAGCAGATGACCCTGAATTGCCGGATAGTATCCTGCATGCGGTAGCATTTTATGTGCGCTCGCTGGCGGTACCTGCCCGCAGAGATGTAAATAATGCAGAGGTGAAAAGAGGTAAAGAATTATTTGTACAGATGAACTGTGCGGCTTGCCATAAACCGGTCGTACAAACAGGTGTTGATGTCACTTTTCCTGCTATTTCCAATCAGCGCATTCAGCCTTATACAGACCTGCTACTGCATGATATGGGAGAAGGGCTGGCCGATAACTACAATGATTTCCTGGCCAATGGCCGGGAATGGCGTACCGCACCGCTTTGGGGTATTGGCTTGTTTGAGAAAACCAATGGTACACCATACTACCTGCACGACGGTCGTGCCCGCACAATGGAGGAAGCCATATTGTGGCACGGCGGGGAGGCTGAACGCTCTAAAACAAAATTTGTACAGCTGAGCAAAACAGACCGCCAGGCAGTGCTGAAATTTTTAAAATCCCTGTAAAGGGATTTTTTTATACCCGGGCTCAGTCACCAAATTGTCATAGCCCGGGAATTGGCCGCTTATTTTTGTTATTCTACCTCAAAATTGTAGCATAATAAACATATAGTCAGTAAATTACATCCCTTGTAGCTACAATTTTTTACCATAATTAAAACAATGAAAAAACTCCTTTTGGCTTTAGGGCTGGCAGCGTCATTCTCACCTGCTATAGCCCAGCAGTATGATCATGCGTATGAATACTCTGTGTTCAGCGATTACAGGTTTTTGAAGCCGGTTGATAACAGTGCTATCCTGGCTACCAGGGAAAGACTGCAAAACCTTTTCCCGGGCTGGAAGCTGAGCGCGGATAAACTGGATGGCAGCTTTAATGATATATATGGTAAAGCAGTAGCAGTACCAGGTAATAGCATTACAGAAAAAGTACAGTATTGTTTAAATAACCAGTTAAGAAATTTAGGTGTGGATGCATCTGAATGGAAACAGGTAAATATTGTGGCTGCATCACACGCGCAATATGTTTATTTCAACCATGAAATAAACGGGCGTAAAGTTGTTTTCTCATCGCTGCAATTCCGTTTTACTCCTGACGGTAAACTGGTCAGGATAAAAATGAATAGTTATGGTACACCTGCTGCAGGCGTTACAGCCGGCCTGAGCCAGGCAGACGCTATGCGTACTAAAGCTATGACCGATGATCTTACCGCACTGAATGTAACCAATAAGACCATCGGGAATGACTGGGTATGGTTCCCGGTACCTTCCAACGGCAAATACAGCCTGCACCCTGCATGGCCATTCACTATAGCCGGTACTACCAAAGAAAATTTCCCGGTGGCCTTTACAGGTTATATTGATGCTACCAATGGTGAATTGCTGTATCGTACCAACGAAATTCATGAGGCGTTCGACCTAAAAGTAAAAGGAGATGTAAATAAGACTAACCTTGCTACGCCGCCTGTGTTTACTGCAGAAGGTTTGCCAAACCTGAAAGTGGTTATTGGTGCTAATACTTATTATACAGATGATACCGGTTTACTGGCAGTGCCTGCGCTTACACCTTCTCTTAATGCTACACTTTACCTGGATGGCCGCTGGTCTACCGTGCGTGATGTAACTTCGTCAGGTACTATACCATCGTTTAGTCAGGCTTTTGCAGCCAACGGTACTACTTATCTGTACCCTACAACAGCCCCTTCTACACGCAGGCATGTGAATGCATATTACCACGTGAATGTGGTGCATGATTTCATGAAAAAGTTCTTCCCTACCAGCACAGGCTTTACCGCTTTAGATGCTCCGCTGCCAACTGTAGTAGATGTCGCGGGTAGCTGTAATGCTTTCTATAACGGTAGTTCAATTAACTTCTATGCTGCAGGTGGTTCATGTAATTCATTTGCTGAAATAGGAGATGTGGTGTACCACGAATATGGCCACGGTATTTCCGGCAGGTTTTACAATTTTATAAACGGCTCCGGTGGTATGAACAATGGCGCACTGAACGAAGGATGTTCGGACGTATGGGCTATGAGTATTACTAACGATCCTATATTAGGCAGGAATGCTTATACCGGCGGTGGTAATATCCGTACTTATAACGGTAATCCTAAGGTTTATCCTACAGACATAGTTGGTGAAGTGCATGGCGACGGAGAGATCATTGCAGGTGCATGGTGGGATGTGGCACAAAACATAGGCAGCCTGGATACAATGACGCAGATATTCTCTAAAACATATTTTGATGCACCGGATGGGCCTACAGGTACAGAAGGTAAAGTATACCATGATGTATTGATCTCTGCATTGATGAATGATGATGATGATGCGAACCTGGGCAATGGTACTCCGCACTTCGAGGCTATCATAAGGGCTTTTGCAAGACACGGTATACTCCTGTTGTCTGATGCAGTATTGACACATACTGAAGTGCCTCACCAACAAAGTGGCCAGAATACGACCATCAATGCAAAACTTACGCTTACCGAACCTGATTTCTTCCACCAGTTAAAAATGTTCTACCGCAACCGTACTAACACTCCTGCACAATGGGATTCTGTAGTGATGACGGACAACGGTGGTTTTAATTTCAGTGCTACAATACCTGGTCAGCCATCTGCTACAATAGTAGATTACTATTTTGTTGCCGATGATCCGCTGTCGGTTTCTTCATTCGGTTTCCCCGGTGGCTATAGCAGCAGCGCAAACCCGGTACAGGTAGGTATTCCTTACCAGTATGGTGTAAACCTGCGCCAGGTAACAGGTACTGATTTTGAAGGAACACTTACCGGCTGGACCCTTGGCGGTGTTGTTGGTGATGATGCTACCGGTGGCCAGTGGATACAGGCGGTACCTGTTGCATCGTTCTACAATACTTTACCGGTGCAAACAGGCGCTGACCATACTTCCGGCACAGGCCAATGCCTGGTAACAGGAAACGCTCCGAATATTACTGCAGGTTCAAACAATGCAGACGTGGACGGTGGTAAAACAACTGTTATGACGCCTGTGTTTGATCTGACAGGCTATGCTAATCCTGTGATAGAATATTACAGGTGGTTCTCAAACGACAGGGGCTCTAATGCGCGCAGTGATATGTGGGTGACACAGATACATGCAGAAAACAGCCCGCTGTGGAAAAATGTAGAAAGCAGCTATCAATCAGATTATTCATGGAGGAGAAGGGTGTTTGCAGTGAGTGAATACCTTACCAGCAGCAAAGTGCAGATGAGGTTTATTGCTACCGATGCCATGAGCTCTTCCCTGCCTAATAATGGCCAGGGTACTGTAGAGGCCGGTGTAGATGATTTCTTTATTTATGATGCATGGACTGCGGGTGTAGACAATATAGCATCATTGAAAGCAACTGTTTATCCTAACCCTGCTGACGATAAAATATCTATTGTTGTTCCGCAAGGGTCAAAAGGTACTATTACTTTATACGATCTTTCCGGCAAGGCTATCAGCAGCCAGCCTATGACAGATGGTGTACAGCAGTACAGCATTAATACCACTGCACTTGCTGCAGGGCAATACCTGCTGACTATCCAGACAGGAAAAACCATACAAAGCAATAAAGTGGTTGTTAATCACTAAACATATTCAAGTATCGGACTGTAACGCCACCCGTATGGGTGGCGTTTTTGTTTGGCAGGTGATGTATCTTGCTGCTTCTTTAATGATATTAGATGAAAAGTTTTGCCAGCGATAACTATGCAGGTGTTTTACCGGAGATGATGGAAGCCTTGCAGCGTGCAAACATTGAACATGCGCGCTCTTACGGTGCAGATGAAATTAGCGCCCGCACCACGCGCTTGTTCCGAGAGGTTTTTGAAACGGATTGCGATGTGTTTTTCGTCTTTAACGGCACAGGCGCCAATGTACTGAGCATCAGTGCAGCCACGCAGTCATTCAATTCTGTTTTATGTGCAGACATATCTCATATTTATAACGACGAATCTGCCGCTCCGGAAACTTTTACCGGGTGCAGGTTTTTTCCTTTGCCATCTGACGAAACAGGTAAACTAACGCCCGATGCCATACAGCAGCGTTTGATACGCAAAGGAGACATGCATTATGCGCAAACGAAGCTGGTATCTATCACACAGGCTACAGAATATGGAACGGTATACACGCCGGGCGAAATAAGAGCAATAGCTGAATTGGCGCATGAGAATGACCTATACCTGCATATGGACGGTTCGCGCTTTTTTAATGCTGCAGCCGGGTCTGGCCTTGCTTTAAAAGATATTAGTTCAGCCGCCGGGGTCGATATATTATCGCTTGGCGGTACTAAGGCAGGAATGATGTTTGGAGAAGCTGTAGTAGTGTTTAATAAAGAACTTGCGCGACAGATAGCATACAAGCATAAGCAGTCTATGCAACTGGCATCTAAAACGCGGTTTATAGCTGCGCAGTTTGAGGCCATGCTAAAGGACGAATTATGGCGTACAAAGGCATCTCATGCAAATGCAATGGCGCAATTGCTGCAGAAAACATTAAGCCAGTATATGCAGGTGACTATAACGAAGCCCGTGCAGGCAAATGGAGTATTTGCCACGTTGCCGCGCGAGTGGAATAAATCTCTGCAGGAATTATTGCCTTTCTACATCTGGAAAGAAGCGACCAACGAAGCACGGCTCATGTGCTCGTTCGATACAACTGCTGATGATATAAATGCATTCGGCAAGGCTATTGAAAAACTTGCAGGTAAGAAGGCGTAGCGTTTGTTTTTTAGCATATGTACCGAACCTTATTAAAACAAAATGCTGTTTTCGTAAACCAATGTTGTATAAAAATTAAAAATAAACTGTTTGAAAAGCCTTTACCAGCAAGTCTTTCAGGCGAATAAAAAAGCAGCGAAAAAATCTTTTGAAATTTCCACAATACGGCTATCTTTGCAGTCCCCAAACACGGGGTGGTAAGCTCGATACTTGCTAAAAGCGGTAGAAACCACTGGTGAGGTGGGTGAGTGGCCGAAACCAACAGTTTGCTAAACTGTCGTACGTGTCAAAGCGTACCGCGGGTTCGAATCCCGCCCTCACCGCAGAAAATATAAAAGGAATTGACAGGAAACTGTCAACGTGTAGTTCGGGAAGTAGCGCAGGCCGGTAGCGCATCTGGTTTGGGACCAGGGGGTCGCAGGTTCGAATCCTGTCTTCCCGACACAAAAGTCCAGTAGTAGAAATACTATTGGGCTTTTTTTATTGCCTAAAACCCTTTACTGGTAAAGGTTACAGAGCTTTCTCCAGCATATATTTCTATTGGTTTCAGTCAGTAATCCCACCCTAAAAAGTAGCTGAAATCTACCTCAATTGTAGTCCACACGGTAGTCCATTTTTTACTCATTCAGCTACTCATAATTTCAAAAATTGCATAAAATGAATATTCCAAAATATAATATATCCTTCTATTTAAGGAAATACCGCATTAATAAACAAAACAAAGCACCCATTTATATTAGAATAAGTCTCAACAAAGAAAAAATGGAAATTCCATCCGGTCAGTATATAGATATAACCAAGTGGGATGATAAGGCTCAAAGGGTTATCAGGTGTAATGACGTTAATAATGTAAACAATATGCTGACAATTATTAAGGGCGAAATTAATCAGGTAATATCTCAACTGTACATCAGCGGTGAGATTGTTACAATCGCTAACATTCGTAAAATGTATAAGGGAGAATCATTGAAAGAGATTCATACTCTTATTGCCACTGCCGAGGAACACAACACACACTTTGAAAGCAATGTAGGAATAAAATATAGTTATGGAAGTTATAAGAACTACAAAACCACACTAAAGTATTTAAAGGAATTTGTGCCTTTATTCAGTAATAAAAGAGATATAGAACTTAGTGCAGTTAACTACAAATTCTGTGAGTCATTCTTTAGCTACCTAACCACATCAAAGAAATGCCATGTAAACGGTGCAAATAAGCAGATTCAAAGACTTCGAAAGATCATTAATTACGCTATCAGGTTAGGGTATATAACTTCCAATCCAATGTCAAAATACCAATTGGAATTTACACCGGTAACAAAGTCAGCATTGACAATGGAAGAAGTACATCAAATTTTTTTCCTACAACTTTCACAATCCCTGGAACGGGTCAAGGATACTTTTCTATTGCAGTGTTACACGGGATTGTCTTACAGCGATGTTAAGACCTTGACTAGGGAACACATCTCTGCCAGTTCAGATAAATCTGTCTGGATCAGAATGACTCGCCAAAAAACCAAAGTGATGTTTGTAGTGCCCCTATTACCTCGGGCTCAGCATATCATAAGCAAATATCTTCCTAATAGTAAAGCAGGATTACCGTTGATATCTGTATTGTCCAATCAGAAGATGAATAAAGCCTTAAAGACGATACAGAAGCTTGCAGGTATAAGTAAGAATCTTACTACTCATTTAGCACGACACACATTTGCTACAACAATTACATTAAGTAATGGTGTTCCGATAGAAACGGTATCAAAAATGTTGGGGCATACTAAATTAAGCACTACACAAGTATATGCCAAGGTATTGGAAAACAAAATAAAAGCCGATATGCAGGAATTAAAAGCCAAGCTAGAAAGATGTCAATAAAGAGATAGCCCCTTGATTAAAGCTCCCTGGTTTGTACTGGGGAGTTTTCATTTTATCGCAACCAGTTGGCTTTAGATTTCTATATGGTCGTTGCAAATGCCTTAGTCTGCTTCAAGAGTTTTAACTGTTATTCCAATAACAATACTTGCCAGCCCTGAACCTAGCCCCCATACAATAAACCATCCACAGCCTTGAAGGAAGCTTTCTGGTTCTATCCAATTCCATGCTAGTATTCCCATCCATATGGTAGCTACTATTTGTGCTAAATAGCCAATAAGTCTCATGATGTATAATTTTATTAGTTATTTAATTGTGTATTGCACATTGGCTGAAGTATGTCCACTATCTGCCGCGACAAGTTTTCCATCTAGTTTTATGTAAGCCTTTAAGGTATCTCCCAAAGTATTGCTTTGAATTGTGAAATGCGCTGTATTCCCACTTCTTGCTGTGATCTTTTGTGCCCATCCCGATCTGATGTCAATAACAGATTGTTGTTTCCCATCAGCATCCCAATAGTAACCTGAGCAGTTATTATTATGATTACTAATTAAAGAATATTCAATAGTCGATACATTATTACCTATACCTGATGAATTGTCATTATTTTTTTTACAAGAGGTAAGCAGCAGAAAAGCCAGAAAAAATGTAGAGTACTTCATATTATTGGTTTTATTGGTTAAAAAAAAGATACCTGAGCGATTGACATTCACTGGTATCTGAGGGAGTCGAAGCCCTGTACTACTCAGCAAAGCAACGCCCAGGCGTAACCTGAGCATTTGCTAAACCTTCCAGTAGTACATTGAATTTTTCGACTTTTCAGATACAGGAACAGTTTGCGAAATGCAAAACCATTTATGTCACTTATGTTTTCTCTATAAGCAAATATTTACGTAAAGATAAAAAAGCAGTTCTATTTAATTAATTCTACCTTTTGGGCATTTCTTTGTGCAAAACTGACATTAGTTATGTCATCTGTCACATACTGCATATGCAAAAATTGAACTCATGATTATAATTCCTGCCATATCGGTATAATCTACTTAGTTGGCACACCTATTGAGGTTCTAAAATAAACTCATCAATCCGTATCGTTGATGTCGTGCGCGAAAGACAAAGCACGTTACTAACAAAATCAAATCTAAGATACACATACATAATTTCTGAGTTCAGCACTACTGAACTTAGTAAGTATTAGGTTATGAAAGGATCATAACCGTTTAGCTACGTATATCCCATAAACAAGTACAGTACGGCAGGCATTAATATGCCTTGTACATTAATCATTGCGCCATTGCGCAACATATCCAATGGGTATGCAGAAGCCGTAGTAAATTATTTTTTCATTTTAAAAAAAAATTATATGAGTAATAAATTCAAAACTCATACAGTAAAGGAATTACTTGCACTTTCGGCACCGATGCAGTCTGACTTATGGCTGGTAGAGGGGTTAATTCCTAAAAACAATATATCGGCTTTAGTAGGGCCCTCCGATTGTGGTAAATCTACGTTGGCGCGTCAACTAGCATTAAGTGTAGCAGATAATAAAAAGACGTTTTTAGGGTCGTCATTACATACCAGTCAGGCAAAGGTCTGTTATGTAGCAACCGAAGACGATGAGATAAGTACAAGAGCGGTGTTAGGAAAACAAGTAAAAGGTTTAGGAATAGGTGATAAACTCGAGGCCCTATCGTTCTCTTTTGACAATGAAGATATGCCTACAAAATTGGAATCCTTATTAACAGCCGATAAGTTTGATCTAATTGTTATAGATGGATGGGCGGATACATTCTCCGGTAACCTGAACAATGCTCCTGATGTAAGGAACAATCTTAAAAAGCTAAGTGAACTGGCAAACAAGTATAATTGTGCCATTCTGCTTTTACACCACAATGTTAAGCATTCGGAACATCATAGCCCAGATAAAAATAAGGTGAATGGTTCCCAGTCCTTTGAGGCAAAGTGCAGGGCAGTAATAGAACTGAGAAACGGCAACGATGAAAATGAAAGACTACTAACCGTTGTAAAAGCTAACGGATTAAGTAGAAAAGACAAAGGGACGACCCGTGTACTGGAACTAGATGATAAGCATTTAATCTTTAAACATCGCAGGGATATTGTCAAAGGCCCTTATTTGGCACAGGGAAAGGCAAAATTCGATGAAACATTTTGGTTGGCTGAAATGGCGCAAATGAAACAGGGTAAATCTTATGAAGATGCTATAAAGCAGCTAATCGGAAAATATCCTGGAAAGAAAGTGCCATGCAAATCATGGTTTATCGAAAAAAGGAAGAAGACGGCCAGTCAAATACCAGATAATCAAACTGACTGTCCAGATCAAAACAAATCAATAACAACTAAAAATGATCAAAATGGAGAACAGTAAAATACAATGGACCACCGATACCCATAATTTTTGGATCGGTTGCAAAAAAGTATCAGAAGGCTGTAAATACTGTTATATGCATAGAATTTTAGAGAAGGATGGTAAAGATGGTTCTTTAGTCAGACGGACAAGCGATGAGTATTTTCATAAACCTTTGTATGATCAGGAAGGGAGAATGATTTTCACTTGTAGCATGAGCGATTTTTTTATTGAAGAAGCAGATGGCTGGAGAGAAGATGCCTGGGAGGTTATAAAGAAAACCCCTCAGCATACTTGGCAAATACTCACTAAAAGGCCTGAGAGAATTAAGCACTGTTTACCAACAGATTGGGGTAGTGGATATGAGAACGTATGGTTAGGGGTTACTGTTGAGAATCAGAAGAACTTTCATAGAGTTGAGACTTTGGCCAATATACCTGCCAAATTGAGATTTATCAGTGCAGAACCTCTTTTGGAAGAAGTTGATTTTTTGAGCATGTCAGCAGATAGTAGCTATCCTATTCAAAAGATGGATTGGGTGATTTTCGGTGGTGAAAGTGGAAACTTAACAGGTAAGTACATATTTAGGCCTTGTAAAGTAGATTGGATAGAAAAAGCAGTGCATGACATTCAAGGTCATAGTTCTGCTAAGGTGTTTGTAAAGCAGATGGGTACTCACCTTGCTAAACAGGGTATAGGCTCCTTTGTTTCCAAGACTGAATTCATTAGTAACCTTCATGGTGATGACTTCCAGAGATTTCCTCAATCACTTCAAATAAGAGAGTTTCCTCAGGTGGCTGAGCCTCAATAGCAAAAAAACAACCCCTATATTGGGGTTGTTTTATTATTGGTCAGTCAGTAACTCTATATAGGTTCTGACTAAACTGACTAGATAAAAAAATTGCCAGTATATTACCTCTGTAGGTAGGCGCAAATATCATCTCTATTAAGCATAACAAGTCCCCTATAGGGTTTTACTCTACCTGTTGAATAGTTCAACCTATTATTCTTACGTTTCGATTACCTCGTTTTAAGCCTTACGTTATTGAGGACTCCTCCAACAATAACTCTGGTTAACTTCAACTTTCTTCAGCCCTATAACATCTGCTATAACTGTAGGCACATGCTAACCAGTGATAATCTTATTATAAAAACTGTTTCGGTAACGATCGGGGAACCTGGGCGCTATGGTTACCTATTATTACAAGGCCGCACTTACTACCCGACTTCTAGAATGGGGTTGATCTGTTTCCAGTTACTCACCATTCGAACGCATTTGGCGTATTACCTTTGATACCAAGGAGAGATACTGTTATATGGCAAATATATATAATAACAATTAAATTTCCAAAAATATATTTGTTGCTGCTTATAATAGTTTAACCTGTTAGGTTACTCACCAGACGGTTACGTAACAGTAATTTACAGCACCATGTAATCATGGCAGGGTTTATAGCTCATTTTTATAACTTGGGTGATTATGTACAGCATAATAAATTTAATAGCTTTAACTAAAAAGGTTATTGCTGAATTCTAAGCCGTGAAATTTAGATGGGTTAGTAAGTTGTACGTATATGAGAGACGAAGGGACCCCATTTCATACCCTCCTATACGATAGTCGTGATGATGTCATCCCCCTACACATAGATTTATAGAAAAAAATCTTGAAAAGTCAACCGTTTAAAAACGGTTGTTAAAAATCGTACCAACCTGTAAATTTACATTGTCTTTAATAGTAGTAATGAAATAAGAAGTATTGTTAGTAGTTGTTGTGACCTGATGGTCAACATTGAACTACAGATTTTATACGTAGTAAAGAAGTTATTTTCATCTTGTATTTTACATATACTTACGACTAATAAATATTACAATGGACACAAGCCAACAATTTTGCTCAAATTGCTCCAAGCCGTTACCAGCCGTTGGATACTTCTGTGGTGGGTGCCTATCTCAATTTAAATGCAAAGAATGTGGAGCCTTATTGGAAAAAGATTATGTAGGCTGTATTAATTGTGGAACCCCCAAAAGCGAACAAGCGAAAACTGCTGCACAACAAAATACAAACACCTTCAGGCTACATGAGACTGTAAATGACAGAATTATTGAAGCAACTTTTAGTGATGCCGTTGGAAAAGATTTGTCCAATATTTTGAGAGATGCCTACCTAAGTAAAAAGGGAATGCCTAGTGTGAATTTATTAGGGAATGGTTCAAGCAGCGGCGATATAAATCAATTAGATGAGAATATTAATAGTGTTCAAGAGGCAGAAGTTATAAACGGAGTCGCAAACGATTCCCCGCAGAATTCGACGTCCACTGCACCTTCTGAAAAAAACCAACAATTCCAAACGTTAAAAGCTGTAGCAATTAAAAACCTACCAAGTTCGGAAGCAGAATGGATTGTTGTTTATGCCTTCTACGCCTCTAATTTTGGTCAAGATACATTTACTCGCGAGGATATTGTGAACAGGTATAAGGAGTCGGGTAGATACGACAAATCTACACGAAAGAATTTGACCATGTATATGAATAGAGCAGTACAAGGCGGTTATATTAATCCTTTGACTGATGAGTTTTCGATTTTAGGTGCTGGCATAGATAAAGCAAAGGAAATTATAGGAAGGACTAGCAGTGCAACTCCTAGACAAAGAACTACATCTAAAGGTAAAAAAGACAACAATACCGATGAAGACAAAAATGTTACACCTAAAAGAGCTTCCAATGGAGGAAAAGGTTTGAAGAGATTAACCAATATAGATTTTGAACCAAGCGGGAAAGAAAGCCTAGAATCGTTTTTAGCCAGATATTCACCGAAAAGTGATCAAGAACGGAATTTACTTTTTGTGTTTTATCTACAGGAGACTTTAGGAATAACAGAGATTACATTCAATCATATTTACACTTGTTACGATGTCCTTGATTTAAGGGTGTCGGAAAATCTGCCTCAGACTGTTAGAAATACTGCTAGCCGAACGGGATGGATTGAAATAAAAAGTGCCGGAATTAGAACTACAATAATAGGAAATAATCAAATTAAAGCTTGGAATAAAAAGATAGCTAAATGAGTTTAGAGCATTTTATTTCAACGGTAAAAGATTTTGATTCTCTACCGGCTGGTAGCAAAGTTGATTTCTTTGTTTATTATCTGACTGTGGTTAAGGGGAATCAAGGGATAAAAGCTAAGGACATAGACGAGTGCTTTGATGAACTCAAAATCAAAAAATATAGCAATATACCACAGTACCTTTCAATCAATTCAAAGATACTGAAAAACAAACCTCCCAAATTTATAATCCAAAAAGGACTTTATCATTTGGAGCGTAATAAAAAAGCTGCAATTGATAATATTGTAAATGCACCCAAGGTCATAATCCCTAGCAATAGTTATTTTCCTGCAGAATTATTCGACAACACAAGAGGGTATTTAAAAGCAATAGCAACCCAAGCCGCTGTTTGCTATGACCAAGGGTTGTACGACGCATGCAGTGTAATGACTCGGAAATTGCTTGAGGTTTTAATTATTGAAACTTTTGAGAAGCATGGCATTTCGTCCAAGGTCAAAAATAATAGTGGCAACTTTTATTACTTGAGTGATTTAATAGATTTATTTAAGGCAGAAAATACATGGAATGTGGGGCGAAATGCAAAGAGTAGTTTGCCGAATTTGAAAAAAATGGGAGATTTAAGTGCTCATAATAGACGCTATATTGCACGTCAGACCGATTTAAACAACATAAAAGATGACTTGCGGATTGCATTAGAAGAATTAATCCATCTAATAGATTATCCTAATTGGAAATAGTTTTGATGCAGGTTAAAAGGTCTCATTCGGGCTGCATGAGCAAATATTCCGCCAGACCATTACTACACCTTTACTGTATCTAATGTCTTTAAAATGGTAGTAAAGGAGAAGTAATGCCCTAAAGGGTGCTATCGCAGTCTGTCACAATATTTGCAAGTCATTTGCCCTCATTCGTCGCAGCTCCTGTGTCTGTAGTAAACTGTGGCTAGGCACAAGGCTAACAGCAGATTACTACATCCACCCGCTGCTTATTGTTAGTGCTCGCCTGCGTAGCTAATAGGCTGCGTTCAAGCCTTTTTATTGGCACAGCGCCACGCTTATTATTGAGTACAATAATGCCTCTAAAAAGGCTCTCACTGTGTGTCCCTTCGCATTCGCTCCCAGGCCACCCCAGCCATTAGCACTCGCAGCTACATTCCTTTCATTACATTACAGTCATTCCGCTTTAAGGCTTGCTTTTGTTTGTTTTTTGTATTTTAAAGTATGGTAACCAAGTTTGTTGACTATCTTCTGCCTTTGGTAAAAGGCCACACCTCTTCCGAGGAAATAACGGGTTTGGTAGTTGCCGACCAAGTTGTTTTTCGAGGAGAAGACTATAACAAGGATTGGCTAACTTTCAAAAACTGTATTTTTCAAGATGAGGTAATATTTAGTGAATTAGATTTTCATTCTGGAATAAAATTTATTGACTGTATTTTTGAAAAGACCGTATCGTTCAGCAATTTTGATGTTACTGGTAGCAGAATAGCACCTGTTAGGCATTCATATTCAATTTTCTTTGGCCAATGTATTCATCGCGGTGCTGTTTTTTTTCGTGAAGGGAAAGTATTGGACAACTTAGTGTTAAGCAATTGTCAATTTGACCTTGGGTTAGATTTTATTAAAATTGAAGTTCCAAACGGTAAGCTCTCTGTTGAAAATTCAACTATTAAAAGCTTTTGCGGTTTCCAACTGATTGAAATTGGTAAGCAATTTGACCTCAAGAAAAATACATTCGATTGCAACTTTTCAATAGATGATTCAAAAATTAATAACTTGCTTCTCGCCAGTAATGAGTTTAAAAAGCGCATAGAAATCGAGAATTCTATGTTTTCTGGTTCTCTTCTTTTAATTGACGGCGTCTATCACAAGGAGTCACGTTTCTTTAACAACGATATCGGGGGATTTCTTTCGTTAAGTGGGGGCGAATATAGAGATAACTTTTTTGTGACTTTTAGAAGTCGTGGTACATCGCCGAATACTATAAAGAGTTTTTATATCGCAAACTGCAATTTTAGCAATGGTTTCTTTGCAGATATTGATGTTAAGGATACTTTCGAATTGAAACCAATTGTACATTCTATTAGAGTTAACGCAAGTCCTACATTAAAAGGGAATATAGTATTTAGAAATATTGACGTAGGTCTTTTGGAATTGTCCAATTTTAATGCCAATGCCGATTTCGTGTTCGAGAATATGTGGTTTAACAAGATCGAAATCACCAATTTCCTAAATAGAGCGCAAATAGTATTTTCAAACGTAAGAGCGTCATTTACAACGTGGTTTGTTGTGCATAATGCTAAGGTCAGAAGCAGAAGAATGATTGCTGTTCCAATTCAAATTGAACAACCTAAAATGTTAGACTTAATTTCAGAAGGCGAGAAGTTGACAATGAGTTCAAGCGAAATGTTTGTACATGCGACCAATCTAGGTGATACCCAGTTCTTTCAAACAGATTTTGCATCGTTTGACAGAGTTATTATAACTAATTCAATTGTTTCTGAAATCTCAACATCCAAATGCAAGTGGTTCCCAAACGAAAAACTTGGGGTTTTGGATATAGCTAAGATAAAAAGGAAAAAAGGAATGACTGAGGAGACAAGATTAGACTTTACACTTAATAATCGAGAAGTTTATCGGCAATTAAAGCTTGCGATGGAAAAGCAAGGCGACCGACCATTAGCTTTAGAGTTTCAAAGGAGAGAAATGTGGTATTACGCGCAATATATCACGTCGGCGGAAAAATATAACTATAAGGATAGATTTATTTTGTGGTTGGGTCAAACAAATGATTATGGGCAAAATTGGTGGAAAGCGACCTGGTTATCTTTGATCTCAAATTTTATCCTGTATATACCGATTGCATTACTTACGTCGACTAAGCTAGCCCATGATAAATTTGCAACATCTTTAAGGGATGTCAGATTGAGCCTTTCTGAAATATTCTATGGGCGGTTATACATATACCCACAATTACTAAATCCTGCTCACATTTTAGATAGAATTGTAGACGTTAGAAGTTCTCCTGGTATAATCTATTTTGTAGATGCCCTCAATCGTATAGTCATTGCATATTTTATATTTCAGATTGTCACAGCATTTAGAAAATATGTACGTAGTTGAGAAGTAGTCCAATGGGTAGTCCAGACAATTAATTTACTATATTTGTCCTCGAGAATATTGCTGAATGAGCCTTATAAATATTGGTTTAGAAGATGGTTTACAGACCCGCGGATTGGCGCAGGTTCGAATCCTGTCTTCCCGACACAAAAAAGAAAAGCTCAATCGAAAGATTGGGCTTTTTTGTTCGTAGGATATGCTTCAAATATTTTTTTGATCAAGATTAAAATGAGGCACGGACAATTTTCCTGACCTGGTCATGAAAGTAAAATGCCCGGTTCATATCTGAAGATGAAGGCGATATGTTTTCAAGCACTACCATGCTAACTTTTGTTTTTGGATAATAGATCATCGTTGAAATAAACCCGGGTACATAGCCGCTCATACTTAGCTCCAATATACCATCCAGGCTGTCTACCTGTATACCATCTCCATATTTAAGCACTCCCCACCTATGTGGCCGCACAACAGAATGGCTGATCATTATTTGGTAAGTGCTATCCGCCAAAAGTTTTCCATTATGCAAACAGTACATCCATGTATTGAGGTCGCCGGCTGTAGAGATCATGCCACCGGCAGGTACGCCCATCACTGGCGAATCCAGCAGATCTAATATATTCTCCTCCTCATATTTCACATTGTCTGTTTCAGCATGCCCTTTTACCAATTTTTTAGTATTACTCTTTCTGCCGGTGCCGGGTGGAACTGTGGAGGAACTCATTTTACAGTGTTTGAACAAATCTGCTGTAAGTACTGCATAGGTTTTGCCGGAAGTTTTTTCAACGATCCTGCCCAGTATTGCATAGTTGATATTGGAATACGCAAACCTGTCGCCGGGTTGATGGGCCAGGCTTTTGTTCCAATCGGTAATGCCTGATGTATGATTTAATAACTGCTGCACGGTTACGGAATCCGCCCATCGTTGTTTGAAATCGGGCAAATAATAGCGGATAGTTTGGTCAGCTTGTATGCGCCCGGCTTCCATTTCCTGTAGTACCAAAGTAGCAGTAAACTGCTTACTAATGGAGCCTATTAGAAACTGGTTATCGAGCTTCAGGAGCGTTTTTTTAGTTAAATCACTGTACCCATAGCTTTTCCTGTACACAGGCTTGCTATTTTTTGAGATGAGGATTACGCCGTTGAAAAATCGCGGGCTTGTAACGCGGATAAGAGAATCTATAGCATTACTTAAAT
>JANINW010000062.1:0-936 GCA_024508935.1 Flavipsychrobacter sp. | reverse complement strand
AGCTATTCAACGCTCCAACATGCCGGTAAGTATTCAGGAGTACGCCGGTTGGGGTTGCCTTTGTGCTGACAAATTCAAGTTTACGGGCCTCAAACTTGTCAGACAGCAGGCGCTTGCCGCGACCCAATAATACCGGGTATACGATCAGGATAATATCGTCTACCAACCCGGCGTCGAGCAGTAAAGATGTAAGGGATATGCTTCCAGAGAGGACGAGGTCGGGACCATCAGTGGCCTTAAGTTTTCTCACTTCTTCTATAATATCACCGCCCAAGCCTTTTACCGGTCCCCATTCAAGGCTGCCTGGCCTGTGGGTTACTACATATTTGGTAGCGGCATTAATCGCATTTGCCATCGGGAAGTCCCCTGCATTTGGCCAGTAACCCAGCCATTCGTCGTAGGTGCGGCGACCAACCAACAAGTCGAATTTGCTGCCGTATGCATAGTTTTTGTCGTGCTCTATAACCCCGTCAAGAGAAGTATGCTCAAAAATCCTGATCTTTCTCATTTTATTTCTATTAGTTGAATGATAGTTCAAAATTAGTGTGCGCTTGTTGCCCGAATGCGGTGCGATCACGACAATATAAGGGTGTCATTTGCCCCAATTGGGCATACAAAAAAGCCCGACTATCGATCGGGCCTTTTATATGATTAAGCTTATCAGCTATTATACATCTCCATATTCAGCCGCACTTCTTCCAGGTCCAGTTCTTTTTCTACTTTCCGTAATATTTCTTCACTTGCTTTTCCCTGCCGGTGCATTTGTTTCAGTGTCTGGCGTTCTATGTTCAGCAGGTCTAATTGCACCTGTGAGTATTGGTTGAATATATTGCTGGCCAGTGTTTTGCCTTTGCCAAAATAATTGGCCGGCAGGTCGGTCTTTTGCAGGCGGTTATATTTTACCTCGTATTTCGATTTTATATTGTTCAGCAGATC
>JANINW010000061.1:887-1756 GCA_024508935.1 Flavipsychrobacter sp. | reverse complement strand
ACCGACCAATGCTTCTAAAGTGTTGCCGAATATTTGACTGGTTTTAAGTGAAGCATCAGATTTATTGTAAACCGTAACTTTTTTCAATCCCATTTTCACAGCAATATCATTCAATTGCTGACGGTTTACCATTTTGCTTCGCATTTCGGTAAGAAAGCCTTCTTCTTTGTAGGGGTATCTTTTAAAGAGATAGTCAGCAACCAATGCGCTGAGCACCGCATCACCTAAGTATTCAAGACGTTCATTGTTTTCATCAATGGTATCTTTTACCGACCGGTGCGTTAATGCTGTCCGATATAAAGATGGATTACCTGGAGAGTAGCCTAACCGAATGTATTACTCAAGGCAGCATTCACTGTCCTTTTTTGAGCTTCCCAAAAAGTAAAATTTAATTTAGAATCCAATTCAGGATCGTCCGTAAAGTGATTAATTGTTGGAGGAACAATATCGTTTTGAACAGCCATGATACAAGCGATTGCTTCAATGACACCGGCAGCACCAAGACAGTGCCCTGTCATTGATTTGGTGGAGCTAATATTCAATTTATACGCATGTTCTCCAAATACATCAACAATGGCTTTTACTTCAGCAATATCGCCAAGTGGTGTTGATGTACCGTGAGTATTTACATAGTCAATATCGGTTGGCTGCATTCCTGCATCATCTAGTGCTGAAAGCATTACATTTTTTGCTCCCAAACCTTCCGGATGTGGCGCTGTAATGTGATGAGCATCTGCAGTAGCACCGCCTCCACCAACTTCGCAATAGATCTTAGCACCTCTTTTTATAGCATGCTCATACTCTTCAAAAATTAAAACGCCTGCAGCTTCACCCATTACAAAGCCATCCCGGTCCTTATCGTATGGACG
>JANINW010000061.1:0-756 GCA_024508935.1 Flavipsychrobacter sp. | reverse complement strand
TAGCATTAAACCCACCAACACCTGCCTCACTCACTACACTTTCAGCGCCACCGGTTACAATAATATCTGCTTTGCCTAAACGAATCAGGTTAAAGGCTTCCATCATTGCATTTGTTGACGAAGCGCAGGCACTTACTACGGCAAAGTTGGGTCCCCTGAACCCATGGCGCATAGAGATATGGCCTGCGGCAATATCCAAAATCATTTTAGGAATAAAGAAAGGATTGAAGCGAGGTGTACCATCCCCTTTAGCAAAATTGACAACCTCCTCCTGGAAAGTAATTAATCCACCGATGCCGCTTGCAAACACAACACCAACACGGTCAACATTCACATTATTTCTGTCAATACCTGCGTCGGAAACGGCCTGGTCACTAGCTACTACCGCTGTTTGTGTAAAGCGGTCGAGCTTTCTGGCCTCTTTTTTATCGAGAAAATTAGTTGGGTCGAAGTTTTTGATCTCGCAGGCAAATCTTGTTTTGAATTTGGATGCATCAAAATTGGTAATGAAATCACAACCGCTCACTCCATTTCTTAAATTATTCCAATATGGAGTTCCCAAGCGGTGTAATGGCACCCATTCCTGTAATAACAACACGTTTTAATTGCATAAGGCCTGCGGAGATATTTATGTAAGATAAAAACCGCCTTCAACGATGCTTGGTGCAAACGGAAGGCGGGTGTTTATACTTGTTCCAATGGAACCACGATCGATTAATTATTTCGCATGTTCTTCTAGATACGAAACGGCTTGTC
>JANINW010000060.1 GCA_024508935.1 Flavipsychrobacter sp. | reverse complement strand
CTTTTTTAGCACTACCCTTTTTAGCACCACCTTTCTTAGCTCCCTTTTTTGCT
This sequence comes from Flavipsychrobacter sp., assembly GCA_024508935.1. GTDB lineage: Bacteria > Bacteroidota > Bacteroidia > Chitinophagales > Chitinophagaceae > Polluticoccus. The sequence goes on along the minus strand of JANINW010000060.1, from coordinate 1,716 downwards.
CCGCCTTTCTTCGGCACTTTTGCTCCTTCTTTCCTGGCTTCTGATAATCCGATAGCAATGGCCTGTTCACGGGATTTTACTTTCTTACCGCTACGGCCACTTTTTAATTTGCCTTCATGCATTTCGTGCATGGCTCTTTTTACTTTTTTGCCTGCACCTTTTGAATACTTAGCCATAATTTTTGATTTTGGGTTAGTAGTAGAACTACTATTCCTATCACAGAAATTATCATACCTCTTTGTCTTCTAAAACATACAACTTATACACTTAACTGTGCAGGTACGATTTTTTAGTATAGATCTTAAAATAGCAACTATGGACAACGAAAAAATTATAGGCATAATCAATGATCTTATTCGCATCAATCACGATCGCGTAGTTGGGTACGAAAAGGCAATAGATGAGTTGAAAGATGAAGACGCAGATTTGAAAGCTTTATTTCAACGTTACATTACAGAAAGCCGCCAGTACAGCCAGGAATTAACGACGGAAGTAAGTCGCCTTGGCGGTAATCCTGCAGACGGCACTACCAACTCAGGAAAAGTGTATCGTGTTTGGATGGACCTGAAAGCAACAGTTACAGGTCATGACCGCAAAACAGTATTAGATAATTGTGAGTTCGGCGAAGATGCTGCACAAAAAGCTTATGATACGGCTTTGAATGCAGACGTTGAATTGGAACCTTCTATTCGTGATTTGATTGTTCGCCAAAAGGCAACATTGAAAGCGGGTCATGATGAAGTAAAACGCTTACGCGATATGCATGCAGCCAATAAGTAGTTACAACTTGCAGGTGGCATGTTACAAGGACAATCCTATCCTTGAAACTTGTAATCTGAAACCTGATATTCTCATAGCGACTATAGTGAACCAATGTCCCGTGAAGAACGGGACTTTTTTGTAGAAATAACTACTCATCAATAAACGAAAACTACCGAATACAGGCTGAATTTTTTGGCAGCAAATTTTATGATTAATGGTAAAGTATAGAACAATGATGTTGAACGAAAATAACAGTATGCCATTCATGAAGAGTTTGGCAACCTGTCTGAATAAGATGGTGAAAGAGGGCTATACTGAAGACTTTCAAATAACGGAGCAAGGTTTAGAAGCCCTGCGTAAACATAACAACTATAAACCTGAACAAATCCAGGTAGTAAACTTCTTCCGATTCGAAGGACAATCTGACCCTGATGATAACGCCATCCTTTATGTAATTGAAACCGACGATGGAACAAAAGGAACCTTGATAGATGCTTATGGCGTTTATAACGATCCTAATGTTTCCAAATTCATGAAGGATGTAGAAACCATTCAAAAACGAAACATAAAAAATTAGTCATGATTGTTACGAGCTGCCACACTACTGCCTGTTTTGATGCCTGGATGAAGTGCGAAGACTTATTGGTAAATATTGCACAGTTGCAACAATCCCTCTCCAAGAAAATAACAAAAGTCGTTGATGAATGTGCTCTTATTTGCATGAGCACTTTCCATGCTTTAAAAACTAAGTCTGTAAATGCAACGAAGTTTGCCATGCTGTGTATGGGCATTTGTGAAGAATGCGCCGAACTCTGCGAAGGATTAAATGACGAAAACTTCAGGCATTGTGCACAGCTATGCAGAAGGTGTTCAGAGACGATGAGTGCTATTGCGTTTACAAACTTGCAGTAATCCCTGTCCTCGGCTGGGCTAAGGCTCGAAGGAACACGAAGG
>JANINW010000059.1:803-1770 GCA_024508935.1 Flavipsychrobacter sp. | reverse complement strand
ATGTTTAGAAATCATCTCAAAATTGCCATCAGGAATCTTCGGAAAAACAAAACATTTTCCATCGTTAATATTTCAGGCCTTGCCATTGGTATTGCCTGCTCTCTTCTCCTGTTTCTGTTTGTGAGAGATGAACTATCATTTGATCGTTCGCACAAACAGGCCAATAATATTTACCGGGCTTATATAGAAATCAACATCAACGGAAAAGGATCTATGCAAGGAAAAACCGCGGCTCCATTTGGACAGGCAATGATCAAAAATTTCCCGGAGGTAATTTCCTTTGCAAGGGTCGGCTACTTCGGGGCACACAACTTACGTTTTGGTGAAAAGATTTTCAGGGAAGTAAATACGTATGGTGCCGACTCCACTTATTTCAGTCTTTTTGATTTTCCCTTCGTGGTTGTTGTAACAGAAAAGATGGCTGAAAAGTATTTTGGAAAGGATCCCGATAGCTATCGGGATGCTCTTGGCAAATCAATCATTGTTGATGGTAATGGGTCTTACATGATAACAGGCATCGTGAAAGATTTTTCTGCCCATTCTTTCTTTAACGCTGATTTTTTAGTCTCCATGTCTACATACCCGGAGGCAAGGAATGACGATTGGTTGAGTACGGGTTATTACACCTACCTCCTGCTACAAAAAGGAACCGATGAAAAACATCGTTCTGAATTATGTAGGACCACAAGCAAGCAAAATGTTAGGCGTACCTATTCAGCAGTTTATTGACAAAGGCAACACGTATGCATTTCACCTGCAGCCTTTCACTTCCATGCATTTATATTCGTCGAGAAAGTATGGTATCGATGGCAACACGGAGTATGGTAATGTAAAAACAGGTGACATCATTTATGTGTATATATTCCTTGCGGTTGCTGTTTTTATTCTACTGGTTGCCGTCATCAATTTCATGAATCTTTCTACAGCCCGTTCCGAAAAAAGAGGAAAGGAAGTTGGTGTTAGAAAA
>JANINW010000059.1:0-793 GCA_024508935.1 Flavipsychrobacter sp. | reverse complement strand
AACCTTAGGTTCCGGCCGTTCTAAATTGATCAACCAGTTTCTTACAGAATCTACTTTAACCGTTGCCATTGCTGTTGTAATTGCACTGGTGCTTATTGAATTGGTTCTTCCTTTGTTCAATGGAATTGCCGGGCGGCAACTTTCAACCAACTACACCGGAAATATCTACACCATTCCTGTCCTGGTTGCATTTACACTGATAGTTGGAGCTATTGCAGGCACTTACCCGGCTTTCTTTCTTTCCTCTTACCAGGCCGTTGACATCCTAAAAACAGGAGTGAGAAAAAGAAAAGCGGCTCTCAGGAGTTTTCTCGTTATTACGCAGTTTTCTATTTCTATTGCATTGATCATAGCAATGATTGTTGTCAGAAGCCAGCTTCATTACTTGCAGCAAAAAAATCTCGGCTTTAAGAAGGAACAATTGGTTGTTATTTTCAACGGCGCTCAACTTGGGAATAACATAAAACCTTTTAAAGAAGAGCTCTTAAAAAATTCAAAAGTGGTAAATGCCACCAACCACTCATTAATGTTTGCAGCAGGTATTCCCGGAAATGGTTACTTGTTTAATCGAACAACAGGAACTGATCCTATGCCTTTCCAGTTTTTAAATGTGGATTGTGATTTTGTAGAAACCTATGGTGCTTCACTGGTGAAAGGAAGATTTTTTCAGAAAGATTTTATTGCCGATTCGAACGCAGTAGTTATTAATGAGGCGGCGATGAAAGAGTGTGGCAGCAACAATCCCTTAGGACAAACACTTTCAGCTATTGACGCCAGTGGTGTTTCCAAACAA
>JANINW010000058.1:1528-1791 GCA_024508935.1 Flavipsychrobacter sp. | reverse complement strand
GTGTGCATAGTAAAGCGTATAATCCTTTCCTTCAGGACGAAGCCAAACGGTTTTTCCTCCCAGACCTCCTTCTCTTACACCGGTAATGTATCCATCTGCTGCTGCAATTGCAGGAGAGAGTTTTGGTGCAAAAATATCAATGCCTTCATGGCTGCGTTTACCGCCATCACGATTATCGCCCCAAACGCTTCCCACATTTGCTTTATTGTACGAAACAGGAAAGCCCAAAGAAGGTCCAACAGAAATAGAAAGACTGTATTCAC
>JANINW010000058.1:1110-1518 GCA_024508935.1 Flavipsychrobacter sp. | reverse complement strand
GCCGAAAAAACCGGCTCACCCACTTGGTATCCTTTAAAAATATCCGAATAGATGGTGAAACCTGAGCTATTCTTTTCCGTGAACACAAATGTTAATTGCTCTCCCTGTTTAGCATGAAACTTTAAACCCAGGGAGCGTGGTTTGTCGGGTTGAAAATACCCGTTTTGCCTGTACGGCAATTGTATTGCCTGGGGATCTTCTAATGCTTTTTTAGAAGCAGCGAGCCAGGCACGACCTTCAGGAGTATCATCCAGATTTTTATCTTCCAGCTTATCTGCGTACTTCTCGTGTGGTGTTTTATTGCCGTCGAAAATATTGTGTAAAGTGGAGCCGCATGAAAAATTAATGACAGCTACCAGCAGTAAAATGGGGCTTATTTTTTTCATAGATATTGTACTGCCACCTGCG
>JANINW010000058.1:679-1060 GCA_024508935.1 Flavipsychrobacter sp. | reverse complement strand
TCAACATTTTTTCATTCTGGCATTTTTACTGCTATGTGAGGACGGAACTCGAATCCATTCCTTTATCAACCACTAAAAAATCCAAACAATGACTAGCAGCCATCCTGTGCATCCGCACCACCAAATCCAAAGCAAAGCATCTGAGTTAGGAATTCCTTCTGAAGTTATTTCCTGCGCTTTGAACATTCTTTCTCAAAATCGCAACCTTGTTAATGCTATCGACAATGGCGTAGAAATGGATGACTATATCTACCGGGCTGTGTTAAGACAAGCTTTCGACAAGCGAATGGCTAATGCAGAAAATGATTTTTATTCTTTTGATGAAAGCAAACAAAGAGCTGCAGAAAGGGATTTAAAAATTCTGGAAAGAGAGGAGCTAAC
>JANINW010000058.1:0-669 GCA_024508935.1 Flavipsychrobacter sp. | reverse complement strand
AACTTCCGATGCCTTTTACCGTGCAGTATTACCGCTGATGGTGAAAACACTTCATCATGAACCCATCAGGAGGTTGCATGCAGAAGAAGCATCGACAATTGTAATGCAGCTGGCAGATTGCAAAAGACGCTTTAGAGCAACTACGCTTACTGAAGTGATTGTAAAAAATTGCAGTGTTGAGATAGAGTCTTCTCATTTTTTATGAATACGCTGTAAGTGATTTTTGAGCAAGCCTTTGCTTTCTCCACAAGTGGAGTTTTTCTGTTCATTAATTACAGGAGTACGTGATATTCGCCTCGGTAAAACTGTTGCCAATAAACCTTTGGAATGTTCCTTTAGATGTGAGATTGATTTTTGTTGGCAACCCATTCGAATTATAATTCATTGCTGTAAAAGGATTGTTTATACTATAATCTCTGTCCAGGAACATCCATATTTTATTCGTGCGGCGAAAATTAATTTTTTGGTCGTACTCTTTTCCCGTTAAATTTCCGCTTGCATCGTAAGCATACATATTTACAAAATTCCAGTCGTAAGAAGCACTGAATGTAGAATCTTTGATAATTCTGCCTTTATTATCATAGTAGTAAAAGGTAACGGAAGTTCCATCAGGAAACGGTGTTAAAGCCGGATCTACGGGCTGTCCGTTTTCAACCTGGCAAAATATAT
>JANINW010000057.1:925-1791 GCA_024508935.1 Flavipsychrobacter sp. | reverse complement strand
GCTTACTCATTTGCATGATCTCGTAAACAATTCCCTGGCCCGCAACCGATGCATCACCATGAATTAATATCGGGAGTACCTTGTCAAAATCGGAATTATACAACACATCTGCTTTCGCCCTTGAATAACCTAAAACTACAGGATTCACAGCTTCAAGATGCGAAGGATTTGGCGTGAGTTTCAAATGCATTTTCTTTCCATTAGCAGTATCCACTTCACTGCTAAATCCTAAGTGATATTTCACATCACCGCTACCCATTGTTTGATCAGGAATAGCAGTTCCTTCAAATTCACTAAAAATTTGTTCGTAGGTCTTACCTAAAATGTTTGCAAGAACATTTAATCTTCCACGATGCGCCATTCCAATTACGGCTTCTTCTGTTCCAAGATCAGCAGCAACCGTCAGCATTGCGTCCAATGCAGGAATTGTTGTCTCACCACCTTCCAGCGAAAATCTTTTCTGTCCAATATATTTTGTGTGCAGGAATTTTTCGAAGATCACACCTTCATTCAGCTTCTCAAGAATTCTTTTCTTTTGATTTAGTGGTAATGGCGTATGAAACTTTTCAATTTCATTCTGAAGCCAGTCAATTTTTTCCTGGCTAACAATGTATTGATATTCCACTCCAATATGCCCGCAATAAATTCTCTTCAGGCGATCAACAATTTGCTGAAGCGAAGCATTTTCTAAACCAATAAATTTTCCTGCGGCAAATGTTTGCTGAAGATCGGCATCACTCAATCCAAAATATTTCAAGTCAAGATTAGCACCTCTATCCTTTCGCTTACGGATTGGATTTGTATTCGCTACTAAATGGCCGTTCTTTCTGTAAGCAAGTATCAAACTATAAACTGCAAACTCCTTT
>JANINW010000057.1:0-915 GCA_024508935.1 Flavipsychrobacter sp. | reverse complement strand
GCCACCTGAAATTGCAAAATCAAAGCCCTCAAAAAATTTGCGTAATTCAGGATCAACACTTTCCGGATTTTGAACGAAATCTTTGTAAAGGCTCTCAATATAAGCCGGGTGCGACTGGGTGATATAAGAAAAGTCCTTCATGAAGGATGGGTGTATTTTGGGAAGGCAAATATCGTTTAAAAAACAACTATCAGTATCAATAAGTTGCAGACCAATTGAAGCAAAAGTAATTTTGTCTTCTTTTATTAACTCACCCTTTGCTATTCTGCACAAAACCGCGTTCTGATATGGCCACGGTAGGAGGATGAAAAGTGGATATTAAATGGATGGTAAATGGATACTAAATGGATAGTAAATACTTACTGCGTGGTTTCCGTCGGGCTTCGAACAAAAAATCTTTCCGTTGACCGTCAATCTCAGGCAAGGCTTGAGCGGTTTTGACAAAATTTTTCCTTTTTAATTTCAAATTTTAGCTCTGTAACCTTACCTTTGCCGTCCAAATTCAAGAACACATGGCTAATCATAAGGCAACGAAAAAAGATGTACGTCAGAGTGCAAAACGCCGCGAAAGAAATCGCTATAATGGTAAAACTACCCGTAATGCCATTCGCGACCTGAAAGCGGTTACAGAAAAAGCAGCTGCCGGCAAAGAACTGCCTGAAGTAATTTCAATGATTGATAAGCTGGCTAAAACCGGTGTTATCCATAAAAACAAAGCAAGCAATTTAAAAAGCAAGCTAACTAAAAGAGTGAATGCTTTAGCATAAGCTATCCATTCTCTTACAGATATTGATCCCGCTAATGGCGGGATTTTTTGTTTTATACATCTGCTATCTTAGCGCATGCGAAAAATTTGCCTGTTTTTTTTGATCAGCTTTCCCTCAATTGTATTCAGCCAACACATTACCACACGAT
>JANINW010000056.1:1024-1834 GCA_024508935.1 Flavipsychrobacter sp. | reverse complement strand
TAAATGCAGCAGCCAAACCTGCTGCTGCTCCTGTCAAAATAAAACTTTGCTTTGAAAGTTTGGGCCATGATTGCGGCGTCCATTTATTTACCATTCTAAAAATAGAACCTGCAATTTGTATGGTTGGCCCTTCCCTGCCAATGGCACCACCACCCAGCACCATCATTAAGCTGGAAGCAATTTTGGTAAGCACAATTCGAAAACTTAACAGCTTATCAATTTTGCTTTCATGTTTAGGAGAAGAAAGTTCAATGGCTGCCATCACTTGTGGTATTCCGCTTCCTCTGGCGTTTTTGGCAAATACCTGCACGATCAGCCAGGCAAGAAAGAAACAAACCGGCGACATGATGAAGATGAACCAACTATGCCAGTGTAAAATATTTTGAAGTATTCCTTCTGAGTAGCCAAAGAGTTTTGTATATCCAACTGCAACAAGGCCAGTGATCAAAGACGCAATCCAAAATGGTATTGCTTGTAAAGCATTTCTCCTGAGCCTTTCCGTACCAACCAGATCAAAGAAAAATTTTCCTTTAAGTCGTAACCTGCTAAGCCATCTGCCTTTCATTAAACAAAGTATATTTTCTGATAGGCTTCCTCAATTACTTTTCCTAAATCATTTAAGAGTTGAGGTTTATCCAAACTTCCTGCCCATTGGCGGATGCCTCTAACTAATGTAATTTTTTGAGGAGGCGAAAGCTTTTTATCACCATCAAAGTATATAAGATGCGCATAGTAAATACCGGGATTTTCTTTGCGGATTATAAAGCAGGCACAACCATTACCGTATTTTACATTTGCATTCAACTCCAT
>JANINW010000056.1:517-968 GCA_024508935.1 Flavipsychrobacter sp. | reverse complement strand
AAGGGCGACAATAAATTCTAATAGCTTTTTAATAACTAACGACAGATTGAGAACGATCGCAGGCTATCGATCAATTTTGAATCGACGCCATTGTTCTTAAAATAGATGAAGCCCAGGCATATACGTTGTTGCTCATTACCATCCTTCGCATTTGTTTCATTCTCTGCTTTTGATGTTCAATTGGCATTTCCAGTGCATTGTAAATAGCATCTGCCGAAAATTCAATGTCATAAGGATTGATGATAAGTGCACTGTGCAGCTCCTGCGATGCTCCTGCAAATTGACTCAATATTAAAACGCCGTCATTGTTGTTTCTGGCAGAAATAAATTCTTTAGCAACAAGGTTCATTCCATCATGCAGGGAAGTTACCATGCAAAAATCGGCAGCCTGGTAAAACGGGATGATCTCTTCATGGCTGTGATGTTTTTTTAAGAACAAAATAGGTTGCCA
>JANINW010000056.1:0-507 GCA_024508935.1 Flavipsychrobacter sp. | reverse complement strand
GTTCTTAGTTTTCAATTTCCAGTTGATGCGATTCACTTCAGCATCAACATTACTGATAGTGTCAGAATAGGTTTTCAGTAACGAGCGGCTTGGCGCACCAATTTGTACGAACGAGAACTTACCAACATACTCAGGATATTTTTCAAAGAAACGTTCAATAGCAAGAAACTTTTCGGTTAGTCCTTTTGTATAATCAATCCTGTCGACACCTACTCCAAAGCGTTGCGCAACAATTCCATGTTGTCGAAGCAATTCAGGCGCTTCCGGCTTTAATGATGTAGTGTGTTCATAATCTTTCAATGTAAAAGCGATGCTGATGGGAAATGGCTTCACCAACGTAAACTGGTTTCCTATTTTGACTGAGAAACTTTCCCAAAGCACTCTTGATTCCAATGCATTGTTCACTGTTTCTAAAAAATTATTGCAATGATATTGCGTGTGAAATCCTACGAGGTCGGCACCTAACATTCCAAGCAATAATTCTTTTTGCCAGGGGCAAATGCCAAA
>JANINW010000055.1:236-1834 GCA_024508935.1 Flavipsychrobacter sp. | reverse complement strand
CCAATACAGCATCTTTCGGATTAATGATTACCGGTTTGTTTATTGTTGGCCTTGGCTTTTCACTTCAACAAACAGCTGCCAATCCTTTGGCCATCGTTATGGGCGATCCTAAAACAGGTTCTCAAAGATTAAGTATGGCTGGAGGCGTCAATAATTTTGGAACGACCATCGGGCCTTTGCTTGTAAGCTTTGCCATTTTTGGATCGGTATCAGCAAGCACTAATGTAGCTGATTTCATCTGTTCCTAACAAAATCAATCTCGATGCCGATGTTGATGAAATTGAAAAGGCAACCAGTAAAGTTGCTACACCAACAGACATTGCGGAACCATTGGCAATGCCAACAAGGAGAAGTGCTTTGAATTATACACAACTTGCCTTAGGTATGATTGGCATCTTTGTATATGTAGGTGTTGAAGTATCTACTGCTGCTAACCTTCCGGAATTTATGAAGCAGCACTTAGCAACATCCGACGGAAAACCTTTTCCTACGGATAAAATTGCTCCATTCGTTTCATTATTTTGGGCGAGTTTAATATTGGAAGCAGTGCAAAATCAGTTTTAAGATTCATTATGCCTTACCTGGCATTCGGAGTCTTTCTTCTGGTAAATAAAATTGCTGACCACGACATTACACCATTCTATGTTTACGCACTAATTATTGTTGCGTTGATTGTAGGTGATCTTTTAAGCCGTGGAAATCCTGCAAGGCAATTGCTTATCTTCTCTTTGCTTGGCATTACTGCATTAATAATTGGGATGCTTGCTGACGGAATGGTAAGCGTTTATGCTTTCATTAGTGTTGGATTGTTCTGTTCGACTTTATGGCCATGTATTTTCACTTTAGCTATTGCAGGTTTGGGAAAACATACGAACGAAGGTTCGAGCTTTTTGATTATGATGATTATGGGTGGAGGCTTTATCAGTTTATTACAAGGCCGTTTGGCCGGAAATGATTTGTTAGGTATTCAAATGTCTTATTGGGTTGGTGTGGCTTGTTTTGCTTACCTGGCTTTCTATGCTATCAGGGCGAAGTCTATTTTACAAAAACAGGGAATTGATTATGATGTAAAGGCTTCCGGCGGACATTGAGAATTTTAAATTTAAATAGATGATTGACTTATCAAATGAGTTTGCGATCGGGATTGATATTGGTGGAACCAACACTAAATATGGGATCGTAAATCACCGCGGCGATATTATTGAAAAGGGCGAATTAAAGACCGATGCCTATCCCAAAATTGAAGACTATGTAAATGCATTGGGAACTGGTGTTGGAAGCGGCATTGTTGCTAATGGACAATTGATCTTAGGTCATGACGGATTTGCCGGTGAATTAGGGCACACAGTTATTCGTCCCGGTGGAAGAAAACACTGGTCTACAAAATTAGATGGTTCTTTAGAAGCTTATTGTTCTGCAACCGGTATTGTCCTTACCGCAAAGGAAATGCTGGAACATAGCAAGGAAGAAAGTTCCTTGAGACAGTATAACGGCAAGCTTGATTCTAAAATTGTTTATGAATGTGCGGTGAAAGGCGATAAAATTGCACAGGAAGTTTACAGGTTTACCGGTCAAATTTTAGGCGAAGCGCTGGCAAA
>JANINW010000055.1:0-226 GCA_024508935.1 Flavipsychrobacter sp. | reverse complement strand
TGGCGTTATCAAGGCTGGCGATCTAATTATGAATCCAACAAGAGAGCACATGGAAAAAAATCTACTTCCAATATTCCAGGATAAAGTGAAATTGATCTTTAGTGAATTGAAAGAAGCAGATGCAGCTATCCTTGGTGCAAGTGCATTGGTTTGGGAAATCAGAGAGTAATTATTTTCCCCTTATAATAAAAACTGCTGGTACGGCCCTTTGACCTTCTTTGTCAGA
>JANINW010000054.1:48535-124124 GCA_024508935.1 Flavipsychrobacter sp. | reverse complement strand
TGGGCAACGAAGCAAAAGGTATCTATTTTGTAGAAGTAAAAGCCGGTAATGAGAAACGTGTAGAAAGAGTAACCGTTAAATAAGATCAAATAATGATAGTAGCAAGCGGCGGTGATAATTCACTGCCGCTTTTTATTATAGATCATCACACATTGTTGAATGTTTGGTTTGATAATGTTATATTTATGTAAACCAAAAAATCCCATAATTATGAAAAAGATCATCCTTTTCGCCGTCATTCTATGCTCCTTGTTTGCCACTGTTAATGCCCAGCCGTATATCCATGTAAAAAATAATACAGGGCGAACTGTAGACCTGCATTTTTATAGTTATACCACCGGTACTGGTTGTAACAATGCCGATATTATCTTTAATGCGTATCGCTATCCGCCATCAGGCTCAACTTACGTAGATTATAATTTTGCATCTGCGGGTGGGGGAGTATCTCCTACATGCAGTTCACCGTTTTCAAGTCCTTATTCAGACAACTGTGTAGACCAGGGAACATTTAGTGGCAGCTGGGATTTTGTAAAAGTAGTCGTTTCGTCAGATTGTAATAATAACTCGCTGGTATTGGATATGTGTAGCCCATCTACTGGTATTTTTGATCTTACCAGTTGTGCCAATCCGTTTAGCCCTGTCTCGGTAAATTTCACAGGCAGTTCCCCAGACTGGTACCTGGATATTAATTAATAAATGGTTAAACACATTATAAATAAAGCAGGCTTTATAGCCTGCTTTATTGCTTTCAACGCTATTTTTACTTAATAGCTTTTATACAATTTATTGTAAAATTTACATTTTGGTAATAGCTAATTATAATAAAAGTTTTTTGCCAAAAAATCAAGGAAAAATTTGTTTTTCAGCGGCTTCCACACCTAAATCCGCACCCAGCAAGGCGTATCATTTTTCTTCGTAACTTTATCCACAATCGGTTAATTTTTTCTTCTCTACAGGACGCGCCTTTTGGATATTTTCGCTATCCGACTTTAGAATTTAATTCATTAACAAAATAATTTATTTACCCATGGCAGCAGCATCTACAAATAGAGGGAAAGGCCTTGCTTTTAAGCGCCAGTATACTCGTGATGGAGTGAGCCCATTCGACATGTTTGAATATGATTACCGTACGTCGGTAATCAGGAACCCGAATGGAGAGAAAGTATTTGAAATGACGAATGTGGAAGTGCCACAGCACTGGTCACAGATCGCAACAGACATCCTGGCACAGAAATATTTCCGTAAAGCAGGCGTACCCCAGCCAGATGGTAGCCTGGGCAGGGAAACTTCCATTAAACAAGTGGCACACCGCCTGGCAGACTGCTGGCGCGTATGGGGTGAAAAATATGGTTATTTCGCTTCTGCCAACGATGCACAGGTGTTTTATGATGAGCTGGCATACAGCATCCTTCAGCAAAGCTGTGCTCCAAACTCTCCGCAATGGTTCAATACCGGCTTATTCAACAGCTATGGTATAGATGGTAATGCACAGGGCCACTATTATGTAGACCCTGTTACCGGTGGCCTGGAGCGTTCTAAAAATGCTTACGAGCGCCCTCAGCCGCATGCCTGCTTTATCCTTAGCGTAGATGATGACCTGGTAAATGAAGGCGGTATCATGGACCTGTGGGTACGCGAAGCCCGTATCTTTAAATATGGTTCAGGTGTAGGTACCAACTATTCTAATATTCGTGCTGAAGGAGAAAAGCTGAGTGGTGGCGGTACTTCAAGCGGCCTGATGAGCTTCCTGAAAATAGGTGACCGTGCTGCAGGCGCTATAAAAAGCGGTGGTACTACACGCCGTGCCGCTAAAATGGTATGCCTTGACCTCGACCATCCGGAAGTAATAGACTTTATAGACTGGAAAGTAGAAGAAGAGAAGAAAGTAGCAGCCCTGATAGCTGCTGGTTATCCTTCTGACTATGAAGGAGAAGCTTACCGCACTGTTTCAGGTCAAAACTCTAATAACTCTGTTCGTATACCTAATGAGTTCTTCCGTCGCCTGGTAAGTGGTGGAGACTGGGAAATGACCGCCCGCAGCGATGGCAAGGTTATGAAAAAAGTGCCTGCAAGGGAAGTTTGGGAAAAAGTTGCCTATGCTGCATGGCGCTGTGCCGACCCTGGTACACAATATGATACCACTATCAACGAATGGCATACCTGCCCTGAAGGTGGCGCTATCCGCGCATCTAACCCATGCTCGGAATATATGTTCCTGGATAACACAGCTTGTAATTTAGCCTCTCTCAACCTGCGTCGCTTCTTCAACGAAGCAGACAATACATTTGATGTATCAGGTTTTGAATATATGACCCGCCTTTGGACAGTAGTGTTGGAAATATCTGTGCTGATGGCGCAGTTCCCTTCTCCTGAAGTAGCCCAGTTGAGTTATGACTACCGCACACTGGGTCTGGGTTACGCCAACCTCGGCTCTATGCTGATGGTAAGCGGCATACCATATGATAGCGAAGAAGCCCGTGCTATTGCCGGTGCTATTACCGCCATCATGAACGGTGTAGCTTACCGTACCTCTGCCGAAATGGCCGAAGCGCTGGGTGCATTCCCACGCTACCAGGAAAACCGCACGCACATGCTGCGTGTAATGAGGAACCACCGTGCTGCCGCCTATGACGCTTCTGAAGCATATGAAGGATTAGAAACAAAACCTATGGGCATTAATGCTAAATATTGCCCAGATTATTTATTGAAAGCTGCTACCAAAGCATGGGACGAAGCAGTACAAATGGGCGAGCAACATGGCTACCGCAATGCGCAGGCCACTGTAATAGCTCCTACCGGTACTATAGGCCTGGTAATGGATTGTGATACCACAGGTATCGAACCGGATTTCGCATTGGTGAAATTCAAAAAACTTTCTGGTGGCGGTTATTTCAAGATCATCAACCAGTCTATACCGGCAGCGCTTAAAAACCTGAAGTATAGCGAGGACCAGATAGATGCAATAGTAAAGTATGCTAAAGGTCATGGTACTTTTGCAGGGGCTCCTTATATCAACCACCAATCGCTGAGCGAAGCCGGCCTTATTGCTGATGAGTTGAAAAAACTCGATACTGCTGTAGAAAGTGCATTCGAAATAGGCTTTGTATTCAACGTATATACACTGGGTGAAGAATGCCTGAACCGTTTAGGATTTACGCCTGAACAATATTTTGCACCAGACTTCAGCCTGTTGCATGAATTAGGGTTCTCTGATGAGCAAATAGATGCAGCGAACGACTATGTATGCGGAACGATGATGATGGAAGGTGCTCCGTACCTGAAAGAAGAACATCTGCCTGTGTTTGACTGTGCTAATAAATGCGGTAAGAAAGGTGAGCGTTATATCCACGCACATGGCCATATACGCATGATGGGTGCCACACAGCCATTTATCAGCGGTGCTATCTCTAAAACAATCAACCTGCCAAACGAGGCAACTGTTGAAGAGATCAAAGACTGCTATTACCTGAGCTGGCAGCTGGGTATCAAGGCTTGTGCCCTGTACCGCGATGGTTCTAAACTGAGCCAGCCGCTGAGCAATAAAAGCGATAAAAAGAAAAAAGAAGAAGATACAACAGCAGAAACAGCAGCAGCAGAAAGCCAGATAGTAGATATGGGTAAGCTGACTATTGATGAACTGCTGGAAGAAGTAAATAAACGTGTACAGGACAGCCCTGATACGCAATTGAAACGCGAACTGAGTCGTATAGTAGAACGTAAGCAATTACCGGCAAAACGTCGTGGTTATACTATAAAAGCAAAAGTTGGCGGCCAGCCATTGTTTGTGCGCACCGGCGAATATGGCGATGGTACATTGGGTGAAATATTCCTGGATATGGCTAAAGAAGGTGCCACTATGCGCAGCCTGATGAACAGTTTTGCCATAGCCGTATCGGTAGGCCTGCAATATGGTGTGCCGCTGGAAGAATTTGTAGATAAATTCACATTTACCCGTTTCGAACCGGCCGGTATAGTAGAGCACCCGAATATCAAGTCGGCTACATCTGTGCTCGACTTCGTATTCCGCCTGCTGGCTTATGAATACCTGGATCGTACAGACCTGGTGCACGTGCAAGACCCGGAGCGTATGCCCCAGAATGACGAATCTGCACAGGAACTATCACAGGTACGTGTAACCGCACCACAAACACAAAAGCAGAAAAATGTAGTGCCTGCACCTAAACCGGTTGCAGCTGCAATACCTAATACGGCCGATGTGAAGAAAATGATGGGAACCAGTGCCGATGCACCTGCCTGCCGTAACTGTGGTAACATAACCCTGCGGAACGGAACATGTTATATGTGCCCTAACTGCGGAACAACAACCGGTTGCAGCTAATAGTATAGTATAGTATCGACATCATATAAATGTAAAAAGCCACCATCCAGGTGGCTTTTTACATAATAGGCGGCAGAGGTTTTGTATGTTTATCCAGGCAATTCACCCTATGAAAAACGTACTGCACATATTTACCATCATACTTTCAGTAATATTGGTTTCTTGTAAAAAGAATAAAGATGCTGCAGTTGCATCAACTCCGGCCACTCATATATACGACCATAGAGACCAATACACCGGTGTTTACCATGTAAGGCGGCGTGCCTATGTATGGACAAAGAATACAGGCGGAGCCTATACAACTACTTACGATACTATAACTATCAAATACAATACAAATGACTCTGCACGGGTGTCTTCTACTCCCGTAATCGATTCGCCGGCTATAGCCATTTACAAAGCCAATGGCGAATTATACTGCAAGGTATGGGTAGATATGGATGGGAACTTTATGAATACACCTGTTTACCAGGGTACATTTATCGGCGATAGCATCCGGTTATCCCGCTGGGATTATACCAGCAATAATTTCTACCAGGATACGCTCACGGGGAGAAAATTCTAAACTACTTTACAAACAAAATACATTGGGGAATACTACCCGGTAAAAATGCGTAGAACTACGCAATGAACCGGCGTTGGGTTATTTTATTTTTGTATTCATAAACCAATGATCAGATAAAAACAGTTCAAAACAAAAATACCTATACCACCACCTGCAAAGAATAAAAACACTTTAAAGTCTACCACCATGTAACTTCTTTAAGTTACGCAAAGCAAAAGCCCCGGTCTATAAACCGGGGCTTTTATTATACTGTATACTATGATTTATTTTCCTTTCTTCGCCGGAGTTGCCGGTTTATTCATCACATCCTTCATTTGTTTCAGGAAGCTGTTATTAGCGTCTATCTTCTCTATCTCGTCCAGGTACTTTTTTGCATTGTCTTTATCGCCCTTGTTGTAGTAGTACAAGGCAAGATATTGATATGCCTGCATCAGGTCCGCACTCTTACGCTCGTAATTAGGGAAGTTTAGCCATTTAATATAGAATGGTTCAGCTGTACCCTGCTTCGCTTCGTTATCGATAGCAGCAGCAGTACGGCCACGCCAGTAGGTAGCAGAAGGCTGATCAGGAAATTTAGTCTCCATTTGTTCGAAGGCAGTAGCAGCCTGCGGGAAATCATGGCCATAATAAGCACATACGCCCCAATAGAAATAATCCAATGCTTTGGCCTTATCGGGAAAGCTGGTTACTAATTTCTTATACCATTCTGCTGACAGCAGCCATTCGCGGCCTTCACGTAGTGCTTCAGCATTTTCGCGATATGCATCTGCTTTATTAGCGGCTGTATCACTGGCCACTGCCTTATTGAAATAGAAGTTAGCAGAATCGCCCATATTGTTCTTGAGCAATACTTTAGCAAAACCACGATAGTCGTTAGGTGTTACTTTCTTCGGGTCGTTCGTGTTCAGATAACGCCTTACATTTTCCAGGCCATATTTATTGGCAGAATCACTTAATTCATATTGGCTATAACCAATAATACCGTAGTAAGATGGTTTGGCATTTCCTTTATTGATGAACTCCTGTGCTTTATCTGCAGCTTCTTTATAATAATGCGCCAGGTAAAGAATTTCCATGTATTTCTGGATGTCTTCGGGGCTTTTATCGGAACGCTCCAGGTACTTTTCCATATTCTGCTTTGCCAGTTCGTATTTGCCTGTCAGGCTATAAGCAGTTGCCAGTTCACGATATGGCAATGGGTTTGTTGGGTCGGCCTGTTGTGCTTTCTCATAGTTTTCCAGCGCCAGTGTATAGTTTTTTGCCTGGTACCATAGTTTACCTATGCGTGAAAATGCCAGTGAGTTTTTAGGATCTTTTTCTGTGATCTTTTCAAAATTAGACATGGCTTCACCGCCACCTGTGGGTTGTTTCAGGTAGGCTTCACCCAAGCCTAAATGCAGGTCTGCATTATCGTTTATTGCCAATGCAGCTTTGTACCAGGTTATTGCCTGTTGTACATCACCACCATCAGTATAAGTAATAGCGTCGGCAGCATATTTCAGCTGCTCCCATTCTTTCTTTTTAGCTTTCCCGGCCAGGCCGCTGGCTATTTGCATACCTTCAGTAGCATGCCCCTGTGTAAAGGCAACGCGTGCCATACCGCTGGTATTGGCATAGTTATCAGGATATTTGGCAAATATGCTTTTCGCTGCATCGGCATTGCCCAGTTCCAGTATAGAAAGGCCATAGTAATAATTGGCCAGCGGGTTGCTGCCCATTAGCGGGGCCAATTCTTTTTTAGCGCTTTCATAGCGCTCATACTTATACATTTTAATACCTTCTTCCAGCGATTGCGCCTGCACATTTACAGCCAGCGCCATAGCTGCCATCAATACAATTGGTTTCATTTTCATTGTGTACATCATTTTTGTACAGTTCTTGTCTATATAATTTGATTAAACTTGTTCTCAATAGTTTAATGGTTCATTTCAGCTTCGCGTAAAATTATATTACTGCGTAGCGGAAATAAGCGTGCCTGCTTAAATATAAGCTGGCCTCTGTCGCGGCTTATAAAATTGGCAAAACCTGTGCCCAGGCCGGGATACGTTTCGCGGTGTATATAATACAAATTGCGCGTAAGCGGATACCAGTTGGTGGCAATATAAGCCTGGTAAGGCTTATAAGATTTCTGCATACTGTCGTTGTACACGGCAACAACATTTATTTTATTCAAAAAAGCCATTCCTTCAGGGTCATTAAAATCACTTGCGTCACTAATGCCTACAAAACCTATAGCATCAGGGTTTTTAGATACATAATCTATTACCGAATCAGCCCCTTTAGTAGCAAATACATTGGCCCCCAGCTTTTCACCAAGCAGCAGAGAGTCCATCACATAGCGCACCGTACTTGAGCCCTGGTTGTCAAACACTACTTTGTATTTCGTTTTGTATACACCGGTAAGTATGCCTTTTATCTGGCCTATACTTAAAATAGTATCTGCCGATGCCTTGTTTAAGATAATAGTAACAGCATCTTTAGCAACTGGCAGTGCAGTGGTCACTATCTTTTTCTGTTGCAGTTGCTCTTTTTCTTCTTTTGAAAGATCACGTGTCACCAGTACAAGGCGCACTTTGCCGTCCATAAAGTCTTTGATACATGCTGTTTCCGGCTTGTAATGTGCGGTAATATGCCCTTCAGGAAAGCTGCTGTCAAATACTTTAAGTTCTTCCTGTATTACAGGGCGAAAAGTTTCGTCTGCTGCTATTTCAATATTACCCTGTGTTAAGGTATCGGCAGGCTTTTTCACTTCATCTTCACATGCAGTGAAGGCAACTGACGCCAATAGGGCAGATACTATGTATTTACTAACTTTCAAGGACGCAAGTTTAGTCATTATTTAAAAAAACGCGGGATGATGCAAGATGTTGTAACATTAATTTAACAGCACTGTCAAGCCATTGTAATATTACTCACTTCCCTTTCTGTCGGCCCATCCGCGCCATATTCTGAATATACCATAAAGCAGCATTAACGTACCTAAAGCGTAAGCAAAAGGCAGATCGGCATAGCCTGTATATTTTACATACATTATAGCACTGCCCACTACCAGGTATAATATACCCATACTGATATGCCTTATAGAACTGAACCTGGATAATCCCTTCCTGTTATACGCTTCTCTTTCCATACAAACCGCTTTGAGGCTGCAAACTTATTTATAAATGTGTAAAAAACTAAATGCTTTGTATAGAGATGCCCTATTTTAAGATTTCCATAATCCTGCCGGGCTGGTTTAAGGATACTTTAACGAGGGGTAAAGGCAAAAAAAAAGAGACTGATGAACAGTCTCTTTGTTGCTAAAAATTAGAATCTTACTTCTTTTTCTTAGCGGCTACCTTTTTCCTAGGAGCTGCGTTCTTTTTAGGAGCCGCTGCTTTCTTTGGAGCTGCTGCTTTTTTAGGAGCCGCCGCTTTTTTAGGAGCTGCTTTCTTTGCTGCTGCTTTTTTAGGAGCTGCTTTCTTTGCTGCTGCTTTTTTAGGAGCCGCTTTTTTTGCTGCTGCTTTTTTAGGAGCTGCTTTTTTTGCTGCTGCTTTTTTAGGAGCTGCTTTTTTTGCTGCAGCTTTCTTTGGAGCTGCTTTTTTTGCTGTTGCCATAATTGTGTGAATTTAAGGGTAAAACAAAAACTTATGGCAAACAGCCGAGGGGGTTAGGCCTCGGCTGCTGCTGATACTTCTTTTACTGAAATTAAAGTCTTTGTACGTGTTTTACGAAACTCCACGATACCATCTTTCAAAGCAAAAATGGTAAAATCTTTACCCAGGCCTACATTAGCACCCGGATGGTACACTGTACCACGCTGACGTACGATGATGTTGCCTGATATAGCAGGCTGTCCACCATATATTTTAACACCTAACCGTTTACTTTGCGAGTCCCGGTTATTCTTTACACTACCTTCACCTTTTTTATGTGCCATTTTCTAATTATCGCTTTACGAATATACAAAAATAAAATTAAGCAATATCATTTATTTTGATCTTCGTCAGGTACTGACGATGACCATTCATTTTTTGATAGCCTTTACGACGGTTCTTTTTGAACACGATCACTTTATCACCTTTCAGGTGATCAACAATTTCAGCTTTCACTTTTGCATTACCTGCAAATTTGATGTTACCTTCTGTTCCGGTCATCAGCACTTCTGAAAACTCAACTTTATCACCTGCATTTCCTTCCAGGCGGTGAACAAACAATTCATCATCTTTTCTAACCTTGAATTGTTGACCTGCTATATTTACAATCGCAAACATGACGCTCCTAAAATATTTCGCGCAAAGTTAATGCAATTTTTCTGTTTTTGACAAATAAATTTTTATTTTTTCCATTTTTTCAAATCCTCATCATAAAAATCACCCCACGTGCGTTCCTTATATTATACGGCAAGTCTTATGCATAATTGTACATTTGCCCCCTAAGTTTGCGCAATGAGGATAAAATCTATTCTGGCCAGGCCATATGCCTCAATCGTTCACAACCGGTTGCGTAAAAGCATGCTTACTGCTGTAGCAGATCAGCAAGCCATTTTACAGTCTTTACTAAAGGCAGGTTCCGTTACTGTATTTGGTAGAGACCATCACCTGAAAGAAGTTAAAGATCATACTGCCTTTACCCAGGCAGTACCCATACGCGATTATGAAGGGTTCCGCCCGTATATAGACCAGGTGAAAGCCGGTAACCAGAATGTACTTTGGAAAGGCAAGCCTATCTACTTTGCAAAAACATCGGGTACTACCAGCGGGGTGAAATACATTCCCATAAGTAAAGATTCTATCCATAACCATATAGATACAGCACGTAATGCCCTGCTTTGTTATATGGCCGAAAGCGGTAATACTGCTTTTGCGGATGGGAAAATGATATTCCTTTCCGGCTCTCCTGTGTTAGAACGTGTAGGTGGCATACCTACCGGCAGGCTCAGTGGTATCGTCAATCACTTTATACCTGGTTACCTGCGCGGCAACCAACTCCCCTCTTATGAAACCAATTGTATAGAAGACTGGGAAGAGAAGCTGGGCAAGATAGTGGAGGAAACCTTTAATAAGAATATGACGCTCATCAGCGGTATACCACCCTGGGTGCAGATGTATTTTGACTGGCTGATACAGAAAAGCGGTGGAAAGAAAATAAAAGAGTTGTTTCCTAACCTGCAGGTGATCGTACACGGGGGAGTGAATTTTGAACCTTACCGCAGTAAGCTATTTGAAAGCCTGGGTGGTCATGTAGATACGGTAGAGACATTCCCCGCATCCGAAGGGTTCTTTGCCTTCCAGGATACATTGGATAAAGAAGGACTTTTACTGAATACAGATTCGGGCATCTTCTTTGAATTTATACTTGCCGGGGAAATATTCAATGAAAACCCTACGCGCCTTTCGCTGGCCGATGTAAAAGTAGGTGAGAACTATGCGCTGATAGTGAACAGCAATGCCGGCCTGTGGGGTTACAATATCGGCGATACCGTACGTTT
Organism: Flavipsychrobacter sp.; assembly: GCA_024508935.1. Classification (GTDB taxonomy): domain Bacteria; phylum Bacteroidota; class Bacteroidia; order Chitinophagales; family Chitinophagaceae; genus Polluticoccus. The sequence goes on along the minus strand of JANINW010000054.1, from coordinate 113,750 downwards.
TGTAAGTACCGATCCTTACCGTATAGTAGTTACCGGGCGTATTAAGCACTATATATCTGCATTTGGTGAGCATGTAATAGGAGAGGAAGTAGAGCATGCGTTGATGCACGCTGCTAAGCAGTACAATACAAACATCACCGAGTTTACGGTAGCGCCTATGATACAAACCAATGGTGAGCTGCCCTACCACGAATGGTTTGTAGAATTTGAGAACGCTCCGGCAGATATGCAGGGCTTCAGTACAACGGTTGATAACCTGCTGCGCCAAAAGAATATCTACTACAACGACCTGATAACAGGCGGGATACTGCAGCCGCTGAAAATAAGGGCTATGCAAAAACAGTCGTTCATAGCATATATGAAGTCTGTAGGTAAGCTGGGTGGGCAGAATAAGGTGCCCCGTCTTAGCAACGACCGGCTTATTGCCGATGCCATGAAGCAGTGGCAGCTCTAAAATATTCTTAACGTAAATTACAGTATGAAACAATTTGCAGCCCTATGGGTTCTGTGTATTGCATTGTCTGCCTGCGGCAACGATCCCGGGAAAAAGGATGAACCTCAAAGTACTGAAGCCGGTACTGCAGAAAGACCGAAGGACTATTATAAAAGATTTGCAGGTACTGTAGCCGGCATGCCCGTAGTGGTAAATATAGAAGTATATAACAACCGGGTGCATGCAGAATATTACTACGAAAAATACGGCAAACCGGTAGAGCTTAACGATTGGGAAGACACAGTTAAAAATGATTATGACTGGCACCTAACTGAATATGAAGCAGGCAAACAGGAAGATAATAGCCCGCACTGGCAGGTAAGAATGGAAGGCAATACAATGAAGGGCAAATGGATAAGCCGGGATAAAACAAAAACCTACGATATAGCCCTGGAAGAGACCTACCCGGAGGGCAGCTATAAATTTGATTTGCGTTATAATGCAGATTCGATAAAATTCAAACCGTCTATAGAGGCCAGTGCTACCAGTACATGGCAAATACTACAGTCAAAAGATGCCGGCACTGAAGGCACGTTTATAGATGCGGTAATAAAAGCAAGATTGGGTTGCGATTCTTTGAAACAAAATGATATAGTACAATGCCTGCTGGCGCAGGACAAATCCTATTTCGGTGCGTATAAACAGGATATGGCAGAGTTGGATTCTGAAATGCTGGCATCGCCTACTGCAAACTATTCCAGCGACGTGAATATATGGATATGCTATAATGATAATGGTATAGTGGGTATCAATCAATTCAGCAGTTCTTATTCGGGTGGTGCACATGGCATGTATCAAAGTTTATACACAGTGATGGATGCCCGCAACCAGGAAGTGTTTAAGCTGGATGATGTACTGAAACCAGTAGATAGCATGGCCATGAGCACTGTGCTGGCGGATAAGGTGAGAGAAACATATAAACTGCAGCCAGGCGCTAACCTTTCTGAAGTTTTATTTGAAGACAAGGTGATGCCCACGAAGAATTTTATGCTTACGAGCAGAGGCATTTTATTTTGTTACGGCCCATACGAGATAGCTGCTTATGCCATGGGCGAAGTAAAATTATTTGTGCCTTATACTGAAGTAAGGACCATGTTACAACCTGCGTTCATCAAGCGGATGGGTTTATAAGTTAATGCCCGGCGCTTAAGAACGAGTTGAGGAACATGACAAAGAAAATGAAAAGCACCAGAGCGCTGGTAGCTGCGCTCAGGATAATATGTTTCACTAATGTCTTGAACCAGCCTTGTGCATAGAACCGTTTCATTGCTATATACAGGTAAACGATCATGCCTATATACAGGGCTAAGACCATAAACGGATATAGCGGGTAATCAGAACTGTTATACCTCAGGTCCAGGTATATAAACGGGAGGAACAGAAGCGTGAACATAAGTCCTACACTGAAATAGTGCAATGAGAATATGGCATGGGCTACATAGTAATATTTTTTCCTGCTGCGTATGTACAGCAACCATAAAAAGAAGGCAAAGAACGGCAGTGCTATAAAGAAGATCTTGGCAAATGAATGCAGGAACCTTTCTATAGCAGCCTGCAGAAAATTATATGGTTCTTCATCATATACCTCGTACATGCCTATTTGCCGCTTGGCCATATAACGGGTAAACCATCCATCTCTTTTCCCTGCGGGCAACGATTGCTGTACAGAATCATAATATTTTTCTCCATGCCGGTATGCATACGGTACATTAAGAATGAAAACTGATTCATGGTCATAATCATCGAACAGCCCATTGAGGTTGTCTTCCATTTCAGCCAGGCGCATAGAGTCCGTAGCATGAATGATTTCCCGGTCTTTTTTCAGAGATACACGATGCGGAGGATGAACGACAGCCAGGAATACAAATAGAAAAACCGCAGAGATAAACAGGTACATCCGTATCGGGTCCAGGTATTTTATACGGCGCCCCTTTACATATTCATCAGAAAGAAAACCGGGTTTGAACAGCAGGTATTTCAGCGTGCTAAAGAACTTGCCATCGAAGTGCGTTACGTCATTGAAGAAATGCACCACCAAATGCCACAAGGTTTGCCGTGGTTCCACATTCTCCTGCCCGCAATGATGGCAATAGCGGTCATGAAGAGGATATGTACCACAATTCAGGCAAACTTTTTCAGAACGTACATGCTCGTGCGACATAGGGTTGGGGATTATGCTACTGCGTTGAATATAGAATTTAGCGCTAAAAGTAATGTGAGTATACTTACCACAAAGCCTGCCAGGAAAACAAAAATGAAATACTTCACAAAGGTTTTAAACCAGCCTTGTTTGTAGAAACGCAGCATAGCGAAATACAGGTATACGATATACCCGATAAATAACAAGCTGGTAGCTATAACTGCACCATAAGGCAGGCGTTGCGCAAATAGCATTAAAAAGAATGCTATAAATATGATGCAATAATAATGCAGCAGGAAAATGATATGCGATACGTAATAAAACTGTTTACGGCGCACATATAGCAGCTTTAGCAGTAATGCAATAAGGGGCAGCGAAATAAACAGCATATAGGGCATAGAATGGAAAAACTTTTCAGTCATCCGGTGTTGTGCCTCTTTTGAATGCTCCGTGCCCCAGGAATGTAGAGCTGCAGCTCTCCGGTTAAAATAGCGGTCTATGAAATTGTCTCTCTTTGCTTTTGGCAATGCCGCCTGCATAGAATCATATTCATGTACATTTTTGGGTTCAGCGTCAGCTTTTACTAAGGCACTATCTATAGCGGCAGTTTCCGTACTGTCTTGTTCTACGGCAAGGCTGTCCAGTGTATGACGCATAGCGGAAATACCTTTTCGCAATGCTGTAGTATCCCTATGTGTAGTCGTCTTGGTAGTAGTTACTGTATGTTCAGCACGGTCTACAAAAAAAGTCATAAGTACCAGGAAGAACATTGCCGATATGAACAGGTACATCCTGATAGGGTTCAAATAAGCAGCCCTTCTTCCTTTGGCATATTCCTCTGTAAGAAACCCCGGTTTCAGCAGCAGGTATTTCATAGAGCTAAAAAACTTGCCGTCGAAATGGGTCACATCATTAAAGAAGTGGGTAATAAGATGTCCAAGGCTTTCTTTAGGCTCTACATTTTCCTGTCCGCAGTCCTGGCAATAGCGGCCAATAAGGTTGGCGCCACAGTTGAGGCATACTTTTTCCTTACGTTCGTGCAGGTGCGACATGGGCAGGTGGTGTTTGCAGTAAAAATAATCAAACAGCACGTTTTTTATTATTTACTGGCATATTTTTGCTGTTAACTAATTTCTTCGCCTTTTATGGACGAAAGTCATGAACAGTTGCGCTATCCTATAGGACGTTTCCAGGCGCCCGAAAAATATTATCCCGAAATGCAAAACGAGTGGATAGCTGCAATAGAAGCCCTGCCCAAATGGCTGGACTTATGTATTGAAAATCTTGACGCAGAACAGTTGGAAACCCCCTACAGGCCCGGTGGCTGGACGGTGACGCAAGTAATACACCATATTGCCGACAGCCATATGAATGCTTATATAAGGCTGAAACTGGCGCTTACCGAAGAGAGCCCGGTGATAAAACCATATGATGAAAAGCTATGGGCAGAGTTGCCGGACGTGAATATTGAACCTGTAAATGTTTCCATTACCCTGCTGCATGCATTGCACCGCCGCTGGGGGCAGGTACTGCGCAATATGCAACCTTCAGACTGGGAGCGCACCTATTATCATCCCGAACATGAACGTTATGTGCCGCTATGGGAAATGGCCGACCTTTATGCATGGCACGGGCGGCATCATATGGAGCAGGTGCGCCAGTTAAGGCAGCGAATGAACTGGTAAAATGAACATACTACAGCCACTAAAGAGATTATCCTACCAATTATTGCTTTTGCTCTTTTGCTATTTGATCAGCAGATGCGCATTTGTACTGATAAACCTCGATCATTTCAGGGATCTTGGATTGAAGAGCTTTTTGCAGATAGCATTTTATGCGCTGCGGTTCGATATTTCTATGCTGCTGACGGTAAACAGTGTTTACCTCGTGTTCCTGCTGCTGCCATTGCCGCTGTGGCTGCTGCCGTGGTGGGATAAAATGCTGCAATGGGTATTTATAGGTGTGAATATGATCGCTCTCGCTTTTGAAATAAGCGATTGGGCGTATTTCCCTTTCACCTTAAAGCGCTCTACTGCCGATGTGCTGCATATGGTGAGCCGGAAAGGTGATTTCTGGACATTGCTGCCGCATTTTATTACAGACTACTGGTATGTACCAGTGGCACTTATTGCGCTGTTCATTTTATTGGTCACTGTAAACAGGCGTATTGTAAAAGTCACGCCTGTTACCTCGAGGCCAACAGGGCGGTATGGTGTGCACTTCCTGTTGCAAACAACCGTGCTGCTGGTTGCATGCGGGTTGAGTATTATTCTCATTCGCGGCGGCTTGCAACGTACACCTATTAATAACAGTACGGCATTGCAGGTGGCCAGCAACAAGTTTGTACCTGTGGTCATCAGCACACCTTTCAGCATTATCCATTCGTACACCAATAACCAATTGCCCGAGCTGCATTATTATTCCGACGTGGAACTGAAGAAATACTTCGACCCGGTTAAACAATATTCCGGCAAGCCGTTTCGTAAAAAGAACGTGGTCATCATTATCCTGGAAAGTTTTTCAAGAGAGTTTACAGGGCTGGGTACGCAAAGCTATACCCCTTTCCTGGATAGCCTGATGCAGCACGCCTATACCTGCCGGAAAGGATATGCCAATGCACTGCATTCTGCCGAAGGTATTCCTGCAGTAGTAGCAGGTATCCCTTCGTTAATGGATGAACCATTTACAACCTCTTATTATGGCACCAACCGTATAACAGCCTTGCCCGGCTTATTGAAGCAGGAAGGTTATACTTCTGCCTTTTTTCATGGTGGTACCAATGGTACGATGAGCTTTGATGTTTTTGCGGCAAACGCAGGTTACGACAAATACTATGGTCGTACGGAATACAATAACGATAAAGACTACGATGGTAACTGGGGTATATGGGACGAACCGTACCTCCAGTATTTTGCCAATATGATGAGCTCTATGCCGCAGCCATTTCTTACTACGGTATTTACACTAAGCTCCCACGATCCGTTTAAAGTGCCGGAACAATATAAAAATGTACTACCTAAAGGGCGGCTAGACCTGACGCAAACCATGGCCTATACAGATATGTCGTTGCGTAAGTTCTTCCAAAATGCGGAGAAGCAAGATTGGTATGAAAACACTTTGTTTGTATTCAGTGCCGACCATGCCTGCCTGCTGAGCGATAACCCAGATACCTATTCCGATATGGGTGTGTATTCTATACCCATTGTTTTCTTTGCGCCGGGCGATACAATGCTGAGGGGATATACAGACACCATAGCACAGCAAATAGACATTTTGCCAAGTGTACTCGACTACTTAGGCTACAGCAAACCATTTTTTGCTTTTGGGAATAGCCTGTTCCATCCCGCGTCTCCACGTTTTACCATCAATGAGCTGGACAACCATTACCAGTGGCTGATGAACGGGTACCTGATGAAGACAAAAGGACTGGTGACCAATGAACTATACGATTTCACCAAACCGATAATGGGAGTGAATAACCTGGCGTATTCAAAGAACGATACTGCTTTGCAGGTCGTTTACCCTTATTTTAAAGCGTTTGTGCAATTGTATAACAATACATTGATACATGATAAAATGTATGTGCCAAACTAAATAGAACGCCTAATTTAGCATTAAATTTAACCACCAAAATTTTCAATATGGAACAGGGCCTTTTACATCTGCATAATTTCATGCGCTGGGTTGTTTTGCTTTTTGTCGTTCTATCGCTTTTCAAAGGCTTGAGCGGCATGAATGGTAAAAAAGTATTCGCTGCAGGCGACAAACGCATTGCATTATTTATGATGATTAGTGCAGACATACAATTGCTGCTGGGCCTTGCGTTGTATTTTATGAAAGGCTGGCACAATACGCTTGCATCCGGCATGGCTATGTCCAATAAAGCATTGCGTTTCTGGAGTGTAGAGCACATAACCGGTATGCTTATAGCTATCATACTGATACACATCGGGTATAGTTCTGTAAAAAAGAATATAGCTGACGGGGCTAAGTTTAAAAAACTATTCTGGTTTACTTTCATAGCCCTCATCATTATACTGGCCACTATTCCATGGCCGGGACGCGAGCTGGTAGGTCGTCCGTTATTCCCAGGTATGTAATGGTATGATAAGGAAGCTCCTGCAGCCTTTTTATACAAGCTTTGTATTGCTCACATTTCTTGTGTGCCTGCTTATCGCATTCCCTATATTTTTTTTGATAGGCCTTCGCGATAAACCGCTGGCGCGGGAGATCATATGGCATATTGTGCACTACTGGGCCATAGGCTGGCTGGCGCTTATAGGTATGCCTGTACGGCGCCAGGGTACGAGGCCTGTGCCCAATAAAAAATATGTGGCCGTCGCCAATCATATCTCCTATCTCGATACCGTTCTTATTTACGCCGCACTGCCATCCTATTTCCGCACACTGGCAAAAAAAGAAATGGCCCGTGTACCTGTATTTGGCTTTGTGTATCGACAGCTGGCAATACTGGTAGACCGCAGCAGCACCCACAGCCGGGCTAAAAGCATGCGCCTGATGTGGCGGATGCTGAAGAATGAATGTAATGTAGCGGTCTTCCCCGAGGGTACCTTTAACGAGACCGGCCACGCAATGAAGCAATTTTATGACGGCGCTTTCCGGCTGGCCATCAGTGCGCAGGTACCGGTACTGCCCATGCTTTTTCCTGACACATACGACCGCTGGACCTATACTGCCTGGTACAAATTTTCTCCCGGCCGCAACCGGGTGGTGTACCTGCCATTGATACCTACCGAAGGACTTACTATGGAGGATCTGCCTGCCTTAAAACAACAGGTGTACAGGCTGATGGAGGAGGAGATGCTACGCCTCTCTCCCGCATATATTGCAGATAATAACAAATCGTAAAACCCAAAATCACAAATACCATTACCTTTGCGCAAATTTTTTTCAGGAATATGGCTTTGCAAGTAGGTATTGTGGGTTTACCCAATGTAGGAAAATCAACCCTGTTTAATGCGGTGAGCAACAGCGCTAAAGCGCAGGCTTCCAATTATCGTTTCTGTACTATTGAACCTAACGTAGGACAGGTAGATGTGCCGGATGAAAGGCTGGCAAAACTGTCAGAACTTGTACAGCCACAACGTGTTGTACCCACAACAATAGAATTCGTGGACATAGCTGGCCTGGTAAAAGGGGCCAGCAAAGGTGAGGGCCTGGGTAATAAATTCCTGGCCAATATACGTGAAGTAGACGCTATCGTTCACGTGATACGCTGCTTTGAAGATGAGAATATCCTGCGTGAAGAAGGCGAGATTAACCCCGTAGGCGACAAGGAAATAATTGATACTGAGCTGCAGCTGAAAGACCTGGACAGCGTTGAGAAGAAAATGCAGCGGTATGAGAAAATAGCCAAAAACGATCCTAAGGCTAAGCGTGTATACGATGTACTGGTACGCTGCCAGGAATATCTGTCGCAGGGCAAGAACATACGCGGACTGCAACTGGAAGGGGAAGAACTGGAAGCAGTAGCAGACTTGTTCCTGCTTACGCAGAAGCCGGTATTATATGTGGCTAATATTGACGAGGCTGCCATACATACAGGTAATAAATACTCAGAAGCGTTGGTGAAAGCTGCAACTGAAGAAGGTGCCGAAGTGATCGTTATGAACAATTCGATAGAGGCACAAATATCTGAAATGGAGAATGAGGATGACAAGGCGTTATTCCTGAGCGAGTATGGTCTTACAGAACCCGGCCTTAACCGCCTGATACGCGCAGCATATAGGTTGCTGAACCTTATTACCTATTTTACTGCGGGTGTACAGGAAGTACGCGCCTGGACCATACACCGTGGCTGGAAAGCGCCACAGGCAGCCAGCGTGATACACACCGATTTTGAAAAAGGCTTTATCAAAGCAGAAACGATAGCTTATGCTGACTATGTACAATATGGTAGCGAAGCAGCCTGCCGTGAGAATGGTAAACTGCGCATAGAAGGTAAAGAATATGTAGTGAATGACGGTGATGTGTTGCATTTCCGTTTTAACGTATAATCTGCCTTACCAGGCTATAGATACAAAAGGGGGTATATCAAAATACCCCCTTTCTCTTGCCTGCTACTTTGGTAATACTTCTTAACTTCACGCTTCTTATTTTTCAAATACGATGAAATACACACCAATTCCTTCGAAATTGTATACTCAGAACCGCGCACGTTTTGTGAAAAGGATGAAGCCTAATTCTGTAGCTATATTCCCCGACAACCCGGTATTGCCTACCAATGGCGATGCTATTTATACCTACCGCCCGAATTCAGATGTATTATGGCTCTCCGGTGTAGTACAGGAAAAATCAATGGTGATATTGTACCCCGATAATCCTGATAAGAATGCACGTGAAGTACTGGTACTTATTCGCCCTAATGAGCATCTTGAAAAATGGGAAGGACATAAACTGCGTAAAGACGAAGCTACTGCTATATCCGGCATCAAAAATATACAGTGGCTGGATAGCATAGATGCTATGCTGCAGGTAATGATGCACCACGCCGATAATGTGTACCTGGATACGAATGAGAACGACCGCCTGGATACTTCTCTGTTCCGCCCCGACCTGCTTTTTGTACACGATATGATGAAGCGTTTTCCGCTGCACAATTATGAGCGTGCGGCACGCATTATGAAAGATCTGCGCGGAATAAAAACCAAAGAAGAGATTGATGTGACCCAGAAAGCTGTTGACATCACGCATAAGGCATTTCTCCGTGTTATGCAGTTCATTAAGCCGGGTGTATATGAGCATGAGATAGAAGCAGAAATAACACATGAATTTTTGCGCAACCGTGCCACACGTCATGCGTATGATTGCATTATTGCCTCAGGTGACCGTGCGCGTGTGCTGCACTATGTAGAGAACAACAGCGAGTGCAAAGACGGCGAATTGATATTGATGGACTTTGGTGCAGAATATGGCAATTACTGTGCAGATATGACACGTACCATACCGGTAAATGGCAAGTTCACCAAGCGCCAGAAAGATGTGTATAATGCGGTGCTTGATGTACACAATTTTGCCAAGAAACTGCTGAAGCCCGGTATATCAATAGTAGACTATACCGGCAAGGTAAATGCAGAAACAGAAAAACAATTGCTGAAGCTGGGCCTGCTTACCAAAAATGATATTAAAAACCAGGACCCTGATAACCCTGCCTACCGCAAATACTTCTATCATGGCGTATCGCATCACCTGGGTATTGACGTACATGACCTCGGTACACGTGTAGAACCATTGAAAGAAGGTATGCTGCTGACGGTAGAACCCGGCATATATATTGAAGAAGAGCAGATGGGTATACGTATAGAAAACAATATATGGCTGACCAAAACCGGTAATGTCGATTTGTTTAAAGGCATCCCCATAACCGTAGAAGAAATTGAAGCGGCTATGAAACGCAAAAAATAAAACTGAAATATTAACCAAGGCGCCATGCAATTGCATGGCGCTTTTATTTATAGCCTATCTTCGTTACGTAAATTGTACATATGAAACGGATATTATTGATAACAATAGCTGTTGCCATCAGCAATGCAGGTTTTGCCCAATATGTAAAAAAACAACCGGTAAACAAGAAAGAAGAGGAGGCAAAGAAAATGCCGTCGAGCGGGTTTTATTTTCGCCTGGGTGCCGGCTATGCCTTCCCTAATGCAGGACAAACACTTGGCACTGATGGTGCACCGCTCAGCGGCACTGCGGGTAGTTCCAATGGTTCGGGTTTTGATACGTATGACCTGAAAAAAGTTTCATTTTCATCGGGCGGACAGGTGCACGTAGATGCAGGGTATATCTTTACCAGGAACCTGGGCGTAGAATTGGGTGCAAACTTTGGCGTGGCGGCAAAAGAATATAAAACGACGATCACTTTCCCTTCGGCAGACCGTACACGCACTTATAGGCAGGAGATAAAGCAATCTGTAAAAAATTCTATCCTGCTGCTGCCATCTGTAGTACTGCAAAGCGGGGGACGCAAGCTGAATGTATATGCAAAGGGTAGCATAGTACTACCGCTTAGGGTAAAACCTACTTCCGATATTGTGCAAACAAGTAACCTTATTGGCACCAATGATGTAAGTACGATTGCTGTTTCTTACAATACTAAAACAAAATTTCATCCCGGATTTGGTGGAGCATTAGGGCTAGGCTATAAAGTGACTCCTTATATTTCTATTTGGGCCGAAGCAAACCTGGTCTCGTTTTCTGCTTATGTAAAAGAAGATGTAATGACCTCTTACCAGCAAGATGGAGTTAGTTATTCCGTCTCTAATGTACCGTCTATAAAGTATGGAACTAAAACAGGTGGCAGTAATACGGATGCCACTTACTCCCTGCCCATGAGCAATATAGGTATCAATGCAGGTGTGGCCCTGGCATTTTAATATTATTTTTACAGCATAAAAAAAGCCCGGCATAACAGATGCCGGGCTTTCTTGTAATGGTATGAAGTTATCTTAACCTGTCTAAAGATTTTACCAGTTTCATATCCTTATTGATGCCGCCGATAGCCATGCCTAAAAATATAATGGCGATGGCGGGTAATACAGCACCTATCCAATAACTACCGTTAGTTGGCGCGGGCACCTGGTTGTTGAAATTACCCACACGCATCAATGCCTGCGATATAAAGCCTGCTGTGAACACCATTGCCAGTATGGCAATTAGCCTTTGGCGTTTGCGGTTTTTAAACAGGAAAATAGCTATCGCCGGCATTACCGTAATAACCAGCGCAACAAGCAGCATGGGGTAATGATCGTTCACCCGTATACTTTGTAGGGTGTCTACCCCATTTACCATTATATGCGCTCGGTATATATCAAAAAAGAAAAGTCCGGTATTGCACAACGCTGCAAGCAGCAGCCATACAGATTGTATCCTTTGTATCATAGTAAGTCAAAAATAATAATTAATACCCCAAACCCCTAAAGGGTCTTTGAGTAATTTACTTTATCATATCACTGCCGAAATATGGCTGTAATACCTGCGGTATTTTTATGCCCTCCGGCGTTTGATTGTTTTCGAGCAGGCAGGCTACGATGCGTGGCAATGCCAGTGAACTTCCATTCAATGTATGTACCAGTTGCGTTTTCCCGCTGCCGTCTTTAAAACGTATTTTCATCCTGTTTGCCTGGAACATTTCAAAATTAGAAACAGAGCTAACTTCCAGCCAACGCTCCTGTGCAGCACTATATACTTCAAAATCATAAGTAAGTGCAGAAGTAAAGCTCATATCGCCGGCACACAGGCGTAGTATACGGTATTCCAATCCCAATGACTGCAACAGTTTTTCTACGTGTGCTACCATAGTTTCCAGCACCTCGTAGCTCTTCTCAGGGTGCGCCAGCTGCACCACTTCTACTTTATCAAACTGGTGCAGGCGGTTCAGGCCGCGTACATCCTTGCCATAAGAACCGGCCTCGCGGCGGAAGCAAGGAGTGTATGCCGTCATTTTTACCGGAAGGTCGGCTTCTGCAAGTATGGTATCGCGGTATATATTTGTTACGGGTACTTCTGCTGTTGGTATCAGGTAAAACTTATCTTCTGTTACATGATACATCTGGCCTTCTTTATCAGGCAACTGGCCGGTACCGTAAGCAGTATCGTAGTTTACCATATGCGGCGGCATATATTCCTTGTATCCTGCGTCAATATTGTAGTTAAGGAAATAGCTGATGAGTGCGCGCTGCAGTTTAGCACCTTGCCCCATATACACAGGGAAACCACTACCGGTAATTTTATTGCCTAGTTCGAAATCTATAAGCTTGTATTTTTCTGTCAGCTCCCAATGCGGTAGTTTCTGCGCACTAAGGTCTGGCCTTGTTCCTCCGGCGCGTACCACTTCATTCTCTTCAGGTGTTTTACCTTCAGGTACGCTGCTGTGGGGCAGGTTAGGCAATTGTATAACCAGATCGTGCTGTTCTGTTTCCAGTTCAGCCAGTTTTTGAGATAGTTCCTTTGCTTTCTCTTTATATTGTGCAACCTCAGCTTTCAGTTTTTCAGCCTCTTCTTTCTCACCTTTGGCCATTAGCTGGCCAATATTTTTAGAGGCGGCATTCACCGAAGCAGCAATAGTATCGTTTTCTACCTGCAGTTGCCTGCGGCGTTCGTCAATATCAATGATAGCGTCTACCAGTTCGGGTTGTTTAAAGTGTTTCTTCTTCAATCCTTCCAGTACCAGTTCTTTATTTTGCCTGAATAAATGTATGGGCAGCATATATATTATTTGTGCCGCAAATATAGTTTAAATAAAAAACCCGCCTAAAGCGGGTTATAGAAATATTGAGCCATTGCGTTATTGAGCAATTCAGCCATTTATCAAGGTACTTCTACCACATTCAGTATATCATTCAGTATCTGCTCGCTGGTAATATTCTCTGCTTCGGCCTCGTAAGTAACGCCGATACGGTGGCGCATTACATCGTGGCATACAGCGCGTATATCTTCGGGTATCACATAGCCGCGGCGTTTTATGAATGCATAAGCTTTAGCGGCCAGGGCCAGGCTGATGCTTGCACGGGGAGATGCACCATAGCTAATGAGCGGCTTCAGCTTACCCAATTTAAATTCTTCAGGGTAGCGGGTAGCAAATACTATGTCCAGTATATACTGCTCTATCTTCTCATCCATATACACTTCGCGTACCAGCTTGCGGGCGCGCAGTATATCATCTGTGCTTACTACCTGGTTTATCTTAGGCATGCCTTCGGGATTCAGGTTGTAGCGGATGATATGGCGTTCTTCGTCTTTTTTAGGATAGGTGATCACCACCTTCAGCATAAAACGGTCTACCTGTGCTTCAGGCAGCTCATTGGTACCTTCCTGCTCTATCGGGTTTTGTGTAGCCAATACCAGGAAAGGCTCTTCCAGCTTATAAGTATTGTCACCGATGGTCACCTGGCGTTCCTGCATGGCTTCCAGCAAGGCGCTCTGGACTTTTGCCGGTGCACGGTTTATCTCATCTGCCAGGATGAAATTGGAGAATATAGGTCCTTTGCGCACCGAGAATTCATGTGCCTGCGGGTTATATACCATCGTTCCCAATACGTCAGCAGGCAGCAGGTCGGGGGTGAATTGTATACGGGCAAAACGGGCATGTATGGCTGATGCCAATGATTTAATAGCCAGCGTCTTCGCCAGGCCGGGTACGCCTTCCAGCAGCACGTGGCCATTGGCCAGCAAGCCTATTAGCAGGCGTTCCACCATATGTTTTTGCCCTACCAGTGCCTTATTCAGCTCCATCATCAGCAGGTCTATAAAAGCACTCTGCTGGTGGATGCGTTCATTCAGTTCGCGGATGTCGGTTGATGTTGCAGTTGGTTCCATAGCTATATTCAGCAATACTATCTGTTGGCAATATATTACATCTCAAAAATATTACGAACAGTAATTCAATGGCTGTTAAAACTGCGTTAAACCAAACGACATGGGAAAATCGGTACTTTTGAAGCCATTTATGGAAAATTTCGAACAACGCTGGAAAGAAGTAGAACAGTTCCTGGAAGAAAGGTTTGGTAAAATACCGGATATGGAAGGCGTATTATTCCTGGTAGGAGTAAACGAATTTGGTAACCTGCCACGCCGCAAGTTTAGCAAAGAACAGAAGCAAGATTTGATGCATGTAGCAGTATGTAAACTGCTGAGCCAGTTTGGTTACTACGAATATGAAGGTACAGATGCAGATGGCTGGCCGCATTATATGCAACTAAAGCCAGTAGAGACAGTAGGATTGGATGGGCAGGAGCGGCTATTAAAAGAAGCCGTGATCAACTACTTCGGTAAATAAAAAAACCTCCGCATTTGCGGAGGTTTTTTTATAAAGACTATATCAATAATTATTTCACAACAGAAAGGCGTTCTGTAGCAATAGCATTATCCGATTGAATTTTGATGGTATAAGCGCCGGTACTCAGTGAAGCAGTAGGAATGCGTACTTCATTCAGCCCTGCAGCCATCTGCTGGCTTGCCACAGCGTAAACAACACGGCCTATTGCATCAAGAACCTGTACCTGTACTTTATCTGCATTGTTCAGGTTGAAAGCAACTGTGGTAAAATCTTGTGCAGGATTAGGATACACCATTGTGTGGTTGATACCATTGCTGAAATCTTTAACATTAGTTGGCCATTGAGCCTCAATTACTTTAGACTGAAGGATATCTTTGCTCGCATCACTTTGAACGAACACAACTAATACGCTGTTTTTGGGATGAGTCCAGAAGTGATAATCTTTTTGTTTGTTATTACCGATATCAAACTTAGCTGCGAAGTTGAAATTCTGAGCTGAATTGTCTGACCAACTACTTATTGTATTACCGGCACCGCTAGGAAACATCATACGCATGATCTGTATATAATGTTTTTGACTGGTAGTACCACCATTGTAATAGTAATCTTTCTCAACTGCTGCAATATATACTTTATATGTGCCTGTAGTTGTAATGAAAGGAGTTACGTTTACATTGATCTTTAAAGAATCATTAGTTATAGTATAAGTACCATCAATATTCATAAATGCAGTACCTGATTTACATTCATCTACTTCAGCCTGGTCGCCGTTCCCGCCCTGCATACCGTTTACAAAATGATCAGGGATTGAGTTTACACCGTAATAGCCCTGGCGACTGATACCATGTCCGTTATAACTTGGGTCTGTACCTGGAGGAGGCCAGTTCATTTGATATTTGATCAGGTTAACGCCTGAACCGGGCACATTCGCACCTATAGTTTCCATAAACGGATCGAATGTGGCATTGAAGCTGGCGCATGGTGCGCAGGTAGAAGAGCTGAATTCCTCTATCAGGCATGGGCGCGCTGTACTTTGCGATGCGCCAATAAAATTGGCTGATTTTTTATTGTCGCCTGGATTAGCATCTGCACCACCATTCACTTGAGTAGCTTCTACTTCTATAGTATGCGTGCTTACGCTGATACCACTTAATGCAGTTGTAAATGTAAATGTAGCAGTGGCAAAAGGTGCGATGTTAAGGCTGCTAAAAGTTTGTGTAACAGCAGTGCCACCATCTACTTTATACTGTGCATCAATAGAGGTAATAGCATTACCGCCCTTATTCATAACAGTGAATTTCAATATAGTGCCATTAGCTGCAGCCATTTCTGTTTGAGACAGTTTTGGTAATGTTACAACATCTACAGACACATCGTTATTGCTTGGTTTGGCTATTTTGATATTATCAACCGCCATACCTATCAGCTTATTGGTACCGCCTTTACCGTCGTTATAGTAAAAACCAACTTTTAAGTTTGGTTTATTATCATACGCCGCAAGGCTAATAGCAGAAAATTGCCATTCGGTAGGATCACCGGTAAGTGTTTTGATGCTGGTCCATGTGGTACCACCATCATCCGATATCCATACTTCGGCTTTTTCAACCGGGTTTCCGCCATAGCTGGCCAACACAAAATAATAGTCAAATGTGAGATAAGCACCGGTAACGCCTGTTAGGCTGAATGCGGGACTTATCAGCATGGTAGAGTCGTTATCTTCATTATTATTCCACTCATCTACCACAGCGTACTTAGTAGTAGCAGGTATTGCCCATCCATTGGTAGATGCCAAAGCGCCACTGTTGCTTTTCCAACCAGTGGTAGCTTTTGTCATTTGAGTCCATGTGGCCGGTAGTGCGGGAATTGCAACACTTTCAAAATCTTCGGTAAGCACTGTTTGAGCAGTGCTTTGTGCTTGAATACCTATTGTTGCAGCAGCAATTAAAGTAAATAATTTTTTCATATTTAAATTTGTGAGAAAAGTAAAGTTAAGGAATAATGTATATACACGTTTGTTTTCCAATTTGCTTTTTTACCTTTGCTGTGTCAATCCAAAATTGGGTTGTTCGGGGTGCCTCAATACAAAGGCTGAGATTATACCCGCTGAACCTGGACCGGGTAATGCCGGTTAGGGAAAAGTAAATCAGCTCCGTATTACTTATTGCATTCTGCAGGTTTGTTTAGCGTAATGGCCAGCGCTTTATGTATTTGCATATGTAGTATGTAACGGAATCGCATGGCGCCCCCTCATTTTTAACAATGAAATATTTATGCCATGCAGTTTAAAAATTACTTGCTTGCCATTACCACTTTAGGCCTTGGCTCCGCTTCCATTGCACAAACAGAAACAATTGATTCAGTAAGGCTGAAACAGCAAATGCTTCAGCCTGTAGAAGTACGCGGACTGCGTGCCGCGAGTGATGCACCTTTTGCAAAGACAGAACTGAATGCAAAAGAGATTGAAAAAGCCAACCTTGGGCAAGACCTTCCTTACCTTTTACAGTACACTCCATCGGCAGTAGTAACCTCTGATGCCGGTACTGGCGTTGGGTATACAGGTCTGCGCATACGTGGTACGGACGGTATCCGCATGAACGTGACCATGAATGGTATACCGGTAAATGATGCAGAATCGCAGGGTGCTTTTTTTGTCGATTTCCCGGATATAGCTTCTTCTCTTAGTTCTATACAACTGCAGCGTGGCGTAGGTACATCTACCAATGGCGCCGGTGCCTTCGGTGCTACCATGAGCCTGAATAATATGCAACAAATGGAACATGCCGGGGCAGAATTAAGCAATACCTATGGTTCTTTCAATACCTGGAAAAACACGCTACGTGCCGGTACCGGCTTGCTGAAAGGCGGTTTCCAGTTTGATGTCCGCTTATCGCGTATCAAATCAGACGGATACATCCGGCGTTCGCCCAGCGATCTGAGATCGCTGCAATTATTAGCAGGCTGGGAGATAAGCAAGAAGACCTCATTGCGTTTTATGCTGATGACGGGCAGAGAAAAAACCGGGCAGGCATGGAACGGCGTACCCGGAGATTCTTTAAGGACCAATCGCAGGTACAATGAACTGGGATTGAAATCGGACGGTAATTATTACAACGACCAGACCGATAACTACCAGCAGGATTATTACCAGTTGTTCCTCGACCATAAGTTCAATAAATACCTTACAGGACATATTGCTACTTTTCTTACCAGGGGTAAGGGCTACTACCAGGAATACAGGATGGGAGAATCCTTCAGCAGTTATGGTTTGCCCGATTTCGTTTCGCCAACAGCAGCAGATACCATAACCAGCACCGATATGATACGCCAGCTATGGCTGGACAATTATTATTATGGTTCGGTATTCTCTTTACTGTATGACAAGAAAAACACACAGCTCACCTTTGGTGGTGGCTGGACTCAGTATCTCGGCAACCACTATGGTTATATAAAATGGGCACAGTATAATGTACCTGCCGACTATCGCTGGTATAAGCTGGATGCACAAAAGAATGATCTGAACCTGTATGCGAAAGCCCAGCATACGATTAATAAAAAACTCATCTTGTTTGGTGATCTCCAATACCGTAATGTAGCCTATATGATCAATGGTTTCCGTAAGAATCCAACGCTGAAACCGGAGGCTAATTACAATTTCGTAAACCCTAAAGCCGGTGCCACTTATCTCATCACAAACAACAGCCGTGAAAGGCAAAAAGTATATGCATCTGTTGCCGTAGCCAATAAAGAGCCTAACCGCGATGATTTTGAAGCTGCTGATACCAGCCTGCCTAAGCCCGAAAGGTTATATGATATAGAAGCAGGCTATGAAATAAACAAAAAGAAATGGAGTGCTGGTGTGAACCTGTATTACATGATGTATAAGGATCAGTTGGTGCTTACCGGTAAGATAAATGATGTAGGGGCCTACACGCGTACTAACGTACCCAATAGCTTCCGTCATGGTATAGAATTGCAGGCAGGCTTTGTACCGGCATATTGGATACGCCTGAATGCCAATGCAACCTTCTCTGAAAATAAAGTAGTAGACTTTACAGAGTATATTGATAACTACGATGACCCGAATTATGCACAGCTGGGCATCAAACACAGCAACACGCCTATCGCGCTATCTCCGGCAACTATTGCAGCAGGAACTGTAACATTTGCCCCGTTCCGTTACATGAAAAATGACCAATTACTGGAAATGGACCTGTCCGGCAAATACGTAGGCAAACAATACCTGGATAATTCAGGAGATGAAAAACGTACACTCAGCGACTATACCCTGTGCGATGTACGTTTTCGCTACAGCATAAAAATGAAGCCTTTCCGCGAATTGGCCGCCACCCTGGCACTTAACAATATATTCGACCGCCGTTATGAAAGCAATGGCTATGTGTACTATGTGTACCAGGAAAAAGGACAGCAGATAATTGATAACCGTTATTTTCCGCAGGCCGGTTTCAATTGGATGCTGGGATTGAATTTGAAGTTTTAGTGGGGCTGGGTTGATTAATTACAACGGCCGGTTTTTACCGGCCGTTTTTATGTCAAATCAGCAGGTTTGAGGAGCTTATCTTGTTTTCGTCAATAAAATCTGGAATTTTTCCACTGTAGAACTGACATTATTACATTGGTTCAAGATTTGATGGATAAATGGTAAATAATTTTTCCATAAATGGGTACATACCTTTTATTCTTGATTTTGCCGATGCTGCTCGGTTTCGTGGTAAGCTCCAGGCTGAAATCCAAGTTTCATGAATATGCTCAAATTCCGCTGGATGCAGGGTTGAGTGGTAAGGAAGTAGCAGAACGCATGCTGCGTGAGAATGGCATATACGATGTGCAGGTAGTAGCTGCCGACGGCTTTTTATCAGACCACTACAATCCCGCTACTAAAACAGTCAATCTTAGCCCCGATGTTTATTCGGGCCGCAGCATATCTTCCGCCGCGGTAGCCGCCCACGAATGTGGCCACGCAGTGCAGCATGCTACTGCATATACTATGCTGCAGTTGCGCAGTAAACTAGTGCCCATAGTACAGGTGAGCACAACACTTGCCCAATGGGTACTGCTGGCAGGTATCGGTTTATTCTTTGGCCGCGGTAACCAGACATTACTGCTAATTGGTATCGTCTTGTTTGCAACTTCTACGCTATTCTCGTTAATAACATTGCCTGTAGAGTATGACGCAAGCAATCGTGCATTGAAATGGATGGAAGCTACACACCTTACCGGGCGCAATGAACATGATAAAGCTGCCGATGCACTTAAATGGGCTGCCCGTACCTACGTAGTAGCAGCTATAGCTTCGCTGGCCAACCTGGCTTATTATGTCATGATATTTTTGAACCGCCGGGATGATTAATGGTATTGTTTGTGCCAATACAGGCATAAGACAGCTTCATAAATCGTAATAATCATTAATCTTATATTTGCAGCATGACAGTAGAACAATTATATACCAACTGCCTGAGCGAGGCGGCATATTTTATTACCAGCAATGGTGAGGCTGCGGTAATAGATCCGCTGCGCGATGTGGATGTGTACTTGAAGAAGGCTGAAGAAATGGGCGTTAAGATCAAATATATTTTTGAGACCCACTTCCATGCCGACTTTGTGAGTGGTCACCTGGAGTTATCTAAAAAAACAGGTGCCCCTATTGTTTATGGTCCGCAAACAAAAGCAGGGTTTGATATTCATATGGCTGCCGACGGAGAAGAATTTGTTATAGGCAAGCTGAAACTGAAGGTGCTGCATACACCGGGGCATACGTTAGAAAGTACCTGCTATTTATTGCATGACGAAAGCGGTGCGCCCTATTGTGTATTCACCGGCGATACCCTGTTCGTTGGCGATGTAGGCCGCCCTGACCTTTTCAGCGGCAATATGACCAAGGAAGAACTGGCCAGCTTTATGTATGATAGCCTGAATAGTAAAATAAAAACACTGGCGGATAATGTGATCGTGTATCCGGCTCACGGGCCGGGCTCTTCATGTGGCAAAAACCTTGGACCGAATACTTACAGCACTATAGGCGAGCAAAAACAAAGCAATTATGCGCTGCAGGATATGACTAAGGAAGAATTTATTAAAGTGGTTACAGAAGGTCTTTCCACGCCGCCTGCATATTTCCCCATCAATGCGCGTATCAATAAAGAAGGTTATACCAGCCTTGATGAAGTGATGGATGTAGCGCTGCAGCCATTGAGCATTGATGCTTTTAAGGCCAAGGTAAAAGATGGCGCGTGGATATTGGATACTCGTACTTCTACTACATTCACCAATGGCTTTGTGCCTGATTCTATTAGCATAGGTCTTGATGGCCGTTTTGCTGAATGGGCAGGTGTCTTGCTGCCATTTGACCAGCCGCTGGTACTGGTAACAGAAGCCGGTAAAGAAAAGGAAAGTGCGGTGCGCCTGGCGCGTGTGGGCATAGACAATGTACAAGGCTACCTGGAAGGTGGTTATGAAGGCTGGGAGCAGGCAGGAGAAAAGATAGATATGATCATAGACATAGAGCCAGAAGAGCTGGCTATGGATATACCGCACGATACGAGGCTTGAAATACTTGACGTGCGTAAGCCGGGCGAATATGACAATGGCCACGTAAAAGGCGCTACCAATGTACCGCTGGATACACTGAGAGACCCGCTGAATATGGCTATGATTAACGACGAGAACAACCTGTATATACATTGC
The DNA here is from genome assembly GCA_024508935.1 of Flavipsychrobacter sp. Classification (GTDB taxonomy): domain Bacteria; phylum Bacteroidota; class Bacteroidia; order Chitinophagales; family Chitinophagaceae; genus Polluticoccus. The sequence goes on along the minus strand of JANINW010000054.1, from coordinate 92,618 downwards.
GCAGGCGGTTACCGATCAGTGATTGCAGCTTCATTGCTGAAGCGCCAGGGATATCATAACCTGCGTAATGTTTTGGGTGGTTATGGTAAAATAAAAGATGTAAAGAACATGCCGGTAGTAATACCGCAACTGCATAATTAACAGAACTATGTTTATGAAAAATGCCGCTTACTAAGCGGCATTTTTCATTTATAGGGTGTGTGGGTTGCAGGGAGCGTGCAAAAAAGTAAGTGCAAGACTTAGAATTTTCCCTTTATAAAACTATATTTGAGACTACATTTATCTAATATGAAGATGAGATACCTGTCAGTTTTAGGCCTTTCTGTTGCTATATGCTTTGCTTCTAACAGGGTAAGCGCGCAGGGAGATTCTGACCCGGGGTTTAGCTCTGTAGGGGCTCTGCGTACCGCTGCCGGTTTAGCTATAACCGATGAAGAATACGAAAACCAGAAGGTGCAATTGTCAGTTGGTACCGGTTTTGCCAAGGGCGAACAGGATGTGAAACTGGTGATACCCCAACTGGAAATGCGCATACCTGCATTGGAAATGGGCTATTTTGATGTACGGCTGCCGATGCAGGCTACAACCGGTGACCTGGCGCATATCTGGGGCTTGGGAGACCTGACGGTTACCTATACACACTTCATTGCTAACCCTGAGGGCTGGTCGTTCCAGTTTACCGGTGGTGGTTTGTTTGGTATGGGAACAGCCAACCAAACAGATGGCAAAACACGTACCCTGCCTATGGCTTACCAAAGCAGCCTGGGCAGTACGGATGTGATAGTAGGCGCCAACGCCATGTTCAAGCAATATGTAACTATTGCCGCTGCTTACCAGCAGCCGGTGTTCAGGTACAACGATAATGATTATATCCGTTCTACTCCATACAACGATCCTTTGTATAGCAATAGCACATACGAAGTGGGCAGGAGACTGTACAGGAACGGAGATGTGATGCTGCGTGTTGAAGGACACTATGGCGGTACCCGCGCGGGTATCTCAGCAGGCCCGCTGGCAATGTACCACCTGCGCAACGACCTGTATATGGACCGCCAGGGATACTACCATGAAATAAAAGATTCAAAAGGATTTACACTGAACCTGGCCGGTAATGCATTTTTACGCTTTGGCCGTTATGCTTCTTTCAAGCTGGATGTGAGTGCAGGCATACCTGTAATAGACCGCGATGCTATACCTGATGGCACCAAACGCCAATGGCTGGTGATACCAAGGTTTACTTATTTCTTCAATCAACGGACATTATTGTATTAAAGCTATACAGTGAATAAAAGAAAAGCGGCAGGATGTCCTGCCGCTTTTCTTTTATAGCATTTCCCCATTAGTCAATACGCCTGATATCGGCGCCTAATGCATTCAGCCGTTCATCTATACGCTCGTAACCACGGTCTATCTGTTCTATGTTTTGTATCACACTTTTACCCTGGGCAGAAAGAGCCGCTATCAGCAGTGCCACCCCTGCACGTATATCGGGAGATGACATCGTGATACCGCGTAATGGTATCTGCCGGTCCAATCCTATGACTACAGCCCTGTGAGGATCGCATAGTACTATCTGCGAGCCCATTTCAATGAGCTTATCTACGAAGAACAGGCGGCTTTCAAACATTTTCTGATGTACCAGCACGGTGCCCTTAGATTGTGTAGCTGTCACCAGTATAATGCTCAGCAGGTCGGGGGTAAAACCCGGCCATGGATGATCATATACGGTAAGGATGGAGCCGTCTATAAATTTTTGTATACGGTATTGTTGTTGCGCAGGTATATGAATATCATCGCCTTGTATAGTAAGCTCGATGCCCAGGCGTTGGAAAGTTTCCGGTATGATGCCCAGGTGAGCCACGTCTGCATTCTTTATGGTTAGTTCGCTTTGCGTCATAGCAGCCAGGCCTATGAAAGAGCCTACCTCTATCATATCGGCCAGCATACGGTGGCTGCAGCCGTGCAGCTTGGTCACGCCGTTTATTACAACCATGTTAGAACCTATACCGGCAATATTGGCGCCCATATTGTTCAGCATATGGCAAAGCTGCTGCACATAAGGTTCGCATGCAGCATTGTAAATTGTGGTAGTGCCTTCTGCTTTTACCGCTGCCATAATGATATTGGCCGTACCGGTAACAGATGGTTCTTCCAGCAGGATGTAGGCACCTTTCAGCTTGCTGCCATCCAAGGTGAACAGGCTTTCATCCGCATTGTAATCGAAAACAACGCCCAGCTTTTCAAAACCGCGGATATGTGTATCCAGTCTTCTGCGGCCTATTTTATCACCACCGGGTTGTGGTATATGTGCCTTGCGGAAGCGTGCCAGCATAGGTCCTGCCAGCATAACGGCACCCCGCAGTTTCCCCGATTTCTTTTTAAATGAATTGTCAGAGAAATATTCCGTGTTTACGTTGCGCGCCTGCAGCACTACTGTATTGGGTTCAGCGCGTGTTACTTCCACACCCATATCGGCCAGTACATCTATCAGCGTATTCACGTCTGCAATGTTGGGGACATTGGTATAGGTTACCGGCTCCTCGGTAAGCAGGGCGGCACATAAAACCTGTAATGCTTCATTTTTTGCGCCTTGTGGTGTAATGCTGCCACTAAGCGGCTTGCCGCCGCGAATTTCAAATGAACTCATACAGGTGGTTACTTGTTTTTGTTCTTGTTGAATTTACGGTTTTTGTTATAGCCGTTATTGCCAAAATTGCGTTGGTTGCCTTGTCCGCCGCCACCGCCTTTATAATTGCGGTTATTATTGTTGTTGTTGTTGCGTTGTTTGAAATTAGTACGTGTATCAAAATAAACACGGTATCCGCCGGGTTCATACATCAGCTCTCCGTTGGTCAGTGCCGCCAGTTCAGTGCGTATCATATCATCGTGCACGGGTTCGCGGTGCCAGTTGGTATAGGCCAATTTCATATAATAGCCAATGGTTTGTGTAAAGCCCTGCTTTTTTTCGGGGTCTGTTTCAGCCATGGCTTTTTCAATAAGACCTTCGAGGTTCTTACCGAAATGCTTATGGGCAATGCCGCCCTGCGGGTAAGGCAATACCTCCGGTTTTTTAAAGACCTGTTCGGGTGTAGGGCGGGGGTATGGAGAAGCCACATCCAGTTTGAAATCGGTCATCTGGTACAGGTGGTCCCAGAGTTTATGTTTATAGTCTTCTATCGTTTTAAGGTGTGGGTTTAAAGTACCCATCAATTCTATTACCGCTTCTGCATTGCGCAGGCGGGCAGCAGGTTCTTCAATGGTTAGCAGGTATTCTACCATCCTTTGCACATTCCTGCCATATTCCGGCATCAGCATTTTGCTGCGCGTAGTATTATATTCCATTAGTATCTAAAAATGTAAAAGTTAAGCTGAAAAATTGTAACGTTGAGACAAGTAAGGTGTTTAAACAGGTTGTATGTGATTCACAATCTGTTACTTACGATATATCAATTGGCAAGTCTTTTATAAGAAAGAGGAGGGTATAAAATATTGCCGCGGTGCGTTTAGCAAATATAACGATGCTTGAGTAAATTCGCCGCACAAATTTTATAAACATGCTTTCACTAAGTCTGAAGGGCAAAGCCGCGCTAATAGCCGGCAGTACGCAGGGTATAGGTTTTGCTACAGCCCAGGCCCTGGCCTCTTTGGGGGCAGATTGTTGTTTGATAGCCCGTAATGAAGAGGCTTTGAAGAAAGCCATCAGCCTGCTGGATACGGCAGAAGGGCAGCAGCATAGCTACCTGGTGGCCGATTTTCAGTACCCTGAAAAGGTAAAAACAGCTGTTGAAAGCCTGGTAGCAAGGCAAACCATACATATCCTTATCAATAATAGTGGCGGCCCTGCTGCCGGCCCTGTAGTAGATGCAAGCCCTGAAGCTTTTATGCAGGCATTTCAGCAGCACCTGGTATGTAACCATGTACTGGCCACCGCAGTACTGCCCGGAATGAAGGCAGCCGGTTACGGCCGCATAGTAAATGTGATCTCTACCTCAGTTAAGATACCGCTCAAAAACCTGGGTGTATCTAATACGATAAGAGGTGCGGTAGCATCATGGGCAAAAACAATGGCCAATGAAGTGGCTAAATACGGCATAACGGTGAATAACGTATTGCCGGGCGCCACCGCTACAGGCCGCCTGGAGGCAATTATCAGCAATAAAGTATCAAAAACGGGTATGGAACAGCAGGCTGTTGAAAAAGAGATGGTGGAAGAGATACCGGCCGGGCGTTTTGGCCAGCCCGAGGAGATAGCTGCAGTCATTAGTTTTTTGACCACACCGGCTGCTGCCTATGTAAATGGTACGAGTATTCCAGTAGACGGCGGTAGGACAGGAAGCATTTAACCGAATGGTAAAAAAACGATAAAAACAAGGTCATTTTTTGGTGACAGTCAAATGACATTAACAAATTGTCACAATAAAAATATCCTCTGAAACCCTTGCCAGTATTGAAAAACATTTTTTAACAAATGTGTATAAACTTTCGTCTTTGTGTTGTAGTTTTGCCCAGCTTTGTCTAAAAGGAACGTTAATTTTCAAACTTATTTCTGTGTCAGAATCTATTAAGCCGATGTTCCGGAGAATTTCCCAGGTTATTACCTTGGTTATTGCTCTGTTCGCTTTCAATCTTTCTGCTATTGCCGCACCCGATGGTAAAGCTATTTTCCAATCAAACTGTGCGGCTTGTCACAATCCCATAAAAGATGCTACCGGTCCTGCACTGCAAGGCGTGGATAAGCGTGCTCCCAGCAAGGAGTGGATATACAAATGGATACACAACTCGTCTGCTGTTATAGCCAGCGGCGATAAGTATGCCAACGACCTGTATAACAAATGGGGTAAGACAAACATGACTGCATTCCCTAACCTTTCTACAGAGGAGATAGATGCCGTTATTAAGTATGTTGACGATTTTAAAGCGCCTTCAGCTACCCCAGCAGCCGGCGCCAGCACAGCAGCTGCAGAGCCTCAGAAAGACAATAGCTGGTTGTATACAGTTATCACGGTTATTTTGTTGGCGCTTGCCGGCATCCTGTGGCGTGTAAACAGCGGTCTGCGCCGTGTTGCCAACGAAAAAGACAATGTTCCTAACGAAAAAGAAATTCCTTTCTGGCGTAATAAAGTAGTTATAGCAATGGTTGCTATCCTCCTGTTCATTCTTACAGGTTACTGGATAGTAAATGGTGCCATCAATATGGGCCGCCAGCAAAACTACCAGCCGGAACAACCTATCTTCTATTCGCATAAAGTACACGCCGGTATCAACCAGGTTAACTGCCTGTATTGTCACGCCGGTGCTGAAAAAAGCCGCCAGGCTATGATACCTTCATCTAACGTGTGTATGAACTGTCACAAACAGATCAACGAGTACACGGGCGAAGCGGAACACCCGCTGTATACTGCAGAAGGCAAAAAGGTAGATGGTACTGCCGAAATACAAAAACTGTACAAATACGCCGGTTGGGATCCTGTTGCCAAACAATACATCCGCGATGAAAAGGGTAACATTAAGGCTACTCCTATCAAATGGACAAAAATTCACAACCTGCCAGACCACGTATATTTCAACCACTCTCAGCACGTAGCAGTAGGTAAAGTACAGTGCCAGCGTTGTCACGGTCCTATCCAGGAAATGGATGAAGTGTACCAGTTCGCTCCATTGTCAATGGGCTGGTGTATCAACTGTCACCGTCAAACACAGGTTCAGTTTACAAACAACAATTACTACAGCATATTTGAGAAGTACCACGAAGAGCTGAAATCTGGCAAACGCACAGGCGTTACAGTTGATGATATCGGTGGTACAGAATGTCAACGTTGCCACTATTAATAGTTGAAATTGTATTCGCGAAAGCGATTTAGTATAAAAATTTATTCGGACACAACAATATTTACCGAATCAACCGTATGAGTCAAAAACAATATTGGAAGGGGTTGGAAGAGCTTCATAACACTGATGCTCATAAAGAGGTAGTTGACAATGAGTTTAAAGAGCAGTTGCCATTTGACGTGAGCGACAGCCTGCTTGAAGCAACTACTCCCCGCCGCGACTTTTTGAAATACTTGGGTTTTAGTACTGTAGCAGCTACCCTGGCTGCAAGCTGTGAGATGCCGGTACGTAAAGCCATACCATATGCTATCAAGCCGGAAGAAATCGTTCCGGGTGTTCCTAACTATTATGCTTCTACGTTTGTAGATGGCGGAGAATATTGCGCTGTTGTAATAAAAACACGCGATGGCCGCCCTATAAAGCTGGAAGGTAACGAGCGTTCTTCTATCACGCAGGGTTCTACATCTGCACGCGTACAGGCTGCAGTACTGAACCTGTATGATAAAGCACGTCTGCGCCAGCCGTATGCAGAAGGGAAGGAAGCCACTTTCGAAGCGATAGACCGTCGTGTGAAAGAAGCCTTAAGCAGCAGCGGCCAGCCTGCCTATATCCTTACTTCTTCTATTCTCAGCCCTACTACAAAAGATGTAATTGCACAATTCATTGCCAAATATCCTACAGCCAAGCATGTAGTATATGACCCGATCTCATACTCAGGTATGTTATTGGCCAATGAAGCCAGCTATGGTAAGCGTGCATTGCCTTCTTATCATTTTGATAAAGCACAGACAATAGTAAGCCTCGGTGCCGATTTCCTGGGTACATGGCTTTCTCCAATAGAATTTTCAAAGCAATACAGCCAGGGCCGTAAGGTTAGCGCTAAGAACATGAACATGTCTAAGCACTACCAGGTTGAAGCTAACCACACTATTTCCGGTGCAGCAGCAGACCATCGTGCTACCTGCAAGCCATCTGAAATGGGTGCAATAGCTGTTGCTTTGTACAATGCAGTAGCGAATGGTACTGCGCCTGCTTTAAGCAGCAAAAACCTGAACGACCTGGTAACCAAAGCTGCTGCCGACCTGAAAAAAGGTAATGGTATCGTAGTTTCCGGTTCAAACGACGTAAATATTCAGACAGTTGTTAATGCTATCAACAGCGCCATTGGTGCTAATGGTACTACCATCAACTGGGCTGTGAACAGCAATTATAAGCAAGGTATTGATGCTGATATGGTGGCACTTACCGAGGCTATGAATGCAGGCCAGGTTGGTGCCCTGTTCATCCAGGATGTGAACCCGGTATATGACTTCTACAATGGTAAGAAGTTTGCTGAAGGATTGGCTAAAGTGCCGGTAACGGTGTCTTTTGCTGACCGTATGGACGAAACAGCACAGAAATGTAAGTTCGTTGTTCCCGATCATAATTTCCTGGAAAGCTGGGGTGATGCAGAACCTAAAACAGGTTACTACAGCCTTATGCAACCGGGTATCGCGCCGTTGTTTAAAACACGTGCATTCCAGGACAGCCTGTTGACATGGGCCGGTGCCACTACCAGCTATGGCGACTATTGGAAGCAATACTGGATGACCAAACTGGGCGGACAGGAAAACTTCGATAAGGCTTTACAAGACGGTGTTGTAGAACCTGCCGGCGCTATGCCAATGGGTGGCGGATCATTTACCGGTAATGTAGCAGGTGCAATTGCCAATATACAGGCTAAGAAAGCACCGGGCGGCATGGAACTGGTTGTGTACGAAAAAGTATCTATAGGTCGTGGTGGTGTATGGAGCAATAACCCATGGCTGCAGGAAATGCCTGACCCGATAACTAAGGCTACCTGGGACAACTACGCATGTGTATCGCCTAAGAAAGCGAAAGAGCTGGATGCAGAACTGACCAGCATTACAGAAGTTGTAAACAAGAAACGCGTAATAAAAGTAAAAGCAAACGGATACGAAGTAATGCTGCCGGTAGTAGTAGTACCGGGTATGCACAACGACGTAGTAGCTGTAGCACTGGGCTATGGCCGCGACGCTAAAGTAGGCCGTGCTGCTGCAAGCGGAACTGATAAATTCGGTAAAGAAATAGGTGGTAAAAATGCTTATCCATTCGTTTCTTACAATGGCCAGACTGTAGATTATTCTGCAGCCGTAGTTATTGAGAAAACCGAGAATAAATACGAAGTAGCTATTACGCAAACGCACCATAGCTACGAGGGCCGTGCTATCATCCACGAATATACCCTGGATGAATTCAAGAAAGACCCGAACCACCTGCGTAAAGAGCGCGGTGAAGAAATGGAGCATTACTCGCACCTTGCGTGGGCACACAAACCGGGTGAGCACGCTGAGCCTACTGAAAAGAACGAAGCAGAGGTGATGGTTACTCCTGAAATGGAGAAAGGCTTCCGTGAGAATGGTACGTTATATCCAAACTATGAGCATCCTGGTATACACTGGGGTATGTCAATAGACCTGTCAACCTGTATTGGTTGCGGTGCATGTGTAATAGCCTGCCAGGCAGAAAATAACGTATCTGTTGTAGGTAAAACACACGTACTGAAATCTCAGGAAATGCACTGGCTGCGTATCGATCGTTATTTCAGCGGTATGCCGGATGATCCGGATACTATCCAGACTGTGTTCCAGCCTATGCTGTGCCAGCACTGCGATAACGCACCATGCGAAAACGTTTGCCCGGTATCTGCTACCAACCACAGCAGCGAGGGTATCAACCAAATGGCTTATAACCGTTGTATCGGTACTAAATATTGCGCGAACAACTGTCCTTACAAAGTACGTCACTTCAACTGGATGGACTGGAACGGTGCAGATTGCTTTGATGACAACCTGTATGAAGATGGTCGCCGCGATGATATGAATGATGACCTGACACGCATGGTGCTGAACCCGGATGTTACCGTACGTAGCCGTGGTGTAATGGAAAAATGTTCATTCTGCGTACAGCGTTTACAAGATGCTAAACTGATAGCGAAGAAAGAAGGCCGCCCGCTGAAAGATGGCGAAGCGCGTACAGCTTGCCAGCAGGCTTGTGCTTCTGATTGTATCATCTTCGGTAACGTGAACGACCCGAACAGTGCAATTGCCAAGGTGCGCAACGATGAACAAAAAGAACGTGTGTTCTATGTATTGGAGCAAATACACACCCTGCCAAACATCAACTATTTATCAAAAGTGCGCAACAGCGACATGGTAGTAGCCGGTGATGCGAAGCTGGATGAAATGATGAACGAACACATTTAATTAAGAGATTGACAGCGAAAGCTGGAGATAAATATTAAACGAACTTTTTCTAATAGAGTACTATGCATTTAAAGTACGAATCATTTGTACGGGAACCGCTGGTAGATGGAGATAAGAATTATCACCAGGTGACAGAAGACATTGTCCGCCCGATTGAACAGAAGCCGGGCCGCATGTGGTATGTAGGTTTCTTCTTTTCAGTGGCCTTGCTTATGCTGGGTGTATTCTCCGTATTCTGGGAGGTTTATTTCGGTATCGGTGTATGGGGTATCAACCGTACAGTAGGTTGGGGTTGGGATATCACCAACTTCGTATGGTGGGTAGGTATCGGTCACGCCGGTACGCTTATTTCGGCCATCCTTTTGCTGTTCCGCCAGGGCTGGCGTACAGGTGTAAACCGTGCAGCTGAAGCCATGACCATCTTCGCGGTAATGTGCGCGGGCCAGTTCCCGATATTCCACATGGGTCGCGTTTGGGACGGTTTCTTCGTACTGCCTTATCCGAACACCCGCGGTGCTTTGTGGCCTAACTTCAACTCTGCGCTGTTGTGGGACGTATTTGCGATCTCTACTTACTTCACAGTATCATTATTATTCTGGTATTCAGGCCTGGTTCCTGACTTTGCTACCATCCGCGACCGCGCAAAAACAAAACTGCGCAAACGCCTGTATGGTTTAGCTTCTTTCGGCTGGACGGGTACTGCTAAAAACTGGCAGCGTCACGAAGCATTGTCTCTGGTACTGGCAGGTTTAAGTACGCCACTGGTACTTTCTGTACACACCATAGTATCTTTCGACTTCGCTACCTCGGTTATACCGGGCTGGCATACCACCATCTTCCCTCCATACTTCGTTGCGGGTGCCATCTTCTCGGGTTTTGCCATGGTAAATACCCTGCTGATCATCTGCCGTAAGATAATGGGCCTGGAAGACTATATCACTGTAGGTCACCTCGAGGCAATGAACAAGGTAATTGTACTTACCGGTTCTATAGTAGGTGTGGCTTACCTGACGGAGCTGTTCATGTCATGGTACAGCGGTGTTATCTACGAACAAGATGCGTTCAAATGGCGTATCCTTGGTCCATACTGGTGGAGCTACTGGGCAATGATGACTTGTAACGTGGTATCACCACAGTTGTTCTGGTTCAAAAAACTGCGCCGTAACATTCCATTCACCTTCTTCATGTCTATCATTGTGAACATAGGTATGTGGTTTGAGCGTTTCGTTATCATCGTTACCTCTTTGTACCGCGACTATATACCGGGCAGCTGGACTTACTATAGCCCAACATGGCCTGAGATAGGTTTCTATATGGGTACATTCGGCCTGTTCTTTACCTGCTTCTTCCTGTTCGCCAAATACTTCCCTGTAATTGCGATAGCTGAGATCAAGTTCGTACTGAAAACATCAGGTGAAGCACATAAGAGGAAAATGGTAGAGCAGATAGATGTGAAGAGTACAGAAGAATTTGTGCATGAGCAAGCACATGCGCATCATTAATAAATAAATTGATAATTCGTCTAACGACTAATTAGTATAAAATGGCTATAAAGAAATTTGCAGTAGGGTGTTATGATGACGAGGAAGTGCTGTTTCCGGCGGTAAAGAAAGTACGCAATAGCGGTTATAAACTGCATGATGTGTACACACCTTTCCCTGTGCACGGTCTTGATCATGCCCTGGGTCTTAAGGATACTGATCTTCACGTAGCAGGCTTTATTTACGGTATTACCGGTACAACTACTGCGGTTGGTTTCATGTCATGGATATTCACCAGCGACTGGCCTATCAATTTCGGTGGTAAACCACACTGGTCATTACCCGCATTCATACCTATCACATTCGAGCTGACTGTATTGTTTGCTGCGGTGGGTATGGTGCTTACTTTCTGCTATCTTAACCAGATAATGCCGGGTGTAAAAAAACACGTTTTCCATCCGCGCCAGTCTGATGACCTGTTTGTAGTAGCCCTGGAACTGAATGACCATGTTACGGAACAGGAAGTGATAGATTTCCTGAAATCAACCGGTGCAAAAGAAACATCTGTACAGGTTGCTGAATCTGAGTGGTGGTACGGCCGTTTTGATAAAGAAGAAGAGTACGAAAAGCTGAATGCAGCACACTAATTGCAAGCTTTGAATTTTGAATTTTTGAACTTTAAAGTATTTATGAATAAAACCAAAAGCATAGTAGTAGCAAGCCTGATGATAGGATTGTCTTTGGCTGCGTGCAATAGTGGTGATATGCGCCGTAATCCGGGTAAAGTTTATGCACCCGATATGACCTACTCCCGTGCATATGATGCATATACTGAAAATCCGAATTTTGAAGATGGACAAACCAGCCGTTTGCCGGTACCCGGTACGGTAGCCATGGGGCACCAGCTGCCAGACCATCTTGTAGAAGGCGATACAAATGCATATAAAAGCTTTACTACCAGCCTGCGCTTCAGCGATGCTGAAATAACAGAAGGCGGACGCCTGTTCAATATCTATTGCGGCATCTGTCATGGTACTGCATTAGACGGCAACGGCCCGTTGTATGCCAGCGGCAAATTTGCTGCAATGCCTGCCAACCTGAAAGATGCAAAATACCTGCACATGCCAGTTGGCCAGATGTATGCAGCTATTAAGTATGGTAAGAATGCGATGGGCTCTTATGCCAGCCAGCTGGATATCAAACAGCGCTGGCAGGTGATAGCTTACATCAAAAAAGCACAGTCTGAGAACGGTGGCGATGCATTTACTTTTGGAACGGGTAATGCAGATACTTCAAAGAAAATGGCAATGGCCGTAGCTGATACAGCCGCCAAAGCAAAACAATAAGAATAGACAAAGAATTAATAAACGTACTTCTTAATATAGTATTACAATGAACGATCGTTTTGAGATGCCGGCACGAATGAGGAATACAGGTTTCGCACTGATACTTGTAGGTCTACTGGCTCTTATTATTGGCGGCGTAGTCCTTTTAGGCGGCGACCATTATGCGAAAACACGTTTTTGGATCGTATTGGTTCAAAACAGCGTATTCTTCCTGCTGATAGCTGTGGTGAGCGTCTTTGTTCAGGCAGCTGCGGCACTGGCACAAGGTGGCTGGATAGTAGCCTACAAAAGAGTACCGGAAGCAATAGGTGCCAATGTATGGGTATTTGGTGTGATAGCTGCTGTAGTGTTGTTCCTGACTGCATTCACTTTTAATATTGATGGTCATAACCCGATATACCACTGGATGACCCCGCACGGAGATAAGATACTGGAAGGCAAATCTGCATTCCTGAATCCGGGTATGTTTGTTGGGTTTACTATTGTAACAATAGGACTGTGGGCTTTCTTCGGCCGTAAATTCCGTGCCTTGTCTATTGCGCAGGAATCTGCTCCGAAGAACAGCACTAAGATATACTGGACTATGTTTAAATGGTCTGCAGGTTTCCTGTTTGTATATGCCCTGACTCAAATGAGCACTACTCCATGGATGTGGCTGATGAGCATTGACGCACACTGGTATTCAACTATGTTTAGCTGGTACACTTTTGCCAGTGTATTCGTAAGTGGTATGTCACTGGTGTTGTTGTTCACTATCTACCTTAAAAACCAGGGCAATTTTGAACTGGTAAATAAAGAGCACCTGCATGACCTTGGTAAATTCATGTTCGCGTTCAGCATATTCTGGACTTACACATGGTTTGCGCAATACATGCTGATATGGTACAGTAACATACCGGAAGAAACTACGTATTTCAAAATACGCCAGCAAGGACCTTATGGTGTTATCTGGTATGCTACCTTTATCATTAACTTCTGTATGCCTATATTGATATTGATGTCACGCCCGAGCAAACGTAATTATTTCACTGTTAGCTTCATGGCATTGATGATCATCTTCGGTCACTGGTTAGATTTTTATATCATAACAATGCCTGGCCCATTGGGTGAGCACTGGAGCCTGGGCTGGTATGAATTGGGTATATTAGCTGGTTTTAGCGGGGTTATGATCGTAACAGTGGGTAAGACCCTGACAAAATCATCACTGGTGCCAAACAACCATCCTTTGTTGAAAGAAGCAATTTTGCACCAGAGTTAGTATTTAGTACGGTTATATAAAAAGACAAGACAGGGTATTTCAAATTACCGATTTAAACTTAACACAATACAAGATTAACTGACCATGTCGGGATTTTTAACAATAGCATTGATAGGCCTGGTATTTGTTATCATATACCAGATAGCCAAAGCAAGTGAATATGCAACCATATTGCGCGGGGAAGAAAAGATCAACAACCGCGTAAACCGTACCATGGCATGGTTGCTGGTAGCATTCTTTGTACTTGGCATGTGGGGCATCTGGAAATGTCATACGTTGCTGGCAGATAAAATGCTGCCGGTGTCTGCATCTGTACAAGGGGAGGCGTATGATACGATGTTTAATGTTACCCTTTTAGTGACGGGTATAGTTTTCTTCATTACTCAAACCGTGCTATTCTGGTTTGCGTTCCGCTACCAGTCTACTGGTAAGCGTACAGCTTTCTTCTATGCACACAATAATAAACTGGAATTGATCTGGACGACCATCCCTGCTATTGCAATGGCCTCATTGGTAGCCGTTGGTTTGCGCAACTGGATGAGCATGACTGCTGAAGCCCCGAAAGATGCTGCTATAGTAGAGGTGATCGGTAAGCAATTTAACTGGCTGATTCGCTACCCTGGTAAAGACGGCGTATTGGGTAAAAGGGATTTCCGTAAGATCAATGATGCGGATAACGTATTGGGTCTTGACTGGAACGATAAAGACAATATGGATGATATCATCGCACAAAATGGTGAACTGCATATTGTTGTGAACAAGCCTGTAAAACTGATCATTGGTTCTCGCGACGTGATACACGATGTGGGCCTGGCGCACTTCCGTATGAAAATGGACGCTGTTCCTGGTATCGTTACTACTATGTGGTTTACACCTAAGGTGACTACCGCACAAATGAAAGAGATCACCGGCAATCCTAATTTTGTATATGAAATATCCTGCGACCAGATGTGTGGTAAAGGCCACTATTCAATGCGCGGTACAATAGTGGTGGAAACCGAAGCTGAACACCAGCAATGGCTGGCAAAACAGCAATCTTATTATGCTGCCAACAATGCAGCACCTGCAGCTGCCCCTGCTACAGAAGCAGCTCCTGAACAGAAAACAGATAGTGTTAAAGCAATAACGATGAAGTAATTTCCGGCGAGCCGGAGCATAAAAAGTGTAAGAAATGAGTAATCCAGTTATTATCGATGGACCAAATTTAGCGCATGGACACCATGTTGATGATGCGCACCATGCTCACGAACATCATGAGCAACACTTTATAACGAAGTATATTTTCAGCATGGATCATAAGATCATCGGTAAACAGTTCCTGATTACCGGTATCATATGGGCTATTATAGGTGCGTTGTTCTCAGTATTCTTCCGCCTGCAGCTTGGTTTCCCTAACGAAACTTTCCCTATTATGGAAAAGTTCCTGGGCGAATGGGCAAAAGGTGGTAAACTGTCTCCTGAGTTTTACTACGCACTGGTAACCATGCACGGTACCATATTGGTATTCTTTGTATTGACAGCGGGCCTGTCAGGTACGTTTGCCAACCTGCTTATACCTCTGCAGGTAGGTGCGCGTGACATGGCTTCTCCGTTCATGAACATGCTGTCTTACTGGTTCTTCTTTATTTCCAGCGTATTCATGTTTGTATCTTTATTCGTACAAACAGGCCCTGCGTCAGGTGGCTGGACAACTTATCCTCCGCTGAGTGCCCTGAAAGAAGCATCATTAGGGTCGGGCATAGGTATGGACCTGTGGCTGATAAGCATGGCTTTATTCGTGGTTTCATCGCTGCTGGGTGGTCTTAACTATATCTCTACTATCCTGAACATGCGTACAAAAGGTATGACCATGACCCGCATGCCGCTGACTATATGGGCGTTGCTGTTCACTGCTGTACTGGGTGTATTGTCTTTCCCTGTATTGTTATCAGGTTTTGTACTGCTGATATTTGACCGCAACTTCGGTACCAGCTTCTACCTGTCTGAAATATTCATTGGTGGTAAAGCATTGCCGCACATCGGTGGTTCTGCTATCCTGTACCAGCACTTGTTCTGGTTCCTGGGTCACCCGGAGGTGTATATCATCATGCTCCCGGGCATGGGTATGGCTTCAGAAGTATTATCTACCTACAGCCGCAAACCTATCTTCGGTTATTTCGCGATGATCATTTCACTGATAGGTATCACTGTACTGGCCTTCCTGGTATGGGCGCACCACATGTTCGTAACCGGTATGAGTCCGTTCCTGGGTTCTATATTCGTATTGCTGACATTGTTGATCGCGGTACCATCAGCTGTAAAAGTGTTCAACTGGCTTACTACTATCTGGCGCGGTAATATACGTTTCACCGTTCCTATGATGTTTGCCCTTGGTTTCGTTTCCCTGTTCATTTCCGGTGGTCTTACCGGTATATTCCTGGGTAACTCCGCATTGGATATCCACCTGCACGATACATACTTCGTTGTAGCGCACTTCCATATCATCATGGGTATATCTGCCTTCTTCGGTATGTTCGCCGGTATTTACCACTGGTTCCCTAAGATGTTTGGCCGCTTCATGAATAACACACTGGGTTATATACACTTCTTCCTCACATTCGCCGGAGCTTATCTTATCTTCTGGCCTATGCACTACGAAGGTATTGCCGGTATGCCACGCCGCTATTATGATTATAGCGCATGGGAATCATTCAAACAATTTGACAGCCTGAACGGATTTATCAGCGTATGTGCCATCATCGTATTCTTTGCACAGCTGCTGTTCGTTGTAAACTTCTTCGTGAGCATATTCCGTGGTCGCAAAGTGATGGTTCAAAATCCATGGGGTTCTCCTACATTGGAATGGACTACACCTATCCGCCCAGGTCACGGTAACTGGGAAGGGGAGATACCTGAAGTACACCGCTGGCCGTACGATTACAAAGATGACGGCAACGGTAACGATTTCATACCTCAAACTGTGCCGCTGAGACCGGGCGAAGAGGCTCATTAATAAAAAGTTAAAAACAGTTGGCGCTTAAACGGTGCCAACTGTTAATATTATACAGAAGACGGTTTTTTCTTGCTACAAATCGTTTTTATTCCTAATTTGCAAGGACAAAGTATTTGATATGAAGAAGATTTTACTCGGTGGTTTATTTGTGATAGGAAGCTTAGGTGCAGCAAACGCACAAGGGTTTCACGTACACCAAGATACAGTAAGAGCTGTTTTAGCAGGATATGCAGAAGTGCATAATGATATTATGAACATGTCCAGCACCGATTCAATCGTTGTGAACTGGAAGGTGATCAACCATAATTTCCCGGCTTCATGGCTTTCGGGTACTGGCATATGCGATAATTATCAGTGCTATCCTTCCTCTACATTTAATGGAACAAGTACACAGACAACCAAGCCAATTGCCCCTATGTCGATGGCATCATTCGACATGCAGATTGACGTCAGCAGCATGCCTGCAGGTGGTCCTTATTATGCTACTGTTGAGCTAAAACAAGGTACTACTACGGTGAATGCCACGTTTGAATTGACAAAATTCTCTACGGGTGTTGCTACTATAAACAGGACAAATGAATCGGTTACAGTTTATCCAAACCCTGCCCACTCTGAATTGAACGTATTGTTTGATGGCAGCGTGGTGAAGAATATTGCTGTTTATAACCTGATAGGTAAAGCAGTAAAAGTATTCAGGGTATCTGGCAACAGCGCAAAACTGGATATAGATAATCTTCCTTCCGGCATTCATTTCATTAACCTGATAGATGCACAAGGCAAAGTAGTGGCTACCAGGAAATTTACACACCTGTAAATAGTTTAAACATATTGATTAAAGAAGGCGGGTACATCACCCGCCTTCTTTTTATACACCATAATTCTCTACAACCTAAGGAACCAGATGGTTACCCGCTCATATATGTTTACAGGCGCGGCAAGCGTATATTGAACGGGGAGTAATGGTAGCATTATTATATCCGTAAGAAGCGTATCCTACCTTAATATCGATTGTGTTTACCCGGTCATATTCTTTGTAGAATATAGCTTAGGCAAAATACTTAGATAAGTACTTATAGCATTGCAATAACATCCCCGATTTATAAGGTATAGGCATGCAGCCACTTTGCTTCAAAGGCCGCTTATGCGCCGGTGAAATCCCGTTAGGGATTCAAAGATGTAAACAAAAGGAATGATAAATGATTGCACAAAAAAGCCGCCATGCATTTGCATGGCGGCTTTTTTAAACTTATTTGTAAACGGGATTATTTGCTAACAACCAGTTTTTCTGAAGTTGCTTTGCCTTCAGTTGTAACGGTAACATTGTACAAACCTGCACTCATGTTATCCAAAGGAACAGAAACACCAAAAGTGCTGCCACCAGCAGGGTAGCTTTGGTTGAATACAACCTGGCCTAAAGAGTTAGTAATAGTAACTTTAGCTTCAGCTGGATGGTTCAGTAATGCCCTTACGCCAACTACATTGCTTGCAGGGTTGGGGAACAGTTTCAGTTCAGCAATATTAGATGTTTCAACGTTTGCTACGTTAGTTGGGTTCCAGCTGATCATTTTAGCCTGTACTGCATTCAGTATCTCGCGGTCTTTAACATCAGTTGAGCTTTTTTGCAGGTAAGCTACTACTTTCATATTATTGATCTTAGTAGGATCAGGAACAGTATAAGTGAAAGTTTTGGTTGCAGTAGCATTTGTTTTTGGATCTGTTGCAAAATCTGCACCCCATGTGCTGCCCAGCATAGCCCGTAATACACGCATGTGTACAAAGCCTGTAATGGTAGCAGGTTTAGTGATATAAGGAGATTTAGTATAAACGCTGCTATACTGAGGTAATTGATAATAGTTGTGTTGGTCATAACCGGAACCGGTACCAGTCACGTTATCTTCCATTATTATTACGTTAATGTTGTATTTACCTGTCAGGTCAGCCAGTGCTTTACCATCTACTTTAACAGTAAGCACCTTACTTGCCTGGTCGTAAGACTGGCTCATTGTAATATCATACTTTGCGCCTGCGGTAATCTGCTGTTGGGATACTTTATACCAGTTGGTTGTTTTTACATCACCATCGCCACCGCCAGCGCTTGCAGGTTTGCACCAGTTACCACCCCTGTCTGTACCAGGCTTGGTGGCTGCTGAAACATAGGCATTCATTTTGCAGTCGATGGTACCAGAGGGGAAACCATCCACACAGGCGTTATTCCAGTTATCGCCAATGGTGAAAGTCATGCCATCCCCATTATGCACAGAAACTGCAATAATATGCGGATCAAGTGCTACAAGCCTGTCGCAGATCTCCGCGCCATCAACACACCATCCGCACCAGGCACCGGTACTTTCGTGGATGATCACATTTTTTTGCCCGTTTGTTTTTACAGTGGCTTGTCCAAATGCCGATGTAGAAAGCAAAGCGAGCGAGGAAGCTGCCAGAATAAATTTAGATTTCATAAGGAAGTTTTTTGATTTTTTAAAGTGTAGTATACCAAATATAACAAATATTTCAAATTTCCAAGAAGAAAGGGTGATCTTTTTGTAAAAATCACCCTTTGACAACTTAGCTTATGACAATTGCCTAAAAAAGAGATATAGCGTGATTTACTCTCTGCACAGTATCTTCCTTTCCTATCATTTCTGCTATTAAAAACACCCCGGGGCCATATTTACCACCCACCAGCATAATGCGTAATGGCAGCATAATATCACCCTTCTTTAGCCCTGCTGCCTGTATGGCTTCATTAAAGCTGTTTTCTATGCTCAGGTGGTCCCAAGATGGCAGGCTTTCGAGCATACTAATCCAGTTTTGAAAGAAAGCTTTCTTATTCTCATCCCATTTCTGTTTAATAGTATCCAGTTCTTTTATCTCCGGTGTTTCGAAGAAGAAATGGCCCTGCTCCCAAAAATCGGGCAGCAGTGTGCAGCGTTCCTTTATCAGCTCGCAGACCTTTGCAAGGTATTCGGGCGTAGGGGTGGCTGTATGTGCCATTATATATGGCATGGCCAGTTCGGCCAGTTCTGCACCGGTTTTGCGCTGCAGGTATTGGTGATTGTACCATTTAGCTTTTTCAAAATCAAACTTAGCGCCGCCTTTGTGTATCCTTTCTATCGAGAATTTGCTCACCATTTCATCAAGCGAAAATATCTCCTGCTCTGTCCCGTCATTCCAGCCCAGCACGGCCAGCATATTTATAAAAGCTTCGGGCAGAAAGCCCCTTTCGCGGAAGCCTTGGGCGCTTTCGTTAGTACGTGGGTCTGTCCAGTTCATAGCAAATACCGGGAAACCCAGTCGTTCGCCATCGCGCTTGCTCAGCTTGCCATGCCCGTCAGGCTTCAGTATCAGTGGTAAATGCGCCCATTGCGGCATTTCATCTAACCAACCCAGGTATTTCCATAACAGGATGTGTACCGGTGCGCTCGACAGCCATTCTTCTCCACGAAAGGCATGGCTTATCTGCATCAGGCGGTCATCTACTACCACTGCCAGGTGGTAGGTAGGCATACCGTCGGCCTTTAGCAGTACTTTATCATCAACCTGGTTGGTATCGAAATGCACTTCGCCCCGTATCATGTCGGTAAACCGCACGGTTTCGTTCTCCGGCATTTTTATACGGATGACATATGGGGTTTGCTTTTCAAGTAGCTGCATCACTTCTTCGCGCGAAAGCGAGAGTGAATTGCGCATCCTGCCACGCGTGGCATGTCCGTATTGCGGGTTAGGATTTTCATCTGTTTTCAGGTCGGCTCGCATGCGTTCCAGCTCTTCAGGTGTGTCAAAGGCATAATAAGCATGGCCTGCATCTACCAGCTGCTGTGCATACTGGTAATATAAGTGCTTACGTTCGCTTTGCCTGTAAGGGGCATACGGGCCACCTTTCAAAGGACTTTCATCGGGTATCAGTCTACACCACTTCAGGCAATCATATATATATTGTTCCGCGCCTTCTACGTAACGGTTCTGATCTGTATCTTCTATACGCAGCACAAAATCGCCGCCATGCTGGCGTGCATACAGGTAATTGTATAATACGGTACGTACCCCGCCCAGGTGCAGGCCACCGGTAGGGCTGGGTGCAAAACGAACTCTTACTTTTTTATCCATAGATGGCTGCAAAGGTAAAAACTATGCGGCTATGAAACGAAAAGGATCAATGGTCAAAGATGGTATTATATAGCTTTTGAGTAAATGTATTGCCGTATACCCTGTCTTCTATTTCCTTCACCCATTTTATGCGGCGAATGGCATTGCTGAGAAATACTTCGTCGGCATCCATTAGCAGAGCTTTGGAAAGCGATGTTTCCTGTACCACCATATTTTGTGCTGCAAGTCTTTGTATAATATGATGCCGCATAACCCCGGCTATACAGCCCTCCGACAGTGATGGGGTATATACCTGTTCGCCTTTTATCCAGAATATATTGGCAATGGTACTTTCTATGATGTGGCCTGCAGTATTGCTTATAAACGCATCATTCCATTTGTATTGTTTTACCTGTCGGGCCGCAGCCGCATATACCAGGGCGTTGCTAGTTTTCAGGTGCGAAAGGCTATCGATGCTTTTACATAGGCCTTCGGCTATACCTGCTACCAGGCCGTTTTCATTCAGTTGTATGACCGGTTTTTCAAGCGGGAAGCATTCAATAATATATTCCGGTTGAAAACCATCGCCATCATATAAGCCTCCATTGCCTGGAAAAACCTGCAGGCGTATACGGCACAGTGCCGCTGCATTGTTTTTATCTGCTGTGTGCAATACCTGTTCTTCCAATAGCGTAGCTGTGAGATGAATAGGTATGTCAAAGCCCAGTTGCTTCATACCTTTGAAAAGCCGCTCCCAGTGCAGGTCTTTCAGTTGGATCTCTCCATTGACCAGCAACATAGTCTCAAACAATCCATAGCCGTAGCGAAAGGAACGGTTATCTGCCTGTAAAACAGGCGTATCAATATTGGCTATCCGGCCGTTTATGTTCAAGTATTCCAATGCAATGTATTGTGGCCTAAAGTTCAAAAACTTCCGGTATAATTGGAATAGGATATAGCCAAGTCGTACTTTTGCGAAAACTTTTAAGGGTATGCAGTTTGATAAGGCAGTTTCCGTGCAATGGCTGGCATCGTTTACAGGCGCTAAACTGGTGGGCGATGCCGACCAGATGGCTACAGGCATCAACGAAATTCATAAAGTAACGAAAGGTGATATATCGTTTGTAGATTTTGAGAAATACTACGATAAATGCCTCAATTCTGCTGCAACCATCATCATCATCAATAAAGAAGTGCCTTGCCCGGCAGGTAAAACTTTACTGGTGCACGACGACCCTTTTACTGCTTATGTAAGTATAGTAAAGCATTTTCGCCCTTTTGAGCCTGCTAACAAGATGATAAGTGACAGCGCAGTGATAGGCGAGGGTACGCACCTGCAGCCGGGCGTATTTGTGGGTAATCATGTAATTATTGGCAAGAACTGTCTCATACATCCTAATGTTACCATTTATGACCATACCATTATCGGCGATAATGTGGTGATACACTCCGGTACGGTAATAGGTGCCGATGCTTTTTACTTCAAACGCCGTAAAGACCGCGAGTCGCAGTACGATAAGCTGGTAAGCTGTGGCCGCGTGGTGATACATGATGATGTGGAAATAGGTGCCGGCTGCACCATAGATAAAGGCGTAAGTGGTGATACTATTATAGGGCTTGGTACCAAGCTGGATAACCATATACATATTGGCCATGGTGCTGTAATAGGTAAGAATTGCCTGTTTGCAGCCCAGGTAGGTATAGGCGGCAAAGCCATAATAGAAGACGAAGTGATACTTTGGGGACAAGTGGGTGTAAGTAAAGACCTGACCATAGGCAAGGGCGCTATCGTATATGCTCAAAGTGGTGTAGCCCAAACTATCGAGGGAGGTAAAGTGTACTTTGGCAGCCCGGTAGAAGATGCCAAAACAAAAATGCGCGAGCTCAACTGGATAAAACGCATCCCTGAAATATGGGAGCGACTGACTGCTAAGAATTAGTAAAACCTTTGGGTGGCAGGTGCTTTAAAGGAATCCATTCGCTTTTCAGCAAGCCGGTAATAACCAGGTCTTCCAGCTTGCCATTCATCAGGTAGCTCTGGCGTATAACCCCTTCTATTTTGCATCCCAGTCTTTGTGCAAGGGCACCGCTGCGTGTATTGGCAGGCATAAAATGTATCTCAATTTTATTCAGCCCCGGTTTTTCAAAAAGGAAATCAATAAAATGCTGCAGGCAGCGGTATACAATACCCTGGCCTTCGTATTCTTTTCTTATCCAGTAGCCTATATAAGCTTTTTTCAGGGAGTGGTCCCAATTGTGCATCCCTATACCGCCTATTATCTTGCGGTTGTGCACGATACCCAGTTCCAGTGCTTCCTGGTTATGCAGTTGCTGCATGGTACGCTGTATAAACTGCAGGATATGTTCCTGCCGTGTAGTAGCATCTACCCAGCGCAGCCAGGGCCTCAGGTGCTGGCGCGATTCATCTACCGCCCTGAAAAGCTCAGGCGTATCATCGGGCTGAAAAGACCGCAGCAGCAGGATATCGTCTATGAGTATGGAAACCATAGACCGTGAATATAGTAATTAGTGTTTAAAATGGCGTGTACCTGTCAATACTAAAGCCATATCATGGGCTTTGCAATACTCGATCGTATCGTTATCGCGTACAGAACCACCGGGCTGAATAATTGCTTTAATACCTGCTTCATGTGCCAGCCTGGCGCAATCATCAAACGGGAAAAATGCATCTGACGCCAGTACTGCACCGTTCAGGTCGAAACCGAATTGCTTTGATTTTTCCAGCGCCTGGCGCAGTGCATCAACACGGCTGGTCTGTCCGCAGCCTTTACCTACCAGTTGCTTGTCCTTTATCAGCGCTATGGCATTTGATTTGAGGTGCTTACAAACGATATTGGCAAATACCAGGTTTTCTTTTTCTGCATCAGAGCAGTTGCGTGCACCGGCTTCTTTCCAGTCGGCATAGTTGGTAGTATCAGCTTGCTGTACCAGTACACCGTTCAGTATGCGTTTATATTCTTTCTTAGGGTAGAAGCTTTCTTTCTGTTGCAGCAATATGCGGTTCTTTTTACCCTTCAATAGTGCCAGTGCATCTTCATTAAAGGCAGGGGCTACCAATATCTCGAAGAACAGTTCATTTATTTTTTGAGCTACTTCCAGGTCAATAGGCTGGTTGGTTACCAGCACGCCGCCAAAAGCACTTTCAGGGTCGCCGGCCAGTGCTGCTTCCCATGCGCTTACTACATCTTCGCGTTCGGCAACGCCACACACATTCGTATGTTTTATGATGGCAAACGATGGTTTGGAGAATTCAGAAATGATCTGGCAGGCAGCGTCTACATCTACCAGGTTATTATAAGAAAGTTCTTTACCATTCAATTTAGTGAACAGGGCATCTATATCGCCGTAGAATGCGGCCTGCTGATGCGGGTTCTCTCCATAGCGCAGTGATTGTTTATTACCAACCGATAGCTGGAAAGAAGCATCTTCTGCCTGGTTGAAATAACCGGCAATGGCTACGTCGTAATGCGCACATTCTGCAAATGCAGCGGCCGCAAATTTCCTGCGGTCTTCTATACCCGTCTCGCCATGCTTTGCATTCAATATATCCAGCAGGTTGCCATATTCGTTCCTCGATGCAACGATGACCACATCTTTATAATTTTTTCCGGCAGCACGTATCAGCGATACACCGCCTATATCTATCTTCTCGATGATGGTTTTTTCATCAGAAGTACTTTTAACTGTTTCTTCAAAAGGATAGAGGTCAACGATTACAAGGTCCAGCAAAGGGATTTCATATTCTGCGACGTGCTTTTGGTCATCTTCAAAATCGCGGCGTGCCAGGATACCACCAAATACTTTAGGATGCAAGGTCTTTACCCTGCCGCCCAGTATAGACGGATAGCTGGTAACACTTTCTACAGCTGTACAGGGAATACCCAGGCCTTCTATAAAAGATTGCGTACCACCGGTAGAGTAAATAGTAACACCCAGCTCATTCAGCTTACGTACTATGGGCTCTAAGCCATCTTTATAAAAAACAGATATCAGCGCAGATTTAATGTTGCGATTCATAAGAAGAAAACTTTAATACGGAAAATTTGAGCCGCAAAGATACTAAGCTTAAGCCAAAAGGCGGCTTATATGTTCTTTAAAATGAGAGCACCATCGCTGCCGGTAGCATGTATCGGGATATGCAGCGTTTTACAGGTATTTACCCAATCTGCTGCCTGTTTACGGCTGAAATTACTACCTATGATGATCTTCGTGGGGCGGAATTGCTGTTGCAGGCGGGTTGCTATAGCCGGACTGGCCTTAGCATCATTAATAATAAGATAATCTACAGGGAAAGGCCTGCTGTTTGCCGGAATGCCATGTAGTAAAAGTACCCGCTTGCGGCCTATCATAAATGCATTGTGTGGCAGGTAATGTTCATCTCTTTTACGTGCATGAAAGCCACTATGTGCCGGCTTCAGGGTATAATTTTTCTTTTCGAGGTTTACCACTGTGTCCGAATTTATGACCGTATAACGTTTTCCATTTATCAGTTCTACTTGGTTGGTTTTGCCAATATTGTACACGACCAGTATTTGCTGGTGCAAAGCCTGCCATTCATTGATGCAGAACGACGCGAATAATAAGCATAGAGCAGCCAGCCCTATATAGATCGCCCGTTTCCATTGTTTTAGCAAGAGCAGTGCAAGGGCTGTTATGGCGACGTATAGCAGCAGTAATTCAAAATGTTTCAATTGCAGAAAACGGAAAGCCTGCGGGGTCATTTCCTGCATTATATATACCAGCTTATGAAAAACCGTTACGATAAATATAGTAAAGGCACTTAACGCCGATGCAAGGGGAGATAACCAGCAAAACAGGATGATGGCCATACCTGATAAGAGGACAGCCCCCATAAACACGTAAGCAGCAATATTGGCTATAACAAATAAAGGAGGGAAAATATGGAAATAGTAGATAACCAGTGGGGCTACTAATACCTCTGCAGCTACACTCACCGCTGCAGCCTGCCACAGTGTGCGTAATATAGCATTGGGTGGTGTAATTAATTTATGCAGTGGTTTATAGAATAGAATAAGGGATAACACTGCGACAAAAGATAATTGGAAACCTACAGCGTGCAGCCACATAGGTTGTACGCACAACAATACAAATGCCGTGGCAAATAACTGGTTGAGTGTATTGGGTGTTTTTTGTAGAGCAAATCCAACAGACAGGATAGAAAACATAAGCGCCGCCCTTACTGCCGAAGGTGAAGCGCCTGCCATAAGTACATATATCCATACAAGAGGTAGTGCAAGCAGGAAGCGTATCCAGTTATACTTTTTATGCCTTATCCAGCTAAGCAGGAAGCTGATGAAGATAAAGAACATGGTAATGTGCGAGCCTGATATGGCTATGATATGTATGATGCCCGTTTCTGAATAAGCTTGTCTCAGCTCCTGGTCCAGGTTAGCTTCTTCTCCTATCAGCATAGCTTCTATCAGTCCTGCTGTTGATCTGTCGGGTATATAAATATCCAGTTGATGTAAGCACCAGTTGTGCAGGCGCCTTACCCAAGGTATACTCCTTGCTGCCGCTTTTTGATAAAGTATCAATTCATTACTGCCGATGAACTGCTGGTAGTAAATATTATTCCATGCACAATATTGTGCATAGTCAAACTCAAAAGGATTACCGGCACTATGTATGGTTTGCCATTTGTTAGGTATGAGTATTACATCTCCTTCTTTGCATGGCAGGCTATCGCCGTTCTTATATACATACACAAATGCTTTGCCTGTAGCGGCTTTAGAAACCCCCTTCTTATTTGCAGCTAATACATCTACACTCAATTTCCAGGTCTTTTCTTTTTCTGCTGGTGCTGCTGTGAGTTTTACAGCAAATACGTCTGCTTGTTCAAGGTTATAGCCAAACCAATTTTTATCCTGCCGTATATCATTGGTATAAGTGATTGCCCATCCTGCACTTATCAATATTATTTGCAGGGCAATGTTGTTAGTAAGATCGAGGTAAGTATGGCGTTTTCTATAAAAGGTAGTGAGGATATATATGGGTACAGCAATAGCGGCCAGCAATCCTGTGATTAATTCAGATGATACTATCTCGTACAGTAATATGCCTGCCATAAGCGGCAGCAGCAGGCGGAAGAAGGGCGCATGTTCCCAGAAATACACTTTATTTAAGGGCCATTTGCTCATGCTAAGGTAGTATAGTGCCCTGGTCTATGGCAGTAACACGGTTGCGGGCAGTTTGCACATAGGTGCTGCCGGGATATTCTAAAATGAGTTGCTCATAATAGCGTTTGGCATCGACAGGCTTCTTCAGGTATTTTTCATATATCTCCGCGGCTTTAAAAACAGCATCGTCACCCAGCACGTCTTTGCCATGTTTGGTATGTATCTCTTCCAGGTAAGTGAGTGCTTTGGTGTAGTCGTGCTGTTTTTGAGCCAGTTTAGCGCGCTGCATCAATATATCATCCGTCAGCGGGTGTTCCGGGTAATAAGTGGTCAGGCTATCGAACAAGGCAGCAGCTTCCTTATCCTTGTTTTGAAACAAAAGCAGGTCGGCATAGGCAAACCTGCGGATGGGTACATAGTTGCTGTCAGGTGTAATGTTCTCTGTTATTAAGACTGAAAGATATAATGCATCATTTGCTATCAATTCAGAAGTAGAAGCTTTCAGCACAGAGAGCTGTCCTTGTGCCCAGTCAAAATCGCCTGTGTAATACGAGAGTTTTGCATTGCGGAAACGAGCTTCTTCTCCCAGCGCATCTTCCCGAAAAGCCTTATCTACCTGGCTGTAGATTAGCGAGGCATCCCATATTTTCCCCTGTAGTATGTAATAGTCGCCCATCTGCAATTTGCAGGCACCGGCAAAATCGCGTCTTGAAGTAGGTTCTTTTATAGCCTTATCCAACACGTTAATAGCTGCCTGTACGCTATCGGCATATTGCGCCAGCAGTGTTGCATAATCCTTTACTGTTTCGGTAGTGTAGTATTGCGGATTTTGATTCAGAAACACTGCATATTCTTTTGCCAGTAACAGTGCATCTTCTTTTTTAAATGACGGCGATTGTACCAACTGATCGAAACGGATTGCCAGTTGTTCACTTTCGGCTATACTGTAATAAGGGCTTGCTTTCCCTTTTTCAAGAATAGCGGCGTAAATTTTCAATGCCCATCCTTCACGATGTTCTTTCACTGCAAAGCGGGCAAACTCCAACAGCCTTTGCCCCTGCTCCCGGTTGCGTTCATCCAACGCCTGTATCTGAATCATAGCGCCTTCCCAGTCATCTTTCTGGGTATAGAGCCAGGTAAGTAATTCTGCAAAAAACGGATTCTCCGGTTGCTCATTAATCTTCTTTACCAATGCCTTTTGTACCAGCGCCAGTTTCTTTGGATCGTTTCCATATATATCCATCAGCGAGGCCTTGGTGTCATCGCTGGCATTGTTCATAAATGGTACGCCACCATCCAGCAAAGCGCTTACAGCTTTGTCTATATCACCTTGTTTTGCGTATAGCCGCGATAAGGGGCCGCTGTACACAAAATTATTGCGCAGCATATCGCGCGCACGTTCGTATGTTTTCAATGCATAGTCATCACGCCCTATGGCAGCAAATGCATTGGCCACTTGTTGGGTAAGCATATCGTCGCCATTAAGGCTGAGTACTGCATTTTCAAATTGTTCAGACGCTTTTTTGTCTTTGCCGGTAGCCAGGTATAGTTTCCCCATGTCAATAAATGGCAGGGGATCGTGTTGTTTTAATTGCAGTTGCTGCTGTATGATCTTTTCTGCCTGTTTGTATTCTTTCTGTGCAAGCAGCAATGACAGGTATCCATTGTAGATATCGGGGTCCAGCGGCGTTTTTGCATATAGTTGTTTGTACAGGTCCTCAGCCTTGCTATATTCTTTAGCATCCGTCAGCACCTGTAAATATTCTTTATAAACCGCCTGGTCCGAAGGTGTTTGCTCATAAAGCCTTTTATAGGCATCCATTGCTTTAGGATAGTCCTTCGCATTGGCCAGGTCCCTGGCTAGGTCAAGTGCTGTGCCCTGGGCAAAAGATTGCAAGCCAACAACCAGGGCTGCAAAAAAAAGTATAAGGGTTTTATATTTCCGGCAGATATACACGTCCTGTCTATTTACTAATCTTATCTGAAACAAATTTTTGGCCGTCAAAACTATACACGATCCAGTTGCCATTCAGTTTATCACCATCGGCAGCGGGTATGTACAGATTTTGCTTACTCATATAGATCACGTATTTCTCTTTCATTTTTTTATAATCGTAATTAGAGAAATAATCGTAGGTATAACTTAGTTTATTCGATGTGTTCCCATTGTCAGTCATGAAAATATTGGCACCAGATAATGTTCCATTTTGCAGGCTGAATGCCTGTACTCCTTTCAAGGCATCTTTCTCAGCATCCGTCCGGGAAAATACAGGCAGGTAAATGCGGTTACTGCCAGTCGTTACTATGTAAATGGCCGGATATAAAACACCAGACTTATGGATATCATCCAGCACAATCATTTTCACAGTATTGCCACTTTCGTATTGTGCAATTGCTGTATAAATATGTACGCCTTCTTTACCTGTCTCAGTATCCCAGCTGAATATGCGTAGTTTCCGGTCATCAGAAGTGCTGACGATCATATCATCATTCAGTGACAAGTTTTGATTGAGCAAAGGAGTGGTAAGCAGGTATTGCTGCAGTCCAGTATTTGCTGCTATCAGCGAATCCGCAGGACTGGCATTAGGGTTTACCCCCGAATCTTCAGGTGAGTACTGATAGCGCCAGTATTGCACCTGGCTGAGGTATGCATTGATCTGTATTTCCTGTGCAGACTGTGCAAGGCAATAAGTACCTGATCCTGCCAGTAAAAGCAGGATAATTAGTGGGGTAAATATGCACTTTGCTTTTTTCATGCTTAGTTCCTCAATGGTTTGCCTGTTTGCAAAATGCTTTGCAGGCGTTCCAATGTTTTTTTCTGCCCGCACAGGCTCAGGAAAGCTTCCCTTTCCAGGTCTAATAAGTATTGTTCGCTTACCAACGTAGCTTGCGTAAGATCGCCGCCGCACATTACATAAGCCAGTTTTTCTGCTACCAGTTTGTCATGGTCTGTTACATAATTTCCACGCCACATGCCATGCAAGCCGGCCATCAGTCCGCCTAAGCCGCCGCGCCCCTGTACTTTTATATCATTGCGTGGTGTGGGTTGTGTATAGCCCATCTCGTGCATCTGCAATACTTTGCGTTTTGCATCTGCTATTCTCCTGTCGGGGTTTATGGAGATATTATCGTAACCCTTACGCAATATAAAATTGTCGAAGGCTTCATGTGCAGAAGTAGAAACTTTGGCGGTGCCAACATTTATATACAACTGCTGCAGGTAGTTCACTTCAATGTCTTCTTTGATGTTCCTGTCTGCTGCGCGCAATGCCATTTCTTTCGTCCCACCGCCGCCCGGTATCAGTCCCACCCCCAGTTCTACCAGGCCTATGTAGCTTTCTGCAGCAGCCTGTACCGCATCGGCATGCAGGCACATTTCACAACCACCGCCCAGCGTCATACCGTGAGGTGCCACTACTACCGGTACACTGCTGTAACGCATACGCATGGTCGCTGCCTGGAATTGGCGCACCGCCATATCCAGCTCGTCAAATTCCTGTTCAGCAGCAAACATAAATATCAATCCCACATTGGCGCCGGCGCTGAAATTGGCGCCGCTATTTGCTATTACCAGTCCTTTGTATTGCTGTTCTGCAATAGCTATAGATTTTTGAACACCTTCCAGTACTTCACCACCTATAGTGTTCATCTTAGTGTTCCATTGCAGCGCTACTACCCCGTCACCTATATCATAGAGTTTGCAGGCGCTGTTCTTCCACACTACTTTTTCATCCAGGTGCTCCATTATGATGAAGGTATCTGCACCCGGTATAGGCTGGTAAGTTTTGGTTTTTATATCGTAATACTTTCGTTTCCCATTTTCTGTTTTGTAGAAACTGGTAAAACCCTGTGCCAGCATTTCACTTACCCAGGCAGCAGGCGGTGTGCCGGCAGCTTGCATTTGCTCTGCCACTTTTGTTACACCCAGTACATCCCAGCTTTCAAAAGCACCTATTTCCCAACCAAACCCGGCTTTTAATGCATCATCTATTTTGTACAGCTCATCAGCTATTTCAGGTATGCGGTTACTTGCGTAGGCAAACAATAAATGATGGAATAAACGATAAAATTCCCCGGCCTTATCCTGCCCGGCATACAGTGCCTTTAGTCTTTGTTTCAGGACATCAATAGGTTTCGCTGTTTCCAGTGTAGCAAATCTTGATTTTCGTTTCGGGCCATACTCCATAGTCTGGAGGTTTAGGGTCAATATTTCCGATTGCCCTTTTTCCCCTTTTACTTTTTTATAGAAGCCCTGGCCGGTTTTATCACCGAGCCATTTGTTCTCTATCATTTTTTCCAGGAAAGGCGGCAAGCGGAATAAATCTTTCATTTCATCCTGCGGCACATTTTCGGGTAGCGCTTTAGCCACGTGTACCAATGTATCCAGGCCTACTACATCACCGGTGCGAAAGGTGGCCGATTTGGGCCGGCCCATCACCGTACCTGTCAGTGTGTCAATCTCATCTACATTAAGGCCCAGTTGCTGCATAGCGCTGAACACAGCCATAAAGCCAAATACCCCTACTCGGTTGGCAATGAAAGCAGGGGTGTCTTTGCACAATACGGTAGTTTTCCCCAGGTGCCTGTCCCCATATTCCATCAGGAAGCTGATGACCTCCGGTTGGGTATGTGGCGCTGGAATGATTTCCAGCAGGCGCAGGTAGCGGGGTGGGTTGAAAAAGTGTGTGCCGCAAAAATGCTGCTGAAAATCTTCGCTGCGGCCTTCATTCATCAGGTGAATAGGAATACCAGATGTATTGGTGGTAATAAGCGTACCGGGTTTACGGTACTGCTCTATTTTGGTAAATATCTGCTGTTTAATATCCAGCCGTTCTATTACGGCCTCGATGACCCAGTCGCACTCGGCTATCTTAGGCAGGTCATCATCAATATTGCCGGTGCTGATGTTTTTGATAATGTCTTTAGTGTACACAGCACTGGGCTTCCCCTTCAAGGTGGCCTGTAGTGCATCGTTCACTATGCGGTTTCGAAATTGTTTGCTTTCGGGGTTCAGCCCTTTGGCTTTTTCTGCATCATTCAGTTCCTTCGGAACTATATCTAAAAGAAGTACTTGTACCCCTATACCTGCAAAATGACAGGCTATACGGCTGCCCATTACGCCGCTGCCTACCACCGCTACTTTACGAATAGCACGGTTCATCTGTTGAATAGTTTAAACAACACAATTTAACTAAAAAACAGGGCAGATAAAGGTTGGCCCGGTAAATCTTAACAATAAGCATTAAAACAAGACATGTCGCCTCATTAGGCGTGCATGGATGAAGATCAGGTCAATACATTGCGTATAGAGATTAAATATAGTTTTTAACCAACATGTTCCATGCGCCTATAGTCCTATTATTCCAAACGCCTATCTTTGCGGTCTATGCAATCTTTACAGGAGCAAATTAAAGCCCACGAAGAAGAAATAAAATCATTTAACCCGGCCAGTGCTGCCGAGCTGGAAGCATACCGTATCAAATACCTGGGAACAAAGGGTATAGTGAAAGAGATATTTGGCGGTATGAAGCATGTGCCTGTGGAGCAGAAAAAAGAAGCTGGCCAGCTGCTGAATGCATTCAAGCAATTGGCAGAAGGGCAATATGAGGCATTTAAACATTTGCAGGATGGTGATGGCAAGAAAGACGCCGGTTTGGATATTACACTTCCCGGTAAGCCGCTGCCATTGGGTACGCGTCACCCCTTGCGTATGGTAGAAAACCAGATCGTTTCCATATTTGAAAAAATAGGCTTTAGCGTGGCTACCGGCCCTGAAATAGAAGATGACTGGCATAATTTCACATCGCTGAACATGCCGGAACACCACCCTGCCCGCGATATGCAGGATACATTCTACGTATCGCAAAACCCGGATTGGGTACTCCGCACACATACCTCATCGGTACAGGCGCGCATAATGGAACAGGGAAACCTGCCGATACGTGTCATTTGCCCGGGTCGTGTGTACCGTAACGAAACAATTTCGGCCAGGGCGCATTGCTTTTTTCACCAATGTGAGGGCCTATATATAGATAAAAATGTATCATTTGCCGATCTGAAGCAAACGCTGTACTACTTTGTTACCGAGATGTTTGGTGCCGATACGAAAGTGCGCTTCAGGCCATCTTATTTCCCCTTTACCGAGCCTAGTGCAGAAATGGATATTTCCTGTACTGTTTGCGGCGGTAAGGGCTGCAGCCTTTGCAAACACACGGGTTGGGTAGAGATACTGGGTTGCGGCATGGTTCACCCTAATATGCTGCGCAATTTCAATATCGATCCTGAGGTTTATACCGGTTTCGCATTCGGCATGGGGGTAGAGCGCATTACGCAGATCAAATACCAGGTCAATGACCTGAGATTATATTCGCAAAATGATGTGCGGTTCCTGAAACAATTCCAATCCATTTGATAGGTCAGCATTTAAAAGAAAACATAACGCTCGTCACCGGCGCCAGCGGTTTTGTAGGCCAGCACCTCGTAAGGCTTTTATCAGCTAAAGGTTATACTGTACGTGCACTGTACAATAGCCATTTGCCTTCGAACAACCTGCAGCAGCTACCCGGCGTTAGCTGGCATAAATACGACCTGCTGGATATTTTTGAGGTGGAGGAGGCAATGGCGGGTGTTGAAGATGTTTATCACTGTGCTGCTATAGTGTCTTTTCATCCTAAGGATAAAGGCGGGATGCTGCACTTCAATGTAGAGAGCACGGCCAATATTGTAAACCAGGCTTTAGAACAACGCATCCGCAAAATGATGTTTGTAAGCTCTATAGCCTCTCTGGGCCGCACACAGCATAATGCACCTATTACGGAAGAAGAGCAGTGGGAAGAGAGTAAGTACAATTCGGTTTATTCGCTGAGCAAGCATAACGCTGAACTGGAAGTATGGCGTGGGATGGCAGAAGGGCTTGATGCAGTAGTGGTCAATCCTGGTATTATACTGGGCGAAGGCAATTGGGATGAAGGTTCGGCCCGGCTGATGAAAGTGGTAGATAGCGAATTTCCTTTTTACACCCAGGGCATAAATGGCTGGGTTGATGTACAGGATGTGGTGAATGCTATGTACCTGCTGATGCAGAGTGATATTACTGAAGAGCGGTTTATACTCAGCGCCGGTAATTTCGGTTATCATGAAGTTTTTACCATGATGGCACAGGCACTTGGTAAGAAACCTCCGCACATCAAGGCATCCCCGTTTATGACAGGATTGGTATGGCGGTTCAGTATGCTGAAGCACAAGCTGGCTGGTGGCGGGCTTACTATAACCCGGGAGACTGCCAGGACCTCGCAAAGCATCAACAACTACGATAACAGTAAGTTATTAAAATTCCTGCCCGGGTTTAGCTATACGCCTATGCAGCAAACTATAGCCCGGATGGCTGCTGCATACCAGCTCGATGCAAACATGTAAAAAACTTAGTTTTTTTGGTTTTTTAACAAAAAGATTTGTAATCTTGCAAGACAAGGGGCGCTAAGCCTCCTCCTTTCAACACCACGATAATTTCCCATTTCTTTTTTCAGGTTGTTTTTCATCAGGGAAGAATCAGCAATGACGAAATTATTATCTGGAAAATTTTATAGCTATTTAAGTCAAACCAAGAGAAGCCGTTTAGAAAATTATTTCGCATGCCTTACGACATTTTGCAATTGAACGATATGCTCGTTCCCGAGCTGCTGGATGTAGCAGAAACGATGAAAATAGCCAACGCACGCTCATTAGACAAACAAGCACTTATATACAAGATATTGGATCAGCAAGCATTAACAAAAGGCGGTAAAGACAACGGCGCGGAAAGCGACGATGCGCCTAAAAAAAGAGGCCGCAAGCCTAAGCCTGAAGCTGCAGAAGCAGAAGTAAAAACGGAAGCACCGAAACAAAGAGCACACGCTGCACCGGGCAGTGAAGAAGGCCGCCAGCGTGTACGCAAACCCCGCGTAGAAAATAACGAGAAACCGGAAGTTCATAATAATCCGGAACCGGTTGCTGAACCAGCTTCGGCACTACCTGAAAAAGAAGAGTCAGGTATTATAATGCCGGCACCTATTGCTGAAGATGCGGTACAACAACCGCAGGCGGCAGCGCCTGAGGCAGAACGTCCGCAGCACCAGCACCAGCAGCAAAGGCACCAGCGCCGCGAAGCACCGCAAAGCAATTTCAATGTTGAGTTTGACGGGGTGGTATTCAGCGAAGGCGTATTGGAAATGATGCCGGATGGTTATGGTTTCCTGCGCAGCAGCGATTATAACTACCTGAGTTCTCCCGATGATGTATATGTATCTCCTTCACAAATAAAATTATTCGGTCTGAAGACTGGCGATACCGTACGCGGTACCGTACGCCCGCCAAAGGAAGGTGAAAAATACTTTGCACTGCTGAAGGTTGAGACCATCAACGGTAAACTACCCGACGAGATACGCGACCGCGTACCTTTCGATTACCTCACACCACTTTTCCCTTTTGAAAAACTAAGTCTTACTTCTACTGCCAACAACTATGGTACACGTATCATGGACCTGTTTACCCCGATAGGTAAAGGCCAGCGTGGACTAATCGTAGCACAGCCTAAAACGGGTAAAACCATGCTGCTGAAGGAAGTGGCGAATGCTATTGCAGCTAACCATCCTGAATGTTACCTGATGATAGTATTGGTAGACGAGCGCCCGGAAGAGGTGACAGATATGCAGCGTAGTGTACGCGCAGAAGTGATCGCTTCTACCTTCGACGAGCCTGCCGATAAGCACGTTAAGGTGTCAACCATTGCTTTGCAGAAAGCGAAACGCCTGGTAGAAGTAGGCCATGATGTAGTGATACTGCTCGATTCTATTACACGCCTTGCACGTGCACACAATACCGTAGCGCCTGCCAGTGGTAAGGTGTTGAGCGGTGGTGTGGAAGCAAACGCGATGCAAAAACCCAAACAATTCTTTGGTGCTGCCCGTAAAATAGAGAACGGGGGATCATTGACCATACTGGCAACTGCTTTGATAGATACAGGTTCGAAAATGGACGAGGTGATATTTGAAGAATTTAAAGGTACCGGTAACATGGAATTGCAGCTTGACCGTAAACTGGCCAACAAACGTATTTTCCCTGCTATAGATATTACCTCTTCTTCTACACGCCGCGACGACCTGTTGCTGGATAAAGATGTACTTAATAAAATGTGGATACTCCGCAATCATATTTCTGATATGCATACAGATGAGGCTATGAACTTCCTGATGCAGCAAATGCGTGGTACCAAGAGCAATGAAGAATTTCTTGCTGTAATGGGTAAGTAATGATATACAATACTAATGAAAAGCGGCACATCTAAGGTTGCCGCTTTTTTTATTTATACGCTAATAACTTATGAGCTATGATCGGCTACAATCAGCCATCGGCCGGCAATATGCCTGAATAGTAAGGTAAAATGTCCCGAAAGGTCTCCCATACTGCGCCTCAATTCCCATTTGCCTAAAACAAAATAATAGTCTTTGGAAAGCTCCTTTACCTGCAGAATGGTAAAATTGAGCTTACCCATTTTTTCAGCATCAGGATAGGAGCTTTTGTAGCGTTGCAGGGTGGCATTGTAACCATAGGTAGGTCCGTTCTTGCCAATAAATACCAGGCTGTCATTATTCCAGTAACCGGTCATATAAGCATCTATATCACCGCTGTTCCACGCTGCCGATTGCTGCTCCAGTACCTGCCTGATAGCCGTTTCATCTTTGCTGTATGCAAATGCTTTTGTAACCGCAAGCAACAGGAAAAGTACAAGCGCCGGTTTAATATATCTCATTGCCCTAAACTAAATATTAATAGAACTCTGGGCAAATGGTACGACTCTTATTGCCTTCAGGGTTATTGATGAAGCCCGTTTTGAAAACAGTCAGCTCATATCCGCCTCTCAGGTTAGTACCTGCTTTCAGGCTCGAAACATTCGCATCATAATTGAAGGCAAATGAATAATCCTTATAACGCAGTTTCAACGTAGGTATCAGTGCATCGTTCACACGGTAAAAGACACCTGCAAACAGTGCGAACATGAGTGTGCCATTGCTTTCATCTTTTTTATTCCAGCCAAGCAGGCCGCCCGCTATTATTTCGTTATAAGTGCCCTGCCTGAAATAATTGGCGTGCAATTGCATACTATAACGGTCGTTGAGCGGAGCGCTTAAACCGGCATTGACATTCCATTTCATATCAAGATTGATGTTCTTGTTATAAAATGAATTCTTAGGTGTAGTAAGGTGATATCCTGCCACGCCTATGAAGTAATTGATATCGTGGTTTTGCCCGCCGCTGCTGCTATAAGTAATGCCTGTTCCGAGATCCCAGTAGCTCAGTTTTACGTTTGGGAATTGTTCGTTGCTGGCATTGGATGCATTATAAGCCGAGTTCTGATACTGGTTATCGAAAGTAGCCTTAGAAGGGTCGAAACTCCGTTGGGCGTAGCCGCCGGTAAATCCTACAGACAGGAAAGTGTTTTTTTCATCGTTCAGCAATTTATTATAATTCACCGCGGGGTAAACTGTCATGGTTTGCATATTGATACTGCCAGCCTTGTCGTAATAAGCCAGTACGCCCACGCTCAAAAAATCTCTGGCTTCGCGGCCTATACCAAATTTAGTTTCAACAGTTACCAGTGCCGTTTGGTAGGGTTTGCTGATACTGCTCCATTGGTTGCGGTATACAGCGCCTACTTTATAATCGCCGGTAAAAATGCCAGTGAGTGAAGGATTGCGCAATATAGAAGTTTCGTAAAACTGCGAGAAATGTATATCCTGCGCAAGGGAGCTATTGTATGCACCCGCTGATAACATTAAAGCACCCAGCCCGTTTAAAAATAACTTTTTCAT
This sequence comes from Flavipsychrobacter sp., assembly GCA_024508935.1. Taxonomy (GTDB): domain Bacteria; phylum Bacteroidota; class Bacteroidia; order Chitinophagales; family Chitinophagaceae; genus Polluticoccus. The sequence goes on along the minus strand of JANINW010000054.1, from coordinate 55,355 downwards.
CTTTTGCTCTTCTTTAATGATTACCTGATAAGTGTTACATCTCCTTTTATTTTCATAATGTCTCCGCCTTCACAAACCACCTCTATCAAATAAACGAATACATCCGGCGGCAATACATTTCCCCTGAAATTTCCATCCCAGCCAATGCTTTTGTCATTCACCTTCATATTTGTTCTCTCAAATACTATTTCGCCCCAGCGGTTATATACCCTGAACGATTTTACCTGGTCTACACCGTTGCCGCGCGGGTAGAAAATATCATTCTCTCCATCGCCGTTTGGCGTAAATGTGTTTGGTATGAACATCTGGCTCTTATCGCACAGCACGGTTATTTTCACGTAGTCTGAATCGGCACAACCAAAATCAGTATAAACAGTCACTACGAAATTGGTGGTTTTTGTAGGGCTGGCTGTAGGATCGGGGCAATCCGAGCAGCTAAGGCTTTCTGCCGGTTTCCACATAAATCGTTTGATAAGCGTGCCATTGGCTTGCAACACAGTGCTGTTGCCTGCAATTATCGTAGCCTCACCATTGGCCTTTACAGTCGGCAGCGGGTGTACCGTCACCTTAACAAAATCAGTATCTGGTATGCAACTCGCCTCATAACCTATCACCTTGTAGGTAATAGTGTTATGCGGCCTGGCTATCGGGTTTGGTATGTCGGTGGCATTCAGTGCCTCTCCCGGAGACCATACATAGTTCCTGGCTCCTTTTGCATTCAGCTGCAATGTATCCAGGTCGCATATATCTCCATCAGGACTGGCAACACTGGTTACCTTGGTTTTAATGTTCACTTCAACTGTGTCCTTATTTTTACAGCCATTACCATCGGTACCTTCCACTACATATTTGAACCTGATGACCGGGGCTGCTTTGGGGTTGGTACAATTGGTACAACTCAGGTAATTGGATGGAGACCATGCATAAGACACACCACCGGAAGGATACAGGGTGGCAGAATCTTTAAGGCAGATAGTCGTATCTGTACCGGCCTGTATCACAGGCAGGCTGTTAATAACAATATCCTGGGTAATAGAATCCACGCATCCCGTGGTATTCATCACATACATTTTTACAGGGTATTTACCCGGCGCGCCGTAGTAGTGTGTAGGTTTTTGTTTATTGCTCACGCTGCCGTCATCAAATGTCCATTTCCAGAAGAAGGGTGGAGTGAAATATCCTTTAGAAGTATCTATCATCTCTACCTGGCTGCCTTCGCAGGCAGGCCCTGTAGTAAAGCCGGGGTATATCTGGTCTACCTTGATAGTGTCTTTACCAACGGTAGAGGCAGAGCAACCCTTATTATCGCCTAATATAAGCCTTGGCACAAATGCACCGGGAGATGCATAGGTATGGGTAATAGGAGAAGCAGACGTGGTAGGAACAGTAACCCCATCATTGAAATCCCATAGCAGGGTAGCTACATTGCTCACATTAGGTGTGAAGTTTACCGTTAACGGTACGCAGCCTGTAAGCGGGTTATAACTGATAGCCCCGGAATACCCCAGCATATTTACATGTCCGTATGCAGTATCGGAGCAGCCGGTCTTATTGGTAACGATCAGCCGTATGGTATAATAGCCGGCAGATGTAAACAGTTCTGAAGCATTGAGTGAATTGATGGTATTACCTGAACCTAATTGCCATGCGTAAGAATAACCACCAGTGCTGGTATTGGTGTAAATCACATTCAGTATGGGGCAGGCTGATACTGAATCGCTCATGGTAAATGTAGCGTGTGGTTTTACTATATATACCTTGTTAGGTATGGTCATCGTATCCAGGCAGCCAAAAACATCTTTTACCACAAGCGTGACTGTATAAACACCCGGTTGGGCATATGCATGCGTAGGCGACTGATCTTTTGACACGGCAGAATTATCACCGAAATACCAGAAGGAACTATCAAAATTACTTGACAAGTTGGAGAACACGATGCCTTCATTCACGCAGGCAGAATCTTTTACACTGAAGGAGGCTGTTGGTTTGTGAGCAGCTACATAACCTACACGCACCATTGAATCTTTACACCCGATATTGTCGGTTATCACCAGTTTTATATCATAGTTTCCAGATGCCGTGAATGTTTTCGAAACATTGGTAGATGTAGCATTCAGCGGCGGTGGCGAACTGAAATCCCAAAAGCGGGCGGCTATACTGGTGCCGGGATATGGTGTACTGGCATCGGTAAAATTTACTGTCAGCGGTACACAGCCCGATAATGGCGAGCCCGTAAAGGACACATTTGGTTTTGATACCAGCACATAATCGTATTTGACCAGTGAGTCATAGCAATTTCGTTCATCCAGTACCTGTAGTTTTACCTTGTATAAGCCTGTATTGAAAAACTGGTGGGTATAGGACGGAAGGCTGTCAGAGTAATAAGCATCATTAATCCACCAGAAAAATTTCTTTGCGGTAGCGTTAGCGAGCGCGCCAGTAAAACGTACTTTTTCACCTTTACAAATAGTAGTATCGTCGGCGGTGAATGTGGTAACCGGGTAGCGTATTATCACCGCATGGTATTGTGTATCGCTGCAGCCGGTGGTGTTGTTAAAGGTCACCAGCATTACATTGTAGGTATTGGCTGCCGTTGGGAAAAAATGCGTGGGGTTGACCACATTGCTATTCTGGCCATCACCGAAATACCACCGCAGTGAGTCCCAGCCTACGGACTGGTTAGCAAAACGCACTTTATTAGGTGTATCGCAGCTGTAGAAGTAAGCAAATTCAGAGCCCGATGAATCGACTGTTATGTAATTGATCTTCCTAAGGGTATCATAACATCCATTGCAGCCTACAATCAGGGTGACACTATATTTACCCGGCCACATATACTTGTTTATAGCCGAAGGGCCATAGCCTGTATTCCCATCTCCAAATTTCCATATCCATTCGTCAATACACGGATCGGTTGACGTGCAGGTAAATGTAACATCCTTGCGATTGCATATCCGTGTTGGATTTGCTGTAAATGAAGCGGTAGGATGCAGGCCCGTTTTGATCCTTAAAGTATCATAGGCAATGCAACCGTTATTGGTAGTGATGCGCACTTTGGCATAATAAACCCCCTGGGTGGGATATGTAAAGGTTGGCGTGGCTGCCGTTGAAGTAACTGTGGGTGTTACACCAAAATCCCATAGCCAGGACCTGATACCATATGGGTACCGCCGTTTTATATTATTGGGTATAGAGGTGGAGTCTGTTGCCATAAAAGTAACCGTCAGCGGTGTACAGCCCATTGTGTCTGTTGCGTACATACCGGCCCACAGGTTATGTATCCTTACAGAATCTACTTTGGTAATGGTGTCTTTACAGCCGTTGCTATTGGTAACAATAAGCGTTGGTGAGTAGTAACCATTAGCTGTATAGGTATGCGTTGGTGAAGCGTTGGTATTTTGACCGGTGAAATCACCAAAGTCCCATATATAGTTGCTGTAAGACGCGTTAGGTATGAACTGGATGGCTTGCGGCGCAGGGCATGGGGAATCCGGCTTCGTGGTAAAATCTACCAGGGGCTGAGGATTGATGGTAATCGATTTTATTTGCGTATCCAGGCAGCCTAGGTAATTGCTGATTAGCCGTATGTTAAATGTGCCTGCAGTATAAAAAGTGACTGTGGGCGAGGTAACTGTTGTAGTGCCGGCAGGTCCCAGGTCCCAGCTTACAGATGTAGGTGCGGGAGTAGTAGTATTGTTGAAGGTGACCGGGGTGCCGATACATACGCTGCTGGGTGCTGTAAAGTCTGCATCAACTTTTATCAGCTTTATATAAGCTGGTTTTAGCATGGAGTCTTTACAACCGTTATTGTCGGTTACTACCAGCTTTACATCGTAGTTCTGCGGCCAGCCCGTATAAGTATGGGGCGGTGGCGTTTGCCCTGTACCGGCGGCTGGCGGGCTGCCAAAATCCCAGGTATAGGTATAAGGTGGCACACCACCCGAGGCGGTGCCGGAGAAATTAACATTAAGCGGGGGAGAACATGCGCTGGTAGGGCTGCCGGTAAAATTTGCCGTAGGCTTTGTGCTTATAACTACATAGCCAGGTTTGGTTTTTGATGCGATACATCCCCAGCTATTGGTAGCCTGCAGGGTAACATTGTATGTACCGGTAGCATTATACTGAAATGAAGGATTGGTAAGTGTAGAACTGGGAGGCACACCAAAATACCATGTATAGGCGTTGGTACCGCCTGATGAACCAGGCGTGCTTGAATTGGTAAAGTTGACAGTAGTACCCGGGCAGCCGCTCAACGGGTTGCCGCTGAAGTTTACCGAAGGGGTATCGTGGACCGTGATAAAAGCTGTTTTTGATACAAAGCTGGAACTGGAGCCATTGGCTATGGTTAAGGTAACGGTATAAGTGCCCGGTGAAAGGTAAGTAGTAGATGCAATGGGACCTACGGTGCTGATAGGAGGTTTACCAAAATTCCAGGTATAAGTGGTAGAACTATTGGTGCCGGTAGAGGTACTTTGGAAAGTAACAGCAAATGGCGGGCAGCCATCTGTTTTTCCGTTATTCAATACCTGGAAATCGGCATGTAACTGGGCATAGGTTATTATAGGGCAGATGCATAAACACAGGCAGTAAACAAAATATCTGGAAAATTTTGCCATAAAGGGTTGTCCGTTAAAGTATAAAATGTAGAATAGGTCTACTAAGTTAATAAATACTTAAAAAAATTATGTAATTATTAATACAATTATTTAATCATTAGACGTAAAACATTAAGTAATTGCAACTGGTAATCAGAGCTTTAATTGAAAGTTAATAGCTTTGCGGGCCAGCCGCGGAATTAGATTGGAATGGGCTGATATTCAAGAGATTTTTTTGAGGTACTACTTTACGCTTCCGGTTGTTTACCTTTGCACACTTTTTATTTAATATGTCTCAGTCATTAACTAACGAACAATTGATTGCAGTGGCCAATGAATTTGGCACGCCGGTGTATGTATATCATGCTGAAAAAATAGCAGAACAATACAATAAGCTGAAGGATGCGTTTAAGGGCCATCCTACCCGCTTTTTCTATGCATGTAAGGCACTTACCAATATCAATATTCTGAAGTACCTGAAGGGACTGGGCGCATCTATAGACTGTGTAAGCATTAATGAGGTGATGCTGGCACTGCATGCCGGCTTTGAAGCAAAAGATATTTTATACACGCCCAACTGTGTTGATTTTAATGAAATCATCAGCGCGCAGGAATTAGGTGTTAACATCAATATAGATAATATCTCTATACTGGAGCAGTTTGGCAATCGCTTTGGCAGTGGTTACCCGGTATGCATCCGTATCAACCCGCACATTGAGGCTGGTGGTAATTACAAAATATCTACCGGTCACATAGATAGTAAATTCGGTATCTCCATTCACCAGATGCGCCATATAGAGCGTATTGTGAAAACCACGAAGCTGCATGTAAAGGGGCTGCACATGCATACCGGCAGCGAGATAAAAGATGTAGAAGTGTTCCTGCGTGGGCTCGAAGTAATGTTCGAGATAGCACGCCATTTCGATCAATTGGATTTCATTGACCTGGGCAGTGGGTTTAAGGTGCCTTATAAAGAAGGTGACCCCGAAACCGATGTGTACACATTGGGAGAGAAAATGACCGCCGCTGTAAAAGAGTTTGAAGCAGAATATAACCGCACCATAGAAGTATGGTTTGAGCCGGGGAAATACCTAGTGAGTGAATGCGGCTATTTTGTGGTAAAGGCCAATGTTATCAAACAAACACCGGCTACAGTATTTGTGGGTGTCAATTCTGGTTTCAATCATTTGATACGCCCTATGTTCTATGACGCATACCACAGGATAGAAAATATATCTAATCCCTACGGTGCAGAACGTATTTATACGGTAGTAGGTAATATCTGTGAAACAGACACCTTTGCATGGGACAGGGTACTGAATGAAGTACGCGAAGGGGACTACCTCGTATTTTACAATGCCGGTGCATACGGCTTTGAAATGAGCAGCAATTTCAATTCGCGCCTGCGCCCGGCAGAAGTGCTGGTAAAAGAAGGTAAAACCTACCTGATACGCGAACGGGATGAATTCAAAGACCTGCTGCGCAACCAGGTAGCGGTTTTATAAAACATATTTAATGCCCTGTAACAAACAGGGCATTTTTTATTGCATATATTTGTTATCATCAATGTACTTACAATGATAAATAGCATAGTTGTTTTTTGCGGTTCTGCCGAAGGCTATGACGAAGCATATCGTGAAGCTGCCTATAGCCTCGGTGCACGTATGGCCGAACGTGGTATAAAGCTGGTATACGGTGGTGCTAAAGTAGGACTTATGGGTGCTGTAGCTGAAGGGGCATTGCAACAGGGAGGTACAGTAATAGGTGTGATACCCGGTTTTTTGCGCAATGAAGAAGTGGCGCATGAAGGCCTTACAGAACTGGTACTGGTAGACAGTATGCACGAGCGCAAAATAAAAATGCATGAACTGAGCGATGGCGTAATAACTATGCCGGGTGGTTGGGGTACTATGGACGAAATGTTTGAAATGCTTACCTGGGGCCAGCTTGGCCTGCATAAAAAACCGGTGGCATTATTGAATGTGAATGGGTATTATGACAGTTTGAAAGTGCTGATAAACAATATGGTGCAGGAAGGCTTCCTGAATGAATGCACTAAAGAAATGCTGCTGGTAAGCGATTCGGTTGACGAATTGCTGGAAATGATGAATAACTATGTAGCACCTGATGCCGATAAACTCATCAGCAGGCAAACTACCTGATACAATTATATTTTCTGCTTTTCAAGTTTTAATTTCAACGCTTAATACATTCGCAGGATGGCA
>JANINW010000054.1:30001-48525 GCA_024508935.1 Flavipsychrobacter sp. | reverse complement strand
ACACAAGCTTAAACAATCAACTATGGCATTAAGCAGAATATGGTCGGCATTTATCATTATTGCAATAGCCGTTGCAGGATTTAAATGTTTCGTCTCTGGGGACGGGAATATTTTCAGCCGCATGGTTACCGGTAAGGTCGACGATGCTTATGAAACGGTTTATTACCAGGCGTCCGGCAATCCTCAAACTGCAGGTTTTGTTTCTCCAGATAGTTTTGCAAAATACATCAGCGCTTATGGATATGTGCCTGCTGATTCGCTGCATCCCGCTACCGTGTTCATAACAGATAACGCAGTTGCCGCAACTGGGATGAAAGTGTACACTTACAAGTCTATACAGGCAAAGCTGGTAAAGCATGTAGATGGTATAATAGAAAGCTGTAAAAGCACAGTCACTATTTGTATAGGACTGATTGGCATTATGGCATTGTTCATGGGGTTTTTAAGTATTGCAGAAAAGGCAGGTGGTATACAGTTATTATCGCGCATGATAGAGCCCTTCTTTTCAAAGATATTCCCGGGTATACCTAAGGGGCACCCTGCTTATGGGCATATGATGATGAATTTCTCTGCCAACCTGCTGAACCTCGACAATGCTGCTACGCCCTTCGGTCTGAAGGCCATGCAAAGCATGCAGGAGCTGAATACTGATAAAGAAACAGCCAGCAACGCCCAAATCATGTTCCTGTGCCTGCATGCCTCCGGGCTTACATTGATACCGGTAACTGTTATTGCCTGGCGCGCAGCACTTAAATCAGCTAGCCCAACAGATATTTTCGTGCCATGCATGATAGCCACATTTGCAGCTACAATGGCTGCCATGTTCATTGTGGCGTTCAGGCAAAAGATCAATATACTACAGCCTGCAATACTTGCATGGGTGGGGGGATTATCAGTGGTTATAGCCTTACTGGCAGTATACCTGCGTACACTTGATACAGAGCATATGCAATCGTTTTCGGGCATACTCAGTAATGGTATTATACTGCTCATTTTCATTCTCATTGTTATTGGGGCCTTATATAAGAGGATAGATATATTCGAAGCATTTGTAGATGGGGCAAAAGGTGGATTTGAAACGGCAGTGAAAATTATTCCTTACCTGGTGGGTATGCTGGTGGCCATCAGTATGCTGCGTACAAGTGGTACGTTCGATGTGGTGATCAATGGCATCAAAAGCCTGTTTACATCTATGGGTACTGATACTCGTTTTGTAGATGGATTACCTACTGCACTCATTAAGCCGTTGAGCGGAAGCGGAGCCAGGGGTATGATGATTGATACTATGAAGACGTTTGGCCCCGATTCATTTGCAGGCAGGCTGTCCAGTATCCTGCAAGGTTCTTCTGATACTACTTTTTACGTGGTGGCGGTGTACTTCGGTGCAGTGTCTATAAAAAACACAAGATATGCTATTAGTACTATGCTGCTGGCCGACCTGGTAGGCATTCTCACCTCCATTGGTTTGTGTTATCTCTTCTTTGGTAACGTACAATAAATTGATCTCCATTAATATACTTAACAAGCTTGGCATGGAATTTTGAGACATGCCATCATGAATAAAATATTTTTTACCGCAATAATTGGTGCTGCATTAATGAATGCATCCTGCACCGGCCAGCATAATTCAGAAAATAAGGATACAACGCATAAGCATGTTTATAAAGAAATAACTGTGAAACGGGTTAGTACCGGTTACCGTATTATAAAACCAGACTCGTTCAAACAAAAATATTCAGCGGCCCAGCAAAATATTATTCTTACCCTGAACAGGGTGGATATGGATAATGTAACGAAGCTGGATAGCCTGGTAGTGCCCGATGATATAAACGCTGATATTATGCAATACTCCATCTTCCCGTACAACCTGCCTGCGGTACAGGATGTGAAGAAGATCATTTTCTTTTCTTATCCTTCGCAGGCATTCGGCGCTTATGAATATGGCAACCTTGTACGCTGGGGCGCAACCAATATGGGGCGGGAAAATGCACAAACACCTACCGGGTTATTTTTTACCAACTGGAAGGCTGAAGAAACCAAAAGTACGGTAGACGATGAATGGATACTGAAGTGGAATTTCAATATTGCGAATAAAGAAGGCGTGGGCTGGCATCAATATGCTATGCCGGGTTATCCTGCCTCTCACTCCTGCCTTCGCCTGTTCGAAGCTGATGCCAAATATCTTTATGATTGGGCTGACCAATGGATACAGAAGAATGATGTAACACTTAAGGCACAGGGCACACCCGTAATTGTATTTGGCTCATATCCGTTTGGCACCAAGCCATGGCTAGCACTTGCTAAGGATCCTGCAGCTTTGGATATTAGTGCAGCCACGCTTGAGGCGGAAGTGGCACCTCATATGGCTAAAATATTGGCAGAGCAAAATAGAAGAGATAGTGTATTGGCTTCGGACGCTAAATAAACTTAGTTAGTGTATAAAATAAAAAGGCTGCCATAAGGCAGCCTTTTTATAAAGCGTTGATTGATTCGTTATTGGTGGGTAGCTGTATCAGGTGATGCAGGAGTGCCCTCAGTGGCAGGTGCTGCTGTAGAGTCTGTCATTGGTTCTTCGGTCATTGGTTCGTTGCTTGTATCGCCTTCAGCACCCATGCCGCCATCTTGTTTTGAGTAATTAGCCAGCCATTTGCCATTTTGTTTTACCATGGTCAGCTTTTGTTCTTGCGTGCTTTCAGATGTAGTATAGGTAACAGTAGCTTTATCACCTTCTTCTTTCACATCTTTAATTTCAATCTTTATCTTTTTAGCTGACTGCTTGCTGGAATCGGGCATCATGGTAGAAAACTGTTCGATCATGTCCAGCACTTTCTTGGTTTCTTCAGTAGACACTTCCTTAGCTTCTTTATATTCCATATGGAAGAAACTGTTCAGGAATTTTTCAGCGGCAGCTTTAGGAGAATTAGAGCTACAGCTAATTGCAAACACGGCAATAAGCGCTACAAAAGACAGAATTTTTTTCATAATATTATCAGTTTTCTAATTTGTCGCAAAGGTATTACTTAAATCTAATTTGGCAAACCATGTGTGCATGCTTATTCAGGTACAGGTTATCTATGCCGATGAAAGTAACACCAAATACGGTTAAAGGTTCGATATAAGTACTATCTGCGGTAGCCCGGTTCAGTGCTTTGTACACCATCTCCGCACAATAATAACAGTCTTCCGATTTCAGGTCAAAATCCAGGTCAAATTTCTTCCTGGCCCTATAAAACCCATGTACCACCTGGCTAAGACTGTCTCGTTGATGCTTGTCAAGGTCTAGCCGAACGATGCCAAAAGCCAGGTTATTGGCCGGCGAGAACCAGAAATTGACAGAATCCCGCCTTAAACGCGCATCAGGGTTATCTTCTCCGCCAATGCTATGGTATACAAAAGGGTAACCATGTTCTATCAATACCACCCCGCAGTGAGAATACAGTTTTTCCCGCTGGTTGAGCATAGAAAGCATAGTGCTGGTAATATCATGCCCCCTGCGTACCACCACATCCCCGTTTTGCAGCAACCGGGTACAGGAATCTACCATCTGCCTGTTCCAGGGGTTGGTGGCGCGCTCCGTTACCTGCTGTACAATTTCATTATTAACCGGTTTTTGTTCATTGCAGGAAGTAAATATGCAAAGGACTATGATGAAAATGAAGCTGTTAAACGATTGGTAATTTATAAATGAATGATTTTTTTCAAACATGCGTTTGCAAAATTAATGCATTTACAAACTGTAACTTTGCCTTCCGCTTTTCAACATAAGGGTTTGAGAAAGTGTTTTCATACAGAACAGATACTTCATGGCATATAAATCATTAACGGAGTTCATTGCAGCATTGGATAAAGCCGGTGAGCTGGTACGAATAAAGGAGTTTGTAGACCCGGTACTGGAAATAGCAGAAATTACCGACAGGGTATCAAAAACGCCCGACAGGAATAAGGCACTGCTTTTTGAAAACACCGGTACAGAGTTTCCCTTGCTCATCAATAGCATGGGCAATGAAAAGCGCATGTGCATGGCCCTGGGTGTAAACGAGCTGGATGATGTGGCCAAAGAAATAGAAAACCTGCTGAAAAAAATGTCGGCCCCTAAAAACGGGCTTATAGAAAAACTGGCCATGTTGCCCCAGTTGGGCAAGTTTGCATCGTGGATGCCCAAGGTTACCACAAAGCACAAGGAATGCCAGGAAGTGGTAATGACCAACCCCAGCCTGGATAAGCTGCCTATACTGAAATGCTGGCCCAAAGATGGCGGGCGCTTCATAACACTACCTGCTATACACACTAAAGACCCTAATACCGGTATGCGCAATATAGGCATGTACCGTATGCAGGTATTTGATAGTGATATGACCGGTATGCACTGGCATAAACACAAAGTATCGGCCAGGCATTATAACGAATATAAGAAATTAGGTAAACGTATGCCGGTAGCGGTAGCACTGGGTGGCGATCCCGTTTATACGTATGCGGCCACGGCACCACTGCCTGAAAATGTCGATGAATACATGCTGGCAGGCTTCCTGCGTAAGAAGCGTGTAGAATTGGTGCGTTGTATTACCCAGCCCGAGATAGAAGTACCTGCCGATGCAGATATTATTATTGAAGGATATGTAGACCCGAATGAAGAGTTAATATGGGAAGGGCCATTTGGCGACCATACAGGTTATTATTCTCTGCCCGACTGGTACCCACGTTTTCATGTTACAGCTATTACGCACCGTAAGAATGCGGTATACCCGGCTACGATAGTTGGCATACCACCACAGGAAGATGCATGGATAGGAAAAGCAACTGAGCGTATATTCCTGGCACCTATCAAGATGACCATGGTGCCTGAAATAAAAGATATGAATATGCCGGTAGAAGGGGTATTTCATAACCTCGTCATTACCACCATTAATAAAGAATATGCGGGGCAGGGGCAGAAGGTAATGAATGCTATGTGGGGTGCCGGGCAAATGATGTTCAATAAAATACTGGTGCTGGCCGATGGTGATGTGAAAATTGATAATTATAAAGAATTGGCGCAGTATGTATTCAACAACCTGAATCCAGCTACAGATGTATATTTCAGCCAGGGCCCCATGGATGTATTAGACCATAGCTGTTCAAAGCTTGGCTTCGGTGGTAAGATGTGCATAGACGGTACTAAGAAATGGGAGGAAGAAATGGAAGCACCATTGGCACCATTTACTTTACAAAAGGATTTCTCCGCACAAAAAATAAAGGAGCAATTCCCGGAGATAAGCAGCCTGAACAGCAAGCTCGCGGCAGAGTGGCAGATACCTGTTTTGTTTGTAGCATTGAAAAAAGACAAACAAAATCACGTAGAAACTTTACACAAACAACTAAGCAGCTTGCCGGCACTACAGGGCATAAAAATGATACTGTATGTAGAGCATACGGTAGATACAGCCGACATAGCTGATACACTTTGGCGTTTTTGTAATAACCTGGATCCACGCCGTGACCATTTTTATGGGGGTAATGATAAAAATATCCTGGGGCTGGACGGCACACGCAAAACCAAAGCGCTTGATGGGTTTGAACGGCCATGGCCCAATATCATAGCAGCAGATGGCGCCACTATAGCAGCAGTTGATGAAAAATGGCAGCAGTTGAACCTGGGGGCATTAATAAAATCCCCTTCTTTAAAATACCAGACCCAACTATATGGGCAGGAAGCTGCTGTCTTAGATAGTGAAGGCTGATATGCTATATTTTACTAACTTTAAAAAAATTATTTACATGAAACCGATACTGCTGGCATGCAGCTTTATGCTGCTTTCTTATACTACTGCTTTTTGTGCTATAGATATTGCAAGCTTTACATCTAACATCAACAGGTTTGAAGCCGGTATGAGCCGCAGCAATACAAAACTGTATGAAAAGGCTTACACAGATATTTTAGCTGCTTTGAATGCAGATATTGCTGATAATAAGGTTTCTGTAAAGAATATTACAGGCAACGATAAAAAGGCCCTTGAAACGAAGATAAAGGATGAAGAAATACTTTATAAAGATGTAGAAACCCTGGGCGCTGACAAACAAAAAAATAGCAAGGAGATCGTTTCTAAACTGCGCAAATTTGCCAGCACGCTGCAAACGCTGTAATAATACGGCCATCCCCTCTAAACATAATTCCCAATTGATTTAATAATAGTAATTTCACAGCCGTATAACCAAACATACGGTTTGTGAAAGCTATTATTCCCGTTGCAGGCGCCGGTACCAAACTCAGGCCCCTTACTTATACACAGCCCAAGGCACTGATACCTATAGCAGGTAAAACAATACTGAGTGTTATTGTTGACCAGTTACTGGAAGCAGGCGTGACCGATTTTGTTTTCGTGATCGGATACCTGGGTGAAAAAATTCAACGTTATATAGCTAAGACTTACCCCAACCTGTCTTACACGCTTGTAAACCAAACCGATCGTAAAGGCCTGGGCCATGCTATATGGCTGACACAGGATGCCGTAAAGGATGATGAAGTGATGATAGTGCTGGGCGATACTGTTTGTGATTATAATGTCAAGGAAATACTGAATAGCCAAGTGTCGCAGATAGGCGTACGCAAAGTAGATGACCCGCGCAGCTTTGGTGTGGCAGAACTGGATGAACAGGATAACGTATTGCGCGTAGTTGAAAAGCCGCTGATACCAAAGTCAAATATGGCGATGGTGGGCGTGTATTATATAAAAGAAACACCGGCCCTGTTCAAAGCCCTGGAAAGACATATGAAAGAGCGCACAGATGATGAAGGCGAGTATCATCTTACCAGCGCACTGGAGCATATGATCGAGGAGGGTACTAAATTTCGTGCCTTCCGTGTAAACAACTGGTTTGACTGCGGCAAGAAAGAAACCTTGTTGTCTACCAACGCGATATTGCTAAAACAGATGAGTGAGAATAAAGGCGATGAAAAACCTTTTCACCACGAGACCAGTGTTATTATACCGCCTGTAAGTATAGCAGAAGGCTGTAAGATACATAACTCCATTATCGGCCCTAATGTTACGATCGGTGAATTCACCACCATCCAGTCGGCTATTATTAAAGATACCATCATTGGTTCTTATGCAGAGCTGGAAGAAGTAGTGCTGCATTCTTCTATCATAGGCAACGATGCCTTTGTGCGCGGCCTTAGCCAAAGCCTGAATATAGGTGACAATACGGAAATAGACTTAGGATAACCTCTTACTGCCGTTGCTGTTGTAATTCCTGCATCAGGCTGCCCATGCGCTGGTTCAGCATATTGGCTGTATTTTCATCGCCCGATGATTTTGCTACTGTCATGATAGCTCTTACTATCGACATGTCATTGCGCAATTCTGCAGTTAGTTTTTCCTGTTGTTCTTCATCAAGGGTCAGTGTATACTTAATATCGTCTATGACATTTTTGGCAGTTTTCTGTGCCAGGGCTGATGCCTTATCTGTAGCGCCTGCATGATAATAGGCTACGATCATATAATAGGTAATGGGATCGTAATAATAAGAATGTTCTGTAATGCTTTTATTGACATGGTCGAGCAGTTTAATGGCTTCTGCTTTTCTTCCTTTCGCTATCAGTTCATTGGCAATGCGTCCGGCGTTAAAACGGTAAGTGGTCAGCATAAGTCTGTTCTTCGAATCGAAGTATACATCATTTCGTTCGGCACCACCCCATATATATTTGTTCATAAACAGGTCATAGCTCTTGTTTACATCTACACTGCCCAGGCCTTCTTCTGCAGTAGCAACACTGTCTGTGTATTTGAAAGGCAGCAGGCGGTAAACACATCCTTCCATCCTGGCATAGCTGTCAAAGCCGCTAAGATCATCAGGTGTCACACCGTCACCAAAATATATAGGGCGTTTCCAGCCTTCTTTGGCAATAGCTGCAATTATATTGTATAGCGTGATGGTGCTCTTGCTCATGGCATCTTTAGGGTAGGTGATCCTTACCGATGCATTAATATGACCGGTATCCGCAGCATTTATCCAACCGCTGTTTACCAGGCTCATTTTATCAGGCGTAGCTACAAAGAAGTTTTTTGCCGGGTAGTAGTTCAGGCTTTCACCATTGGGGGCCTGTATCTTGTCCTCTTGTTTATTGCTTACCAAAAACTTGCACACTTCTTCCAGGTTGATATAAGTGTCTTTAGGTATAGCTGCATTATTCCTGTAGGGTACATAGCCATGCCTGCGCCCAACATAGTCTTCTTTCTTCCATATCATAGGTACAGCATCGGCATCATTCACTTTATAATTCAGCTGGTCTATATACCAGTCTGCACTTAGCAATCCCAGGTTCAGTACGCGCACATCACGGCGTATACCTTCTACTTCCTGCAAATACCATAGCGGGTAGGTATAGTTATCGCCGAAGGTGAATAAGATAGCATTGGGCGCACATGATTGCAATGCATTCCATGCGCTGGCGCGTACAAATGTTTTTTTAGAGCGGTCATGGTCATCCCAGCCTGCTTTGGCCATTATAACCGGCACCAGCAACAGGCAAAGGCCTGCCGCAGCGTATGCAGATGAAATAGTGTTTTTTACAAAACGCTGTAAGAGTTGCGCGGTAAGCAAAACACCAAGGCCTATCCATATAGCATAAGCATAGGTAGAACCCGCAAAAGCATAATCTCTTTCCCTGGCTTGCACCGGGCCCATATTCAGGTATACTGCCAGTCCCGCGCCGGTTACCAGGAATAGTACCAGGACAGTTGCAAAATCGCGCTTGTTCTTGCGTACGTGAATGATAATACCCAATATGCCCAGTATAAATGGCAGCATATACATTTCATTGCGTGCTGCATTGTCTTTATAGCCACCTCCTGCCTTATTCATATCACCCAGTCCGCGGATGGTATTGTCAATAAATCCCAGTCCCGATATCCAGTTGCCATTCTTTGCATCTCCTTGTCCCTGCACATCATTCTGCCGGCCTGCGTAGTTCCACATAAAATACCGCCACCACATCCAGTTGAGCTGGTAGCCCCAGAAGAATTTCATATTGTCGCCGCTGCCGGCCATTGCACCATCTTCTATGCCCAGGTAGTCTTTATAAAAACCGGTGACGCCTGCATCTTTATTGTCCCATATACGCGGGAAAAAGCGTTCGCTGCCGGCTTCATACTGAGGTTCTGTCTTAATGTCTACTTCTTCGTAATAATCTTTGCCGTTTTTCTTTGCTGCGCTGTAAATGGTACCTGATTTCTTATACCCGGTTATATTACTATTAAAGTCAGGGCCGTACAATAAAGGCTGCTGCTTGAATTGTTCACGCTTTATATAAGGTATCAGGCTTACGCTGTTGTCAGGGTTGGTCATGTCTACCGGCACATCTGCGCGAGAGCGTATGATAGGTGCGAGGTAGCTGAAGAAACCGAGTATTACAAAGCATAAGCACAGCATGCCGGTATGCAGCAGGTACATACCCTTTCTTTTAGCATAAATCAATGATGCTGCCAATGCAGCTATAAGCAATACTATGAAGCTGATAGCACCGCTATCAAATGGCAAACCGAAATTATTGACGAATAATATTTCAAACCCCGATGCTATGACCGGCAGCCATTGGAGCACCCCGAACTGTACGATCAGCAATCCCACACAACCGGCCAGGAATGCAATGATTGCGCCACGCAGGGTATATTCATACCGGTTGAAATAATAGACCATTGCCAATGCAGGAATTACCAGCAGGTTCAGCAGGTGTATACCCAAAGAAAGCCCCATTATATAAGCTATCAGCACCAGCCATTTATCTGCATACTTTTCCGCAGATACTTCTTCCCATTTGAATATAGCCCAGAATACAATGGCGGTGCATAGTGATGAGGTTGCATATACCTCAGCCTCAACCGCCGAATACCAAAATGTATCGGAAAAGGTATAGGCCAGTGCACCGATAAGCCCTGCGCCCAATATCAATATCTTTTGCTGCGTGTTTGGTTCTTCTTTTTTGGAAACTCCTGCAATCTTCCCCGCCAGGTAGGTAATAGTCCAGAAGAGAAAGGCGATAGTAAGACCTGATGCTATGGCCGACCATGCATTAATGTATAAGGCCGCATGTTCACGTGAACCGGCAAACAGACCAGCTATGCGCTGGATCATCATAAACAATGGTGCACCCGGAGAGTGTCCCACTTCAAGATTATAGGCACAGGACAGAAACTCACCGCAGTCCCAAAAGCTAACGGTAGGTTCCATGGTCAAAAGATATACAAGGGTGGCTATACCGCCTGTTATCCAACCCGACAGGTTATTGAGCTTACGGAAATTCATGCTGTGTATTTATGCAATATTTGCTGGCAGCAAATGCGAAAAATTTACAGCAACAAGATAAGAATGTTTTAATTACCGTGACTTCCTGCGGTATTCAAAACATAATGCAGTGCCCTAAACGGATATTAGTTCATTTGTATTTTGGCAGCCTCTTTTTTAAGGGTCTGCTCCCAGCGCCAGGCAGTATCCATCATCTGGTCAAGATTGTATTTAATATCCCAGTCCAGCAAGGCGCGTGCCTTATTGTTATTGGCATATACGGCAACTACATCGCCGGGGCGGCGGGGGCCTAATTTATAATTCAGTTTCTGGCCCGAAGTTTTTTCAAAAGAGGCTATCAGCTCCAGCACTGTAACACCATTACCGGTACCCAGGTTAAATATATCGCAGTTCTGCGTGTTGTTGCCTTCTATGGTGTATTGCAAAGCCTTGGTATGTGCGTTGGCAATATCCATTACATGAATATAATCACGTACACATGAGCCATCGCGTGTAGGATAGTCTGTACCAAATACTTGCATTTCACTGCGCTTGCCAATGGCAGTTTGCGTGATAATGGGTACCAGGTTTTCCGGTTTTTCCTGCAGCTCGCCTATCATTGCGGTAGGGTGTGCGCCAACAGGATTAAAATATCTTAAAAGCGTAACGTTAAATTCTGGATGCCTGGCTGCAAAATCCCTGCATATAGCCTCGCCCATTTGCTTGGTACGGGCATAAGGCGATTCAGGTTCTGCCAGTGGTGCTGTTTCTTCCACGGGCAATTTATCCGTATTGCCATAAACCGAGCAGGAAGAAGAAAAAACGAAATGGTTCACTTTGTATTCTTCTGCGCACTGCAGCAGGTTTACCAGCGAATTGATATTGTTTCGGAAATACACCAATGGCTTTTCAACCGATTCGGGTACCGATTTGTATGCCGCAAAATGTATAATGCCGGTTATATCCGGGTTTTCAATGAATATAGCTTCGGTGTCTTCAAGGTTGCACAGGTCTACTTTATAATTCTTTACAGGGTGACCTACAATTTTTTCAACGCCGCTAAGCATGCGTAACGAGCCGCGTGAAAGGTTGTCTACCGAAATCACTTCGTAACCATTTTGGATCAGGTCTACGATCGTATGCCCGCCTATATAGCCACATCCCCCTGTAACAAGAATCTTTTGCATTGGTTGGTTTATTCCTGCAAATATACCGCAACTATTTCACCTGCTGCATCTCGACCAGTTTTTTATACAGGCCATTTTTAGCTATCAGTTCATAATGGGTGCCGCGCTCTGCGATATGTCCTTTATCAAGTACTACTATCTCATCTGCATGTTGTACAGTAGACAGCCGGTGTGCAATGACGATACAGGTCCGGTTTTTCATCAGGTTGTTTATAGCATCCTGCACCAGTCGTTCACTTTCGGTATCTAACGATGAGGTAGCTTCATCAAGAATTAATATCGGTGGGTTTTTCAACACTGCACGCGCAATAGTGATACGCTGGCGTTCACCACCGCTAAGCTTGGTGCCGCGGTCGCCAACTATCGTTTGGTAGCCGCCGCTTTTCTGTGTAATGAAATTATGGGCGTGTGCTATATGCGCAGCTTCTTCTACCTGTTGCTGCGATACACCACCGGTGCCCAATGTGATGTTGTTGTAAATAGTATCGTTGAAAAGTATCGGGTCCTGGTTTACCACACCTATCTGGCGACGCAGGTCGTACACTTTGTAGTCCTTTACATCTATACCGTCTATTAATAATTGCCCGCCTGTCACATCATGAAAGCGCGGGATGAGGTCTACCAGTGTAGATTTACCAGCGCCTGATGCACCTACCAGGGCCACTGTTTTTCCTTTTTCTATCCGTAGGTCTATACCATTCAGTATTTTCTTATCGCCATAGGCAAAGTGCACGTTCTTAAATTCAACAGCGTCGGTAAACGCAGGTAGTGGTTTTGCAGCAGGCAATTCTTTAACTGTATTTTCTGCATCCAGCAGGTGTTCTACGCGCTCTAGTGCAGCTACACCTTTCTGTACATTATAAATAGCAGAAGAAAGATTTTTTAATGGATTGATCAGTGTGTAGAACAAAGCAATGTAGGCAATGAACCAGGGGCCTGTCAGCGAAGTATTGCCAGAGAATATAAGGCGGCCACCATACCATAGTATGATGCTTACTACTATTACGCCCAAGGTTTCAGATAATGGTGAGCCTAATTCGCGACGGGCAGATATACGGTTGCGCAGGCGGAATAAGGTATTGTTTATTTGAGAAAAACGCAGGTGCTGGTGTTTTTCGGCATTGAAGGCTTTTACTACGCGCAAGCCTGCAAGGGTTTCATCTATTACGCCCAGCATATGACCCAATTGTTCCTGTGCCAGGTTGGAAGGTTTTTTTAAAGACTTGCCAATGCGCCCGATGATAATACCAGTAACTGGCAGGAACAGTAACAGGAATAAAGTAAGTTGCGGACTCATTACCAGCATAGACACCAGCGTGAATGTAATGGTTAAAGGCTCGCGTATAAAGGTCTCCAGCATGTTCATGATAGATTGTTCTATCTCGTTTACATCATTGGTCATACGCGATATAAGATCGCCCTTGCGCTCTTCTGTAAAAAAGCCGATAGGCAGGGATAAGGTCTTGGTAAACATGTCATCGCGCAGGCGGCGTATCACACCATTACGCAGCGGATTGAGTATAGCCAGTGCCAGGTATACAAACAGGTTCTTTAAAATAGTAGCCGCTACCACCACTGCTACTGTATAGGTAAGTGCGGTGAGTTTATCCTGTTTAATGATGATGTCATTTACAACGGCAGATATCTTAGTGATAATGTTGCCTGATGCAGGCAGTTTCTGTTCGCCTACAAATAATACCTGTAATACAGGGCCCAGCATACCAAAAGAGAACAGGCCGAATAAAACGGAAAGCAGGATGCATAAAAAATACAACGCTATCTGTGGTTTGTATTCTCCCAGATAGCGCAGTAATTTGGATATTTTTTTCATTTAGTTCTATTCAATGGTATAAGAAACGCTGCCGTCTTTTTCATCTTTCAGCAGTATGCCTGATTCAGCCAGCGTATTGCGTATCTGGTCTGATGTGGCAAAGTCTTTTCGCTGGCGTGCGTCCCTGCGTATGTCTATCAGCAATGATAATACCTGGTCCAGTTTATTGCTCTGTGCCGCTTGCAATGGCTGCATACCCATAATATCTACCAGGTAGGTTTTGAAAGTTTGCAGCAGCAATGCATAGGTTTCACCCGACAAAGCATCTGGTTTTACCTGTCCTCCTTTTATGCTGTTGATAACCGGCGCCAGCTCAAACAGGTTAGCAATGACCTTTGCTGTGTTCAGGTCATCATTCATAAAGTCGGCACACTCATGGCACCAGGTGGTTACTTTCGCATCTAATGCCTTGTCGGAAGCAGCGCCTGTGTTCGGTTGCAGTTTCTGCAATACTTCATAAGCTTCCCACAGGCGGCGGAATGCTTTTTCTGATGCCTGTAATGCTTCGTTCGAAAAATCGAGCGTGCTGCGGTAATGTGTTTGCAGTATATAAAAACGTATCACCATCGGGTGGTAAGGCTGTTCCAGTATAGGATGGTTACCGCTGAATAACTCGGTAAGCTTAATTACATTGTTATAGCTCTTGCCCATCTTCTTACCGTTGATGGTGATCATATTATTGTGCATCCAATAGTTAACCGGCGGATGTCCGTGTGCAATGGTAGACTGTGCTATCTCACTTTCGTGGTGCGGGAATTGCAGGTCCATGCCACCGCCATGTATGTCGAAAGTCTCGCCTAGGTATTTGCTGCTCATAGCGGAGCATTCGATATGCCATCCCGGGAAGCCTTCACCCCAGGGGCTTGTCCAGCGCATAATGTGCTCTGCGGGTGCTTTCTTCCAAAGGGCAAAATCTACTTTATTTCTTTTTTCATCCTGGCCTTCCAGGTCGCGGGTGGTTTCCAGCAGGTCATCTATCACACGGCCCGATAATTTTCCGTAAGGATATTTTTCAGCGTATTTTTTTACATCAAAATATACAGAACCATTTACCTCATAGGCATAACCTTTCTGTATGATGTCTTGTATCATATTTATCTGCTCAATGATATGGCCGGTAGCTGTAGGCTCAATACTTGGCTCCAGGCAGTTGAACAGGCGCATAGCCCAGTGGAACAGGCTGGTGTATTTATGCACCAGTTCCATTGGCTCCAGTTTTTCCAGTTGTGCTTTCTTCGCTACTTTATCTTCCGCTTCACGTCCTTCTTCTTCAAAGTGGCCGGCATCTGTAATGTTACGCACATAACGCACCTTATACCCATGGTGCTGCAGGTAACGGTTTACCAGGTCGAAGGTAACATAAGGCCGTGCGTGCCCCATATGCGATTCGCCGGAAACGGTAGGTCCGCACACATACAGGCCAACATGGCCCGGGGTTATAGGCTCAAACTTTTCTTTCTGGCGGGTGTAAGAATTATAAATATATAAATCGGACATATTGTAAAATAAGCGCAAAAATAAGGCTTAGTCTTGAGCCTTAGTGACTATTTCGAAATTAGCTATCAGTGGGTTGTGGTCTGACAGGTGGGTGTAATTACATAAAAAGCCTATAGGCTTCAATGCAGCAGGGTCGTAAAACATATGGTCTATCCGCAATGTAGGCGATATCTCGTTATAAGTGCGACCCAGGCCGGCACCTTTTGCCAGGAATACATCGCCCAGCTTACCGCGGAAGGAAGTATAGGTGTATGATGCAGGCAGATCATTAAAATCGCCGCAAATAAACACCGGGTACGGACTTTCTGCAATGATCTTTACTGCTTTTTCGGTCAGTTCTGCCCTTTTCTTAAAAGCCTGTTGAAACTTCCATATAAAAGAACGGGAACGGCTCAGGTCTTCGCCATTCGCACTTTTTACGCGCTCTATATATGCCTTGTCGCCATCGCTCAGGCCAAATGTGTTCAGGTGAACGAAGAATACGCGTACTATCTTTTTGCCCGGCAATTCCACATCTCCCTGCATCATATACATGTACTCATCCAGCTTATTGGCTACATAATTGCGGAAAGGATACCTCGAGAAAACAGCCGTGCCTAAGTAAAGTGTCCGCCCCAGGGTATTATCGTCTTTAAAACGGTAATCGATATACCCCCCGTTTTTTATTATCCTCGAGGCAAAAGGTTTCAGGATATTGTCTTTAGGTGTAGAAAACTCGGGCAGGCATAAAATATCCGCATCCTGGTCTTTAATAAATTCTAATAGCTCGGTGTCAAACTCCTTACTGTGCGGGCGGTTGAACACACCCATACCGTGGCAGTTCCAGCTCATTATTTTTATTGTGCCGGGTTTACGCGACATATCCTGCTGTGCTGAAAAGTTGAGGGCAAATACAGTAGTAATGACTTTATAGGATGCCGCCAATGCAGCCAGTGAAAACAGAATCCTTAGTTTTTTTGATGTGAACAGCCAGAATAAAACAAAGAAAAGGTTGACAATGATGGCTATTGGCGTAGTGATGCAAAAAACAGCGAGCAGGCTGAAATGCGCAGGACTGATAAAGGAACTGGCAACACACAGGGCAAGCCATATTACCGCCGCCAGGTTTAGCAGCAGGAAGGTATGGCTGATGAGTTTTCTAATAATTCCGGGTTGCTCGTGTGTCACAACTATATTTTAGGCATCTTTATCTTTACCTGCATTCATGAGTATCTCTTTCTCTTCTTTAGTTAAAGAATCGTATCCCTTCTGGTTTATTTTGTCCAGTATATCGTCTATACGTTTTTGTGTGTTGCTTTGTTTGGGCTCGTGCATATGGTCCAGTACATCCCTGCGTTTCCTGCCCTTATTGGCTTTCGCATTATCATCAGGTGTTACGCTTCTCTCCAGGCGGTCGAAGATGTCATACATCCATGTACCGGGGCGGTTGCCCCGCTGTAATAGTTTTATATATGCAAAGCCGGTAGCGGCACCACCTGCCAGTAAGAACAGCGAGGGCACGTGCAGATTGGAATTCATGACCATTAATGCAAAAAAGATAATAGCCAGTACAGCCATAGGTATGCTGAACCGGTCTCCGATGTAAAACCGGTAATTGGGAGCTATGGTAAGTGCAGCAGTGGTAATGCCCGTGATAGCCGCCTGCGCACCCAGCAGGTATGGAAAGGTTGCAAAAGCCTGGCCGGGTATCAACTGGCACAGTTCGTAAAATACACCACCCATTACCATAGAGAAAATGAATATGGGAATGATCTGTTTATAGCCCACCAGCATCTGCACTACAGAGCCAAAGGCATACAGCCATATCATATTGCTGAACAGTTCCCAGAAACCATTGTGTATCCAGCCGTAGGTGAATATGGTCCACCATTTATGCGAGAACCGTTCCAGCACAGGCAGCGACAGGTTTTGAGTAAATATATGCGGGAATGTTTCGGGTTGCGCGTTTACTATCAGCAGTACCACCCTGCAAAGGTGGAAAGAGATAAAACCGGTGCAGCAGGCTACAATAAGCTGTAAAACGGCATTGTTCTCGTAGCCGGGTATATAAGATAGTGGTGAGCGCCTTTGTGCTGTCTTCATAAAAATCTCCTGTTTAATAAAAATCCCTTCTGTTTTGTCTTCCCCAGATTTTTAAAATAATAAATGCTACCAGCATACCGCCTATATGTGCAAAGTGCGCAATATTATCGCCGGCTGAATTTCTTATGCCTGCAAACAATTCGAACAGCGCATAAGCGCCTACTACATATTTGGCTTTGATAGGTACCAGGAAGTATAGATAAAGCAGGGTATTCGGAAATAAATACCCGAATGCAAACAATATGCCGAATACAGCGCCGGATGCACCAACGGTAGCTTCGTCATATATGCCTGGTATATACTGATGGGTAGGCGCATAATGGAAACCATTCAGGTATTGGTTGATCGCCTGCACAGATTCTGAACTTAGGTTGGCCGATGGCATATTGTTCCAGGTACGGTTCAGTTCCTGCAATTGCAGGTATAGCGGGTTACTGAGGCTTGCACTTGGGTTTACATGCTGCTGCATAAATAAGTTGAACTGGTCTACTGTTGGGTTCAGCTGGTACTGGTCAAAAGCAGCACCTATGGTATGGAACTCATACCCAACCACACCCATGTGCAGCATGGCAGCGCCCAGTCCGCAAATAATATAGAATATGAAAAAGCGTTTAGGCCCCCATACATTTTCAAGTATGCTGCCAAACATCCATAACGCAAACATGTTGGAGAACAGGTGCATGATGGTGCCGTCTATATCATTATAGCTGCCATGCAGGAACATATGGCTGAGAAACTGCCAGAAATGATAGTAGTGTGAACGCCAGTAGTGTAAACCGAAATAATCGGACAGGTCAATACCGAACTTGCCTAGCACAAACTGTGCAAAAACAACAAGCGAATTGACAATAATTAAATTCTTTACAACACTGGGTAATATCTGGAAACGTCCTGGCCTGAATTCTGTCATTGAAATATTTTTTCATCCCTGCACTTATGTGCATATGTAACCGGTACTTCAGCTATCAAAATTAAAGTTTAAACCTGTCTTTGCCTCAAATTATAATTGTTAATATTATATAAGGCTATAAGAGGGTATTCAGCGTTTCTTTAGCAGGTCTATAACCCCTTCTTTTTGCAGGATACGGTAGCCGATACGGTCGTTGGAGATACCGGGTTTTAATTCGTAGGTAAACTTGTAATGCCCATCCTGGGTCATTTCCGTTACAAAATAATCGAAGAAAATACCCGGCTCACTGCTGAAATGCTGTGCTACCTCGTACAGGTGAGTAGATAATATCATTATATGATTGGGGTGGTGCAGCAGGCCTTCTACCACGGCGCGTGTACATTCATAGGCATCATGCACATTGGTACCTTTGAAAAGCTCGTCCATCAATACAATATGCGGCTGCGGTTGTAATAGTTTTTCTGCAGTCAGCTTCATACGTTTTACTTCCGCAAAAAAATAGCTCTCGCCCATCAGTATATTATCTTCCACATGCATATTGGTAATTACACCCTGCAAAAAACTGATGGTCATAGCCTGTGCAGGCACGCCGGTGCCTAAATGCGCCAATAAAGCTCCTACACCCAGTGAGCGCATGAATGTGGTTTTGCCTGACATGTTTGCGCCTGTGAGTACCAGGAAATTTTTCCCTTTACTAAAATCAATATCGTAAGCAACCGGTTTTTGCAGCAGCGGGTGATAGAGTTGCTGTGCGCTG
>JANINW010000054.1:0-29991 GCA_024508935.1 Flavipsychrobacter sp. | reverse complement strand
AATATCACCGGCAGGGCATCCTGCAGTTTCGGGAAGCTCCATTTATTATGCAGTGTTGCCAGCGCCAGTGAGCGCCATGCGTCCAGCCGGGCATAGTGGTATACCAGGTGGTTGGTAACATGTTTCATTTCGCGCCTTGCCTTATAGCTAAGGCTGGCCAAGTCTTTGAAAGGTGTTTGTTTGTCTACCTTAATAATGTCGCCGGTAAGCCGGTGCTGCAATTCCTGCTGCATGGCTTCCAGTTCCCGCTTTAAAAGTGCAGGTATGTCCTTGTTGTCCAGCAGCTGCGTCAGTTGCAGGCAGCCATTTAAAAAATCAGAAAGGTGTGATAAAGAGAACTGCGTAAAGAAATATTCGTTCTTGTTGAACAGCTTCTGTATCCAGTTGCCGAACAGGGTATTGATCGTGCCTGGTACTGCTGCCCCCTCTGCCGATTCAAAAAATTTCTCTAGCATCACTAAGGTGCCGTTCGATATCATGGCCGGCCATGCCTGTGCATGCTGCGTCCAGAATTTTACGGTGTCCTGTACTTCCTGCAACTGTTCAAAACTATCGGGCGGATGCAGTATATGCTTGCGCAGCATATCGTGCCCTTCCTGCGTAGTAGTATGGTCCAGCAGGCCAAATACACTTTCATTTGCATCTGCTGCAAATACAGAGAGGTCTTTTAATGTGGTTTTATCATTCAGCATCTACCTGTCAAATCTGAGCCTTTGGCCACGTACCGTATCGTTGACCCTGCCATTTTCATAAGCAATATCACCATTTACCAATGTATAACGTATGGCAGCAGGGAATTGGTGTCCTTCAAAAGGAGACCAGCCGCATTTATACAGGATATTCTCTTTCGTTACGGTGGTGTTATGGTTCATATCAACCAGTACCAGGTCTGCAAAATAACCTTCACGTATATACCCGCGGTTCTCTATCTGGAAGCATTTGGCAGGGGCGTGAGCCATTTTCTCCACCAGTTTTTCTATGGAAAATTTACCCTCCTTTACATATTGCAGCATCAGTAACAGTGAGTGCTGTATCAATGGCACGCCCGACGGCGCCTGCTGGTAAGGCAATTGTTTTTCATCCCAGGTGTGCGGCGCGTGGTCGGTAGCAATTATATCCAGGCGGTCATCCAGCAACGCCTCCCATAGGGCTGTTCTGTTTTCCGGCGCTTTTATGGCAGGATTGCATTTTATCAGGTTACCATAGCGTGCATAGTCATCAGCAGTAAAATGCAGGTGGTGTACGCATACCTCAGAAGTAATTCTCTTGTCCTCAAGCGGAAACATATTGGTAAACAACTGCAATTCTTTAGCAGTAGAAATATGCAGTATATGCAGTCTTGTATTGTGTTGCTTGGCCAGTTGCACAGCAGAAAATGAGCTTTCAAAACAAGCCTGCACATCACGTATCAGGGGATGGAAAAATGCGTTATCCGCATCTGGGTATTTTTCTTTATTCGCTTTTATTACGCGTTCATCCTCGCAGTGCGTAGCTATCAGCAGTTCCGATTCAGAAAACAGCCTGTTGAGCGTAACATAATTATCTACCAGCATATTGCCGGTACTGCTGCCCATAAATATTTTCACACCGCATACATCTTTCTTCTTCTCATTGGTGCGCAGTACTTCATCTGTATTATCATTGGCTACACCCATAAAGAAGGAGTAGTTAGCCACTGAGGTGGCCGCAGCTATATCATATTTGTCCTGTAATAATGCCTGTGTAAGTACCGGTGGATTGGTATTAGGCATTTCCATAAAAGTGGTAGTACCGCCGGCAACTGCCGCCGCGGCCTCAGTGGCAATGTTTGCCTTATGGGTAAAGCCCGGTTCGCGGAAGTGTACCTGGTCATCTATCACACCGGGGATAAGATATAATCCCTCTGCATCAATCTCCCTGTCAGCATTAGCACTAATGTTATTGTCAATGCGTTCAATGCGACCGCTCTTAATTAATACATCCTTAATCTCCTGCCTGCCCTCGTTAACTACTGTGGCATTCTTTATTAAAACACTGGCCATAAGTATCAATAAACTGAATTATACGACTATTTTTGCAGGCAAGTTAGCGCATACGCACCTGCAAAACACAATTTATGTACAAAAAAGCAGCATCATTTCTACTTGCCGCATTTACCGCAACTACCGCCATCGCCCAAACTACTTATCTGCAATTGAACCAGGAAGATTACCAATTGCTGGACCGGCTGGAAACCCGTTCGGGCGAATTGTCGAGTGATCTTTTTCTGACGATGAAACCGGTAGCCCGTAAAGGGGAGGTGAAATTCCTGATGGAACAACGCAAAAACGCAGGCTTTACCGGCTTATCGGCTATAGACAGGTATAATATAGCCCATGCTATATCGGTAAGCGGGGAATGGGCGCCTGAATCTGACGGGGCTATTGATTCGAAACACCCATGGTTCAAAACCTTTTATAAAAAGCAGCCGGATTTCATTCATGTAAATACAGATGATTTCTTCCTGGTGGCAAATCCTATACTTACAGCACATGGCTATTATGAGAAAGATAATCCTAACGGGGGTATGCTAGTGAGCAGCCGCGGCCTGGAAGCTCGTGGCATGATAGCAAAGAAAGTAGGTTTCTATACCATGTTTACCGACAACCAGGAAACAGTGCCTTCATTTGTAAAACAATGGGCAGATAGTAATGATGCCGTACCGGGCGCTGATTTCTATACTATACACGGCAATGGTAAATATGATTACCTGCTGGCAAAAGGTTATATAGATTTTGAAGCCATCAAAGACCATATCAATGTAACCTTTGGGTATGACAAACATTTTATTGGCGATGGTATGACCAGCCTGTTCCTTAGCGATTTTGCAGCGGGTACGCCTTTTCTCAGGCTGAATACCAGGGTTTGGAAACTGAACTACCAGAACCTGTACATGGAACTGACGCCGCAGTACCGCCGCGGTTCTGACAGGCGCCTGCCGCATAAATATGCTACTATGCACCAGTTGAGCATCA
Organism: Flavipsychrobacter sp.; assembly: GCA_024508935.1. Classification (GTDB taxonomy): domain Bacteria; phylum Bacteroidota; class Bacteroidia; order Chitinophagales; family Chitinophagaceae; genus Polluticoccus. Next base: position 26,998 of record JANINW010000054.1, on the reverse strand, counting down.
ATGCTACCCGCTGGCTGAACATAGGCATTTTTGAAAGCGTAATATTTGACAGGAGGGATAGGTACGAATTCAGCTATATGGTGCCGATCATATTGTACAGGCAGGTAGAACGCTCTTTGGGCAGTCCTGATAACGTATTGCTGGGACTGAACTTTAAAGCTATTGCTGCGAAACACCTGCAATTTTACGGACAGTTATTGATAGATGAATTTACATCGAAGGAACTGGCAGCAGGAAACGGGTATTGGGCCAATAAATTTGGCATACAGCTGGGCGGTAAATATTTCGATGCTTTCACGGTAAAGAACCTGGACCTGCAGGGCGAAATAAACCTGGTACGTCCGTACACTTATACACACTTCGACAGCACTGCCAACTACACGCATTACAACCAGCCTTTAGCAAATCCATTAGGTGCTGGCTTTGCAGAAATATTGGGTACTATTCGCTACCAGCCGGTGAAGAACCTGTATGTATCTGTAAAAGGCATGTACTACCAGAAAGGTGTAGATACAGGTAATGCCAATTTCGGCGGCAATATTTTCAAAGACTATGATACCCGCAGCTACGATTACGGTGTAGGATTGATAAACGGCGTGAAAGTACAATGTGCATCACTGAACCTGAACCTGTCTTACGAACTGCGTGAGAACCTGTTCATAGACCTGGGTGGTTCTTACCGCAGGTACGCTTATGAAAATGGCCTATATCCAACCCAAAGCACCACTTACATGTATGGTGGCTTCAGGTTGAATTTTGCCCGCAGGGACTATGACTTCTATTAAAGAAATTAGCTGCCTTTTATAAGGTCAAGAAATTCGTCTTCAGTAAGAATAGCTACTGTGCCGAGTTTCTTGGCCTTTTCTAATTTAGATCCTGCATCTTCACCCACCACCAGGTAGTTTAGCTTACTGCTAACACCTCCTAATATGGCGCCGCCTTTTTCTTCTACCATTTCTTCTGCTTCACTGCGCTTAAAACGGTTGAGCGTGCCGGTAAATAAAAAGGTCTTACCAGAGAGGCCACCTTCTGTTTGCGGCGTATTTTTCTTTTGATTGGCGAGGTTTACTCCCGATGCCTCCAGCATATCCAGCATATGCCTGTTCTCGTGTGTATGGAAAAAATGAGCAACGGTTGCGGCTACTTTGGGCCCTACATCTTCCAGGCTTACCAGCTTTTCTTCATCCCAGTCATACAGGTCTTTGATATGGCTTACCGCGTTCGCAAGCGTTTTGGCCATCGTTTCACCTACATGGCGTATGCCCAATCCATATATCACTCTGTTCAGCGGTTGTTGTTTGGAATTTTCTATAGCTGTTTGGAGGTTGGTAACAGATTTTTCACCAAAGCCACCTAGTTTGCGTACTTCGTCCCAGTCTATATGATAGATGCCCGGAATGTCCTTCAATAACCCAAGTTCATAGAATTTGCGCACATTGGCATCGCCCATGCTGCGGATATCCATAGCATCCTTACTGGCAAAGTGTATGATACGTTCTACCACCTGCGCCGGGCAACTGATGTTGATACAGCGCCATACAGCTTCTTCTTCAGGGCGCTCCAACGGTTCATTGCATACCGGGCAGTGTGTTGGGAAAACGATTTTCTCTTCTTCTCCGGTGCGTAGTTCTGCAAGCGGTTTTACTATATAAGGTATTACATCACCTGCACGTTCTACCAGCACGGTATCTCCAATATGCAGGTCCTTTTCCCGAACTACATCTTCATTGAATAAAGAGATGGACGTTACTGTAACACCCCCTATAGGCACGGGGTCTATTTTGGCAACCGGGGTAACGCTGCCGGTACGACCCACCTGGAATTCTACTTTGCGCAGCTTGCTGGTAGCCTGCCTTGCCTTGAATTTATAAGCAACTGCCCAGCGGGGGTGATGCGAGGTCATGCCCATCCGGTCCTGCAGCTCAAAACTGTTCACTTTTATCACCAGGCCGTCCACTTCAAAAGGCAGGTCATCACGGTGCTGTTCAAATTCGTCGCAGAATTTAATAACCTCGTCAATATGCCGGAACACCTTCATCTCCTTTGCAGGCGTAGGGAAGCCCAACTGGTATAGCCATTGTAAAGAACCATAGTGTGTTTGTAAAGCCTCCGGTAATTTATGCCCCTGCTCCTGCGTGTAATAGCTGATATGGTAGAGTATCGCAGAAAGCTTACGTTTGCTTACTTCCTTAGGGTCCAAAATGCGCAGTGTGCCCGATGCAGCATTACGCGGGTTGGCCAGCGGGGCAAGTCCCTCTGCAGCACGCTGTGCATTGTACGCGGCAAATACATCTTTATGTATCACCACCTCACCCCGTATCTCTATCTGGGTGATGCCGGATTTTTTAGTAGCTACCGAAAGTGGCAGCGAACGTATCTGTTTTATATTAGTGGTGATCTCTTCTCCCATTACGCCATCTCCGCGGGTTGCGCCACGCTTCAGTATGCCATCTTCATATACCAGCGATATGCTGGCGCCATCGTATTTTGGTTCAACACAGTACTCAATGGTATCTACGCCGGCCAGCTCCCTGCATTTCCTGTCCCAGTCCAGCAGGTCTTCAGCATTGTAGGTATTATCCAGGCTCAGCATAGGCACCAGGTGGCTCACGGCAGGAAATTTTTCACTCAGCCCCATCGCCACACGTTGGGTTGGAGAATCTGCCGTTACCTGTTCGGGGTATTGTTCTTCAAGGTGTTTTAGTTTTTTGAAAAGCGTATCATACTCTACATCTGCCAGCACAGGTTCACTTTGCACATAGTATTTCCAGTCGGCATAGTTGATCACATCCCGCAGTTGCTGTATAGCATCTTCGGCATTTGCCGATGTTTTTTCCAGTAGTGTTTTGGCTTGTTTGTATAAATACTGTTCGTCTTTGCTAGCGTACATACTACAAAGAAAAATGGGAAAGGCTATTTAACCAAGTAATTTTTCCCATTCGCCGGCACCGCCACGTATCAGTTCGGGTGCGCCCGAAGTGCAATCTATTACAGTTGAAGGTTCTATCTCTCCTATACCGCTGTCTATCACTATATCTACTACGTTGCCAAATTTGTCTTCCATCAATTCAGGATCGGTATAGTATTCTATTTCATCATCCATAGGCAGCGATACACTCATAATAGGATGTCCCAGTTCTTTTACCAGCATCTGGCATATCTTATTATCTGGTACCCTTATGCCCACTGTATCTTTTTTTGTTTTCAGCATTTTAGGTACTTCCTTGCTGGCTTCCAGTATAAAGGTATATGGGCCGGGCAATGCTGCTTTCAGCAAGCGGAATATGGGTGTATCGATACTGCGGGTATAATCGCTGATATGGCTGAGGTCGGAACAAACGAAAGAGAACTGTGCTTTCTTAGGATCTATATTCTTAATACGGCAAATGCGTTCTATAGCTTGTGTATTGTATATATCGCAGCCAAGGCCGTAGATGGTATCTGTAGGATAAATGATAACACCTCCATTTTTCAGCCGGTCCACTACGGTCTTTATATTCCTTTCCTGCGGGTTATCCGGGTGTATATGGATCAACATAGGCTATCCTCTTTTTATAAAGTTACAATTTATAAAAGTGTGCCAATAGCCTCCAGCGAGAGTTTAACGCGTTCTTCATGGCTGCCACGAATATCGGCCCAGGGCAGGCCGCTGGCTTGTACGATATCGCGGTATATATTGTAGAAATAGGCACGCTCTTCCGGCAACGAGTGTTCGCGAAGGGGGTCGTCCTCCCATATCACATCTGTATACGTTAGCAGGTACATGTCATAAGTGCGCGCAGCTATTGCTTCCAGTATTTTTTTATCGCACCGGCCGTATTTGGATTCACTCCAAACCTTTATTACATGCAGGTCTGTGTCGCAAACAAGAAATTTATTGGCTTGTTGTGCCAGTGCATCTTCTGCTTTTAACTGGTCCTGCGCAATGTTCAGCAGATCAGGTTCTTCATAAGGCCTTCCCAGTTGCTCCAGATATTCCCGTGCATACTCGGGTACCCACACCGTTTGCAGCTGCACAGCAAGCGCATGGCTCAATGTGCTTTTGCCCGTAGACTCAGGGCCTATCACTACTATTTTTTTAATGCTCAATAGTTTGTGCTTTTTTGTTTTTCCTTTTCTGCAGCCATTGGTTGCCTTTGTATGAAAGGTATGCCGAACCGGCGCCTATTACCGCTGCGGCCAGTACATCGCTGGGATAATGTGCCCCCAAATGTAAGCGTGAATAGCCAACTGCAGCTGCCCATGCGTATGACGGAACTACCACATACCATTTGTGATATTGCAGGCTCAAATTAGTCGCAGTAGCAAATGCTATACTTGTGTGCCCCGAAGGAAACGAAGGACTTGTTTCTGTTTCATACGGTTGCAGGCCGGTATAAGTAGCATACGGACGGTCGCGCTGCACGGTGTATTTTAGTCCATAAGTGACAACAGCTGCTATACCAAGGCCGGCAACACTTTGCCAGCCGTTGTTTACAAATTCCTTATGTCTGCCAATATACTCGTAAGCAAGCTGTGCTACAGGAATGGCCACTGCAATAGGATAGGTGCTTTGCGTAAAGGCATGCATGCCTCCATCTAAAGAAGTATTTCTGTTCACATTCAGGCTGCGCAGCCATTCAATATCCTTGTTTTGGGCAAAGGCCGGTGTGCAGGATATGAGCAGCAATAAAATGATCAGGCTGCGTGTTGCTGACGGTATAATTTTCTCCATCTGAAGTATCCGAAGGTAGCTACAATAAATAAAAACAAGGTAAGTAACGAGGTAAGCGGCAAGCCTTTATGTATAAACAAAGGAATAGCAATAGCATTGGAAATATTCAGCAACACCCAGTTCTCTATTTTGTGTTTTGCCAGTAGCCACATACCCGCCCATGCCGTGGCTGATACAATGGCATCCCAAACCGGCACATCCGAATTGGTTACTTTTTTAAGTGTGCTGTATAATATGATCCATCCTATGCTTACTATTAACGCTGTAATGATCCAGTCCTTTTTATTGTTATGGGAAATAGCCAGCGGGTTTTCGCTCTCGTGTTTCTTGTTCCACAATACCCAGCCGTAAATGCTCATTACAAGGTAGTACACGTTCAGTGCAGCCTCGGCATACAGCCCTACCGATGGCTTGGCCAGTAAATAGATGTAGATACCTGTGCTGACGATGCCGGTAGGGTATAGGGCAACATGGTTCCGGTTGGCCAATACTACGCTTATCATGCCGAAGATAACTGCGATAGCCTCTAATAATGAAGTAGTTCTGAGTTGTTCAACAAACTGCGATACCAGTTGTTCTATATTCATGAGGCTGTAAAAATAAGGTATGCACCTTGCTTTTGCATACCAGGGCTGAAGCCGTAAGACATTGATTATAATGGTAACTTTAATATATCTAAAACTGTTGCTATGAAAAAAATCCTATTCATTGTTTTTGTATTGTTATCCTTGTTGTCAGCTAAAACAAATGCCCAGCTAACCACGCGTGTAGTACGGGATTCGCTTTTTATTCCCTGGGATCTAGTGTACGCACCTGACAGCCATGTCTGGTTCACACAAAAGAATGGATACGTGTGCCGGCTGGAGCCTGTAAGCGGGACAATTGATACTATTTACCATGAAACAGCTACGGTGATACAGGGCGAAGGTGGTATGCTGGGCATGTGCCTGCATCCAAATTTTCCTTCTCCGCCTTTTGTATATATCGCGTTCAACTACCTGAATGGCAGCACCTATAAAGAGAAAGTGGTTAAATATCAATACATAGGCGGTACGTTGTCCTCGCCCCAGATCGTAATTGATAATATCAACGCTGCGAGCAATCATAACGGTTCGCGGTTGCTGATGCAGGGCAATAATCTTTTCATCACAACGGGCGATGCAACAACAGCATCCGTTGCTCAAAACATCAATGCAATCAACGGGAAGATATTACGTGTGGTGCAGGATGGCAGCATCCCCACCGATAATCCTATACCCGGCAGCCCTTTATGGAGCTGGGGGCACCGTAACCCGCAGGGAATGGTGTTTGTAAACGGTAAACTATTTGAATCGGAACACGGTCCAAATAATGACGATGAGATAAACATTATACAAAAAGGACGTAATTATGGCTGGCCTAATGTGGAAGGCTATTGTGATAAAACAGCAGAAATGACCTTTTGTACAGATTCTAATGTAGCAGAACCTATAAACGCATGGACACCTACGCTGGCTGTGTGTGGTATAGATTATTACGATCATCCAATGTTCCCGCTGTTTGGCAAATCGCTGATAATGGCGACACTGAAAGATTCAAAACTCTATCGACTGAAGCTAAATACTGCACAGACTGATATTGACAGTGTGGTAGTGATAAGTGGTGTAAGTTTTGGCCGGCTACGAGATGTTTGTGTAGCGCCCAATGGTAAGATCTATATTTCAACCAGTAATTCAAGTCCTTCGGGAAGTAACTATATCGATAAGATCATTGAGATATATGATCCGTCTTATGTAGATAATAGTAACGTAGGGCTTGTTTTTAAGAACGGTAATAAAATAAACATTTACCCCAATCCGACTACCAATGAAACGACCATCACTATTGCCGATGCAGCATATTTGCCCGCAGATTATACAATAATAAATACATTAGGCCAGGCAGTTACGAATGGCAGGCTGGCGAGGCAGGAAGAAGTAATAAGATTGGGCAGTATTGCGCCGGGTGTCTATCATATTCGAATTGAAGACAATAAGAAAGGTGTGACCACACAAAAAATAGTAAAAGAATAAAGCTTTGAAGGTTTTTGGAAAATTGAAGATTAATTCTATTTTTGCAATCCCAAAACGGGATGGTGTGGTAGCTCAGTTGGTAGAGCAAAGGACTGAAAATCCTTGTGTCGGGGGTTCAATTCCCTCCCACACCACCAGGAAAGCAGCTGTATTTAATACAGCTGCTTTTTATTTTGTATATAACTCCAGCTTATTGTGTTGACCACACTTTCACATCCCATGGCCTGGATTTTTTTGAATCGTTAAACTAAATCTACCATATATGAGTACTTTAAATATAGAGTATATCAATCCCGACGGACTTATTAAGAATCCGGCTTTTACTAATGTTGTGACGGTATCAGGCGCTGCAAAGACAATTTATATTGGAGAGCAAAATTCAAATAATGCCAAAGGGGAAGTTGTAGGCAAGGGCAATTTGAAAGAACAGACAGTACAGGTGCTGGAAAATATTAAAACGGCATTGGCTGCTGCAGGAGCACAGCCGGCAGATGTGATAAAGTGGACACTAAACGTGGTGCAGGGGCAAAACCTGCAGGAAGGCTTTGCCGCATTCCAGGATGCATGGGGCCAGCCAGGTAAGCCGCCGGTTATAACCATGGCATTTGTAAGCGCACTGGCAAACCCCGATTACCTGATAGGTATGGAAGCTATAGCCGTAGTAGCAGATGAATAAGTGTTGGGATGCTTACACTGTAGCCGGGTTATCCAGGATATACATAACAGCATCTCCTTGCCCGGCAGGCAATAGTTTGAAGCCGTAGCGTTCTAATAATTTGCGGGATGGTATATTCTCACGGTGCGTAGATGCTTCAACGACTTTAAGCTGCATCTGTTCAAAGCCATATCTCAGCACTGCGCCAACAGCTTCCTGCATGATACCCATTTTCCAGAAATCTTTATGCAGGATATAACCGATCTCTGCCCGGTCATCTTCCTTCCAGATGTTCCAGAACGAAATAGTGCCGGTGGGTCTTGTTGCCCCTTTTAGCATTATAATCCAGAAAATAGCTTCGTTATCTTCTACTTGTCTTGTGATGCGTTTTATCAATTCCAGTGTATCGGCCGGCGATGCATCTGTTTTTTTGCGCAGTATATAACGGCTGATTTCTTTATCTGTGCGCTGAATGAACATCTCTTCGGCATCTTCCGGTATTACAGCCCGTAAAATGAGCCTTTCTGTCTCTAATATGGGAAATGGAGTAAAATTAAGTTGTAACATTTTCTTGGTTATAGCATTAATAGGGTTGCTTATAGTAACGCAGTGCGGATGGCTGCTATTGCCTTTGCTTCGCTCTCATACCTGCTATCGGCAAACTCCGGCTTTTTAAATTGCATAGCTGATGGTACCAGTCCTTTGGCAGTAGCGTGTATTTCTGCTACACCGCAATAGTCTGTTATCATCTTTGCGTTATCTGCAGTTACTCCGCACCCTGGCATAATAGTGATGTCTTTCCCCAATTGCTGGTGCAATGATCGAATGACCTCTTTCCCTTTTACTACATCAGCTTCTCCTCCGCTGGTAAGTATACGCTCAAAACCCAGGCCGGCTATTTGTGCTGCACTTTTATTGAGGTCTTTAGCCCGGTCGAAGGCCCGGTGAAAAGTAGCTTTCATATCGCCGGCTAATGCCAGCAGTGCCTTACAACGCTCCGTGTCTACATTTCCGTCTGCATCCAGCATACCAAATACAATTCCCTTATAGTTCAGCTGCCGGCATATTTCCACATCTCGCTGCATGATCTCAAATTCATCATCATTATACAGGAAATCTCCCCCGCGTGGCCTTATCATGGCATATACAGGTATATTGATTTTCTCCTTTACCAATTGCAGCATGCCATAAGAAGGCGTACACCCTCCTTCGGGCAGGTTTTCAAAAAGCTCAATTCTGTCAGCCCCGTTTTGCTGGGCAGCCATGCAGGAATTGATAGAATTAGCAGCTATCTCCAGTATAATGCCCATTGCTTACAATATATGTTTACAGTCTATTTTAAGATTATTATGTTGACGGTTGTAAACCGCATAATCAAAACCTGTTTGCAGGGCATAGCCGCCATATTCTCCATTCTTGTTTATAGCTAAAAAGCCTACCTGTACGTCTTTCAGGTCTTTAGGGCTTTTCTTCATGATCCGCTCCACAGCTTTTTTGCATGCCATTTCAGGGCTGTACCCCTGCCGCATCAGTTCTACCACAAGGTGTGTACCGCACATGCGCATTACTTCCTCACCTACGCCTGTTGCCACGGCAGCACCTATTTCATTGTCTACAAATAACCCAGCACCTATCAAGGGAGAATCACCCACGCGCCCGTGCATTTTAAAAGCCATGCCGCTGGTGGTACAAGCCCCGCTCAGGTTGCCATTAGCGTCCAGCGCTATCATGCCTATCGTATCGTGGTTGTTCTTTACATTGCTGCCACCCTTACCCTTTTCTATATTCATTTCCGGGTGGTACTGGGATTTCTCCAGCCATTTTTTATAGTCGCGTTCAGCATGGTCAGACAATTTTTTTCCTTTCAGTTCAAAACCATTGGCCAGGGCAAATTGCTGCGCCCCGTCCCCTGCCAGCATCACATGCGGTGTTTTTTCCATTACCAGCCGTGCCACAGTAATAGGATGGTCTATCTGCTCCAACGCAGCAACTGAGCCGCAGTTAGCAAATTCATCCATAATACAGGCATCAAGCGTCACAATACCATCCCTGTCGGGCCGGGCATTCAGGCCTACACAACAGTTCTCTATTTCGCTTTCGGTCACCCTTACGCCTTTTTCTACGGCATCCAGCGCACGGCCGTTGGCCGATAAAATAGCCCAGGCAGCGGTATTGGCGTTTACCGCCTGGTCGTACCAGGTACTGAGCACTACAGGTTTTTGTACGGTCTTTGAGTTTGCCCATGTATTACTTCTCAGGGCTAAAAATGCTGAGCTGAACGAAGCCAGCTTAATAAATCTGCGACGTGAGTTTTGTTCCACTTTACCGGTTTGTGTTACAAATTAAGACGGCGAAACGGCATTATGCCAAAAAAATTTTCATTTGGGATAGGGGTATCATTCCCTTTCGTTGTCATACCCTAAATGCAGACATTGGGAGAAGCGATTATCTTTGAGGCGAGGCATCCGGCTATACGAATGGAACACACACCACCGGCAGATACCAAGGTATCGTCTATAGACAGTTCAGTCGTGTTTGAGCAGGCGTTTAAAGAGCATTTTAAGCGTTTGCACAGCTATGCCGCTACCTTGCTCAAAGACGAGGATGATGCTGAAGAAGTGGTGCAAAATGTGTTTTATAAGTTATGGGAGCGCCGTGACCAGATACATACGCTGCAGTCGGTCCCCGCGTACCTGTACCGTGCAGTATATAACGAAAGCCTGAATGTATTGAAACATGAAAAAGTGAAGGATGGTTACAGAACCTATGCCAAAGGAACAGGCATAGATATGCAGCCGGCAGATGATACAGCTTCTATGCGTGAACTGGAAATGAAGCTGGGGGAGGCTATGGCAGACCTCCCGGAACAATGCCGCACTATCTTCCAGATGAGCCGGTTTGAAGAATTGAAATACCGGGAAATAGCAGATCGGCTGGGACTGTCGGTAAAAACAATCGAGAACCAGATGACCAAAGCGCTGAAGATACTGAGGAACAAACTGGTTGATTACCTGCCCACGATATGGCTTTTATTGATAACCCTTAAAAATTTACTGGCGTGAACAGAGATATGGGACAAATGACGGACGAGCTGCTAGTAAAATACTTGCTGGAGGAAGCTAATGAAGCGGAGCAACAGCAGGTGATTGCGTGGATAACGGCTTCTGCCGAAAACAAAAAATATTATGACCATTTCAGCCTGGTATGGGAAAAAAGTAAAAAACATGCTGTTACCAGTAAGGTAGATACAGATATAGCCTGGCAGAAATTTCAGCAACGCGTACAACAAGACGAGGCCGGATCAGCAAAGGTCATAGAAATGCCACTCCGCTCTATGGGCTGGATGCGTATTGCAGCCATGCTGGTGATATTGCTGGGCAGTGCATGGACGTTGTATAATATCATTGGTATAGGCAAGCCCGAAATGATAGCTATACATTCTGAAGACAAGGTGCTGATAGATACTTTGCCCGATGGGTCTATTGTTACGCTCAATAAAAACTCTTCTTTGTCTTACCCGGCCAGCTTTAAAGGCAACAGCAGGGATATAGCCCTGACCGGGGAAGCATTTTTTGATGTAACGCCTGATAAAAGCAAGCCTTTTATCATTAGCGTGAACGATGTGAAAGTAAGGGTAGTAGGTACTACATTCAATGTGAAGCATACAGCCGAAAGAACGGAAGTGGTAGTAGAAACAGGCATTGTGGAGGTAAGCAAAAAGGATAAGGGTATTAAAGTGATGCCAAAAGAAAAGGCAGTAGTGCTGAAAAACAAAGCTATGCCGGTAAAGGAAACCAGCACCGATGAGTTGTATAATTACTACCGCACCCGCGAATTTGTATGCAATGGAACACCGCTGTGGAGGCTGGTAGATGTACTGAACGAAGTGTACAATGCAGACATAGTAATAGAAAACGAACTATTGAAAAACCTGCCGCTCACCACTACCTTTCATAACGAAACGCTGGATAGTATACTTTCGGTAGTGGGAGAAACCTTTAATATAAAAGTAGAGCGGAATGGCAACCGCATCATTCTAAAATAGCCGCCTTGCCCGAATGAAATGGTTGAGATTATCCGTCGTACTATTTACGCTTATTACAGTATTGGTTAGCAGTACTGCAATCCATGCGCAGTATATGGAGAAGATCGTTTCGGTGGATGTAAAAAAGCAGCCTGTAGGAAATGTGCTGAAGAGCATAGGCAAGCAGGCAGGGTTTTATTTTTCCTACAACAGCAATATCATCAATAAAGATAGCCTGGTAACTATTACAGCGAAAGATAAGTCTGTGCGTTACATACTGGATGCGCTGTTTGACGGGGCATATGACTATATAGAAAAGGGTAATCATATTATTGTAGAACGCTCATCGGGCCCGTATTGGTATGTGAGCGGGTATGTGCGTGATGAACGTACGGGAGAAGGTATACGGGAAGCAACTGTATACGAAAAGAAGCAATTGGTTTCTACTATGACCAATGAGCAGGGTTATTACCGGTTGAAGCTGAAAGACCGCTATCCCAGCATTATGCTCAGCATCAGCAAAAGCTGGTACCTGGATAGGGAAATACCTATTCGCCCGGGTGTGAACCAGGAAGTGAATGTGAGTATAGCGCCTAAAAACTTTGAACTCGATTCAGTAGTAGTTAGCCAATACTCATCTGTTGAAAAGACCTGGCTGGGCAAACTGTTTCTTTCATCCAGGCAAAAAGTACAGTCTATCAACCTGGGTAAATTTTTTGTTGATAAGCCTTACCAGACCTCTTTCATCCCCGGCCTGAGCACGCATGGCAGAATGGGCGCGCAGGTAGTCAATAAATTCTCCCTGAATGTGGTGGGTGGGTATACTGCAGGTGTCAATGGTTTTGAATTAGGCGCTGTATTCAATATTGTAAAGCAGGATGTAAAATATGTGCAGGTAAGCGGTGCGTTTAATGTGGTTGGAGGCAAGGTGGAAGGATTGCAAATAGCGGGGATAGGAAACGGTTCTCTTGATTCTGTAAATGGCCTTCAGTTTGCAGGGCTTGCCAATATGACCCCGCGGGGTTTTACTGGTGCACAATTTGCGGGCCTATACAATCACGTAGGCGAATATGCAGATGGGGTACAGGTTGCCGGCCTGGCCAACTATGTGCAAAAAGATATGCATGGCACACAAATAGCGGGACTTGCCAATATTACCATTGAAAAAGCAGATGGGGTGCAGATAGCGGGTCTGGTAAATGTAGCACCACAGGATATTAAAGGCGCACAAGTAGCAGGTATGGCTAATGTATGCCTGGGCGAGGTAAAAGGTGTGCAGGCGAGTGGTATGGTAAATGTGGCTAAAACACTTACAGGGCTGCAGTTTGGCATTGTCAATTTTGCTGATTCCTCAGATGGTTACAGCCTTGGACTGCTTAATATTATACTTAAAGGGTATCATAAGCTGAGCATCTCTGCCAACGAAATGACCAACCTGAATGCGGAAATAAAAACAGGCAGTCATAAATTTTACAGCATACTGATAGGAGGCATGAATATAGGCGACAAGGCTTATGTTTTTGGCTATGGTTTTGGGCGCGAGATGTACCTGAACAAAACAAAAACGATCAGCCTGAATCCTGAAATATCCACCCGTTATCTATACCCGGGCAACTGGGATTATTTGAATATTGTAGATAAGCTCAACCTAAACCTGAATATCAAACTGAACAAATACGTTTCAGTATTTGCCGGTCCTTCTTATAGTGTCTACTGGACACAAGGGTTTACGCATACAGCGGGTTATAAGGCAGCAATGCCGGCTAAAGACTATGGCACCACTCCATTATTTGGCAGCAATGAGCTGTACGGTTGGGTAGGTGGTAATATAGGTGTAAGTATTTTCTGATTTTTTTCTCACGCATAGGGGTACAATCCCTGTTCGTTGTCAATAGTTCAAAGGAATAATTATGACAACGAAATTGATTATCGCAGTTTTATTTTCACTCTGTTTTTATAGTAGTGTATCAGCACAAAATCCGCTTAAAAGCCCGGCACATATAGGTTTTATATACCCGCTCAGCACCAATGGCGTGCATGCCGCCGAATATACAAATGGCATGTCTATGCATGCTATAGCCGGTGTTTCTTATGCCGAACAGGCATTTTGTGCATCGGGCGTTGCCAATATTATCAAGTCAGATGCAAAAGGATTAATAGCATCGGGCTTCGCAAATATTGTACTCAACCGTTCTAAAGGATTGATGGCCGCCGGCTTTATGAACTATAATAAGAATGACATGATGGGCGTGCATGCCGCTGGTTTTTTGAATTACACTGGTAACGGAGAAGGATTACAGGCTAGCGGTTTTGCAAATGTTTCTAAAAACAATTTCAGGGGAGCGCAGTTTGCCGGGTTTATCAATATTTCAGAGAATGTAAACGTACAAGGTGCCGGCTTCGCAAATATGGCAAAAGATATAGAAGGCTTGCAGTTTGCAGGCTTCATCAATAAGGCAAAGAATGTAAACACCCAGGTGGCAGGTTTTATTAATATAGCCAAAGACGTGAAAGGTGTACAACTGGCAGGTTTCATCAATATTGCCGACAGCTCCGATTATCCCATAGGTATTGTTAACATCATAAAGAAAGGCGAAAAAAGCCTGGGCCTGATGATAGACGAGGACCTGACGACTATGGCTACATTCCGTTCCGGTGGCCGTGTTATGTATGGTATTGTAGGTGCCGGCGTTAATTTCAAATACGATGGCGACCCATTGTTTGCCCTGGAAGCGGGTATCGGTGCTCATATCAATATTTCAAAAAACTTCCGATTGAATATAGAAGGTACCGGTACTTCGTACACCGATACTGATCTTGAAACTTATTTCCACTCATCCGTACGCCTTCTGCCAACATTGCGATTGGGCAATACCATGGATATATATGCAGGTCCCAGCCTCAACTATATTGTGTATGATGGTGGTAATAGTACACGCCTGGGTGAAAACTATGTATGGACAGATAAAGCATGGGATTATGTGCACCGCCTTTACTTCGGTGGTGTAGCAGGTATCCAGTTTCATTTATAATCTTTTTTCAAAAAACATTTTAAACAGATAGGGGTAAATCATACAATCCTTGTCTATAATCTAAACACCCCCAAATACCTATGTTACATATAAGCCGATTATTCTGTTTTGCTGCTACTGCTATTTGTTTTGCAGGCACGGCAATGGCCCAAACCACTCTTGTGCAGGGTAATACAGAAAAAACGAATAAGACCATTGCCCAAAACGTGCGTGGTCTGGTAATAGATGCAGAATCTAAACAGCCGCTCACCGGCGTAGTTGTGATATTAATGTCTGACAGGCAGGTAAATGCAGTTACTGATTCAAATGGTTATTTCAATCTCCCCAATATACCGGTAGGCCGTCATTCTTTCCAGTTTACCATGATGGGCTTTGAGCCATATACCGTGTCTGAAGCAATGGTTATATCGGGTAAAGAACTGGAGCTGAATGTGACCATGAGTGAAAGCCTGAACAAACTGCAGGAAGTAACGGTAAAAGCCAGTAAAGAACGTACAAAACCGTTGAATGAATTTGCTACGGTGAGCGCACGTTCATTTTCAGTAGAAGAAACAAGACGCTATGCCGCTTCTTTTGCTGATCCCGCGCGTATGGTAATGAATTTCCCTGGCGTATCTAACGGCGGTGATATGGATAATAGTATCGTAGTGCGCGGCAATTCACCCAAAGGTGTGCTGTGGAGACTGGAAGGTATAGAGATACCAAACCCGAACCACTTTAGTCCAATGGGTGCATCGGGCGGCGCTATCAGCATGCTGAATGCGAATGTGCTGGGCAACTCTGATTTCTATACCGGCGCCTTCGCCCCTGAAATAGGCAATGCTACTGCCGGTGTGTTCGATATCAATTTCCGCAACGGTAGCACCGATAAATATGAACATACCGTGCAGATCGGTACCCTGGGTGCAGAGCTATCTACAGAAGGGCCTTTCAAAAAAGGCAAGCGTGCATCCTACCTTGTTAACTATCGCTATTCAACACTGGCCCTGCTGGGCAATTTCATCAACATAGGCGATTATGTGCCTAAATACCAGGATGCAGCTATCAAACTGAACTTGCCCACAGAAAAAGCCGGTACATTCACCTTGTTTGCGCTGGGCGGATATAATGTTGCCAAACGCGATGCCCCGTCAGATACCAGTAAATGGGATGAAGGCGACGGAAATGTAAGTTTTGACAACTACTCGGGCATGGGTGTGGCAGGCATTTCGCACCAATACTTTGTAAAGAAAGATGCTTATATCAAAACGATCGTTTCTGCATCGTATGATAAATCGCAGCAGAATGCAGATACACTCAACCCTGCCGATAATTTTCATACTATACCCGTACAGCGTACCGGCTCATCCAATACAGCTATACGTGCATCTGTAATGTATAACCAGAAACTGAGTGCGCGTAATACATTCCGTACCGGCATCATAGGCCAGCAGATGTCTTACAATATGAAGTACGATTTCTTCGATAAGACAGATAATAAATGGAAGAACATTTTATCAGGAGATGGCAGCACACAGTTTTACCAGGCTTATGGCCAGCTTAAATCAAGGCTGAATACACACCTGACCATGGTAGCGGGCTTGCATGCTTCTTACCTTGCATTGAATGGTAAGTACAGTATAGAGCCACGTGCATCATTTACTTACCAGCTGAATAAAAACAAATTCACACTGGCAGCAGGCCTGCACAGTAAGCCGGAACATATTTCTACTTATCTCTATCATAAAGAAGCACAGGGACAGCCTGTAACATATCCTAATAAAGACCTCGATCTCCTGCGCTCATTACATACAGTTGCCGGATATGAAACACGCCTGCCGGGTAAGGTGAACATGAAAGTAGAAGTGTATTACCAGCACCTGTACAATATACCGGTAGAAAAGGATACTGCCAGTGCCTTCTCTATCATCAATGCACAGGATGTGTACTCCCTGCTGGAAACAACCAGCCCGCTTGTGAGTGAAGGTAAAGGGGATAACTACGGAATAGACCTCAGCTTTGAGCGCCCTTTTATGAACAATTATTATGTATTGGCAACAGGCTCACTGTACAAATCAACCTATACCAATTATAAAGGCGATGTGTATAATACACGCTATAACAGGGGCTACCAGCTTAACCTGATCGGTGGTAAGGAGTTCAGGCTGAATGCAAGCGGCAAGAAGATCATAGGCCTGAACGGTAAGGCATTGTACAGCGGTGGCCTGCGCGAATCGCAGATAGACCTGGCTGCTTCTAAACTGAGCAATAAACAAGAGGTGGTACCAGGTAAATACTTTACAGAAAAAGCTCCGGCCTATTTCCGCGCAGATGCCAGCATATACTATAAAGTGAATAACCGCCGGGCTACCCATAGTGTGACACTGGAAGTGCAAAACCTCACCAACCATGAGAACTACTATTATTCTTATTACGACAGGGATGACCAAACCATCAAACGTGTAAAACAACTGGGCATATTGCCCAACATCAGCTACCGCATAGATTTTCACTGGTAGTATTTAAACAAGATCATTTAATCATTAAAACAATTTTAAAACATAGGAATTATGAAACGGTTATTAGCATTCGGCATTTTATTAAGTACTATCGCATTTACTGCCTGCAGCAAACACAGCTTACGTGGCGAAGGGTCTATCATATCAGATACACGCAGCCTGCCCGATTTTACCACTATACAGGCCGATGGCAGCATAGAAGTGGAAGTGTATCCATCATCAACCAATAGTGTAGTGGTAACAGGCTACCAAAACCTGGTGCCGGCTTTTGAAACAAATGTGAACGGCAGTAGCCTTTCGCTGAAGTATAAAGAGAAGTACGTAAATATCAGGCACAACAATATCAAAGTAACCGTGTACAGCACCAGTGCCAATAAAGTATCTATGAATGGTTCCGGCACTATACGGATAAAACAAGGTATGAAAGCACCGACTATGGATGCTTCCATCAATGGCTCGGGACAGGTGTATGTAGACGATAATAAATTTGAGATTGTAAAGTATAAGGTCAATGGTTCGGGTGATATCTATGCTCGTCCTGCTACTGCACAAACAGCGTATGTAACCATCTCTGGTTCAGGAGATGTAGAACTAACGGTTACCAAATACCTGGAGACCCATATATCCGGTTCGGGCGATATCAGGTACTGGGGCAATCCTGAAACGGTGAATACTGATATATCAGGCTCGGGTAAGGTAACGCATAACTAACCACCGGTTAGTGTTTATTTAAAGCAGGGCGCCTTCGGGTGCCCTTTGCTACTATATAAGGGTTTAGGCTAACATATCATTATTAGCTTATAACTTTCTACCTTTGCAATCGCTTTTGAATATTTAAATAATATAATGTCTAGCATTCAACCGTTTCTTAGATTAAGTGGCTTGGAGCCCTTAATTGTACGCCCTGAAACAAATTTTGTAAACGTAGGTGAGCGTACTAATGTAACAGGGTCAAAAAAATTTGCACGTCTCATAAAAGAGAACAAATATGAAGAAGCCCTTTCGGTAGCCCGCCAGCAGGTAGAAAGCGGGGCCCAGGTACTGGATATAAACATGGATGATGCATTGCTGGATGGCGTGCAGGCCATGACAACCTTTGTAAACCTGGTACAGAGCGAACCGGATATAGCCAGGATCCCCATCATGCTCGACTCTTCTAAATTCTCCATTATAGAAGCCGGCTTAAAGTGCATACAGGGTAAGTGTATAGTGAATTCTATTTCGCTGAAAGAAGGTGAAGAGAAATTTATAGAGCAGGCTATTATATGCAAAAGCTTTGGTGCCTCTGTTATTGTAATGGCTTTTGATGAACAGGGCCAGGCCGATAACCTGCAACGCCGTGTAGACATTTGCGAACGCGCCTACAAAATACTCACACAACAGGTAGGCTTTCATCCCGAAGACATCATTTTCGACCCGAATATATTTGCCGTAGCCACCGGTATTGAAGAGCATAATAATTATGCAGTAGAGTTTATTGAGGCTACGCGCATCATCAAACAAAAAATGCCGCTGACCAAGGTAAGTGGTGGTGTCAGCAATGTATCCTTCTCTTTCCGTGGTAACGACCATGTGCGTGAAGCTATACATAGCGTGTTCCTGTACCATGCCATAAAAGCCGGTATGGACATGGGCATAGTAAACGCAGGCCAGCTGGTGGTGTACGATGAAATAGAGCCCCAGTTGCGTGAGCTTTGCGAAGATGTGATACTGAACCGCAGGCCCGATGCTACAGAGCGGCTGGTGACATTTGCAGAAACAGTAAAAGCCAAAGGCAAGGAAGGTGAAAAGAAAGATGATGCATGGCGCAATACTTCAGTTGAAGAACGACTGAAACATTCCCTCGTAAACGGTATTACCGATTATATAGATGCAGATACTGAAGAAGCGCGACTGAAATACCCTAAACCGCTGGATGTGATCGAAGGGCCATTGATGGACGGCATGAACGTAGTGGGCGACCTGTTTGGCAGCGGTAAGATGTTCTTGCCGCAGGTAGTGAAGAGTGCGCGTGTAATGAAAAAATCCGTAGCAGTACTTACCCCATATATAGAAGCAGAGAAGGAAGAACGCCGCCAGGCACACCTAGCCGCCGGTACGGTAAATGAAGAAGGTGCAGGCGCCGCTAAAATACTCATGGCCACTGTAAAAGGTGATGTACATGATATTGGTAAGAACATAGTAGGTGTAGTATTAGGCTGCAATGGTTATGATATTATAGACCTGGGTGTGATGGTGCCGGCAGATAAAATACTGGATACCGCACAGAAAGAAAATGTAGACATCATAGGGCTGAGTGGTTTGATAACCCCATCGCTGGATGAAATGGTACATGTGGCTAAAGAAATGAAGCGCCGTGGCATGAAACAGCCGCTGCTGATAGGCGGTGCCACTACCTCCCGTACCCATACGGCCGTAAAAATTGCACCCGAGTATGAAGGGGGTGTAGTATATGTACTGGATGCCAGCCGTAGTGTAACTGTAGCAGGCAGCCTGCTGAATAAAGAACAGAAAACGCCTTTCCTGGGCAATATAGATACCGAGTATAAAAAGCTGCGTGAAGATTTTGCCAGTAAGCGTACGGTAAAACAATACATTCCGTTTGCTGATGCCCAGCAGAATCCGGTGGCGATAGAATGGAATGGGTATACACCGCCAAAGCCTTCGTTTACAGGTACAAAAGTATTTGCTGATTATGACCTTGCAGAGATACGGCAATACATAGATTGGGGTCCTTTCTTTATTAGCTGGGAAATGCGCGGCAAATACCCGGATATACTAAAAGATGCGCATGTAGGTGCAGAAGCTACCAAGTTGTATAATGATGCCAATGCGTTACTCGATAAGATCATAACAGAAAAATGGCTGACCGCCAAAGGTGTGGTAGGTTTCTGGAACGCGAATAAAACAGCACCGGATACCGTTGTTGTGAAAGATGATAGCGGCAAAGAACTGCACAAGCTGGAATCGCTGCGCCAGCAGCAGAAGAAAGCTGCAGGTCAGCCTAACTTCTCACTGGCTGACTTCATTAGCCCGGTGGCTGACGAATATATGGGTGCATTCGCTGTGAGCATCCACGGCATAGAACCGCACCTGAAGCATTTCATGGACAACCATGATGATTATAATAAGATCATGCTGCAGGCCCTGGCCGACCGGCTGGCGGAAGCATTTGCAGAAGTATTGCATAAGCGCACCCGTACCGAATTTTGGGGGTATGTGAAGGACGAGAACCTGAGTGCTGAAGAATTGGTAAAAGAAACTTACCAGGGTATACGGCCTGCGCCGGGTTATCCTGCTTGTCCTGACCATACAGAAAAATATAAACTCTTCGACCTGCTGCAGGCAACGGAAAATGCAGGCATACAACTGACAGAATCGTTAGCCATGTATCCTGCAGCGTCTGTTTGTGGTTGGTATTTCAGCCATCCGCAAAGCACTTATTTCGGTGTAGGTAAAATAAGTGAGGATCAACTGGAGGACTATACTAAGCGCAAGGGTATGAGCCGCGAAGAAATGGAGCGCTGGCTGGCACCTGTTTTGGATTAATAAAGAGATTTTAGTTTTAAAAAATATTCATGAGCGAAGCAGTACGTGAAGCAGTATTAAAACCAAGGCCGGGTACACAATCGAAGTTCCTGCGTTTCCTGGCCAACCTGGTGTCTTATGTTTTTCACCCGGTGTTTATGCCCACCATCATGGCCATGTTATTGTACAAGCTCTCGGCCACCAGCTTTACCGGCATATCTGCCCACGATTATTTCGGTAAATGGGTGTCTGTGATCATCATCAATACGCTGATATTCCCGCTTATAGCTACACTGTTATTAAAAGCTCTGGGTTTTATACAGAGTATACATATGTACGATGCCAAAGACCGTATCATACCGCTGATAGCCAGCATGGTATTTTACTTTTGGGGCTATCATGTATTCAGCAATATCGATTCTCCTTTTATTTTGAAGGTATTGCTGCTGGGCAGCTTTTGGGGTGTTATTGTATTGTTCATGGCCAATATTTTTGTGAAGGTGAGCATGCATACGATGGCTGCAGGCGGGGCATTAGGCTTAATAATTGTGTTGATGGCGATAAGCCCGGTAAGTATGATGCTGCCGTTTTTCCTGTTCTTGCTGGTAGCCGGCATCATAGGTACAGCGCGTATGTTGCTGGGTGTACATCTTCCTTTCGAGATATGGGCTGGCTATGTATTGGGCATTGTTACCCAACTGGCAGCCTACTGGTACCTGCTCTAAAAGAATATTCAATCAAATAAAAAAGGCGATGTATCACATCGCCTTTTTTATTTACCACTTATCGTTTCGCTTATTGCTGCGGTTATTATTGTTTCCAAACCGCCTTTTGGGGCTATGATGCCTTGGTGGTGTTACCGCTCCCGGCCTTTGTACCACATCTTTATTTTTAGGCAGGTTTATCTTCACTATACCGCTGTCGCTTGCAGGGAAGGGGTGCGTATTATTAACCGGTATCTGCAATGCAATGAGTTTTTGTATGCCTTTCAGGTAGTCTTTTTCTTCTTCGTCGCAGAAGGAGTAGGCGATACCACTGGCACCTGCACGGCCGGTGCGGCCTATGCGGTGTACATAAGTTTCAGCTACTTCCGGTAATTCAAAGTTTATAACATGCGTCAGGCCATCTACATCTATACCGCGTGCAGCAATGTCTGTAGCCACCAGCACCCGGGTTTGGCCGGTTTTAAAATTGTTGAGGGCGCGCTGGCGTGCACCTTGTGATTTATTACCATGTATGGCTTCAGCAGTTATACCTTCCTTATACAGGTCTTTAGCCACTTTATCGGCACCATGCTTGGTACGGGTAAACACTAATGCACTGATGATAGATTTGTCTTTAAGCAGATAAGCCAGCAGCTTTTTCTTATCCTTTTTGTCAACGAAGAAAACAGACTGCACTATTTTTTCAGCGGTAGATGATACCGGCGTTACTTCTACTTTCTCGGGCTTTACCAAAATAGTATTTGCCAGCTTTTGTATCTCCGGCGGCATGGTAGCAGAAAAGAAAAGTGTTTGCCTTTTGGCAGGTATACGGGCTACTACTTTTTTTACATCATGTATAAAGCCCATGTCCAGCATACGGTCAGCTTCATCCAGTACAAATATTTCCAACTGGTTCAGATGCACAAATTTCTGGTCCATAAGGTCCAGCAGGCGGCCTGGGGTAGCTATCAGTATGTCTACACCCTCGCGTAAAGCGCGCGTTTGCGCGCCTTGTGGCACACCTCCGAATATTACTACGTGTTTCAGCTGCAAATGCTTGCCATAAGTGGCAAAGCTTTCGCCGATTTGTATAGCCAGTTCGCGTGTAGGAGTAAGTATCAGTGTTTTGATATGTTTATGATGTCCTCTTTCCTGTGGCTGTTCATGCAGCAATTGTAATATGGGCAATGCGAAGGCAGCGGTTTTGCCCGTACCTGTCTGGGCGCATCCCAGCAGGTCTTTCTTTTGCAGTACTATGGGTATGGCTTCTTGCTGTATAGGGGTAGGATGGGTGTATCCTTCATGCTCCAACGCCTGTAGCAAAGGTGCTATGAGGTTAAGATCTTTAAATTCCATTATTAAAATTGAGCTGGGTAAAAACGAAAAGGTAGGAACACAGCAGTTATAAATTAGGCACAAAGGTAGGGTTAATATTTTTAATGGGTCTTTTACTGCCGGGTAGAGGTTAAGTCATGTATATTTATAGTGGTCCTCATGAAGTATTTTATCAATGCCATTTTTTTGGTAACAGTGTATACCTGTTACGCTCAGCCTGCACCAGCTAAGCGTAGCTTTGCAGCAATGCTGGATTCTTTATCTGCAAGCTATATTGGAAAGCCATATCCCATATTCGATATAAAGACTGTCGATGGCCGGCACATCTCATCAGAGACAATAAAAAATAAGGTCTTGTTTATCAGTTTCTGGTTTGAATAGTGTCCTCCCTGCCGGGCTGAGTTTCCGGCATTTAATGATTTATACCAGAGCAGAAAAGACAATAAGGATTTTGTTTTTCTTACTGCTACTTATGAATTGCCGGTAACCGTTGAAAGGATAAAGAAAGAGCACCAGATACAGTATCTCATAGCAAGTCTATCGAAGTCAGAATGTGAGCGTCTGAAGCTGGCAGGGGGATACCCGGTAAATATTATTGTTGACAAGACAGGGCGTATCACTGCATACCAACTCGCAGGCAGTGGAGACAGCTCTAAGGCAAAACTATTTTATAAAGCTGTCTGGCTGCCTAAAATAGATTCCCTGTTAGGTATCAATGCACGTTAAGTGCAGTATGCTTTCCATGCGTTTCTAATATCGTTTTAGCTTTTTCTACTTCGTCATCATTTCCCTGGGCTATCAGCAGGAAACGTCCTTGTTTAATAGCAACATCATATTCTTCACCTATCTCTTTATGCAGGCCCGATAACGTTAAAGCTGATACAATACCTCCTCCCAGCAATCCAAAGTCGAATCCTGCAATAGCACCGACCAACGCCCCGGCGCCAAATAAAAAACCCAGGCCGGGTATGGCAAATAAGCCTACCCCTGTAAGTATGCCAATTGCCGAACCGGCGAGTGCGCCTATGCCTACTTCTGTGCCAGCAATATTTATCAAATCTCCCTGGCCGCTTTTTTCTGCCTTGCCTATCAGGGAAACATGTTTAGTATTATAACCGGCATTTTTTAACTCCCGCAGGGCTTCAATAGCATCGTCGTGTGTTTTATAAACACCAATTGTCGATTTCATAATTATCCAGTTTGAATAAAGGGCGTAAATATCATTCCCCGAAAGGTTAAAGCATGCTTAATGAAAAACTAACTGTTTAACTGAACCCTTATTTCCGTTGCGTGTTTTATTTTTAAACAAAAATTCTACCAGGTATGACAAATTCAACCGCAACTGCAAGCATCATGTTAAACGCTACACCACAAAGGGTTTGGGAAGCACTGACAGATCCCGCACAGATAAAAGAATATTTATTCGGCACCACTACTACTACCGACTGGAAGAAAGGCAGTCCTATAACTTATAAAGGGGAATGGGAAGGTAAAGCTTATGAAGATAAAGGGACAATTATAGATATACAGCCGCAGAAGTTATTACATACCACCTATTACAGCTCTATGAGTGGTAAGGAAGACAAACCGGAAAATTATTCGAATGTGATATATAAGCTGGATGCAGAAGGGGATAAAACCCGTCTCACCATTACACAGGATAATGCAGGGGATGAAGCATCTAAAGAACATTCGCAGAACAACTGGAATATGGTATTGGAAAGCCTGAAGAAACTGGTGGAAAAATAAATAGTATAAAGCCTGCCCCCGAATCCCGGCATTCCGGGGCAGGCTTTGCGTTAATTTTTCCCGTTCACCAATGTCTTTACCAGTTCGGCATTGAAATAAACCAGGTCAGATGGTTTGCGGCTGGTTATGAGGTTTTCATCATGTACTATTTCTTTGTCTACCCATATCACACCTGCATTCTCCAGGTCGGTACGTACACTGGGGAAAGAGGTCATAGTCTTGCCTTCCAGCAGGCCTGTCTCTATAAGAGTTTGCGGACCGTGGCAGATAGCCGCTACCGGTTTGCCCGATTCCATGAATTTTTTAGTGAACCGTACTGCTGTAGCATTAAGTCTTAATTTATCAGGGTTTAGTACACCACCCGGTAAAACCAGCGCGTCATAATCGTCTATAATAGCATCTTCTACCGCCTTGTCTACATCTATTTCAATGCCCCAGTCTGTATGGTTCCAGGCTTTTATTTTGCGTTTTTCGGGAGAAAGTATCTCTACAACAGCACCTTCCTTCTGCAGTGCCTCCCTGGGGCTGGTAAGTTCTTCCTGTTCAAAGCCTTCTTCCGTAAGTATGGCTATTTTCTTGTCCTTTAACGATCCCATATGTAGTTATTTGTTTGCTGAAAATGGGCGTAAAGACTATGCCCGCAAGCGGAAAATATTGGGATTCGAATGCCGGCATCCTTCAAATGTCAGCTATATATCATAATTTGAAATAGATGAGGTACTTTACCCGAAACCACTATCTTTGTTAGCTTTCCGCATATACGTATTATGAAAAAACTGATTATACCCTTCCTGGCTGCAGTTTGCCTGTTTTTAGGCAGCTGTTCTGAAGACTTTAAAGTAGCGGCACCGTATAAGAACATCAGTGTGATATATGGCACACTGAGTATGAACGATACTGCACATTATATCCGTATTGAAAAAGCTTTCCTGGACGAAAGCAAGAGTGCTATAACAATGGCGCAAACGCCCGATTCCAGCTTTTACAAAGACCTTGAAGTAAAGCTAAATGAATATACGGCCACGGAAAACGGCACCGTCGTAAATTTTTCCAGCACTACAACGCTTGAAAAAGTGGATATGAATACGGAAGGATATCCTAAGCAATCATCTTCCACCGGGTTTTTTACAGCACCCAGTTATGGTTATAAAACAAAAAAAGAACTGAAAAGTGCCGGATATGCTTATCAATTGCTGGTTACAAACAAGGCAACCGGTCGTACAGACTCTTCTGATGTGTTTGGTATAGTAAATGGAAATACCAAAACCGGTTCAGGTAATTTTTATATTTCCCTGTTCTCAAATGCCAACCTGAAGATCAACTTTTCTAAGACACTGATGACATCCAAGTTCAGCCTGAACGGGCAAACGCCTTTATACGGCAAGCTGATGGAAGGCCATATCATTTTCCACTACCTGGAAAAAAATACGGGTACCGGTTTCGAAGAGCGTAAACAGGCAGACATGCTTTTTGGTACAGCCGTACAGGAGCCTAAAGGACAGTTTGACGTAAATACACTTAATACCAGCATCTATGCATTCCTGCGCGATGAGATTGGAACCGCACCTGCAGGTATAGAACGTTACCTCGATAGCTGCGACCTGGTTGTATATGCCGGCAGTAAAGAATTATATACTTTCCAGCAGATAAACCTGGGGCAAAGTGGTGGCATCACCGGCGACCAGATAAAACCTATCTATACTAATATGAAAGGCCAGAATGCCTTGGGGGTTATAGGTTCAAGGGCTATCAATATGTACTATAATGTAGCTATAGACAGCGTTACCTTAGATTCATTGAGGGCCAACCCGCTGACTATGCCATTGAACATTAAAGGGTTCACAAAGGATTGACAATATAGCATATCAAACATATTTTAAATGCCTTAATGTTAGTTCGTTAAGGCATTTTTATTTCAGTTTGGCAGCAAAACTGCCAATTTTGCCGAAATAAGGCCCATGGCACGTCTATTGCCAATATTCCTGTACAACTTAAAACTGAAACACTAACATTTAAGTAAACATTAATATGGCAAAAATTATTGGCATTGACTTAGGTACTACCAACTCCTGTGTTGCTGTAATGGAAGGTAACGAACCGGTGGTAATAGCGAACGACGAAGGACGCCGTACTACACCGTCTGTAGTAGCCTTCCTGAAAAATGGCGAACGTAAAGTAGGTGACCCTGCAAAACGCCAGGCTATCACTAACCCGATGAACACCATTATGTCTATCAAACGTTACATGGGCCGTCGTTATGACGAGGTAACGGGTGAGATGACACACAATTCTTACAAAATAGTAAAAGGTGATAATAACACCCCGCGTGTAGATATTGACGGACGTATGTATACGCCGCAGGAAATATCAGCTATGGTTCTGCAGAAAATGAAGAAAACGGCTGAAGACTTCCTGGGCCATGAAGTAAAAGAAGCGGTTATCACCGTTCCGGCTTACTTTAACGATGCGCAGCGCCAGGCTACTAAAGAAGCCGGCGAGATCGCAGGCCTGAATGTACGCCGTATCATCAACGAACCTACAGCAGCAGCGCTGGCTTATGGTTTGGATAAGCAACATAAAGACAGCAAAATAGCCGTATTTGACCTGGGTGGTGGTACGTTCGACGTATCGGTACTGGAACTGGGTGACGGCGTATTCGAAGTGAAATCTACCAATGGTGATACCCACCTGGGTGGTGATGACTTCGA
>JANINW010000053.1:1118-1873 GCA_024508935.1 Flavipsychrobacter sp. | reverse complement strand
TTACTTACGCCGGACTATTAATCAAAACGTACAATACAAAAACAAAAAAGACAATAAAAAGAAAAGAGAAGAAGATGCTGCGGACAACGGTTTGCTTGTTAAGCGTGGCTAATTTTCTTAAGGCGGCTTTCATTTCGTGGCTTTTTTAGATAGTTGGATAATTGGTGACAAAATAAATTTCATTTTGCGAAAACGCAAATATCAGTCCAATAAATTTTGATTTTGCTCAATAAACAAAAAGTCCCGGTAATACCGGGACTTCACGCTATTCAGTTCCAGCACCGCGATTCTTCCTTTTATCGTATTTCTGATCGCCTAATTCTCTTGTCTGATAATTATTCCATTCAGCTCCATCCTGTGAATTTTCATCTTGTTGTCCTTGACTTGAAGCATTCTGCCTTTGGCTCTCCTGTTCTTGGCTCTGATTTCGTTGCGTATTATCAGAAGTTCGATTCTGCTCTCTGTTGCTTTGTGTCATAATCAAAAATTTAAATGATAAAATCAACAGAAGAACTGCAACAACTGTGCGCAAAAGAGCCGATCAATCCTAAATTTTAGCCACTTGGGGTTTAATTGAAGTGAGGTCAGCAATTTTTACCGGCTTTCCGGAGTCAATGCTGTTCCTCGCTGCAATCCCGATTAAAATGGCCAATGCGCCGTCCCGGCTGCTAGCTGCCTGCCTATAAATGTCTTTGCCTTCGGGATTGAAAATATCTTTTCTTAGACGAACATCTCCGCCTCCATGGCCTTCTTCG
>JANINW010000053.1:808-1108 GCA_024508935.1 Flavipsychrobacter sp. | reverse complement strand
TTCTTCGTTATTTGAAATGCGAATGATCTCTCTTTTGTCGAAATTGGTTGTCAACTGAATTTCATCAAAATGATCTTCTTCCCAAGGCTGTCTTTCTTTTATCCACGCTTCCAATCTTCCTTTTGTACCGTTAAATGCAATGCGGTAACCTTCATAAGGAGAATAGGTAGTTAAGGAATAACTCACCTGGACCTTGTTTGCATATTTTATTTGTACAGCCATTTTATCAAAAATGTCGATGTCTTCTCTCCAAACACAACCATCACGATGGTAACCATCATGCTGTTCGTTGTTTACATA
>JANINW010000053.1:333-761 GCA_024508935.1 Flavipsychrobacter sp. | reverse complement strand
GCAATGTGTGTGACGGAATGAATTGTTCTTTCCATAATGTTCCAAAGCTCCATAAGCAAAAACTTCTTCAGGGTCAGATTCCAGCCACCAGTTCAACAGATCAAAATGGTGGGAGGCCTTATGAACTAACAAGGAGCCGCTATTCTTACGAAGCCTGTGCCAGCGACGGAAATAATCAGCACCATGATAAACATCCAAATACCAATGAAAGTCTGCGGAAGTAATTGTGCCGATAACGCCACTTCTTAAAAGCTCATATAATTTCTGGCGATGAGGTGAGTAACGGTAATTAAACGTAACACGAACTTTTTTACCCGTTCTTTTTTCTGCATCTAAAATTTGCTGGCATTTCTTTTCATCGGTAGTCATCGGCTTTTCGGTGATAATATTGGCGCCGTATTCCATTCCTTTTACAATAAACTCATTGT
>JANINW010000053.1:0-323 GCA_024508935.1 Flavipsychrobacter sp. | reverse complement strand
GTTTCCTTCATCATTTTATCGAAATCGGTGTAAGTTGGACAATTCACTTTCATGAATTGCTTAGCTGTTTGTACACGTCCGGGATTGATATCACACAGCCCCACAAATTCTACCAGGTCTCCAAATTCCTGGATGATGGGAACTCCCCACATGCCTGTACCGCGGTCACCCGTGCCAACCATGGCCACTCTTTTTTTAGCAAAAGCCGAAGCAAAAACATTGGGAGAGAGTAAGGAAGCGGCAGCAATGGTGCCTGTATTTTTTACAAAGGTTCTTCTATGCATAAAGCAATTATTAGTGGTATAGAAATTAAGGCTAACAAG
>JANINW010000052.1 GCA_024508935.1 Flavipsychrobacter sp. | reverse complement strand
GCTAATACGAGTTCATGAACAAGGTGTTTTGAAATGTACGACAGTTGATGTATTAGCTGAAGAAAAATGGATGGTTGACCTAGCAAAGTCTGGAGTGGATAAGAGGACACCGCTTTATAAGCAATGCCCCGATCTTGACAACAGTCTTGACCCGCAGCAGCGTGCCGCAATCGAACATGTACTTACCAGCTCCAATATGGTTAGCATAATCAGGGGTGGCGCAGGTACAGGTAAAACCACTTTGATGCGCGAAGCGGTCAAATGGTTTCAAAAGAGCTCAAAGTCAGTCATAGCGGTTGCACCGACATCGGAAGCATCCAGAGGGGTGCTGAAAAAAGAAGGTTTTAAGGATGCAACAACCGTTGCGGCATTATTAATAGATAAGAAGCTACAGCAGAAGTTAAAAAATGACGTATTATGGGTGGATGAAGCTGGCTTGCTTTCCAACAAAGAAGCTATCGGCATTCTGGCACTTGCAAAAGAATGCAATGCGCGGGTTGTGTTTGCAGGCGATACGCGTCAGCATAAT
Organism: Flavipsychrobacter sp.; assembly: GCA_024508935.1. Classification (GTDB taxonomy): domain Bacteria; phylum Bacteroidota; class Bacteroidia; order Chitinophagales; family Chitinophagaceae; genus Polluticoccus. The sequence continues at coordinate 1,365 of JANINW010000052.1, read as the reverse complement.
AGCGTCGATAGAGCTGACGCTTTGAAAATATTAAATACAGTAGCAAAAATTGATGTCGCGGAAGTAGATAAGATTTATCGCCAGAAAAACCATCATTATCGCGAAGCGATCGGTAAGATCGCAAAAGGAGATATTGCTGATGGCTTTAGCGACCTGAACAAATTGGGCTACATAAGATCATTGGACAACAATGAAATACCCAAACAGGTCGCTGCTGACTACCTAACAGCGCTCAGATCAGGCAAGTCTGCACTGGTCATCTCTCCTACGCACCATCAAAAGAATTTGGTTACGAAGGCAATCAGGGACGAAATGAAAGCAGCAAGGATGATATCAGGTGTTGAACGCACTTATGATCGCTATCATAACCTGAACCTGACAGAAGCAGAAAAAGCGGACTACCGTAACCTTTCTGTCGGTCAGTTTATTCAATTCAACCTGAATACGAAAGGTGCCAAACGTGGCACCACATGGAAGATTGATGGCATACAGGATACGTATATTCGTTTAAAAGACAGCAACGGCAAAACCTGTTCATTGCCTATCCACAAGCCTAAGAGTTACGATGTTATGGAGAGACGGCAAATCGAACTTGCCAAGGGGGATAAGGTCAGGATCACCCGTAATGCCTATAAAAAGGATGTGGTTGTCAAGGAGGCAACACCATTAGGTGGCCTAAGAAAAGCAAAACAACCGGATAGACTGAACAACGGGCAAGTGATGGAGGTTGTTGCCGTAAAAAAAGATAGCATCCTGTTAAGAAACGATAAGAGCAAGATCAGATACGAGATACCTAAGGGGTTTGGACATATCGACCATGCCCATGTTGTTACCAGTTATGCGTCACAAGGAAAGACCGTAGACAGGGTGTTCGTTGCACAACCCAGTTCCACTTTTGAAGCAACCAATTCCAAACAATTCTACGTTTCAGCCAGCCGAGCGCGTGAAAAAGTAACTTTCTATACTGATGACAAAGCTGAACTATTAAAGCACGTCTCTGATTTTGGCGACCGGCAATCTGCCATTGAGCTGTATGAGCCAAGGATTTAAGACCAGGTTTGATAAGATGCTGGAGAACGACCCCAGCCCGAAGGATGCTGCTCATGATGAAAAGAATGAGAACTATCCTGCGGCAGGCAATGGCCGTAACATTTGCTTTATCCTGTCAAATGAACAACGTGTTTTTCTGAATTACAGCTATATGGTATCATGTGAGTACAAGCCCGAGGAAAGCATGATCGCCGTAGAGTTCACGACCTGTACCGTTGTGCTAAAAGGCTATAAACTGGTGACACTGTTCAATGATCTTATGAACCAGTTACCCCGATTGATCATTGCTGTGAATGCACGGTATAATCAACTTGC
>JANINW010000051.1:1381-1911 GCA_024508935.1 Flavipsychrobacter sp. | reverse complement strand
TAGCGAATCAGGTAAATGCAAACGATGCTGTGCCCAATGAAAAAAAGGACAGCGTTTCCCTTTTCTTAAGCAGTGTCTTTGTAGAAGACCACCAGGTAAAATGCAATAGGGTTCTTCTGCCGGAAGGCCAGAAAGATGAAGACATAGCAAAGGTGTTTCACCAGAATTGGAATCCAGATCATTTTGGACCAGTGTTCGTACCGAAAGGAAATTATTTTGTGTTAGGAGATAACAGAAGGCATGCGGCTGATTCAAGATATTTGGGATTCATTCCAAAAGAGAAATGGATAGGCACTGTTATTTTGAAATGATTTCTGACATGATCAACGGATTAAAGTGACCGTACCGGTTTTTGTCTTCTTTGCAGAATTAATGGTTGTGTTATAAACCAATACCCAGGTAAACGTTCCCGAAGGCACCGGCTTACCATTTAATCTTCCATCCCAACCGGAGTGTTTGTTAGTTGTAGTGAAAACAAGCTGCCCCCAACGGTTGAATACTTTCAAATCAAAATAATCAATACTATAGCC
>JANINW010000051.1:730-1371 GCA_024508935.1 Flavipsychrobacter sp. | reverse complement strand
ATGGTTCTGAACAATTCGTTATTTCCATCGCCATTAGGAGTAAAAGCATTCGGAATAAAAATTCTTTCGCATTCAGGCGATAATTCTGTTTTCAACACTACCAGGTTCGTATCTACAACGCACATGTCTTTGTTGTAAACCAAAACACTGAACTGGCTCTCTGGCAAATTCTGAAGCACTGTATTGTTCGTATAGGTTTTATTTCCCACCATGAATGTATAAGGATCTTGCGTTCCGGCAACAGAAATAAATGCAGCACCTGATGTTGGTTCTTTGCAGCTAACCTCTCCATTGTTAGTAAAACACAACTGGTTTGTTACGTTAATAGTAACTGTTGGCGATGGGTTTATCAATTGGTTGATGCGAACTGTAGTATCGTAACGGCAATTGTTTTTTGAGATGATAGACAATACATAATTCCCTGCATCAAGACCATTAAAGGATAAACCTTGTTGTGGTGTGCCATTGTTAATAGCAGTGGTGATATCTGAAGGATCGATTCCTGAAGCCAGGCTCACACTGATACTTCCAGTTTTAGTAGTACAATAGGTTGGTTGTACTTTAACCGAACTTAAAAAATCCGGCACCGTTTGATAAGTGAGTATAACCGAAGTGTCCTTTATGCAACCCATCGCATCCTG
>JANINW010000051.1:302-720 GCA_024508935.1 Flavipsychrobacter sp. | reverse complement strand
GTAAAATTCCCGTTATCCATTCTGTAGCTCAAAGGCAAATAGCCCGAACTTGCTAAAACGCTAATTGTTCCATCCTGTAAAACACAGCTAAAGGGATTTGATTTGTCGATAGTGATAGTACTGGATAAACCATGTTGAATAGAGAACACTGTATCTGTTACGCAGTTCTGTTCATTTTTTACAGAGAGTTTGTGTAACCCTTCTGCCAATTGCGGAAAGTTTCCAGTTGTATTAATGTTTACGTCATCTAATGTATAGGTCAAATCTCCTGAACCGGCAGAATATGCTTTTACCTGTAAGTTGGCCTTGTTATTATCGAAGCAGGGTGGTTGAATAACTAATGAATCGATCGTAACACCTAAAGTATTTCCATCATCAACATTGGATGCAGCATCATAACCAAGAAAAGGAACTTCAC
>JANINW010000051.1:0-292 GCA_024508935.1 Flavipsychrobacter sp. | reverse complement strand
TTTATTATGGGTGCAGTCAAAAGGCACTCCAATCAATCCAAAAAACTGTATACCCGAACTTTGAACATACACAGTACTTGCAGAAGGGTTAGTTAGGTTAACTTCATAAATAGATCCATTAGTTGCTGCCAGCAATAATTTCTTTTTATAAAACATTAAATCTCCTGCAGGAATCACATTTAAGAATCCAAGTACTGTTCTGGTGTTTGTATGAGGATCGTAGCGATGCAGCTCTCTTGTTTGCGCATCTGCTGCATAAACAATTCCATCTTTATCAACAGCCAGTGAATTA
>JANINW010000050.1 GCA_024508935.1 Flavipsychrobacter sp. | reverse complement strand
CGCATAAAGAGATAAAGTCAAATTTTATACTCAACAACAATATTTTGTCTTACAATATCTCCTTCCCCTTGGGGGAAGGCCGGGATGGGGCCCTTTTCATCATTGACCCCGTTCTTAAATGGGGTACTTATTATGGTGGAGCCGAAGAAGGCGGTCATATAGCCGGCGATAGTGCTGGGAATGTCTACCTGCTGGTACGAACAAGCAGTACCAATAATATTGCTACTACTGGTGCATACCAAACCACATTAAACAATTGGGATGCTGGGCTTGCATTATTTGATATAAACGGTGTGCGGCAATGGGGTACATACTACGGTGGTGCAGGTATTGAATTTGGATATGCCGTAACATGCGATAATACCAGCAATGCATACATTGCCGGTGCTACTAACAGCAGCACCGGCCTGTCCGGCACGGGCGGCTCTTTTCAAACCGCCGCAGGGCCTGGTTTCCTGGCAAAATTCAATAACCTGGGCCAATTGCAGTGGAACAGCTATTTTAACGGGGAAATTTACTGCATGGCATACGATGCCGCAGGCTATATATATTTTGCCGGCAATACCGGCCTTACAAGCGGCATAGGCACCACAGGTACTTATCAACCGTCGGCCCCTACAAACGGTGGCGGGTTCCTGGAGAAATTTAGTTTATCAGGGTCGCAGGTATGGGGCAGTTTTTATACCGCCACCGTTGCTCAAAGCGGTAGCCAAACCTATATTAGCTCTGTTAGCAGCGACATGCTAGGGAATGTATTTATAGGCGGGTTTACAGGGGCACAAACAGGCATAGCCAGCCCCGGTGCTTTTATAAGTACGCTGTCCCCTGGCACAACCTCCAATTTTTTAGCCTGCTTTACAGCAAGCGGCACCCGACAATGGGGTACTTATTACAATGCTAATGCCTTAGCTGGTATCTCCAGTCTTTTTGTAGCGGCCGATGGCCAGGGCAGTGTATATGCAGGTGGCAAAACAGTGAATACTACCGGTATGGCTACCAGCGGAGCATACCTGACAACAATCCCTGCCGCCAACAGTGCATTTTTAACGAAATTCAGTAATACCGGCGGCAGGGTATGGGGTACCTATTATGGCGGCACAGGAGGAGCAGCGATTTACAACATAGCCACGCACGCTAATGGCGACATATTTGTGAGGGGTACAGCCTCGGGGAATAATGGTATAGCCACACCAGGGGCTTACCAAACAGCCGCTCAGGGGTCCAATGATGCGTTTATCGCCGCCTTCAGCAGCGATGGCAGCCGTTTGAAATGGGGTACTTTTTATGGTGGAACGGGGGTGGAAGATAATGGAGGACTAGATTTTGGACTAAGCGTGATTAATAAAATGAGCAGGATATATTTTGCCGGAACCACCACTAGCAATAATGGCATTGCTACACCGCTGGCCCACCAGACGGCATACACCGGCAGCCCTTGGAACGCATTCCTGGTGCAGTTCCAGCTAACCGATACGCAGGTATATATACAACCGCCATTTACGGATACAGTACTGTGTGTAGGCGATACCCTGCATATCAATTATGGTGTTACCTATAATTTCCGCAGCGGCAACGTCTTTACCGTACAATTGAGCAATGCCACCGGCAGTTTTGCCAGCCCCGTTACGGTTGGAACTATCTCTTCTGCCGGCAGCGGCAGTGCCAAATTTGCCTTGCCTAATGTACCGGCAGGTACCGGCTACCGGGTACGCATTATCAGCAGCCTGCCAGCCGATACCAGTGATGATAACGGGAAGAATATGCGCCTCTCGCCTTACCCAACCACGCCTGTGGCTACCGCTAACAGCCCGCTTTGCTCGAGCCTCACACTTAATTTAAATAGCAGCAACAGCAGCACGGGTGTGGTATGGAGCTGGGCGGGGCCTAACAGCTTTACGGCTGCTACACAAAATGCAGCTATACCCA
>JANINW010000049.1:1713-1961 GCA_024508935.1 Flavipsychrobacter sp. | reverse complement strand
GTTACAACAACAGTATCCGTGGTCCGGCAGCCTCCTCCTAAACTTCGACTGGTCAATACATAAGTTGTTGTTTGATCAGGTGTGGCCACAGGATTTCCAATGTTGGCATCAGATAATCCACTGGAAGGACTCCAACTGTACACAAAATTTAATTTAGGGGGCGAGCCAATGAGAACCGGGTCTTTATTACACGAAAGTTGATCTGGCCCGGCTACAGCCCTCACTTTTAAAGTATCTACTAATCTCGC
>JANINW010000049.1:1240-1703 GCA_024508935.1 Flavipsychrobacter sp. | reverse complement strand
GGTGGTTTTAAATAAAGCGTTTGAGTATGACCAATTGTTTGGGTGAAATTGTTATTAAACCATGTATAATTTTGATATCCGAAGGGTCCAATTACATTCACTGCGGTATCATCCGGACAATAACTGGCGCCTACAAATTCATCGCTGCATTCAGAGTTGACATCAATGTATGCATATCCAAAGTGACGACGGAATGTACAATCAGCGGTTTTGAAAAATAAGCGGATGGTTTTCCCGGCATGTCCGTTTAAATTAATGGTTACTGCCGACCAGTCTTTGCACCAAATAGGAGTACCATCATCACCTGCAACATCAGACACAAAGAAACCGGGAAGCACATTTGAACCATAAGGGACAAAAGTTAATGAAGAACAGCTTATTAAAGAATTGTCTGTAACATTTGTAATTTCTACTACCATTCTTGGCTGCTGAAATTCCTGGTGATTTGGATCCTGGAATACGA
>JANINW010000049.1:330-1230 GCA_024508935.1 Flavipsychrobacter sp. | reverse complement strand
GTTAGGGCAGTTTACGGAAAATTTTCCATAAGGATCAACTAACCCCGAATTAGCGGTAAAAATAGTATGCCTGTCACCCAGTACAGGAGCCGAAGCCGATAGATTTATTTCATTATTATTATTGACCGCAGCGGTAAACCCTGTGTAGCAAGTCCAGTTGTCAAATGTTCCTGATTCAAAATCAATATTGGGAGGACATTGTGCGAAAGCTCTGTTCTGGCAAAAGAGCAAGCATAATAGCATCAATTGAAAAAGCCTGCTTTCTCTATTCCAAAAGTTTTCAGAGTGACGCACCTGCAAGGGTTTTCTGGTAAAGTAAAAATTGTTTTGAACGATTGTTTCAGTGAATATTCCGAATGCTTCTTCTGTTTAATACGTTGAAAAACACTAATGGTTGCACTCAAAGGATGTAAGATCAGGGATTGATTTTTCAGGAGGATGGAAGCGAACTTTCTGAATTACAAAGCAAAAAAATCATACCTATTGCATACCAAAAAAAATGAAACTAATATTGTAACTCAATTTGTATTGAAAATAAAAAAGAATATCCGTTAAACCAAAAGTAATGAGTAGAAGTCAATGACTCATTACCAAAAACAAGACCCCTATGCAAACTAATTTCCGCCTCTTGCCAATTCTTACATTGGCCTTAATCACAACCTTTACAGCTTGTAAGAAAGATTCAAAGCCTTCGACCTCTGATTCTTCAACTCAGCTGGCAACCCATTCCGATGATCAGAACAGGGTATCCGGCCAGGTTGATGCGGTGTCTAATGATGTTAGCCTCGCCATGGAAACTTCACCTTCGTATACAGGGCGTTTACAAGGTACGCTTGGTGCTGTTTGTGACGCCAATGTGCAGTTTGATTCTACAAGCAATCCAAGAAAAATTACTATTAC
>JANINW010000049.1:0-206 GCA_024508935.1 Flavipsychrobacter sp. | reverse complement strand
TACTACCTGCAATGCCAGCTATTCTCGTACAGGAACTGTAGTGGTTTCAATGGCATCCGGCGTGCATTGGAAAGACCAGGGAGCTGTTGTCACTGTTGCTTATCAAAACGTAAAAGTGAAAAGAACTAGCGATAACAAAAGCATTACTATCAATGGATCACATACTATCACAAATGTAAGTGGTGGCTTATTGTGGAATTTAGCAT
>JANINW010000048.1:1628-1961 GCA_024508935.1 Flavipsychrobacter sp. | reverse complement strand
CGAGAGATTGCACTCTGAACGGTGTCGTAAGCAACGGCAGCAGGATCAGAACCCATTGCTTGCTTTACAATTGGAACGCCTGTCCTTTCAGACCAAATGGTAAGCTGGTCAACTGCAGCAGCACGAAAGGTGTCAGCCGCTCCTAATAAAACAGATTTACCTGCTTTTTTGAAATTGTAAGAGAGCTTACCAATGGTTGTGGTTTTACCAACTCCATTTACGCCGACTACTAACACTACATAAGGTTTGGTTGGAAGTTCGGAATGAAAATCATAACTGTTTGAAGAAGGCGCATCGGTAAGAATGTTTTCGATTTCTTCCTGGAGAATTTTA
>JANINW010000048.1:1294-1618 GCA_024508935.1 Flavipsychrobacter sp. | reverse complement strand
AGTTCCGATGTATTCAAATATTTGTCCTTGGCAACTCTTTTTTCTACTTGATCAATAATAGCAACAGTGGTGTCAATGCCAACGTCTGCTGAAACCAAAGCTTCTTCTAAATTGTCAAGCACCTCTTCGTCAACCGTACTTTTACCGGCAATGGCCTTGGTTACTTTCGAGAAAAAGTTCTCTTTTGTTTTCTGAAGTCCTTCATCCAGGCTTTCTTTTTCTTTTTTACCAAAAAGCTTATTGAAAAATCCCATGAAATTTATTTGTGGTGCGAAATTAAGTTGAATAGGCTTACTGAACGTACAAGAGTGCGACGCAAGAGAA
>JANINW010000048.1:328-1284 GCA_024508935.1 Flavipsychrobacter sp. | reverse complement strand
TAAATGACAGCTCCCGGAAAATTTATTAACCAGCCAATTATTTCTGTGCTAAGAAATCTTTCACTTTATCCTTGTGAACGATCGCTTCTTTAAAAGTATAAGCACCGGTTTTAGGGCTGCGAACAGCCTTGATAACTTTACTCCAGTTCTTTGCCTCTGCGGCTGCTCTCTGGTCTTTTGTTTTGATGGCGGTTTTAGCTGCTTTTGCCATGGTATAATGAGTTTAAATTGCTTACTTAATTTCTTTGTGAACGGTTACCTTTTTCAGGTTTGGATTGTATTTCTTCAACTCCAAACGCTCAGGATTGTTCTTTTTGTTTTTGGTAGTAATGTAACGGCTGGTACCAGGCACATCTGTAGTTTTTTGTTCTGTGCATTCCAAGATTACCTGTACACGGTTTCCTTTCTTTGCCATTGTTATAAGTTTTAGATATGTTGACCTTGAGCCCTGAGCTCTTTTACAACGTTATACAATCCTCTTTTGTTGATAGTACGGATACCGTCAGTGGTTAACTTAAGGGTGATCCATTTGTTTTCTTCAGCTAAGAAGAACCTCTTTGTTTGTAAGTTGGGTAAGAAACGACGCTTTGTTTTAATATTCGAGTGGGAAACCTTGTGGCCGCCAACCGGAACCTTACCTGTTACCTGACATACTCGTGCCATGACTTTGAAAATTTGGAGTGCAAATGTAAGGGAAAACAGCCAACGGATAAAAGCTGTGGAGAGATTTTTTGCTCGTTTAGAGAAATATTAGCAAAGTTTAGGGTTGCAAGCTCCAAGTTTCAGGCTCTGACGCTAACAAACATTGTTTTGCGTCCGATCGTTGACGGAAATAATTTGATCCATACCAATTACAAAGCCGGCATCGGTTTCAATGATTTCCCGATCTGAAACTTCATCCATTTTAATAATATGGCCCTTGACGGTTGTTACTGCTCCCTGCACATCCCTGAATT
>JANINW010000048.1:0-318 GCA_024508935.1 Flavipsychrobacter sp. | reverse complement strand
GCAAGGAAAGGACGTTCAACCAGGAAGGAAATTAAAATTCCGCCTGCCATGTTCGATAGGAGATAAATGCTTTTATTGGCCCATTCAAGGCTCGGATTAACAAAAACATGCGTTCTAAATAAGTTGGCAACCGCCGGACCAAGAATCAAGTGAACCAAATAAATTGCATAGGAATACCTGCCTATAAATGCGAATGGTTTAAAGAATCTGGATTTGAGGCGCCTGCTCCTCTCGGCAAAACATAAAATGCCTCCAAAAGCAATGTATAAAAAACTCAACCCAACCGTGTTCATAACAGGACTATCAACTGTAAAAATG
>JANINW010000047.1 GCA_024508935.1 Flavipsychrobacter sp. | reverse complement strand
GTAGCATTGGTTTGCACATTGGGTATAGCTGCATTTTGTGTAGCAGCCGTAAAGCTGTTCGGCCCTGTCCAGCTCCATACCACACCCGTGCTACTGTTGCTGCTGCTGAGGTTCAGCGTTTGGCCGGCGCATATTGGCGTATTGGCGGTGGCTACCGGTGTTATTGGGTTAGGCCGCACTTTGATGTCTATGCCATTATCACTGCTGGTATCTGCCGGTGCCGAAGCAATGATGCGCAGGCGGTAACCTGTACCTGTTGTTACTGCAGGCATTACCGTATTGAATGTACCGCCGACACTACCTGTAACTGTGGCTAATGTGGTAGGACTGGTAAAGCTGCCGCTGGCATTGCTTAATTGTAGCGTGAAGGTATTACCGCTGCGGAAAGGCCATGTAACGGCATATTTTATATGTATACTATCCCCGACACAAAACAGCGTATCCATAAACGGCTGAATGAAATTGACCATGGTGTCCTGGTCGAATTGAATAAGGAAAGCGTCGTCTATATCAGACGATCCTTCTACTCCCGGGCCATTATAGCTTGTCTGATATACACCTGCAGTTGCTATATTGGTTAGGCTGTTTGTAAGCGAACCAACACATATTTTGTTATTGCTTGAGGATACAAAGCCTGCACCATTTGTACTGCTTGCTCCTTCAATTCCATTTCCTCCGTAATATGTGGCATACATACGATTTCCTGCATCAGAGAAGCGGGATATGAGAATGTCTCTTATGCCTGATGTAATGCTTTTATATGCCCCTGGGGTTGCAAGGCCGGTGATGGATGTAGCTCCCTGAAGTAATACAGAACCGCGTATGTCTGCGTGAATTGAGGTAGATGCGTAGTAATAACTTGCCCATTGACGGGCCCCTGAAGTATCAAATTTGGCAAAGTAATTATTGTTTGCGGCACTATAGCTGGTAATATATGCACCAGGACTGGCAATATTATTATTACTAAGTGAGGTGCCTGCAAAATAAATATTTCCCCTCATGTCATAGTCTATTGCCCTGGCATCGTCATAATTAGCGCCACCATAGTATGTACCCCAAATTCGTTTGCCGGTATTATCAAATTTTGCAAGGTAAACATCAGTGCCACCGCCTAAAGCGGATTGATATGCACTTGTACTGGTAATGTTATTGCTACTATTTGTCCGCCCACTCAAATAGATATTGCCGTTATAATCTGTACAAATATGTGAATAATCTTCATCCCCTATACCTCCGAGGAATGTCCCCCATATTCTTGAGCCCGAGCTACTGAATTTAGCCACAAAAGCATCATATGTGCCACCCGCAAAAATAGTTTGATGTGTACCGCTGGTAATTATAGTATTATCGCTACCTGTTGAGCCACAGATATAAATGTCACCTATATTATTGACCGCAATATCTTGAATATACGCCATTGCATTACCTGGAGAATAAGTGCCGTAATAACTTGCCCATTGCCTGTTTCCGTTTGCATCAAAGCAAACTACATAGCCATTACCAATCCCGAATGGAGCTGAAGTCGTTTTAAAAGCTCCTGTAGTAGCCAAACCTGGTGTTCCCAGTGACCCTCCGGCATATACCAATGTTCCTGATTTATTAAGGCCTGTTCCATTAAATAAATCTTTATTTATTCCACCCACATAAGATGCCCAGATGCGTTGACCGCTGTTATTAAATTTCACAATAAAAGCATCGCCGCTATCAACATAACTTTGCTGATAACTACCGACACTAGCAATATTAGAACTGCTGGTCGTACCACCAACTAAATACGTATTTCCCAAAGTATCTACCTCCATATCCCATATATTGTCTACACCGGCACCACCGTAATAGGTACCCCATTTAAGAACAGGGTCTATGATAAAAAGGGCCCCATCCCGGCCTTCCCCCAAGGGGAAGGAGATGTTGTAAGACAAAATATTGTTGTTGAGTATAAAATTTGACTTTATCTCTTTATGCG
>JANINW010000046.1:1613-1974 GCA_024508935.1 Flavipsychrobacter sp. | reverse complement strand
TCCATACTTTCCCATTAACGTATCCAGGTTTTCCATTGCAGGTGTTTCCAATGGTTGAAATCCATACAATTCAAAAACAGATTTGATGGTATTTAAGATGTATTGCCTTTTGCGAACAACATCAGGACCAAAATCACGAGTGCCTTGCGGAAGAGAAGGTTTCATAAATTCAAAAGTAAAAAGTAAAAACGCACAGCTTACGGTTATTTGTTAGCAGGTTCATTAGCGTATTTGCGGATAATAGCATCAGAAACTTCATTAATCATCTTATACACTTCATGGTAGCCTGGCTCCGGTCCATACCAGGGATCGGGAACAGAATAATCTTTACCAGGATGCAATTCGTTCATAAAGAGATCAA
>JANINW010000046.1:977-1548 GCA_024508935.1 Flavipsychrobacter sp. | reverse complement strand
CGTCAAGAACATCATCGGCCATTGCATAAATCTTATCATAACGATCAAAGTCTTCTTTTACAAATCGTCTTGCTCTTTGTTCGCAAATATCAATGCCATTCAATCTTGCCACTTTTTGTGAAAGGTGATGCGGCGCTTCTCCCACATGATAGCCATTAGTTCCTGCGCTATCAATTTGCCAATTCAATCCTGCCTGATTCGCCTTATATTTCAAAACGCCTTCTGCTAAAGGACTCCGGCAGATATTACCTAAGCACACCATTAAAATTTTCATCGTTTATTTTTTGCTGCGCAAAATTAACATAAGTGTCGTTTAAAGATTTTTTGAAAAAGTTATGGAAAAGAAAACTTCATTCATCTCAATAGCAAAGATTGCAGTTGCCGGTAACCTTCAATCATCCCTTATCCTGGTTCATTATCATTCATGCACATTAAACCTACAATTATGACCAGCAATGAGATACTGAGAGCCGATGTATTAGACATCCTCTTTGATAACCGCAACAAACAATATGGCGCTTATGTACTGAGAAAAAATTACAACACCAGGCTTAGCGTCGCACTCGGAATT
>JANINW010000046.1:0-923 GCA_024508935.1 Flavipsychrobacter sp. | reverse complement strand
CCGCCTGATATAAAAAAAGTTGAGCCCATTCGGCCTAAACAGATAACTCCTCTGCCACCAATAAAACAAAGAGCCTTCAATAACATCGTAATTAGAGAGGATAAACTTGTAACGAATCCTATAGCTAATCAAGATGATCTGCTGAACAGTCTTATATCTAATCGAAATGTGGACGGTGCTGACTACAACAATATGCCTATTGTAAAAGAACAGGTACCTCAAGAAATTCCAGTTAAAAAAGAAGTTGAGGCTACGGTAGCGCCAATCCAACGCGAACCCGAATTTCCTGGTGGTGCAGACGCCTGGATAAACTTCTTAAGAAGAAATTTAGTTCCGCCGGCACAATTGGAACCCGGAGATAAAAAAATTGTGTCTATTCGATTCTTTGTTTCTGCTGATGGAACTGTAACTGATTTTGAAGTGATGCAATCTGCCGGAAAAGTTTTTGATAATGAAGTAATACGTGTATTAAAGAAAATGCCTAAGTGGAAACCTGCCATTCAAAATGGACAACCTGTAGCGAGGGCTTTCACTCAGCCAGTGACATTTATCGGGGTAGAAGAGTAAACTTTTTTTTAAATTGCTAACTTCAAAAGAATTTATGCTTGAGGATTTTCAGGAACAGCAGAGAAAAAAAACAACGAGAATAAGATCATTCATGGATTTCACCATGGGTGGTCTTTTTATTGCGATAGGAATTGCATTACTGTTGTACCAGGTTGGTACTTTAGGAGAGATCAATAGGAAAGGACTAGGGGTGCTTTTCATTTTGTATGGAATATGGAGGATCTACAGGGGATACAAAAAGAATTATTTTCAATGAGAGTTCAGTTGAATTGGTTATGGGCGGCGCTGATTGTTTTTATGACCGGGTGTAAGAGTGACGATCAGAAAAGGACTGAACTGCCGGACATGTTTTACAG
>JANINW010000045.1:499-2034 GCA_024508935.1 Flavipsychrobacter sp. | reverse complement strand
TGCAGGGCAACTACTGCGGACACAATCAGCGTTATCATGGCAAGGTCGCTATTGGAAGTTTTCTCTGAAAAGCCAAATTGAAATAAAGCGGCAATGTATAAAGCGACATTGTTCATTACCAGTTGATAGGCGTCACTGATTTGCAGCGAACGCTTTTGAAGCAATTTGTAAGAAAGTACGGCAAACAAAAAAACCAGGAAGAAAAGAACCATGAAGGAGGTAGTCGCTAATTTAAATTGTTGATCGTGCTTCGTAGCCGCCCACCCAATAAACAAAATCCATGTTATTGCTTGAGCCACAATTCCAACTGTCTTCCAAAGTTTTCTGACCGATAGATAGATGACACCAAGATTAATAAGTGAAATGTATAAAAAGAACAGATCGGCACGGTCGGCGTTTTTGCTGATGAGAAATGGAATGCCATAAGCTCCCACTAACCCAAGCAAAGCAATTTCCTGCCGGTTATATCTTATGGCTTCGTACACTGTATAAATAGTGAATGCCACCATGATGACAAATGCCAAAGCGAAAGAAAGCATGTTATAGTACACATACGCTGCATAGGTTGTAAAGTATAGGGAAGCCATTCCGCCGCTAAAAAGGATGGCACTAAACAATGTGTATTTCTTTCTTAACTGGAGTGATAAAAGATATAAGACTAAGCCGGCAACATAAGCGAGTGTGATTCGCATTCCTTCGGAAATAAGGTTGGCATCAATGGCATATTTAACACCAATGGATAGGCCCAATAAAGTTTTCAAGAGAGAATTTTGGTTGCGATTGAACTCTACTCACTGGAGGAGTTATTAGGGTCTGTGTATTGGTGAGTTGTGAAATCCTTTGCTGCAATTGAAAAATTTTTTCCCGCTGCAATTGAACTTCCCTGCTCAATTGTTCCAGTTCTTTTTGCAATTCACGTATTTCATCTTCCTTCATCGTTGCCAAAATAGTCAAAAAAAGCAAAGAGTTCTTTAACATTGACGAAAATCAAAACAGGGCCGTTTTAATTATCTTGCTCCAACAAAATTCCGTAATTGAAAAAGCGACTGCTCCATCTATTTTTACAGTTCAGCATTTTACAGCTGTTGTCTATTGGGAATCTATTTGGCCAGGACTCCTGTGACCTTCGAATTAGTTTGCTTACCTGCGCACCTGGTGAAGAATTGTATTCCACTTTTGGTCATACAGCTTTGAGAGTACAGGATGCTTCAAGAGGAGCTGATCTTGTTTTTAATTACGGAACCTTTGAATTTGGTCCTGATTTTTATACAAAGTTCATAAGAGGAAAACTTCTTTATTTTTTATCGGTAGAAGACTTCAACGATTTTCTTTACGAATACCGATTGCAAAGCAGGAGTGTGGAGGAACAGGAAATTCAATTGAGTTGTGATGAGAAACAAAAATTATTTGCAGCACTTCAAACCAATGCTGAAGAACCAAACCGTTATTATCGTTACGATTTTCTTTTTGACAATTGTACTACGAGGGCCGGTGATATTGTAGCAAAGAATGCAAATACTCCCGTTGTGTTCAAC
>JANINW010000045.1:0-455 GCA_024508935.1 Flavipsychrobacter sp. | reverse complement strand
GGACAAATCGTTTTTCACCCCGGGTGTTGTTTTTAGTTTCCTCCTATTGGTTGTTCTATTATTATCATTCCTGCCGGCAAAATGGGCCAGGACAACTGTGACTGTATTTGATTTTCTTTTCTTTTTTGCACTCGGTTTAGCAGGCATTCTTCTTTTGTTCATGTGGTTTGGAACAGACCATAAGGTTTGCCAGAATAATTATAACCTGCTTTGGGCTTTGCCAACAAACGTGGTGATGGCTTTTTTTGTTCATAGTACCAGGTCATGGGTTAAAAACTATTTTCGTATTGTATTTTGGTTGACGATTGTTTTAGCATTGTTATGGTTCTTCCTTCCACAGCAAATGAACAACGCTTTAATCCCGATTGTTCTTTTGATTATTTATAGAAGCTGGCATCTTTCTAAAACCAAATCGTATGCAGGAGAAAGAAATTACGCATCAGCATAAGAAAATC
>JANINW010000044.1:1169-2066 GCA_024508935.1 Flavipsychrobacter sp. | reverse complement strand
CACCCGGCCTTGCAGAGAAACTACGCAAGGGGGAGAATACAGACAATGTAAGCTCGCTGAGTGCCTATGTGCGTCTGAACTGGCAACGCTTGATCCCGACACCAACCACAATGGATGCCAACGGCGCAACGGCAAAGATGAAAAGCTCGCAGGTAAAGGCGGGCAGTATGCACAGCATCACCCTATGCCGTTGGGCAAACCTTCTGCCTACACCTACCACAAGCGATCACCGCTACCGCAGGAAATCCCGAAAATGGAAAGGCCAGGACCTCGTTTCTCAAGTTCAGGAACGGAGTGGAACAACTGGCCAGCTCAATCCCCGCTTTGTGGCGGAGATGATGGGCTTCCCACCGAACTGGACGGAATTACCTTTTCAAAATGGAAAAACCAGTCAGTCAAGCTGTACGGAAACGCAATCGTGCCACAAATAGCGTTACGCATTTTTAAAGCGATCCAGGCGTTTGAAACTGCACATATTGGAATGCCTGTCAATTCGTAATGTCCCTTTCACGGAATGGGCCAATGGTTTGCGGTCGGTGATACGTAAGTCACTCCCGGCATCAACCATAAAATTCCCCGCCTGCGGCTTCCTCGCGCAAGTCAATTTTCAAGTTGATTTGGTCGCTATGCCTTACGTTTTTATCACCTGCAACCATTAACCCATGAAACAAATCGCTCAAACACTTCCGGAACATATCCATGAAAAGCCTAAAGTCGATATTTATCAAAAAGTCACAGATACCATCATCAAGTATCTGGAAGAAGGTACAACTCCCTGGCAGCGTCCCTGGAAAGTGAATGATACATCCTTCCGGATTCCGCAAAACGGCATCTCTCAAAAGGCCTACAGCGGGGTTAACATCTTATTGCTCTGGGGTTCTGCCCGTGAGAAAGAAT
>JANINW010000044.1:222-1159 GCA_024508935.1 Flavipsychrobacter sp. | reverse complement strand
TCGTAAGGGTGAGAAGGGCACCATGGTAGTCTACTATGATTTCATAGAGAAAGAAGAGGATGGCGAATTGAAGAAAATCCCGTTTATCAAGTCTTACGTAGTATTTAACCGTTGTCAGCTAAACAGCTTTGACCCTTTGGCAAATGAAACAATTTCTCAAGCACCATTGGCAGAACGCTTATTGCATGCAGATCAGTTTGTACATAACACGAAGGCGGTTGTTAAACACACCGGCGTAAAAGCTTGCTATAAACCATCTATCGACCAGATCAGAATGCCTAAAGTCTCGGCGTTCGTGGATACTGAACACAGCACAGCAACGGAGAACCTCTACAGCACGCTATTCCATGAGCTGATCCACTGGTCGGGGCACCCGAACCGTTTGGGACGGGAATTCGGCAAACGGTTTGGTGATCATGCCTATGCAGCCGAAGAACTTCTTGCTGAATTAGGTGCTGCTTTCCTCTGCGCCGAATTACAAATTAGCAAAGAGCCACGCAAAGAACATGCAAGCTATATCGCATCCTGGCTGGAAGCACTTAAAGGGAACAAACACCTGATCACTTCAGCCGCTAACAACGCTTCGAAAGCGGTAGCGTTTCTGAAAAAACTACAACCTTAGACTATGCGGGCCGGGAAACCGGCCCATTTCTATAAGCTTTTGAATTGTGCCAAAAGGTATGACCACTTCCTTTCTGAAGACAAAAGGATGGTTAAGGGGAAGTAATAATTGCTCAGTTCGCTGGATGCAAGAACAAAATTCCTCTGCCTTCGGCATTCACCGCCCATCCAATTTTCTTCTTGCATCGCTCTCTATGGAGCAATTGGGCATTACTTCTAACCATCCATCTTCAGAAAGGAAGAGATCATGACACTTTTTACAGAACAACAATATCAAAAGCTTATAGAAAACGGCAGGAACCGGGATCAGGATCAC
>JANINW010000044.1:0-209 GCA_024508935.1 Flavipsychrobacter sp. | reverse complement strand
TAAGGCTACACATCCTTTTTACAGGGTGTCAGTGGCTGATAAGTGAGTTAGATCCGGAAACACCGAATATCGCCTTTGGCTTATGTGACCTGGGAATGGGGTCACCGGAACTCGGGTACGTCGATCTTGAAGAGGTTAAGGCTATTAAGAATGTGCCTTTCCCGGTAATGCGAGATATGTTCTTTGAAGGAACATACCCAATGTCCGTT
>JANINW010000043.1 GCA_024508935.1 Flavipsychrobacter sp. | reverse complement strand
TTGTGCGTCTACCGTCATTTGCAGCGGATGGAAGGTATCTACCATCACTGCCAGCTCCTGTGTTTCTTTGGCACCTATGCTTTTTTCTACAGCACCGGGGTGCGGTCCGTGTGGTATGCCTGCAGGGTGCAGGGTTATCATACCACGGGTTACATGCTTACGGCTCATAAAATCACCGTCTACATAGTATAACACTTCATCGCTGTCAATGTTGCTGTGGTTGTATGGTGCAGGTATGGCCTGAGGGTGATAATCGAACAAACGCGGGCAGAAAGAGCAGATAACGAAATTATGTGCATCAAAGGTTTGGTGCACGGGAGGCGGCTGGTGTACGCGGCCGGTTATCGGTTCAAAATCGTGTATGCTGAAGGCATAAGGATATTCACATCCGTCCCATCCTACTACGTCGAAAGGATGGTTGGCATACCATATCGGGTACATCAGTCCTTTCTTCTTCACATTTATCAGGAATTCCCCTTTCTGGTCTATGGTTTGCAGGTTTTGCGGTTTGCGTATATCGCGTTCGCAATACGGTGCATGTTCCAGCAACTGGCCGTATTTGCTCAGGTAACGCTTAGGGAAAGTTACCGGGCTGAACGATTCAACAATGAACAGGCGATTGTTTTCGGTATCAAAGTCTACCTGGTAGATAGTACCGCGCGGTATCACCAGGTAATCGCCATAGCTGAACGGCAGCTGGCCATATTGTGTTTTCAAAGTACCGGTGCCTTCGTGTACAAACAGCACTTCGTCGGCATCGGCATTTTTAAAGAAATAATCTTTGGTGCTTGTTTGCGGTGCTGCCAGGCTTATCTGCACATCGTTATTGAACAGTACTATCTTACGGCTATCCAGGTAATCGGCAGCAGGCTTAATATTAAAACCCTGGTAGCTGCGGTGCTTCAGGATATTATCGTGGGCAGGCTTTGGCTTTACATCTTTTGGCTCTTCTACTTTTATGATCTGCGTAGGAGGGTAGATATGGTAAAGCAAAGAAGAATTGGACGAGAAACCTTCGGTACTGAATAGCTGCTCAGAATATAAACCGCCATCCGGTTTTCTGAATTGGGTATGACGTTTATGCGGAATATTTCCGAGGGAATAATAATGCGGCATCCGGGTAGTTTATTTGCCTTCAAAATTACGGTTTTACGCTGCTTTTTGCAACGAAAAACCGTTAAGGTAGGTATAAATTAATGTAATAATTAGCTGATATGCTGATTAGCTAATGGCTCCAGATGGTGACAGGAAAGGAGCGTGTCAGCAGTTAGAATAATAAAACCAGCAACATATTGACAAGCCCTATAACCAGGCCGCCGATGGCACCTGCCATTTTTATCTTATTCAGTTCTTTGCCAATGGCAGCGTCTACCAGGCTATTGAGTTTTTCGGCAGGGTAGGCAGAGAGTTTATTCGTTACGATCTTGCCAAAGTCCATTTTCTCAGAGAGTGAATCTGCGTATTTACTAATTACTTCCGGCAGCAGCAGCTCTATTTCTTCTATCATGCCTTCCTTTACCTGCTCCAGCATGCTTTCGCTCACAAACATAGAAATGACCGGCAGTTTCTCCTGCAGCTTCACTTTCAGGAAACTATCAAGATGATGCTCTATAAGCGGGTGTACTGCTTTGAGTTGGTTTGGGTCTTTGAGCTTGGAAGCGATGTCTCCTGCATTTAATTCGGCAGATACCCATGCACCCAGCTTTGCAGCAAGCTCAGGACGGCGTTTTTGCAAGGTTTCTTTTGCCTGGCGCAATATCATATTAGCGGCTATCGAAAATACGATCCATCCTATTATAGCAGAGATAACCGGTAAAAAGTAAACTATCATCTTCCTGTTTTTTAAAACAAATCCCGCCACAGTGTAGCGGGATGCGAATTTAATGGCTTATTGCGAAACAATAATGACCTGCATTATTTTTCGTTGGCTATCATCTCCAGGTATTTACCATAGCCGCTTTTCATATACTTATTGGCCAAGGCCATCAGTTGTGTCCTGTCAATAAATCCTTTGCGGTAGGCTACTTCTTCAATACAACCTATTTTCAGCCCCTGGCGTTTTTCTATCACTTCAATGAATTGCCCGGCTTCCTGCAGA
>JANINW010000042.1:665-2123 GCA_024508935.1 Flavipsychrobacter sp. | reverse complement strand
CTGCAGATAGCTTGAAAGGGCAGTTAAATGAAACCGTGACGTATCGATGGAAATTTAAACTTGATGCAGGGTTTCAGCCATCGCCAAGTTTTACGCATATTCACCAAATAAAAGCTGGTGATGGAAATGACGGTGCACCAATTATTACCATTACGCCACGAGCGGGTAACCCTCAACAATTAGAGATCATTCATACAGGTAACAACTCTTCTTCAACACTCGGAAAATTAAAAACAGTTGATTTGTCTCCATTTAAAGGAACATGGGTGGAAGTAACCGAGAAGCTTATTTACAAAACGGATGGTCATTACGAAATAACAATCAAAAGGATCAATGATGGTGCCGTGTTGCTCACTTGTAGCACAGACCATATTGATCTCTGGCGAGAGAGCACTACCTTTTGCAGACCGAAATGGGGCATTTACAGAAGTCTCAATAATCCATCTTACTTGAGAGACGAAGAAGTGAAGTTCGCAGATTTCTGTATCGCAGAAGGGGACGCCGTCTGTCAATAGCGGCCATCAAAACGAGAACCTCATTAAGCAATAAAATTGGCAAAGCGTTCAGCAATTTTAGCAAACACAAAAAATTAGTTTTAATCTTCATTAAATTGGCTCTCAAATCAAAGCTGAATATGAGAATCCAGATTGCTATACTGACAAGCTGTGTACTTTCCCTATCTACTATTTCAAAAGCACAAGACAAAAAATTAGATAATGATCCGCAAGCCTTGTTTACAAAAGGCAAATACAATATTGAAATCGGACTCGGAGCTGCAGCCTACGAGGGTGATCTTACTGAAAAGACCAGCTTTTTTGGTCAACCTGGGTTAGCAGCATCGTTTGGGAGCAGCTATAATATTTCAAAACAATTTGGGCTTGGGCTTGGCCTTTCTTACGCAAGATTAAGAGCTGACGATAAAAAAAATGATAAGCCTGCATTGATTGCGAGAAATCTCAACTTTAAGTCGAATGTATGGGAACTTAACCTGTTGTTACAATACTATCCTGTAAACCTTGGAAAATACACGCCTTACATTGAAGCAGGTGGCGGGCTGTTTCACTTTAATCCAACCACAACTGACCGGTATGGCAACAAACAGAAATTACATGACCTGGGAACAGAAGGGCAGGGTATGATGCTGCCCGGCATACCTGAATATGCAATAACACAATTTCAAATTCCTTTTGGTGCGGGTATTCAATACAGCATCAATAACAGGATGGCTTTAAAACTTGACTTTCTTTTCAGAAAAACTTTTACCGACTACATTGATGATGTGAGTACAACTTATCCTGATGCTACATTAATCGATAAGAAACTTGCAATTGTAAAACAGCTTACATTCAGGGGAGACGAGATCAGTTCGTCTGCACAATATCCGAGCGGAGGACAAAGAGGCAATCCTGATAATAAAGATTTTTATTACACTGGGCAGGTCAAATTTGTATACCAGTT
>JANINW010000042.1:0-646 GCA_024508935.1 Flavipsychrobacter sp. | reverse complement strand
CGCCATTGATTTCATTTGCTTTCTTTAAATATTTCTCATCATGGAATTTATTTGCTGCCTGTAATAACAATGGATAAAATTCATTGGCATTATAAGCGCCAATTTGCTGGTAAGTCCATTGTTTTTCATTCAAAGCATAGGGCAGGAGCCAGTCAATTGCATTTTGTAAACTTGTCCCCTTACTGGTTTTATAATGCCAAAGATCAACACTAATCTTTTCTGCAAGTGTAGCTACCTGGAGCCATGCAGAAGTATTAAATGTGCTGTAGCCAAGTGCATTGGTTCTTTCGAGTTCCAACGGAAATGTTCCTTCTTTTGTTAGTTGGCTATCGAGACGTTTTTTGCTTGCAATGCCTTATTCTTATCCCCGGTGAACAAGGCAAAATCAATAACCTGCACATAAAACCATGTGCCATGATTGTTCTTTGCATGATGTTCATCATTTCCATTTTTGCTCGTAAGCATCCAGTTCAGATATTGTTTGTACCAATCCTGCAATTGTTTAGTGTCGGTCTTTGTCCATGATTTTGAATTTTCAATCAACGCCACTGCATCAGCAATACCAGTCAATGTTCTTGTTTCAATAATGCCAATGCCTCTTCCGTTGTTGATGCCGGGAATGGCTTGTGCATATTCCAGATTGGGA
>JANINW010000041.1:1781-2138 GCA_024508935.1 Flavipsychrobacter sp. | reverse complement strand
TGAATTAAATTTAACCGTATTGTCTAATGAGCAAGCAGGTATAACACCCAACGTGCTGAAATCAAAAAGAACGTTCCCATTGGCATCGCCAATACCTCCGTTATCATATTTCCAATCAGCACTGGTAAGCAACTGTGTTTTGTCTCCTCCACTATTTGAATCTTTTTTGCAGGATAAAGTACAAAGGCAAATGGAAACGATGAAAAAGGTATATTTCATAAGTAATTTTTTATCGAAGCTAAATTAGCAGTGGTAAAAACTACAAGCATTTTTCAGGCCAATTGGTTAAAAATCGGAATTTTAGCTTTGCGGCAGAATTATTGCTAAAGCAGAGAAGTATTTTAAGAACCTAAACCT
>JANINW010000041.1:775-1771 GCA_024508935.1 Flavipsychrobacter sp. | reverse complement strand
TGTTCAGAACTTCAGAAGATATTCGTCAGCTCAATGAAAGAATCGGCTATGCAGGAAGGTTTATTGATGGTCTCCGTAATGAAGTTGGAAAAGTAATCGTTGGTCAAAGCTACATGCTTGATCGTTTGTTGATTGGCCTTTTAAGTAATGGTCACGTTTTGTTGGAAGGTGTTCCCGGTCTCGCAAAAACGCTTACCATTAAATCGCTTTCGCTAGCCATTCATGCAAATTTTAGCCGTATCCAGTTTACTCCCGATTACAAATTGGATGAACCATTCCTCGTACTTGCAACACAAAACCCATTGGAGCAGGAAGGTACTTATCCATTACCGGAAGCCCAGGTTGACCGCTTCATCATGAAAGTAGTCGTCGGTTATCCATCCCGCAGCGAAGAGCAAATTATTATTCGTCAAAATGTTCAGGGCCTTACTGCACCGAAGGTAAATCCTGTTGTTTCTGTGCAGGAAATCGTCAGTGCACGCCAAATGGTTCGAGATATCTACATGGATGAAAAAGTGGAGCAATACATTTTGGATATTGTGTTTGCCACTCGTAATCCATCAGAATATGGTTTGGATAATTTGAAGCCATTGATCTCATACGGTTCTTCCCCTCGTGGAAGTATTAACCTTGCTATAGCTTCAAAGGCTGTTGCATTTCTTAATAAAAGAGGATATGTTATTCCTGAAGATGTAAGAAGCATTTGCGTAGATGTATTGCGACATCGTATTGGACTAACTTACGAGGCCGAGGCAGAGAATATTGTAATAACAGATGTAATTGACCAGATTCTTCAAAAAGTTGATCTTCCTTAAAAGTAAAACTTGCGTACAACAGCCGATATACTAAAGAAGGTTCGCATTCTCGAGATCAAAAGCAAGAAGCTTGCGACTGATCTTTTTACAGGAGAATATCACAGTGCATTTAAAGGAAAAGGAATGTCCTTCAAAGAAGTTCGTGAATATGCTGCAGGCGATGATATTCGTTTTATTGACT
>JANINW010000041.1:0-765 GCA_024508935.1 Flavipsychrobacter sp. | reverse complement strand
CTGGAATGTATCCGCTCGATTTGGGCATCCGTTTAGCAAAGTATTTGAAGAAGAAAGAGAACTGACTGTAATGCTTCTTGTTGATATTAGTGCCAGTTCTTTATTCGGAACCATTAATGCTACCAAAAAAGATATCGCAACAGAAATAGCAGCCGTCATTGCTTTTTCGGCAGTTAACAACGGCGACAAGGTAGGAGCAATTTTATACAGCGATAAAATTGAAAAATACATTCCGCCAAAAAAGGGAAAACAGCATGCCTTGTTTCTTGTACGAGAATTGTTATCTGCTGAGGCAAAAAGCAGCACTACTCAACTAAGTTCCGCATTGAAGTATTTTGCAAACACTACGAGGCAGCAAAGTATTTCTTTTATCTTGAGCGATTTTATCGATGCCAATTATGGGGATGCCTTGCGTATTACCGGAAATAAGCATGATGTAATTGGTGTAAAGCTGTACGATAAGATGGATAAAACCTTGCCCCGTGTAGGAATGCTTCGGGTTGAAGATGCTGAAACAGGCAATCAAAAATGGATTGATACTAGCAGCTCATTTGTGCGTTATGAATACGAAAAGGAATTTTTTCGGGTAACCGACTATTGCATCGACACCTTCAAAAAAGCAGGATGTAGTTTATTGCATGTGCGCACAGACGAAGATTACGTGAAAGTGTTACAACGATTTTTTATCAGCAGGAATAAATAATGAAAGGCTTTATTTTTTTACTTGTCATATCATTTTTTTCACTTTCAGCGGCAGCCCAAAGG
>JANINW010000040.1:898-2190 GCA_024508935.1 Flavipsychrobacter sp. | reverse complement strand
GCTTTGGAAGGAGCAGGCGTTCCCATATTGCCGGAAGAAGGAAAAGGGTATTCACTGATGGAGGGATATAAAGTGCCTCCGGTCATGTTCTCCGAAAGCGAAGCCAATGCCATGGTTATCCTTGAGCAATTGGTAATAAAAAACAGCGATCGTTCTTTGGCAAAAGAATACACCGGGGCCATGAACAAGATAAAGGCTGTTTTGATGTATTCAACAAAACAAAAGATGGAGTTGCTGGCCGACCGGATTGCCATTAGCCCTTTTATTGCGCAAACGGCTACAAGCAATTCACTAAGCTTAATTCAACAGGCATTGACAACCTTTACTGTTTTAAATATTAGTTACCGTTCAGGCCAAAAAGGTGAAATAACAGAACGGCAAATAGAACCCTTTGCATTGTATTATAGCCAGCAGGAAAGCTGGCTGGTAATTGCATACTGCCGCCTGCGGAACGATTACAGGATGTTTCGTTTAGACAGGATAATAAAATCGGAGCCTCTCCAGGAACAATTTACACCACATAAGCTAACATTGCAGGAGTATTTGTTGGCAAAAGAAAAAATGTTCATCACCCCTGACACACCCTTGTCATAGTGCCCCTGTTTCTTTGTGAAAACAATGAAACAAATTATGAATTTAGTATCGGTGCGCATCATTACAAACGACGTTAAAGGCCTGGTCAAATTTTATGAACAGGTAACACGCCGGATTTTGCCGAACTGCAAACGCCTTCGGCAACCTTAGCCATCGGCAGTACCAATACCCTACAATTCTTTGGTGGAACCGAAGTTGCGCAGGCGCAAAATCGTACTGCCATCATCGAGTTTAAAGTAGATGATGTAGAACAAGACTATGAAAGGTTAGCAGCGTTACTTCAAAACTGTCTTGTACAAGAACCCACAACAATGCCCTGGGGTAATAAGTCGCTCCTGTTCCGCGACCCGGATGGCAACCTCATAAATTTGTTTACACCTGTAACACCCGAAGCAATAAAGAAGTTTGATGGTGCAAATAAACATCACCGCTAATACCGGCACAGCAGTCGCACGGTGTCTTCTTCCGTAATCTTTTACATGAGAAAAGATGCTGGAGAGCCCGGGCTTTTTATCTGCATCACCAAATTAAATGTTCGTTTGCTGACAGGTGTCACAATCCTGAATAATAGCCGTCATTGATTAGCTCTGCTCAAGAGAATAGTTTTAAGGTTGTCTCAATTGCACACATCAATTATTCAACCTTTAAACAATAAGCCATGAAAGGTTTTAAATCGAACATTGAAAAGGACACCATAG
>JANINW010000040.1:246-839 GCA_024508935.1 Flavipsychrobacter sp. | reverse complement strand
CGCCTCCAGTTGGTAGTAATGAGCCTGAAGGTCGGCGAAGAAATTGGCGAGGAAACACATAAAGATGCAGACCAGTTTTTCCGCATTGAAAAAGGCAAGGCCAGGTGCTTTGTTGATGGACATCAATACAGGTTACATGATGGCGACGTACTGTTAGTGCCCGCAGGTGCAAAGCATAATGTGATCAATAGCGACACGAAGGAAGATTTAAAGCTTTACACTTTATACGGTCCTCCTCAGCATAAAGATCGCATTGTACGGTCTACCAAAGAAGAAGCAGAAAAGAAGGAAGAAAAATTTGATGGTAAGACTACGGAGCCAAATAAGCTAACACCTGTCCTTTAGGTATTCGCTATCGCCAGTTACAAGGAGCATCCGCAGCATCAAGCTACATGACGTTAGTTTATGCGGGGCTTCTTGTAACTATATACTTACTATCTGTCTCTGCAAACTCCACTATACTCCCCTATTCAATCATCTTCCAAAAATAACCGGGGAAAATATTTGCGAAACCAAATAGTTGCATATATATTTGCAACCGAACGGTTTCTAAAACTAGCACCTCCTAAAGATTCAAACAATGAGACGAGATA
>JANINW010000040.1:0-236 GCA_024508935.1 Flavipsychrobacter sp. | reverse complement strand
ACTGAATGCGAACTGGTAAAACAGGAACAGCAAGGAAGAGAGATTTACTATTCACTTCAAATAGAAAAAATGAAAGAGATTGACCAATGGCTGAACCAGCTCAGTAAAATCTGGGAAACCAGGTTTAACCAACTTGACAACGTATTATCAACAATGAAAAAACAAAAGAAATGACAAACAACTTGCTATTTGATTTCACAGTAGACAAGGCAGCGAAAAAAGTTTTCATCACAAGA
>JANINW010000039.1:1985-2193 GCA_024508935.1 Flavipsychrobacter sp. | reverse complement strand
CCTTGCGATTTGTATGGGGCTTTTCTCAATCCACGCCACCGGTCAAGAGCAAGATGTTTCAAAGATGGGCCACGGTAAGATCAGGCAGTATTACAATGAGAACGGCTTTAAGACCCAGAGCGGTCATGTAGTTAAAGTTGGAGATGCACTGAACATCGGTAAAGGCTCGCTACCAGACAAACGCTATGCCTTTATCTATCAATCCCAG
>JANINW010000039.1:0-1827 GCA_024508935.1 Flavipsychrobacter sp. | reverse complement strand
TCCCAGACCGCCGTCATGTCCAAAACTACTGAGGATGGTTCCACAAAAGCCTATTTGAATTCAAGTGCCAGAGGACGAAAGGCGAATGTAAAGGCCTTTATGAGTTCGGGAATGCGCAAAGGCGAGTACTCCATATACGCGGTTGTAGGGGTTGGGGAACCCATCAATTATTGGATAGAGCTTGATAATGCTATCGAAGCGGGTGAAATTATAATCGAAAAATAGCCTGTTATGAGATACAAACTAATTGCTGTAGTTATAGCTATCGCAAGCTTCGCAGCTTGTAAAAAGGAAACTACGACTGAGCCTAAAAAGCAACCTGTTCTAGGTGAGTTCAATCGCGAACTCATTATCGGTAAATGGGAGGCAATACGCGTTGCTATATATCAGCTTAGAGATACTGTTGAAATTGGCAGAACTGTTTGGGCTAAAGACAGCGGAATGATAGGACCTAAGAACACGATTCTGGACTACTGGTCTTCAGATAAGGTAAGCATGATAACATTTTTAGCTAATAATACATTTTATCATCAAGATCCATCAGGTAAGCCAGGAAGCTATATGTTAGACGGTATATTTCCATCGGAAGGCGATTGGAATTTAACCAAAGACAGCTTCACCATATCAACAGTATATGATAGTAGTACTGTGCAGGTTCCGTGGGGGTCAATATACACTCTCGATAATGACGGGCACTATATAGTTGGGCTGTCTAAAGTTATACCCGACACATCACTTGGCTACAACGATTTTTACCAATATGTAGTCGTCCTAAAAAAACAATAACCAAATAATATCAAATCAACACTTATGAAATCGTATTTCAAGTACGCGCTGATCGCATTGACAACCACTTTAACAGCATGTAGCGAAAAAGACTGGACTTGTACATGCACAACACCATCAGGTGACAAGACTACTTACAACATTAACAAGGCAAAAAAGAAATTGGCAAAAGAACGCTGCCAGGAGTATGCTGGCTCAGGCTATAATTGTAGCCTTTAGCTTGTTTTCATGGTGAAGCCCCTAAGGGCGAGGGAAGATATTAATCTTCCCTTTTTTCAGCAGTTTAATATCACCTATATTTCTATTGACATAACCTGATTAAGCTCTATACTAAATAGGCAGAGGTCGAAAAGTGCACTTAAATTTCGTAAAGCTTTTTCCCCAAAGCTGCAAAATGCAAGGGATCGATAACATGTCTGTTGATGTAACAGACATTAAGTTCTTTAAACGATCTCTTGTTAAACAAATAGGATTTACTAATGAAGAGATCCTGGTCGATCAAATTCAGTTGGGAAATCATACTACGTTAACATTCCCACCGCTAGATAATGGTATAGCTGTACTAACAGCCATTTACGCTGCGTTAAATATCATAAATGGCTTTGGCGAAAACGCACATTCAATGGAAATATTAAGCGAAGACTTCAAAAGCATTCATATTGCTAATGCAAAGAAACAACTCGCGGAATATACTCTGAAATACAGCTGACTATTACATTTTGAACCCTGCATAACCAGAGCCTTTCTTTTCTTCTTCTTTCTTTGTATCTCCAAAGCTGGTTGACCCAAAGCCATTTTCAGGTTTTGTAGATCCAAACCCATTCACAGAAGATCCAAAGATTTGCTTAGGATTGTCATACCCATTGGTGTGTTTAAATGGATTAGAAGCTCCAAATGCACAACTCACATTACCATCGTGCTTTACCTGTGGTGTTTCATGCAGGTGTATTGTAGTGGTCGCAACTGATTTGCTATTATCTGCCCCCCCGTCAAGTCTAACAAAATTTACAAAGCTACTATGTTCTGCAGCTGTCTTTTTTG
>JANINW010000038.1:1650-2279 GCA_024508935.1 Flavipsychrobacter sp. | reverse complement strand
CCAGGCGTTCGTTGAAAAGAACATGGAGAAAACACCAAGACCGGGAACAATCAATTTACTGGTGAAGAATCCATCGATTTACGGAAAGCCTGTAAAAACCTTGTTTGATACGCTGCATACCAAATTTGTTGTTTCAAGAATTTACCATAACAATCAATTAGCGCAGGCAACGAAAACAACATTGTTGGAAGAAGATGATGTGATTATGGTGGTAGCGCAGCCAAAAGATTTTGACCGGTTGAAAACAATTGTTGGTAAGGAAAGCAACATGGATCTTTCCAAAATGAATGGACCATTGGTTGTAAAGAAAGTCCGCATTACAAAACCCGATGCTTATTCACATTCGCTGGCATATTTAGATCCGTTCAAGAACTATGGTGTAATGATCACCCGCATTTCACGGGCAGGTATTGAGTTTATTGCCAGTGGTGATTCCAGATTGCAGTTTGGTGATATTGTTACTGCCATTGGCGAAGAAAAACAAGTAGAAGAATTGATTAAGGACTTTGGTAACTCTGAAAAGAAATTAAAAGAGCCGCATGTTGCAGGGTTGTTTTTTGGAATTACCATCGGCGTGATCTTCGGAAGTATTCCATTTGCTATCCCGGGACTTTCGGTTCCGGTAAAAT
>JANINW010000038.1:0-1640 GCA_024508935.1 Flavipsychrobacter sp. | reverse complement strand
GGCCCGTTGATCATCGCTATTTTAATTAGCCGATTTGCAGGGTTCATTCCACTTACACCATATATCTCTCAAAGTGCTAATTACATGTTGAGAGAGATTGGAATCGTTTTGTTTTTGGCAAGCGTTGGTTTAAAGGCAGGACCTGATTTTGTTCAAACGCTAACATCGGCACAAGGACCAATGTATTTGCTCTTAGGAATTTCTATCACATTGATTCCTCTGATCATTACGGCGCTTGTTTCAAGATTGATTTATAAACTGAATTATCTCGAGATATGTGGATTGCTGGCAGGGGCTTCTACGGATCCTCCTGCTTTATCTTTTTCTACGCAAATGACAGGATCAGATGCACCGGCCATCGCTTATGCAGGTGTGTATCCGCTAACGATGTTTTTGAGAATATTGTTGCCGCAGTTGTTGTTGCTGTTATTTGTGTAAAAGGCATGTATTTAATTATCAAACTGTCTTTCTCGTTTTTTGTGATTTGAAAAACTCCGTGGGCTTGGTTTGCAGTTGTGAGGCGATGTTGACCTGAATGTTCAGCATCGCTTTTTTTGTGCATAAAATTTCCCGTTCTAACCTGCGTGAAAAATTTATAAGCGTACTCAGGATTTTTGGAACGGTTTTTTATAAAGGATAGCTATAGGCTACAATTGCCACCAATTTCCATTTCCTGCGAAGAATTCCACATTATTTCACCACATTTAAAATCTAAACCATGGCTCAAGCTACTGTAGACAAAACGAAAGCTAAGAAAGTATTGATTATTGAAGACGAAGGCGATATGTGTTTGCTTTTGAACATTATGCTCACCGGCAAAGAAATGGAACTTGATCACGTAAAAAGTTTGGCGTCTGCTGAAGAATATCTACAAAAAGAGCAGCCGCCGGTAGTTATCCTTGATAACAAATTGCCCGACGGGTTTGGAATCGATTTTATCGGTTTCATAAAAACGGCTTCTCCTTCAACCAGGATCATCATGATTTCCGGATTTGATGGCTCAGCAAAGGATGTGGCTCTACACAATGGTGCCGACATTTTTCTTGAAAAGCCATTTACGAGGAACCAACTTTACGATGCGATTGTACAATTAATGAATTGAATCCGGTAGAGCCTTGAATACTCCACTATTTATTCCAATATTTTTTTTATCGAATCATCCTCTTTTCTATTGAAGGGGATGATTTCGTTTAAGCTAAATTATTGTTGCACCACCTTTCGATTGTAGTGACGATAATCATGTTGATAGCAACTATATGTCATTAGGCGCCTTCTTTTAAATTGATAGTTTCATTCTATCAATTTTTATGAAAAGAATCCGCCTGGGACAAGGTTTTGTTGTATTCATTCTCTTTTTCTCCATTGCGCTGCTCGATGCTGTGCATCATTTCGATTGGCTTGGTGTTACCTTCTGGCTGGCTATCGGTGGAGTATTTGTCCTTGCCGATAATATGAAAAATGCGGAGCAGAAAAAGTAGTTCTTCATAGGCTATCGGGTATTTATTTCCTCTAAATCGGTCTGATGTTTGAACAAGGCTTTGCATGAAGTATGCAGTCTGGCTTTGTATTATTTTTTTCGTTTTCTTTTTTTCTTTCAATTATTCCTGCAGTAAAAAATATGCTTCTTCAAATAGTCCATG
>JANINW010000037.1:131638-163940 GCA_024508935.1 Flavipsychrobacter sp. | reverse complement strand
CCGGTGATGCACCGCCATTGGTTGGTGTCGCTGTGAAGGTTACCGATGTACCCGCACATATTGTACTACCGGGATTAGCACTGATGGTTACATCAGGCGTCAGGTTCGGGTTAACAGTCATGGTAATACTGTTGCTTGTGGCGGTAGCTACTGTTAAGCAGGTAGCATTACTTGTTAGCACACAAGTCACAACATCTGTATTCACTAATGATGCATTTGTATAGGTAGTACTATTAGTACCAACATTCACTCCATTCAGTTTCCATTGATAAGACGGGGCAGCACCTCCGTTAGTAGGAGTAGCTGTAAATGTTACAGATGTACCCGCACATATTGTACTGCCGGGGTTAGCACTGATGCTAACTGCAGGCGTCAGGTTCGGGTTCACCGTCATGGTTATAGTATTGCTGGTATCATTAGCTACGCTCAGGCAACTTTCATTGCTTATGATCACGCAACTTACCGCATCTGTATTTGCCAATGAAGATGTGGTGTATGTAGGACTATTAAGACCAGATAATACCCCATTTACTTTCCATTGGTAGGTAGGTGCTGTACCTCCGTTAACAGGAGTTGCTGTAAAGGTTACAGACGTACCTGCACATATAGTGTTCCCAGGGTTTGCCGCAATTGTTACAGAAGGCGTCAATATTGGATTTACCACCATAGCAACACTATTGCTGGTAGCAGTAGCAACGGTAAGACAAGCTTCATTGCTGGTCATTACGCAGCTTACAACATCTCCATTCGCCAGTCCTGTAGTTGAATATACGTTCGTACCAATACCTACATTGGTACCATTTAATTTCCATTGATAAGCAGGAGTAGTTCCGCCGTTGGTTGGGGTAGCGGTGAATACAGCAAGCGTACCTGCACATAATGTATCATTGGGGAATACACCGATAGATACAGATGGCGTAAGGTTTGGATTGACTGTCATTGTTATACCGCTGCTGGTTGCAGTGGCAACAGCAAGACAGGTAGCATTGCTGGTAAGCACGCAGGTCACTACATCACCGGTAACCAATGCGGCATTGGTATATGTATTACTGTTCGTACCTACATTGGTACCATTTAATTTCCATTGGTATGATGGAGCCGCTCCGCCGTTAGTTGGTATAGCTGTAAAGGTTACCGATGTACCTGCACATATTGTGCTGCCGGGGTTAGCGCTGAGGCTAACGGCAGGTGTCAGGTTCGGGTTAACCGTCATATTTATAGTATTGCTTGTAGCAGTAGCTACAGCAAGACAGGTAGCATTACTCGTCAGCACACAGGTAACCGCATCTGCATTTACCAGCGCCGAGGTTGTATATGTATTACTGTTCGTACCTACGTTGGCACCGTTTATTTTCCATTGATAAGCCGGTGCAGCACCGCCATTAGTTGGGGTTGCCGTAAACGTTACAGACGTACCATCGCATATCGTATTACCGGGATTAGCATTAATGCTGACAGAAGGGGTAAGATTAGGATTAACGGTCAGAACAGCCGCTGTGGACGTTGCTGCCGGGCTACAAGTGCCGGATACCACACAACGATACTGATAAGTACTCATACCTACTGTAGCTGCAGTAATGGTCATGGCAGCAGTAGTTACATTGCTGTAAGGGGCAACATTTGTTAGGTTTGTAAAACCACTGCCGGTATTCACCTGCCATTGGTAAGTAAGATTTGTACCTGTAGCAGACACACTAAAACCTGCATTTGTACCCTGGCATATTGCTGTATCCACAGGTGCTGCAGTAACCGCAGGAGCGGTATCAATACTAAGTGTAGCTGCTGCCGATGTATCTCCCGGCGTACAAGTACCATTTACAATACAACGGTAAGTGTACCCGTTCATCGAGGCTGCAGCAGCAGTTACGGTCAAGGTATCATCCGTAACATTACTGTAAGGTGCTGCATTTGTTAAGTTTGTAAAACCACTGCCGGTATTTACCTGCCATTGATAAGTAAGTCCCGCACCGGTAGCGCCTACATTAAATATAGTATTCGTTGTTTCGCATATTGTTTTGTCTACAGGGTCCAGCGTAAGTGCTACAGGCACCTGCATATTTATCAATATGCTATCGCACCTGCCAGGTGCATTCAGGCAACCACCTTCACCACGCACATAATAGTACCTGGCGGTAAGCGGGTTAACCACTACTGAATCTCCGGAACCTATCAGCGTATCACCACATCCGCCTTTATACCATTTCCATACAGCTGCATCATTCAGAGAACCATGTATATATAATGTCGTATTGGTGCCGCTACATACAGGGTTTACCGAAGCCGTTATAGAATCGATAACGGGAGCAAATGGCTCAGGCGCTATGCGCATAACGGTTGCCTTACCCGCTGCGTTATTATCACTAAAACCTACAAATGGTACCTTCTTCCGGTCAACTGCCAATGCTGTGTAATAGGCTACGTTACCTGAAATAGCAGGATATCCAACAGCAGCCCATGTAGAACCATTGAAGGTCATCACTGTTACTTTGTTAGAGTACCCCTTATCGCGGTAGGCTACATATAATTTACCGTTAGAGTCTACAGCTATACTTGTATACTCAGCAGTATCAGCAGAGAAACCAGCACTACCTACAGTAACCCAGTTTGTACCATCAAATTTCATAACCGTTGCTTTACGGTTATTGCCCATATCCTCGTACACTACATAAGGCGTATCTGCTTTGCCTATTACTATATTAGTATAATAAGCAGTATCAGCAGAAAATCCGGGACTACCTACGGCTACCCAACCCGATCCATCAAATCTTCTTACAGTTGCTTTATGGCTGTTACCCCAGTCTGAATAAACAATATATGGTTCGCCGGCGCTATTGAAAGTAAGGTCCGTAAATTCTACTTTATTAAAACCAAAACTCGGCGAACCTACATAGCTCCACGCCGTACCATCAAACTTCATTACAGAAGCCCTTTCATTACCCAGGCTGCCATCATCTACATAGGCCACATAAGGCGTATCATTGGGGCCAATTGCAATACTGGTATATTTTGCGCCATATGTAGTAAAACCGGCACTACCTACCTGCGACCAACTGCCACCACTGAATTTCTTTACACTACCTGCCAGGCTTACACTGTTGTCCCTGTACACTACGTACGGTACATTGGTGCTTGTAACTGCTATGGAAGTATAGAAAGCCTCATCTGGCGTAAAACCTGCACTACCCAGCGTGGTCCATGAACCACCTGAGTATTTCATTGCAGTTGCCTTACCGCCGACAGATGCATCACGATATACAACAACCGGATTATCGGTAGTATCGATAGCTATGGAGTTATAAATAGTGGCCCCGGCAGAAAAACCGGCATTGCCGTTATTTGCCCACCCAATACTATTGGCAGAGCTGTCATTACAATCCAGTCCATTTAAAACATAGCCACCAGGCTGACTAGCGGATAGAGTAGAAATAGCGGGGTTACCAAAACCATCGTTGTCATAATCCTGGTACCAGGTTCTGGATTGTGCATAAGTTCGGGTTTGTAAACAGCTTATCCACAAAACACAAAGAACTACTACGCGTAAGTGTTTGTACACGTCTCTCATAAAAAATTGGTTTGAATTAATGGGATCCTCCACTATATGTGCCTCAAAATTAATTTATTAGGGATGCCAATTACAGTCTTTCTCTATTATTAGTCTGTTAGTTTTTATCCCCAGTTTTCTCAAAAATGTGCAAAATTTCCTTATACATTCCCGAATTCCTTCGAAAACCTGTCCAAAATTGGCAAACGATGCCTTGCATAAAAAATTATTGTTAAGCGTTAACAACCGATTAACGAGCCCTGAGCTCTGTGAACGCTTTTTCGCATACCCTTTCCAGGTTGGCTACCAAGGGAGGCAGTTTTTCAAAGTGGGCGGCCTCCCCGGCGGTTTGTTCAATAAGGAAAATATGGCTCACATCTTCTTTTACTCCCATATAAGAAAGTTGCGGTTTAAGGGAGTGAGCGGCTATTTTTATGGATGGAAAATCTTTGGTTTCTAAACCATTTTTGACATTAGCTAATAACCTTGGCCCGTTTTCTAAGAACATGCCAATGTATTTATGCATCTTCTCTTCATTGCCACTGGTAAACTGTTTTAAAAATTGCATATCGGTTACTACATCCGGCAGCTGAACGGTATGTGTTTCAGTAATTGGACTTTTTACATTTTCAGCATTTAGTGCAGCTTTCCCTTCCATTACCGCTGCCATTTTAAGCAGCAATTCCTCGGTATGGAATGGTTTTGCCACATAGGCGTTCATACCGGCAGAAAGATATTCCTGCACATCTTCCTGTAGCACATTTGCGGTCATGGCTATTATCCGCACACTTTTTGCCGGTTCAGCCAGGCTGTTGCGAATGGTTTTAGTAGCCGTCAGCCCGTCCATTACAGGCATCTGTATGTCCATCAGCACCACATCATACTGCTCCTGTTGTACGCGGTTCACAGCCTCCTGACCGTTTACGGCTATATCTATCGTTATATCGGGTATCAATTCTTTCAGTGTGTCTTCTGCAACCATCCGGTTAAACTCATTATCTTCTACCAGCAGCAGTTTCACTTTATTGAGGCTGGTCATCGTTTTTTCGTCTATCAGGTTGGTTTTTTCAGGCTCTACCTGCACCTCCGATTCTTCAAAAGGAATTACAACGCTAAAGGTGGTGCCTTTGCCCAATTCACTTTTTACAGATATATCGCCATGCATCAGGTTTACCAGCTGGCGCGATATGGTCAATCCTAAGCCGGTGCCGCCAAACTTGCGGGCTACGTCGGTGCCTGCCTGGGTAAAGCTGTCAAATATCTTATCTACATAAGCAGCATCTATACCTATACCTGTATCAGTCACATCAAATTGTACCCATATTTTCGCCTTATCGTGCTTTTTCACTGTAGCTTTTACTTCTACATAGCCCTGGTCTGTAAACTTAACTGCATTACCTGCCAGGTTTATCAGTACCTGGTTGATACGTGTAGGGTCGCCAATAAGACGCTTAGGGATATCCGCATCCACATACACCCGCAGGTCTATATGCTTTTCTTCAGCCTTTAGCAGCAACATGTCCCTTACACTCTGCACCACTTCCCTGAACGAAAAATCTGTCTGCTCTATAATGATCTTGCCGGCCTCTATTTTTGAAAGGTCTAAAATGTCATTAACTATCACCAGGAGATTATCGGCAGATAACCTGATGGCATCCAAGTAACGTAACTGGTCTGGCCGTGGCTCTTTACCTAACAACAATCGTGTCATGCCTACAATGGCATTCATGGGCGTACGTATCTCATGGCTCATATTGGCCATGAATTGCTGCTTGAGATAAGCGGTACGTTCTGCTACTTCTTTTTCTTTTTGGGCAAGCTCCACCTGCTGCCTGGTTTGCAGGTTACGCAGTTTATTGAACGTGGTTTGTTTAAATATTTCTTCTTTGAGTTTCTCGTAGGTCTTCAGGTGATGAAACGCTTTCGGTAT
Organism: Flavipsychrobacter sp.; assembly: GCA_024508935.1. Taxonomy (GTDB): domain Bacteria; phylum Bacteroidota; class Bacteroidia; order Chitinophagales; family Chitinophagaceae; genus Polluticoccus. The sequence goes on along the minus strand of JANINW010000037.1, from coordinate 158,469 downwards.
ATCGCCCATCTTATCGTACAGCATAGACAAACCTTCGTGTACACTCATCTCATCATGCTTACGCTCATATTCTTCTGCCAGGCTCATAGCATCTGTCATATGGCTCAACGACTGGCGGTAATTCCCTTCATCCATCATCATCCGCCCTATATAAAAATGGCAGATGATCTGGCCTTCTACGTTGTTTAGTTCTTTCGAACGTTCCAATGCATCATTCAGATATTTACGCGCATTGGCAAAATCGTTCATTTTATAGTACACCTTACCAAGCCCGCTAATAGCCAATGTGTACATTACCGTATCCGGCTCAGACAGGTGCAGGTTCTCTTCAAAATACCTCAGTGCCTCCAGCGATTGTTCCTGCTTAAAATAAATATTGCCTAGTATATGGTATAATGAATTTAACCGGTGGCGGTCTTTTGCTCTTTCAAATATTGGCAGGCAACGCAGCGCAAACTCAAGCGCGTTCTCATAATCGTCAAGATCGTAGTTGATATACGCAATACTGGCCAGGTTTACAGATTGTGCCACTTCATCTCCCAGGCGCTCATTTATAGCCAGTGCCTTTTCAAAAAAGTTCAAAGCATCTGCAAGATCTCCTCTGTCACGGTATATATAACCCAGGTTATTGTTGGCACGTGCTTCAAGTGGCTTATTCTTTATTTCGCGGGCTATTTTTTTAGCCTGCCCCAGTATAGCAATCCCTTCATCATATTCCCCCTGCTGCCAGTAACACCAGCCTTTCAGGTTCATACCACGCCCCATGCCCAGGCGGTAGCCTATCTTTTCAGAGCGCGATATGATCTCATCGCTCATCTCCATACCCCGGTCCACATCAAAGTTGCGCACCTCCATTGCCATATCGATATAGGTATCGATACGTGTCTTTTCATTCGTCAGCGTATCATACAGTTGCTGCAATTCCTTATAACGTGGGGTATCCATACTTTAAAAACTATACAGGCAATAAAATTAAAAACCCCTCGCCGTTAAGCAAGGGGTTTGTATAAACGAAATATATTTTTTTATCCGTTGGCTTCCTGGCGTTTGTAATCTTCATGCCCTTTGTCTTCATAGCTGGTATAAACAGCACACCAGTGGCCGATCAGTGAAAGGCCCCATGCAGCGGTGATCCAGGCCGGCCATGGATAAGCCCATCCTTTTACACCTTTATCATAGGTAGTCCACATAACAAAACAAGCTATCGCAAATACAAGCGTATGCACATAAAAAATAGTTTTTTGACGGCTCGTTGGTTTTATTTTCTGCGGCATGGATAAATCTGATTTTGCGCAAAGATAATTAGCGGATATGATAAAATGAAATCAAAAGCACATCTTAAAGCATATCATATTTACTTAATACACAATACTATATTTATCCAGCAGTTTCACATCCGATTCCGCTTCACAGGCTTCAATTTCAAACTTATTCTGCTTATATCCATGTCTTAGGGAACTTAGCAGGTACTTCCAAAGAAAAAGGCATACTCCATAAGCCTGGTATTGTTCCACGTGCTTTAGTTCATGGCATAGCCAGCGTTTATTAGCCAACAGTGTCGCAGCAGTTGCATTATGCAGGTAAATAGTACGGTTTATGACAATGGCCACTTCAGATACGCCCAGTTTTGCTGCTGCCAGCCTGGCAAGCCATGCATTTTCTTTTATATGCACTTCGATCATGCGGGAGTATCCTGCAATTGTTTATGCTCTTTGGCTATTTCAATTTGCTTGCGGGTAGGCAACAATATGAGCCTAAGCGTAGTATCGTTTGTAAAATAGCTAATAGCCCAGTTAATAAATACGATCAGTTTGTTCTTTACATTCAATATCAGCATCAGGTGCAGGAACATCCAAAACAGCCATGCAAATATTCCCTGGAAACTGAATGCCGGCAGATCCACCACAGCCTTACGCTTGCCTACTGTTGCCATAGTACCGGGGTTTTTATATACAAACGGCTGCAATGCCTTGCCGTCGAGCATACGCTTTAAATTGTGGGCAAGATGCTTGGCCTGGTTGTTAGCCACATTAGCCAGCTGCGGGTGCCCTTTCGGCCAGTCTTTGGTTTCCATATAAGCAATATCGCCTATGGCAAATATTTCCGGTCTTTCCTTTACCCTGTTGTATTCGTCTACGGCTATTCGGTTACCTCTTACGGTGTATTCTTTAGGTATACCTTCCGGTAAATTGCCCATTACCCCTGCTGCCCAAATCAATGTTCTTGTGGGAATAGTACGGCCATCTTTCATGGTGGCCACTTTGCCATCATAATCATCCAGCAATGTATTGGTCCATACTTGTACTCCCATGTTTGTAAGGTATTCGAGGGAGCGTGCCTGAGATACTTTACTCATGGCGGCCAGCGTGTGCGATGTGCCTTCCAGCAGGTATATGGAGAGTTTGGAAAAATCCATGTCAGGGTAATCGCGCGGCAGCACATTTTTCTTCATCTCTGCTAATGCGCCAGATAATTCCACGCCTGTAGGCCCACCACCTACTACTACTATATTCATAATGCCCTCCATCTCTTCAGGCTTAGCATTCAGGGCATCTTCAAAATTCAGCAATATGCGGTTGCGCAGTGTTATGGCTTCGGGCGTGCTCTTCATAGGGTACGCAAAACGTTCCACATTTTTATTCCCGAAAAAATTGGTGGTACAGCCTGTAGCTATTACCAGGTAATCATAATTAAAATCTCCATCGTCAGTTATTACCAGCCGCGCATCCATATCTATATGCTCTACTTTAGTGATACGGACATGCACATTTCTTTTTTTCTGAAAAACCTTACGAAGCGGAAATGAAATAGCGCTGGGCTCGAGTCTTGCAGTGGCTACCTGGTAGAATAGCGGCTGGAACTGGTGAAAATTATGCTGGTCTATTATAGTTATCTCGTACTCACTGTTCTTTATCTTCTTGGCCAGTTGTAGTCCGGCAAAGCCGGCCCCAATGATCACTACTTTTTTTGCAGACATAACACTGTCTTTTGGTTATACAAAGCTATGATAGTTGCAGGATGCTGCGCTATACTACTCTGTTAAACCTAAATAGCTAAAAACTATGCCGTGCATTTTACAAGTTAAAGCTACTCTGCATGCCTTATATAGTGCATTTGTACAAGGCCCGAAGGGAAATGCTGCACGTTGTGGAGTTTAAGTGATTGTTCCGGCCTTCCGCTATTGAATAAAGGTATGCCAGCACCCAGCAAAACCGGAATCACAGAAATAATATATTCATCTATCAGGTCAAGCTTTATATAACTATTGATGAGTTGTGCCCCACCATCCAGGAATATATGCTTGCCCGGCTTGCTGCGCAGTTTTTTCACCAGCGCACCAATATCATCATTATAAAATTCAAGATTGCTGGTCGCAGAGCGCTTGCTGCGGGTTACAACATAGCATTTTCTACCCTTGTGTGGGAACTCTCCTCCAAATGTCAGCACTTTATGGTATGTTTTACGGCCCATAATGACCGTATCTATGGTTTCAATGAACTTACTGTACCCGTAATCTTCTCCTTCCTGCTCTACTGCGGAGAGCCAACTTATATCTCCATCTGCCTTAGCTATATATCCATCCAAACTAACTGCAATATAAACGATCAACTTCCTTTTGTCCATCCTGTAATTATAATACCGCGTTCATAATCATTAGATTAAAAATGTACCAAGCGGGAAAAACTAATGATGTAACCGCAGATAACGGTACTATAACAACAAAGGCTGCCGTATGGCAGCCTTTGAAAAATATCAACTATGGATACTAAGCGTTGTTCTCAGTACCGTCTGTAGCCGGTGTTTCGTTTACTTCAGGCACTGCGGGTGCTTCTTCAATAACCGGTGCTGTAGTAGCAGCTTCAGCCTTTTTAGGGGCAGCAGCAGTACCGCTACGGCGGCTACGGCGTGTTTTCTTTGCGCCTGCATCTTTTGCTTCTTTCGTGTAGATCTCGTTGAAATCAACCAGTTCTATCATAGCCATATCAGCAGCATCACCCATACGACGAGGCAGCTTAATGATACGTGTGTAACCACCGGGACGGCTAGCTACTTTATCACCTATTACACCAAACAATTCTTTGATAGCTTCTTTATCCTGCAGGTAGCTGAACACAACACGGCGGTTGTTCATGCTATCTTCTTTAGAACGGGTTACCAGTGGCTCAATGTACACGCGAAGTGATTTCGCTTTAGTAAGCGTAGTAACGATACGTTTGTGCTTGATAAGCTGGCATGCCATGTTTGAAAGCAATGCCCTGCGGTGTGAGGCTGTGCGGCCTAAATTTTTGATCTTGTCTCCGTGACGCATGACTGTTAGTTTTTGTGCCTTTCGGCGTTCCCCCGTACCGTGTCAGGAATTACGGGGTACTTGGTTAAATAAAAAAGAGAAAAGTCAAAAGCCAAAACTTTCAGGTTTTGACCTTTGACTTATAAATTATTAATCGTTGCTGCGGTTGAACCTGCTGATATCCATACCAAAGTGCAAACCACGTTCGCCCAGTACTTGTTCTATTTCAGACAGTGATTTCTGACCGAAGTTGCGGAATTTCATCAGTTCTTCCTGTGTGTACTGAACCAGTTCGCTCAGAGAATTGATCTTGGCAGCTTTCAGGCAGTTGAATGCACGAACAGAAAGTTCCAGGTCCTCAAGCGGAGTATTCAATACTTTACGCAGTTGCAATGTTTCTTCGTCTACTACTGCTTCTTTTTCTTCACGTTTAGTATCCAGTGAGATGTTCTCATCAGTGATGATCATCAGGTGCTGGATAAGGATGCGTGATGCTTCTTTAACAGCTTCTTCCGGATGGATAGTACCATCGGTAGTAACTTCCATTATCAGCTTTTCGAAATCCGTACGTTGTTCAACGCGGGTATTTTCGATAGTGTATTTCACATTCTTAATAGGAGTGAAGATAGAATCTATCGCGATGATGCCCAATGGAGCTTCTTTCGGACGGTTTTCTTCTGAAGGCACATAACCACGGCCTTTACCAATGTGCAATTCGATATTAAAAGTTGCACCCGGTTCCATATTGCAGATAACCAGTTCAGGGTTCATCACTTCAAAGTTAGGAAGCGATTCGCCTATCATTCCTGCAGTAAAAACTTCTTTGCCTTTGATATTCAGTTCTACTTTATCAGAACTAATATCACCCTCAACCGCTTTTTTCAGGCGTACCTGCTTCAGGTTCAGGATGATTTCAGTTACGTCTTCCAGCACACCTTTCAAAGTAGCGAATTCGTGGTCTGCACCTGCTATCTTGATAGCTGTGATGGCATAACCTTCCAGCGAAGAAAGCAATACACGGCGCAGCGCGTTTCCTACTGTAACACCGTAACCGGGTTCCAACGGGCGGAATTCAAACTGGGCTTCGAAGTCATTAGCTTTCTGAAGAACAATTTTATCCGGTTTTTGAAAATTCAATATGGCCATATTGAGATTTGTTTTTTTAATTTTTTAGCATTTAGTATGGCGAAGAAAGTAGAAACCAGCCGGTTTCTACTTTCCACTAACACTCATTATTATTTAGAGTACAACTCTACGATCAGTTGTTCCTTAATGTTTTCAGGAACACTATCACGTTCAGGGTGAGCTATATATGTACCCTTAAGTTCTTTTTCATTCCAGTCAACCCAGCTGATCTTCGGGTTCTTGGCACGTACCATGCTGGTAAGATCTGAGTTCACTTTAGTTTTAGGTTTCAGTTCTATCACATCACCTGCTTTCATCTGGTAAGAAGGTATGTTCACTACTTCACCATTTACCATGATGTGTTTGTGAGATACCAGCTGACGTGCAGCAGGGCGTGTAGGTGCAATACCCATACGGTAAACCGTATTATCCAAACGTGCTTCCAGCAGTTTGATAAGGTTTTCACCGGTAGCGCCTTTCAGGCGAGAAGCTTCTACATAAGTGTTACGGAATTGTTTTTCCAGTACACCGTAAGTGTATTTAGCTTTTTGCTTTTCTTTCAGCTGTACAGCATATTCACTGGCAGCCTTACGTTTCTTAGACGGTCCGTGCTGGCCTGGAGGGTTGCTGTTTTTCTGAAGGTTTTTACCTGATCCTAAGATCGGTTCGCCGAAAATACGGCAGATTCTGTTTTTGGGTCCTGTATAACGTGCCATGACGATTTTTGTTTTAACTGCCCCGCCTCATTTAAAAATCGTAAAAGCCGATCCGGGACAGTATATAATGAAAAAATAAGTTACTGATTGATGTTGCGATTGATTTACAACCTGCTGGTTATACCCTACGTTTCTTTGGAGGGCGGCAACCATTGTGCGGCATAGGAGTAACGTCTTTGATAGAAACGATCTCAATACCGATGTTAGCTAAAGAACGGATAGCACCTTCACGGCCTGAACCCGGTCCTTTTACGAATACATCTACTTTTTTCAGACCTGCATCCATAGCTACTTTACCACAATCCTGTGCAGCTGTTTGTGCTGCATAAGGGGTGTTCTTTTTAGAGCCACGGAAGCCCATTTTACCGGCAGAAGACCAGGAGATAACCTGTCCGCTCTTGTTGGTAAGGCTGATGATGATGTTGTTGAAATTTGCGTTGATGTGCGCATCGCCGTGAGCGTCAACTTTTACTATGCGCTTTTTCGCAGCGGTCTTAGCAGATGATTGTGCTTTTGCCATTTTACGTTTAAAATAAGGTAGTCTTTAAAAATGTTTAAAGCCGTGTTTACACGGCTGCGTGCCATTCCTCCCTGCTGCACCCCAGCAGATCCGGCAATGGCACTGTTATTATTTCTTAGGTGCTTTCTTTTTACCTGCAACAGTTTTGCGCTTACCTTTACGGGTACGGCTGTTGGTACGGGTACGTTGTCCGCGCAGAGGCAAGCCTTTACGATGACGAACACCACGATAACATGCAATATCCATCAGGCGTTTGATGTTCATCTGAACTTCTGAACGCAACTGGCCTTCCACTTTGAACTCACCAGAAATGATAGTACGGATAGCAGCCTGTTCTTCATCATTCCAATCGGCAGCTTTCTTATCGAAATCTATACCTGATTTGGTAAGGATGTACTGGGCAGTGCTACGGCCAATACCATAGATGTAAGTGAGCGCTATCTCACCACGCTTATTTTTCGGAAGGTCTATACCAGCTATACGAGCCATGTATTTTTATTTAAATTTCTAATGTTTATATTTTCAATATCACTATTAACCCTGACGTTGTTTAAAACGTGGGTTCTTTTTGTTGATCACGTACAGTTTACCTTTACGGCGAACAATTTTGCAATCTGCACTACGCTTTTTAATAGCTGCTCTAACCTTCATGATTTGGTTATATTATAATTACTAATAATTGTTATCTATTTATACCTGTATATAATACGGCCGCGGCTCAGATCATAAGGGCTCATTTCTACTCCTACTTTATCTCCCGGCAGGATACGTATGTAGTGCATGCGCATTTTACCTGAGATTGTTGCCAGTATTTCGTGCCCATTTTCAAGGCGGACACGGAACATAGCATTAGACAAAGCTTCAACTATTACCCCGTCTTGTTTGATCAAAGACTGTTTAGCCATATTAAAAAGGACTGCAAAGGTAATAGGATTTTTTTTATCTGCAAAATAAAACGGAGTACAGTTTCATTTTTACAGCATATTACCCCATTTTTAAACGGATTATTCAGAAAAACAGACGTCCGGGCCGTTTGACAGGAAAAATACCAGGGAATTCTTATGCTACAGATTCGGTAGCTGTAGCCGGTTTCAGTGTCATAGCCCAGGCCAGCAGGGCCGGGAACTGTTCATCTATCATATCGTGCGGCAATGAATAGGGCTCATGCTTGGTAGTAAGAAATACAGTATGCATTGCCAGGCGCTTGCCAAATTCCATATCACTAAGGCTGTTGCCCACCATTACGCTTTTACGGAAATCTATTTCAGGGAAATCTTCCTTGGCCTGTACCGCCATACCTGTATTAGGCTTGCGGTTATGATCATTATCATCTACTGCTGTGCAGGCGTATATCTTATCTATATGCCCGCCTGCTTCCGCCACAGCCATGGCTGTATTGTGGTTTATTTCTTTCAGGGTCTCGCGGGTCATTACGCCCCTGCCTACCCCTCGTTGATTGGTAACGATAACGATGCGGCCAAAAATATCTTTCAGGGATTTTAATGCTTCCAATGCACCCTCACAAAAATGAAACTCTTCCCAGGTGGTGACATAAAACCCCACATTTTCCTCATTCACCACGCCATCCCTGTCCAGGAAAAGAGTCCAGGTCTTATCTATAGGTGCGGTAATTCCAAACGCTGACATTTTCTTCTAATTTTTAAACAATTGTTCTTCAACAAGTTGGCACATAATATGACCAATGGTAATGTGCGTTTCCTGGATTCTGGGTGTGTCGTTGCTGGGTACGTTGATAAGATAATCGCATAAAGGCTTCATCTTGCCGCCGCCCTCTCCTGTAAATCCTACAGTAATCATACCAATATCTTTGGCCTGTTGTAATGCATTTGTAATATTTACCGAGTTGCCCGATGTGCTTAAACCCACCAAAACATCACCTTCGTGCCCCATACCTTTTATTATTCTGCTATATACGTAATCATAGCCATAATCGTTTGCAACGGCGGTAAGGTAAGATGTATTGCAATGCAGTGCTTCTGACGGCAGGGGATTACGGTCGGTATAAAAACGGCCGCTGAATTCTGCTGCAAGATGCTGGGCATCGGCAGCACTGCCGCCATTACCGCAAAACAGCACTTTATTGCCATTGCGGAATGCCTTTGCGATAACGTTTGTAAGCTGTTCTATTGTATTGAGCAGATCGGGATTATGTAAAACCTTTCTTTTAGTTTCTATGGACGCTTCTATGATGTCCCTGATAACCTGTTGCATATTTCCCAAAAATACAACAGCGCACGTTATGATACGTGCGCTGTGGCAAATTCTGTATACAATGTGAATATTATAATACAAGCATCGCATCTCCATAGCTGAAGAAGCGGTATTTTTCTTTTATAGCAGTGTGATATGCTTCCATAGCCAGGTCGTAACCAGCAAAAGCACATACCATTATCATCAGGCTGGTCTTAGGCAGGTGGAAGTTGGTAATCAGCGAGTTGGCTATAGAGAAATCATAAGGCGGGTGAATGAACAGATTGGTCCATCCTTCTTCAGGCTTCAGCAGGCCCTGTGCGGTCACCGAGCTTTCCAGCGCACGCATAGTGGTAGTACCTACAGAACAAATATGCCTGTGTTCTGTCTTGGCTCGGTTCACTATTTGTGTAGCAAATTCATCTACTTTAAAATACTCTGCATCCATTTTATGCTTGCTCAGGTCTTCTACCTCTATAGGGCGGAAAGTACCTAAACCGGTATGCAGGGTTACTTCTGCAAACTTCACACCTACTATCTCCAGGCGTTTGATGAGCTCGCGGCTGAAGTGCAGACCTGCAGTAGGCGCAGCTACAGCACCTTCATATTTAGCATATACCGTCTGGTAGCGTTCTTTATCTTCTTCCTCAGGCTTACGCTTGATATATTTTGGCAGTGGTGTTTCTCCCAGCACATCCAGCATTTTGCGGAAAGCTGCATCGTCACCATCAAACAGGAAACGGATGGTACGGCCACGCGATGTGGTATTGTCAATTACTTCTGCTACCAGTTCATCATTATCGCCAAAATAAAGTTTGTTACCTACGCGTATCTTTCTCGCCGGGTCTACAATCACATCCCACAGGCGGTTGGGCTTGTTCAGCTCACGCAGCAGGAATACTTCGATCTTTGCACCGGTTTTTTCTTTGCGTCCATACAGGCGGGCAGGAAACACTTTGGTGTTATTTACCACCATTACGTCCTTATCGTTAAAGAAGCCCAGTATGTCTTTGAAGGTTTTATGTTCTATTTTACCAGTGTCGCGGTGCACCACCATTAAACGGCTTTCTTCCCTTGTCTTGGCCGGGTGTTGCGCTATGAGATTTAATGGCAGGTCGAACTTGAATTGCGACAACTTCATATATGGAAAAACAGTTTAAAAGTGTGCAAAGTTAGCATTAATTCGATAATTTATCAATTCGGCTTTTTTACAAAAACAGTAAAGGACAGCCAAAGCCGTCCTTTACTTTATAAATCAGTGCAACAAATGCACCGTAAATGCTGATCATAACAGATTATGTGCCCCAATTAAGAAGGAATATGGCCCAAATGCCTGTTAGCATTACTTTTTACGTTTTTCATGGTAGTACCACCTTCTTCGAGGATAGTCAGGATGCGATGGCGGGCATCTTCACCCAGGCCTTGCACTTCTTTACTAACCAGCTTTTGCAGGTCAGAAATTTCACTGCCGGTGCTCCTTGCCAGTTTTTTTAATTGATTTTTCCAGTCACCAACGTTATTAGCAATGTCGCTACGGATGGCTTTACCTTTCTTAGTGGTAAAAAGTAATGTTACTGCAGTTGCGCCCAATGCGCCAAGTACTAAAAGAGACGTCTTCATATCTATGGCTTTTTATGTGTTTTTTAACGGGAATATCCCCACGCTTACATAGTATAAATAACGTACCAAGACATAAATTAATTTTGTTAAAGGCGACTTAAACGAAAGGCTTTTTGCCCAGTTTCTTCAACTGATTGTTTGACAATATTTTAGCTTCATTTCCTTCCAGTGCTAACCGGAGCATGGCCCTTGCCAATATGTCGGCCTTAATGACAGTGAATGGGAATAGCAGGTTGAGCAGGGGAAAGAATGGCAGCATTCTTTTGTTGACCGGCGCCATATTTGGGTTGAGGTGAACCGGCCATATACCACCCGGCCGCACTATGTACAAGCGCCTGAATCTTAACCGTGCCAGCGCGTTCTCGGTTTTACCTTTTACTCTGGCGAAAATAGTACGGCTCTTTTCGGTGGTATCGGCACCCTGCCCGCTCAGGAAGACAAAACTCATAGCCGGATTGGCAACGATCATTGCTTTTGCCCCTGCAAGGGTATAGCTGTAAGTAATAAGCTCGTACTGCTCCTTGCTAACCTGCGTTTGCGAAATACCGAGGCACCAAATACAGGCATCATGCATGCTGAACAATTCTTCGAGGCCCTGGTAATTATTGAAATCCGAATGAATTATAACCTTCAATTTCGGATGCTGTATATCCGGTGGCTTACGCGACAATCCAGTCACCTGCTCTATAGCATCACACAAGAGTGCCTGTCTTATCACTTCAGCACCGGCTGTACCGGTGGCACCTGTAACGATTATTTTCATTACCTCTAAAGATAGTAACAGGATTCTAAAATGTAAGTGTATTATCGGGCATGCAAACAATTCTACTACAATCAGAATAAATAAAAAATCGTTGAAGCAGACATCATCCGCTTCAACGATAATTATAATAAATAAGGCGTTAACATTCTACGCTACAACTATTCTGCTCCTTTTGTTTCCTTTTCGGCGGGCATTGTTACAGACAAGCCATCTTCCTGCCATTTCATAATACCACCCTTCAATTCATACACTTCTTTAAACCCGGCACTTCTCAATGCGCTGGCTGCGCTGGCACTTCTTTTACCGGAACGGCAATAAACAAATACCGGCCTGGTTTTATCCAAATGACTGGTTTCTTCATCGAAGCTGCTACCGGTCCAGTCTATATTCATTGCACCCTCTATATAGCCCTCGGCATATTCTTCGGGCGTACGCACATCCAGCAAGATGGCGTTTTTGGTTTGCTCTACTGCCTGCTTGAAATCTTTAGGCAATAATTCCTGCTTAGGCGATGAGGTACAACTATAGCCAAACAGCAATAAAATAGCTGTAAGAACAAACACGCTACGGGATAATATCTTTTTCATATTTAAACAGTTATTTGTGACGTTTTTACTACCGGCTGGTATACGATCTTCGATTTTATAGAGTTGGAGATAAGGCAGGCAGCTTCAGCCTTTTGCAATATACGCATTGCCCTTTCGTTATCAGCATCGTCTGCTATTTCTACTATCGGGTACAACTCTATTTCAGAGATAATATACTTACCGTCTACCATTTCCAGTTTGCCTTTGGCATGCGAATCAAAATGCACATAATTTAATCTCGAATTCTCCGCTATAGCCAGGAACGTAGTCATCAGGCAACTGTTTACCGCTGCTACCAGCAAATGCTCAGGAGACCATTTACGGGCTATACCTTTGGCAAACTGCGGCGGGGTAACTACCTCGAATGATTCATCCAGTTCGGCAGAACTCATTGTGCCCAGCCTGTCATGTTCCCATTTTACGTCTACTTCGTAATAATGCGCTTCGTTCATTGTTTTGTTTGATTTAAATATTTGCTTCAATTATTTGCCTGAGACTATGTGCTGGCACTACGCCCGACTGCCTCCATTTTATCTCACCACCTTTAAACAATATAAGCGTAGGTACCCCGGAGATATTATAGGCACCTGCTGCTGCCGGGTTCCTGTCTACATCTATCTTCACAATAACAGCTTTTTCTCCTATCGATTTTTTTACATCTTCCAGGATAGGCGCCATCATTTTACATGGCCCGCACCACTCTGCAGAAAAATCTACCAACACCGGCTTATCGCTGTTTATCAGTTCTGAAAATTTCATGGTCGTACTATTTATATTTCTGTGTATTCTATTGTTTCTATTCGCTGTTTACTTACTTCTTTAGACTGCCGTACCGGTGGTGCTGCGCAGGCGGTGGTACCGCAACAGCCGGTATTGGTTACAGCCTGGTATAGAAACCAACCGCCAACTATACCCATCGCCCAGTCTTTGGACTTAAATCCCTCAATAAGAAAGAACAAGCCGAATGCAAGGCGGAAAAACCGCATAAAATGCCAGCCACTTAATAACGCTTTCATAATTTATCGCTCGTATTTTCTAAGGCTGGACCATCCACCTGCATTATACACATCTTTAAATCCGCTCGACTTTAAAATACGCGTAGCCGATGCACTACGCATACCCGAAGCACAACAGGTTATCACCGGTTTATCTTTTTTCAGTTTGTTCATATCTGCCTGCAGCCTGTCTAAAGGTATGTTTACAGAGCCTTTTATATGACCGCTTGCATATTCCCCTTTTGTCCGTACATCTACTATCTGCGCTCCCTGGCTGATAAGTTCCCCGAAATCTATTTTAGGGCCAAGGCCCAGTAATTTTCCTATAAATCCCATTTCGTTGTTTTTTTATTTTGTTTCGTTCATTAATTTATACTGTACACTTGTCCACGGGCCGCCATCTTCTACGTTTGTAAAGCCCTGCTGCATAAGGAACTGTTTTGCCATGGCGCTGCGGCCGCCCGATGCACAGCATAGCAGGATAGTTCCGTCTATAGCTTTCAATTCGTCTATGTGAGCAGCCAGTTCATTCACCGGGATATTTACCGATTCGTTTACATGGCCTGAAGCATATTCAAGCCTTGATCTTACATCTACAACTTTCATTTTTATTGATTTTATTTTTTCTTGTTTTCTTTTTTAAAGAGACTTAACAGTAACCCGCCCATTACGGCGCCGTATAAGCTACTATTCAGCGGGCGCGAGGTGATCATACACTGCCCGCTGGTGCAGCCTACATATTTCCAGTACAGGTAGCCCCCAATTGCCCCTGCTATCATACCGGCTATGAACAATATATTCTTTTGAAAAAACTGTTGTACCATATTATTTTCGGGAGATTTTATTGGTACGAATGTGCAGCAAGGTATACAGCGGGCAGAAACCTATTATAGCAGTTGCAAGTAAAACAACAGCTACCACCAGCAATACCAGGCTCATACTTCCAGCTAACGTGCCGGTCATATATGCCAGTATTATGGCAAGCGCCACGATAGCTCTTATCAACCGGTCTACATTATGCATATTCACTTTCATACTGAAGTATTTTACAGGTACAAAATTGCCCTATAAAAATTCAGTAAACAGTGACTAATGTTACATAGAAGGATAACCGCGGTTAGCTGGCGCCTTTGTCAGGTACTTTCTTTGTTGTAACGGCCTTATTGTCGTCCGTGCCTATCAGCAGGGCCCATGGTTTCAGGCCATCTACCCTTTCGAAAATGATCTTCAGGATAGCTATTAGCGGTATAAAAAGGAACATGCCAGAAACGCCCCAGATACGGTTACCTACCAGCACTGCCAATATGGTTATGAGGGCATTCATTTTTACCCTGCCGCCTACTATGCGCGGCATAAGTATATTGGCATCAATAAAGTGTATAATAATCATTGCTATGGCTACACTTACTGCCTGTCCACCGGTACCGTTGGCAATGGTTACCAGCATGCAGATAGCCATAGCTGTATATATACCCAGGTAGGGTATTATATTAAGCACCGCAGCTATCATACCCAGCAAGAGTGCATAATGCAGGCCCATAATAGCAAACACACTGCAGTTGATTACAGTCATGATGGCCATTTCAAGCAGCAGCCCGAGTACATAATGGTTAATGACCACGCGGGTATCATCTATTACTTCTTTTACTTTAGGCCTGTACTGTGCGCTGAATAATTGCATCATAAAACGATACAACAATGTACGATGGAAGAGAATGAAATAAGTATAGATAAAAACGAAAATGGTCCAGATAAAAAACTCTATGACCGAACCCAATATAGCAGTAATAGAATTGGCAACACCTTCCAGCATGCCCGAGGCCGACTTATTGAGATACGCTATCTGGTCAGTGGCATTTACATGATACTCTCTTGAAATAAATGCCTGCAGATCGGCCAGCAGCACCTCAATACGTTTTTGAAACTGCGGCAAGTCCTCGGAGAAATGTATGATCTGCGTAACAAGAAAATAAATGAACAAACCTGAACACGCGAGAAATATAACGACACTCACCAAGGATGATATGCTGCGCGGCAGATTTAACCGTTCCAGTCGTTTTGACAACGGGTACAACAATGCAGATATAAGCAAGGCAAAGAATAAAGGTATAATTACCACCGCACCCACTTTAAGCAGGAACAGCACTATTACTACTGCCAGCAGCGATAGTGTCATATGAACATAAAATGGCAGTTTTACCTCTTTCATAATTTTCATAGGTTTCAGTAGGTCCGGAATACTTCGGAAAAAACAGCGAACCTTACAAATTGTTCATTCTGAATTAAATATAAAACAAAAGCCGCTGTTACCAGCGGCTTTCAATAATTATAACCTTCCATTTATTACTTAACAATGTTCAGCTTTTGCTGCAATTGTTCAGCACCTGCGCTTACACGCAATATATAACTGCCTGATAGCAGGTTCGCGGCATTGATGGTTTTCCGGTATTGTGCGGCAGGCTGTTCGGTCCATGCGGCCAATATCTTGCCTGTCATATCACTGATGGTTACTCCAAACACAGCCGGTTGTTTAAAGCTCATTTCTATGTTCAGCTCATTACCTGCAGGTACAGGATAAGTTTTCAAACTTGCATTCTGCACAGTGGTTTTCTTCACATCGTTATTGAACATTTCATAGTAGTTACGTACCAGCGGGTCGCTATTTTTAGGTGCAAATGCGCTACCATTCCAACTTTCGATGGCACGGGTTAATTCCTGGTTCCACCCGTTATAAGTCATCACGTTTCTAAATTCGTTTTCAAATGCAGTACCATTCCAACTCATAAAAACGTTGGTCAATTGGTTATGATTAGCATCAAATGTGCTCAATTGTTTGCTATCATTTTCCCATGCAGAGCCGTTCCACTGCTCCGTCAGGTATTCAGTAAGATCTCCTGAGGAGGAATTATAGGTCGAGGTGTACCTGAACTCATTATCCCAACCACTTCCATTCCATACCTCTTCCAATTCACTCGTTAGCTTGTTAGCGGTATATGTATTGGTAGTACGGTATGACAGATCAAGACCAGTACCTTTATCTTCTTCTTCCGTGCTCGTCAGCAGGTTATTACCGGCGTTGTAGGTATTTGTCGTTCTATAAACGATTGCCCAGGCATTGCTCACCCATGCTTCTTCAGTTACCACAAGCGGGTTATGGTTTGCATCATACACGAAACTTGTTTTGTATGAATTTTCCCAGGCTGTTCCGTTCCATGTTTCATCTAATAAGCCGGAAACGTCACTGCCGGAATATGTGATGGAAGCGCGTTCATTATTCTCCCATGTGCTCCCGTTATACGATTCTGTAAGAATAGTTTGTATTTGGTTGGCACCATTATAGGTTTTTGTAATTCTGCCTGCCGGTGTATAAGTACCGGTATAATCATATTTAGTCTGCAGGTCATAATTCCAATCGTCCATAAAAGCATCATATTCGCCTCTCATACCACCATACGACAGCCTGCCGGAATCAAAAGGCTTATACGCTGAATTGAAATAAGTAAAAGTACTTTTCGCTACCAGTCGCGATGGAACACCCGTACTTTTATTTGCTGCATTGCTAATCACATGTTTTAGAATAGCCTTGGTAAATGGATGTGATTTGGGCGTCAGATGAAATTTGGCCTGTGCTACACTGGCACTTAGTGCCGTAAATGCTAAAAGGATAAGGATTTTCCTCATAGATGTTAATATAGTTTGGTGAATAAAGATTGTAGATAAAAATATTGCAGCCACTTAACGTTAAGTGGCTGCAAAAAAATTACTTCACAATATTCAGCTTTTGCTGCAATTGTTCAGCACCTGCGCTTACACGCAATATATAGCTGCCTGATGGCAGGCTAGCTGTATTGATGGTTTTACGGTATTGTGCGGCAGGCTGCTCTGTCCATGCGGCCATTACCTTGCCTGTCATATCGCTGATAGTAGCAGTAAATGCAGCCGGTTGCTTAAAGCTCATTTCTATGTTCAGCTCATTACCTGCAGGTACAGGGTAAGTTTTCAAACTTGCATTCTGCACAGCGGTTTTCTTCACATCATTATTGAATATCTCATAGTAATTGCGGAAATAAGGCATACCGTTCGAAGGAACAAAAGCACTGCCGTCCCATGCATCAATAATTTGTGTCAACAATTGATTGTAGCCATTATATGTGCTGGTTATCCTTATACCCGGCTCGTATGATGAGCCCGTCCAGTTAGAGTGTATATTAGTCAGCATATTATGATTGCCGTCAAAGGTGCGGGTTTCTTTGCCATCCTTATCCCAGCTGCTGCCGTTCCACTGTTCTGTTTCTGTGGTTACCGCATTATTATTCGCATCATAGGTATACATGATCCTGCTTGAATTCTCCCAGCTTCCGCTGATGTATTCTTCTTGCACTTCCATTGTCAGCTGTGTGCCTGTATAGGTATAAGTAGTGCGATAGGTAAAATCCAAACCACTGCCCTGGTCTTCTTCATCCGTACTGGTCAGCACCTGGTTGCTGCCGTTATACGTCATGGTATTACGGTACATAATGTCATAAGTACTGCCATTCCATTCTTCATCGGTTGTGGTTAGCAGGTTATGGTTCCCGTCGTAGGTAAAACTGGTTTTATACAATGGGTCCCAGCTGCTGCCGTTCCACATTTCACCTGTACCGCCGGCTATATCGTTACCGGTATAATTCACGGTACCGCGTATGTAATTATCCCAGCCACTACCGTTCCATTGCTCATCCACTATAGTCGCCAGCCGGTTCGATGCATCATAGGTCTTAGTGCTGCGGTATGAATTCTCGTATTGAGAGCCGGTATATTGGTAGTCGGTGCGTTTGTCATAATCCCAATCATCTGTAAAAGCATCATAGCTGCCGTGCTGCCCGCTATACTGGTAGCGCGACGAATCGCTGAACTGGTAAGAGCCGCTATTGTAGCTGGAGGTTGCTTTAGCTACCAGGCGCGAAGGTACGCTGGTTGCTTTGTTGGCGGAGGTAGGAGCCTTGTGGTTCAGCACAGCCTTGGTGAGGGCGTGCAGTTTTACGGTTGGCTGATGTTTCGCTTCTGCGGCACTAAAAAACAGCAATGAACTTGCTGCAAGGGTAAGGAATTTCCTCATACTTTTTGGTTTAGAGATAAAATAATTGATTGTGTAAATGAACGACTTTAAGAACGTATAAACTGTTAAAACAGTATATCTTAAAGGACTATCAATTAGATTTTAACAAATTACATGCCATAGTTCATTAGCCGGAAATTAATAAACTGCCTATAGTTACTTTTCCCGCATACCCGGTTTAGGCATAAGTGTCTATGGCACGCTTTATCTCCTTTGCGGGCATCACACCGCTTTGGCGCCATTTAATATTGCCTTGCTTAAACAATATAAGTGTAGGCACGCCTTGCACCTGGAATGCGTTTGCAGCAGCCGGGTTTTTATCTATGTCTATTTTAATGATAGTAGCACTATCTCCTACCAGTTGCTTTACTTCATCCAATATCGGCGCCATCATTTTGCAAGGCCCGCACCAGGTAGCTGTAAAATCTACCAGCACCGGCTTATCTCCATTTATAAGTTCTGAGAATTTAGTAGCCATAAAAGCATTTCCTATACCTGCATAAAGATTATGCCATTATTATATAATATAGGTGATCCCAAATTCCCCTCCCCTTCAATCTCTGAATTATATACTTTTGGGCTCTAAAATTTCAATATATCATGCAAGCATGGACGGATTATCTTTCGCAAAACAAACAACGCTTCCTCGATGAACTGCTGGAACTGTTGCGTATACCATCTGTAAGCGCCGATAGTAAATACAAAGCCGATGTAGCACGCTGTGCTGAGGCGGTAAAGGCCAGCCTGCTGGCTGCGGGCGCCGATAGCGCTGAAATATGCCCTACGCCGGGCCACCCTATAGTGTATGGCGAAAAAATGATAGACCCCAGCCTGCCTACGGTACTCGTTTACGGCCACTACGATGTGCAGCCGCCCGATCCGCTGGAACTGTGGCACAGCGGTCCTTTTGAACCCGTGATAAAAGACGAAAAAATATACGCCCGTGGTGCCTGTGACGATAAAGGCCAGATGTTCATGCACGTAAAAGCGCTGGAAGTAATGGTAAAGACTAATACCCTGCCCTGCAATATCAAATTTATGATAGAAGGCGAGGAAGAAGTAGGCAGCAGCAACCTGGGCAAGTTCCTGGAAGACAATAAAACGAAGCTGAAAGCAGATATCGTACTGGTATCTGATACCTCCATGATAAGCATGGAGCATCCTTCGCTGGAAACCGGCCTGCGCGGACTGGCGTACATGGAAGTAGAGGTGGTAGGCCCTAACCGCGACCTGCACAGTGGTGTGTACGGTGGCGCAGTAGCCAACCCCATTAATATCCTTTGCAAAATGATCGCGTCCCTCCACGACGAAAATAATCACATAACTATCCCGGGCTTCTATGACAAGGTAGACGATATGAGCGATGCAGACCGCAAGGCCCTGAACAATGCCCCTTTCGATATAAACGAATACAAAAAAGACCTGGGTGTAAAAGAAGTATGCGGCGAGAAAGGCTATACTACTATGGAGCGTACCGGCATACGCCCTACCCTGGATGTGAACGGTATATGGGGTGGCTATACCGGCGAGGGTGCCAAAACGGTATTGCCATCAAAAGCTAATGCCAAAATATCTATGCGCCTTGTACCGCACCAGAGCAGCGACGAGATAAGTGCAATGTTCCAGAAGCACTTTGAAAGCATTGCCCCGGATTACGTGACGGTAAAAGTAACGGCTCATCATGGTGGAGAACCTGTGGTAACCCCTACAGACTCTGTAGCCTACAAAGCGGCGGCGGCGGCCATTAAAACAGCTTTCGGCAAAGACCCTATACCCACCCGCGGTGGCGGCAGCATACCTATCATAGCGCTCTTTGAGAAAACCCTGGGACTAAAAACAGTACTGCTGGGCTTTGGGCTGGATAATGACAATATCCACTCTCCGAACGAGAAATATGATGTTTTCAACTATTTCAAGGGTATAGAGACCATCCCTTATTTCCACAAAAACCTGGCGGAAATGAGTAAGAATTAAGCTTGTATGAAAAATTTAAAAGTTTTTATACATTTATAACCCAAAGAAAAGAACACATATGAAAAGATATACCGCAGCTATAACTTCAGCAGTATTTACCCTTTCCATCTTCGGTATGTGCCTGTTCAGCGCATGCAGCAAAGAAGGTTGTTACAGCAAGCTGATAAAAGACCAGCACAAAAACGATGTATGTCCTACGTCCTGCCCGGGTGTAACCGGTTGTGATGGTAAAAAATACTGCAATGCCTGCGAAGCCTATAAAAACGGTGTATCGTACCTGAGGTAAACTTACAGAAACACACACATACAAAAGCCCCCGCCTGTAAAGCGGGGGCTTTTATTTCATGCCTGAAAAATATACCACAATTTTATAACAACTCCAATATTTGAGATACGGGCAGGAAGCCTGAAATTTGCAGGATGGGAGCGCCTAAGATAATAGTAGCGATAGACGGGTATTCATCCTGCGGCAAAAGTACGCTGGCTAAAGAGCTGGCCGCAAAACTGGGTTATAACTATATAGACAGCGGGGCTATGTACCGCGCTATTACCTTATACTTCCTGCACAATAGTGTGAACCTGAAAGACCATGCAGAGATACTGGATGCACTGGCTAATATACACCTTGGTTTTACCTTTAATGAGAATACCCAGCGTTCGGAAATATGCCTGAATGATGAAAATGTAGAGCACCAGGTAAGAGATATGATTGTGGCCGAAAAAGTGAGCGAGGTGGCGGCCATAAAAGAGGTGCGTGCATTTGCCGTTGGTCAGCAAAAACGTATGGGTCGCAAAAAAGGCATTGTAATGGATGGGCGGGATATAGGCACTGTCGTATTCCCCGATGCCGAATTGAAAATATTTATGACCGCCGAACCCGACATAAGGGTGAAAAGGCGCTTTGAAGAACTGTATGCCACCAATCCCAATATTACCCTGGATGAAGTAAAGCACAACCTGGAACTGCGCGACTATATAGACAGCAACCGAGAGGAAAGCCCGCTGCGCAAAGCAGACGATGCTATACTGCTGGACAATAGCAGCATGAGCCGCGAAGAGCAACTGGAACAGGTATTGGGATGGGTAAAGGAGCGGGTAAGCAACGAGGTAGCCTAAACCGTTGTCCGGGCTATCACTTCCACCACGCGTTCTTCTGCATTATTCAGGAAAGCCATCATCGATGCTGCATTCATCCATTCATCAGACATGCGCACATCGTTATCGGTCATGGTGAAAGTAACTTCGGGAGACAGCCGGATAAGATGCTCTACAATGGCCTTGCTCTCTTCTACAAATTCGGGCAGGTTGGCTTCAAAGCTCAGGTAAGGCACAGGGCGTGTTAGTCCCTTTATCACCGCCAACTCATGTCCTTCCACATCAATCTTCACATAAAGCGGATCGCCAAATTCTTTAATTAAGTTGTCGAGCGTGGTGGTTTCTACTTCGTAAGAAGCAATAAAATCCAGCTTTTTATTCCAGCGGTTATGCTCACTGTCCTGCAAAGCATCCACCCATTTATCGCTAAGTGTATTGTAGCCGGAGCGGTAATCCTGTATGTGCAGCGTGAGTTTACCTACCTTATCAGATACACCCTTATTTACTATGGTAACATTTTTATTATTGCCGTAGCGGTATTTCAGTGTTTCCAGCGATTTCAGTTCAGGGTCCACACATACCACCTTGTAACCCATATCCAGGAACGCACGGGTCTTATTACCCTTGTTGGCACCCACGTCAAATATCAGCGGGCGGCTACCTGCCACCACTGGCGGCAGGAATGATTTGTAGTACGCAATATTCTTTGCCGTCTTACTGGTCAGCATCTCCACGAGGGCATTGGGCAGCGCAGAAAACCTTGCCTGGTTATAAATGCCTAGTTTGTTGACCAGCTTTTCTATTGCGTTCATTATAATATATATTTCGACAAAGGGGCAAGATAATGAATTTATAAAAACGGGAGAGTTTGATATATTGGGCTTAACTTTATAAGCATTTTCCGCAGCCATGACCAATTACGAAATAGCTGATCATTTTTCTCTCTTATCCAAGCTGATGGATATCCACGGCGAGAATTCCTTTAAATCTAAATCATACAGTATTGCCGCTTTTAATATTGAGAAACTGCCTAAAGAGATCAGCGAAATGGATGATGCTGAACTGTTCAGCATAAAAGGTATTGGCGAAAGCACCGGCAGGAAAATACGTGATATACAAAGAACCGGCAAACTGGACGCCCTGGAACAAATATTTGCAGCCACGCCTCCGGGCATCCTGGAGATGCTGCATATAAAAGGACTTGGGCCTAAGAAAATAGCGCAGATATGGAAGGAAATGGGCATCGAGACCCTTGGAGAACTGGAATATGCCTGCAACGAGAACCGCCTGGTGAGCTATAAAGGTTTTGGCGCAAAAACACAGGAAGGCGTACTGCAAAGCATCCAGTACTACCAGAGCAACCTGGGCTTTCATTTATACGCAGATGTAGAGCAGCCCGCACAAGCTATTTTAGCCAACCTGCAGCAAGCGCTACCCCACAATTTATTTGCGCTGACAGGCGATGTACGCAGGCAAAATAATACTGTTGAGTTTGTAGAATATGTAACAAACGCAGCTAAAGACAAACTGGCAGCCGAATTTTCAAGCGCAGCAGATACCCTTTTGCAGGAAGATACTGATGGAGAACTGGTGGTGCGTATGCGGGGACAGGCAGCTATAAAATTCCATCTTACAACAAAGGAGCAGTTTTATCACACTTTGTTTGCTACTACGGGAAGCAAAGAATTCCTGGAGGCATTTAATGCTTCCTATACAATACCTGCTGTTTTGCGCAGTGAAGAGGATATATTCACTGCTAATAAGCTGCCTTATATACATGCTGCGCAAAGAGAATCAGCAGCTATACTGGCGCAGGCATCGAGCAATGCTTTGCCCGAGCTTATACAGCCGGGAGATATAAAAGGCATTATACATTCCCACTCTACCTGGAGCGATGGCTTGTATACGATACAGGAAATGGCCAAAGCGGCAATTGCAAAGGGGTTGGAGTATTTAGTTATCAGTGACCACTCGCAAGCAGCTTATTATGCCAATGGCCTGACACCGGAACGTATTGCAGCACAGCACCAGGAAATAGATGCACTGAATGAAAAATTAGCTCCGTTTAAAATATTCAAAAGCATAGAAGCGGATATACTTGGCGACGGCAACCTCGATTACAACCCGCAGGTGCTTAGCACATTTGATATGGTCATTGCTTCCGTACATAGCAACCTGAAAATGACGCAGGAGAAAGCTATGGAACGTGTGCTTGGCGCTGTACGCAATCCATTCACTACTATATTAGGGCACCCTACAGGGCGCCTGCTGCTGTCGCGTGAAGGCTACCCGCTGGATCATAAAAAAGTGATAGACGAATGTGCTGCCAACAATGTAGTGATAGAGATAAATGCCCACCCGCGCCGCCTGGATCTTGACTGGCGCTGGATAGCCTATGCTATTGAAAAAGGTGTACTGCTTTCTATAGACCCCGATGCACACAGCATTGAAGGTTTCAATGACACTTATTATGGTGTAATGACCGCACAAAAAGGTGGACTAACCGCCAAACAAAACCTGAGCAGTTTTAGCTTACAGGAATTTGAGGCGTTTCTCCAAAAATATAAATCAAAAAAATCTGCCCTTATAGCCTAACCGTGGACTATACTCCACCCCTTATACTTGCTGTAATAAAAGACAACAAGTATGGAACAAGTATTTGACAAGTATGCACCCAGGGTAAGCAATATTGTACAGCGCAATCTTTTAGAGCAGCGTAAAATATTCCTTTGGGGTATGGTAGAGGATGAAAGCGCGAAAACTATCGTAGAACAGCTATGCTATCTCTCGTCTGTAGACGAAGAAAAGCCGATACATTTTTACATTAACAGTCCCGGTGGTGTAGTGACTGCCGGTTATACCATCTATGATTTGATGCAAACGCTCTCTACACCTGTGTACACCTATTGCATAGGTTTTGCAGCATCTATGGGTTCGGTATTGCTATCTGCGGGAGAGAAGGGCAACCGCTACATATTTCCCACTGCAGAGGTAATGATACACCAGCCCAGCATGGGCGGTTTCCAGGCCAGGGCGCAGGATATAGAGATACATGCACGACAGATAGTAAAGGCACGCGAAACCAGCGCACGTATATTGGCAGAGAATTGCGGCAAAGACATTAAAACCATTATGAAAGATTTTGACCGCGACTATTGGATGAATGCTAACGAGGCCCTCGCTTACGGCATTGTAGACAAGATGGCTTAAGCAGCCAGCTTCATCTCAGGCAGTTGTATGATATGGCCGGTTTTCTTTTCAAACAGTGCCTGCTGTTCTTTACCCAGCTGCATGCGCATAGCGTGCAGCTTTTCTATTTCTTCATCCAGCCCGGTTATCTTTATTTCTATCAGCTTACTGAGCTTAGAGACATCCAACACTTTGATAGATTGTAAAACCAACAATTCGCGTATCTCCTCTAGCGTAAAACCCATGTCTTTATACTTCTTTATAGTCTTGAGTTGCAGCAATACTTCTTGGGGATAATCTTTGTAATTATTATCCTTTCTTGCTTTCTTGGGCAATACGATCAGTCCTATTTTTTCATAGAACCTTATAGTATCGCGCGAGAACCCGGTGGCTTTTGAAAGTTGGCCGATAAGCATGCTGTAATTATTTA
Source organism: Flavipsychrobacter sp. (assembly GCA_024508935.1). Taxonomy (GTDB): domain Bacteria; phylum Bacteroidota; class Bacteroidia; order Chitinophagales; family Chitinophagaceae; genus Polluticoccus. The sequence goes on along the minus strand of JANINW010000037.1, from coordinate 133,858 downwards.
TCCTTATATGGTGCAATTCTAAGAAACTGTTCTATTTCCTTTTCTCTTTTATTTCGATAGCTTCCAGATAAAACACCTAAAAGCTCGAGCTGTTTTGCAAACAATTGTCTTCTGGAATCTTCTTCTTCACGCCTGTTATTCACTTCCCAGTATCCGGCCATCTGACATGTAACTTTATTAAAAACATAGTACATTAATTCATCTAAAGTAGGGGCAATATCAAAATCAATTATTTGTCCTCTTTCTTTTGTAACTAACCTATAAGTTATTGCAAACCTACCTTCAATTTCTATGAACGTACCATCTAATATATCATCGCCGACAACAGGCAAATATTTTACAGGGGCATTAATAATAGCAGCCAATCTTATCATCTCCTCCATGATTTGTCGTTTAGCCTGAGCAGACGCTTGCATATCATAAAAATACAAAAGCCGCTACGAAATCGTAGCGGCTTTATATAATAACATCAATAATTACATTTTTTCTATTACTACAGCGCTGGCACCGCCACCGCCGTTACATATACCTGCAGCACCGTATTTAGCACCTTTCTGGTTCAGTACGTTTATCAGCGTAACAATGATACGCGCACCGCTACAACCCAATGGGTGACCTAATGCTACTGCGCCACCATTTACATTCACCTGGTCTGCTTTCAGGTTCATTTTTTGCATGTTTACAATACCCACTACGCTAAATGCTTCATTCAGCTCGTAGTAGTTGATGTCTTCCATTTTCAATCCTGCTTTTGCTACCGCTTTAGGCACTGCTATAGAAGGAGAGGTAGTGAACCATTCAGGAGCTTGTTCTGCATCAGCATAGCCTTTTATTTTAGCTATCGGTTTTATACCCAGTGCATCTGCTTTTTCTTTGCTCATCAGCACCAGTGCAGCAGCACCGTCGTTCATAGTGCTGGCATTAGCAGCAGTAACAGTTCCGTCTTTTGTAAACGCTGGACGCAGATCAGGAATTTTTTCAAATTTCACATTCCATGGCTCTTCGTCTTTTGCCATCTTTACAGGCTCACCTTTTTTAGAAGGTATTTCTACAGGTACTATCTCGCTGTCAAACTTGCCTTCATTCCAGGCAGCCTGGCTGCGCTTGTAGCTTTCTATGGCAAATTCATCCTGCTCACCGCGGCTGATATTGCATTCTTTTGCACACAGCTCGGCAGCATTACCCATAGCATAGTTGTGGTATACATCGGTAAGGCCATCTTTTGCAAGACCGTCTATCAGGGTAACGTTACCATACTTGCTGCCCCAGCGCAGGTTCTCGTTGTAGAAAGGTACATTGCTCATGCTTTCCATACCACCGGCAACCACTACATCGTTATCGCCCAGCATAATGGATTGCGCACCCTGCATAATGGCTTTCATACCACTGGCGCATACCTTGTTTACCGTAGTGCAGGGCACGTTATCGGGCACACCAGCAAAACGTGCTGCCTGGCGTGCAGGAGCCTGGCCTAGGTTGGCCTGCAGTACACAACCCATCAGTACTTCATTTACATCTTCTGCTTTTACACCGGCCCGCTCCAATGCTCCTTTAATGGCAATAGCACCCAGTTTAGTTGCAGAAAAATCTTTGAGTGCGCCGCCCCAGCTACCCATCGGGGTACGTACAGCTGACACAATATATACTTCCTTCATATAAAAAATGTTTTAAAAAAGACCGTCAAATTTAATCAAATAAAACATACAAGCATTCATTGATATACCCTGCTTATACACATATAAACGCCGCTTATCTAATGATTTATAAGCGTTAAAGTCATCTTAAAACCTCTCATATAACGTTTTATAAACATTGTTTTGGGTACTTTTGAATTCAACACAGCATACATATTTTACATAATTTAATTCCATAAGGTAGATGAAGAATTTGGTGAAGTGCTTGACAGCAGGCCTTTTAATGAGTTTGTGCAATCCGTATGTTCCAAAAGTAACAGCAAGTGATATCTCAGCAAGCACAGTAAGCAGTGCCGATGCGCAAATCGCAGCCGTTTATGACCAGATAGATTTTGCAGGCAGTGATACACTGGCCTACGAAGCGTTTAAATATGCTTATACCGGCTATTTAAATCTTGCCAGCGAACACAAGCTGAATATGGCTAAACCTATTCTTACCGTTTGCGATTTCACGCTTTCATCCAGCAAGAACCGTATGTGGGTAATAGATATGCAGCAGAAAAAAGTATTGCTGAATACTTATGTA
>JANINW010000037.1:0-131628 GCA_024508935.1 Flavipsychrobacter sp. | reverse complement strand
GCGCACGGGCAAGGTTCGGGCGAAGAATTTGCTGTGGCTTTTTCCAACAAAATGAACTCGCACCAAAGCAGCATCGGTTTTTATGTAACGGGGGCTACTTATAATGGCGAGCATGGTAATTCATTGTACCTGCATGGCATGGACAATGGCTATAACAATGCCGCCTATGAAAGGAATATTGTTGTGCACGGTGCTGACTATGTATCACCGGGTTTTATCTCATCCAATGAAAGACTGGGACGCAGTTGGGGCTGCCCTGCTGTAGCCAGCAAGCTGGCCAACAAAACCATCGACCTGATAAAGGACGGTACCTGTATGTTCATCTACTACCCGCAGAAACAATACCTGGCATCGGCAAAATGGCTGAAGCCTGCAACAAATGCCAACGAATGGCAGTTTGCAAGTGTAAATGTTTCAAAAGAACCTAAGGTGGTTTATGAATATGGCCCGCTTACAAAAGAAGTAATGGCAGCAGCAGCGCTGATACACTTCCCATTATTTTAACAGCGCCATCAACCGCGCATCGCGCCGGTAAATATCCCGTACAAAGTTGATATGCGTGCGGGTATTATCCTCGAATGCGGTGAGGTATACAATATGCACCGGTATCTTGTCTGACAATACTTCGTAACGGGTTTTATGCGTTTGTATCACAGAGTCTATGCGTTCGCGCGGGTAGCGTTTACCTTCCAGTTCGGTAAGTATATACTCTGCCATTTCTAATGGCTTTTGTACCCGTATGCAACCGCTGCTCTTTGCACGGTCTGCTTTACCAAAGTCTTCCCTGTGCGGCGTATCGTGCAGGTATATATCCCATTTATTGGGCAGGTTGAATTTAACATAACCCAGTGCATTATCATCCCCCGGGTCCTGGCGGAAAACATACTTCTTATAATTGGATGCATTCACGGTTGATGCATTCACGGGTTTGCCTTTAAAATCATACACCTTCAGCCCTTTTTTGGCCAGATATTGCGCACCGCTTTTCGACATGCCCGGCAACACATCTTTTTTCATAATAGTAGGTGGCACACCCCATGGCGGGTTTATAACCACATTGGCCATCTTCGCATTCAGGCTGGGCGTCTGGCGGATGCTCTTACCCACTACCACTTCCATATGCATAGCATCGGCTTCATCCCTGCGAATGAACAATTCCATCAAAGGCACATTTACCAGCACGTACAGCGGCTCAAACGACTGCTGCATCCAACGTAGCCTTTCCAGGTTCACATACATCATTGGCAATACGCTATCTACCGGGCGGGCAAGGCAAGCCTTTGTAGCACTATCCACCTTACCAATATTCTTCAGCCTGTAGTATTGCTGATAGCTTACCAGTGCCAGCTTATCTTCAGCAACACTATCATTCTGCACATCTTTCACCCAGGGTATTTCTGCATTTATTACCAGGTTGCGTATGCTATCCGTCAGCTCACCCCCATTGGCCAGGTATTGTTTTGTTTTTACAACGGTGGTGTCTTTAGCCAACTGCAGGTAGTACTGCACCGTATTGCGTAGTAATGTGTAGGTAGGTAGTTTGCTGCGGAAAGAATCGAGCGGAAGATATTTACCTTCTTCGGTCAGTGACTTTACCATAAGTACATCCGGCTTCCAGACAGAATCGTTCGTGTGGAACCACAGGGTATCGGCCTGTTTGGGCACTACCCTGCCCAGCAACAGATCATGAGATGCTTCAACATAGCTGCGTGTACATGCAGTATCAAAAGCAACCAGGCTTTCAAGCTTCACGTCCTTCGCAGTATTGATCTCTTTAAACAGGGCGGAGAGCTTGCTATACCCGTACCATTCGGGATTCAACCCGTCGTTTTCCAGGTTCTTTATATCCTGCAACAAGCTACTGACCAAAGCTGTATCACCATTCTCATATATCCAGAATGGCTGGTAGTTATTTACCTGGTACGCATGCTGCATCATTTCTGATGGGCCATGAATTTTGGTTTTGTTCCACACACTGTCAGGTAGCTCCTTTTCGCTGTAAGCAGCGGAAAGCGTTTCAATAAAATCATCTTCGCTAAAAAGTGACCTGGCTGCAGTTGTTGTTTTGCCCGCATGCACCCTTTCCACCTTTTTGCGCTGGCGGCAGGATGAACTGGAAACAAGGAACAATAAAAGGAAGGCAAATAAGGGTAATACAATGCGTTTATCAGACATACTCAGGTATGGGGTGGCGTGTTATTTATCTTTCAATATAGGTAATGCAAAAATCGTTCCACATCAGGATCATAATTCCTGCATGGGATCCCAGAATAGTTTTTCAAAATCTACCACTTTATCGTCCACCACTTTTATTTTCTCTTTCTCCAGCAATTCCTGCATTTTAGTGGGTGTATCAAAATGATGCTTGCCGGTAAGCATGCCATTCCGGTTCACTACCCGGTGTGCCGGCACTTTGGGTTTAACACCATTGCAGTTATTCATAGCATAACCAACCACCCGTGCACCAGATGCCGCACCTATTGCGGCAGCTACAGCCCCATAAGTGGTAACCCTGCCTTTGGGTACACTGCGCACTACATCGTATATAGCCTCGTACAGGCTTTCTTTATCCTTTGCCATCGGTTTCGCGTTGTTTACGCTCGTTAAGCAATTCAGACCGGCGCGGTTCCTCCACATTCTTATACCCGTAAGGGCAATGCCTGCATCCTTTCCCGCAACAAAATCCTCTTTTGAGATGATAGGTTTCGGTAAAAACCAATCTTCCATCAGCCAATATATAATAATCAATCCCCTCCTGCAACGGCGTCATCGGTTTCCTCTTTTATAAATCTCTCAGGCAGTGTAATCGGGCCATCAGGCAGCGAGAAAGAAATGAAGTTGATCAGCCGGTTATCTGCCAGGTGCATTTTTTCATAATAGGTCTGTATAGCCAGCGGTCCGGTTGCCTTCCCTTTCCCGTATATATCCTGTATATCTTCATGCACAATACAGCCTTGTTCCGCTATGGTCTCCTTCGTAAAATCATACAATTCCCTTGAATCTGTCTTCAGGTTTATTTTCCCGCCCGGCTTCAATATCTGCTGGTACAGGTGTAGGAAACGCGGATGGGTCAGGCGGTTTTTCGACCGGGATTCCCTGAGGAAAGGATCGGGGAAAATGATCCATATTTCATCTACCTCGTTTTTCCCGAAGTATTCTGTAATATTTCCTATATATATCCGCAGAAAGGCCACATTGTTTAAGTTTTCTTCTAATGCGATCTTGGCCCCGGAATAAATCCGGTTTCCTTTAATGTCGATACCAATATAATTTGTACATTTATTGTGCCTACCTAAGTTGACGCTGTATTCACCTTTGCCGCATGCTAATTCCAATATGATGGGATTATCGTTGCCAAAATATGAATGCCAGTTATTCTTCATATCTTTTGGATGCTGAAGAACATTTTTAAAAGTGCTGATCGCCTCGAAGCGTATAAGTTTTTTGTGGCCCATGAGTGGGCAAAGATAAAGTGTTATTGACAAAGGATTTTTTTACCTAAACAGCGATATATATGAAACAAAAAATTCTACTATTTACAGCTTCGGCTGCACTTGCTTTTTTAACCTTATCCAGTAATGAAAACGGGCCGGCCCATGGTGGCGAAGGCAACCGAACAGGTGGCCCGGGAGCCAGCGGCAGCTGCGGAGCCAGCAATTGCCACAGCGGCGGTACCGGCACTACCACAGGAACCGTAGAGATCAGGAAGAAATCGGCCGGATTAAGCAGTACTCCGGTAACTACTTATGAGGGTTTCGTAGACTATTATGTTACCGTAACAGGTACCAATAGTGCCTTATCTCATTTTGGGTTCCAACTGGATGCTTTGAATACAGCTAACACGAATGCGGGCACTTTTTCAAACTTCCCGGCACAGGTATATTCTGCTACAGCAGGCGGAAGAACGCTTATAGAGCACTCATCTCCTATTGCTAAAACCGGCGGTGTTTATACCGTAACGTTTGAATGGAAAGCGCCACCATCAGGAGCAGGGAAAGTGACCTTCTATGGATGCCTGAATGCAGTAAACAATGATGGCCAGAAAACAGGCGACCAACCAGGTACACCATTTAGTGTTGCTTTGACAGAAAGCCCGTCTTCAGTAAACCAGGTTGTACAAAACATCAGCATCAACACTTATCCCAATCCTTTCAGGTCTGCGCTGAACCTTACTATGGAGAATGCAGGCACAGGCATTTACAATATCACTGCTTATGACCTGCGTGGTAAACAGATTTACAATGAGGACATGAGGTATAACGGCGGCACTTTTACTACAGCCATCAACACTTACAAATGGGCTGCAGGCACCTACTTTATACAGATAGTGAAAGACGATTTCAAACAGGTAGTACCTGTTGTAAAGCAGTAATACGAATTATTGATATTCAGGAAAGCCATCCGACAGGGTGGCTTTTTTTAGTGCCATAATACCAACACAGCATATAACAGCATAACACCATCTACCAGGGCCAGGTAAGCCTTATCTGAAGGATATTTCCTGGCATAGTCTATAGCCAATTTTGTAGCCAGTGCTGTTACCAGCTCTCCCGTCAGTCTTGTTACCGATGGATAACGCAGGTATTGTACCACGCTCAGGGCTATAAACAGCAACATGGTAAAGCTCATCAGGCTATAGCTGTTCTTTACACCTATCAGGTTGGGCAGGGTGAATATTTTTGCATCGAGGTCGGTTTGCATATCGCGCATATCAAAGGCAATACACAAAGTAAGCAGCAAGCCAAACCTGAGGCATATCTCAAACGGGTAATCGGCTAAAGACTTGCCCCAGTATAGCATAGGCAACACACTGGTAACGATGGTCCATACTGAAGTGAGCAATAATATTTTGAACCAGCCGAAATCCTTAAGCCTTTTTTTATTCTTGAACGGCAGCAAAGGAAGCGAATACCCGAATGACAAAACGCCTAATACAATGCAGGCATAAAACACATTCACCGGCATCCAGAACAGGCTGGCTACACAGGCTACCATACCCGCCGATAAGGCTATATAATGCCATAACTTATAATGCTGCGACCATTGAAACCTGTCTGACACATCGGGGGCAGACCGCTTGATAAGATAATGGGTATTGTACACAAATAAAGTACTGCCAAATACCAGCATATGCAAAGGGGTAAACAATGGTGGTATATGAGCTAACACTAATCGCTCTGTAGCCATACACATGCCTGTAGCACAACAGGCTGCATAAAAACTGGTAAAGAGTATCCAGTTCACTAATTTATTGAGTTGCTGCAACAATACGGCAAGAAAAAAGTACGGCTGCAAAGGTAGCCGTACTTTCATCTAATTAAGCATTAAAAATTCTTATTACAGCGGAATATTTCCGTGTTTGCGCTTAGGCATCACGGCTACTTTATGTTCCAGCATTTTGAATGCCTTGATAAGTTTGGCGCGGGTATCTTCGGGCATGATCACCTCATCTATAAAACCACGTGCAGCAGCGCCATAAGGATTGGCGAATTTATCCATGTATTCCATTTCCTTTTCTTTCCACTTTGCAGCAGGATCCTGTGCTTCAGAAATGTCCTTTTTAAAGATAATTTCCGCAGCGCCTTTAGCACCCATTACAGCGATCTCGGCCGAAGGCCATGCATAGTTCAGGTCTGCACCTATATGCTTGGAATTCATTACATCATAGGCACCACCATAAGCCTTACGGGTAATGACAGTTACCTTAGGCACAGTAGCTTCACTCAAAGCATACAATAGTTTAGCCCCGTTGATGATGATGCCATTCCATTCCTGGTCGGTACCCGGCAGGAAGCCCGGCACATCTACCAGCACCAGCAGCGGTATATTGAAGGCATCGCAGAAGCGTACAAAACGTGCCCCTTTCTTACTCGAGTTTATGTCGAGCACGCCTGCAAGACTTGCCGGCTGGTTGGCAACCACACCTATACTGCGGCCCGCTATGCGAGCAAATCCCACCACTATATTTTCAGCATAGTCTTTGTGCACTTCAAGAAAAGAATCCGCATCTACCACTTCTTCTATCACTTCTTTTATATCATACGGCTGGTTAGGATTATCCGGCACTACTCCATTCAGCTTGGTACGCTTTTCATCACCAGCTTCGTATGCATACATCGGTGCATCTTCTTCGCAGTTCTGCGGCATATAGCTCAGCAATTGCTTGATGCGCTCTATACATTCCACTTCGTTAGCCAGTGCAAAATGGGTCACGCCTGACTTGCTGGCATGGGTATGCGCACCTCCCAATTCCTCGCTGGTCACATTCTCATGTGTTACCGTCTTTACTACGTTAGGACCGGTAACGAACATATAAGAAGTATGTTCTACCATCATAATGAAATCGGTGATGGCAGGAGAATACACAGCGCCACCAGCGCATGGGCCCATAATGGCTGATATCTGGGGTATAACACCGGAAGCTTTTACATTCCTGTAAAATATATCGGCATACCCGCCCAGTGATACCACACCTTCCTGTATACGAGCACCGCCACTATCATTCAAACCTATAACAGGCGCACCGTTTTGCATGGCAAGGTCCATTATCTTACAGATCTTTTCTGCATGTGTTTCAGAAAGGCTGCCGCCAAACACTGTAAAATCCTGCGAGAAAACATATACCAATCTGCCATTCACAGTACCATACCCGGTTACTACGCCATCACCCATATATACCTCTTTCTCCATACCGAAATCACGGCTGCGGTGTGTGACTAGCATGCCTATTTCTTCAAAAGAGCCTTCATCCAGCAAAAGCTGCAAACGCTCACGTGCTGTAAGCTTACCTTTTTTATGTTGCGATTCTATGCGTTTTTCACCGCCGCCCAGCATTGCAGCTTCTGCCTTCTGCTTTAATAAGCTAACCTTGTCCATATTTATTTAGAAATCAGGCAACAAACCTAATGCAATTGCTGCAAACAATGTAGTATTTATAACATCCTTTTATATAAGTATCACTTGTGTGTCCGCAGGCTTATGATAACTTTACCAAAAACTTAGCGGCATGAGACTATGTATGACCTTTTTTGCAGTTTGCATATTTACTATATATGGCAATGCCCAAACCATACCTGCCTATAAAGCGGAGACGCTCGCGCAACGGATAAAGAATACAGACACTTTATATATAGTAAACTTTTGGGCTACCTGGTGCGGCCCATGCGTAAAAGAACTACCGGAATTTGAAAAACTGCGTAAGGCTTATGAAGGCAAACCGGTAAAAATAATCCTGGTCAGCCTTGATTTTAAAGAAGAATATGAGAAGCGCATACCCTGGTTTATAAAGAAAAAAGAAATTAAACACGAGGTAGTATGGCTGAACGAAACGAATGCAAATACCTTTATTCCAAAAATAGAACCATCGTGGCAGGGCTCAATTCCCGCTACGCTTATTATGAATGCGCGTAACGAATACCGCAATTTTTATGAGGGCACGATCTCTGCAGAACGCCTGCAGCCGCTTATTGACAAACAACTGGCGTTGGAATAATTTTATAGTACTATCTCTTATTGGCTACCTTATTTTCATACAAGCGATTTAACGACCTGGTTGAACAAGAGGCCCTGGAACCCATGCTTGGCTGGGGCATGCGCATGGCTATAGCCGCTACCCTCCCGGTCATATGGGGTATCATGACCAATAACATGGCTGCCGCTACATGGATAACCCTTACGGCAGAATGTATCTGCTGGATGGAGCTAAAAGGCTCTTTCGGGCAAAGGCTGAGAGTGCTGGCGGGAGGTATTGTATTGAGCGTGATATTTTCTATGCTGGGCAGCATTACCGGCAATAATATCTGGCTGAGTGTAGTATGCATGTTGTTTGTAGGCTTCTTCTCGGGTTTGTTCAAAAACCTGGGCGACCGTGGCGCAGGTCTTGCCACCTGTGTGTATGTATTGTTTATCATTTGCAATGCATACCCGGTACAGAATGCTGCCGAGCTGGAGAAACGTACATTATTAGTGTTGGCAGGTGGTGTCTGGAATGCCCTGGTGGGCCTTGCCTTCACCGTATTCATGCCTGCACAGCAGCCCTACCGCCGTACGGTAGCACTTATCTGGCGCTCTATTGCAGGGCTTACAGGTACTATTGCCAAAGGCTGGGATGGCAACGGTGTACGCAGCAATATGCGGGACATATACCTGAAAGAAAAAGAAGTACGGACAGCTATGGATGCATCCTTTCACCTGTACGAGGCCATGGCACACCAGGTAAATAAGAAAGATGCACACGAGTATGAACTGGCGCAGGTACGTAAGGCCACATCTTTAGTGGCCGCAAATATCATTGCTATCAGCGAAGAACTGGAAAGGCTGAACATAAAGGATACAGACCACCCGTTGAGGCTGAAAATATATGCAGCGCTAAAAGCATTGCAGCAAACAGCAGAGCGCATGGCGGTATATGTAGTAACACTTAAGCCCGAAGAAGAGCTGTTGCTGTCATCGCGCATAAGCCGCATGTATAAATTAATGCTGCTGCTAAAAGAATATGAAGAAGACAACAGCAATACACCGGGCATAGAACATATACGGCGTACTGTGCAACTTATAGAACGTTCATTGCGGATGATAGAAAGCAGCATTACAGGGCTGCAAAGCATGGGCGATGACCTGCCGGTATTGCAATCCTACTCACTGATAAAAACCGTTTTTATCCTGCATCCCAAACACTGGCTGCGCAACCTGCAGTTACTGTTCAATTTCAACACCTTTACTACCCGCTATGCCTTGCGTACTGCTATCGCGGCCGCAGCAGCACTTTTTATAGACAAGTGGTTCACCATAGACCATGGTTACTGGCTGCCATTTACGGTAATACTTGTACTGCAGCCTTACTTCGGCGCCACGCTAAAGAAAGCGCTGGACCGTGTACTGGGCACCGTTGCAGGCGGTATAGCCGGGGGCCTTGTACTGAGATTAGACCCCGGCCTGCACCTGAATGAAATACTGCTCTTTATCAGCTTTATACTGATGGTGTACTACCTGCGTAAGCAATATGCAGTAGCAGCTTTTTTTATCACCTTCAGCCTTGTGGTGCTGTTCAACATGGAAACTCCGGTACACCCAAGCCTCATCTACACGCGTGCATTCTCTACTGTTGGTGGTGCCGCTATAGCCATATTTGCAGGCTTTGCTTTATTACCCACCTGGGATAAAAAATGGCTGCCTACTTACCTTGCCAATGCTATCTGCAACAATTACAAATACTTTATGCACACCTTCTTTACTACACCCGGCACGGTAAGCTGGACCAGGTTAAAGAGAAGTGCTGAATCAGTAAACAGCAATGCATTCGACTCATTCAACCGCTATATGCAGGAACCCGGTTTTGGAAAAAAGCCTTATGCTATTTATTATCACCTCATCACACACAATGTGCGCATTACCCGCGAACTGAACAATATCAACCTGGAAACTGAGAATAAACAGCATACAACTGCTGGCGCTGGTAAGAACCAGCAGCAACGCATTAATATCTGCCTGTATTGGTTTAAGCTGAATATGCAACTGGCGCAATCCATAGCGCCTAATGCAAATATCAGCTTGTCGAACGGGGAAGAGATACAATTAACACATACGCTGTCAACACATCAGATGCTGTATACAGACCGTATGATCATTGAACTGAAAGCCATGCATAAAGACCTGGAAAAACTGGCTGCGGAAATGGCAAAAAAATAGCAACCCGGACGGTTGCTATTTTCCTTGAATGACTTTCTATTAATCGCATGTACCATCAGGCCTGCAAACTGCACCTTCTGTTACGGTGAGCTTAGCCGGCTGATTCGCCTGCTGCCATTCGCCCCAGGATTTATTCAACGCTCCCAAAAATGTTTCTACAGGCTGCGCGCCGGATACTGCATATTTTCTATCCAATACAAAAAACGGCACACCAGTTACGCCTATCATTTGTGCTTCGGCAATATCCTGCTGCACATCATCTGAGTATTGCTCACCCGCAAGCATTTCTTTTATTTCTGCAGCACTTAGTCCTATACTTTCTCCAAGGCTGGCCAGCACCTCATGATCTGCCGTATTCTTGCCATCGGTAAAATAAGCTTTGAACAATGCTTCTTCAGCAGCATCACCTTTACCATTTGCCTTTGCATAATGTGCAAAGCGGTGCGCATCAAATGAATTGGCTACGATCGCTTTGTCCATATTATATTCAAGCCCGGCCTCTTTAGCCATATTGGTCACGTAATCATTTGCCTGGCGTGCATATTCTTCGGTCCACCCTTTTTTCTCAGCCAGCATCTTGTTCACACTTATCGAGGGGGCTGTCACCTGGTCGGGATTCAGCTGGAAACTTTTCCATTCCACTTCTACATCACCCGGATGCTCAAATTCGGATAATGCCTGTTCCAGCCTGCGTTTGCCGATATAGCAAAACGGGCACATTACATCCGACCATATTTCTACTTTCATCTTCTGTGTTTGCATACTCCTGTTTATTGAATACAAAATTACACAGACTTATACCACCGGCGTTTATAGGCCTATAGTTATCTTCTTTGTAGTAGCTTCGCAATATGAACTACCTGGGCCATGCTTATCTGTCATACAACAATCCCCAAGTGCTTTTAGGCAATATTGCCGGGGACCATTTCAAGGGTAAACTTTCATTGGCTACTTTACCTTCAGACATGCAAAAAGGCGTGATGCTGCACCGCAGTATTGACGGCTTTACAGACACACACCCGGCAACAGCAAGGGCAAAAGTTTGGTTCCGCGAAGCTTATGGCCTGTATTCCAGCGCTATAATAGATGTAGTGTACGACCATTTCCTGGCCAACGATCCTAAAATATTCAGTTCTGAAAAAGAACTTCACCATTTTACACAGGATACTTATCGAACAATAACAGACAACGAACACCTGCTGCCCGAAGCATTTGCCGCTTATTTCCCGCACATGAAGGAACATAACTGGCTGTACGGCTACCGCACGATGATAGGCATTGAGCGTTCATTGAAAGGACTGGCAAGAAGGGCAAAACATATGCCACCGCCGGATGAAGCGTATAACTTATTTGTAACTAATTACTACGCACTGAATCAGTGTTATTACGAGCTCATAGATGACGTAATTACATTTGTTAAAATTGAGTTAAGTAAATAGCTTCGCCGATTTCAGGGTTATTTTTGTTCCTTTGCCAGATACGACCATGCGGAGAATTCTATTTGTTTTTATCAACACTACTATACTCATATTTATAACATCAGCATCGTGTTTCCTGGGTGCCCAATCGGTAGCCCGGACTAATAGCGACGAGCCTAAAAAGCTGGTACCACCGGCTATAGTTTATGAGGATAGCACAAAGCCCCAGGTGCGTGAGGCTATACATAAACTCGATTCTTTTTATGCCATCCAAAGAAGGGCTGGTTTTAACGGCAGTGTATTGGTAGGCTACAAAGGCAAGATCATTTATGAACGCTACTATGGTGTAGCCAATCGTGAAATGGGCGTGCCGCTTTCTCCGCAAACAGCATCGCAGCTGGCCTCTGTTTCCAAAACATTTACCGGTGCTGCCATCTTGTACCTGCATCAGCACAAATACCTGAATATTGATGAGAAGGTAAGTACTTACCTGAAACAGTTCCCTTATCCGCAGGTTACCGTAAAAATGCTACTGTGCCACCGTGCCGGCCTGCCCGACTATACAAAATGGATACCGCGCTACCGCAAAGACACACGTACACCCATTACCAATCATGATGTGCTGGAAATGTTTGCGCGCTACAAGCCTGCTCTGGAATTTAAAGCCAATACCCATTTCAAATACAGCAACAGCAACTATGCAATACTTGCCAGTATTATAGAAGAAGTAACAGAAATGAACTTTAAAGATTTCATGCAGAAATATGTTTTCACACCGCTGGGCATGAAGAACACTTACTTGTATGACCCCGTAAAAGGCCCGCCTGCTTATAAATCTACTATCAGCTATAAGTATAACTGGAGGCGCGAGCCCGATATGTTTGCCGATGGTGTATATGGAGATAAAGGCGTGTACAGTACGGTGCAGGATATGTACAAATGGGACCAGTCATTTTACCAGAATGTATTGCTGAGCAATGAAACACTTGAAATGGCGTATGGCCCTTGCTCTTTTGAAAAACCGGGCGTGAAGAATTATGGCCTGGGCTGGCGCATGCTTTGTTTTCCCAACGGCGACAAGATCATTTACCACAACGGCTGGTGGCATGGCAATAACACAGTCTTCTACCGTTTTATCAAAGACAATTTCACTATCATCATCCTCGGCAATAAGTATAACAACAATATTTACCGCCAGGCTCCTATTGTATATGGCCTTGCAAGAAACAAACCGATCTCTGCACACTTCGACACAGAAGACTAGCCATTAACCATATAAAATAAAAAGGGCACGCAATGCGTGCCCTTTTTATTTATTCCATTACCTGCTTAGCGCGAATAGTTAGGCGCTTCTTTGGTAATAACAATATCATGCGGATGGCTTTCTGCCATACTTGCCGATGTAATGCGGATGAACTGTGCTTCGTCTTGCAGTATCTTAACTGTTTTGGCACCACAGTAGCCCATACCTGCACGGAGGCCGCCAACAAACTGTTGTACCACTTCGCTCAGTGCACCTTTGTAAGGTACACGGCCTACGATGCCTTCCGGCACCAGCTTCTTCACATCTGCTTCCATATCCTGGAAATAGCGGTCTTTAGAACCTTCCTGCATGGCTTCTACCGAGCCCATACCACGGTAAGATTTGAATTTACGTCCTTCGTATATGATCGTTTCACCCGGGCTTTCTTCTGTACCTGCGAATATAGAACCCGCCATAATGCAGGAAGCACCTGCAGCTATAGCTTTTACCATATCTCCGGTATAGCGTATACCACCGTCGGCAATAACAGGGATACCCTTTTTCTTCAATGCATTGGCTGCTTCCATTACCGCCGTAAGCTGTGGTGCACCGGCGCCTGTTACCACGCGGGTAGTACAGATAGAGCCCGGCCCTACGCCCACCTTTACGGCATCTGCCCCTGCATTGGCCAATGCCAGCGCACCTTCTTTAGTAGCTATATTGCCCGCTATTACAGGCAAGGTTTTGAAGGTACGTTTCACCAGCTTCACCATATCTATAACACCTTTCGAGTGGCCGTGTGCACTATCCAGTGTAATAACGTCAACTCCTGCAGCAAGTAACGCTTCCACGCGTTGCAGTGTGTCGCCGGTAATACCTACAGCAGCACCTACCAGCAGGCGCCCCATAGCATCTTTATTGCTATTAGGATAGCTTTTCAGCTGCAGTATATCGCGGAAGGTGATCAAACCTATCAGCTTACCTTTCTTGTCAACGATAGGCAGCTTTTCAATTTTGTATTGCTCAAGGATGCCTTCTGCTTTTTGCATGCTGGTGCCTACAGCGGCAGTCACCAGTTTCTCATGCGTCATCACATCCTTTATTTTCTTTTTGGCATTCTTCTCGAAGCGCAGATCGCGGTTGGTAAGGATACCTACCAGCTTATGAGCAGCATCTACTATAGGTATACCTCCAATTTTATTATCCCTCATCAGCTTTTGCGCGTCAGCTACAGTAGCGTCAGGAGACAGTGTTATCGGGTCTACGATCAAACCGCTTTCACTACGCTTTACCTTACGTACCTGTTCGGCCTGGCGTTCTATGCTCATATTCTTATGCAGCATACCAATACCACCTTCGCGGGCCAGTGCCATAGCCAAAGGAGCCTCCGTTACGGTGTCCATTGCAGCGGAAACCATAGGGATGTTCAGTTTAATGTCTTTTGTCAGTTGAGTTACGGTACTTACTTCCCTGGGCAGTACTTCGGAGTAAGCAGGCGAAAGGAGCACATCATCAAATGTGAGGCCTTCACCATAAAACTTAGATTTTGCAGCCATGTGCAAAGATAGTGCGCCAAAATGAAAAATTAAAAAACGGAAAAATAAAAATTGTCAATATATCTATAAAGCCTTACCCATAGCCAATCTCAGCATACAAACACATAATTCTGTGGCTCATTTAGCAGTCGGAGGCATTATTATTTTGTATTTTTCGACAAATTTTACGGTTTTGAATTACGCTCCCCAACTGGCTTTTGAGCCTATACATATACAGGATGAATGGCAATCCAAGGCACTCCATGAAATGCTGAAATATGTACAGTCGCATTCCCCCTTTTATAAAAAACTGCTGCATACACATCATATCAATATCAACAATATTAAAACCATTGCAGATATGCGCATGCTGCCTACTACCAGCAAGGAGGATATGCAGCAGCATAACTGGGAATTTCTTTGCGTGGAAAGCAGGGACGTAAAAGAATATACAGCCACCTCTGGCACAATGGGCAAACCCGTAACAATAGCCCTTACCGAAAACGACCTGCAACGGCTGGCTTACAACGAGTCTCAATCTTTCCATTGTGCCGATGGCAAGCCGGAAGACACCTACCAGCTGATGCTGACGCTGGACCGCCAGTTTATGGCCGGCATAGCCTATTACCAGGGCATACGGAAATTGGGCGCATCGCTGGTGCGCACCGGGCCGGGACTGCCGCCTATGCAATGGGATACGATCATGCGCCTGCAGTCTAACAGCATTGTGGCTGTGCCTTCTTTTATGCTGGCACTGATAGACTGGGCAAAAGAGCACCAGGTAGACCTGAAGCATACCCCGGTAAAAAAAGCAGTGTGCATTGGCGAAAGCCTGCGCACAGCCGATTTTGAATTGAATGCACTGGGAGAAAAAATACATAAGGACTGGCCTATAAAGCTATACAGTACCTACGCATCTACCGAAATGCAGACAGCGTTCACAGAATGTGGTGCAGGTATGGGTGGCCACCATCAGCCCGACCTTATTATACTGGAAATACTGGACGAGCATGGCAACCAACTGAAGGCTGGACAATACGGCGAGGTGACCATTACTACCCTGGGTGTAGATGGCATGCCATTGCTGCGCTACCGTACCGGCGATATATGCACTTATTACGATACCCAATGCAGCTGCGGCCGGTGGTCGCGCAGGCTGAGCCCGGTGCTGGGCCGCAAACAGCAAATGATAAAATACAAAGGCACTACTATTTACCCGCCAGCTATTTTCGACATCCTGAATAATATTCCATTCATTAAGGAGTATGTGATAGAGGTATTCAGCAATGAGCTGGAGACGGATGAACTACGCCTGCATATCAATACTCCATTATCTGTCGATGAATGTGAAACCAAGCTCAGGCCCCTGCTGCAATCGAAATTAAGAGTAGCGCCACTCCTGCATTTTCATTCAGGCAGCGAAATGCAGCAAATGCAATTCCCCGCCAATAGCCGTAAGCAGGTAAAATTTATAGACAACCGTAAAGATAAACTGGCGTAGTTATTGCAGCATTCATATCATGCGAAATGCTCTCGTTCTTGCTTTGTTCTTACTTGGTATTGCTTCCTGTAAAAACGAAGCGATGGAAGAAGTATATAGCGGCAATCTCATTCCTCCACGAAAAGATACCGGGATATCGAATCTTGACATTTTAATGGATAGGTTGCTGGAGCGTAGCAGCATTACTTATTTGCCGGATTCCATACTAATATGCAAATATGATATACCCGACCAGTTTGAAGACAATCATCTTCTAAAGCCGGATACTTTTCGAAGGAATACATTTAGTGTATTGTATTACAATAATTATGATAGTGGCATAAACGAGGTGTACCTGAATGGCTATACGTTTTCAGACAGCTTTAGCTATTTCGATGCAGAGATGCGTGACAACTACACAAACATGGCAGGTCTCGATTTGTTTGATGAATATGATACGCATTATGGCTTTATGCACAATGGCAAAAAGTACTATTACTTCACCGGACCTGTGCATATGTGCAATGGTACAGGCTGTAATTTTCTACACTACTTCATTTATGATGTAGCTAATCATAAAATGAACGTCACACAACTGGGTTATCTCAATTCCACCAATTTCATAGGTGATGCTAATAACGACGGTCAACTCGATTTTCTATTGGTAGATGCACAAGGCCCACATACTACGGATACCAGCGGATGGTACGGCTATTCTATCAGCCTCTACTCTACCGACCGTTCAGGAAACATGGTAATACAAAAAGATACACGCAACAACCCTTACTATATAGAAGGAAAATATGCCGGGTGGGCTATTGGAGATTCAACCATCACTATAGAAAATGTCAATTGGCCAAAGTCAATTGACAAAAGTACTATCCACTAGCATCCGACTCACACCTGCAAGTTTGCCTCAACTATTGCGCAAACGAAGTAATGCCTGCTTTCTTTATCAGGTCTATACCCAACGCATCTACCTCTCCTGTAGCCCTATTGGCCAGCACTATTACACCTGCCTTCTTTGAAGGGATAAACCCGATATAGGTTCTGAACCCGCCTGTTCCACCATTATGCCAAATGATCTGGTCTATGCCAGACAATGCGCCGTTCGCCTTATCTATATGCCAGCCGTAGGCTATGCCACCCATAGGTATACGGGCTATCTGCTGCTGCGTTTTTTTAAATGCCGGACACAATGGATCTTGCTCATCCATATTGGCTTTTACAAAGCGTACCATATCTGCTATATCTGAGCGTATGGCACCACAGCCGTATAAAACAGGGAAATTCCAATGGCAGGTCTTTTTCCCTTTTTCATCATAACCATCGGCAAATTTTGAACTGTCATTCACGTACAGGGATGTATGCAATAATCCTAATGGCCAGCATATTAATTCCTGCAATAGTGTATCATATGGCTTACCTGCTTTATATACCAGTATATGCCCCAGCAAGCCGGCACCCATATTGGAATAATCATAATTATCCAGTTCAGGCTTCTTTTTATCCTTGCAGTATTTCAGGTAATTATTCAGCTGCTCTTCAGTAAGGTCGTTGTAGGGGTCGCATTCGTTTTTCATAGCCTTCAGCAAAGTATCGGGCAAGCGCGGGAAACCGGCCGTATGGCTGGCAAGGTGCAGCAGTTTGGTACCGTCATCCATTGGCAGTTTTGCAGCATCCGGCAAGTCTTGCTGAATGGGATCATTCCATCCCAATACCCCCTTATCTGCCAGCAACTGGGTCATTTCGGCGGTAAATACTTTGGTAACAGACCCTATTTCAAAAATGGTATTACTATCTACAAGCACCTTGCTTTCTCTATCAGCATAACCATAGGTCTTTACATATACCTTATCGCCTTTTATCACTGCAACAGCCAGCCCCGGTGCATATTGCTTAGACATAAATTTATTGCAGTATGCATCTGTCGCCGCCTGAAGATCGTGTGTATCTTTCACAGTCTTCAGCCTGTAATACACATACCCGGCCATACCTGCTATACCAATTATAATGATCAGCACTATAATGCCAATAATCTTCAGGATCTTGTTCATAGTAAAACCAAATATAAGAAATTCAACTTCCCTGCCCGGTGTATGTGTTGATGTTGGGATAAAAAAAGGGCCACCACTAAATAGTGGCGGCCTAACGTTTGTTTGTTGTGCAGATCACTCTGCAGTCTCGTTATTATCTACAGCATCCGTATCACCGAGGCTGTAATAGTTATTTTCTTCGTCTTCCTCTCCTATCTCTTCGTTAGCATCATCCGCCTCGGCACCGGGCACATCCAATGCATCGCCGATCTTATTTTCGCCTACAGCCTCGTTAAGCGGTTCACCGTCGTCATCCGTTTCGTCCAACCCGGAGCCTGGCAGCTCCCCTTCCGAATCCAGCAGCTTCATATCCTCTTCAGTTACATCTGCATCCGTTCCCATTACTATTTCCACATCCTCGCCGGGCGTATTATTCAATTCATTATTAGCCGGCACCTCTCCTATTTCTTCTTTTAGCCCAAGCTTTCCGTTATTATTATCCTCCCTGGTGATATCTTCTCCCGCAGGATAGTGCGGGTATCCGGGAAAATCTTTTTCTTGATCTTTCTTATTGTTTTCCATAAGAGCTATTTAAGTACATCATTTAAAAACCTGTGCCATGAAAAGTTATTATCACTACCTGCACAGGCAATGTCTTATAAAGTTAGGAAATGTTTTGCCGGGGAAATCAATGACGCTTTATAGCCACAATTATTGCCCTGCTTACAAATGCAAACAATAAAACTATACTCAAACCAGCTGCGGCCCATACCGGCCAGCCCGGCACGGCGGCCAATGCCAGGTTTAGAGAACCCGCCCACCCTGCGGCCCACATCTGTGCAATAACAGCAAGGCCTGCCGATAAAATAACGGTACCAAAAACCAATGGCAGGAAACGGCGCAGCATGAACATGCTAATAAAATGCGGACCATAACCCAGTTCCAGGAGTAGGGTGAGTGAACGCTGTGCACGCGCTATGGTAAGCTCTACAAACAAAATGAAGACCAGGGTGCCTATACCCATCAGCAAGAGGGCCAGCAAACCTGTTGCTGCTGTAACCGCCTGAACAACTGCGCGCAGTTTATTCCAGCGTAGCTGTTCGGTATTGGTGGTATAGTTGCGGTCTTGCAGGTATTTTACAAATTCATTGGCAGAAGGGTCTTTTACCTTAACGATCAGGCGCGATGGTGCAGTGTTTACACCGGGTGCATAGCGTTCATTGCCATATTTAATAAAATCTTCGGGCACCAGCACAGAACTGATGCGGTCTGAAAAACCAACTACATGCCCGGTGTATGTTTCAGAATGATTGGCTCCGCCTACCTTCAGGTCAAATGCAAGCGACTGTATAGACTGCTGGGACAACTGGGGTAAACCCTGGCTGAGCGCAAACCCATAATTATACAGGCTCAAAAACTCTGATGACACAATAAGCGGCACTTGCGGGTTACCCGGTTCCCAATGCCAGTCCTGCGGCTTTTTATCCATAAAGGCGTCCGGTACTGCTTCTAAAAACATTTCTGTAGAAAACCCGATGGTGGAATTAAGCGTGGCAAATACAGGAAAGCGGTTGGAAGTAAGCACCCCAACATCCTGCACCTGCGGGGCGTTGCGCAATGCATCTATCTCTGTATAATTGAATAAGGTAAGCTGGGGCCTGCCCATATTCTCATTGGTCACTGTTTTGCTTACTGTAAGGAAAGTACTGCCCAGGCTATCATTATCATGCTTCCCTTCAAGTAATTCTGTAAAGTTCCACCATATCATTACAGACAATAACAGTAATGTAGTACCTATACATAATGCTGCCAGTGCCGCTATAAGGCGGCCACTGCCGGCATTACCCAGTAACAGCCTGGTTAACAGTTTCTTTTTCTTGTCCTGCTTCACAGCAATAATTTCCGGGAATATGTAAAATAGTTATTATCCTCCAGGTCAGCCATAATGATGCCCGCCCTGTTCATTTCTACCACCTCTTTTATAAGGGCCACAGCCTTTTGTATATTGGCATTGTCCAGGTGACTGAAAGGTTCATCCATCAGCAGCCAGCTGAAGGGCTGCAAAAGTGCACGTACTATGGCTACACGCTGCTGCTCACCATAAGACAAAGTTGCTGCACGGGCGTTCAGCTTATCTTTCAGCCCCAGCCTTTCCAGCATTTTTATGGCCTCATGTTCCTGCACCACGTTAGTAAGGCTGCGCTTTATTTCAAGATTCTCATAGGCCGTAAGTTCCGGGAACAGGCGCATATCCTGGAATATGACACTTATATAGGAAGCGCGTATCTGCGAAAGCTGTTCGCGGTCTATATCGCTCATTTTATAAGCGCTCCAGTGTATCATGCCGGTATAATCCCTGCGCAGACCGTAAAGCATATGTACCAGTGTTGTCTTACCTGTGCCCGAAGGTGCCTGTATAAATATATGTTCCCCTTCGTTAAAGGTCACTTTCTGGTTCCATACCCAGGAATTGTAAGCATTGATCTTATCGCGCAGGGGTATTGGCACTACCTGCTCCAGGCTCAGCCGCATATCAAACGAAGCATTATGAACGGGTGAAGATATTAAAAACTTATCGGAGCTTCTATGCTTTCCTTCTTATGCTCCTGCTCCATATGGTATACAAAATCATTCAGCTCACGGGTAAAGGTATCCATCTCCACGGCAGCATTGCGTATAAAGTCCCATAACATAGCCTGCTCTTCGGGTGATGAAATATTGGCTATCTCCAGCAAGCCAAGAATGCTGCATGCAGGGCTGCGCACTTTATGAGAAGTGATGTAGAGCATCTGCTCCATCGATTTTATGTATTCTTCATTTTGCCGGCGCCTGGATTCTTCCAGCCTGCGGTAGATCAATGCCATATAGGTAGTGACAGCTATGGCGGCCATAGAGATAGCCCTGTTGACCAATGCTATAGAAAGGATATTACTGGGCTTAAAGAATATGAGAAAATTGACATAAATAAGGCACAACGTGGCTACGGCAAATGCAATGATGATGTGTTTTTTTTCGCGCAGTACGAAAAATATGCTGCACAGGTACAATACACCTGTTGCCATCTCCATGGTGGCAAAGGCTTCTATAAAGGTGACGGCAATAAGCCCCACAATGGACAATATCTGCCCTTTGCTGATGTTTATGTATGTTTTCATGTCCTCTATATTTCTAAGTGTATCCTCTCGGTAATTTTCATTAAATTTAAGTATGATTGAGCGTTTATTTGACATTGCAGCAAAAAGGGCTTTAGACGAACCGGGGGTTACGATGCTGGCAGCCAAGGAAAATGGACAATGGCGCACCTACAGCTGTAAAGAAACCTGGGAAACTGCCCGCAAATTATGTGGTGGCCTGTTATCGTTGGGCATTGCCAATCAATCACTTCAGCCGGAAGCACAGGAGAAGATCGCTGTCATATCTCCCAACCGGCCCGAATGGATCATGACCGACCTGGCCGTGCAGATGACAGGTGCGGTTTTAACCCCTATCTACCCTACCATTAGCATTGCAGAGCTGGTGTATGTACTGAATGATGCGGGGGTGCGCATATTGTTCCTTTCTAACAAAGAAATGTACGACCGCCTGAAAGATTCATTTAAAGACATACCTACGCTGCAGCATGTATATTCTTTTGACAAAATAGACGGTGTGGCGCACTGGCTTGACCTGGTGAATAAAGGGCTGCAGCCGGATGAAACAATTATAAAACAAATAGCACCTGCTACACTGGCTACTATCATATACACTTCCGGCACTACAGGCAACCCTAAAGGCGTTATGCTGAGCCATAAGAACATTGTAAGCAATGTACTGGATTGTATGTGCGAATTCTGGTTTGCCAACAAAGGAGAACGCGCGCTGAGTTTTCTGCCGCTCAATCATATTTTCGAACGGATGGTAAGCTATGTGTACATAAACGCGGGTGTTTCCATCTACTACGCAGAGAGTATGGATACCATTGGTGATAATCTTAAAGAGGTGCAACCGATTGTATTTACAACTGTACCCCGCCTGCTGGAGAAGGTGTATGAAAAAATATACGCCAAAGGCTTGGAGCTGACGGGCATAAAAAGAGCCCTGTTCTTTTGGGCGTTGGGCCTTGGCTTTAAATTCGACAATGTAAATAAAGGCAGTCTTTGGTATCGCCTGCAATTAGCTATTGCCAACAAACTGGTGTTTAGTAAATGGCGTGAAGCTTTGGGCGGAAAAGTCAAAGCCATTGTAACAGGTTCTGCAGCCTGCCAGGTAAGGCTTATACGTATATTCACCTCTGCCCATATCGTTATTATGGAAGGATATGGCCTTACAGAAACATCGCCGGTTATATCTGTAAACAAATACGACAATGAAGACAGGCGCTTTGGTACGATAGGGCCTGTAATACAGGATGTATCGGTAAAAATTGCTGAGGATGGTGAGATCTTGTGCAAGGGACCTAACGTAATGATGGGTTATTATAAGAACCCTGCGCTGACAGCGGAAGTGATTGACTGGGACGGATGGTTCCACACCGGCGATATAGGAGAATGGGTGGAAGAACGTTTCCTGAAAATTACCGACAGAAAGAAAGAGATATTCAAAACATCGGGCGGGAAATATGTGGCGCCACAGGTGGTTGAGAATAAAATGAAGGAAAGTGTTTTTATAGAACAAATGATAGTAATAGGCGCCGGCAGAAAATTTGTAAGCGCATTGATCGTACCCGCTTTTGCCAACGTACGCAAATGGCTTACAGACCATGGCTTTGCAGCACCGGAAAGCAATAAAGAGCTGATAAACGTACACCAGGTAAAAGAACTGCTGGAAAAACAAATTGAAAAATACAATCCATTATTCAGCCACCCGGAACAGGTTAAGAAGTTCACCCTGCTGCCGGATGAATGGACCATTGATGGAGGTGAACTGACACCTACACTCAAGCTGAAACGCAAGGTGATAGAACAAAAATACAGTGCGGAGATAGAGGCCATCTACGCAGACCAAGTCAATTAAAATAGGGTTAAAAAGATATAATATCCCCTGTATGTAAAGATGCGGGCATAGCTTTGCGCATTATTATACAGCACGCAAACACTACATTCTTCCTGGCGTGCCCACCGTTTTATTATGTCTTATATCAAAAACTTTTTTTCTAGTGGCGCTATACCTATAGCACCATCCATGTCAGAAGCAGACACCGTTGAAACCTATACCCCACCTGTAAATAAACGGGTATTACTATTGAGCCTGCAGGCTATTTTCAATGCGCTGGTTATAGGCATTATAGCCAAAGCGCTTATTTACATCATAGACCTCATCACCAATATTTCATTTTACGGCAAATTTTCTTTCGAGCCATCTTCACCTGCCGGTAATCATTTAGGGCCGCTGGTCATCATCATCCCTGTGATAGGCAGTATTATCATTGGCATTATGGCCCGCTATGGCTCTGCAGCCATCAGGGGGCACGGCATACCTGAGGCTATGGAACAGGTATTGGTGAATGAAAGCAAAATAAAACCCATCATCACTTTCCTCAAGCCTATCTCGGCAGCTATATCCATAGGCACAGGCGGACCGTTTGGCGCAGAAGGGCCAATTATTTCTACAGGTGGTGCTATGGGCTCTTTTACCGGCCAGGTAGTACGGGTAACGGCCAATGAAAGAAAGATACTGCTGGCTGCGGGTGCCTGTGCAGGTATGTCTGCCATATTCGGCTCACCGCTGGCGGCAGTATTGCTGGCCATAGAATTGCTTTTATTCGAATTTTCCCCGCGCTCTATCATACCGGTAGCCTTGTCATGCGTTACCGGTGCAGCCATGCACTTCGCATTGTTTGGTACAGAAGCAGCATTTGTAATGAAGGCTATACCGGAACCTACTGCCGTAGCCATGGTCACATATGTGCTGATGGGCGCTGTAGTGGGCGTAGCGGCAGCATTAGTCTCTAAAAGCCTGTATGCTATTGAAGATGTTTTTGAGCACCTGCCCGTACACTGGATGTGGTGGCCAGCAATAGGTGCTGTTGCGGTAGGTGTTGTAGGTTATTATGCCCCCCTTACACTGGGTGTGGGCTATTCCAATATCAGCAACCTGTTAGCAGGCAACCTGTCGCTCAGCATACTGCTGACACTTTGTTTTTTGAAGTTCCTTTCATGGGTCATCTCGTTGGGTAGCGGCACATCCGGTGGTACACTGGCGCCCCTGCTTACAATAGGTGGTGCGCTAGGCAGTTTATTGGGCCTTGCAGTAATGAAGTTATTCCCCGGCTCGGGTATCAACCTGGCCACTGCCGCACTCATAGGTATGGCAGCTATGTTTGCAGGCGCTTCGCGTGCATTGCTTACTTCCATTGTGTTTGCCATAGAAACTACGATGCAGCCGCATGGCTTGCTGCCGGTTATGGGCGCATGCACCGCTGCGTACTTTGTTTCTTTCTTCCTGATGAAAGGCAGCATCATGACCGAAAAAATAGAACGCCGTGGTGTCGCAACCCCCAATTCTTATGAGCCGGACATACTGCAAAAAGTAACAGCGAAAGAGGTATTGAATGAAGACGCAGAACTGCTGAGCATAGACAATACGATATTAGACGCGCGCACCTGGCTGAAAGACAACGCAGCCAACGGGGATCAGAATATGCACTATATTTTGGCTAATGAACAAGGTAAGTATGCCGGTATTGTGAGCCGTGCAGATATTTTTAGCAAGCAGCATGCAGACAATAGCCTGCTTTCCTCCATAGCACATCCGGGGCTTCCTTATGTGAGCGAAAAAAGCAGATTGAGTTTTGCAGTAGATCTTATGGCGCGGTATAATATTGATGTATTACCGGTGATAAGTGAAACAGGGAAGACAATTGCAGGCAGTATATCTCATAAGGAGATATTCGCCGCCTACCATAAACGCAGGCATGAGGACGAAATAACAAAGCGCCATATTTCGTTAAAACGGAGAGGCATCAGCATTATCCTTAAAAGCAAGCAACTATTGAACAATAACTAAAAAGAAGAAGCCCCGCATTGACGGGGCTTCTTCTTTTTATACAAATTCATTACACAGATGCTGTCACTGCGATTGTAAGCAATAGTATAATTGCTATTCCATAAACGAACAACATAAATATGGTATAGATGCCCACAAACCTAAACGTCCGTTTCAAATTTTTGAACGCATTATCAAGCTGTATGCTATCGTTAGTAAGGCAAGCATTTTGAGACGAGCTAGCAAATTTATACAGGGTAATGCCGGGATATAACAATACAAGGATTGCCAAACCTAATACAAATATTACAAATACATTACCCGCTTTACCAAATGTAGCTACATAAGGATTTATTTCTGCCCCCGGCGGACTTGCCAGCATGGATATAAGAGACAATGTAAGTATACCGGCAAGAATAAACCCCATAATAGCAAGAAATTTTGCCCATCGGGCGGTCTCCCGTATGTATGACTTTGCCAGTTCACTTACTTCCAGTCCATTGGTGCTCTCTTCTGAAAAAAGACCCGCCATAACGTATAAGTTTATAGTTCCAATATACAATTGTTAGTACGCCCTTGCAAACAATACCCGCTGGATAGATGGCTTGCCTGTGAGTATACAAACACCTGCTTCCTGCTCATTGTTCAGTGGTATGCATCGGATGGTGGCTTTTGTTTTCTCTTTTATCTGCTCCTCGGTCTCAGGCGTGCCATCCCAGTGTGCAGCTACAAAGCCGCCTTTCTCATCCAGCACTTTTACAAACTCATCCCAGCTATCCACCTTAGTCGTATGTTCTGCACGGAACTGTAAAGCCCTGTTGTACAGGTTCTGCTGTATATCATCCAGCAATTGTGCCACTGCATCTGTCAGTCCGTCCAGCTGGTAAGAAGCTTTCTCCTTAGTGTCGCGGCGGGCTACTTCTACCTGGTTATTTTCCAGGTCGCGGGCACCCAACGCTATACGCACGGGCACGCCGCGCAGTTCATGCTCTGCAAATTTCCAGCCCGGGCGCGTGGTATCGTCATTATCAAACTTCACGCTGATGCCTTTGGCACGCAATGCCCTCATTATATCAGCAGCTGTGTTATCTATCTTCTGCCTTGCTTCCGCATCTTTGTTGTAGATAGGCACTATTACTACCTGCAATGGTGCTATGCGCGGCGGCATTACCAGTCCTTCATCATCGCTATGCGCCATTATCAGTGCGCCTATCAACCGTGTAGATACCCCCCATGAAGTAGCCCATACATATTCCATCTTATTATCCTTGTCGGCAAACTTCACATCGAATGCTTTGGCAAAATTCTGCCCCAGGAAGTGAGATGTACCGGCCTGCAATGCTTTGCCATCCTGCATCATTGCTTCTATGCAGTATGTTTCTTCTGCACCAGCAAAACGTTCGCTGGCAGTTTTCACGCCGCGTATCACCGGCATAGCCATATATTCTTCTGCAAACTTTGCATACACTTCCAGCATCTGCTCAGTTTCAGCTACGGCTTCTTCTTTAGTAGCATGCGCCGTATGGCCTTCCTGCCAGAGAAACTCGGCAGTACGCAGGAACAGGCGTGTACGCATTTCCCAGCGCACCACGTTGGCCCATTGGTTGATGAGCAGCGGCAGGTCGCGGTAAGACTGTATCCAGTTTTTATAAGTACTCCAGATGATGGTTTCAGAAGTAGGACGCACGATCAACTCTTCTTCCAGTTTGGCTTCGGGATCAACTATCACACCGCCGCCATTGGGGTCATTCTTCAGTCGGTAATGCGTCACCACCGCGCATTCTTTTGCAAAGCCTTCCACGTGGGCAGCTTCTTTGCTTAAAAAACTCTTAGGTATAAACAGCGGGAAATACGCATTCTGGTGACCGGTTTCTTTAAACATACGGTCCAGTACATCGCGCATATTCTCCCAAAGGGCAAACCCATATGGCTTTATCACCATACATCCGCGCACTTCCGAATTTTCTGCGAGTCCTGCTTTTTTTACAATATCATTATACCACTTAGAGTAGTCTTCTTTACGGGATGTTAAATTATTGCTCATATTAAACCTGGCATGCTTTTCGTTGTCTATTCCAATTGGTGGAGTGCCGCAAAAGTAGTAATTTCACTAAGCAAAAATTACCATTAAATCTATAAAAAATGAAACGCATCCTATTGACCGGTTTATTTCTGGCAGGTGTGGGACTAACTGTGTCTCATGCCCAGAGTAAAGGATCGCAGAACGATGATATTTATTTCAGCAGCAAGGAAGCACAAAAGGAAGCAGAAAAGCAGGCGGCGGAAGATGAGGAAGCAGCACGCAACAGGGCAACTCAACAAGCCGCTATAGACCAGCAAAACCAGGATAACAATAACGGTGCAGTATATTCCAGCACCGGCAGCAGTTCAGACGGCGATGGTTATATAGATTATGACGATGATGATTATTACTATTCATCACGCCTCAGCCATTTTGGCTATAATTCTTATTACAGGCCTTACTGGGGTTATGACCCATGGTACTATGGCAATGGCTGGGGTTACAGTTATGGGTATAATCCATATTGGGGATACAGTCCCGGCTGGAGCGTAAGTGTTGGCTGGGGAGGCCCGTACTGGTCTTCTTACTGGGGCTGGAGCAATTGGTATGGTTATCCTGCTTATTACAGCTGCTGGAACTACCCTTATTACGGGTATGGCTGGGGCGGCTATGGTGGCGGTTACTATAATGGCTACTGGGATGGATATTATTCCGGTGCTTATGGTTACGGTAACAGCAACGCTTACAGGGGCGTTACTTACGGCCCGCGCGGACAATCCATTAATACTATGCCTGGCGGTGGCTTGCGCACTTCTACCGGCACAAGGGGTGGTATGAATACCACTACAACTGCGCCGCTGAGGAATGGCAACCTGAGAACAGCCCCTTCCAATACTCAAGGCAATGTGAATGGTGCCCCATCCGGCAATGGCAACCTGCGTTCTATAGACAATACACCACGCGGTGCGGTATATTCTTCAGACAATGCCAATAGCGGCAATGTACGCAGCGTACCTGCTACCGACCCACGCTATAACGGCAATACTAACGCAAACAACCCTTCCGTAGCGCAGCCACAGGCGCAACCTGAAATGCGTACGGAACGCAGGGGCTTCTGGAACAGGGGTGATAACAGCGCACAGCAGGCACAACCTATACAGCGCGCTGAGCCTTCTTACCAGCAGGCACAACCACGCTATGAACAGCGCAGCGAACCAAGTTATTCTCAGCCACGTAGTTTT
Organism: Flavipsychrobacter sp.; assembly: GCA_024508935.1. GTDB lineage: Bacteria > Bacteroidota > Bacteroidia > Chitinophagales > Chitinophagaceae > Polluticoccus. The sequence continues at coordinate 104,002 of JANINW010000037.1, read as the reverse complement.
GATAACGGCGGAGGACGCAGCTACAACAGCGGCAATTCTGGCGGAAGCCGCAGCTTCGGCGGTGGTAATTCCGGTGGCGGCGGCGGAAGCCGCGGTTTTGGCGGAGGGCGCAGGTAATATGACCGAATAAATGACAGTTTTACATAGAACCCCGGCATTTGTTAATGCCGGGGTTCGTTTTTTAACAAGGGCATAGTTTTTGATTTAAGATATTTGTTACAGATTTTAAACGTTCACGATAAATTCTTGTCATAAATACAAAGTTCACACGATGAAGAGGATGTATTTATTTTTAGCCCTCCTGCTTTGCTTTGGCAGCTATTCTTTTTACGCCATTGCGCAAGATGAAACAGATGCATTAAGATATTCCTATTTATCTCCACAAGGCACAGCCCGTTCTATGGGTTTTGGCGGCGCATTAGGCTCTATAGGCGGCGATTTTGCTGCACTTGGCGTAAACCCTGCCGGCATAGGTGTGTACCGCAGCTCAGAGTTTACGTTTACGCCTTCTCTTAAAATAAACAGTACCTCGGGTAAATACCAGGGTACTACTACCAATGACAACAATACCCGCTTTACCATCAACAACCTTGGTGTTGTATTTACCAGTGCAGCACGCGGCAAACGATACCAGCGCAGCCAATGGAAAGCTGTATCATTCGGTTTAGGTATCAACCGTATTGCAGATTTCAACCGCAATTATTCATATAATGGCAAGATGCCCCTGTATGATGCTAATAACAAACTGATAGGCAGTAGTGGTGGTGAAGCATTCAGCATAGATGCCAACAACTACCCTACCGATATAGACAATACCAACACACTTGCCGGCATGGGTTACCAGTCTTATTTGCTGGATACTTCCGGTGGCCGTTACGTACCATTATCACTCATGCCGGATGCCCTGAACCAGGGACGTATTATAAAAGAGCGTGGCGGCATCACCGATATCAATATCTCTTTCGGTGGCAATTACCAGGAAAAACTGATGCTGGGTGCAACTTTGGGTGTGCCAGCACTTAGGTACACACGCGATGTTACCTATACCGAAACAGATGCCACCGGCAACCATAACAACAATTTTGAAAGTCTGGCCTATAAAGAATCGCTCACAACTACCGGTAGCGGTATCAACCTGAAACTGGGTTTTATCTACAAACCTGTTGATGAATTCAGGATAGGTGCAGCTATTCATACGCCTACCTATTTCAGCCTGAAAGATGCACAAAACCGGTCTTTGACCACTAATACGGAGAATTTCAAATACAACATCGGCGAACAGGATGTCAACCCCATAACGAAAGTAACTGCTGCCGAAAACCTGTTTGAATATTCCCTCATCACTCCCTGGAGGGGCGTTATCAGTGCGGCTGGCTTCCTTGGCAAGCACGGATTTATTACTGCCGACTATGAATATGTAAACTATGCTTCAGCCCGGTTCAATTACCAGGATGGCTATGCAGGTGCAGAATCTGAAGTAAACCAGCTGATAAAAAAGACCTACAGGGGCGCTTCTAACGTACGTATAGGGGCCGAAGGACGTATAGAGAACTTTTCTATCAGGTTAGGATTTGGCTATTATGGTACACCCTACCAGGATAAAAACCTGATGGGCGACAGGATGGACTTTTCGGGAGGCCTGGGCTTCCGCCAGGATAGCTGGTTCCTGGACCTGGCATTTGTTCACAGCCAATATGAACATACAGAACATCCTTATGTATTGAACTATAATCCAATAATTGCCCCAACTGCATACATAAAAAATAATTTAAATAACGTAGCTTTGACCTTAGGTTTCAAATTCTAACAGACCACCTATAATATACATATGTAAGCACCGGCTAACGCCGGTGCTTTTAAATTTATGCCCATAGCCGGGAATATGTGGAAATATGGAATGTACGGAGCTTGATTTATTTCATTTATTTGCAGTCTGGAAAGAAGATTGATATGGCAGAATTAATGAACCAGTATAACGAGGATAGTATCCGGTCGCTTGACTGGAGGGAACACATACGCCTGCGCCCCGGTATGTATATAGGCAAACTGGGTGATGGCAGCAGTATGGATGATGGTATATACATACTGATAAAGGAAGTAGTAGATAACTGTATTGATGAATACACGATGGGCCACGGCAAGCGTGTAGAAGTGAAAATAAATGATGGTACCGTTACTGTGCGCGACTATGGACGTGGTATACCCCTGGGTAAGGTGGTAGACGTGGTAAGCAAAATAAATACCGGGGCCAAATATGATAGTAAAGCCTTCCAGAAATCGGTGGGCCTGAACGGTGTGGGTACGAAAGCGGTGAACGCCCTTAGCAGTTATTTCAAAGTAGCTGCTTTCCGCGAAGGAAGAACTAAAGAAGCTGAATTTGAAAAAGGCGTATTGGTAAAAGAGCACAAAGAGGCTGCTACTACAGAGCCCAATGGTACGCTGGTCACCTTTCGCCCCGATGACAGCGTATTTCGTCACTATCATTTCATCAATGAATACATTGAGAACCAGATATGGAATTACTGTTTCCTGAATGCAGGACTACAAATAAATTTCAATGGCAGGAATTTTATTTCTAAAAATGGCCTGCTAGACCTGCTGCAGCGCAAGACCAATCCCGAAACACTGCGCTACCCCATCATTCACCTGAAAGGTGAGGACATAGAACTAGCCATTACGCACACAGGCGATTACGGAGAAGATCTGTATTCATTTGTAAACGGGCAACACACCACACAAGGTGGTACGCACCAGGCAGCTTTTCGCGAGGCCTTTGTAAAGGTGGTTCGGGATTTCTACAAGAAAGACTATGACGCGGCAGATGTACGCCAAAGTATTTGTGCTGCTATATCCGTACGCGTACAGGAACCGGTGTTTGAATCTCAGACGAAGACGAAGCTCGGCTCGCAATACGTGTATGAGAACGGGCCGTCTATGAAATCTTTTGTGCTGGAATTCCTGGCAAAAGAGCTGGACAATTTCCTGCATAAAAATGCACCGGTGGCCGAAGCGTTGAAAAAACGCATTGAGCAAAGTGAACGTGAACGTAAAGAGCTGTCGGGTATACGTAAGCTGGCGAACGAACGCGCTAAAAAAGCTAACCTTCATAACAAGAAACTACGTGATTGCCGTGTACACCTGAATGATGATGTACCTACAAAAGGCAAAGAAGAATACCAGGCTAAACAATTAGACAGTACCATTTTTATCACCGAGGGTGATTCTGCAAGCGGTAGTATTACCAAAAGCCGCAACGTGGAAACACAAGCTGTATTCAGCCTGCGGGGTAAGCCACTGAACTGCTTTGGTCTTACCAAAAAAGTGGTGTATGAAAATGAAGAGTTTAACCTGCTGCAGCATGCCCTTAATATAGAGGAAGGCATGGACGACCTGCGCTATAACAATATAGTGATAGCTACCGATGCCGATGTAGATGGTATGCACATACGCCTGCTTATTATGACCTTCTTCCTCCAGTTCTTCCCCGACCTGGTAAGAAACGGGCATGTGTACATACTGGAAACGCCGCTGTTCCGTGTACGTAACAAGCAGAAAACCATCTACTGCTACAGCGATGATGAACGTAAAAAAGCTATTGCAGAATTGGGCAGCAAACCGGAGATAACACGTTTCAAAGGGCTTGGTGAAATAAGCCCTGAAGAGTTTGCCCAGTTCATTGGTGAGGATATGCGTAAAGAACCTGTGCTGCTAAGCCATGATGCGCAGATACAGAAACTGCTGGAATATTATATGGGTAAGAACACGCCGCAAAGACAGGTATTCATCATTGATAACCTAAGGGTAGAAAAAGACCTGGTAGAAGAAATTACCGCATAATAAATAAAGCGCTTTCAAAAGAAGCGCTTTATTTATGCCCGGGCATTGCTGCCAGCAATCTTTGTGTATAGGCGTTAGCAGGATGCTTCAGAATTTGAGTTGCATCCCCACTTTCTACTATTTTTCCTGCCTTCATAACCATCACCCTGTCACTCATATAATGCACTACAGAAAGGTCGTGCGATACAAAGAGATAAGACAATTGAAATTCAGCTTGTAATTCTTTCAGCAGGTTCAGTATTGGTGCCTGTACGCTTACATCCAGCGCTGATACACTTTCGTCGCATATAATAAGCTGGGGCCGCATCGCCAGCGCTCTTGCTATGCCTATCCGCTGCCGTTGTCCCCCGGAAAACTGGTGAGGATAGCGTTTAAGGCTATCTGCAGGCAAATGCACAAGGTCTAGTAACCGTTTTGCTTCTGCCCGCACATTTGCTTGCGGTACGATGTGGTGTACCTGCATAGGCTCTTCCAGTATGTTCCCTACCGTCATACGCGGATTTAATGACGCGAATGGGTCCTGAAAGATCATTTGTATCTGCCGGCGTACTCCCCCCCATTCAGCGCGCGTTATTTTAGCCAGGTCTTTACCATTAAATATTACCTCACCATCATTTACCGGCAGTAAACCCATAAGGCTGCGGCTGATGGTACTTTTACCACAACCGCTTTCCCCTACCAGGCCCAGCACCTCTCCCCGCCGCAAATCAAAAGATACACCATCAACCGCTTTGAAATAATCTTTAGGACGTCCCAGCCAGTTTGAATGTTCTGTGAACCATACCCGGAGATCATTCACTTTTAATAAAACGTCGCCTGTAGCCATTACAGGGTATGCCGGCATTATTGGCTGCTGCGCTGCGTTTATAAAATCACTCACCACTGGCAGGCGTTTGCCCTTAGCCTGTGCAGAAGGCCGGCATGCCAGCAATGCTTTGGTATATTCGTCCTGGGGATGTTCGAGCACTGCAGTTGCAGTGCCATACTCCTTTACCTTCCCCTGGTACATCACCATTACCTTATCTGCTTTCTCTGCTGCCAGCGCCAGGTCGTGCGTTATGAATATCATAGCCGTGCCTTGTTCTTTTTGCAAGCGGGTCATCAGTTGTATGATCTCCTGCTGCACCGTTACATCCAGCGCGGTGGTTGGCTCATCGGCTATCAGCAAAGCCGGATCATTGCACATGGCCATGGCAATCATTACCCTTTGCTTTTGTCCACCAGATAGCTGGTGCGGAAAGCGTTCATATAATTTTTCAGGCTCCGGCAGTTGTACTTTTCCCAGCCATTCTATAGCTAACTGTTTTGCCTGCGCTGCATCTATCTGCCGGTGGTTACGTATCGTCTCCAGTACCTGCTTTCCTACCTTCATAACAGGGTTCAGCGAGCTCATCGGCTCCTGGAAGACCATACCTATTTCCTGACCCCGCAGCTGCCGCCATGCCTGGTTGGTATTAAGGCCCGACAGTTCCGTTTTAGTACCATTTGCCTGCAATACTATATGTCCCTGTACTTTTGCCTGGCTTGGCAGCAAGCCCACCAGTGCCAGGGCGGTTAGTGATTTGCCCGAACCACTTTCCCCCACAATAGCCAGTGTTTCTCCCCTGCCTATTTGAAACGAAGCATTGTCAACAGCAGTGAATACCCTATCATTACCATCAAATGATATAGTAAGCGCATCAACAGAAAGTACTATTTCTTCCTGCATTAAAACCTGAGGTGTTTTACGGTTAAGCCATCGTTTATTAATTGCTTCAAAGAATCTATGCCAATTTTTAAGTGCTGTTCTACGTATTGACGGGTTACCGCAGCATCACTGATATCTGTTTTCACCCCTTCGGGTATCATAGGCTGGTCTGATACCAGCAGCAGTGCCCCTGTAGGAATTTTATTATAAAAACCTACCGAGAAAATGGTAGCCGTTTCCATATCTATGGCCATCGCCCTTATGCGGCGCAGGTATTCTTTAAAGGTATCATCATGTTCCCATACCCTGCGATTGGTGGTATAAACAGTCCCCGTCCAATAATCGCATTCATATTCGCGTATAGTAGTAGATATAGCTTTTTGTAAGGCAAACGAAGGCAATGCCGGTACCTCGGGCGGAAAGTAATCGCCACTCGTACCTTCTCCGCGTATGGCCGCAATGGGCAGAATAAGATCACCTACATTATTCTTCTTTTTCAACCCGCCGCACTTACCCAGGAATAGCACTGCTTTAGGGCTTATAGCCGAAAGGAGATCCATCATAGTAGCAGCGCCGGCACTGCCCATGCCAAAATTGATAATAGTAATTCCATCGGCAGTAGCACATTGCATAGGCGTATCAGTACCTACCACTTTTACATTGTGCATATCTGCAAAGAGGCGCACATAATTACTGAAGTTGCAGATGATAATGTACTGGCCAAAATTTTCCAGCTTTTCTCCGGTATACCGTGGCAGCCAGTTGTGTACTATTTCTTCTTTTGTCTTCATATTCTATACTTAAAGTTAATCCAAAACAAACTATTGCTTTTTAATTAATTGTTCCTGTTTCGTTAAGATGTTTTTACTTTGATGTATAATGTTCGTGCCAGACTTTTCGACTATACAATTGAGGCTTAAACAGGAAGAAAATAATACCCGGGTATTTGACCCGGTGAGAAAAAAATGGCTGGTGCTGACTCCGGAAGAACACGTGCGCCAATATTACCTGCAATACTTAATTAATAATTTAAAGTACCCCCCAGCATTAATATCTGTAGAGAAAAAAATAAAGGTGGCTGGTATGGACAGGCGCTTTGATATTGTTGTATATGATGCAAACCACACTCCCTGGATGCTGGTGGAATGCAAGGCTCCGGATGTGCCTTTGAGCGACAAAACTTTACACCAGTTATTACAATACCACAGCGCCATGCCCTGCCGGTATTGGGTCATCAGTAACGGGCATCAGAATTATTGCGCAGATGCAAATGATATTCTGAATATCAGGTGGTGCAGCGCTTTACCGGCCTATAATGGATGAGTAGTTTTTGCTATGCAGCATTTGTAAGGCCTTGCGGGCCACATTGTCATCTTTGAGACTGACCGCGTAATACCCGTTGTTGCGATATAATATACGCGCCAGCTGGGCCTTCATCTGCAGCCTGAAGAAACTATCGTTATAAGGCACCTTCAAAATTTTGCCCGCTGCAATGCGTACGTGTGGCTGCAATACATTCAGATAACTTTTTACTAACTGGCCGCCGTCAAAATAATGATCAAATACCTTTACGGATGCATATTTGTCCAGGACAGCTCTATTCCTGAGGAAATAATCCCATACTACATTCTTTACATCATCTGAATAAAGCAGGTTAAGCAAACCATTAGACAACCTGCCGGTGTCATAGGGTACATACACATCAGGTTTTATACCACCGCCACCATATACCACTCTTTTCTGCGAAGTATAATATTTTGTTGTATCTGCCAGTGCAGTTGTATCATAGCCGGTAAGTTCACCGGTTTCAAAACGATGTACAAAATCTTCACTATAGGCTTCTTTGCCTTTGGCGAAGGAACGCTGGATGCACCTGCCCGATGGTGTATAATACTTGGCTATAGTAAGCCTTAACGCCGACCCATCGTCCATATCGTATTGCTCCTGTACCAGTCCTTTACCAAAGGTCCTGCGGCCTATAATAATACCCCTGTCCCAGTCCTGCACAGCCCCGGCCAGTATTTCGCTTGCAGAAGCTGCATTCTCATCTACCAGTACTGCAAGCCTGCCATTTTCAAATTTATTTTCACTGCCTGTTTTGTATTCCGTACGTAATGAATGCTTCCCCTTGGTATATACGATCAGCTTGTTACCACTCAAAAACTCATCAGCTATGCTGGTAGCTGCATTAAGATACCCGCCGGGGTTCTGCCGCAGGTCCAGTACCAGTTGCTGCATACCTTGTTTTTGCAAACCGGTAAGTGCTTTTACAAATTCGTCATAGGTAGTAGCACTAAAGCGGTTGATCTTTATAAAGCCGGTAATGCTATCCAGCATAATGCTTGCCTCTACACTATACAGGGGTATAACATCCCGTTTTATTGTAACAACCTTCTGCAGGCCGCTTTGCTGCTTCAGCGTTACCAAAACGCGGCTGTATTGCTTGCCCTTCAGCATCCTGATGATGCGGTCTGATGTGATGCCTGTACCTGCTACTACACTATCACCCACTTTTATAAGCTGGTCGCCGGTTTCTACACCTGAACGGGCAGCGGGGCCTTCTTCTATAACAGAAGTAACCTGTATTGTATCGCGGATAATAGAGAACTCTACGCCAATGCCAAAAAAACTGCCTTCCAGGTCTTCATTAATTGCATCCAGCTCGTCAGCAGGAATATATACGGTATGCGGGTCAAGGTGGCTCAGGATGCCGGTCATGGCATCCTTGTATAAAGCATTGGTATTTACGGTGTCTACATACTTTTCATTGATGAGGTCTATCACTTGCTCCAGGCGGTCATTACGCTCAATAACAGCCTGTATATCGCGTTTCTTCCTGAGTGAATCACGAAGATTGAACCCGAGTACCATACCTGCAATAAGGACTATAGAAAAAGCCAGGGGCGCCCAAACTTTTACACTTCCCGGTTTCTGCTGCTCATTCATCTAATAAAAAGTGGTGCAAAGTTAGCTGCAATTATCGATTATATAATAACTGAATACATAAAGTTTATCAATTCAGGGATACCTTATTTTAACACACAACCAACAATAACAATTAGGAATTTGTTTTCAGGGTATGCAAATTTGTATAACAATTGATGCCTATGTCTTCCATACTTATTGCTGATAGCGGTTCAACAAAAACCGACTGGTGTTTACTCACCAACAACAAGAAACCGGTACGTTTCAAAACGCAGGGCATTAATCCCTACCTGCAAAAAGCAGAAGACATTACTTATATCCTGGAAACAGAACTGCAGTGGGATAAGAAAAAACATGGTGCCGATAAGATCGTTTTCTACGGTGCGGGTGCCGGCAATGAGGCAAAGCAAAAAGAACTGTCGGCAATACTCCATAAATACTTTGCTATAAAGAAAACAGAAGTAAGCAGTGATATGATGGCTGCCGCGCGAGCTATGTGCGGTACCGAAAAAGGTATTGTATGCATATTGGGCACCGGCAGCAATTCCTGCTATTTCGATGGTAAAAAGATAAAAGAGCAACAGCCTTCTTTAGGCTATATAGCCGGAGATGAAGGCAGCGGTAACCATATGGGAAAAAAGGTGTTGCAGTATTATGCTTACCGCACTTTTGATACTGAGCTGCGCATGGCCTTTGAGTTGTATTTCGGCAATGATCTGCCGCAAATACTCAATAAGTTATATCGTGAACCATTCCCTAACCGCTACCTTGCCGGCTTTGTAAAATTGCTGGCAGAAAACAGGGGGCATTTTATGGTGGAAAATATTATTGAAGACTGCCTGAACGATTTTTTCCAGACCCATATACTCAAATACCGCCAAAGCTGGAAACAACCGCTACACTTTACAGGCTCCGTTGCATACATGTTCAGGGACGTAATTGAAGAGCTATGCCATCAGTACGAGCTTACCTGTGGCAACATTACCCAAAGCCCTATGGAAGGCCTGATAAAATACCACAAGGCAATGCAATAATATAAGATGCTCACAACATAATAAAGGCGGCACCATAAGTGCCGCCTTTATTATTATACTATATAAGGTTGGAAATGCCTAAAACAAGAACCCCCGGAAATTCCGGGGGTTCTTTATAATGAAGTCGATTAATATTAATCTTTCCTCAGGTTAGGGAATGGAGGTGCTACGTTAGCAGGACCTTCTTCACCGTTCATTGCTGAACGATACATTACTGAGTTTGCTTCACCAGCCTGACCATATTGGAAGATGAAACGGTTACGATCGATACCATGTTTTTCGCTCATGTATTCGATGATAGCGTTAACATGATCCCAAGAACGTTGCTGTTGGATCTTGCTACCGTTACCGGCACCAGTGATCACTACTTTACAAGTTGGGTTAGCTTGCATTTGAGCAGCTAAAGCAGCCAGTTGAGCTTGTGCAGCAGGACGTATCTTAGAAGAGTTGTTATCGAAAGATATGCTGCCAGAACCTATACTACCGCAAGTTGATACTGCTGTACCGCAACCTTCTGGGCAAGGGCATTTACCAACACCATCAGCATCTACCGGTTGACATTCAGTTGGAGTGATCAATTGTTTATCACGATCATCAGGAACACCGTCACCGTCTGTATCCATTGGGCAACCATGGCTGTCAACAGCTACACCAGCAGGAGTACCAGGGCATTTGTCAAACTGGTCAGTGATACCATCGCCGTCTGAATCAGGCAGAACCGGATCAGGCAGTATCATATGACGAGGATAGCTCAGTTCGCTGTAAGCATGATCCAGTGGGTTCAACCAGTACAGAGGCTCAACATTTTTGCGAGAGCTTCCCAGGTTGAAGTTAACACCCAATGACAGGTAGTTGATACCGTCGTTACGGCCAGACAATACTGGGTCACCATAAACTTGTGAAGCCCAACGCTGACCATCCAGCAGATCTTCGCTCCATGGCATTGTTACGCGGTCTTCCAGGGCAATGTTAACGTGTTTGCTAACTTTGAATTGGAAACCTATACCGAAGCTAGGTGCGAAATCCAGTGTTTTGTTGTTGAATATTTCAGGACGACGACGATCGCGCTCGTTTTCAGCATCAGTTTCGTAAGTGTTGTCCATGCCAGCTTTGAGTTTGTCACGGATCTCCTTACGATTCTCATGTATCTGAGGAGTTTGAGTTGGGTCGCCTACAATATTGTAGAAGTTATAAGGTTGGTTGTTAGCATCTAAAGCATTCACATGCGTATTATATGCCAGGGCACCCAGACCTAAGAAAGCGTAAGCTGAAATACCTGTACGCGCTTTGTGGAACCTGATGTTATTCAGGGACGCGATCAGGTCGAAGTTCAACTGATGCGATTCCATACGGTAGTTGTAGAAAACCGGGTCAGTGATACCGCTACCACCGGTTTGAGCAGCATTATAAGCCTGGTTCCAGGCGGGATTGTGCTTGTAATTCCTTTCTTCCTGCCATTGCATACCTTTAGCTATGCCATAGTTATATTGAAGACGTGTAGAAAGCACATAACCCCATGCTTTACGTACGTGAGCGTGGAAACCATATCCACCGCCCTTGGTTTGCCATAACATTTCTGTAGGCACATCACCGGATACATTGTACAGACCAAGACCTACACCTATTTCCCACATATTGCGAGGCTTCGCAGGGAAGGCGTATTGATGGTTTAAGAATTTGCGATGCTGTTTCATGCGGAAGCCGGGCACGTAGTTCGTGTCTAAAACATCGTAGCCTTGTCCACGGTAAGTCATATCACGACTTGACCATTTGGCAGATGTAGATTCACTTTCCTGTGCAAATACCGGCTGAGCTGCCATAACTGAGCAAAGGCTAGCTAGCAATAGGTACTTTTTGTTGATCATAACAGATTTGTTTATTTAAAGAATTTTGGTTAAATTATTCAAATATGTGACAAAGGTAACGCAGACCTTTCAAAAAAACAAAGAACAAAAAATAAAAATGTTTTATGTTTTTTTGTAACGTATATGACAAGGATTATGCCAAAAAAGAACTTTTTTTGCTCAGCTACATCGACGATTTTTGCTTTTTACACTTTTTGCCCTTTGATAAATGGAACTTGTTAGGCAGGTTATAGGCAGGGAACTGAATACTTTTGAAAGAAAATTTGCGGACAGCGTAAAGGGCTCAAATCCCTTACTGGATCGCATTATGCGCTTCATTATCAAGCGAAAAGGCAAGCAGATGCGGCCTATGTTCGTCTTCCTCTCTGCCCATATAGCGGGGGGTGGTATACAGGAGGATACCTACAGGGCTGCCTCACTCATAGAATTATTACACACAGCCACCCTGGTACACGACGATGTGGTAGATAATTCCATGGTTCGCAGAAATTTTTTCTCAATTAATGCACTGTGGAAAAACAAGATAGCCGTATTGGTAGGCGACTACCTCCTGGCCAAGGGCTTGCTGCTATCTGTAGAAAATAATGACCACCAGATACTCAAAATCACCTCGCGGGCTGTAAAAGAGATGAGCGAAGGCGAACTGCTGCAAATGGAAAAAGCCCGTAAACTTGATATTAAGGAAGATGTATATTTTGAGATAATACGGGCAAAAACCGCGTCCCTGCTATCTGCAGCCTGTTCTGCAGGCGCATTTTCTACAACCGGTAACCCTGAAACAGCTGAACAATTTCGCCTGTTTGGAGAGAAGGTAGGTATTGCCTTCCAGATAAAAGATGACCTGTTTGATTACGGCAATGATAATATAGGTAAGCCTACAGGTATTGACATTAAGGAGAAGAAAATGACACTACCACTGATATACACTTTACAAAATGCTGATAATCAGTTAAAAAAACGTATTATTTACATTGTAAAAAACAAGAACACTGATAAAAAAAGTGTGGAAGAAGTGATACGGTATGTAAATGAATCGGGTGGCATAGCTTATGCAAAGCAGAAGATGAAAGAATATAAAGAAGCGGCTATGCAGATATTAAAGACCTTCCCCGCCACACCTGCACGCAATGCAATGGAAGAATTGGTGGAATACGCTATAGAAAGGAAATATTGATATAATTATTTAGTGACGATAGGTTATGAATAAGCTCAGTGCATCAGAAAACATAGAAATATTGGGGGCAAAAGTCCACAATCTGAAAAATATTGACGTCAGCATACCCAAAAATAAACTGGTAGTCATCACAGGTATCAGCGGCAGCGGCAAATCATCGCTGGCATTCGATACCATATTTGCCGAAGGGCAGCGCAGGTATATGGAGAGTTTTGCAGCCTATGCCCGCCAGTTCCTGGGAGACCTGGACCGCCCTGATGTAGATAAGATCACCGGGCTGTCGCCGGTCATTTCTATAGAACAGAAAACGACCAACCGCAATCCCCGCTCTACTGTAGGCACCGTAACAGAGGTCTACGATTTCATGCGCCTCCTGTATGCAAGAGTGGCCGATGCCTATTCTTATAATACGGGCAAGAAGATGACGAAATTCAGCGAGGAGGAGATAGTAGCTCATATCCGACAGCATTTCGACAATAAGAAGATTATTTTACTGGCTCCTGTAGTTCGCGGACGTAAAGGGCACTACCGCGAATTGTTTGAACAATTGCGCAAGCAGGGCTACCTCAAAGTACGTGTAGACGGCGAAATCGTAGACCTGAAGGAGCGCATGCAATTGGACCGGTATAAAATACACGAGATAGAACTGGTAATAGACCGGCTGGTGGTGCAAGATGATGCACAGACCCGGCTAAGCCAGAGTATACAGAAGAGCCTGCAAATGGGTAAGGGACTAATGTTTGTGCTGGATGTTGACAAAAACAACCTGGTACAATACAGCCGGCAACTAATGTGCGCCGAAACCGGCATTTCCTATGAAGAGCCATCTCCTAATACTTTCTCCTTCAACTCGCCGTATGGGGCCTGCCCCAAATGTAAGGGACTAGGCAGCGTATACCAGGTGAATATGGAAGAAGTAATACCGGACGAAACCAAAAGTATAGCCGATGGCGCCATTGCCCCGCTTGGCGGCGAACGCGAAGCCTGGACTTTTCAGCAAGCCACCATATTGGCCAAAAAGAATAAGATACCACTCAACGTACCCGTTAAAAACATACCCCAAAAGCAGCTGAATATATTATTATATGGCAACGAAGAAGGCGTCATCACGTATAATGATGACGAAGCAGACACTTATCATGAGCAAGTAGCTCAGCATAACTACGAAGGCATTATTAATATGCTGCTGCGGTGGTTCAATGAAACATCGTCGGAAGCAATCAGAGACTGGGCAGAAGGCTATATGCAACTAACTACCTGCCCGCAATGTAACGGAGCACGGCTAAAACAGGAAAGCCTGTGGTTCAAGGTGGACGATAGCAATATTGCCCAATTATCACAAAAATCACTGAACGACCTGACCGATTGGTTTACCGGTATAGAGAAAAGACTAAACAGCAAACAGAATGTGATAGCAAAGGACATTCTTAAAGAGATACGCGACCGCCTGCATTTCCTGTTGGATGTGGGGCTGCATTACCTGACACTGGACAGGGCTACCCGCACACTAAGCGGCGGCGAATCTCAACGTATAAGACTGGCCACGCAAATAGGCTCTCAACTTACCGGCATCACCTATATATTAGACGAGCCCAGCATTGGGCTGCACCAGCGAGATAACCAGAAACTGATAGGTGCTTTAAAGAACCTTAGAGACGGCGGCAATTCGGTGCTGGTAGTAGAGCATGATAAAGATATTATGCTGGCAGCCGACCACCTGATAGACATTGGCCCGGCAGCAGGTATTCATGGCGGCCGCATTGTAAGCGAAGGTACTCCTGCCGAAGTGATAAAGGGACATACTACTACTGCGGGATACCTGAACCATGAGCTGGCGATAGAAGTACCTGAAGAAAGACGCAAAGGTAATGGCAATAAACTGGTGCTGAAGGGCGCTACCGGCAACAACCTGAAAAATGTTTCTATTGATATACCGCTTGGCACGTTTGTATGTGTTACCGGCGTATCGGGCAGCGGCAAGAGCACACTTATCAACGAAACGCTCTACCCTATTCTTGGCAAGCATTGCTATCACAATTTCAAGCAAGCACCCATGCCTTATAAAAAGGTAGATGGGCTGCAGCATATTGACAAAGTAATAGAAATAGACCAAAGTCCTATTGGCCGCACACCACGTAGTAACCCTGCTACCTATTGCGGTTTCTTCAACGAGATAAGGCAGCTTTTTGCGCAGGTACCTGAAGCTAAAATACGCGGCTATAATGCAGGGCGTTTCTCTTTCAATGTAAAAAGCGGGCGTTGTGAAGAATGCCAGGGCGGTGGTATGCGCGTGATCGAAATGAACTTCCTGCCGGATGTATATGTGCCTTGTGAAAAATGTAACGGGCGGCGATATAACCGCGAAACACTGGAGATACGCTACAAAGGAAAATCAATTGCCGACGTATTGGACATGACCGTTGACGAGGCCGTAGATTTTTTTGTGAATGTACACTTCCTGCACCGCAGGATAAAAACACTGCAGGACGTAGGACTTGGTTATGTAACACTGGGCCAAAGCGCAGTAACACTGAGCGGTGGTGAGGCGCAACGTGTAAAGCTGGCCACTGAATTATCTAAACGCGATACAGGTCAAACCATTTATATACTGGACGAACCTACAACAGGTCTCCACTTCGAAGATATAAAGCACCTGCTATCTGTGCTTAACAGGCTGGTAGACCGCGGCAATACGGTTTTGGTCATTGAGCATAATCTTGACATTGTAAAGGTGGCCGATTATGTGATAGACATGGGGCCTGAAGGCGGCAGCGGCGGCGGCACGCTGGTAGGCGCCGGCACACCGGAAGCCATTGCGAAGATCAAAGAAAGCCATACAGGCCGTTTCCTGAAAGACGAGCTAAAATAATTACGGTACAATGGCAAATGGGATAATTACCTGTTTGCCATTTACTTTCATCTTCAGGTAATAATCACCGCCGGCCGGTACAGGATTTAGCGTAATGGTCTTGTTCAGCTTTCTGTCAGTTGTTTTTGTGCTGTCCTTCCATATCAATGCACCGCCGGCACTATATATATTTATCGGCACTTCCTGGTCAAAAGCTACATTGCCCTTAATAGTAAACATACCTTTACCCGGATTCGGAAATAGTGTGTAGCTGTACACACCACTCTCCTTCACTATTACTATCGTTATGCCATTCGATCTGCAACCATTCTCTGTAGCCTGCAGCGAATAAGTACCGCTTGCTTTTAAAGAGACAGGTGCAATAACCGGATTGCGCAGGCTTGATGAAAAACTATCCGGCCCGGTCCATATATAGTTTATATTCTTTGTGCTATCTGTTCCTGCAAACAAGTTCAAAGATGTACCTTCTGTTACAGGGCTATTGCTGGAAGCAGCAATAATAGGTGCAGGCTTAATATATATAGTGGCAGTGTCTGTAATGATACAATTGTCCTTGTTAGCTACAACTGTATACAGCCCGGAAAACCCCAGCGTTGCTTTGTCGATTACATTACTTGGCTGCGGAAAGACATTAGGATTAGGCCATGCAAATGAATAGAACACACCCGATGTATCGGCTACATAACCAAACCTCAAAGTGTCCCCTTCACATACAGGAGCATTATGCGTTATTGTGGGTCGCAGCGGTACTGGCTTCACTCTCAGGTGCAGCGTATCGCTAATGCCACAGCGATAAGGCGTGATGGTAACAATATAATTTCCGGAATCGGCAAGTTTCACGCTATCACGTATTGCATTTTGCAGGCTGCTTTCAAAACCATTGCTTCCTGTCCATTTATAACTCATACCAGGTGTGGCTGTAGATGCAAACAATTTCAGTTGCTGCCCCTCGCACAGTACGGTATCGCCGCTAACAACAGGCTTCTCAGGCCTTGGCCTTATTTCTATATTAATGCCATTATCTGCAGAGACCATTGCAGGAGAGCTGGATGTAATTCTTATGCGATACCCCGCCCCCTGTGCCGTAGCAGGAGCTATTACACAATTTATGTACCCGCTTACAGTACCGCTGGCAGTACCTATTACTACCGGGCTGGCAAAACTACCATTGGCATCAGACAGCTCTGCCTTAAATATATTGCCGGTATTGAAAGTGCGGGACACGATATACCCTACCTGGATGGCTGCACCCGTAGCTGTAAGGCAGATACCTGTATCATAAAACGGCTGTTGCACGTACAACATAGAATCCACTTTTGCCCTAAGCAGTATAGCATCATAAAACCCACCTCCGTGCGCGGTTTGGTGACTGCCTGCTGTAGCTATTCCGGAAGTACTCTCTGATATACCCGACAGGAAAACATTGCCGGCTTTATCTGCAACTATAGCATTAAAAATATCCAGCTTGCTGCCGCCATAATTAGTAGCCCATAAGCGTTGCCCGTTTTTATTAAATTTGACAAACACTCCGTCTCCATCACCATTATTGATCATCTGCCAGGCGCCACCGGTAGCCACATTATTGCCTGCACGCGATACACCTGCAAGATTTACATCCTGGTATTTATCAATGTATACGGATGCAAAATTATCTGCCGGGTAATAAGTACCCCATTGCTGTATACCTGCCGGGCTAAACTTTGCAACAAAAGCATTAAGAGGCGCCACAAGCGTATCCTGGTAAGCAGGTAGCTTTGTTATTTTATTATTGCTATAGCTTAATCCGGAAAAATAAATATCATTCGCACTATCACATGCAATGCTGCACACATAATCCATATCGCTTCCGCCAAAATAGGTACCCCATACCCGGTGGCCCGAGCTGTCGAACCGTGCGAGGAAAACATCCTGCTTGCCGCCAAGCTGCACCTGGTGACTACCTGTTGTTGCTATTTTGTCACTGCTGTCTGTACTACCGGCGGCATATACTTCACCATTCCGGTCGGTAGTTATAGATACTAAATTTGTACGCGTATCTGATGGATAATAGGTAGCCCATATTCTTTGACCTGCGCTATTGAACTTAGCGATATAAGCATTGTTTTTTACCAGCAATGTATCCTGGAAAGCACCGGGCGTAGCTATACCCATTTTACTGTTGGTATATCCTGCTATATACACATCATTATTTACATCAGTGTTTACATCAAGCGCATAATCCTCATTATCACCCCCATAAAATGTAGCCCACAGCCGCTGACCCGCAGGATCAAAGCAAGCAAGGAAACCATCGTTCATCCCTCCCGATGTATCCTGGTGGCTAACCGGCGGCATAGAAACAAATTTGCCGGTAGCTATACCGCATACATATAATTTATCATCGGCGCTGGCTTTGATTTTATATAATGCAGTACCACCATAATAAGTGCCCCATAGTCTTGCACCGCTTGCATTAAACGCGGCAATGAAACCACATACCGATGAGAATACATTCTGAAATGCACCCGCAGTAGCTATATTATCAGCGCTATTCGTGCTGTTGGTTATATATACATTACCGGCTGCATCCAGCGTACACCCTCCGGTAGCGCTAAGGATACTGCTGACTATAAGACTCCACCCTCCTTCACCCCCGCTACCGCCATAATAAGTAGCCCAATCAAGCTGCGGGTCTATAACCAGTTCTCCATTATAATTACCGATATCGAAACCTAGCACATTATCCTGCAATGAGAACGCAGCACTTACTTCTTTGCGGCTCTTTGCTTCGTAGCAATAGGGAGCTGTTTCAGTAATACTGCCGAATGGCGTCGTCACTATAATATTCCCTTGCTGAGGTTCAATATTTTTCGCTCCCTGGTATTGCAGGCGAATGTCTGATACCTTACCATTCTTATGCACGATAAAATCGTACTTCAACGAGTTATTGCTGATATACAATACCCAGTCAATAGCAGGATATATATCCTTGTAAATAATTTTTCTACAGCCATATGCAGCTATGCCTTTGGTTTGCCCCGGCAGGTAATAAGTTTCATGATATGCTGCATCTCCCAACGCCATAACTTGTGCCTGTGCATTAGCACCTACAAGAGTTACATCCAGCCGGTAGGTCTCAACATTACCCGATGAAGGAACCACACTTAGAACATCTGCTATTGTTTGCTTTTGCCATTGATAATGCATCTGCCCATTGCCAATGAATACGTTCAGGCCGGGGGCATTCAGTTTATAGTCTATATCTGTGCGTGCAAGGCCATGCTGGTCGGTTATTTGTCCTTTATTCTCCACAAACACCAGGTGATCGCGGGAAACACCGGGCGTACTTTTAGCCGGTGTACTATTGATATATGCTGTTGCAGATACAGGCAGCAGGAAGAACAATATTTGATAGAGTCGCTGGAGAGCGATGTTTACTGTAAGCAGACCAGTCATACCTATAAAATTAATGAAAAGCACAATGCATCCGGCCAATAGGCTAAAAAAAACAGCCCGTTCATTAAAATGAACGGGCTGCGACATTTGATTATCTAATTTATGCTTATTGCAGCATAAGCTTTTCAGTGTACTTGTTTTCGCCTGCAACAACAGTTACGAAATACATACCTTTTTGTAAACCTGTAAGGTTCAGTTCTGTATTGGTGCCGGTAGATACTGTTTCAGCATATACTTTCTTACCGGTAATATCTGTTATGGTAACATTTGCAGTAGCGTTAGCTTTCGCGTCCCATTGTATGGTTGCTTTATCTTTTGCAGGGTTAGGGAATATAGCAAACACCAGTTTGTTGTCGTTGATGTTTACAATACCTGTAGTACCCGGGGCAATAGTTTTATGAGATTCTGAACGGAGGAAGTTTACATTTTTAAGTGTAGCCTGGCCATTCAGTATAGTCACGCTGATAGCAGTTGTAGTAAAGCCCATTTCTTCAGGATAAACGCTGTACACTGCCGGTGGAATGTTTTGGAAAGTATAGTCGCCATTGGCATCTGTAGTGGCCCATGTAACCATATTACCTGCGCCATCCAGCAACAGCATTGTCATGCCCGCTATTCCGGATGCAGTACCTTTATTAGCACCTGCGCTTACATTACCACCTATAAAACCAGGACCGCTGGTTATAGTGCCAACCTGCATGTTGATATTTTTGTTTATTGAAGAACCACCGGTGTGGTTAATAAGTGTTGCGGTGTTCCACATCAGGCTAGCTGTATGGTAAGTTGGTACATACCCGGTACCCGATGTAGGTCCATTCAGCAGTTTAGCTTTTGTACGATAGGTACCTGCAGCTTTACCTAAGAATTGGTATGGTGTGTACATGAAATAGTTGCTATGAACTATCTGTGAATCTACCGCAGTTAACGTTGTTGTGGCAGAGTCATATTGTATGAGCCATACTTTATAATCAGGGCTGTCTACATGCAGGGCAGTAAGCGATGAATCCTGGAATATATAACCGCTGATAACATTTGGCGGGGTGGTGGCAGTTACATTGTGGCAGATGCTATCTGAACAGATTACATTATTGGTAAGACTGTCTCTCCATGAAGTAACCAGGCATGCTGTGTATGTGCCGGCAGAAGCATATGTATGTGAGCCATTGTATGCAGTGCTGGTACCACCATCACCAAAATACCATTTTGATGTCATTACTGCACCGGAAAGATAGGTAGAGGTATTATAGAAAGTAACATTAAGACCACTTACACTTGAGCTGAACTGAGCGTGATTACCGGTACAGCCATTGATCACGGTGAAATTTAGTACAATTGTATCTGTACATGAAAAGCTTGGAGAGTCTGTTACATATACATATACTGTCTTATAACCCGAAGTTGGATAAGTGACAGTAAAAGTAGGCGAAGTGCCGTTATATACATATGTATAGGGTGGATTGGCAGCATAGAACGTGTAACGTTTGTATGGGGAAGTACCCAGCGAAGTAACATTTACAGTTGCCTGCCCGTTATTAAGCGGATTTAAAGTTACAGATGCAGAAGCTGCACAAGGAGAATATGCTACTGTTACGTTGTGAGAAACAGAGTCGATACAATAAGTAGTATTAGATGCACTATCGTATGTTCTTACAATTTGCCATACGGTATAGGTACCCGGACTTGAATAGTTGTGGATATTGTTATTATAGATGCTCAGATACCCTGTAGCACCATCCCCCCATTTAACTTTTATTTCCCTCGTTATAGGGAAAGTAGTAGAAGTTGGAGTAGTTCCAACATTATTCAGGCTAACACGCAGTTTCTGGTTGCCGGCAGAGGCAATAGGCGTTATGCTGAATACGGAACCGCATTGTGCGTAACCCGTATACGCCATAATAATGGCCAATAGGATAAATAAGACTTTCTTCATAGGTACTCTTTTTAGAATTGTTAAGATTCGGATTTCTAATATAGACGAGGTGACCGGAGGGAATGTTTGACTAAAATAAAAAAATATTTTATCAAATTAAAAATAATAACTATGAGTTAATAAGTTTTATTTCCGGTTAATGATCAAAGTCCACAAATGAAAAGAGGCAGCCATGAGGCTGCCTCTTAGAAACATATAAAATGACTGCTATTTAACAGTTACCACTTTTACTTCCTGCTTTACAGGTGTTTTCGCGGTTTCTGTTTTGCCGCCATGAATATTAGCCAGCGTTGGGGCAATAACCAGTGCCACGATAGACATCAGCTTGATAAGGATATTCATTGAAGGACCTGATGTATCTTTAAACGGATCACCTACTGTATCACCGGTTACCGATGCTTTGTGCGGTTCTGATTTTTTATAGTAGATCTCACCATTGATCTCTACACCTTTTTCAAAAGATTTCTTGGCATTATCCCATGCACCACCTGCATTGTTCTGGAACATACCCATTAGCACACCGCTAACAGTTGCTCCGGCCAGCATACCGCCCAGCGCCTCGGGGCCTACCAGGAAACCAACAGCCAGCGGGGCTATCAATGCAATAGCGCCTGGCAATACCATTTTCTTAATAGAAGCTTCGGTAGAGATAGCCACACATTTATCATATTCTGGCTTGCCGGTACCCTCCATAATGCCCGGTATAGAGCGGAACTGGCGGCGTACTTCTTCCACCATGGCCATAGCAGCTTCACCCACGGCACGTATAGCCAGTGATGAGAAGATGAATGGTATCATACCGCCTACAAATAACATAGCCAATACTTCTGCTTTATATATATTGATACCGTCAATGCCGGCAACACCTACATAAGCGGCAAATAATGCCAGTGCAGTAAGTGCGGCAGATGCGATGGCAAAACCTTTACCCGTTGCGGCTGTAGTATTACCTACGGCATCCAACACGTCTGTTTTTTCACGTACTTCTTTTTCCAGCTCGCTCATTTCAGCAATACCACCCGCGTTATCAGCTATCGGCCCGAAAGCATCAATAGCCAGCTGCATAGCTGTTGTCGCCATCATACCTGCAGCCGCAATAGCCACACCATATAAACCAGCCATAGCATAAGAGCCCCAGATACCGCCTGCCAGCACCAGTATAGGCAGGAATGTACTTTCCATACCCATAGCCAGGCCACCAATTACGTTGGTAGCATGCCCCGTTGCCGACTGGCGAACGATATTCATTACCGGGCGTTTGCCCATTGCAGTATAGTATTCAGTGATGATGCTCATCAGTGTACCTACTACCAGGCCAACCATAATAGCACCGAATACCTGAGTATTTGTGAAATCATGACCACGCAATGTCATAGATGAAGGCAGGATATACATTACCAGGAAGTAAGACACAATAGCCGTAAGTACCATTGAGCCATAGTTACCCATGTTCAGCGCTTTTTGCACTGCATTAGTGCTTACACCTGCGTTATCGGATATACGTACCATAAGTGTACCTATTATAGACAACACGATACCTACACCTGCTATCATCATTGGCAGCAATATTGGTCCGAAACCACCGAAATTATCGGCAGACGCTGTTTCACGTCCCAATACCATTGTGGCCAGTACCGTAGCTACATAAGAACCAAAAAGGTCGGCACCCATACCGGCTACATCACCTACGTTATCACCTACGTTATCGGCAATAGTCGCCGGGTTGCGCGGATCATCTTCAGGGATACCTGCTTCCACTTTACCTACCAGGTCAGCACCAACGTCGGCAGCTTTGGTATAGATACCACCACCTACACGGGCAAACAGGGCAATACTTTCAGCACCCAGTGAAAAACCGGTCAGCACTTCAATAGTGCGTTCCATTTCTAAACTATCTACACCAGACTCCGGTGCGAATATCATTTTCAGGATAACGAAAAGGCTGCCGAGGCCCAATACAGCCAGACCGGCAACACCCAGGCCCATTACAGAACCACCACCGAAAGACACAGCCAGTGCTTTACTAAGGCTGGTACGTGCAGCATGAGCGGTACGCACATTAGCTTTGGTAGCTATACGCATACCTATAAAACCTGCCAGTGCGCTAAATACGGCGCCTATCACAAATGCCACTGCTATAACCGGGCTCGACTTAGGATTGCTGTAACCCATAAAGGCAAGCAACAAACCAGCAATAATCACGAAATAAGTAAGGATTTTATATTCTGCTTTCAGAAAAGCCATAGCACCTTCGGCTATGTATTTTGCAATTTCTTTCATGCGGTCGTTACCGGCATCTTGCTTGCTCACCCACGATCCTTTCATCATGGTATACAGCAAGGCCAGCACACCAAAGGCCGGCACGAGGTAGAACAAAAAATTCATAAATTAAAAATGGTTAAAATTTGAGTGGGGCAAATATAGCAGTTTGATGCTTAAAAACATAGTAATTGCCGGCACCCGTATTGGAATAGTTTTTATACATATAATTAATATAGTTCTGTTAACGTATCGATGTTTAATTTTACTAAAATCAGCAAAATCTAGGCTTATTGGTGCAGGGTGATTATAAAAAGCTATCGGATGAAGAACTGGTATTCCGCTATGCACGCCGGAATGAGCAGCCTGCTATTACGCAGCTGTTCGAACGGTATGGTCATCTTGTATTGGGCGTATGTATCAAATACCTGAAAGATACCGAGGCTGCCAAGGATGCCACCCAGCAGATATTCATCAAATTGCTGGAAGACCTGAAACGTTTCAACATAGATAATTTTAAGCCATGGCTGTTCCAGGTAGCAAAGAACCATTGCTTTATGCAGTTGCGAAAGACCAACCCGGTAATAAATACAGATAATATAGCGGAGCAGGGTGTGGAATTTGAGGATGGCTGGCATCATAAAATAGAGGAAGAACATTTGTTAACACATCTTGAAAATGCTGTGGCTGGTCTGAACGAGGAACAAAGACAATGTATTGAGCTATTTTACCTGCAAAAGATGTCTTACAGCGAGGTGGCTGCTAAAACAGGCTACACCCTGCTGCAGGTAAAGAGTGCGATACAAAACGGCAAACGGAATCTGAGAAATAAACTGGGGATACTGAGAAATGTGCGGTTATGAGCAACGAACAACTAAAACATATATTCGATGACAGCGTTTGCCTTACAAAAAGGCAAATGAAAGACTATGTGAGCGGTGCTATGACCAATGAAGAAGCACATGCGCTGGAAGTACACCTGAACAGTTGTCCTTTCTGCAGCGAAGCTATTGAAGGTATGCTTTCTTTAGACCCTGCTGAAGTAAACGCTGCTTTAAATGATCTCAATGCCGGTTTTCTAAAAGAGCACCTGTCTGATAATAATACCGCCCATTCCGCGGTACACCATCCATCTCCTGCAACCGGCACACATGCCAGGCCTGCTGAAACAAAAAAGAAAACTATCCCTCTATGGCGCACTGTTTCAATAGCGGCAGCTTTGCTATTGTTCCTGGGTATATTATGGTATAATATCGGCTACCGACAACCCGAAACAATAGCCCCGCTTGCAGATAAAACTGCCCTGCCGGAACCGGCAAAGCCATTAGTAGCAGCAAACAATGCGGCAACTGCATTGCATGACCAGCCAAACAATGAGGCATTGCTGGCTGCTAAACAGAAACAGCCTGTACCTGAAACGGTAAAGGCAACTAAATCTTTGATTGCCCCGGCTGCCCCTGCCACAACCGTGAATGCCGGCATGCAGGCTGATGCCACACAGGCAACCGATGCCAATGCAGGCAAAAAAGAAGCTGAAGAAGCGGTAGTGACAAGCTATAAAGTGCCGCTGATAGATAAATTTTCCCCCGCCCCGGCAAATACAGCCAAGCCTGAACAAGTAGAAAGAACAGCAACACGCAATACAGAAAGTGTCGCAGCTGCAAGCGACCCCTCTGCTGCCAGGGTAAGGCTGGGCAACAGCGCAGATGAAGAAACACGTAATTCAGGAAAAGAAAACAAAAAAGAAAAAGCGGCTATAGCGGCAGCAAATGAGCCCGATAATATAGATGAAGGCAATAAACTATATGCTCAAAAAAGATACAGTGCTGCCGTCAATGTCTTTCAAAAAGAATTCAGCAATACAGATAAAAGCAGGCGACATGAAGCTATGCTTATGGCTGCACGCTGCTACCTGAACATGGGTAATAAAGACAAGGCCACACAACTATTGCAAAACATCATAGAAGAGGGCGGAGCAAAAAAACGTGATGCAAAAAAACTACTGAATGTACTTTCTGATTAGGGCTCATCTACACTATGTGTCAGCTCATTGATATTCCTTATCACTTCGTCCAGCTCATTTGCTGCTGTCTTTATACCCTTTAATGCATGAATATTCTCGGGGTCGTTAGCGTCAGAATCATTCAATACTTCGCAGAGGCCTAATATAGTGGCAACCTGGCTTCTTACTTTATGCGATTGCAGCCAGGCTATCCTTTTCAGGATAGCGTTTTGCTCCTCTATAGACTGCATATTTTCCCTGATAGCATCTGCACGCTCTTCTGCCAGCTTTTTTTCCTTTGCATAATTATTGCGCAGGTGAATAGTGATGATATATACAAAAGCAATACTGATAAAGTATGTACTACTGATATCTATAAACCTGGCTTCACGCGTAGCATAAGACGCAATGATGTATTCCGGCTTCATATACTCCAATGCCAGCAACGACACACCAATAAGTATATGCATAACCATCCATACTGCATGTTGCGATTTGGGGGCAATAGCTATGAGTAAATGAAAAGTAAGGAAGAACAGGAATATGGTGGGCCCGTTTATGCCTGCATTAAAATGATAATTAATGATGAGCGCAGCATAGCAGCTAAAAGCATAACCAACCATACTGGCCTGGTATTGACGGTTGAAACGCGATAAATAGTATAGGAACAATTGAACAATGAGTAAAGCCGCATTCACCATGGTCACTCCTACTACATTCAGTATAATGCTGGCAGGCACCAGCAGCAGCAGGAACAGGAAGGTTATAATGCTTACCGCATTTACGGTTCTGTTTTCAAGTGAAAATTCTTCAGGGCTACCTACCAAAATTCTCCAAAACCTGCCTAAAGTACTTCCAGGGTTTTGAATATCCATCTATATATAATTTGTTGTAATTGCTAAATTACTGTGCCAGCGTTACCGGTTCACTACAATCCTGTAATACAATTTCTTACCATCAATACGTACCTTAAGAAAGTACACCCCATTTGCAGGGATACCATTAAGCGATATTGTCTTCGTAAAAGCTTTGTGATCTGTATCTATGGTTTCCTGGTACACCAATTGCCCCCGCTCATTGTGGACATCAATGCGCACAGGTTGATCTACCTTTGTATATCCTTTTATAGTGAAATTGCCATTATTCGGATTAGGCACTATTACAAATATGCCGGTATCTACTGCATCTTTCACATTTACGTCAAGGCTGGCTTCAGACTCGCAACCATCAGCCTCAGCCACTACAGTATATTTTCCTGATGCAGCTCCTGTTACATTGTCTATAGAGGGATTTAACAGTGCACTTGAGAAATTGCCGGGCCCTGTCCATTGATAACTGGCCCAGCTAACAGCATTCGCTATATTGAATGTAAGCCGGCTTCCTGCCCATACAGGTGCATTCGACTGCAATTGCGGTACCGGAGGGGTAGGTTTTACCTTAATATAAATTGTATCCTGTTCTTTACATCCCCCCAGGTCTGCAATAGCTGTATAAATACCATCGCCTGATGTCTGTATATTTTCTATTGACGGGTTTTGTGTGTTGGTCGAAAATCCGCCCGGCCCTGTCCAGCTATAAGATGTGCCTGCTACATTTTGCGAGCTGGACAAATGAAGTGTATCGCCCGCACACAATACAGACGGCCCGCCGGCTACCGGCACATCCGGAGAAGGCTTTACTACTACATCAACAGAATCTTTCCCGGTACAGCCTGCTGCAGTAACATGCACTACATATTTGCCGCTTGCACTAAAGCCAACACCCTGTATAACTGTATCTTTTGCATAAGAAGTAAACCCTCCGGGACCTGTCCAGCTATAACTTGCGCCGGGCGTGGCGTCCTGCGTAGTTAATGACAGTGCGTGCCCCAAACATACCGGCACATTACTGCCTGCTTTAGGTGCAGGCGTAGGCAATACCGTTATATTGATCGTGTCTTTAGATACACAACCATTGAACTTAACGGATACAATATAGCTGCCGCTGCCGTTCACTCCTATATTATTAATCACAGGGTTGGCTACCGTTGCACTAAAACCACCCGGCCCGGCCCATTCATAGGACGAACCTGCTGTGGTCGTATTACCGTTTAAAACCAGGGTGTTACCACTGCACAGTGTAGGTGTAGTGCTGCCGGCGGTAGGTTTTGCCGGTGCAGGCTTCACAACCAGTGTCACTGTGTCCCTGGCTATGCAACCGTAATAGTCTGCCTTTACTATATAATCCCCCGCATCTGCCGGTGTAATATTATACCTGCTAATAAACTGTGCAGCAACCGGCGACATGAGCGGTCCCGTCCAGACATAATCAATACCGTTCATTGGCGGAAGATTACCCACGCCCAGCTTTAAAGTATCATGCTCACACACCGGGCTGTTAATGGTGGCATTAGGCTTGGGGTATTGCGAAATTCTTATGTTCTTACCATTGTTGGGCGACAAATAAAAAGGATTGGTAGAACGGATACGCACCCGGTATCCTGTTCCCGGTGTTGTGCCTGCGGGTATAGTACATGGTATCGTTCCCGACACCGTAGCTGCAGCGCTGCCAATTGTAACCGGGCTGGCGAAACTGCCGGTTGCATCCGACAATTCCACACTAAATGTATTACCCGGTAAAAATGCCGGTGTTGTAGTATAAGGCAAGTTTACACTGCCACCTACACAAAGCAATGTATCGACATACGGCTGTGTCACATTTACTACCGTATCATAATCCCTGTATTCAAATCCGTAAACAGTGCCTGAAGAAACAAGGTTACCATTCATATGCTGTACACGGATGGAATCTACCGGGTAGCCAGGATCTATAACTACTTGCGCAGAAGACCATGGCACTGCCGTAACATTGGTATAAGTAAGATAACCCGATGTATTGACGCTGGATGTATTGGGCGAGGCACATGGACCGGGATAGGCACTGATAACTCCTGAAGGAACAGGATAGAGCACACCGTTGATGTATATACCTATCAACTCATTCAGGTTCAGTACGGTCAGCGTTATCCTTGCACTGCGAACCGGTTTCGAAAAGCTGTAGCCATAACCGTTCACTGCACTCTGCCCTATCCAATATGGACCCACACCGCAGTAATAAGAGCTATCGGGTACGCCGTTTTGCGTAACGGTTACATCGTTTGCTGCAATAGTTCGCGTACCTGAACAATGCGTAACCGTATTATAGGTTTGCGCTCCGGCTGTATTATAGCAAAGGCAGAGCGCGCTGATTATATAGAGAAGTTTACGCATCGTAGTAAAAATATCATTCTATAGTGAATTTGCGCACCTGCTGTGCACCGCTCGCATCGATCACGTTGATATAATATAGACCAGTCGTCCATCCATTCAAGCCTATACTTGCACCATCCTCTATTTCAGTATTCATCAATTGCTGACCCAATGCATTATATACAGTTAGTTTATTGTACCCCCCTGTACCGGTTTTAATAAACAACCTATCCTTAGCAGGTACGGGATATATAACAATATCTTTACCATTACCTGCATCTAAAATGCCCGCAGGCCACTGGTTGATGATAAACCTTTCATTACTGATATCAAAGAACACATTACCAGTGCCCTTTACTTTTACACGCGCACTGGCAGTATGTATTCCTGCCGGTACAGTTACAATTTCGCTACCATCGTTGGGCGTATTTGTAGCCAGGACAATAGGGTATGTCTGCCCGTTATCCATAGAAAGAAATATGTCTACATTGTTGGCATTGATAGGTGCCATATTCGTATTGGCAACATTCCATTTTACCGGCACATTAGTTCCTGCCTGCCAGTATGCGGCGGCGGTATTAGGTTCAGAAACAGTAAAAGGTGTTCCGGTATTGATAACATTCAGGTTTATTTTATCGGAAGGAGTATTGAAGCATCCCCAGCCATTGTAGATATCCCTGACAGTAAGTGTAAAATTGAGAGTGCGGGCATCATTTGGCAGCTTCTCTCCCAGGTAGTTGGCAACATTATTAATAATGCTATCCAGCACCGGAAAAATCCGGGTCTGCGACTCATTATCTTTAAAAGAACGGAATATCGGGCCATTCGCCCCGGTAGCATTAAACGTCTTCCCAAAATCACCCAGGTCCCATTGTTCCCAGCAGTAAGTAAGCCGGTCATGATCTGCATCGGTAGCCTGCGGAGCTGTAATTTCAAATGGTGTGAGATACGGTATGGAGTAAGTTTGCGCAAACGCAGGCACTATCGCAGGCGTGTTGCCTGAAGTACTGATCGCAGCACAACTACCACCGGCGATAGGCGAACTAACGAAAGTAGATATCTGGTCGAGGCTCATAGCGTGAAAATAGTCGTCGCTATGTGCTTGTATATTATCTGCCATATCGCAAATGCCCGCATAGGCCATAATGGTAGAACCACTGCCCGGTTCGAAAGAAGATATGGTGGCTACATTGCTGGCGCCGCAGGTGTTTGAATTGAACGTATGGGTAGCACCGAACTGATGTCCCATTTCATGTGCCACATAATCAATATCAAAAGCATCTCCTACAGGGCTGCTCTGGCCGGTAACGCCCTCTGCTTTGCTACTGATATCACAAACGCATTTCAGCTCGGCAATACCGCCACCGGCAGTACTAAATACGTGTCCTATATCATAATTGAGTGTACCTATCGCACTATCTATTGTATGCTGGTTCTGCGCCTTCATAGAAGACCCGTTATTATTGCTGTAAGGATCAAGATTCCCATCCAGGCATATCACTAACGTGTCATTGGGTACCAGTTCCATGGTTATACCCAATTCTCTTTCATAAACGCCATTCACACGGTTTATAGAAGTAACCATAGCGCTTAAAACCAAAGGCTTGGTAGGCGGTGTGCTGCCGCAAACAGCAACCGCATATTCACCGGTACATGCCAGTGCCAGCCTGTACGTACGCTTTTGGGCTCCGTTTACTTTTAACTGCTGGGCAGGAAGACCCGTACCGGTAAGGTTCATGCGCTGACCGCCCAGTTCATCTTCATGCTGGTCGCCAACAGTGCAGGGCTGTATCGCTTTTTTATTACTGTAGTCGCGTTTATAATAGCAGGTATAATAGCCATTATCCTCATTTGAATAGGGGTCTATGAAATAAGTATTGCTGCCATCAAATATCATGGCATGGAAACCGCACAGGGTATAGTCGAGCTTTGCGGTTACGCGGTTATCATAAGTAGCGACGGCAGTAAAAGTTCTGGCATAACCTGCAGCACCGGTAGCTATAACAGGCGTTTGCCATACCTTGAATGTTTTGCTGCTGCCGTCAGGCGCAGGCAATGTAAATATTGCAGCACTTTGAGGTGCTTCAGGCAATGCTGCTAAAAAGGCTGAAAGTTCTGATTTATTGACAGCGAACACATTGTACTTGTCTGGGAATAGCTGCCTGGTGCCACGAATAACAGTCTCATTTTCGTTGACCCTGTTCCAGTTGACACCGGCTGCAAATGCAGGACAGGTAGTAAATGACAGCAAGAGGATTATAGGACTAAGAAAATATCTTATCATACACTATTGGTTGTATCGCGTTTCGATCTCCTGGCGCGAATTAGGTTTATTATTGGTCAGTTCTGTTTTCTTCTTTGTATCGGTATTATTGGCAGGCGCAGCAATAGCTGCTGGAGCTGTTGCAGTTGCCTGGCCGTTTGCCATTCCTGTAGTACTTGTTTCCTTACTGCTTCCGCATGCTGCACTTATTACACTTAGCACGGAAATAACACATATAACTTTTCTCATAAATCCGGATCGAATATCTCCGAAATTACAAAAAACAAGGCTAAATAATACAGTTATTAACCAGTGGCGGCGGAATTATGACAAGTTATTTACCTATCTAACCGCCTGATACCAAGCCTTAGAGAATTGATAATAAGCACCACATCGCTCAACGCCATGATACCAGCACCATAAGTAGGCCTGAGCAGGCCGGCGGCAGCCACAGGTATGGCTATTACATTGTATAAAAAGGCCCAGAACAAATTCTGCTTGATGGTATTCTCCGTATAGATGCCCAGGCGTATGGCCTTAGGCAAAACAGAAAGGTGGTTGCCGGAAAGGATTATGTTGGCTGACTGGATGGCTATCTGTGTCGATTCACTCAGGGAAATGCCAACGGTTGCTTTGGCCAGGGCCGGCGCATCA
Source organism: Flavipsychrobacter sp. (assembly GCA_024508935.1). GTDB lineage: Bacteria > Bacteroidota > Bacteroidia > Chitinophagales > Chitinophagaceae > Polluticoccus. The sequence continues at coordinate 72,841 of JANINW010000037.1, read as the reverse complement.
TTGATACCGTCTCCCACCATAGCTACGGGCGCTATGGCTAAAAGCTCATCCAGTTTTGCATTCTTTTGTTCCGGAGATTGTTCGCCATATACTTCATCCATACCCAGGTGCTTGCCCAGGCGTTCGCATTTTTCTTTTTTGTCGCCGCTTAATAGTATGGTTTTATAACCCATACTTTTTAGTTCTGCTATGGTTTCCACCGCATCCGGGCGCAGTGCGTCTGATATCATTATAGCCCCGGCAAATGCTCCGTCTTTGTATAAATACAGGTCATAACCTTTATTATCTGTACCAGTATGCAGCCATTGTTCAGAACCCAGTTGCCAGTTTGTACCCGCCTCATCTACAGCCTGCATACCCTTCCCTTTTATTTCCTCTACTTTTTTAAACGGCACGTCCGCAGCAGCTCCCCACTCTGCTACAATAGATTTGGCTATAGGATGCCCGGAATGCTTCTCTATAGAATTTACAACAGCACGAAATGCGTTATCATCCGTCAAGGTTGAGACGAAAGATTCTATCTGCAGCTTACCGGTTGTAAGCGTACCGGTCTTATCAAACACTACCTGCTTTATCTTCTTAAGATTTTCCAGCGTATCGCCGCCCTTAACCAGCATACCGTTCCTTGCAGCACGGCCCAGGCCTACAGCCACTGCTGCAGGTGTAGCCAGGCCCATAGCGCAGGGACAGGATATAACCATCACAGCTATGCTGCGCATCATCGACTCAGTAAAACTATTGTGCAGGAAGAAATAGTTTACCACTATGGTAAGCAACGCTATACCTAAAACCGCAGGAACAAAAATGGCGCTTATCTTATCTGCCAGTTTTTGCAGGGGTGGTTTGGTAGCCTGCGCCTCGCGCACCATCCGGATGATATTGGACAATACCGATGCATTGCCTACATTGGTTGCTTTCAGTTTCAGGTTGCCATCTACTACCAGCGTGCCGCCTATTACCGTATTGCCCACCACCTTACGCACCGGCACACTTTCCCCTGTTATCATATGTTCATCTACCTGCACCTCTCCGTATGTAACAGTGCCATCAACCGGTATAGTGTCTCCATGACTTACCTGCACTATATCGCCGGCACGCACAAACTTGCTTTCTACCTCCATCATGGTTTCTTTGCCCATGCTATCCACCATGATAATGCGCGCTTTCTGTGGTTGCAATTTTACCAATGCATCTATAGCACTGCCGGTAGATTGCACTGTTTTATGCTCCAGCCAATTGCCCACCATTACCAGTGTAATGATAGATGCGGTAGTTTCAAAGAAAATATAATTATGGGCCATCCCGGCAAAGAACACCAGTCCTATAACCGAATATATATACGCAGCAGACGCACCTAATACGATCAGCACATCCATATTGGGCAGGCCGTGTTTTAAAGAACGTACCGCACTCTTTCCAAAAACGAAAAGGCCTATAGCATAGACCGGCGTAGCAAGTGCCAGCTGTAGCCATACATTATGCACCCAGGGCCAGGAAACAAACATGTGCAGCAATAACGGCACTGTCAGCGCTATACAGATGTACAGGTATATATTGTTGTTACTATGACTGTGATGGTGTGCATGGCTTTCATCACGCTCTTCTCCCCGCACCACATGATAACCCAGGTCATCAATAACATCATAAAGAACATTGACATCTACACTATCTCCTGTTGTAAAATTCACTTCGCCTGATGCTGCATTGGCAGATATATTGGTAGCACCTTTTTTCTCCAGTACTTTAGATATTGTCAGGGCACAATTACCGCAGGTCATTCCTTCTACTTTGGCCGAATATGTTTTTTCCATTTCTTTTACTGCTTGTATCTTCGCAACACGATGCATGCTCCGTTATTACAAATTTCCTATTCTTTATCCAATATTGAAAATGCCGCTGGTCAGCTATGGCAATCTGCACGTCAATTCAAAGTTTGGGCCTTCAGCGGAGAAATGGGTGCCGGAAAGACCACCTTTATCCATGCCCTTTGCAATACTTTAGGTGTACAGGATGCCGTAAGCAGCCCCACATTCGCACTTATCAATCAATACCAGTTCGATCAAAACGGCACAGAACGGGTTATTTACCATATGGACTGGTACCGCCTGAAAGACGAGGACGAAGCCATAAATGCCGGCATGGAAGACTGCCTGTTACAAAAAGATAGTTATTCTTTTATTGAATGGCCTGAAAAAGCACCGGGCATTATACCTCATCCTCACTTATGGATAGAGATAGAAACAGTATCACCCACCGAACGGCACATGCAGGTTTGGGAAAGATAATTGACCAGCCATCAGAACTGGAAATAAATAAACTGGTTCTCGCCGAATACCCCGAAGAAATAACAAACAAATACCATCAGGATAAAGTAGAACGCAAACTTCCTGTTACCTTCTATTTTAAACCCGGGCACCTTGTGCTCGCGGTACAACACAATGCCTATCAGCAAAAAGGAGAAAAGCATTTCTACGATGTTCATGCCGTATTTATTCTCCCCGGTCCTCAAACTAATCATACGCCCCAGGTAATCGAGCGCGGTATGAATATTTGGAGAACGGAAAAACACCCAAAGTATGGTTACCAATATAAAATTGATGAGTACAAACCCGGTCGTACGCCCTATCGTTTGAACAACCTTCTTCTTATGCTTCCCCGGCAGTAGTGTAACCAGTGCGCCATGCAGGCCGCCCCAGGCAACAAATGTCCAGTTGGCGCCATGCCACAAACCACTCAGCAGGAAAACGATGAATGCATTTATCTTTCTTCTTCGCTCCCCCCTCCTGTTTCCACCCAGCGGTATATATACATAATCCCTGAACCAGGTAGATAATGATATATGCCAACGGCTCCAGAAAGTGGTGATATTGCGCGATAAATAAGGCTGGTTGAAATTCTCCATCAGGTTAATACCCATCACCTTGGCAGCACCTATACCTATATCCGAGTAACCGGAAAAATCGCAGTATATCTGGAACGAATAAAATACGGCACCCAGCGCCAGCACCCAGGCAGAGGAATTGGCATAGTCTTCATAAATATAGTTGACCGCCATGGCCAGGCGGTCTGCCACCACTACTTTCTTAAAGAAACCCCATAACATACGCGTAAGGCCTTCTTTTATATTATCACAGTTATAGGTTTTATATTCATGAAACTGGTGCAGCATATTCTGCGGTCGTTCAATAGGGCCGGCCACCAGCTGCGGGTAAAACATTACATACAGCGCATACACCACGAAATTCTTTTCAGGCTGCTGATGCCCGCGATATACTTCAATAGTATAGCTCATGGCCTGGAATGTATGGAAGGATAACCCTATAGGCAGAATAATGTCAAGGTAAGGAATATGCGTATCGGGGAAGACGACACCGATAAGCGGTGCAAGCGTATCTAAAATAAAATTGAAATACTTGTAGTATGCCAATATGCCCACGTTGGCTATGAGGCTGGCAATAAGCCAGCGGCGCTTGCCTGCCCCCTTGCTTTTGGCAATTTGCAGGCCTGCGAAATAGTCTATAATAATGGTGAATCCAAGTATAAGTATATACTTAGGCACGAAACTCATATAGAAATAACAGCTGGATAAGAGCAGCAGCCAAACCCTGTGCTCCTGTTTTTTCATACGGTAATACGCAAGCGTTACCACCAGGAAAAAAACAAGAAACTGCAGGGAATTAAATACCATAAAAACTTATCGTGGCACAATGGCCGGAAACATATAATTGCTTTACAATGATCCGTAAAAATAATAATCTATCCGGCTTAGGTCTGTTGAAATATTCTTTTACGTCCTCTGTCAAAAACTTACCAAAATTTATTAATCTGTTCAATACATAGATGCCTTTCCGTCGACTTACCGCAACTGGCAGGAAAGGTTTTAAACATCTTATAACTTATTATTCAAACAGTCTATGACAAGAACTTGTTATCTTGTGCTATGCATTTGATTGATGCTATCGTTAAAGGATTATTATTAGGCCTGTTTATGGCTATCTCGGTAGGGCCTACGCTGTTTGCTGTAATAAAATACAGTGTAAACCACAGCTATAAAGCCGGTCTTGCGTTTATACTGGGGGTTTCATTAAGCGATATCATGTATGTGACCATAGCCAATGTTGCTGCATCGTGGCTGGAAGTGCTGAACGAGCACGAACGCATAATAGCCTATGTTGGCGCAGCCCTGCTGATAGGCATGGGCCTGATGGGGCTTTTTGATAAATACAAACCCAAACGACCTTCTTCTTCCCCGCCTACCATTTCCGGTGCCCATTATTTCCGTATCTGGAGCAGCGGGTTTCTTATCAACACCATCAATCCCGGCGTTGTCATTACCTGGCTGGCGGCTGTTACTGCTACGGCCAATACCTCCAGCCTGTACCGTCTTATCCTTTTCGGCTGCTGCCTGGGCCTTATCCTCAGCGTAGATGTATGCAAGGTATTCCTGGCCGACGCCATCCGCCGTAAGCTAACGCTGCGCCGTATATTATACCTGCACCGCATCTCGGCCGCCTGCATTTTTGCCATCGGTATCGCCTTGCTGCTCAGCACCGCTTTCAATATCCAATTCAAGAAACCGGGAGAAAAGGAAATGACATATAAGCAAATTCAATTATCAAGGGCTGGAAACTTGGCGAAAGCTTAGTAACTTTGCCGCCTCATGTCTGACGCGATACGCCACGAATGCGGGTTAGCTTATATCCGCCTGCTGAAACCACTCGCTTACTACCACCGCAAATACGGTACTGCTTTTTACGGGCTTAACAAGCTCTACCTGCTTATGGAAAAACAGCATAACAGGGGACAGGATGGTGCCGGTATTGCAACGGTAAAGCTTAATGTAGAACCTGGGCACCAGTTTATGCACCGCTTAAGGATAAGTGGACCGCAGGCTATATCCCAGATATTCCAGAATGTACAGCACGAAGTGAGCGAACTGGAAAAGATGTACCCGGAGATACGCCAGTACCCGGGCCTGCTGAAGGGCTACCTCCGTTTTATGGGAGAAGTACTGCAGGGGCACCTGCGCTACGGCACACAGGGTAAGAACAATGTAGAATTCTGCCATCCTTTTTTAAAACCGAACATCAACCCGACGCGCAACCTGGCAATGGCGGGCAATTTCAACCTGGTAAATACAGATGAATTGTTCTCTATGCTGGATGCACATCCTACTACTACTATACGGGAAAGCGACCTGGGTGCCATGATAGAAACAGTACACTATTATCTTTCTATGGCCGATGATACCGACCCGGGCTCCCTGAACCTGGAAGGAGTACTGAAGCAGGCTGCAGCGCATTTCGACGGAGGCTATGTATGCAGCGGCCTGGTAGGTAACGGTGACAGCTTTGTGATGCGCGATGCACATGGTATACGTCCCGCCTATTTTTACAAAGATGACGAGATCATTGTAGCAGCGTCTGAAAGGCCGGCTATCATGACTGCCTTTAATGTTCCGCTGGAAGCAGTGAACGAGATACAGCCGGGACACGCCATCATTGTAAAGGCCAATGGTGATTTCAGCAACCCGCAGATACTGCCGGAAAAGGAAAAGAAAGCCTGTAGTTTCGAACGTATATACTTCAGCCGCGGCAGCGATAAAGATATTTACCGCGAGCGTATGCAGCTGGGCCGCAACCTTGCAGAAAAAGTATTGCAGGCGGTAGACAATGACCTGAAACACACCATTGTTTCGTTTATTCCTAATACAGCAGAAATAGCTTTCTACGGCCTTATAAAAGGACTGGAAGACTACCTGAATGAAATAAAAATACAGCGTATCACATCGCGCCAGCTGAATGAGGATGAAATGCGTGAGCTGATAAACCGCCGTGTACGCATTGAGAAAATAGCCATTAAAGACGTGAAGATGCGCACCTTCATTACAGAAGATGCTTCACGTAACGAAATGGTACAGCACGTGTATGATATTACCTACGGTACCGTACAAAAAGATGTCGACACACTGGTAGTGATAGACGACTCTATAGTACGCGGCACTACCCTGCGCGAAAGCATTATAAAAATGCTGGACCGCCTGGGCCCGAAACGTATCATCGTAGTTTCATCTGCTCCGCAAATACGCTACCCCGACTGCTATGGTATAGACATGAGCCGCATGGGCGATTTCATTGCATTCCAGGCAGCAGTGGCACTCTTACGTGAGCATGGCAAATCTTCTGTACTCGAGGAGACTTTCCTGAAATGTAAAGAAGCTGAAGCTGCAGGTAAGCTGAAAGATGAGAACTTTGTAAAAGCTATTTACGATCCGTTTACCCCCGAACAGATAAGCGCCAAAATAGCCAAAATGCTGCGCCCCGATGATGTTACGGCAGAAGTGGATATCATTTACCAATCTATTGAAGGATTGTATGATGCCTGCCCTTATAATCACGGCGATTGGTATTTCACCGGCAACTACCCTACACCGGGTGGTAACCGTGTTGCCAATAAAGCTTTCATGAACTATATGGAGCGCAAAGAAGGCAGGGGATACTAATTTCCAGGTCACATTTACTTTATAACACCACTATAACTGTTAAGCTATAGTGAAGGCACAGTATTTTTTGTACTATTCGTGTGTAGGGTGATAATTTACAGGAAAGGCATAAGGATATAATGTACAACACTACATATACCAGCCAATTTTTAACAAGTAAATGTGCAGTTATGATCAGCATAAAAAATAAAGAGAAAGAGGCTTGTTCCGTAATGCTGGTAGACATGAATGGTTATGTTCAGTATGAGACCAGTATAGAACCCGATAACAATCTTGACCTGGACCTGCACTCACTGCTTGCAGGTATTTACACACTTATTTTTGAAACCACTACTACCAGCTTTACCCAGCAGATAGTAAAATATTAATTGCAATACCATTGACGAGGAAGCCCCCTGCAAGGGGCTTCCTCATTTTTTATATTCACCGCAACTTTTCCTTTTTTCACCGCTTTTTTCCCATTCACCTCGTTATAAATAGCAACCTTGCGCCTGGCAAATGCCTGATCTTGTACAGCCTGGTTCGGCTGAATAAGATCAATTTTCAGGGCGTAGGGACATAAGCAAGGTTGATGCTAAATAGTATCGGCCTTCTTTTTTGATGCGTATTGTTTTGGAGACAAATGAAAGAAATGAGCTGGCATGAGTACATCTGATCTGAAAAACAGGACCAACCAAATATTACTGCACATCATTTGTTGTGCAGCGTTCCTCTCTTTGCCTATACTCATGCCTACACACGGTTCGGATAGCCTACGCAACATATTGCAGAACGGCCACACTATACAAAACACGCTGGGATATGGGCTGACGCTTGTATTCTTTTATGCCAACTACTATTATTTCATCCCGCAATATTATTTTAGTAAACGCTACGGATGGTTTACCCTGTTCATGGTGTTATCCTTTGCGCTCATCACTATTGTACCTAATCTCATTCCTTTACACCCGACATCGCATGGTTTGCATCAGCAGAAATTCGTCGACCATGTAACGCATAACCTATTGAGATTCATGATAGTGTTTTTTATCTCACTATTGCTTAAAATACGCCAGCAATTGAAAGAGGTAAAAAAAGAAAAACTTGATGCAGAACTATCTTACCTGAAAGCCCGGATAAACCCGCATTTTCTTTTTAATACGCTCAATACCATCTACTCATTGTCTGTAGAGAAATCAGACCAGGCACCGGCTGCTGTGGTGGAGCTTTCGTCTATGATACGCTATGTGCTGGATGAAACTAATAAAGACTTTGTATCGCTGGATAAAGAGCTGAATTACATCGACAATTATATTAAACTGCAGCAAGCCCGCTTTGGCAATACAGCAGATATCGTTTATTCTGTTTCGGGCAATACTGCGGGCAAACAAATAGCCCCCTTGCTACTGATAGCTTTTATAGAAAATGCCTTCCGGCACGGCATCAACCCCGAGGAAGATTCGGAAATAAATATACGTATCAATATCACCGGCAACCAGTTGCAATTATTTGTACATAATAAAAAGGTGTTCGTCCAGAATGTAAATGAGGAAAAAACAGGCATCGGAATAGCCAATGCCAAAAACCGCCTGGCCAAGCTATACCGTGGCAAACATTTATTAACGATAAATGATCATGAAAATGACTTTTCTGTTAATTTAGTGTTAGAACTACCATGATAAAAGCTATTGCCATAGACGACGAACCACCTGCGCTCAAGGTATTGGAAAACTTTTGCGGGAAAACTGATTTTATCAGTCTCGAAAAAACGTTTACAAAACCTAATGAAGCAACGGCCTACCTGCAAAAAAATGCAGTAGACATATTATTCCTCGATATCAATATGCCATCGGTTTCCGGTATTGATTTCTTTAAGACCATGCAGGATAAGACCATGGTTATCTTCACCACTGCCTATAGCGAATATGCTGTTGAAGGTTTCAACCTGAATGCAGTAGACTACCTGCTGAAACCATACACATTTGAACGGTTCACCCAGGCAGTAACCAAAGCCCGGGACTTTCAGCAATACATGAATGAAACAGGTGCTGCATTAAAGCACCTTGTAGTAAAAGTCGATTATAGCCTGGTAAAAATTGATATCGCCAATATTCAATTAATAGAAGGACTGGATGATTACCTGAAGATACACCTGGCCAACGGCAAGCCCATAGTTGTAAGAATGACAATGAAGGCTATACTTGAAAAATTGCCGGAGGATAATTTTATCAGGGTACACAGGTCATATATAGTGCCGCTCAATAAAATAGAGCATGTGCGTAATAAAAACATAACTATAGCCGGACAGGAAATACCTATCGGCAATAGCTATGAAGAGCACTTCTTTAAAGCATTTGGCAGGTAACGCATAAGCGTATACAAAAAGCTCCCATAACGGGAGCTTTTTGTTATCTCGAATACCTGTTTAGAATGTACGGTTCACGCCTATTACATACCTGAATGTGGCATATTGCGGATTGGCATAAGGAGGCCTGTTAATCAACAGGGGCATATCAAAACGAAGTGTAAGTGGTTTTGCCTTATCAAACCATCCCCATTTTTTTATCGTTAGTGCCATACCAATACCTGCGTCTACCCTGAAATCACTCCACATGGTGGTGGGTATGCTGTTTTCAAATGCAGCAGTATTTGCCCTGCTTAATTCTATAATACCAGCATCGGCAAAGGCATACACATCCAGGTGTAGTATATCTCTTACTATCTTAGGACGGAAGGCGAAATAGTTATCTATATCCACTTCAATATTGCCCGATACACCGCTGCGGCCTTTATAGCCTACCATCGGGTTGCCGTTCCTTTCATCGGCAACAAAATAACCGGCATATCCACGCAGGTTAAGTCCGCCACCCTGCTGAAAATGACTGGTCTCGTAACGGGAGATACCTTGCCAGCTATCGGGAATGAAACCTTTACTGCGGGTATATTTATTATCCATCAATTCTTCAGGATTAGCACCAGCTAACCATAAGGCACTTTCTGAAGGTATGCTATTGCCCATGCCATAGCGGCCAAATAAGCGGGTGCGTATATCCAGCTTACCCAGCCTGTTATTGTTCACCGCTTCTAACTGCGCGTAGGCATAATTGAAAGCATTTGCATTATTGCCCGTAAAGAAAGGTGCACGTACGCTGAACTTATACACGCCTGAACCGCGCATATAATTATAACGGTGTTCCCAGCTTGCATTCAGAGATGTGTTCGTCCTTGAACGGGTACTGCTCCATTCGCTTGCATAAATAAGATAGTCCAGGTCATAATTGCTGTTACGGTACATAGTTTGCCCGTACAATGAAACAGTGTTCACTTCGTTTATCAACCAGTTAAAGCCAAGGCGATGGTACCATAAACCATCCAGCAGGCGGCTGTTTAGCTGCAATTGCAACTTTGGCATGAAACGGGTGAGAGGAGAAATATAATTCACCGAATAGTTCAGCGGAACATATTTATCATACCAGCCCTGGCTTTTAGTGCTCAGGTAGTCATACCCTTGCAGGAAATGTGTATTGCACCATATACTGGCATCTACCTTATGCATGGTAAACATGTAATCGCCTTCCAGGTGCAGGCCCAACTTTATACCATCCACGGGGTTCCACCATACGTCCGGACGCAAATAAGCGCGGTTATGTTTCCTGTCCCAGGGATTTGCCGTACCTCCATCTGCTTTAACAACCAGCCCTTTCGGTGAGAATGGCAGTCCGCGCGATTTGTAATTATCCAGCATATAAATATCTGCCAGCCTGTAGCTGGTATCCAGCAATACATTTTTTATACCGCCGGGTACCTGCACATGGGCGGTATAGGTATCATGCAGTTTATTCCATCCGTACCATTTGGGCAATACCGTAGCATTAGTCTGCCTGGTAAACCATGTATTTGGTATGTGGTAATCATACATGCTACCGTTGCGTGCAGTAACGGTAAAATCTATAGGCATTTGCATCTGCCCATTACGGCGCAGCTTAATAGCAAAGCTATCGGTGCCCGGTATTCTTTTTATGTTTCGGATACTGTAATCGATTGTTTTGGTTGTCTCCAGCCATTGATCAAAAAACCAGTTAAGATCGGTATGGGTAAACTGAATGATGCTGTTCCTGAAATCCTCGAAATAAGGATGCGCAAAGCGCCACTGGTGGAAATAATGCTGCATAGCTGCCAGGAATAGTGAATCGCCCAGCGTATACTGCAGGTTATACAGCATAGTAGCGGTTTTATAATATACGCCGCGGTAGCCGCCTTCGTGGCCCAGCGCATTGTTGAAATCATTTGAATGCGTATTCAGCGGCAATTCTTCTTTATTCAATGCATCGTACAGGTATGCGACATATACACGCCTGTCGGCCACTATCTCCGGTTCACGGAACATGCGCCTGTATTTCGATTTAGGCTGGTCTTCTTTCAGCGTATCGCCATCAATCTTGCGCAGGCCCCATGCTGTAAGGAATTGCGTAAAGCCTTCGTCCAGCGCCGCGCGATAGGTCTCATTATTGCCTACCTGCCCGTAAAACCAATTATGCGCTATTTCATGCACCAGTAAACCGCGATAGCCGGGGTCTCTGCCGCCGTCCATTGTCAGCATAGGGTATTCCATGCCATCACGTGCATCAGCCGCCACCATCTTAGGGTATTGATACATGCCTATATCCTCAGAAAATGTCTGGATGATCTTTGCTACATATTCAGCACCATTCTGCCAGCCGGCCGCGTGTGGCTCCTGTACCAATGCTACGCATTCCACCCCATTCCAGGTAGCTGTGCCTATGCGGTATGAAGGATCTGCGGTAAAAGCAAAATCATGCACATTGTTAGCTTTAAAATGCCACACTTTACGCTCGCCTTTTTTATACGGAATGATCTCCGATGGTTTTTCTTCCCATTTCTTGTTCGCAAAGTTCTTGATGTCCAGTTTCGCTCTCAGTTCATCGGGCAGCACTTCTTTGCGATTTTGCAGCATGCCTGTTGCTTCTACTATATAGTTCGATGCAAAATCCAGCGACACATCATAAGAACCGAAATCGCCGTAAAACTCCTTGTTCAGGTGCTGGTAAGTATCCCAGCCAAACTTGCGGTCATATACGCACATCTTCGGGAACCACTGCACACCATTGTAATGGCGGTAGCCCCAGGCGTCCCACATTTGCATACGGCGGCGTGTAGCCCCTTTATCATAATAGGTTTTAAACTTCAGGCTGAAAGTAGTTTTTGCACCCGGGTATAGCGGCTTAGGCAGGTACACTTTTATAATGGTATTATCCAGCTCTGTTTTGGTACTCAGGCCATCTACCACCCATTCATCTACCACGGTACCCAACCCCTGCTTTTCATATTTGCCTAAACGGGGTTTAAAATTGGTAGCTTCTTCCAGCTCGTGCAGGTGCGACCCTTTGACGAAAGCATTCTGCCATAGATGGAAATAGACAAAGTGCAGTGTATCCGGCGAATTGTTCCAATATTGCAGGTTTTCCGTAGCCTCTATAATATCTGTTGTCTCGTCTATACGCGCATCAATTTTATAGTGCACATCCTGCTGCCAGTATGCCTTATCGGGCACACGGTTTTTCCAATACAAGGGATTGCTCTTGCTGCGGTATTCATTTTCCTGTGCCAGGGCAGGCAAAGCCAGTACCCATACAAGTAATGCCGGTAAAAATTTCTTCATCCTGGTAAAAAATATAAAGCTGAAATTAATGGTTTAACGGGGTAATTCTATCCCCCTAAGACTAACCCGCGCAGTCTTTTAATTGGCCACTTTGGCATCGCCTTCCTGCGGCTTCATGCTGGTAACTATCAGGTTGCTGCTGCATTTTCCCAGCAGCCGCTCCTGCATATCATATACTTTACACTCCACGTGAATGATCTTTTTCCCTGCCCGTATCACTTCAGACACTGCCCTCAACCTTTCTCCCTGCTTAATGGCGTAAAGAAAATCTACGTTCAGGTTCAGCGAAGTGTAATGGCTATCGGTATCAAGGCTCACCACTGCCCAGCCTATCACTTCATCCATTACCAGCGCCATCATACCACCATGTATATTGCCATAGGGATTGGTCATATCCTTTTTCACTTCCAGTGATATAACTGCTTTTCCTTTTTCAATATGTTCTAATGTAAAATGCAGCCAATTGCCAGCCGGCGAACGGGAGCCTTCTACCAGCTTACCTTCAAAATGTTCTTTTATATACTGCAGCACAGCCCCCTGCGGCACTTCTTTGTAGCTCATCTTATTTCTTTTTCTGTTCTTTTCGTTCTTTTATCTTTTGCACCATTTCTACCATCTTCTCTATGCGCCGGGCACGTGTCTCCGGCTTCTTAGCTTCCGCTATAGCTTCTGCATATTCCCGTTTGTGAGAGAAGGACATGCTGTTGAAGAAATCTTCGAGGCCTTTATATCCTTTCATCGCCGCTACTGCATCTTTCGGCAACTGCACGGTGCGCTTTACATAGTCTACTCCCTCTGTTATGCGCTCTTCCATCGGCACATCGCTTTTATACTTTGCATTAGGATCTTTCCTGCGTATCCGCACGGCCGTCCAGTTATCATCTATAGATGCCGAGGATACGATCTGGTAATCAGACTTAAATACAGTATCCCATCCTTCATTCCTGATCAGGTCCGATTTCATATTCCCACTCTGCTTGGGGTAGGCTATCCAAAATACAGCGTCCGCCGCCAGCGATGCAGTTATTTTATCAAACAGGGCATCAATATCCTTTTTATTGCCTGCAAAAAACAACACCTGCGCAAAAGGTCCTTTCCCCTTGGCCGCATTTTTCAGTTCCAGGTCGGCAAATAGATCAGCCGCTTCTGCCGGTGCAGCATAGACATAAAGAGGCAATTCAGTTTTCAGCTTCAGTTTACCGGAAAGGCTCATAATGCGGTGCTATTTTTGCGGGTCAAAGGTAAATATTATAACGGCAGCACATAAGACGCGTTAACAAATAAAAATATATGAATTATAGATTTACTCTATATTCAATTTTATGATGTAGGTTTGTTATACAAATCCCACACGCTAATTATGACCATCACTCAATTGGAATATGTTGTTGCAGTAGCTACCTACAAAAGCTTTGTAGCAGCAGCCGACAAGTGCTTTGTTACTCAGCCTACGCTAAGTATGCAGATACAGAAGCTGGAGGAAGAGCTTGGCATCAAGATATTCGACCGTAATAAACATCCTATAGCCATTACCGCTATGGGCGAAGCTATTGTAGAACAGGCACGTATTGTACTGTCTGAATCGGAGAAGATACATGAACTGATACAGAAGCAGCAGAATAATGTAACAGGTAGTTTCAAGATTGCGGTTATACCAACTGTGGCGCCATATATAGTGCCTTCTTTGCTGGAAAACTATGCCTCCAAATATCCTGAAGTGAAATTGGAAGTGCAGGAGATGGAAACCAAACAGATCATCACCGCCCTGTATAATAATGAACTGGATGCTGCCCTGGTAAGTACGCCACTGGAAGATTCCAATATCAAAGAATATCCATTATTCTTTGAACCGTTTGTAGCTTATTTTTCGGAAGATGAAAAAGCACTGAAAAAACGTACAGTAACGGCTGAGGACATAGACCTGGGCCGTATTTGGCTACTCAACGAAGGGCATTGTATGCGCAACCAGGTGCTGGACCTATGCAGCGACCAGATACAACGCCTGCAGGCCAGCCGCCCTTACCGCTACGAATCGAGCAACGTAGAAACATTGCGCAAAATGGTAGACAAGAATAAAGGACTAACCATACTGCCAGAACTGGCAACTTTCGAATTCAGCGAAGACCAGCAGGACAGGGTACGCTATTTTGATGAACCGGAACCGGTACGCGAAATAAGCCTGGTTACAAACGGGCATTTTGTTAGGCTGTCTATACTGCAAACTTTGATGGACGAGATCATAGCACTGGTACCTGAAAAGATGCGTGTGCAAAAGAAGAACAGGAAAATACTGCGTATACAGTCTGCTAAGCTGTAGCTACTATAATGCGGTTCATATCATTGCTGAGCACGCGTATAGAATGAAAAACATTTTCCAGGTTGGCATACACTTCCTGCCAGCCAGGTTCATCGCTCACTATATAATTTAAAATAAAAATGCCGCCTGGATTTAATCTCCGGCGGCATTTTTCTAAGAAGGCAGTACCTGTTACAAACTGTGGTACCACCCGGCTATTAAAAATGTCAATCACCACCATATCGTACTTCCGTTCGGCAATATCAATATAGTCTGCAGCATCAGCGCATACCAGCGTCAGATTTTTATTGGCAGAGAAATCCTTCAGTATTTCAGAAGCCCAATCAATGATCATACTATCCTTGTCTACCAATGTAAAGGAAGGATAATGCCCCATCTTATTGAGTATCTGCACAATGCTGCCTATACCTGTACCCAAGGCGAGCACCTGCTGCACATTTACCAGTCTCTCCCTTATGGAATTAAAGGCCATCACCAGCGGCCGGTAACGTTTTCCATCAGAATACAATGCGTCTTCTGTAGCTAATTGCAATTGGTTACGGTACAATATGAGTTCAAGCAAAGGGTTGTATGCACTGCTGCCCCTGCGTAACACAATGGGGAAAACATAACTCAACACTCTTGTATATTCTGCTATCTTCAAGCTTAATGCACTTTACTTGCATAAGCTAAATATAACATTATATACGTATGAATCATATCGTATAAGCATATTTTTTTGAGCTTTGCAATAAGATAATGATGCTCGCCCTTATCAATGCGGTTTGTAATAAGTCATCGCATCGGGCAACCAGTTCTTTATCTGGTCTATGCGCCTGCTGTCTGCCGGGTGTGTACTTAAAAATTCAGGTGGTTTCTGTCCACCTTTGGCAGCCATACGTTGCCAGAAGCCTACTGCTTCATTAGGATTATATCCTGCCAGTGCCATAAATATCAAACCCATATGGTCTGCCTCACTTTCATGCTCGCGCGAATATTTCAATGTACCCAGTGTAGAACCCACACCATAAGCTGCATTGAACATATTTTGTGTTTCAGCCGGTTTGCTGGAAAGTGCTGCTGACAGGGCCACACCACCCGCCTGAACAGCCAGTTGCTGGCTCATACGTTCGTTACCATGGCGTGCTATGGCATGGGCTATTTCATGCCCCATTACCACGGCGAGTCCCGTTTCGTTTTGGGTAAGTGGTAATATCCCGCTGTATACAACCACTTTGCCACCAGGCATGCACCATGCGTTTGCTTCTGCATTGTTCACCAGGTTAAATTCCCAGTTATAGCCGTTCACCAGGCTTTGTTGTCCTTTACTTTTCAGGTATTCCGATACAGCAGCAGCCATACGCGCTCCTACCCTGCTCACCATCGTAGCATCAGGTGTACCTTTAATAGCTGGATTAGTAGCAAGAAATGAGCTGTACTGCTGGTTGCTCAGTTGTAACATAGTACCTTCATCAACCAGGTTTAGGGAATTGCGCCCTGTTACAGGATTGCGATAGCAGGAAAATAAGACACAGCTAAAGAGAAGAATACCTAAAGCAAAAAATAATAGCCTTTTCATAAGCATGAAAGTTTATTTAATGCCTACATCAAGTATTATACCATCAAAAGGAAAAAGAAATTAATCTTCTCCGCGGCGTAAGCGGCGCTTCCGGAAGAAGGGCACTTTGCTCTCATTACCACTTAGCAGCCTGTTGATGTTTTTATAGTGTGTAAGCACTACAAGGCATGCAGTAGCAATGGCAAATATGCGGTAACTCATCTCCGGCTCGCGGAAAATGAACATGATAAGCAGGGGAAATGCAATGCTGGCAGAGATAGAGCTAAGCGACACATAGCGCGTAAGGTAGAGCATACCCATAAATACACCTACCAGACTTACCGCAGCCAATGGCTGTATAGCCAGTATCATTCCAAATAATGTGGCAATACCTTTACCACCGCGAAAATCAGCCCAGATGGGGAAAATATGGCCTACAACAGCTGCAAGGCCAAGGAATACCTGTAGGTTTACCACTTGTTCACTATTCCACGGGAAAGGGGAAAACAGCGCCAGCTTGGCTGCCATAAAGCCTTTCAGCATGTCAATGACCATGACTGCCGCACCGGCTTTAGAACCTAATATCCTGAAAGTATTTGTTGCACCGGCATTACCACTTCCATGTTCACGTATATCTATGCCATATACCCTTTTGCTTACCCAAACAGCTGTAGGAACCGAGCCAACTAAGTAAGCTAAGATAACCAGTATTGCTATACCCATTATTTTATCTGCAGGTTGAAGTTAACAAATTTATAATGTTGCCTTTGCAAATCCTAATAATTATAGCATTGTGCATAAAATTTATGATTACTCTCACAACTCATTGCAATACAATCTATTGCAAAAAGAATTTATCTGATAAATTTCAATACCACCCAATTATTTAATGCATCGGTTTGTACATAGGAAAAACCCGTCTCAATAGCTGCCGGCTTTACTACCTGTACATCTTCTGTGAACAAGCCACTCATTAAAATAATGCCACCGGGCTTCAATAAAGCATACATATCGCCCATATATTGCAATAATATATGGCGGTTAATATTGGCAAGTATCACGTCAAATTGCCTGGCCGCAATATCGGTTATACTACCCTGCAATACCTGTATATGACTGGCATTATTGCGCTGCAGGTTCTCTTTACTGTTCTCATAGGCCCATTCATCATTATCTATAGCAACAATATCCTCTGCGCCCAGCATTTCGCTTAGTATGGCTAATATGCCCGTACCGGTGCCAAAATCAAATACAGATTTGCCTTTGAAATCTATATCCTTCATCTGCTGCATCATCAGGCGGGTAGTGGCATGGTGCCCGGTACCAAATGACATTTTAGGGGTAATGATGATATCATAAGGGGTATCAGCATTCTTTTCATGAAAATCGGCCCGCACTGTACAGAACCCTTCTACTACAACAGGGTCAAAGTTTTTTTCCCATTCCTCATTCCAGTTTCTCGGGGCTATTGTCTGAATTGTATAGTTTATACCGAACGGCACGAATAATTCATCTATATCATTCTTCTTAAACTCCGGCTCGGGTATATAGGCCAGCAGTCCATCTTGTGTTTCCTCGAAACCTTCAAAACCTTCCTGCTCCAGCAATGCTATAATGATCTCTTTAGTGCCCCCATCTGCAATACTGCAGTGCAATTGTATATAATCCATAAATCTACTCTCTATAAAAGCATAAAGGCCGTACACGAGGTACAGCCCTTATTATTGCTCTGTTATGTTCTTTTATTATTTATTTACCCTGCTACCTGGTTTGCCCATGTCAGACTCAGAATCAGGTGTATTATCGTCATCATTCATGTTCTCGTTTTGCTTCAGGTTGTTTTGTTGTTCATCCATATCGCCCGGTTTAGCACTGTTATACAGTACACGGCGTGTAGGAACATCTGTAACAATACGGAATTCTGTACGGCGGTTCAGCTGGCGGCCTTCCGGGTTGTCTTTACCGTTCACAGTGTTCGGTGCAGCCGGCATAGCCATACCAAATCCTTTTGCTACCAGCCTGCTTTGCTCTACGCCTGCACCAACCAGGTAATCAACTACAGACTGGGCGCGGCGCATTGAAAGGTCTTTATTGTATTTATCAGTACCCTTACCATCGGTGAAAGAGTAGATCTCCACACTTAACGATGGATTATCTTTCATGAAAGTAACAACGGAATCCAGAGAAGCAACTGATTCAGGACGCAGTGTAGCTTTATCGTAATCGTAGAATACGTTGCTTACAGCAAATGGGTGCCTGATCTCGTCAACATAGATAGTTACGTTAACTGTATCATCCGGATCTGTACGTTTTACATCCATTGTATTAACGGTAGCACGGGTAGAAGAATAACCTTGCTTATCAGCAGTTATTACATAAGCTTTGCTGCGTGCAATGTTGAAACCGAAATTACCGTCAGCAGAGTTGAATGTTTTCATATCTCCTTGCTGGTCTGTCATTTTCACAACTACTTCGTTCATCAGTTGTTGTGTTTTCCTGTCTACAACTTTACCCAGAACTACCAGTTTAGGTTCAAATTGTACGCGCCAGATATCATCGCAACAAGTTGGGTTCTTCAAAGCTATAGAACCGATACGGTTAGAAACCAGGTATGCATCGGGTTTACCTACAGGGTCTTTAATGAAATACAGTTCGTCTGCAGATGTGTTGATAGGATAGCCCATGTTAGTCAGGTTAGTATAACGAGACGGACCACCGTCAGCAGAGTATACGTCGAAACCACCCAATGTTACCCAGCCATCTGAAGAGAAGTACAGTTTGTTTACACGGCTGTCGTAATAAGGAGTAACCTCGTCATAGGCAGTGTTGATTTGTTTACCAGCATTTTGAGGACGGCGGTAAGTATTGTTACGCGGATCGATAACTGAATACCAGATATCATATCCACCGCGGCTTTGCAGTGTACGGTTTGAAGAGAAGAACAATATTTCTTTCTTACCTACTTTGGCAACGCATGGCTGTGTGTTAGAACCGCTTTCATTTATACCTTCACCCAGCAGTTCGGCTTCACCCCATTTTTCTTTTTCGAATTTAGAAACATAGATACGGCAAACTATTTTCATCGAATCTTCTTCAGTACATTTTGTGAAGTAGAAACGTTCGCCGCCCGGGCTGTAGCAACCATTACCAACGTGCACTTTAGGATTGTTGAAATCTCCGTCATTGAAAGTCAATGGCCATTGGAAAGAGTCAACTTGCTGTACGTGGTCTTGCTTACGCGAAACCATGAAACGTGACATGTATTCATCGCGTTTCTTTTTGTCGATCTCAACAGGCCTGTTCTGGCGCATAGTAGAGAACAACAATGCAGTATCTCCCAAAGGATAAGGCGCTGATTCTGTATACGCACTGTTTACGTTAGGACCTGCATTGATAACGTTAGCTGCAACCGGATCTTTCATTGAGTTCATCGCAACATTACAACCTTCTATTTCACGCTGAGCTTGCTTTTTAAGCTTCTTCATCGTTTTAGGGTTGTCAGCAATGAATTTATTGAAACGATCAATAGCTTCAGTATATTGGCCTGATTTTTTAAGCATCATAGCCTGCTTGTATATCGCTTCAGGATACATCTTCGGAGACATAGAATATACCTCGCCGTAATAGTGCGCAGCAGGCATATAGTCGCGGGACATCCAGTAGCATTCTGCAAGCTGGTAAGTCAGGTACGGGTTACGCTCCTGTTCTTGTTTCAATTGTTGATAATATTCTATCGCATTGAAGTAGCTACCATCTTTAAACAATTGATCAGCATAGCGTAACTTTTTATAGTACGGAAGTTGGGCAATCGGATCGTTTGCCTTATTACGGTACTTTTCTTTTTGTTGCTGCTGAGCGTTAGCGTCAAATTGAATAGTAACAAATATCGTTGCCAGAATCAGGAGCAGCCAGTTTTTTCTCATGTGCGCGAACGTTGTTAATGGGTATAAAAGTATAAATTGGTTTAAAAAAAAGAAAGGGCTTTAAAAAAAATTTTTTCGCCCTTTCTTTTTATATGAAAATAGTATTAGAAGCGTGAGCAAGGATAGATGAGTTTCCTTGCAAACTCAAGCGGGTCGGGAGCTATATAAGTTAATGATATTTCAAAACCTCCGTTACCGTTCGATGCATTCTTCAGGTCAGATGTGTTATAATCGTAGCTAAGGCCTATTCTTGCCCCTTTAAACTCCATACCGGCAGTTATCATGATAGCATCGCTGCTGCGGTACCAGCCACCTAAAAACACAGCTGTAGAGAAGTTACGGAACTCAGAATTACCCACGATCAGGTGGAACTCATTACCTGCAACCAGTTCTGTAGCAGTTGATTGTGTCTGATACAATACTGCAGGGCGCAGGCTGAATTTTTCACTTACATAGGCAATAGCACCTGCCTGTGCCGTATAACGCATACCCAGGCCTACATCACTATGCGCTTTGCGCTGGAACGTTTCGCGTGGCTGGTTGAGGTTGTTAGCACCCAAACCGATAGCATAGCTGAAGTTGTCGCTCACGTTGTGCGCCCAGCCGATACCTGCGTTGATAGTGAAATAATTTATTTTATTATTTAAGGCTTCGCCACCTGTACCCGGTTCAAAGCTACCATTGGTAAACTCATTACCGAAGTATAAACGGCTCAGGTCAATGCTTTTTTGCGTGTAACCACCCTGGAAGCCCACAGAGATCACCTTATTTACATCGCGGCCTAGGAACTTATGATAAGCTATGGAAGCCAAAGCCGAAAGGTTTGACAGGTTACCATCACCCGCGCGGTCGTTATACAGCTGTATACCACCTGCCAGGTAATCGTCCAGCGTGAGGTCGGTCACGATAGGCGCATCAAAAGAAACTGCATAGGTTTTAAAGGCACTGGCCCCTACTACACTTCTCCATTGGTCGCGGTAGATAGCTGAAGCACGCCACTGGCCACTGAAGTTTCCCGTAAATGCAGGGTTAACTATCAGCGGAGATGCATTGAACTGCGTAAAGTGAACATCCTGTGCCTGCACAGTTTGGGCTGTGAGAGCCAAAGCTGCTAACAAGCTTGCCCGGCTGATTTTGGTTTTCCTCGTCATGATATATAATCCTTAAAAGAGTGTTTATCTTATTAATGTTACGTTTCCTTCTTTATGGAATGGTTTTCCGGCATCGGTTTCTGCTTCTATCACATAAACATATACCCCGGTAGGCTGATCTTCACCGTTCAGGCGTCCATCCCACCCTTTGTTTATATCCTGCGTCTCGAAAACCTTTTGTCCCCAACGGTTGAAAATACGGAAATATTTCAAAGTTGCAATGCCCCGCATAACAATTTTTAATTCATGATTTGAACTATATGGGGCAAAAGCATTCGGCATACCCAGTTCGGTTTCCACCATATACACATCTACCGTATCTACCGCAGGACAGCCGTCTTTGCTGGCTCCGGTAACTATATAACGCGTATTTACTTTAGGGTCTATTACCGGGTTGAAACTGTTTACAGAGCTCAAACCAACATGCGGGAACCAGTTAAAACTGGTACAGGTACCCTGTACAAACATCTGGTATTTTTCACCGGGATGCAGCTTGATATCTTCACCCAGGTACAATACGGCACCCGGGTATACATCCACATGAATATCTAATGTATCAAAGCAATTATGCTGGTCGGTCACGTACACTATATAGTCTTTAGGAGCAACCGGGAAAGCCTGTATCTGGCCCGATGTTGCGCTGGTAATGAATTCATCAGGTACCCATTGGTACTTAACGCCGCCGCCCACAGTAATATCCACACTATCATTCGGGCATACACCTATCGGGGTGTTTGGCTTCTCGCCAAAATTGCCGGGGTATATATTCACGTTGATGGTATCGTGCCCTATACAACCTATAGGAGTAGTAACGGTTGCTATAAGTTGTCCTTTATCATTTGCGGTAAATACTACACTGTCCCTATTAGTTATGTTTAGGTCTGTGGCAGGGCTCCAGGCATAGGCATACTGTGTAAACCATGCAGGCTGCGCTACCGCTTTCAGCGGAACATTATACCACTGGCATACAGAAGTGTCTTTACCTGAATTTATCGTCACTTTCGGGTTAGGCTGCACCTCTACCTTTATATTATATATATAAGGCGGGCAACTTGCGTAAGTGGTAACTAACGTGTAAGTAGTAGTCGTATCCGGTTTCAGCAGCGGGGTAAGGGTGTTGGCACCCGAGACACCTTTCAGCGGGCTCCATGCATAGGTATAGTCCGGCTCACCTGTACCGCGTATAATAATTCCTGCCCCCTGGCATAAGGCTGTGTCCTGCGATTGCATAGACACCCTCAATCCATCCCACAATTCAAGCTCGGCACTATCTACAGCCGTTGCAACACCACTACAGTCTACTTCTTTTACCACTATTTTAATGGTCTTTTTACCTGTAGCAGGCACCACCGGTATACCGTTGATGGTGATTGTAGCTACAGAATCGAATGCAGGGATAATAACAGAATCCGGTATATGCGAATAATCTGTACCATTTACCGCAGAACCCAAAATGTCAAATTTTACTGTTTTAGCCAATGGCTTTTTACGGTTACGGGTAAAAACGAACTGGCCGGGCTTACAACCACGTATAACATATGGGGTAGTACTGCTGGAGCCACCGCTTATCGGGGCTATTTTGGGCGGGTTAGATGATAAACTGCCTGCTTCCAGCCATACACCTGAATCAAACGAACCGTCGAAAACGTCGGCTATCACCAATTTCAGGTGATAGGTAGAACAGGCATATATAGGACTTTCTGCTGTCAGCGTTGTTGTAAAACCATCGTATGCTATGTTGGTATGCGAAGGCACATAATACATGGCGAAAGGAGAACCTGCCCCCATGCTTTCGCAATAGGTAGCAATATTCGTAGGAGGGTTAACAACATTGATGGTAGTATTGGTAATACTATTTACAGCCACGGGTATGGTAGTACCCGGCACCAGGGCTATGTTACGCTGGCCGGCTATACCGGGACCTGAAATGAAGAAGCCGAACACATCGTTGAACTGGCTGCACGAGTAATTGGTATATTCTTCTGATGCAAATGCGTAATTGAACCGAACGGTATCGCCTGCCGCCTGGAAGTCAAATTCCAAAGCACAGGCATCTTTTGTGGTGCTGCCGGTATAAGAATCAAGGAAAGCATCGCCCGCAGCCAGGTTATCGGTACTGATAAAGGTAGCAGGTCCGCTGTTAGTTTGCGTTGCAGAACCTGTTGTCAGCAATATGCCGCTGTCTATACCCAGGTCGCTCTTTACCACCCTGAATATACCATTTGCTCCCGAAGGGCACTTAAGCACAGGATTAGTAATAATAACACCAAAGCCGGTCAGCTTCTGGGCCAATGCCAGTGCTGTCTGGTTAGGGGCAATGTTTACCTGGGCATTTACAGCCTGGCAGCTGAAAACAGCCATTACTGCGGTAAAAATTGCTTTACCTATCGTGCCCATCTTATGAGTAAAAAATTTATTTGCAAGGGTCATTTCCATGCGTTGTTTAATATAAGACAGTATTAGATGGTTAAATGGTTTGTTATTCAAGCCATTTTTCTGATTTTATAAAAATAGTGTTTTTGCAAATATCTGCTACCATTATTTTAAATCGCCTACTATTTTTAAGTTTGTAACTTCGCCCCCGCGCTTGCCACTATGGCCACTTCAAAGAAAAAGACTAAACCGGCTGCTCCGCCCAAAATTACTGCCGACGATACCGTGCAGACAGACAGAAAACGCCAGGTAAGACTGGGTTTGGGTATTTTTTTCCTGTTTTTGGGAGTACTTGTCTGTGCTTCCATCAGCAGCTATTTCTTCACCTGGCAAACCGACCAGGACAAATTGTTTGCAGCAGGCAGCACCGCTGATTTCCTGTTTCATGACAAAAGTCCGGTGGTGAATATTGGCGGCCGCTTGGGTGCAGCCATAGGCCACCTGCTGGTGTACGAAGGTGTAGGCATAGCATCTATACTCATCGGGCTATGGATAGGTGTAATAGGACTGAACCTGTTATATGGCAAAAGAATGGCCGTTATCATGCGCTACCTGCGCTGGCTTTCTATGCTGCTGTTGCTGGTAGCCCCTATTATGGCTTACCTGATGCCAACGGCCAGCTTTCCATATGGTGGTGCATGGGGCAACGAGGCCATAGCCTATACCAACGGCTTTGTGGGCACTGCCGGCACCGGCCTCATATTGGTATCTCTGGTTTGCTTTTTCTTATTTGTAGTGCTGGCACTCGACATCAGGCCACTGCTGCGCCATGCAAAACGTACTGCACAAACAGTAGTATCTAACCTGGCGCCCACCCCTGTTGTTGCGCCCGATGCAGAAACCGTAGTGCAGGAAGAGACCAAACCCGCCTCACCAGTTGCAACCGCAGAGACCGGGGACGACGAGCAAGACCTCACCGATAAAGAATTATACGAACTACAACTTGCCAAAGAAGAAGCAGAAGCCCAGGACTGGAAAATGCAATTAGTAGAAAAGAATTCGGGTAATAACGCCAATACACTAAACGAAACCGAAGAAGAAGAAATTGAGGAAGAACCGGAAGAGGAAGAGGCGGAAGAAGATGTGTATGAAGAAGAAGAAATTGAAGAAGAGGAAGAAACAACACCCGGCGAAGTAGAACTCTCTTTTGAAGTAATAAAGCAGGAAGATGAACCGGTAGTGATCAAACACGGTGCCCACATCAGCATACAGGACAACGAAGCGTATGCACCGGAGCTGGACCTGCCGGATTATAAATTCCCTACCCTGGACTTGCTGGAAGATCGCAGCCAGGAAACAATAACACTGGATAAAGAAGAACTGGAAAAGAACAAGAACCAGATCATCCAGACGCTGAAAAGCTTTGGTATAGAGATACAACGCATCAGTGCTACCGTAGGCCCCACGGTTACACTTTATGAAATTGTTCCTGCAGAGGGTGTGCGCATATCCAAGATACGCAACCTGGAAGATGATATAGCGCTAAACCTTGCAGCACTGGGCATACGTATCATAGCACCGATACCCGGGCGTGGTACCATAGGTATTGAAGTACCTAATGCTAATAAGCAAATAGTGTCTATGCGCGCACTGCTGGCCAGTGAAAAATTCGCTAATTCAAAAATGAGCCTGCCTATAGCGCTGGGCAAAAAAATAGATAACGAAAACTATATAGTAGACCTGGCCACTATGCCCCACTTGCTGATGGCAGGTGCTACAGGCCAGGGTAAATCGGTAGGTATCAATGCCATACTGGTTTCGCTGCTTTACAAAAAGCACCCTTCGCAGCTGAAGTTTGTAATGATAGATCCAAAGAAAGTGGAACTGTCTATTTACCGCACTATCGAAAAACATTTCCTGGCCAAGCTGCCCAATGAGGAAGAAGCTATCATCACCGATACCAAGAAGGTTATCTACACCCTCAATGCCCTGTGTATTGAAATGGATAACCGCTATGAATTGCTGAAAGAGGCCGGCGCAAGGAATATCAAAGAATACAACGAGAAATTTATCAACCGCCGCCTTAACCCTGAACGCGGGCATAAATACCTGCCTTTCATAGTGCTGGTGATAGATGAGTTTGCCGACCTGATAATGACCGCAGGTAAAGAAGTAGAAATGCCTATTGCCCGCCTGGCACAATTGGCGCGTGCTATCGGCATACACCTTATCATTGCTACACAGCGCCCTTCGGTGAATGTGATAACCGGCACCATCAAGGCCAACTTCCCGGGCCGTATCGCCTTTAAAGTATCGGCCAAGGTAGACTCACGCACCATATTGGATGCCGGCGGTGCCGAACAGCTTATAGGACGCGGCGATATGCTGGTCTCTCACGGCAGCGAACTATTGCGCCTGCAATGCGCTTTTGTAGATACGCCTGAAGTAGAAAGTATTGTTAATTTTATTGGCAAACAACGCGGCTATCCTTCTGCATTCGAACTGCCTGAATATGAAGGCGAAGAGGCAGATAACGATAAGGTGGTAGACCTGGTGAACCGCGATAAACTGTTTGAAGACTGTGCACGCACCGTGGTGCAAACACAGTCCGGCTCTACATCTATGCTGCAAAGGCGCTATAACCTTGGTTATAACCGCGCAGGGCGTATCATGGACCAACTGGAAGCGGCAGGCATAGTTGGCCCGGCAATGGGCAGCAAACCAAGAGATGTGCTGTACCATACGGAAGCCGACCTGGAACAATTTTTGAGCAGCCTTGGTTAAACATTTCTGCTTTTCATTTGTCTAATACATTAAATCTAGAAACTAAATACAATGAAGAAATTATTGGGATTAAGCCTGGTGGCTTTGGTAAGCATCATTCAGCCTGCATTTGCACAAAATGATGCCAAGGCAAAAGGGATACTGGACGCCATGAGCAAAAAGATGAACGGGCTGAATTCACTGAAAACAAATTTTGCCCTGAAACTGGCCGGCTCTAACGGCAAAGTGAAAGAAACCAAGAAAGGTACTTTTTATATGAAGGGCCCTAAATACCGTGTGACATTGGCTGGGCAGGAGATCATTTGCGATAACAAAACCGTGTGGACCTATACTAAAGATGCGAATGAAGTACAGGTAAGCAATTTCGACCCGAATGCGCAGACTATTTCCCCGGCTAAGCTGTTCACCAATTTCTACGACAAAGAATACAATTACAAATATGCCGGTACACGCAAAGTAAATGGCAAAGACTGTAATATCATTGAACTGAGCCCGGTAAATAAATCAAAAGGATTCAGCAAAGTAGAACTGGCCATTGACAAATCAAATACCATTGTAGGTGGTAATATCTGGGAGAAGAACGGCAACCAGTACCAATACGAAGTGAGTGGTTTTACACCTAATGCACCGGTAGCAGATAACATGTTTACTTTCGACGCGAAAAAATACCCGGGTGTAGAAGTGGTAGACCTGCGATGATTTTTCTAACCGATATCCAAATAAAAAAGCGTGGACGATGTTCACGCTTTTTTATTTGAGGCAATCTTCCGGCGGCAGCTTTTATATTATACGATTTAGTATATTTATATGATCTGCCACCGATATGAAATGCTATATCCTTTACCTGCTGCTTATAACCTGCACCACAGGCAAGGCTTTTGCCCATTCCGCATCTTTTACGGAGAACAAGGGACAGATCACCAACCAGTATGGTAAGCCCAGGCACGATATAGATTTCAAGCTCCGGGGAGGTAATGTCACTGTATTTATCGGTAACGGGCAGTTGCATTATCAATGGACCACTAAAACAGCGCAAAATTCTGTTGTGACCTCTTACAGAATGGACGTTTGCTTATTAGGTGCTAACCCCAAAGCAGAAATAATAACAGAAGATAAGCAAGAGTATTTTGAAAATTACTATTTACCCCAATGTCCCAAAGGGGTTATCGCTTACAGCTATAAAAGGGTAACCTACAAAAATATCTACCCTAATATTGACTGGGTGCTATACTTTAATGGCGATAACGCGTCGAACTTGAAGTATGATTTTATTGTTCACAAGGGTGGGAATGCACAAGATATAAAAATAAAGTACTCCGGCACGACGTCGTTATACCTTGACGATGGCAACCTTAATGCTATTTGCCCTTCCGGGCAAATTATAGAAAATGCCCCGTATAGCTATAATAGCATTACCAAAAAAAGAATCAATTCAAAATTCGCCCTAAACAATGATATTGTTTCGTTTGAAATAGAAGAAGTAAGTAAAGAGGATGATTTCGTTATTGACCCAACAATTAGTTGGGCAACCTACTATGGAATGTCAGGCGATGATATAGGTGTTGGCGTAGCTACCGACATACTGGGAAACGCATATTTAGCGGGAAATACCATTAGCTCTTCAAATATAGCGACTACCGGTGCATATCAGTCAACATATGGGGGTAACATGGATGGTATGCTTATTAAATTCAATGAGGCAGGGCAACGGATATGGGCAACGTATTACGGAGGCACAGGTAAAGACAAATTAATAGGTTTAGCAATCGATTCAGCAGGTAATGTTTATGTGGGGGGAAGTACTTTCAGTACGAGTAGCATTAGTACTCCAGGTACAGTTCAACCTAACAATGCTGGCAATATGGATTGTTTTGTTGCTAAATTCAACAGTAGTGGCACACGGCAGTGGGGCACCTACTATGGTGGCGCTAATAACGACACAGCCACATCAATAACATGCGATAAAAACGGCAACGTTTTTATAGCAGCATATACAACTAATTCAGGACTAGCTACATCTGGCAGCCACCAGCAAACATATGGAGGAAATGGAAACCCGTTAATAGTCAAATTAACCACAAATGGCGGACTTCTTTGGGGAACTTATTATGGAGGCACCTTAACAACCCCTGATGTTTATATACACAGCATGGCTTGCGATGCTAATGGCAACCTGTATGCAGGAGGTAGTACTAAAGACAATAGTGCGGCATTAGTATCCACAGGCGCGCATCAAACGATATTCGGCTGTTCCAGTTGTTCATTGGAAGATGGCCTGTTGGTAAAATTCTCGACAGGTGGAACAAGGCAATGGGCAACGTTTTATGGAGGCACCGGGGATGATATCATTCGTGCAGTATGCACAGACGACTCTGGTAATATATACATCGGTGGATTTTCTGGCAGCACCAACAATATAGCAACCGCTGGGTCATACCAATCAACTGGTGGTAGTACATTTTTTTTCCTGGCGAAACTTAATAGTTCTGGAGTTCGGCAATGGGGCACCTATTACGGTGGAGCGGGTGGAGCTTATCTCGCCGGTCTTGCAAAAGGGATAACCGGGAACATATATGCGTACGGTGGTCAAGGAGGCATTGGTATAACAACTTCAGATGCTTATCAAACTACTGCCCTCGGGTCTGGAGACCGTGTATTTCTTACTGTTTTCAATACCGGAGGGTATCCGGTATACGGGACATTTTTTGGAGGACCAGGTGATGAATTCGTAAACGAATCGTCTACTATCACTGCAAAGGGAATGTCTAGTTCTATTGCATGTAGTTATACCGGAAGAGTTTATTTTGGCGGTAGCACTAATAGCAGTTCTTCTTTAGCTACGTTAAACGGCTGGCAGACAAGTTATGGAGGTTCAAGTTCAGGCGGGTTGCATCCATACGGTGATGCTTTTCTTGCAAGTTTTATCATGGATACACTGGCCTACCTACCTATGCCGTTTACCGATACATCTTTCTGTCCGGGTGATAGTGTGCACATTTCATTCGGCGTCAGTTCCAGGTTCCGTACGAGCAATACTTTTCAATTAGAACTGAGTAATAGCGCGGGGAATTTTACTGTACCAGTCATAATAGGCACTCTGAATAGCGACACAGCAGGAATCATCCATGGGATAATTCCTTTGAATGTTGTTTCTGGGAACAATTACCGCATGCGCATCGTCAGCACATCACCCCTGGGCATTTCGCTACGCGATACAATGCCTATACGGATAAAACCTGTTGCCGCAGGTTTCTCTGCCAGCAGCAACACACCGATTTGTGCAGGTGATACTTTACGGCTGTATGGTTCTTCTAACACCCCTGGCCTGACTTGGAATTGGAGCGGCCCGGTGGGTTTTACAAGCATAAGCAAGGATACTGTTATTGCCAATGCACAATCGAACCGCGCTGGTGATTACGTGCTTACTGCCACACTCAACGGCTGTGCTATCCGTGATACGGAGACAATCACTGTAAAACCATTGCCTGCTAAGCCAAACGCAGGCAGCAATACACCGCTGTGCGCAGGCAGCAATTTGAATTTAACGGCTTCATCCACGACAAGCGGGATAAGCTGGAGTTGGACAGGACCTACATCATTTAGCAGTACATTTCAAAATCCTACCCGTACAAGCGTCACAACGGCTGATGCAGGGAATTATATCGTAAGTGCTATTCTAAATGGATGCGCTACAAGAGACACAGAGGCTGTTGTCATTAATCCTATACCTCCAACGCCTACGGCAGGCAGTAATAGTCCGCTGTGTACAGGTAATACGTTAAGCCTTACGGCTTCTCCTGTTGCCGGGGCATCTTATAGCTGGACAGGCCCTGCAGGCTTCTCTTCAGCTATACAGAATCCATCCAGGGCTAATGTCCAATTGAGCCACGCAGGTATTTATAATGTTACGGCTACCGTCAATGGGTGTACATCGCCTGCAGGCACTACCAATGTGGCCATCAGTACCGGGCCTTCTGTTTCCATTTACGTAAACCCCAATGATACGATATGTACAGGCGGCACAGCAACCTTTGTGGCCATACCAACAAATGGGGGCACCACGCCGCAATACAAATGGTACCGCAACAGCAACTTCACAGGCACGGTAACACCATCCTATCCGGTAACGACACCAATCAACGGCGATGTATTCTATTGCGAACTGACAAATAACACAACCTGTGCCTTACCTGCCAGCAACAATAGCAATAGTATTACGCTGACAGTGCTGCCTACCGTTACGCCATCTGTAACCGTTACGGCCAACCCGGCGGGGCCAGTACCACCCTTCCAACTGATAAGTTTTACCGCCACCCCTGTAAACGGAGGCAGCAGCCCTCAATACCAGTGGACGCGGAATGGAACCAATGTTACAGGAGCAACAGCGACAAGCTGGGGAGCAACCACTTTATCCAATCATGACACCGTATGCGTTTGGCTCACCAGCAGCGCACAATGCCCCAACCCTAAAACCGTCAAGAGCAGCAACTGCGTTACGGTAACCATACTCACCGGTGTGGATGATATAAACAATCCGGCAGGCATAGCATTATATCCCAATCCCAACGATGGCCATTTTACGCTTCATGCCACGGGCATTGCAGCAAAAGAACTGCAGCTGGAAATACTGGATGCGACAGGACGTACCGTATATCGCAAAACAATAGCTATAGGCAATAATATACTGCATGAAGACATCGATGCAGGAGCATTGCCCAATGGCATCTACCTGCTGAAACTACAAGATGCAGAAAGTGTACAAACGCACAGGTTCACAATACAGAGATAACAGCTAATAATTTGCAGGCGTTTATTTACTGCCGGTTAATGATGCAATTTTTTTCATTTTTTTTCTGACAATTCTCTAACATTCCCTAAAAGGGCTGCGTCAGTAGTAGCAGTATCAATTCCTAACTATCTAAAAAAATTAACTGCTCATGAAAAAAGTTTTATTCGCATTAGCGCTGGGTCTTTGCGCTGCCACTCCGTCATCCTATGCACAGGGTTACATCAGCGGCCTTATCATTAAAGATTCATTGTCAGCCCCTGCAACCCCTACCTACAAAGTATGGCTGATCGTTTTGAATTCGGGTGTATTATCTGCAGTCGATTCACAAACGGTTACGGCTCCCAATATGTATTGGGACACACCTTACCAGTTTGACTCTGTTTTGCCCGGCACTTACCGTATCAAAGCCCAATTGATGAACGGCCCATCATCAGGCACCAGCTGGGTACCCACTTATGGCGACAGCAGCCTGTACTGGAACACGGCTAACAGCATTACCAAACCTGCAGGTAATGTAAGCAGCAAAAACATCTGGATGAAATCAGGCCCTGCTTACAGCGGTCCGGGTTTTGTAGGTGGTAATGTAAGCGCAGGCGCCAACAAAGGCACAGGTGCAGGTTTACCCGGCATGACTGTTTTCATACTGAACAGCTCTGACAAACTGGTGAACGCTACTACTACAGATGCAAGTGGTAATTTCTCTTTCAGCAACCTGCCTACAGGTACTTACAAGGTACGTCCTGAAGACATGAATTACACCACCACACCTATCACTGTAAATGTTACCAGTGGCCAGGCTACAGTAAACAATGTAGATTTCGAAAGATCTAAGAGCCAGAAAACAATTACGCCTAAATCTTCTGGCATAGCTTCTGTAAGCAAAAACAGCGGACTGGCTGTTTATCCAAACCCTGCCAGCAGCACTGTAACTGTAAAATGGAACACACCGGGCAATGCAAATATCCGCATTACTGATATAGCCGGTAAAACTGTATTGTCTACACAAGGTGTTAGCGGTACACAGGTAAACGTTTCTGAATTACAGAAAGGCACTTACTTCATTACCATCGAAGGCACTAATGTAAACGCTGCACAGAAACTGTCTATTCAATAAGATCATTTTTATAGTGTAGTAAAAGGGACGCAAATGCGTCCCTTTTATTTTAGTTTTTTTTAATCAAGAGTTAGTGTTTTACATTTTTTCACTTTTTAATGCTTGAAATCCTAACAATTCTTAATACAGTGCCGTCTCCATGTGTATAGATTCTTTTTTAACCTTTAAAATTTCATGAACATGAAAAAAATTCTATCTCTTTCAGCATTATTGCTGAGCCTCTCCGCCACCAAATCTATGGGCCAGGCAGCCATTAACGGCACTATTGTTATGGACACTACTGTCGGACCTGCGTCTCCGCAGTACAAGGTATGGCTGATCCTTTACAATTCAACGGCCGGTACACTTACCGCTGTCGATTCGACGACAGTTACCTCTTACCCGCACATGTACCTGTTCAGCTCTGTACCCGCAGGTACCTACCGTGTAAAAGCCGCACTGACCAATGGCCCTACTTCAGGTCCTGGCTTTGTACCGACCTACCACGACAGCAGCCTGTTCTGGAACACTGCCAACACCATCACCCATGGTTCTTCACCATCTGTAGGCAATAACATTTACATGAAATATGGTACCGTAACCAGCGGCCCCGGTTTTGTAGGCGGTAATGTGAGCGCCGGCGCCAACAAAGGCACAGGTGCAGGCTTACCCGGCATGACCATATTCATACTGGATAATGCTGACAAACTGGTGAATGTAACCACAACCGATGCAAGCGGTAATTTCTCCTTCAGCAACCTGCCTACCGGTAATTACAAGGTGCGCCCGGAAGACATGAATTACACCACCACACCTATCCCTGTAACTGTTACAGTAGGCCAGCCAACTGTTAACAATATAGATTTCGAAAGGTCTAAGAGCCAGAAAACAATTACGCCTAAATCTTCAGGCATTGCTTCTGTAAGCAAAAACAGCGGACTGGCTGTTTATCCAAACCCTGCCAGCAGCACTGTAACTGTAAAATGGAACACACCGGGCAATGCAAATATCCGCATTACTGATATAGCCGGTAAAACTGTATTGTCTACGCAAGGTGTTAGTGGCTCACAGGTAAACGTTTCCAGCTTACAGAAAGGCACTTACTTCATTACTATTGAAGGCACTAATGTGAATGCTGCACAGAAACTGTCTATTCAATAAGATCATTTTTATAGTGTAGTAAAAAAGGGATGCAATTGCATCCCTTTTCTATTGCGATTAATAACTGCCTTAGTTTATTCCGTCTGTTACCACATCTTTGGCAATCTTTTTCACGAGGCCCTGCAGTACTGCTCCCGGTCCTACTTCTGTAAAATGAGTAGCGCCGTTCTCAACCATTTTCTGTACAGTCTGTGTCCAGCGCACAGGTGCAGTCAGCTGGTTGATGAGGTTTTGTTTTATCATAGCCGGTTCTATATAGGGGTGTGCATCTACGTTCTGGTATATAGGGCAGGTAGGGTTACCGAAATGCGTGCTCATGATAGCATCCTGCAATTCAGCCTTTGCAGGCTCCATCAGCGGAGAGTGGAATGCGCCGCCAACCGGTAATATAAGCGCGCGCTTGGCACCTGCTGCCTTCATTTTTTCGGCCGCCTGCTGTATGCCGTTGATGCTGCCGCTGATAACCAACTGGCCCGGGCAATTATAATTAGCGGCCACTACTACTTCGTCTGTAAACTCTTTGCATATCTCTTCTACTTTCGCATCGTCAAGACCTAAAACCGCCGCCATAGTAGAAGGGTTGATCTCGCAGGCACGCTGCATAGCTGCCGCGCGCTTGGCTACAAGGCGCAGCCCATCTTCAAAGCTCAATACTTTATTAGCTACCAGTGCAGAAAATTCGCCCAGCGAATGGCCCGCTACCATATCCGGCAACAGGTCGGGTGTGGTCAGGAAGGCTATTACAGAATGCAGGAATACGGCAGGTTGCGTTACCTTGGTTTGCTTCAGGTCTTCATCACTGCCGGAAAACATAATGTCCGTGATACGGAAACCCAGTATCTCATTGGCCTGTTCAAAATACTCCTTCGCAATGGTGTTTTGCTCGTAAAGATTCTTACCCATGCCGGAGAACTGTGCGCCCTGGCCAGGGAATACATATGCGTGCTTCATCAATAACTGTTATTTATAGCCGCGAAAGTACTAACTATGAGACTAATATCACCGGGTCATTTTAACAAGCTCTATACCTTTGGAAAACACTATATAAAATAACTTTGCAGGATGAATTGGATAGCACTGACAGACGAAGCGCAATTGGAAGCAATAAAACAGGAAAGCGAAAAACAACCCGTAGCCATTTTTAAACACAGCACCCGCTGTTCTATCAGTTCTATGGCTAAAATGCGCCTGGAAAGAGCAGAAACACCCCAAAACATCAGCTTTTACTACCTGGACCTGATACGGTACCGCAACTTATCTAATAAGATAGCTGACCTATTTAAGGTGCACCACGAATCGCCACAGGTATTGCTGATAAAAAATGGTGAATGTGTCTATGACGAAAGCCACAATGGTATAGACATGCAGGATATAGCCGACCAGGCAGCCTAACTACCTAAATATGCTTGCCTTTCCACCTGCCATAGCGCAGGTACAGGGTGCTTGTCACCAGCAGGCTGGTCCAGTAAACAAATTCTGACCCCCATGCCCATTGCAGCGGCATACGCTGCTGCTCTATAACGATATAGCAGTATACCAGATAACAGCTTACGCAAAACACCTCTATACCCAGGTTGGCCAGGGTATTGCCGGTACCCAGCACGCCGTTGAAAATGACGGTGGACAAAGACATGATAAGTGTAGCCGTAACGATGACATGCAGGCTGGGCCGTGCCAGCACTATCATAGACAATTCATTGCGGTAAAGCGCCAGGAACTCCGTAGAAAAGTTTAATAATACCAGGCATATCACCGCCGTTACGGCCAGGCTCAGCTTGGCTATCTTAATGATGAGAGCAGGTACCTGCTCTGCTTTTCCCTGCCCTATTAA
The DNA here is from genome assembly GCA_024508935.1 of Flavipsychrobacter sp. Taxonomy (GTDB): domain Bacteria; phylum Bacteroidota; class Bacteroidia; order Chitinophagales; family Chitinophagaceae; genus Polluticoccus. Next base: position 37,721 of record JANINW010000037.1, on the reverse strand, counting down.
ATTACTCACCATCGCATTGCAGGCCGAAGCAAAAGCCCATGTGCCGATACCTACAATGCCGAATACGCTGCGCAATATCTGCGATGCTGCCAGTTCCCGCTCGCCCAGGTGCTCTACGAATATGAAAAATACCTGCCAGCCGCCTATGCTGAACATGTATTGCACCACCAGCGGAGAAGCTACTTTTAATGTTTTTTCGGACAAAGCCAGGTCAAACTTGTAATAGGTAAAGACAGGATAGGTATGATGCAGCTTTTTAAAGTAAAAAATGCCGTACATGGTAAGGCAAAAGCCTACTTCTGAAATAACAGAGGCCACCGCAGCTCCTTCCAGGCCCATATGCGGAAAGCCGCCTTTGCCGAATATCAGCAGGTAGTCAAATAGGATATTCAGCGCTGTACTCACCAGCGAACCGGTGATAAGATAACGCGAACGTCCGGTGGATATGTAAAACGCATTGGCCAGCTGCGTCAGCATCAGGAAGGGTAAACCCCATACACGTATGTATAGGTAATTGACACTGAGGAAAATATGGTCGTTGCTATGCAGGCTCAGCCCGAAGATCAGCGGCGCCAGCCATAGCGACAACACCATCAGGCAAAGGGAACATAATACCGATAGCATCATGCCGTTTGTAAACGTCTTGGTAAGGCCTTCCCAGTCATTTTCTCCGGAGCGGCGGGCCATCTGCACTTGTATACCATTGCTCAGCCCATACCCTATCATAGACAGGATTAGATAATATATACCGGTAATACCATTTACGCCCAGCTCCCGCTCCCCTACCCGGCCTAAAAAGGCCGTATTGGTCAGGAAATTGACCTGCGGTATTACCATAGCCAGCGATATAGGCGCTGCCAGGCGTATAATATCTTTATTTGTTACAGATAATTTCACTGGTTAATATATCCGGCTTAATACTATGCCACCCGGGTGCATTTCTCCTCCAAAAAGCGTGAAGCTAAGCAGCCGGGCATGAAAAGTCGCAAATTTATTCTATAATTGTGTGTTTCTATGCCAGAGATTTCAAATACAGGGTCTACTCAACAGGTTTATAAAGTACACAACGGCGATACTTTGATGTCGCAGGTGACACGTGTAATATTTATCCTGTTCCCGAGAGGAGTGACAGCGGCAGGCTTCAGTGAACGCGGCGACCTGCTTGTAGCAGAATACAATGATTATAAACAAAGCCTGGGCGGCTGGATACTGGATTTCTTCGAACACCAGTTCCTGAACAACGAACTGCTGGCCGCACCACATAAGGTAATAGCTGCTTTTATTGCCAGCGATAAGACTATGCTGGTGCCGGAAGTACTGTATAACCAGACCGAGGCGGAGAAGTGGATGCGCCAGCTGCATGCTATAGAAGGCAATGAAATCATCGGCAATCATCACCTGCGCGAAGACAAAGCCTACTATATGTATTCATGGCCGGCAGCTATGAAAAGCCTGGTAGGCCGCTATTTTACCAAGGCAAAGGTGCTGCCTTTCTCTTTGTACCAGTTTTACAAGCCATTCAAATCTGAATGCTCCCTGCAATGCAGCCTGACCAACGACCAGGTGTTTGCTACTTTATACAAAGACCGTTCGCTGCACTGGCACCAGGTTTTTGAGTACCAGAATGCAGAAGATATAGCTTATCATTTCAAACACCTGGCTAAAGAAAAACAGATAGCCGATAATGAACTGGTACTGCAGTGTACTACTGCCAATCGCGGACTGGCGGGTGTTGTTACAGAGCTTACCCAATATTTTCCGACGCTGAAAGACGGCAGCGGCAATATTGAAACCAACGACCGCAGTTGGACGGGCACTATCTATTTATTACAACAATTATACGCATGCGCATTGTAGGCGGCACGTTTAGCGGCAGGCGTTTCAGCCCGCCGACAACCACCCCGGCACGCCCCACCACAGATGTGGCCAAGGAGGGATTATTCAATACGCTGCAGAACCTGATAGATATCGAAGGCATTAAGACCTGCGACCTGTTTGGCGGCACCGGCAGCATCAGCTACGAGCTGGCATCGCGCGGGGCAGCAGACCTTACGCTGATAGAGCGTGACCTGGGGAATATTAATTTCATAAAGAAAATAGCAGGAGAACTGGGCATACGCGATATACTGAATATTATACGTGGCGATGTGTTCAAGTTCATGAAACAAAATACAGAGCAGTACGATTTTATATTTGCCGGTCCGCCTTATGCGCTGGCAAATATTGATGATATACCACTGCTGGTATTTGAAAAGAATATGCTGGCACGGGGTGGTATTTTTGTGCTGGAGCATACGCCCCGCAACGATTACCAGCAGCTACCTAATTTCCTGCGGATGAAGAATTACGGCACTACGATTTTCAGCTTTTTCCAACAACCAAACGCGTAAAACCATATGCAACGCATCTGCTTATTTCCCGGCACATTCGACCCCATCACAAAAGGCCATGTAGATGTGATACAACGCTCCGTTTCCCTGTTCGATAAACTGATCATAGGCGTGGGCATCAATTCGTCCAAGCAGCCTATGTTTACGGTAGAGCAGCGCTGCGAATGGATCAGCAATATATTTAAAGACGAACCAAGGATTGAAGTAGCCGGCTACAGTGGCCTGACCATAGACTATTGCAAGCAGGTACATGCCAACTATATATTGCGCGGCATACGCTATGTAAGCGATTTTGAATATGAAAAAGCCATTGCAGATATGAACCGTATGCTGGCACCGGATATAGAAACTATCTTCCTTACCTGCTCTCCTGAGTATTCAACCATATCCTCTACCCTGGTGCGCGATGTGATACGCAACGGCGGCAGCGTAAAAATGTTTGTACCTGAAGAAGTGAAATTCTAATAGCGCTTGCGCTCCATTACCTTAAAGCGGTTGTAGCGCTGCATTTCTTTTTGAAGGCGTTTTACAATAAAGTAGATAACAGCACCATCATCTATCCAGCCTATAACGGGTATCAGGTCACTTATAAGGTCGAAGGGAAAAACAACATATAGTACACCACCTACCAGCAGCAAATAACTGAGAAAAGACATGCTGTAATGCCCGTTGAAGGCATCACGCACCATACACCACATAGTCTTTGTAAAAACGTTTCGTAAACCTCTCTGCATCTCCTGTTCTCTTTAATGCAAATTTAGGCAGCCCTATGTTGAGGCTTTGTTAAGGTTGCTAAGGAGAGACTTAAGGTTTTGCTAATAACTTACATCAGCACCCTTTAATTTGCGTACCAAATCTCTGTTACCAATGTATCCTTTTTATCGAAAAAAACATAGATTGCGCTAGATGAGGCAAACGGTGGATCGTATACATAACTGAAAGTATTTGTATCATCGGACGATCCCCACAAATCCTGCGGAGAACCCATAATATCAATTACCTGCTTTTTTGTCATTCCTTTTTTAACTTTTTTGATGTTTTTATCATTCTTCATACCAACTCCGCAGCCAAGGGTTAACCCTAGTAGCCCGCACAAGATTATCCTCATAAATGCTTTCATTATAGTGACTTTTCTCAACTTAGTGCGTTAGGGAATAAAAACACTTGAAACCTTTCCAGCTGTATCAAACCTGATCTCAATATCTAAATAATCTCCATTATTCGATAAATAATGGTAAGAAACAACTGCCGATGCATCATTTGATTGTGTAATATCCACCGGCTCACCCATTATGCCTTTTACTTCCTCTTTACGCATCCCTGCTTTTACCGAATGTGCTCTTTTTTCATTAAGGACATTCTTTTTTGCCGAAGTGCTTAAATGACTATCATAGTAAGCATACAAACAAAATGCCAAACATAGCACTGCTAAAAAGCTTAATACCAACTCGAAATACTTCTTCATATTAATCGGGGTGTTATAGCTCGCCATAAGTTCTTCCTCAAATCTGTCAAACTATGAATTTTCTAAGTAATTCAAAACATGTTTCCATAAAGCCGGCATTCGTTAATGTAAAAGGCCGCTAAATAGCGGCCTTACTCTTTTGTTATCTGTTATTATCAACTATCTTATTTAGCCAGGGTAATTTTTAAAGTACCCAGCTTACCTGTTTCGTCTTTCAGTACTATATAGTACATACCGCTTGGCAGTTGGCTGATGTCCATTGTCTTGTGAGACTGGCCGCGCATCTGGTCGTGCAGTACGCGCTGTCCTACAGGGTTCAGTACATCTATATCCATATTTACTGCATCCATACCCCAATCCAGTGTCAGCAGCCCGGTTGTCGGGTTCGGGTACACTTTCAGGTTGTCCATGCTGATGGCTGCAACATCCAGCAGCGTAATGGTAAGGATATTGGATGGTTTAGACCAGCAGCCGTTGTTATTGGTAACAGCATAATAGTCACCCAGTTCTTTAGGATTGTAATTGCCGTCTTCACCACCGGTTATTTGCTTGCCTTTAGGGCCAAACCATATATAGTTACCTGCCTGGTTAGTGGTCAGCATATTGCCTATCAGGTGTATCAGTGGCGGGTTAGGTGTAGTAGAGCGTGTCAGCGTATCAGGCAGCGAAGCTATGGTATCAGGCAGGTAGCATTTACCATCTGTCTGGTTGGCACGGCATTCTATAATGTCTCCGTTCAGCAGGCTGCTGGAGCTGAATACATTACCAAATGCAGCCGGGAAGCCATTGATATACCAAATGAAATTAGGGCTGGTACCCAGGTTGGTAACGCTTGCCGTAAACTCGATCAGCGAATCGAGACAGCCGGGGTTCTTGCCCTGTGTAATAGCCACGCTGATGGTTGGCACCAGGCTGGTAGTTACACGCATAATGATAGGCGAAGATGTATCGCGCGGGTTGGCCACGCAAGGGTCTGTTGCTATCAGTACGCATTGTACCGCATCATTATCTTTCAGAGAGTCTGTAACATATATAGGTGTGGTAGCGCCGGTTACAGAGCTGCCATTCAGCATCCACTGGAACTGCGGGTTAGAACCTGCATTGGTAGTATTGGCAGAGAATATAGCCTGGTGACCGGAACATACCGGGTTACCGCCTATTACCTGTGCTATCACTATATCAGCCGTTATCTGCTGGTGTATCACCTGGATAGTGTTAGAATTCACGATACCTGGAGGTATTGCACAAGTAGAGTTAGACACGATACGGCAGAATATCTGGTCACCATTATTAAATACGCCGCTGAATGTTTTGGCAGCAGTAGATGGAGCTCCCTGCGAAGTACCATTCTTAAACCATTCATAGGTAGGCGCTGTACCTAATATTGTACCCGAAGCCGTGAACGTAAGCGTTTGGCCGGCACAACCAGGGTTGGTACCTGTGGTCAATGCTATAGAAGCAGTAGGAGGCTTAGTTGTATTGGTAATGGTAATACCATTCGATGTACGTGTTGGTGTTGCTGTAGCGCAAGGGAAGCCGGCACTTGAGGTCATCTTACAAGTAACTACGTCACCGTTACTATGGGTATTCATAGTAAACGTCATACCTGGGGTGCCTGAGATAACGCCGGTTGCTGCAATTCCATTTACAAACCATTGATAACTAGGGGAACCACCCGGATTGATGGTACTTACTACCGAGAAAGTCAGAGTATCATCGGGACAAGTAGGGTTAGTACCTGTTGTCAGTGCTATATTCACTACTGGTGTTACAGAGTCTACCCTGTTCACCACAACGGTGTCTGACAGTACGCTGTCTGTACCACAAAGCGTGCTGTAGTACATTTTCACCCAAACACTGTCCCTATTTGTAAAGGCATTAGATGCCCATACAGTATCATCAATAACAGGAAGCGGAAGCGTAGGAGAAGTCACCACGCCTGCTGTAGTTTTCCTGTACCATTTATAACCTACAGGGCTTGAACCTGAACCCGGGTAAGCACGGAATGTAAGGGTAGTACCATAGCAAGATGGGTTTCCGCCTTCCGGAGGATCACTGATAGCTACAGAAGCATTGCTGGATGCTGCACCACCACGTATCAATACGCTATAATCCTCGGCCTGGCCCGCAATAGGAGATGTACACGAGTTAGGTACCGAACCCGAATTGGTGATAACACGCATACGGATAGGTACACAATTTACTGTACCTACCAGCGGCACTGTAAAGCTCGCATCCGGCCTTTTGCCAGAACCGGCTGTTGGTGTGTAAATAGTTTCGTTGGCATCTAAGAAATCACCGTCATTATTATAATCTATATAAGCGCGCACATTTTCTGCAGTAGGCCCTACCGTTACACTGAAAGTGTAGGTTTGGCCAACCTGTAATTCTACCCTGTGCTGGCAGGTACGGTCAAAATAGTGCAGGCTGCCATCACCATTATAGTCTTGTGATATAGCGTTCATGAGCACCGTATCAGGACTTGGCTTAATAACGGTAACCTTACGTGGCCCCAGTGTGCTGGATGCCGCAGGACCTGAAGGTGTACAAGCCGCTGCTACCATAGGCGTACCTGGTAAAGCCGTAGCACCTAAAGAAGATATAAGAGAAGAACGGCAGGCGTTTACATTCATCAATGCACCCCATACGCGGGTACGCTGGTCTGGCGTAAAGCGGTCCTTACAGTTCGAATAATCCATGAAGTTCTTCTGTGTGTTCAGGTACAGGTTGGTAGGCGGGTTACAAGTGTTAGTACCTTCAGCCGGGCAGTTAAATAAAGAACGCTTCATTGGCTGCGTATCATTACAGAAATCGCCGGGAGCAACTGGGCATGAATACGGAGGGCCTGAATTGGTCGGGTCATCATCTTCGAATACGTGGTACAGGTTGAAAGCATGGCCCAGTTCGTGTGTGATTACAGAATTACCCGTAGCCACCTGGTCACTCAACATTACCGTACCATCTATAGCAGAATAGCCCGGGAAAGGGAAATAAGCATAGCCGGCAGTAAATGAGGTCGTGGCTGTAGCAGCATTCACACCATTTATCTTATATACCATCCACACATTGTAATATTCTGTATTTGGCCAATAGCTCAATGCCTTCAATGTGGCATCAGAGATACCGGGGTTCGAGCCGCCGTTAGATACACCGCTTGCCACATAGGTAGAGTTAGTGCTGGCATCTATACGGTTGATACCGTTTGAAGCTGTACAACCCGGCGCACGTTGTGCCAGTTTGAACACGATCGGTACACGGGTACCGCCATTCGCTTCCAGCAGGTGCCCTGCATAAGAAGCCTGGAATGCATCACTTAAATATTGAACAAAATTTGCAATTGTAGTATTGCTGGGGTTGTACGTAGTACCTATCGCCTGCCCGGTGTGTATCACGTGTACCACCACAGGTATCTCATAGGCTTTGTTACCGTTTACGGTAGTAACAAGAGAAGGGCTGGTAGGGTGCGTTGCTATCCAGTTGGTAAGGTCTGTATTGAACTGGTTTACAGCGTTGGCATAAGCCGGGTCGGTAGCCATCTTCTGCCTGTGGACCTGGTCGAAGCCACAAGCTTGCTGTGCCTGTGCGGCATACTGCAAACCCAACAAAGCCATGAATAGGAGTGTAACTCTACGTATCATGTGTTTACTTAATTTAACCTGAAGATATTTTAGTAATTCGTAAAAATAAGATATTCATTAATAAAATGCTAAAAGATTTGGACGAAAAAGGATTTTTTGATAAAAAGCCCTAAACTTAGCGCAGGACTTTATTTTTTTGTTTTAAATCCTATCTTTGCCCACTCTATTTTTAAAAATATAATAAGACTCAATTCAGGCACCTATGCAATTAAAAGGGTTGGTAAAGTTTTTTACCGTCGCACTTATCCTTATCTCGCTGTACCAGCTTTCATTTACGTTCATTGTACGTAATGTAGAAAAATCGGCGCGTGCTAAGGCAGAACGTATCACTAAGGCAGAACATCCCGAGGCTAAAGGCCAGGATCTTGAAAAACTTATAGAGGCACGTTACAACAACATTACAGACAGCCTGCAGGGCGAAAAAGTAGTAGGCCTGCCGCTGATGAAAAAGTACACTTACCAGGAAGCAAAAGAACAGGAACTGAACCTGGGTCTTGACCTGCAAGGCGGTATGAACGTGACTTTGGAAGTAAGCCTGGACGAACTGGTTCGTTCTATGTCTAACAACCCGAAAGACCCGGCCCTGAACCGCGCTATTGCAGATGCCAACAAGGCGAAAGCCAACAGCCAGGCCAATTTCGTAACACTGTTCGGTGAAGCTTTTGCTAAAGCCAACCCAAGTGCTAAACTGGCTTACCTGTTCACCAAGCCTTCTGAAAAAGAGATCACACTCAGCTCTTCCAACGACCAGGTGCTGGCTAAGATCAATAAAGAAGCTAAGGATGCCGTAAAGCGTACTTATAATGTACTCCTTACCCGTATCGATAAATTCGGTGTGGCACAGCCTAACGTAAACCTGGATGAGAATAAAGGCATTATATCTGTAGAGCTGGCCGGTGTACGCGATCCTGAACGTGTACGTAACTACCTGCAGTCTACTGCCAAACTGCAATTCTTCGAACTGTACAGCAACCAGGAGATCATACAGGCTTTACAACCTGCTAACGATGCATTGGCCGCTTACCTTTCCGGTACAAAAGAAATAGACTCTGCAAGTGCTGCCGATACGGCTGCCAGCGCTGCTGTTGCTGCGAATACAGACAGCACCAAAAAAGCAGGTGCCGATACTGCCAGCTTAGCATCACTGCTGGGCGAATCGAAAACCGATAACCAGACTGCTGCAGGTGGTACGGATTCTGCCAAGAAAGCACAACTGGAAGCACAGAAGAAAAACCCGCTGCTGGCTGTATGGTATCCAAACATTTCGCAGCAAGGCAATGTGAACCCAGGGCCTGTTGTAGGTATCGTACTGAAGAAAGATACTGCTAAGCTAAACCGCTACATGAATATGGACGTAGTAAGGGCTAAATTCCCTAACAACGTAAAATTTGTATACGGTGCTGAAGATAAAAAAGATGCACGCAACCCGAATGCACCTTTATATATGTATGCCCTGAAAACATTACCTGGCGGCAACTCCGAAGCTAAACTGGAAGGTGACCGCGTAACAGATTCGCGCATGGACTATAACCCACTGACCGGTAAACCGGAAGTGGCTATGAGCATGGACGTACAGGGTGCACGTATATGGCGTAAAATGACTGCCGAGAACACTGGTAAATATGTAGCAGTAGTACTGGATGATAAAGTTTATTCTGCCCCGCTGGTAAACGGCGAAATTGCAGGTGGTAACACTTCTATCAGCGGTAATTTTACTGTAGAAGATGCCACTGACCTTGCCAACATATTGAAATCAGGTAAACTGCCTGCACCTGCACGCATCGTGCAAGAACAAGTAGTAGGTCCTACCCTGGGTGCTGAATCTATCAGCGCAGGTATGAACTCACTGATCATTTCATTCATCGTAATATTCATACTGATGCTGGTGTATTACAACACCGGCGGTATCGTTGCCAATATATCTCTGGTACTGAACGTACTGTTCACCATAGGCATACTCTCTGCCCTGCACGCTACACTTACTATGCCTGGTATTGCGGGCCTGGTACTGGGTATTGGTATGGCTGTGGATACGAACGTTATCATCTTTGAGCGTATCAAAGAAGAACTGGCAGGCGGCAGCAGCTATTCCGATGCCATCAAGCGTGGTTATACCAACTCACTGGCACCTGTATTGGACGGTCACGTAACTATATTGATCACTTCTGTTATCCTGTTCATATTCGGCCTTGGCCCTGTACTTGGCTTCGCTACTACACAGATCATCAGTATCCTGTTGTCTTTGTTCTGCGGTATCCTGGTATCTCGCCTGGTAACAGATATTTACACAAAACGCGAACGTCACTTCAACTACTTTACCAACCTGTCTAAAGCTATCTTCCGCAAAGCACATTTCAACTTTGTTGGCGCACGTAAAGTAGCTTATGTAATATCTGTTATCGTGCTGCTGGGTGGTATCGGTTCATTCATCCACGGTTTTGACTATGGTGTGGAATTTGACGGTGGCCGTAGCTATACCATTAAGTTTGACGCTCCGCACAAAGTGGCCGATGTACGCGAAAAACTGAAAACCTATTTTGATGGTGAATACCCTGTAGTAAAAACAATTGGCCAGGATAACCACCTGAACATCACTACAGCTTACCTCATCAAACAACCGGGCCAGGAAGTAGAACAAAAAGTACAGCACCAGCTTTATGAAGGTCTGAAAGCTGCTAACTTCATTCCTGCTTCTGTTGACGAAGCTACTTTTGCTACTAAGTATATACAGAGCTCTCAAACAGTATTGCCAACCATATCCGATGACCTGAAAGCAGGTGCAATACAGGCAACTGTATTCTCACTGATCGCTATCTTCATCTATATCCTGCTGCGTTTCCGCAAATGGCAGTACTCACTGGGTACTATCGTGGCCTTGCTGCACGACGTATGCGTTACACTGGCAGTGTTCTCATTCTTCAGGGGCATCGTTCCTTTTGCTCTCGAAATTGACCAGCACTTCATTGCCGCGGTGCTGACGGTGATAGGTTTCTCGATGAACGATACCGTTATCGTATTCGACCGTATCCGCGAATACTTCCGCAAAAACCCGGGAGAAGGAAAGGTGAGCGTTATCAACCGTGCCATCAACGATACATTGAGCCGTACGATCATGACATCACTTACCGTGTTCCTGTCTGTATTGATCCTCTTCATCTTCGGTGGTGAAGTAACACGTGGTTTCGCCTTCGCTATGCTGATAGGTGTTATCACGGGTACTTATTCTTCTATCTTCGTTGCCGCCCCTATCCTGGTAGATATGGATAAGAGCGACAAACTGAAACAAGAAGTAGACCGCGAAGCCCAGATCGAAGAATTGAAAAAACTGGCTTAAATAAAAAAAGCCCTTGAAATAATAAAAATCCCGTTCCGGTGGAACGGGATTTTTATTTTATTGAATTGGGAAGTATTATAGCTATTAACGAATTCCCCTACATTTGTATCTCTATGCTGAAACGCTTTTTGGAACACCTGGGCCGTATCGCCATTATGTTGAAGGAATCTATCAGCAGGCCCGAGAACACACGCGTATATTGGAAGGAATTTATGGAGCAGTGTAATGATATTGGCATTCGCTCACTCCCTATCGTCATTGTCATATCCTTCTTCCTGGGCGCGGTACTCACTATCCAAACGGCGTACCAGCTTATCAGCCCGCTGGTGCCTAAACCGGTTATTGCGCAGATCATCCGCGACTCTACCATACTCGAACTCTCGCCTACCGTTATTTGTATTGTACTGGCAGGTGTTGTAGGTTCTAAAATAGCATCAGAACTGGGTAATATGCGCGTAAGCGAGCAGATAGACGCACTGGAAATAATGGGCATTAATACTAAGACCTACCTGGTGCTGCCTAAAATAATTGCTGCCATGATAATGGTGCCCAGTCTTATCATCTTATCTATTGCCATCAGCATTGGTGGCGGTTATATAGCGGGTAAATTTTCCAGCATCATCACCGAAGAACAGTTCAGGCAAGGGCTTACGCAAGGCTTCCTGCCGTACAACCTGTTCTTTGCCATGGCCAAGGCATTTGTATTCTCACTTATCATTTCTATTATACCTGCCTATTATGGCTATAATGTGCAGGGCGGTGCATTGGAAATAGGACGTGCTTCAACTACATCGGTAGTAGTAAGCTGTATTCTTATTTTGCTGGCCGACTACGTGTTATCTGTATTGCTGCTCTAAGGCTGCTATACTTCGTTTTCGTACACCCGTTTTACGCGCTGCGATATACCGGTCATGATCTCGTATGGGATAGTGCCCGACCATGATGCTAACTGCCCTACCGGCAATTGTGGACTGAAAACAATTACTTCATCGCCTTCCTGTGCTTCAGGAATATCGGAAATATCTACCATGCACATATCCATGCATACTATGCCTATCAGCTTAGCAGGTTTGTTATGGATGAGCACATGCGCTTTACCATTGCCCAATGCGCGTGGATAGCCATCTGCATAGCCTATGCAGATAGTAGCTATGCGCATTTCTTTATCAGCATGGCCCATGCGGTTGTAGCCTACTGTTTCACCGGCAGGAATGGTTTTTATTTGTGCTATTACGGTTTTAAGTGTGCCTATCTGCCGCAATTCTGAGGTAAGCGATTTACTGCTGTCTATACCATACAGGCCCAGGCCCAAACGTACCATATCATAATGTAGCTCAGGATGGCGCGCTATAGCTGCCGAATTACAGATATGCCTGAGCGGCTTGTAATGCAATTGCTGCATCAGCCGGGTACTTACTTCTTCAAATACTTTGTGCTGGTGCTCTGTAAAACCATCCTGCAGCGGATCTTCGCTGGCAGCAAGGTGGCTGAATATGCTGGCCACTTTTACATACGGGTTGTTTTCCAGTTCCTGCACCAGTGCATCTATTTCATGCGGCATAAAGCCCAGCCGGTGCATGCCTGTGTCTAATTTGATATGCACAGGGTATTCATACACATGCAGTGTATTGGCTATTTCAGTAAACCTGTGGAAGGACTGGATATTGAATATCTCCGGTTCCAGCTTCCAGGCTATCATACGGTCAAACGATGCTGCATCGGGGCTCATCACCATAATGGGCATAGTAATACCTGCCTTGCGCAAAGCAATACCTTCATCGGTATACGCTACCGATAAATAATCTACACCCGAGTATTGCAGCAAGTGGGCTATTTCGTAGCTGCCGGCGCCATAAGAGAAGGCTTTGACCATGGCCATTATCTTCACCTTTGGTCCTACTGTTTTACGAAATACGTTCAGGTTATGTGTCAGTGATGAAAGATTGATGGAAAGCACTGTCTGGTGTACTTTCTGTTCCAGCAGGCTGCTGATCTTTTCAAAACGGAACGTACGCGCACCTTTCAGCAATATAGCCTCATTTTCAAAGGTGATGAGGTGATACTGTTTTAGGAAATCTGCCGTGGTCTTGAAGAATATGCTGCGCAGCTTTTTGTATTGCCTGAAGGCAGCTTTATTCTTAAACAAGGCCGGCCCTATACCTATGATGCGCTGTATACCGCGGCGGCTTACCAGTTCTGCTACCTCCTCGTACAATTCGCCATCCGGCTTGGCTATCTGCAGCATATCACTCAGTATCAGCGTATGCTTCTGGTGCTGCTTTTGCTGATCGAGGTAGTCCAACGCTATCAGTAAAGAGGTAAGGTCTGAATTATAAGTATCATTAATTATCGTACAGTCGTTTATGCCATGCCTCAGTTCCAGGCGCATAGATACCGGCACCAGCGTCAGCATCCGTTCTGCTATCTGCTGCTGCGGTATGCTCAGCAATAGCATCACGCACCAGCAGTGTATGGCATTTTCAATAGATGCAGGATCGGAGAATGGTATAGTGATACTTATATTGCTACCATTATAAACCCCTTCTATCACTGCCTTATAGCGGTCTTTTTTTATATCGGTTATCTGCAGGTCAGCATCTGTTTTTTGCGACCAGGTAAATAATTGCAACTGCCCCGTTCCGTCTGCATTCCGCACATTGTTCACATATTGTGCCATGCACTGGTTCAGTTCGGGGTAATCTTTGCAATATACCAGTTGCCGGGCATAGCGAAACAGCACCAACTTTTCATTCACCTTCTGCCGGATGTTCATAAAGCCTTCACTATGCGCTTCCCCAATATTGGTAAATACCCCTATGGTGGGCTGTATAATGCGTTCCAGCCTGGCCATCTCATTGGGCTGCGATATACCTGCTTCAAATATACCCAGTTCCGTTTCCTGCTCCAGCAGCCATACAGAAAGCGGCACGCCTATTTGCGAATTATAGCTCTTGGGGCTGCGTACCGAATTATAATCTTCGGAGAGCAGTTGATACAGCCATTCCTTCACTACTGTTTTACCATTACTGCCCGTAACACCTATCACCGGTATATGGAACAGTTTTCTATAACCCGCTGCTATCTGCTGCAGGGCATTTGTATTATCGGTAGTGAGTATAAAATTGCTGGCAGGAAACAGGCCCGTCTCTACATCTTCATCCACTAAAAAATTACGGACACCTTTTTCATAAGCATCCTGTATAAAAGTATGGCCGTCCCGGCGCTCGGTTTTAAGTGCTATGAACAGCGCCTGCTCGGCCTGTGCTATTTTACGTGTATCTATAACCAGCTCTTCAACCGGCATGTGGCTGTTATAATTAACCAGCCATACTCCATTGCACCATTGGCGCAATTGCTCCATATCCGGCCTTTGCCCGTTATGATCCATTATGTAAAAATTAAACGATTAGTCTGGAAAATTAAACAATTAGGCGATGAGATAACAGATCGCACCGCCATATGTTTGCCTCCTATCTTTGTATATAAGCCGTATTACCGTTATGATACGCGCCCTGGGTAAAATAATGGGCTACTTTATTGATACAGCCGCCATTTTCCCCGCATTTTACTATTTCGGAGGTATGCCCTTCATCTGCAATAAGGTCTATCGTATAATAGCCGTTTATAGATTGTGCCAGGATCAGCCAGTCGTTGCCCGGGTAAATGCCATTTAGGGAGCCTGATGTCCTGGAATAGTCAGAGAATGCGATCGTATCTTTTTTGTTCCCTACCGGCAAAGGCGTATTGCCATTGTACACAAACTGGGAAGAATCGAGTGCTTTTACTTTCGGCTCACCTGCTTTATAGCGTTTCAACCATACTGTCCGGATATCAGAACGGTTAAAGCCTGTAAAAATAACAGACAGCTTATCGGTAGTACAATACTGGCGCTTTTTACAGCAGGCCCCGAAGGCTATAGTAAGAATGGACAGGCAGAGTATAAAATAAGTCTTACGCATAATGTATTAACGCTACAGGCGGTTGCAAAAGTACATTTAATAGAATTACAATTGTTAACCGCACTGTCATTTATTCATTATAATCAGCACTTTAATGGCGATATAGGGCGTCATATTTTTTTACCGGGGTATTTTGTAAAATGCAAACAAGTCATATCTTTAAAGCATTATGCGTACTAAACATATTATTGCTGTACTGGTAATGGTTGCTGCAGCTGCCGGCTGTGCCCGTAAAACTGAAGTTTTTCCTGCTGAGCCTCGCGCCATTGGCGGTACGGGAGGCAAGGCCACCCTTCGTGTAATGCCTAAATTCCACGACAGGTATATTGACACCTGCCGTATTTATATTAAATATGACACCCTGGCCAAGCCCAATACTGCAACCAGCTTCCCGGCTGATACAGTAGGCTTTGATACTGCCGTTAATGTTACATCTATAGATGGCTTGCCAAGGGCTATATTCAAAAACCTGAAAAAAGGTAACTATTACCTGTATGGCCGCGGGTACGATGCCAGCAACGATACTACCCTGGTAGGCGGTGGTCCGTTCAAAGTGGTAGACACTATAGAACGTACATACGACCTGTACCTGCCTATATTGATGGGAAATTAAATAATAACTGATTCATACCTTTATCCCCCGGCCAATAGCCGGGGGATATTTATTTAAAGACATAACCTATCTGATATGAAACAGTTCCTGTACCTGCTGGCATTCCTTCCCTTCTGCTGCTGTGCCCAGTCGGGTACCATTGGTAAAGCGCAGAAGTGCTACCTGCAGGCCCTGCAGCAGCTGACCAACAAAAACGGGGATGCTGCCTTCCTGTCTGAAAAAGCCAAAGCCTCCAAAACCATCTGCCTCCTAAAACAAAACTATACCATTGATTTCCCCGATACACTTAACGGCCACAAACTGTTGTATATAGACCCTGTACAAACCGGCATGCTGTATAAAGCACAAAAAGCAGGCTACCCTATATTCTTCATCAGCAACCTGCTATACGACGGCCAGAACGCCCATATCTATACCATGCCGGTAAAAATTGCCATCAAAGACAAGCACAAAGAGATCGTTTACAGCGAACGCCTGTGCACCACTCACTTCATTATAAACTTCGGCGGCGATTTTGTGTATGACCGTACCGAATGCAAATAGCACAGCTCTGCCGCCCTTTTCGCCTTTTGCCCCAATAGCCTTACTTTTGGCATCGTTTTTACTATATAAAGAGTTATGGAATACGCGTTTAGTGCCATAGAAAAGAAATGGAAGCAGTACTGGCAGCAGCAGCAGGTTTACAAGGTGGATAATGACACTTCAAAGCCTAAATTTTACATACTGGATATGTTCCCTTACCCCAGTGGGGCAGGGCTGCATGTGGGGCACCCGTTAGGTTATATTGCTTCTGATATATATGCGCGCTATAAACGCCAGCGCGGCTACAATGTATTGCACCCCATGGGCTTTGATGCCTTTGGCCTGCCTGCAGAACAATATGCGCTGGAAACAGGACAGCACCCTGCTGTAACCACAGAGAAGAACATTGCCCGCTACAGGGAGCAATTGGACAATATAGGCTTTTGCTATGATTGGGACCGCCAGGTACGCACCAGCGACCCGCAGTATTACAAATGGACACAATGGATATTCCTGCAGTTGTTTCATAGCTGGTACGACAGGAAGCAAAACAAAGCCAGGCCCATTAGCGAACTGGTTGCTGTTTTTGAAAAAGAAGGCAATAACAACCATATATGCCCGGATGATGCGCAATTTTGCTTCGATGCCAAAGCCTGGAAATCGATGCCGGAAAAGGAAAGGCGTGAAACACTGATGCGCTACCGCCTGGCCTACCAGGGCTATGCCGAAGTGTGGTGGTGCGAAGCATTGGGAACGGTATTGGCCAACGATGAAGTAGTGAACGGTGTATCTGAACGCGGCGGTTACCCGGTGATACGCAAACAGATGCGCCAGTGGTTTTTGCGCATTACAGAATATGCAGAACGCCTGCTTACCAGCCTTGAAACACTGGACTGGACAGATGCGATGAAGGAAATGCAGCGCAACTGGATAGGTAAAAGCAATGGTGCCGAAGTGCGCTTTGAAGTGGATGGCATGGTGGATACGCATATCACGGTATTCACTACCCGCCCCGATACCATATTTGGCGTAGACTTTATGGTATTGGCACCGGAACATGACCTGGTAGAGACACTGACCACACCCGAGCAAAAACACGAAATAGAAGAATATAAGAAGTATGTACAGAGCCGTAGCGAACGCGAGCGTATGGCAGAAGTAAAACAGGTAACAGGCTGCTTTACGGGGGCTACGGTTACACACCCTTTCAATAAACGGAAGATACCTGTATGGATATCGGAGTATGTACTGGCAGGCTATGGTACAGGTGCTATCATGGCGGTACCAAGCGGTGATGACCGCGACCATGCCTTTGCTAAGCATTTCGAGATACCAATCACCAATATTTTTGGCAACAATTACAATGAACAGGAAGCTTATACCGAGAAGATAGGTACGCTGGAAAACAGTGGGTTCCTGAATGGTATAGAAATAGCCAAAGCGGGAGACATTGCTATACGCGCTATAGAAGACGCAGGCATTGGCAAGGCGAAAGTAAATTATAAACTGCGCGATGCGGGCTTCAGCCGCCAGCGCTATTGGGGCGAGCCCTTCCCTATCATCTACATAAAAGGCATGCCGTATAGCATAGACGAAGCTGAACTGAATGCACATCCTGCATTGCAGCAATTGCCGGTAGAACTGCCGCTGGTAGAAAATTACAAACCCGGCCCTGAAGGCGAAGGCCCCCTGGCCAATGTGCAGGAATGGGTAGATACTCATGCGGGTATGCGCGAGACCAATACTATGCCCGGCTATGCCGGGAGCAGCTGGTATTTCCTGCGCTATATGGACCCGCATAATAACGACACTTTCGCATCGCGCAATGCTACCGATTATTGGCGCGAAGTAGATATATATATAGGCGGCACCGAGCACGCTGTAGGCCATTTGCTATATAGCCGCATGTGGACGAAAGCATTATACGACCTGGGGCATATAGGCTTTGAAGAGCCGTTTAAGAAACTGGTGAATCAGGGCATGATACAGGGTAGCTCAAGGTTTGCTTACCGGGTAAATGGTGAGAATAAATTCGTTTCAAAAGGATTGGCTGCACAATTTGATACCACTGCAGTACGCGTTGATGTAAATTTTGTGAATGGTACAGAACTGAATATTGAAGCATTCAAAAACTGGCGGCCTGAATATGCGGATGCCGAATTCGTTCTGGAAGATGGTAAATATATCTGCGGTGCAGAAGTAGAGAAAATGTCTAAATCGAAATACAATGTTGTCAATCCCGACGATATTGTTGCTCAATATGGTGCCGATACATTCCGCATGTATGAAATGTTCCTGGGGCCGATAGACATCAGCAAGCCATGGGATACCAAAGGCATTGAAGGTGTACACCGTTTCCTGAAAAAAATGTGGCGTCTTTATTTCGATGAGCAGAAAGGCTGGATCGTTACAGATGATGCACCAACAGAAGCAGAGCTGCGTATCATTCACAAGACGATCAAGAAAGTAGGTGAAGATATTGAACGCTTCTCCTTCAATACCAGCGTAGCACAGTTCATGATATGTGTCAATGAACTCTCTGCGCTTAACTGCCACAAGCGTACGATACTCGAAGCATTATCTGTTATCATAGCCTCATTTGCGCCGCATATTGCTGAAGAACTGTGGCACCAGTTTAGCCATGAGACTACCGTGTTAGATGCGCCGTTCCCAAAATATGAAGAACAATATATTGCGGAAAACACAAAAAAATATCCTGTTGCAGTAAATGGTAAAACAAGGGTTGAAATGGAATTTCCCCTGGATATTGAAGAAAGCATCCTGCAGCAGGAAGTGCTGGCAGACGCTACTATACAGAAATGGATGGACGGTAAAGAACATAAGAAGTTCATTTATGTAAAAGGAAAAATGATCAATGTGGTAGTATAGTTTTCACATTACATAGCATACGGTTGGCATGGTTTTTTAAACTATAACCATGAAAAAAATTGATTAACCAACAAAACTGTATGTTATGAAAAGTGTGAAAATGATATTAGGAATTGCTGCCCTGAGCACATTGGCCTTTACTTCATGTAAAAAAGATTACACCTGTACCTGTACTACCAGCGTAGGCAGTGTATCAAACACGGTGACCCACGACCTGAACAATCAAAGCTACAAAGATGCGAATGAAGCATGCGACCGCTTTGAAAACCAGGCTAATAGCGGCGGCAGCCTCGGTACAACCAATTGCCACTTATAGACAGAACCACACATAATATAAAAAAGGATATTCTTCACAGAATATCCTTTTTTCATTCCGCCTGTAGCACCTAATTTTGCAGCCGTTATGAAAAAGAACAAAATCGCCGTTATTCTTATCAGCTTCTTTATAATATTGGCTGCAGTGTTTATGACCTATTTCTACAAGGTAACACGCGAACAACCTAAAACCCTGAAAGTCATCGGCAACCCCGGGCATAAGGTAAAGCCTTTTGCTTTCATCAACCAGGAAGGCAAAACCATAACGAATGCAGATGTGGAAGGTAAGATATATGTAGTGGAATATTTTTTCACTACCTGTAAAGGGATATGCCCCCGCATGAACGAAAATATGAGCAAGGTATATGCAGCCTACCGCGGCAAAAATGATGTGATGATACTCTCACATACAGTAGACCCGCTGAAAGATACCGTTGGCGCCATGAAGGCTTATAGCCTGCGCTTTGACGCAGATCCCAAACAATGGGAATTCTTAACCGGCAGCAAAAAAGAATTGTATGATATGGCACGCTACAGTTATTTAGTGACTGCTGCGGATGATACAGCCATTACCGATATTGAAAGCGATTTTATACACACTGACAGGTTTGTATTAGTAGACCGCGGCGGACGCATACGCGGCCAGTACAAGGGCACAGATATTGGCGAAGTGAACCAACTGATAGGAGATATAGGCGAACTGCTGAAAGAAAAAGAATAGCCTACATATTCATAGCCCAGCCCAGCAATAACCAGCCCAGCACAATAAACGGCGCCGGTATTTTAGTAAAATACAGGATGCTGAAGGTGATGGCAATGACCACAATATTGGTCCACTCGAAAGGTATAGCCTGGAATAATACAAAACCGGAGGCGCAAATAATACCTATAATAGCTGCATTGATACCTTCCAGCGCGCGGTATATCACCACATATTGCCGCAGGTTCTGGTAAACGGGGAATAAAAAGAACAATAACAGTGTACTGGGCAAAAACACAGCCAGCGTTGCCACAATGCAGCCGGTCAGTTGCCAGGTAGGGCCGTACTGGCTCATTACCATACCACCTACGTAAGAGCAAATAGAAAATACCGGTCCCGGCACTGCCTGCACAATACCATAGCCGGTCAGCAACTGGTCGCCTTTTATATGTGGCACACCGCTTATCTGCATCGGGCGGGTCACAAACTGGAACAGCATCAGGGGCATCAATGCCTGCCCGCCACCAAAAACGAATGCGCCGAAACGGTAGAAGTTCTCAAACAGGTTGAATATACGCTTATGGGGCCAGGCAAGGTATACAGCCACCTGGCTGAGTATACCCGCCATTACAAATATGAGTGCAAACAGCCAGAGGTTCACCCATTGCACAGGTTTAGGTTTCTCAAAAGTATCAGGGATACGTTTGTTACTAAAATTACTGATAGTGCCGGCAATGAATAACAACATCGGGAATACCCAGGGTGTACGTATCAGCAGAGAAACAATGATACTGCCGGTCATGATGGCCCATGTGGCAATGTGCTTTAAGCTGGCCCGCATCATGCGTATGGCTGCAAAAAGGATAAAGCCTACAGACATGGGCTGTATATAGGTAAACAGGTTGGTACGTATATCCTTTACATCATAGTAATAGATAAGAAAAGAAAATGCCCCCATAATAACTGCTGCCGGCAAAAGCCATAGCAGCAGCGTGACAATCGCCAATGGTATACCACCTCGTTTCATGGCTATCAGCATTACCGTTTGGGTAGATGAGGGCCCGGGCAGCATCTGGCAAAAGGAATTATATTCCAGTAGTTCTTCTTCGGTAATATCGTGGCGTTTCTGGCTGAAGGTGCGCACCATCATACCTATATGTCCCTGCGGTCCGCCAAAGGCAGTCAAGGCGTAGGTAAATACCGCCTTCAGAAAAGGTATGTGCCGCAAAAACATCAAATCATATGCACATTGGGGCAGGAAAAATAAATAGAAAAACGGGAATTGCATAGGTTAGTATTTCAGCGCTTTGTTTTGTATCTTGCACCGCAAACACAGTATTAGCAAATGAAATCTTTAATACTCAACGCTTTCTACGACACTTTTCAATACAACCTGGGACCGATCATAACTTATATTTTTGTTTTCCTGATGGCTATTGAAGTGATCTATGTAATGGCCAAATATCTTGGTGGAAGCAAAAAGCAATAATACCTTGCCTGTTCCGGCTAAAAATATTGCAGATATACGTAAGGATTATCAACTGGCGGCTCTTGACGAGTCTCACACCGGTGATGATCCTTTGTTGTTTTTCCACAAATGGTTCTCCGAGGCTGAAGAAGCCCAGGTGAACGAGGTAAACGCCATGACGCTGGCTACCGTAGATGCCTACGGCAAACCACATGCCCGCATTGTACTGCTGAAAGGGCTGGACGATAAAGGCTTTGTCTTTTTCACCAATTATACGAGCGCTAAAGGTCATAATATTGATGATAACCCGCATGCGGCATTGGTATTTTTCTGGGGTGAGCTGGAACGCCAGGTGCGCGTAGAAGGTATCATTGAGAAAGTAACAGCGGAAGAAAGCGATGCCTATTTCCAATCAAGGCCACAAGGCAGCCGCTTAGGCGCCTGGGCATCTCCGCAAAGCACGGTAATAGCCGACCGCAGCATACTTTACGAGAACTATATTAAGTACGATAAAGAATTTGACGGCAATATTCCCCGCCCTCCTCATTGGGGAGGCTACAGGTTGCTGCCTGCTGAAATTGAATTCTGGCAGGGCCGCAGCAGCCGTATGCACGACCGTATCCGTTTTAAAATGAACCCGGGAAATACCTGGGAAAAAGCCCGCCTGGCACCGTAAAAGCCCGTTTAACAACGGGATAACGACACACTAACATACGGGTAACACCGCTCTTTATGCATGCATTATACCTTTGAACACTGGTAGAATGAATAAGCTCTTAATACTCATGTGGATAACCTGTTGATATGCTGTGTATAAGTTATCCACAACTGTTTATATTCTAAGCGGCGCAAAGTATTTTGCATGGTCTTAATATAAGACAATGCTAAGAACGACAAGGGTTTCACTCCTGTGGATAAATCCGGGTTTTTCAACATATAGTGCCATACGCTTTTCAAACATATAGCAGATGCCAAGAGAAGGTCAGGAACCTTTTAATTCCTGCATTTTACCCGATTAAGATTTTATTGGAAAAGCGATTTACAAATCCATGTAAACATATCAGTTATGCGCCGGTATTATTATCACATCATTGTAGCTACTCTTTTACTGGCAGCCTCCTGCAAGGCGCCTCAAAAGACGATTTACTTTGCCGATAACAGCCCGCTGAACCCTTCTGTTCAGGTGGATGAGATCGAGCGCCGCAAGGAAACAACCGTGCTTCCTGAAGATATACTTGCCATAAAAGTATCTACCATCAGCAGCATACTTGATAAAAGCGGGGCTAATCCTGTAGCCATTTTCAATGACGGCGGTACCGCATTCAATATTGCTTCATCGGCAGGCGGCGGCGCACCCACCGCACAAAACAACGGCTTCCTGGTTGATGCCAATGGTTTTATAGACTACCCGGTTGTTGGCAAACTAAAAGTTTCCGGCCTTACACTGCGCCAGATAAAAGAATTGCTGGCCGATAAGCTGAAAGCCTATGTGAAGGAACCTGTTGTGGAAGCACGCATCATCAATTACCGTGTAACCATCATTGGTGAAGTAGCCCACCCCGGTACAGTTGTAGCTCCCAACCAAAAACTGAGCATTATAGACGCACTGGCAGCTGCCGGCGATATTCCTATTACCGGCCGCAAAGAAAATGTGCTGGTGATACGCGAAACAGAAGGCAAACGTGAATATGCGCGCCTGAACCTGAACAGCAGGAATGTATTTAACAGCCCTTATTATTATTTAAAACAAAACGATATAGTGTATGTAGAACCGGCGCGTATACGTCGCCAGGAATCGAACGATTTCCTGCGTTTCTACCTGCCAACATTTACCACTTTATTGTCTACGGCCCTGGCTGTATACGGTATCGTACAAATAAGCAAATAGGCCCGGTAACGGAACGGATTAATGGAACAGAACCAACAACAATTCTCGGAAAAGCTGTTGAAGCAATTCAACTCATCATTCGACTTCAAGCGATTAATGGGTGCTTTGCTGAGCAACTGGTACTGGTTTGTGCTGGCACTTTCTATTACGCTCACTACCGGTTTCCTGTACCTGCGCTATACCACCCCCAAGTATGAGATAAAAAGCTCTATACTGATAGACGAGAACCAGAACAACGTAGCTAAATCGGTATTGAGTAAACTGGAGCCTGAAAATGATAAATCGCAGGTAAATCTTTTTAACGAAAAGGTCATCCTCCAATCGCAGGACCTTATTGCCCGTGTAGTAGATTCACTGACCATGAACATACGCTACTGGGCTATAGGGCGCATCAAAAAAACAGAAGTATATACGGAATGCCCTATCATGATAGCCTTTGATACCAGCGGGTTTAAGGCAGATGCGATAGAGATATCTGTAAAGCAGGTGGTGGAAGGCCAGTTTGAACTGAAAGAAGGCAAGATAACTGAACGCGTACTGTATGATACCTGGATAAAAAGGCCATACGGACGCTTTAAAATACTGTACCGCTCCGGCCCTAAAGTAAACAGGGGTTATTTGCCGGAGACCGAATTCATCGTACATATCGAACACGAGGAAATAACCATAAAGAATATTCTCGGTGCATTCAGGGTAAACCTGAACGACGGCCGTACCAGCCTGCTGGACCTTGTGTATACAGACAATGTACCGCAGCGCGGACTTGACTTTATGAATGTGCTGGTACATTTCTACCAGAAGAAAGAACTGGAGAACATCAACCTGACGGCGCAAAAAACGCGCGAATTCATCAGGGAGAAAAAAGCTTCTATGATGCAGGAGCTAAAAACAATGGACTCATTGACAGTAGATATACAACTGAACAATGACATTGTAGATGTGACCACCCAGACCTCTACATTCATGGCAGAAAAAACCACCTCTGAAAATGCCATGAACGGGCTGTATGTGCAAAAGCAGGCCCTTAGCAGCCTGAAAAACAGCGTATATAGCAGTGGTAGCCGCAACCAGGTAATAGCAGGCGTGGGGGCCGACGATCCATACCTGGCGCAACTAATAGCACAGTACAATACCGGTGTACAGCGCAGGGATGAACTGGCCAGAAACACAGGCCCGTCAAACCCTATATTGTTAGAATCGGAAAACGAACTGAATGCACTGAAAAGAAGGATACTGGATGCGATAGACAAAGTAGACCGTTCCCTTTCAATTCGCCTTTCAAATGCAGCCAAGAATGCATCTGAATATACCAGCCGCATACGCAGCACACCGGAAGTGAGCCGTAATATGAAGGATGTGAACAGGAACTATAACGTGCTGCAAAGCATATACCTGTTGCTGTACCAGAAAGATGTAGAAAATGAAATATCTGTTTCTTCGGCTACCAACAAATCGAAGATCATTGTAGTGCCGTTTGCATCAGGTGCGCCAATCAGCCCCATACCTAAGAATATCTATGCCATTATGTTCCTGCTGGGGCTTATGATACCGGGTTCTGTAGTGGTAATGCGCGAACTGCTGAATAATAAAGTGATCAACGAAAATGATATAGAATCATTGACCACCATACCTGTTATAGGCTCTATCAGCAAGGTGGAAGATGCCGGGGAAAGAGAGAATACCATAGTGGTTGGTCCGCATATACGCACCGGTGTTGCAGAGCAGTTCAGGCTGATACGTGCCAACCTGGAGTTTATGTCGGCCGCACACAACAACCGTGTGTTCATGATCACCTCGAGCTCCAGCGGTGAGGGTAAATCGTTTATATCCATCAACCTGGGTATAACCATGACATTGGCCAAAAAGCGTGTCATCATCATGGAATTTGACCTGAGGAAACCTAAAATATCGCAATACTTAGGCATTCCTAACGAAGGCGGTATCAGCGGCTACCTGGCAGGGCTGGGCGGGCTGGACACCGTTATAAAAGCATCGGGCATACACGAAAACCTGTATATAGCCAACTGCGGCCCTATACCACCCAACCCCGGTGAATTGCTGGTGCTTTCAAAGACAAAGGAGCTGATAAATGAACTGCAGGATATGTTTGATGTAGTGATAATAGACACTGCGCCGATAGGCCTGGTTTCAGACGCTCTTATCCTGTCGCAATACTCCGGCATCAACCTGTTTGTGATACGCCAGTCTTATACTGTAAAAGACCAGGTAAAAATGTTCGATATCCTGCATAAAGACGGCAAGATCCAGAACCCGGCCATTATCTTCAACGGTGTTGAATTCCTGAAGAAATACGGATATGGCTATGGCAGCAGTGGCTACGGTTATGGCTATGCCTACGGGTACGGTTATTACGAAGACCAAAAGAAAAAGAAACACAAGAAAGGCTTCCTGGCCCGTTTCTTCACAAAATAGCCACTGGCGCGGATTACCTTTACATATCAATAACAAAAACTATTATATTCCATCAGCATAAATAGATAGTTTTACAGCAGAATTATTTTAGGGTAAAACTAATGAACTTCAAAGGCACAAGCGCCCTTTCATCCATAGGCAAACTGTATAAGATATTTAACCAGCGACAAAAAAAATATTTCGCCTGGTTGGTACTTTTTACTTTCATCAGCTCTATAACAGACCTGCTGGGCCTGGCACTTATCATTCCTGTAATTGGCCTTGTATTATCCCCTGCTTCTTACAATACGCTTATCAGCTATATGCCCTTCATGTCGGGCTTTAGCAAAAACGAACTGTTGCTGGTGATAGTAGCAATATTCCTCATTCTCATAGTAGCAAAAAATGCCTTCGGTCTTTATATCAATAAACTGCAGGTAAGCTTTGTGCAGGACCTGTACGTTACATCATCCATGAACGTGCTGGAGAAGATATACGGCCGCTCTCTGCTGGACATACAAAAGAATACATCGAATGAACTGGTGGGCAAATTATCACATTACCAGTCTGCCCTTTGCAGCAATGCAGCTATCTCTACTATCATTATCATCAACGAAGCTATCATCTTCACGCTTACTGCCATCACTGTTTGCGCATGGGACTGGAAACTGTTCCTGCTGCTGATAGGCGTACTGCTCCCTATTATGGGTTTCTTTTATGCGAAGGTGAAGAATATGATTAAAACCGCCGGTGAAGAAAAAAGTAAAAACGGCGTAGCCCTGTATGCCAGCGCGCAGGAAATGATTTTTGGCTATACCGATATTAAAATAGCAGGTACGGAGAATAGCTTTAAAAACCGTTTTAAAACTTTTGTAACGAACTATAGCAAGCACCAGGCACGCATGGACTTTATGCTGTTCATACCTACTCGTATTATAGAGATAGCTATTTTCATGTGCATTACGCTTATACTGTTGTACGGTGTATTTGTTCTTAAAGACCTGGATAAGATAGTATCAACGGTGAGCCTGTTCTCTATGATAGCCTACCGCAGCATACCTTCTGTGAACCGATTTGTAATGGCACTCAGCAACCTGAATGCTACGGACTTCGTGTTCAGGGATGAAGATTTCATCCAGCAAACGGAAGCAGGCAAGCAAGACGGCACGGCCGCAGAAGCTATAAAATTCGATGAACATATCCGCTTTAGCAATGTATCCTACCAGTATCCCGGAGACAGCAAATACGTTATTAAAGACTGCAACCTGGAAATCAAGAAAGGAGAAAAAATAGGCATCATAGGAAAATCAGGCGCGGGAAAATCTACGCTGATAGGTAATATCCTTGGTTTTCTACATCCTACAGAGGGCAGCATTCACGTAGATGACACCAGCCTTACGGCAGACAATACCATACAGTGGTGGAAAATACTGGGCTATGTAAGGCAGGAAGTGTTTATCATGAATACTTCATTTATGGAGAACATTGCTATTGGCGAGAGCAAAGAAGAAATTGACACTGTACGCCTGCAACATGCTATAAAACTATCGCGCCTGGATGACCTGGTGGCAGAATGGCCGGAAGGCATACACACACATTTAAACGAACGTGGCAATAATCTTTCGGGTGGACAAAAACAAAGAATAGCCATTGCCCGTGCCATATACAAAGGCGCACAAGTACTAATATTTGATGAAGCGACATCTGCACTCGACTCAAAGACAGAAGAAGAAATAACCAATTCTATACGCGAACTTGGGCATGAGCACCTTACCATCATTATTATTGCGCACAGGTATACTTCATTAAAATACTGCGATAAGATATACCAACTGGATAAGGGGCATATCAATAATTCATTTACATACGACGAGCTGATGTCGGCCCACAAGCACAGCCCGCAACCATAAATCATAACCCGCTATTACCATCACCGAAAATGAATATACTATTAGTCACAGAAGTAATACACCCGGGGGGCGCAGAGACATTTGTGCTGCGCCTGTCCGATGCATTACAATCGCGTGGCCATAATGTAGAGATACTCATTTTCTACAAGGAGATATTTCACGGGAAATTGCACAAGCTGCTGGCACCGGGCGTGTCTGTCACCTTTGCCAATATACCCTTCAGCCCGCTGCTAAGAAAAATAGATACTGTATTTTTCCGCATGAACATAGATTACAGCTTACGTAACTATTTCATTAAGCGGTCTATACAAAAACACCTGCGCGAAGAAAAGATAGACATTATACACAGTCACCTGCTGAAGGCAGATAAACTATGCCTGAGGGCAGCGAAATCATTTGGCATACCGGTAGTCACCACTATTCATGGCGACTACCTGCAATTCTATAATAAAACAAAGCAGGGCCTGCCCATACCGCTGCTCAACTACCGGCAAAAAGCAGTTAAGAACCTTTCTTCATTGGGAAGGATCGTTTGCATATCAGATAAGCAGATAGATTTTTTCAGGAATACATTCCCGGAATATACCGCCGGAAAGATCGTAAAGATCTATAATGGCTATGAAGGTTACCCTGCAGAAGACACACTGCCGCTGCGCAACAAACTGAACATAGGCAAGGATGATTTTGTATTTGGTATGGTATCGCGCGCTATTCCTGAAAAAGGATGGGAAGAAGCCATAAAAGCTTTTATCCAGCTCAACAAACCCGGCAGCCACCTCATCCTTATAGGGGGTGGCGACTACCTGGATAAAATGGAAATGAAATATGCCACGCATAAAAACATCCATTTCATAGGCCATTCAGACAAGCCGCTGGATTGGATAAACATAATGAATGTAGGGCTGCTACCTACCACCTATGCATCGGAAAGCCTGCCAACAGCTATTATCGAATACTTATGCTGCGGCATACCGGTTATAGCATCTGATGCCGGCGAGATTGTGAATATGATACAGGCTAATGGAAAACCGGCAGGCATTATCGTACCGATACAGGAAGGGAAAGTAAGCACAGATGCGCTGAGTGCTGCTATGCACAATTACATTACAAACGGCGACACCTATGAAGCACACAGGCGGAACGCTATTCAGTGTTATGAATCTTTTGACATGAATAAATGTGTTTCGGCTTATGTAAATACTTATACAAATGCCATTGAAAATAAAATTATCGTAGCGTGAAGGTATATGTGATAAATATGAAACGAAGCAGGAACCGGCGCGATGCTATGGTAGCACAGCTGGAGGCGCTCGGCATTTCGTACGAGATAGTGGAAGCTGTGGAGGGTAAAGCCATGAGCGAAGAAGACTTCCTGAAAAGCACTAATACACCCCAGGAATTTACGCGCTCGCAGGCAGGCTGCGCGCTTTCGCACAACAGGGTATATGAGCGCATGCAAAACCAGGCTGAACCTTTTGCGCTGGTGCTGGAAGACGATGTATTGATCACGGAAAAGAACCTGTCGGCCATACTTGCTGCGCTTGATAAAATAGCTAACCCAAGGGCTATAACACTGCTTACTTATTTCTGGTGCAGGGAAGGCCAACTGGAATTGACTGCACAGCAGGGCAAAATATTAAAAGGCGCTTCAGACAATTATAGCATCTGCACACCTGCAGACATACATGGTGTAGGCAGGGCTGCCGCTTATATTTTATCGAGAGAGACTGCAAAGAAAATACTGGACTACAATACACCGCTCCTCTGCCAGGCCGACTCATGGATAGTATACCATATGGACGGGCTGATAGATACGGTAGATTGCGTTTACCCGATGCCTATTACCGAGAATGCAGATTTTGGATCTGAAATAGGATATACACAAAACAGGCTGCAGGAAATAGGCAAAAAGCTGGTAGAGAAAGCAATGGTATGGAACATACCACTGATAGCACCGGCCATAAAGAAAAGACGCATGAATTACTCCAACACCTATAAAAATATTGTACTGAAAAAGTAATCACTATGAGATTTGCCATACGCGATGATGATACTAATTTCTTTACAACTCCTGCCGAGCTGGAGCATTGTTATGGTGATATATGGCATGAATTTGCACCAACGCTTTGCCTGATATCTAAGGTAAAAGGCAACTGGCTTTATTGGGTGCACCAGATATATAAAGACAAGCAAAATACTGACTGGGCAGCGTGGACCGCAGATAACGAGCCGCATCCTATTGAAAACAACAGTGAGCTTGTTTCGTTTATGCGTGAAAAGATTGCTGAAGGGAAACTGGATATTGGCTTCCACGCCAAATACCATAGAAATGAAGACAGCGCACTGCCACCACAAATGCAGAACAATTTTGTGCGCGGCGCCGAATATTATACCACCCGCAATTTAACCAACGACATAAAAGCAGAAGTACAGCATCTCAGCAGTTTGTTCCGCTACCCTATCAGCGTTTTCACACCGCCGCAAAATCTTTTGTCGCTGCAGGGCTACAAGGCGGTTTTGAATGCAGGACTGAATATCTGCGGCGGGGGCATTACCTTCTATAAGAAAGAAAAGAACCTGAGAGGGCTCTATAATATAGGCAAACAGCTGGCATTTAAACTGATGCATGCCGATGCCGATTATCCGCATGTAGTAAAATATAGTAACCATTCTGAAATAGCCTACCACTACCCGCTGCAGCCCAATACACGGCTGAATACGCTGATAGAAGACTTTGATATGGTACGAAAATTTGATGGAGACTTTGTACTCTCTACACACTATGCAGAATTTGATTACCCTATGGTGTATGACGAGAAAATAACCATGAAACAGGTATTGATGGAATTCCTGGATCATGTAGCGAAGTTCCCGGTAAAAAAAATGTCATTATCTCAAATGCTGAAACAATAAGTGCAAGCACAAAACAACATATCGACCTATAAGATAGACTGGCGCATCATCAACTGGATGCGTGGGCTGGCGGCCTTATATGTTGTCATCAACCATTCAAGAGGATTGATGTTCACCAATGCTATGAAGTATGCGCAAAACATTGCTCCAAAATCGGCATGGCACTGGTGGGAATGGCTGAACTTCCTGCTAATGCAGCACACCAACCTCGGGCCGGAATTTGTAATACTGTTTTTTATATTATCAGGCTTCTCTATTGCACACAGCATCAGCAATAATGACGATACCACAGGGTTTTATATACGAAGGTTAGTACGTTTATATCCTCCATACATACTTGGCATCGTGTGGGCAATACTCGTTTTTGTGATCATAAAAATAGCTGCACCCGATGTGTTCAACCATGGCACAGAAGGGCATATGGCATTGAGTATACCGTTCCACAAATTTGACGACATCGGGAACCTTGTGTCGAATTTCATATATATGCCAAAAAACAATTTCCTCACGCCTCAATACTGGTCGCTGCCCTACGAGATCATCTTTTACCTGCTGGCACCTTTTATCATAAAACATTTCAGGTGGTATGGTGTTGCTACTATAGCTGCCTATGTTATTGGCTGCATGCTGATGGGCTACCAGTATGTAGATGATGAGCACAATCATATACCCCGCCAGTTCCTTACCGACTACAATATATATTTTCTTATAGGCATACTGTTTTACATGCAAAGAGACCGCTTACTGGCGAGCTTCCGTTTAAATAAACTGCTGAGCCTTGTTTTTTTACTGGCCATCTTTGAAAGCCTGGTGGTTGCTAAATCTTATCTATTTCACCAAGACCCGAATAAGCTGACAGGCCTTGGCATGATCCTCTTTACATTCATATTATTATTTGCAGGACTAAAATATGTAATACGTATACCGTTGCTGGAGCACATAGGCGTGTTTAGCTATACTTTATACGTAACACACTATGCTTCCATCTATTTATTGAAACTTATCTTTTATAAATTAGGGTTGCATTTTTACGAGATATACATATTGTATGGATGGTACATGGGTATTGGCATAGCCGTGGCCCTGGCTGCGCTTCTTTATTATGTTGGAGAGTACCCCGGTATTACTTACCTGGAAAAACTGAGGACCAAAAAACTGAAACTATCTGCATGAGCAGCAAGAAAAAAATATTAATAGTCTCTTTCCAGTCCCTGACAGCTAATAGCGGTGCAGGTATGGCAAGACTGGGCTATTATCTTTCAAACATACTACACCAGCGTGGCTTGCTGCACGATTTTATTGTTTATTCAAAAGGAAAGTACACAACTTCTTTCCCATCATCACCTGTATCAAAATGGTCCAGGTATGTTTTGTTTGCTTTAAATAAAGCGAATAAAATATTACGCTTTACACCCCAATGGTTTCGCTTTACACAGGAACTGATCTTTGATTATTTCTGTGCGAAAAAGATCGATGGTTCCATAGACATACTATTTGTTACCCAGCCTTATTTGCTGCGCACCTTTAAAAAAGCAAAGAAACTCGGCATACAGGTAATATTCATTCCAGCTAACCCGGAGGAGAATTTTATAAAGAACCTGGTAACGGAAGAAAAAGCCATGCTGGGTATTGATGCAGAAGATGCGTATACCTACCCTGCAAGGATCAACTATTTCAATAAATCAATTAAATACGTAGATAAGGTTATCGGTTCTTACCCTACTGTATACGATACCTATAAAGCATCTGATTTCCAGGGCGAAGTAGTACAACTAACCGGCCACCTGAAGCCTGATTTTAAACCGGTAACAATACCGCGCAGGCAGGCCGGAACCGGAACTTTTAAAGTAGGGTACCTGGCACATACTGTAATATTGAAGGGCCTGCAATACCTGCTGAAAGCATGGGACGACCTGATGAAACAATACCCTGAACTTGATATCCAACTACAGATAGCAGGGGCGATAGATGAATCGATGCATGGATACATCACTAAAAACTACTTAAACATAAAGAAGGTAAAGTTGTTAGGCCATGTAGCCAACGTGCCTGATTTCATGAAGCAACTGGATCTTTTCGTAGTGCCGAGCCTTATTGATGGCGGCCCTTATACTGCATTGGAAGCAGCCCATTACGGATTGCCGGTGCTGATTACAGAGAATTGTGGTTCGGGAGAACTATTAAGCCGCAATAACAGTGGCTGCTGGATAGTACCTATAAGAGATAGCAATGCTCTTGAGGAACGCATCCTTTTTGCGTATAACAACAAAGAAACTTCAATAGATATAGGCATGAACGCCAAATACAATCTCGATTCGTACCGGATGGATGATTTTATTGTGCAATTGGCCGATTACCTGGAGAAGTTATAGACATAAGACATAAGAACTAATAAAAATGTGTGGCATCCTCGGAACATGGGGCAGGTATGATACTGCCCTGATAAATAAAGCTGCTGCGAGTATCTCGCATCGCGGGCCGGATGCGCATGGCGTATATACAGATGGAGAGATAACCCTAATACACCACAGGCTGTCTATTTTAGACTTGTCTGAAAAGGGCAACCAGCCTTACCAGTTTATGCACCTAACGCTGACATATAACGGGGAGATATACAACTTCCAAGACATCAGGCAGGAACTGGTGACTGAAGGATATCATTTCAATTCCTCGTCAGATACCGAAGTGCTTATCAAAGCTTTTCATAAATGGGGAGTAGATGCTGTGCAGAAGTTCACCGGTATGTTCGCTTTCGCCATCTATGACAAAAGCGACCATAGTATATATGTTTTTCGCGACAGGATGGGTGTGAAGCCATTATACTACACAACTGATAATGGATTTGCGTTTGCCAGCGAGCTAAAAGCTATCATGCCATTGATGACCAATAAAGACATTGATGGCGCAGCAGTAACTGAATACTTTCGCTTTGGTTATATATCGCGCGAAAAGACCATTTTCAGCCATGCAAAAAAATTATTACCCGGCCACTACCTGCATTACCGAAATGGGACTGCCGATATAAAATGCTACTGGGATGTAAATGAACAATTCCGCAAACCGGCACCTGTACTTACGACAGTAGAATGGCAGGAAGAACTGCACAAAAAACTGATAGATGCCTGCACCATACGTATGGTATCAGATGTACCGGTGGGCATTTTTCTCAGTGGCGGTATAGACAGCTCTCTTGTTACTGCTATACTGCGTAAACATTATGGTAACATAGAAACATTTACCATAGGCTTCAGGAACGAACAATTTAACGAAGCACCTTACGCAGAAAAAATAGCCAGGCAACTGGATACGAAACATACATCTTATATACTCGAGATCGAACAAGCCTACGAGGCAATGGAAAACTTCTACGATGTATATGATGAACCTTTTGCGGATTCCTCAGGTGTGCCAACCACTATTATATCGGCATTGGCAGCAAAGGCAGGCATAAAGGTTGTATTATCTGCTAACGGGGGTGATGAATTATTTGCAGGCTATCCGCATTATGTGAGCACGCTGAATTATTATAACCGGTTTATGCAGATACCGGCAGCCCTGCGAAAATTAATGGCGCTGGGATCCAAAACACTTTTCAACAGTTCGGCACTAAAAAACCTCTACTTTAAAAATGCCGAACACCGTGCCAGTGTTGTAGATGAACTACTGCGCCAAAACACACCCGGGGCATTTTATAATTCCTTCCTGGCAAACCAAAGCCGGCTGGAAGTGAGTAGGTTACTAACCACGGGCACAGACGACCAGCGTAGTGACACGCTTGTACATGCCGATATGAATGGCCTGATGGCCTATGATATGCAGCATTACCTGCCCGATGACCTGCTGGTAAAAATGGACAGGGCTACCATGCACAACAGCATAGAAGGGCGTGAACCATTGCTGGACCACCGACTGGTAGAGCTGGCAGCACAAATGCCGCTTGACCTGAAGCTGCACAACGGAGAAAGCAAATGGATACTGAAAGAGATATTGCATCAATACCTGCCCGGCGACCTGTTTATGAGGCCTAAGATGGGATTCTCTATACCTATCTTCCACTGGTTCATCCATAAAATGGATGACCTGTTTCATGAATATATAAAACCGGAAACCATTGCACAAACCGGCGTTCTAAATACAGGCGAGGTTATGCATGAGTTTAAAAAGTATGAATGGTATAAAAAACACCATAAGGAATATAATATTGAAAAAATGTGGCGCATTCTCAGCTTTGTGATGTGGCATAAAAAATGGATGGCTCAATCATGAAAAATGTACTGCTGATAGGTTCAGAATTAGGGAAAGGTGGCGCTGAGCGCTCTATTTCCCTGCTTAGCTATTACCTGGAGCAGGAAAAGGATATAAACGTCACCTTATGCATATTGTCGGGCACGGGCAGAGAACGCTTTTACAAAACCTGTAGCAATGTGGTGTTCGTTGACCCACCGGCCAGCACCGGCATTATCGGGAAATTGAAAGCATGGCGATACAGGCTCCAAAAACTCAGAGAGATCAAACAACAAAACCATATTGACGTATCTGTCAGTTTTCTTGAGGGCCCCGATTATGCTAACGTGCTTACAAGACAGCATGAAAAAGTAGTATTGAGTATACGAGGTTCAAAATCGCATGACAAGGAGATAGCCGGCATGATGGGCAAGCTGCGCAAAAAACTGCTCATACCATTCCTCTATAAAAAAGCAGACGAGATCATTTGTGTTACGCAGGCTCTGTCTGATGAAATGAAACAAGACTTTGGCATTCAACCTTCAAAGCTGAAAACCATCTATAATTTCTACGAAACAAATGTGATCCAACAAAAATGCGGCGAGCCACTTACTGCTGAAGAGGAAAAAATTTTTACCCGCCCGGTCATTATAACATCGGGCAGGCTGCATATGCAAAAAGAGCAGGACAAACTGATCCGCGTACTAAAAAATGTCCGCAGCCGGTCAGACGTTCGCCTGATGATACTTGGCGATGGTGAATTGAAACCGAACCTGTTGCAATTGTGTGCGGAACTAGACCTTAAAGTTTGCAACTGGAAAGGCAACTATGAAGATGCAGATGTTTACCTGATGGGCTTCCAGTCTAATGCTTTCAAATTTTACGCACATAGCAGTTTATTTGCATTGCCTTCATCATGGGAAGGGTTCCCCAATGTATTGGCCGAAGCACTTATCTGCAATATACCGGTAGTAACAACGGACTGCCCCACAGGCCCCAGGGAAATATTAAATATACAGAACCTGCCGGACACGCCTGTTACAGACTGCATAAGAACACCCGTAGGTAGTTTACTGCCAATGCTGAATATTATTGACGAAAGGATATATACCATGTGGGCAGAGGAAATATTATATTGGCTGGGCAAACCACTGCCGCAGCAGGATGATTTCGGGATGCTTACAGAGCGCTTTACATTAAAAGCTATGCTGCAGCAGTGGCGCCAGGTATTACAAAAATGAAACTACGCAATTCGTGAAAATTCTGATCATAGAAAACTCGATAGCTTACACAGGTGCGTTTAAATGCGCATTGGAAGAGGCTATGCTGTTAAAGAATGAACATGAATTTATTTTTGTAATAAACGAACAAAGCAACCTAGAGCAACATTTGCTGGAGAAGGGGTTCAAGGTTTATAAAATACCCTTCCTGGAAATTCGTAAATCCATCCCGGTATTAATAAAATATCCATTCAGGCTATTACGTAATACGGTATTGCTCTGGCGTATTGTCCGCCAATACAAACCGGATGTGGTGCAGGTAAACGACCTGTACAACTTGCTGGGCGCTATGCTGAAAATGACCGGGTATAAAGGCAGGCTGATTACCTATGTGCGTTTTCTTCCGGCTAGCTTACCGGGTATTTTCCGCAGTATATGGGTGCATTTTGCTCAGAAACATTCCCATAAAGTCATTGCCGTTTCAGATATTGTGCGCAGTCAATTGCCTCCCGGTAACAATACCATCCGTATATACGACCCTGTTGATTTTACCGAACATCTGCCTGCAAAACAGCCGGGTGATAGTAAACCGGTTAAACTGCTCTACCTCGGAAACTATATTAAAGGCAAGGGACAGGAGTATGCACTGCAGGCATTTTATAATGCAAAGCAGCAAGGTGCGGATATTGTTTTAAAATTTGTAGGTGGCGACATGGGGCTGGAAAAAAACAAACATTTTAAAAAAGAACTGGAAACGAATGCTAAAGCACTGGATATTGAGGAGCTGGTAACATTTTCTCCTTTTAACAGCAATGTAGAACAGGAGATCAAAGCAGCCGATATACTACTTAACTTCTCTGATGGTGAATCTTTGTCCATGACCACTATGGAAGCATGCATTTACGGCATACCGGTGATAGCCACTAAATGTGGCGGACCACAGGAAATAATTGATAACGGGCGCACGGGTATGTTAGTGCCTGTAGCTGATATAGATGCTATGACAGCAGCAATTGTGACGCTTGCCGGCAATGCACCGCTAAGAGCACAGCTAGGCATGGCCGCAAAAACCTATGTGCGTGAAAAATTCAGCATAGAAAAATATATTGCTGGTTTTACAGCAGCTATAAAAAATGACCATGCGTAACAAGAAGGTATTGTTCATTGTTCCATATCCCACACACGTTGCGCCATCGCAGCGTTTCAGGGTTGAGCTGTTTATACCTTATATAGAAAACGCAGATATCGACTACAGGATAGCCCCGTTTATGGATGCAAATACCTGGAAACTGCTTTATGGCAATGGGAATACCTTATCAAAGGCAACCGGCATTTTGAAAGGCTTTCTTAAACGGTGGAAAACTGTTTTGTTTGATGCTCCATTTTTCGACTATATTTTTATTCATAGAGAATCCGCACCGGTAGGCCCTCCTGTGTTTGAATGGATACTGGCAAAACTTTGGCGCAAAAAGATCATTTATGATTTTGACGATGCCATCTGGATACCGAATACCAGCAGCAGCAATAAACTTGCAGCATCCCTTAAAGCTAACTGGAAAGTAGCTTCGATCTGTAAATGGGCTTACAAGGTAACGCCAGGAAATGATTATTTATGTCAATATGCCCGGCAGTATAATAACCATGTAATAAAGCTGCCCACTTGTGTAGACATGGAACGGATGCACAACAAAATAAAAGAACATGGCAACCATCCGCTGGTGGTAGGATGGACAGGCAGCCATTCTACACTGCCTTATCTAAATGATATTATACCTGCCATTTGTAAGTTGCAGCAGCAGTATGATTTTACATTTACAATCATTGCCGATAAGAACCCAGAATTAGACCTGCCAAAATGGAA
>JANINW010000036.1:117481-167100 GCA_024508935.1 Flavipsychrobacter sp. | reverse complement strand
GTGTACTGGATGTGAAAGTGAGTGCTAACGGTACAGGCGGTACTACAGCAGCAGCGGTGATATCACAGCAACTAACCAGAGCCTGATCACCAACGGTACCCGTGGCGGCAACCAGACCTTCTCTGTACAATACCAGGCTACACCGGGTTTTGCATACCCTGCAGGTAACTATTCAGTAGATGTAGTGTATACAGCTACACAATTATAAGAGGCAAAACAAAACAGGCAAGCAAACAAATACATACATATAGATATTTACCCAACCCCGCGTAAGCGGGGTTGTTGTTTTAGGAAAGATACTTGCCTACAATAGGTACGCGCCTTCCTATACCAAATGCTTTAGGGGATACCCGTATAATGGGACAGAATTGGTTGCGTTTATATTCATTGGTGTTTACCATTTTCAGTACACGTGCAACCAATGCTGCATCGTAGCCCATAGCTATTATTTCCTTTGGTCCCCTGCGGCGCTCTATGTATTGATAAAGTATTGGGTCGAGTGTATAGTAGTCGGGCAGGCTGTCACTATCTTTTTGGCCGGGTCTTAATTCGGCCGAAGGCGCTTTGTTGATGATGTTCAGCGGAATAATTTCAACAGTTCGGTTTATATAGCGTGCCAGTGCATATACCTGCATTTTATAAAGGTCGCCCAATACTCCAAGGCCGCCGGCCATATCGCCGTATAGTGTGCCATAGCCGGTAGCCAGTTCACTTTTGTTTGACGTATTCAGCAAAATACAATTGAACTTATTGGCCAAAGCCATAACCAGTGCGCCTCTTATGCGCGATTGAAGGTTCTCTTCTGCCACATTAAACGGCAGTCCTTTAAAAACAGGATCTAATGAACTTTCAAATGTTTTGAAAATATCTTCAATAGCTATGATATCGTATGGGCTACCTAAGTTCTTAGATAGGCGTTCTGCATCTGATACGGAATGCGTACTGGAATATTGCGAGGGCATTAGCAGCGCCCTCACATTTTGCGGACCTAATGCTTCGCAGGCAAGAGCTAAAACCACAGCGCTGTCTATACCACCCGATGATGCAACAATTGCTTTGGTAAAGCCCATTTTGCTAAAGTAATCGCGGATGCTGGTAATAATGGCCCGGTGGATATTAGCAATACCCAGGTTGTCGTCCAATTCGTCGGGCATAAGCTGTGCCAGTGGTACTTGTGCCGCATGTCTTACCGGAAGTTCATCAAAGCTACCGTCAACCCGCAAATTGACTGCTACTAAAGCCTCTTCGAAATAAGGCATTTCAACGATCAGGTCCTGGTTGCGGTTCATAGCCAATGAACCACCGTCAAATATGATCTCGGTTTGTGAGCCTACTGTATTGCAATAGATAACCGGCAGGTTGTATTTGGCAGCGTTTTGTTTTACTATACTAATGCGACCGTCTGCATGTACATAATCGAATGGGGATGCACTCAGGTTGATCATTACATTTGGCATTTGCTCCATCAGTTTGTCCATGGGCTGTATCCGGTACAACGGGTTAGGGCTCATATCCCAGATGTCTTCACAAATAGTAACCGCCATACGTATACCTTTAAACTCCATCACATTCCATTCATAGGCAGGTTCGAAATACCGGTATTCGTCAAATATATCGTAGTTGGGCAGCAGGGTTTTGTGGGCAATACCTTTTACCTCTTGTTCGTATAATAAGTATGCACTGTTGAACAGGTCTTTTCCTTCCGGTTTGGGGTTGCGTGACGGCGCACCTACCAACACACCTATGGTATCTGCTTCAGCTTTTATTTTATCTATAGCGGCCTGGCTTTGTTCTATAAAATCGTTGAACTCTAGAAAATCACGCGGTGGATAACCACATACAGCCAACTCAGAAAAAACAATGAGTTCGCCGCCCTGCTTTTTAGCTTCGCGTATAGCTGAAATGATCTTAGCTGTGTTTGCCTCAAAATTGCCGATATGATAATTCTGCTGTGCAATAAAAATCTTCATGACTCAAATTTAGCCGTTAGGCATTATAGTTTTAATGGTACACTATGAATCTAACCCATCCTACAGTACAAAGTTCTTCAACCGGGTGTGAAATAAGTTATAAAAATTAAGCCCGCACAAAAAGTACGGGCTGGTTTTGGTTAAACGGCTAAAATATTGTTAGAAGAACAGACCAAGGCGTATACATACATTGTTCAGTCTCACATTACCATCGTCAAATTTGCCGGTATAATCCAGGTCAAATTGTTTTGGGAAGGTGGCATCGGGTACAAAACCATTGTTGAAAAAAATGCCCGCGTAAAAGCTCAGTTTTTGCGTGATGGGGTATTCAATACCGCCACCCAGGTTCAGTTGCAGCATAACCGGCGATATGCTGGTGCCTGTCAACTTTTCATTTTCGCCTTGTACTGTTCTAGATACCCCGACTGCATCATAATAAGTGACATCATAGCTGGCTTTCTTGCCTATACAGGCTGCTGCTGTTAAGCCTAGCTGGCCAAAAAGGCGGGTACCGCCCGGCTCGAGTTCATCGCTGCGAAGCTTTAGTGCAAAAGGTACTTCGAGGAACCGCAATTTATAATCGAAAGAGGTACTGGTTACCAGGTTGGTGTCAGCCGGCGGATTGGCCAGGTTAGGATTGAACTGCGTATTGATCTTGCCGCCGGTGCTTGTGATGGAAAAACCGGTAGCGATACCATAGTTTTCGGCAAAGAAGTAATCGATCATCAGGCCCCAGCTAAAACCTACCTTACTGCCGCCTGCATCTATGAGGTATAATTTATCATTGCTTTTGTTGGAAGTAGGCTTCATCCACGAGATATTGGGAGCAATGAACAGCCCGAACCGGGTAGGACGGTCATCTCCGCCACGTACCGGTACCGGTGTGCCGTATTCATATTGCTGTGCCATCACCTGTGTAGATGCTAAAGCTAAAAGGGCTGCAAGGAAAAATTTCCTCATATATGTTCTTTGATAAATGCTTAAAAATGAAATAAGATACCTTTCGGGCAGGCTTATTATTTTTGCCGCTGTAAAAGTAAATCCAATTCATTGATGTTCATCAAATCATTCCAACGGGCTGTTAAGTTATCCACAGGTTTGCCACAGTGCTTTTTGATAGCAGCATTGCTGCTGGCCACACTAAACAGCTGCAATAACAGCGGCGAAAGCAAGCCGGACGTAACCAAGGTAGAAGTAAAGCTGAACAGCCGCCGGTTTGACCGTGACCTGGCAGCGATTGATACCAACCATATTGGTGCAGGGTTGCAGGCTTTATCAACGAAATACCCTGATTTCCTGAATTTTTACCTGGATACATTAATGGGCCTTGGTATACAAGGCAATTTTTCAGACAGCAACCCCGGC
Source organism: Flavipsychrobacter sp. (assembly GCA_024508935.1). Classification (GTDB taxonomy): domain Bacteria; phylum Bacteroidota; class Bacteroidia; order Chitinophagales; family Chitinophagaceae; genus Polluticoccus. The sequence goes on along the minus strand of JANINW010000036.1, from coordinate 163,765 downwards.
ATACAAAAGGGCATGAGAACCTTTCTTACCTATAAGGACTACAGGGGCTTGTTTGATACTATAAATAAACATTTTCCTGATACAAAAGAGTTGGACGAACAATTGGCAAGCGGTTTTAAATATGCTAAGCATTATTTCCCTGCATTTAAAGAGCCTAAAGTTATTTACATAACATCACTGCTGAATAAATATGGTGCCTTTACTTATGGAGATATATTGGGGATAGGGTTGGATATGTTCCTTGGCGCATCTTACCCTTATTATAGATCGGTAGGTATACCTGAATATATGGCTGAAAAGCTGGAGCCTGAAAACATACCTGTTGCTGCATTCCGTGCTATCTACGAAGATGTAATGCCCTTTCAGCCGGATAACAGAACGCTGCTGGATATGATGATACAGCGCGGTAAAGAAATGTACTATGTAAGCAAGGTGCTGCCTGACCTGCCGGAAGAGCAGTTGCTTTCCTACACAAAAGAGCAACAGGAATGGTGCGTGAAGAACGAAGCGCTGATCTATAATTTCTTTATCAGTAAAAACTTCTTGTATAGTACCAACTGGCAGGAAATACTGCGGTATGTAAGTGATGCACCTGAATCGACCGGTTTGCCGGGCAGCCCCGGCAATGTGGGTACATTTACCGGCTTGCAGATAGTAAAAGCCTATATGAAAGAGCACCCGCAAATGACCTTGCAACAGCTGGTACAAGCCAAAACAGATCCACAACGTTTCCTGCAGGAATCTAAATACAAACCTAAATAATAACGCCATACAGTATAATACAGCTATTTATGAAAAGATCATTTTTACTTCTTTTTCCTGTTTTATTGTTTGCTACAATCGCCTCGGCGCAACTGGCCAATACAGATAACCTGAAAAAATCTTTTGAAACGGAAAATAAGGATACGGTTGCATGGCTGAAAGGTGGTACGCTGAATATTGGCCTAAACGAAGGTTTTTTGCACAATTGGGCAGCCGGGGGTGAGGTAGCCTCGCTTACCGTAAATGGCCTGTTTAACGGCTACATGACCCGCCTGTACCACGGGCAGGTGTGGACCAATAACCTTGACCTGAACTACGGCCTTTTTTATGCATTTTCCAACGATTTTAAGCCCCGTAAAACAGACGACCGTATAGACTTTACTTCTAAATACGGTGTGCGTATAGACACGACAAAGAACTTCTACCTCACCACCTTATTCAACTTCAAATCGCAGTTCACCAAGGGTTTTGATTATTCCGTACCGGGTTGGGATACCTTCTCTACATCCAAATTCTTGTCACCAGCTTACTTTACACTGGCATTGGGTATTGAATACAGGAAAGGTACTGACCTGAGCTTATTCCTGTCTCCCGCAGCAGCCAGGCTGACGGTTGCAGACGCCTACTATACCTCTATGACGGGTAAGGGTGCTTTTGGTATTGACAGCGGCAAAACATCCAGGTTTGAATTTGGTGCCTATTTCTCCGGTCGTTATATCGCAAATATCTCAAAGAGCATCAGCTATAAAACCAGGCTGGATCTTTATACCAATTACCTGGCAAAAAATACGGTAAATAGTGCCGGTGTAATCGTGAAGAAGGATAGCCCCGGCAACATAGATATACTTTGGGATAACCTGTTCCTGATGAAAATGTCTAAATTCTTTACACTTTCCCTGGGTGCTACCTTTATTTATGATAATGATATTCCATATGTGTCGATCTATGTGGATAAAGCAAGCGGCAAAAAAGTGGCTAAAAACGAGCCGGGGGAGAGCCTGGGCTGGTGGCAGATCAAGCAGATATTCACACTGGGATTTTTATATAAGTTTTAAGCCTGTTATAGGTGTATATTTGAATGCAGGAGCTGCTTAGCTCATAATAAATATAATGTCAGCAACATACCAGATAAAATTACCCCAGTTTGAAGGTCCTTTCGACCTGCTCCTGTTCTTCATTGAACGTGATGAACTGGATATTTATAATATTCCCATTCATGGGCTTACCAAAGATTTTCTTGATTATATACATCACCTGGAATCGCTGAACATAGAGCTGGCCAGTGAGTTTATCCTGTTCATATCTACGTTGATGCGCATCAAAGCCAAAATGCTTTTGCCGCGTAAAGAGCTGGATGCTCATGGCAACGAAATAGACCCGCGCCAGGAACTGGTAGACAAGATACTTGAATACAAGCGTTTCAAAGAGGCTTCGGAGCAGATGGTGATAATGGAAGCCGAACGCCTGCTGATGCAGAAACGCGGTAACATACGTAAAGAACTGGAAGCGCTGGGTGAAGAATATGCCGAAGGTACCGAGATACAGACGGTAACGATGTATAAACTGATGCAGTCTTTTGAGAAGGTGATGAAGCGCTTTAAAGACCGAAATGATAAGCCGCAGCACGTAGTAGTAAAGTATAACTACAGCATGGAAGGGCAGAAAGTCTTTATGCTGGATTATATGAAGACCAATGGCCGTGTGGCATTTGAGAACATTTTTTCACAATGCGAGAACCGTATTCATGCCATTTTTACATTCCTGGCCATGCTGGAACTGGTACAGCAGCATTTCATGACGATACTGATGGGTACGGGCCGTAACAACTTCATTATAGAGTGGAACCCGAATGAAGAAGAGCATCTCGGGCCAAATGTTAATGGAAATGAAACATTGCCGGAAGATGACAAAAAAGATGATGACTTGGCACAATAATTGAACTATATAGTTTGCAAGTTTAATTGCTACTTAGAAGATTCCCCAAAGAGCGCTGTCGGACAGAAGTTGTTGGGGGATTTTTATTTTACCCTGCTGCCTGTAATATGTATCTCGGCTTTGGCATTCATAGGTACTTCGTTGCCACCCATATTTAGTTTACCTTTCATTTGCTGGGTTATCTTGGCATCGGTTATAAGGCCGGTACCTATTTCTACTTCCAGTGTGCCTGTTTGTACGCCGGTTATATCCATGCTCAGTTCCTGCACATTACTGCTTAACTCGGGGGTTATTTTAGATGATAGCTCTATATGCGCCATGCCGTTATTTATCGATACCAGTTTATAGCTATTGGCAAGGTTCATATTAATGAACCCGATAGATGAGGTAAAAGTTTTTGTCCAGGTATCGCCGGGCTTTACTGCCACTGAAGGGTAGATGTTTAAGGACTGGGTCATCATTTTACGTATAGAGCTGTCTGTCATAGGGTCGGTGCTGCTGCTGTCGTCTATCAATGGCTGCTCAAAAGCTATAACATCCCCGTTATCGGCTATGGTCATATTGAAGGGCTTATGCACCATGTCTTTTACATTCAGGAATATCGGGTCTACATTGGCCGTATCGTCAGAGTCAAATTCTTTAGTCAGCATAGAATTGCCCGATTTCATCGTTATCCGGTCGTATGTAATACTAACTTGTTTACCATTATTTACTGTGCTGTTTACCACATAGCTGGCTACCAGCTTCATATCCTGGTTTATCGTCATGGTCACGCCATTTACCTCAGGTTCTACGGCCAGCTTGCTATCCAGCAGGTATTGGTATTGGGTGCCTGGTATAAAATTGAACTTTAGCAATACCGGTTCGCCATTATAAGTATTCTTACCATCCCCGCTATCGCAGCTTTGAAATGATACAGCAAAAAGCAGGATGAAATAAAGCAAGCCTCTTCTCATATATGTAATTGTTACGAACAAAGGTAAAACTCAGGCTTGTTATTCATAGGGTCAGCAGTATTTTGTTATTTAATTATATAATGCTGAATTTTGCGCAGCAATATGAGCCATACAAATATATTAGCGATAGAATCTTCCTGCGATGAAACGAGTGCAGCCATTGTACAAGATGGCAAGGTGCTGAGCAATGTGATAGCTACCCAAAAAGTACATGAGCAATATGGCGGGGTGGTACCTGAAATGGCGTCGCGGGCGCATATGCAGAATATAGTGCCTGTAGTAGATGTAGCCCTGCAAAATGCGGGTGTCGGCAAAACAGATATACAGGCAGTAGCATTTACCCAGGCACCGGGGCTGATAGGTTCTTTGCTGGTAGGAGCCTGCTTTGCAAAATCGTATGCGCAGGCGCTGAATGTACCGCTGATAGCTGTGCATCATATGCAGGCGCATGTGTTGGCGCATTTTATAGATGACCCCAAGCCTGAGTTCCCGTTTTTATGCCTTACGGTATCGGGTGGGCATACACAAATAGTGCTTTGCCGCAGCCACCTGGATATGGAAGTAATAGGGGAGACAATGGACGATGCTGCGGGCGAAGCCTTTGATAAAACCGCTAAGATGCTGGGCCTGCCTTATCCCGGTGGCCCGTTGATAGATAAGTATGCAGCGCAGGGCAATCCTAAGCGCTTTGTGTTCCCGGTGAGTGATATGGACGGCTATGCTTTTACTTTCAGCGGTATTAAAACAGCCGTGCTTTACTTTTTGCAAAAGGAGAAAAAACTGGATGCGGCTTTTGTAGAAAACAACCTGGCAGATATTTGTGCTTCTGTGCAGCATACAATCATAAAGATGCTGATGAAAAAACTGAAGCAGGCTGCAGATGACCTGGGTATAAGGCATATAGGCATTGCCGGTGGCGTGTCTGCCAACAGTGGTTTGCGTAAAGCCCTTACAGAGGCAGGCGAGCAATATGGCTGGCAGGTATATATACCCAAATTTGAATACTGCACGGATAATGCTGCTATGATTGGTATTACGGCGCATTATAAATACCTGGCGGGCCAGTTTACAGATTTGTCCATATCACCTACACCGCGCGCAGCCTGGACATGAGTAACCAATATTTCCGTTTCAAACAATTTACCGTGCACCAGGACCGGTGCGCCATGAAGGTGTCTACAGATGCGTGCATACAAGGTGCCTGGACGCCGGTTTTGCCGCAGGTGAAAAAAGTGCTGGATATTGGTACGGGAACGGGTTTGCTATCGCTGATGCTGGCGCAGCGCAATGCTGAGATACATATAGATGCGATAGAACTGGACGAAGCAGCAGCATTACAGGCAAAAGAAAATATTGCAGCCTCGCCATGGGCAAACCGCGTGCAAGTGATGCAGGGCGATGTGAAAGCGGTATCACTGGGGGAGTATGATATGGTTATCTGCAATCCGCCATTTTTTCAAAACAGCTTACTGGGTGATACTGATGAACGCAATATAGCCAGGCATGCACTTACATTTAATTATGAAGCATTGCTAACGGTATTGAATGGTTGCCTGAAGCCGGAAGGTTATGCCTCTATATTGCTGCCGTATGCCGAACATATGAACTGGCAGGCCTTATTGCAAAAACATGATTGGCGCATAGTATCGAAACTGCAGGTGCGGCCTAAACTAACATCCGCTTTCAACCGGGTTATAAGCCTTTGTGCAAGGGGGTATTCTACTGATACGGAAACAAACGACCTGTGTATATACGAACCTAATCACACATACACACCGGCTTTTGAGAAACTGCTGCAGCCGTTTTATCTCAAATTATAATACCGGCATTTCTTTCCTTTTCGATAAAAACAGGATGCAGATCGATATCCATCCTATCCAGAAGCAATATGCACCTAAATGAAATCGTTCACCCATCCAGCGGTGTTTTAGGGTATGGCGGAAATCAAGGAAAGTAAAGAACAGGCCTGCCAAAGACAACAAGAGAGAGGTTGTATGTAACAAGCGTGCCGAAGATGGTTTAAGCTTCCTGTTGAAATACTCATGTGCAGTAAACAGCAGTAGCAGTATAATAAAAGCTACACCCGCACCTTTCCACCATGTTTTAAGAAAGCTGTATTGCTTGTAAAACAACCGGATGCCGATGCGGCCTATCCATGATGCCTTGGAGAAAAGATACCCTGCTAATACTGAGAGTGCAGCAAGGTAAATAATAAACCCTTTATATTGTTTTATCATTGCTGTATGCCGACGGTGTCTTTGGTTTCTATTTTTTTGCCCTTGGGGTTCCATTTTATTTTCACTTTATCCTCACCTTCATCGGTAGCCTTCAGGTACAGCACAATGCCCTTACGACTACGTGCCAGCCGCACATTCTCATCTGCTATAAATTCATCTTTCTTAGGGTTGCGCAATGGGATCTCCATGTCTATATCTGTGCCGCGTGGTATGCCATACACACCTTGTATAAACATATTCAAGGCGCTTGATTCGATTTGCATAGGGTTGATGATGATCTTATTGTGATCTATATCCAGGCGGTTTTTCAGGTTGTTGAATGTAATATTGGAAAGATTGCGTTTACGGAACACATACTTGCCTATTTTTTCAAAAGGCTCGAAATTGACCAGTGCTCCATTGCGCAGATCAAAGTTAACATAGCCATTCAGTGAGCCCGGTGCAAGGCCGCCGTCCTGTTTCAAGTTGCCGCGTATATTGGCATCAGCAAACAGAGAGCCTCTGATGTTTTTGTCAGACAGTGCATCCTGCCCGAAATTCTCAAAGCTGTAAAATATTTCCTGCACATGCACATTGTTCAGTTTAGCATTCAGGTTGAAGATATTGCTGCTGCCGGAAGGGTTTACATCTCCGTTCACCTGTAATGTGCCTCCTGCATGGTTCAGGCTTATGTTAGGTAACACAATGCCCACCCGTTTCAAAATTACCGTTGCATTGATATTGCTGGCTTCAAACTTCCGGTACACCAATTGGTTGATAGCAATATTTAAGTTTACATTACTTTGGTCTAAAATTACATCCAGCTGCCGCAGCAGGCGGTTCAGTTTACGATGGTTATTCTTTTGCACTCTTGGGGCAACGGAGTATTGGCGCTTACCCAAGAATGAGCGGAATTCATTCAGGTTTATCTTTGGACTGCGAACTTTCCAATCGATAACAATTTTATCCGGCGCAGAATAATACAGGTTGAGGAAGTTTTTGATAGAGCCTTCCATAAACAGCACACTTTCCCTGCCTTGCACGCGTACATTTTTCAGGAACAGGTCATCGCCTGTAAAATAGAGCGTTGCATTGGTATGTACAAAGCTCAGGCTGCGTGGCAGGTAGGTGACACTGCCGTCTTTTATTTCTATAGCGCCGTTTATATACGGGTGCGTGGTGTCATCTTCATTAATGCCTCCTTTGTAAACAAAGTTCATATTGGCGCTGCCGGCGGTGAAACGGAATGTTTGTTGCCCCATGATCGAATTGAGCTTGTCAAGCTGAAAGTTTGATTTAAAGCGACAGAACAGTACCGGGCGGGTAAGATTAAAGACGTTTACCGTATCGGCTGTAAAAGGGATGCCTTCCCATTCGCCCGTCATGTTTTTTAATGAGATCGCACCGTTATCATCCTTATGGCCAAGACCTTTTTTCACTTCGTTATCATACATACCCCTGAAGCTGGCATGAGATACTTCTCCTGCAGGGGAGTAAAGGGTATTGTTCTTTATATCCCAGTACACGCGCACCCATGGGGTATCCCTGAATTTCATATAACCGTATAAAATTGTGTTCACCTTTACCGGATTCTCCAGGTCCAGCCCCTCCAGTTTAGAAGCTATGGCTGGGGTAAGGAATGCTTTAGCTGCTTTGAACCTGATAGATTTCGATGCAAAGGTTAGTTTGAACGGCACCGGTTTTGCTCCGAAACCGAAATTGCCGGAAACAAATATCTTCTCGTCGTTAAGGTATAAGGGTTGTTCTTTCAGGCTCAGTACTTTATTGGCACTGGTAAATTGCAATTTAAGATTGGCCTTAAGCCGCTGGTTTTTTACGAAACTGCCTTTAAGGGTATTGAATGCAAAGTCTTTTATCAGTGTATTGATACTAACAGAAGCATTCCAGCCGGTTGCATTATAATGCAGCCTTGCAGAGAGGTCTTTAATATCAAGTGTGAATAATTTGTTCTTCCATTTATGTTCGAATGTAAAGCGCACGTTAGAAAAATCCAGGTGTTTTATTTTGATCTCCCCTTTCTTGCCTTTGCTGGTGTCCTGCCGGGCTATTGCACTGGCGTTACTATAATCGAGGCTGTCTGTAAATAAATAGATATTACCATTCTCAATGGTTACCTGGTTTATCTTAGGCTTGTTCTGTACAAGAGAAAGTGCATTTACTTCTACGTATATAGATTCAGCATTGAGCAGGTCGTGGTGGTGCATTTTCCATAAGCTATCGCGCAATACCACATTTTTTAGTGAAACAGAAATATTGGGGAATCCCCGTAATAGTTCGGGTGCCATATTTCCTATCTTCAATTCGCCGTATATATGATCGCTCAGTTGTGCACCTACGGTTTTTATCAGGGCTTGCTTATGGGTGTTGATGTATATAGCCAGGCTGATCATTAAAAGTGCAACCAATCCAAGAAATCCGGCAACGATCTTCAGTAGTAATTTTATCCAGCGGGGCATATAAATAACATGGTGTGTAGTGTAAAAGGATTTGATTGTCAAATAATTATAAGCGCTGCATTTTAAACAAAAAATAGAGATTTTTGTTGGTAATTGCAAATCTGGTCATTATAGCCTAATATTAAATAGCTTAAGTATAACGAAGTATATGAGGATTCTGTTGTGGGTTTTGTGTTTGTCTGGTTTATGGTTTAGTAGTTATGCAGGGCCGGCTGAGGGAAAGAAAACGCCAATAGACAGTACTTATATCAGCGATCATTCAAAAGAACTGACAGTGCGCCTGTATGGCTCCCGGAAGTTTACAGGTTATATACTGGGAGAATATGGCAACAGCCAGCGCCTGAAATACCGCCCCAATGATAATTTCAACAGCGGCATCGGGTTTACCTATAAATATGTTGGCATCAACCTAGGCTTCCGCCTTCCCTTCATCAATGACGATAATAAGAAGTACGGCAAAACCAGGTTCCTCGACCTTCAGTCTTATGTATATTCCAGGAAAGTAACAGCAGACCTGTATGCCCAGTTTTACAACGGGTATTATATAGCCAACCGCAGCGTGTTGCAGGATAGGGCAGCGTATGGCAGCTTGTTTCCCCAAAGAAGTGATATTAAGACAAAGAATGTAGGGCTCAATATGCAATACATTTTTAACCACCGGCGTTTTTCATACCGTGCAGCCTATTTGCAAAACGAATACCAAAAGCGGAGTGCGGGATCGTTGGTGGCGGGTGGGGGATTGCATTATATCAGCATCAATGCAGATTCTGCTATTATACCATTAAACCTGGTCTACCCCGAGTTTTTTAAACGGTCTGATTTTAACCGCAGCCATATTTTTTGTCTTGCCCTGAATGTTGGGTATGCTTATACACTAGTGGTAAAGCAACACTATTTTTTAACAGGTTCACTATCGGTAGGCACAGGTGTAAACTATACTTCTATTACCAATACGAAACTGGATATTACAGATAAGAACCTGGGAACACAGCTCAATGGTATCTTCAGGCTATCTACCGGCTATAATTCTGAACGGTATTTTGCCGGAGTGGCCTATGTCAATTTCGTGACGCGCAATACCAGTCCTATCACAGATGCGTGGCAGGAGTTCCAAACGGGGAATTTCCGGTTGTATTTTGCCAAACGTTTCAAGCTGAAAAAAAAGGTGCAGAAAATGATACCACTGCCATAGAAGTGTAGAAGGATCCGGGGATAATGCGGGGGATATTTTAAGAGTTGCAATATTTCTTTAAAATATTGTAACTTTTTAGACTTCACTGCGATTTAATCTTGTCAACCTCCACTTTTATGCAACTGATCATCAACAACCTGAATAAGCAATACGGTAATGGCGTATTGGCGCTGGACAATGTTTCGCTCACTATAAATAAAGGCATGTTTGGCCTGCTGGGCCCTAACGGGGCCGGTAAATCTTCGCTCATGCGTACCCTGGCCACCTTGCAGGACGCTGACAGTGGGGAGGTAATGCTGGGCAGTATAGACGTGCTTAACAATAAAGATGCTGTGCGGAAAGTGCTGGGTTATTTGCCGCAGGAATTTGGTGTTTACCCGCGCACCTCTGCGATAGACCTGCTGGACTACCTGGCGGTAATAAAAGGATTTGATAATAAAGCAGAGCGAAAAGAGATGGTGATGATGCTACTGCAAAAAGTGAACTTATACGAGCACCGGAAGAAATCGGTAAGCTCTTTCAGCGGGGGGATGCGGCAGCGTTTTGGAATAGCCCAATGCCTGATAGGTAATCCCCAATTGGTAATTGTAGATGAGCCTACTGCGGGACTTGACCCGGGAGAGCGCAACCGGTTTTATAATATCCTGAGCGAAATAGGAGAGCATGTGATCGTAATACTATCTACCCATATTGTGCAGGATGTGCGTGAGCTATGTACGGACATGGCGATCATGGATAAGGGCAGAGTATTGTTTAGCGGCAGCACCGATGAAGCGCTGCGTGAAATACGCGGCAAGGTATGGGAAAAACGCATTTCAAAAGATGAATTACCTGCATATCAAAAGGAATACAAAGTAATCTCCAACAAACTGGTAGGAGGAAAACCTTTGATACATGTTTTTTCTGATGAGGCAATGAACAGTGGCTTCAATGCCGCTGAAGAAAACCTGGAAGATGTATTCTTTGCCAAATTAAATGAACTTGTATAACCTCTAAACCTGTTTTGCTATGTGGAAATTTATTACTTACGAATGGAAATATTGGCTGCGCTCGCCAATGATGTGGATATTCTTCGCAATCAACGCATTGCTGGTATTTGGCGCTGTATCATCTGATTCTGTAACTATAGGCGGAGGGGTAGGTAGTGTACATAAAAATGCTCCGCATATCGTACAGAATTATTACGGTGTAATGTCGCTGGTATGCCTGCTGATGACAACCGCATTTATGAATGCTACTGCTAACCGGGATTTTCAATACAATATCTACCAGCTTATATTTTCATCGCCTGTAAAGAAGCGGGATTATTTCTTTGGAAAATTTTTCGGTAGTGTGACTATGGCTGTGATACCATTGCTCGGTATTTCGGTTGGCGCATTGCTTGCGCCGTTAATGCCATGGGTAGAGGCACAACGGTATGGACCGGTCATATGGTCTGGCCACTGGATGGGGTTGGTAAGTTTTGGTATTCCTAATGTTATCATTACCGGGGTCTTACTGTTTTCGCTGGCTATCATATTCCGCAGTAATATCGTTTCGTTTGTAGGTGCCATGCTTGTATTGATATTGTATGGTGTATCCACCGGCTTTACCAATGATATTCAAAACGAATGGCTGGCTAATATCCTCGATCCGTTTGGTTTCCGCCCGGAAGGCATCCTGTCAAAATACATGACGGTTGATGAAAAGAACCTGCATGCAACTCCCCTGGTAGGTGCCTTCTTGTGGAACAGGATAATATGGGTGGCGCTTAGCCTTGTGTTGTTAGCTTTCATGTACACGCGCTTTTCTTTTAATACCAAGAAAGAAGGGAGTCGCAAAAAGAAAATAGCGGATGCAGAAGGCAGCGTTTATGTACCATCGGGTAAGACATTTCTGCCACATGCAGCAGGTAAATACAGTTTCCCTGTTATGATGAAACTTGTGGCATTTGAAGTGAAGTCCATTATAAAGAATCCCACGTTTATAGTCATTTCTTTAATGGGGATCATTAATTTGGTTAGTGCGCTCACCAGCTTCTCCGGCAGATACGGCGCAGACCAATATCCTGTTACTTACGATGTGATCGATACTATACGTGGTTCGTTCTTTATTTTTATTATTGCCATCATTACCTTCTATTCAGGTGTGCTGGTGTGGAAAGAAAGGGATGCACACATAAACGAGATACAGGATGCCACACCCGTTCGTACCGCATCTTTGTTTGTGTCTAAGCTGGCCGCTATTATTATTACGCTGGCTATAGTATTAGCAGGTACCATTATCGTAGGTATGGTAGCGCAGCTTTGCTATGGTTATACGCGTTTACAACCAGGGGTTTATATAAGTTCCCTGCTTGTAATGGACCTGCTCAACTTTACTTATTTTACCATTGCCGCACTGTTCTTCCATTATCTTATCAATAACAGGTATATAGCCTATTTCGCTTTTGTAAGTTTTGTTATTGTAAACAGTTTTATCTGGTCTGTGTTAGAGATCAGCACCCATATGCTGGATTATGGAGGGGCGCCAAATGTTACTTACTCAGATATGAATGGCTTTGGCCCGTTTGTGCTATCTGTAGTTTGGTTCAACGTGTATTGGTCGTTGTTCATATTTTTAGTGGCATTTGTAGTATTTGCTTACTACGTAAGGGGTAAAGAGACCGATTTCCACCAAAGGCGGCTGGCTGCCCGTGCTGCTTTCAGGCACAATCTTGCTTTTGTATCTATAGTGTTACTGGCATTTATAGCCTGCTCAGGCTTTGTATACTATAATACCAAAGTGCTGAATACCTACGATGCCCCTAAGGAAAGAGAACTTAAGCGTGTAGACTATGAGAAAAAGTATAAAAAATATGAAGGGGCAGCACAACCACGCTGGTATAAACTGGATTATAAAATAGACCTTGACCCGTATAACCGGGCTATGAAGGTAGCGGTAAATGCATGGGTTCATAATATATCCGGGCAACCTATTTCTGAGTTGTACTTGAACATGCCTGATGTGTCGGATAATGTGCAGGTATTAATACCCGGCAGTAAAATAGTCCTGGATGATAAGAAAATAAAGTTTCGCATAGTTCATTTGGCTACACCAATGCAGCCTAATGATTCGATGAATATACAGGTAAACCTAGAGGTTAAAACCAAAGGTTTTGAAAATGAGGTGAGCTTTACACAGCTTACTGAAAATGGTACGTTTTTCAATAATGAAGATATCATGCCATCTTTCGGCTATAATCCTGATGGTGAATTGAATGATAAGAACAAGCGCAAAAAATATAAACTGCCTGTAAAAAGAAGGCTGCCTGTATTGAATGAAGCAGATATAGCCGACAGGAAGAATAATTATGTGGTAAAAGATGCTGATTGGGTAGATGTAAATACGGTGATAAGTACAGCGAAAGACCAGGTGGCTGTGGCGCCGGGTAGCCTGGTGAAAAGCTGGGAAGCAAATGGCAAGAGATATTTTAATTACAAACTGGATAAACCATCGCTCAATTTTTATTCATTTGTATCTGCACGCTACGAGGTGGCACGTAAGAAATGGAACGGGATAGATATAGAAGTATATTATCACAAAGACCATGCATATAATGTGCCGAACATGCTAAACAGCATTGAGAAGTCGCTCAGCTATTATACAGCCAATTTCGGACCTTATTTTCATAAGCAGGCCCGTATCATAGAGTTTCCGCGCTATCAGAGTTTTGCACAGGCATTTCCCGGTACTATGCCATACAGCGAGGGTATAGGCTTTATAACCGACCTGCGCGATGTAACTAAAGATGATATAGATTTTGTTTTTTATGTAGTAGCGCACGAGATGGGGCACCAGTACTGGGCACATCAGCTATGCGGCGCTAATATGCAAGGCAGCGAAATGATGAGCGAAGGGTTTGCGCAGTATTCATCTCTAATGGTAATGGAAAAGGAATATGGCAAGGATAAAATGAAAAAATTCCTGAAATATGAGATGGATGGTTACCTACGTGCACGCAGCAGCGAATTTGAAGCCGAACGCCCTATTGTTAAAGTAGAACACCAGCAATATATTTACTATCAGAAAGCAAGTGTACTGTTCTATTACCTGAAAGAAATGATAGGTGAAGAAAATATGAATATGGCGTTACGGTCACTGATAGATACCTATGCCTATAAACAACCGCCTTATGCCACGTCATTATCTGCTTTGAGGGCTTTCCGCGCAGCAACTCCTGACAGCCTGCAATACCTTGTCACGGACTTGCTGGAGCGTATCACTTTGTTCTCAAATAAAGTAGACAATGCAAGCTATACCAAGAAGGAGAATGAGTACGAGGTGAAAATAACAACCAGTTCAGAAAAATTCTATTCTGATTCGTTAGGTAAAGAAGCTAAAACCCCGGTGAATGATTTTATAGACATAGGTGTTTTTGCTGAAGGAAAGGACAGTAAAACACCCGGCAAGCCGCTTGTGCTCAAACGTGTGAAAATTGATAAACAAAGGAATGAGTTTACATTTATGGTAAAAGAAAAGCCTTACCTGGCAGGTATTGACCCTTACAACTATATGGTAGACCGTTTACCGGACGATAATTTAAAAAGAGTAAATTGATACGATGAGCATAAAGCCCCGAAATACCGGGGCTTTATGCTTTGTTGTTTAACAACTCCCTGAATTTCGAGAAAATTTTTATGCGGACTTCTGTTCCTTCAGCACCGGTAGTTTTCCTGTCTGATACTTGGAGGTCATAGTCAACCTTGTAAAAAAGGGAAAGGCGTTCCACTCGTTTCCTGGTCATGTCTATGCCGAGGGAAGATTTTTCGCTTACGCTTTCACGGCTTGCAGCATTTTGAAGGCCTATGCCATTGTCTGTTATTATAATGGACATATAGTCCCCGGGCAATTTTGTAATTGTAATAGCGATAGTAAAGTTTGTCAACTGCGCATTAAAGCCATGCACTACCGCATTTTCAACAAATGTATGAATGAGCAATGGTGGAATATAGACTGTATCATCTTCTATCGCGTTAAAGACTTCCAGTTTTATCTTTCCTCCAAACCGCAGGTTTTGCAGATGAATATAATTATGAATGAGGTTTAACTCCTTGTCAAGCGGGATAAGACTGTATTGCAGGTTCTCAATGTTTTGCCTGATCAAGCGGCTGAGCATAGCCAGGTAGTCATTGGCATCGTCTGAAGCGTGCTGGTTGACCAGGTTTTGTATGTTGTTTATAGCATTGAATATAAAATGCGGATTGAGCAGTGAATTGATGGCTTTGTTTTCCAGCTGCAGGTGCTTTAATTCGCTTTCGTGTTGTTTTCTTCTTTTACGATTGTAACGATAAAGTGCGTAGATCATTATGTCTATAATCAAAATGGCGGCCAGTATTTTGAACCATGTAGTGAGGTAAAATGGAGGATCCCATTGTACAGATATATATTTGGAGGAAGACGTATTGTTGTTTTCTGTTACGGCTTTCAACTCTATTGTATAGTGCCCGTAATCAGGTAATGTTATGTTGAAATCTTCACTGTTACTAAGCAGCCACTGTCCTGCATGTTTTTCTGACGTTATCCTGTATTTGTACCTTATATGGGCATTATTGTAGTATAATGACGAAAGTGATAGGTGTATATTGCTATTAGTAGAGTTTTGAATAAGCAGGTGGTTTTTGTCGGTTGATTTAGTATTGTTTACCGTAATGCCATCGATATAGAAAAAGGGTTTGCTGATCTTCTTGTTGATCAATTTTTTCTCAAAGAAATAAAGACTGCCATTTACATTGCAGTATATATTCCGGCCAATTGGGTACATGCTAGTGATGTCAGACTCATTAAAAGGGTATTCTACTTTCGTAAAGGTGTTTTTCCACGGGGCATTAATATTTACTGTTAATAAGTAGTACCCGTCATTCGTATAGGTTATGGCCTGGTTATCCTTTATGTCAAAAAGGTCCAGTATAGCATGGTCTGCGATTACCATGTCACAGCGCTTTGAAGAAGTCGTCTTATCGTAAACAATGATATGGTTGGTATTTGTTAGTATTATTATTTTCTCGTTAAAAGAGAATATTCTTATCGGGGTATTCAGAATGCTGAAAGAATCCAGTGTGTATTGTTTGAAGGTTGGTAATTCATGCTTATAGAGTTTGTCTGTTGTAAGTACATAAAGGTTATGATTTAAACTGTCGTATTGAGTGCCGAGTATTTTTCCTTTATAGTTATTTCTGGGTGCGTCAGAGACTATGAGCATTGTATCTTCTACTTGCCTTGAATTTACTGTTAGACGGCTTATGATATTGTTGGAATAACAAAAAAATGTATCGCGCGAATAGGCAATACACGTTTTTGGATAAGCGGTCGGAAGAATGATATTCCTCCCCGTTGATTTGTTGTATATATAGCAATTCGGAGCGCTATATAAGAATAATTCCGGTGTACTGCATATAGGTCTATATTTCAATTTATATATTGGTATTTGAATTTCGTCCAAACCATTTTCATTCATTTTAAACAGATGCTCCCTGCCCGCCAGGAAATATTGATCGTTCCCCGAGTTAGTGATATAGTCGTTGTCCATCTGTTTAAGCAGATGAATGTTATTGAATTCTTTATTAAAATAGAAAACTCCGTCGTTAAGGGTTGATACCCAATAGTTGTCATATACATCCTGGTATATGCCGGTAGTAGGAATGTCAGATAAAATGCAGCTTTTTTCTTTTGTTTTATGATCAATAAAATAGAGGCCGGTATGTGTGCAACAAAATATGTTGTTCTCTTTGTCTGCATAAAGCCTGATGACATTATTATAAGAGAGCGTGTCGTTATTGCAGCGATAAACTATACGGTTTCCGTGCTTGAATTGGATCCCTTCAGGGCTTGTCGTCAGAACTTTGTCTCCGTAAATAAATGTAGTGTGGTGTCCGGGTGCTGTATATTTTGATATTACTGTGTCATGATGATAGATTAATATACCGTTGTCTCCATACACTATTAAGTTGGGTTTAACATACATCAAAGCACTCACATAAGAGTTGGGTGAAGTCTGCAAAACATTTATCGTATCCTTGCCGACATGAATAATTGATCCTTGATTATAGCTGATGTATACAGAAGAATCGGGGCCATCACACATGACGCGGATAAAGGATCTGCCGGGTATTTTTTTTAGTGATGGAGTGTTGGATGCATTAAAAACGGTATCATTTTTTATATAACAACTGCTGCCATTGTATGTAAGCAGCCACAGCCGCTTTTGTTTGTCTTCAAAGAAGTTAAGTACGCTGTTGTCCGTTATGCCGTCAAGTAAGGTGTAGTTCTTAAAGTTTTTTCCGTCAAACCGCGACGCCCCTTTGTCTGTAGCAAACCACATATAGCCCCTGCTGTCGCAATACACATTGTACACAGTATTACTTATAAGCGCATTGGAAACTGTGTAGTGCTTGTTTCCCAATGAACATAGTGCAGTGCCACAAAGCAGGATGGTTAATAGAAGTAGCCGGTAACGCAAGGCTATTTATTTTGTTCCAGAAAAGATATGAAATCCTGTGCTCTTCTTTTAGCAATAGGTATCAATAGTTCATTTTCCAGCTGTATATAATTACCCTTTACAATACCTGTTATTTTCTTCTGGTTGATAAGGAACGATTTATGCACGCGGAAAAATAGGGTAGGGTCGTATTCTTTTTCAAGATCGCCGATAGGTTTGCTGATGGTAAGAGACATATGTTTCCCGTTATAATCAAAAACAACCTGGGTATACACG
This sequence comes from Flavipsychrobacter sp., assembly GCA_024508935.1. GTDB lineage: Bacteria > Bacteroidota > Bacteroidia > Chitinophagales > Chitinophagaceae > Polluticoccus. The sequence goes on along the minus strand of JANINW010000036.1, from coordinate 146,495 downwards.
CCATGCGCTTTCAGGTAGTGCACATCTGTTTGTTTGACCACATACACCTTGTCGCCCTGTTTTATAAGTAGTTTGCCTGGTTCATTGCCTTGCTGGCCACTATTCTGCAAGTGTGTTTCAGTGTATCTCCGTATTATTTTTTGATAGCAGTCTAATATGTCGGCCTTCATTAATGGTTTAAGGATGTAGTCCAGTGCCTGTACCTTAAATGCCTTTAGCGCATAGCTTTCAAAAGCTGTTACAAACACAATTTCGAAATCATGGGTAGTCATATTTTTTAGCAGGGAGAAAGCATTGTCATTGCCCATTTCAACATCCAGGAATGCAATGTCAAAATCGACCTCATTGCATATTCTTTTTGCATCGTCTACACTTCCGCCGGTAGCCACTATGCCTATTTGAGGACAATACTTTGCCAGGTAATGCTGCAGGTTAGAGATGCAGCCGGGTTCATCATCTACAATTATAGCTTTTATCACGTTTATATTTTTTCAGAAGCTCGATTTCCAATTTACTGAATAAGGTGCCGATCAGCTAATAAACTTAATGAACGTAGGGGAAAATTTAATGAACGGGAGTTGTAAAGAAAAAAGCCCTGCATTTGCAAGGCTTTTGGTGTGGCTTCGCCAGGAATCGAACCTGGATTTGGAGCTTCGGAAACTCTCGTACTATCCATTGTACTACGAAGCCGGGGAATTGTTTATGCCGGCGGTAAGGCCGCTGTAAACAAAAAAAGGCAACCGTTACAGTTACCTTTATTTTGTAGCACGTACGGGAGTCGAACCCGTCATTCCTCCGTGAAAGGGAGGCGTCTTAGCCGATTGACCAACGCGCCATTCCCGTTTGGGACTGCAAAGATAATAGGAGTTTTTTTCTCTGCAAAATTTTTAACCTAAAAATTATGCTTTTATCATCGCATCAATAATACCTGTAAAGTCTGCCGCTTTCAATGAAGCGCCACCTATCAAACCGCCATCTACATCTGCACAAGCAAAAAGTTCTGCAGCATTAGATGGCTTGCAGCTGCCGCCATATAAAATAGTCATGTTATCAGCCGGAGCCTGTCCGTATTGTTCGGCCACTACTTTGCGTATATGTGCGTGCATGTCCTGCGCTTGTTGGGCAGATGCCGTGCGGCCTGTACCAATAGCCCATATAGGTTCGTAGGCTATTACCACATTTACCAATTGGTGTTTATGCAGATGGAATAAGCCTGCTTTTAATTGAGCCTCTACAAATTCATTTTGAGTGCCTGCGTCGCGCACATCCAGCGATTCGCCGCAGCAGAAGATTACTTTCAATCCATTGTCAAGGGCACGGTCTGTTTTTTTTGCCAGTAGTGCATCCGTTTCATTGAAATATTCGCGGCGCTCAGAGTGTCCGATGATAACATATTCGGCCCCGGCATTTTTCAGCATAGCAGCAGATATTTCACCTGTATAGGCGCCTTCGTCTTCACTATGGCAATTCTGCGCACCTATAAATATATTAGGCGTATCCTCTACCTGGTAAAACGTGTGCTGTATATTGATAAACGGTGGAGCAATTACTACCTGGCGGTCGCTATTCAGTTCAGGCAGGTTTTTAACAATGCCTGCTACCAGTTGGTGTCCTTCATCCAGTGTCAGGTTCATTTTCCAGTTGCCTGCTACAATTTTCTTACGCATGTACTTTAGTTATTGTTTGAATGATTTTATAAAGAATTATTAGCAAAAAGTTCGCGTTGTTTTTCTGTTTTGGTAAACAGGTACCGGTACATTTCTTTTTCCGCCTCGCCTAATTCCCTGTTCCGTCTCGCCATCATACGTGCAGCGGTATCCATAGCGCGGTCAAAACTATAGGTGACCATACCATCACTACCCCCCCAGCAAAATGAAGGGATAAATTTTTCAGGGAAACCACTGCCATAAATATTGCAGGATACGCCTGCAACGGTACCTGTATTGAACATGGTATTGATACCGCATTTTGAATGGTCGCCCATTATCAGCCCGCAAAAAGTAAGACCGGTTTGTATCGATTTATTGGCATGCTCATCCCATATCTTCACCGCATCGTAATTGTTCTTCAGGTTAGAGCAATTGGTATCGGCACCCAGGTTACACCATTCACCTATTACAGCATTTCCCAGGTAGCCGTCGTGGCCTTTATTGCTGTTGGCAAAAAATACTACATTGCTTATTTCTCCGCCTACCTTGCAGCCGGGGCCTATAGTTGTTGCGCCATATATTTTGGCGCCCATTTTTATCACAGCATGATCGTTCAAGGCAAGGGGGCCACGTATCATCACGCCTTCCAATATTTCTGAGTGTTTACCTATATATACCGGGCCTGTTTGTGCATTGATAATACAGCCTGCATTAATGACCGCACCTTCTTCTATGAATAATTGTTCTGTACCCGTAGCTATTACATGTTCCGGTATAGCAGCAGATTTTTTGCCTGTAGTAAGCAGTGTAAAATCATAACGGATAGCCTGGTCATTCATTGAGAATATATCCCATACATTTTTAAGCAGCTGTATGGCTGCCGGAAATTGTATTTCAGTAAGCCCCGATACAGTGCCGTTGAATGTTTCAAAGCCGGCCTTTGCAGACAAGCGTGCAGCGATAGTAGTATTGTTGCTAACCAGCTTTTCGCCAACCTGGAGCTTTTGTATAGCTGTTACCAACTCGCGGTTGCCGAATATGGCACCATTGATAAAAATATTATCCGGTTCCTGGTGCAGTGGAAAAACCGCCTGCAGGTAAGTTTCTGTCAGGGTGGAAGTAGGTTGGTTTAATAAATATTCCCAGCGTTCGCGCATGGTAAGTATGCCGCAGCGTATAGCTGCTACCGGGCGCGTATGTGTAAAAGGTAGTAAACGATAACGGCTTTCGTCATCGAATAAAATATAATTCATTGCTTTGTTATGCCACTATTCGTAGTACCGTTGGAACGGGATATGTGCGTTAAACAAAAATCCCGACAAAAGTCGGGATTTTCGTGCGTAATGCAAATGATATATGATTACTTCTTTTTCTCGTAACGTTTCTTGAATTTATCGATACGGCCTGCAGTATCAACAAACATAGATTTACCAGTATAGAAAGGGTGAGAAGTATTTGAAATTTCCACTTTTACCAGTGGGTATTCATTACCATCTTCCCAAACAATAGTTTCCTTGGTTGGCGCTGTAGAGCGTGTAAGGAAAGTATATTCATTGGTCATGTCTTTAAACACAACTAAACGGTAGCTTTCCGGATGTATTCCTTTTTTCATTGTATTGCGTTTTTAAGCATGGATTTTGCCATGCGGTAAAATTGAGTGGGCAAAGGTAAGCGATTAATGTTATTTATCAAAAAAACTTCCACCGTTTAAGGCTTATTATGCTTTTTTCTTCTCTTTTTTGCCTTTCGAATTAATTATTTTTTCAATATCCTGGGCCGCTTCCTCTGCAAACTGGTATTTCCCTATGATCTTTCCATCGGGGCCCACCAGGAAAGCCTGTGGTATATACCTCACACCATAGTCCTGGGCGGGTTTTGCTTCCCAGCCACCCAGGTCGCTAACGTGGTATGGCCATGCAAGACTGTCATGCGCTATTGCCTGTACCCAGGCTTCTTTTTTCTGGTCCAGCGATACGCTCATGATCGTAAACCCTTTTTTTGCGCCCGGTATCTTCTGGTCTTTGTATTTTTTATACAATTCTACCAGCCTGGGGTTTGCCCTGCGGCATGGGCCGCACCACGATGCCCAGAAATCAAGCAGTACCACGCGGCCATTGTTTATTTCTGAAAGCTTTAATGGCTTATCCTCCGGGTTATTGAAGGCTATTTCCGGGGCTGCATCGCCAATTTTTAAAGGCGATTCATATTGTGCTATTGCAGGCACACTTAGGGCGAAGCTCAGGAATAAGCCAGAAATGATTTTTTTCATTTGTAAATAGTATGATCGTTGAATTGTAAGACTGTTATAGAGTGTAAGACTGTTATAGAGCCGATAAAGATAGGGAAGTGCACCCTAAAATAATCATAAATATAAGCTAAGGCCATCGTAAGCCAGGTGCATGCCTTCCGGCAGTGTTTTCTCCACTTCTGCATGCAGCCCCATCTGGTGACTTATGTGGGTAAAATAGTTATTCTTTGCCCCTACTTCTTTGGCTATGGCTATAGCTTCCTGCAGCGTATAATGCGATATATGCTGTTCGTGACGCAGTGCCGTAAGTACAAAAGCTTTGCTTCCTTTCGCTTTTTCAAGCTCGGCAGGGGCAATATAGTTGGCATCGGTTATATAAGTAAAATCACCAATGCGGAATCCTAAAACTTCCAGTTTATAATGCAATACCCGGATAGGGGTGATAGTGAGTCCATTGATAGAAAAAGGCGTATCACCATCTATAGTATGCAGGTTCAGCTGCGGTATGCCTGGGTAAGATTTATTGTTGAATACATATTCAAACTCCCGCTTCAGCACTTCCTGGGTGTGCTCATTGGCATATATTTCCATTGGCCTTTCATCATGGAAATTATAAGCCCGCACATCGTCCAGCCCTGCTACATGGTCTTTATGGCCGTGGGTAAATACAATAGCGTCCAGTTTACGGACATTGGCCCGCAGCATCTGGTAGCGGAAATCGGGACCGCTGTCTATGACAATGCTGGCTTCCGGCGTTTCTATCCATACGGAAACGCGCAGCCTGTTATCGCGCTTATCTGTTGAGGTGCATACTTTGCAGTCGCAGCCAATGATAGGAACGCCCTGTGATGTGCCGGTACCGAGAAATGTGATTTTCACCGTTAAATATCCATTTCGGTTTGAACAGAAGAAGGCTCATCATTTTCAGCCGATTGGTCGCGCAGTTGCTTATACCATTTTTGCATTTCGCCGCTCAGTTCTTCTTCATTCACATTTATCATGGGCAGTATCTCTATCAGGGCATTGATACGGCCTTCTATGCTCAGGAATTTATTGATGACAGCAACACGCTTATCTTCAAGTACACAGTACCCGGAATTGAAGTTACCTTTCTCATAACGTATGATATATTTAGCTTCTTCGAAAAGCTGTTCCAGTTTTTTAAGCGTGTTTGGCGTATATTTGAAGCTCATTTTTGCAATCCCGGTTTCGATGGCTAAAATTAGAAAATTCAGCGCATTTATATTGGCCGTAGTTATTTTGACAGGTTTTTCACAACATTCCTTAGCCCAAAGCAATTATTATGAAGAAGACCCTCATACTTTCTATGGCGGACTTATTGCCGGAGGCAACTTCTCGCAGGTAGACGGCGACAATTTTGCAGGTTACCATAAAGTAGGCATGAATGTAGGCGGTATCGTTTATGCCAGCCTGGCCGATCACCTGGCTGCCAGCCTTGAAATATTATATTCCCAAAAAGGCAGCCGTGCGCATAAAACCCAGCTTTCGAATAATAAAATATATAATATTCTTAAGTACGATATAAACCTCAATTACGCCGAAGTACCGGTTATGCTCAATTATTTTGACAGGCGTAAAAGTAATTTTGGTGCAGGATTCTCTTATTCCCAGCTGATCAGTTTTAAGGAAAATGTTACAACCGACCCGCCTTTTAATACTGCAGTGAACCTGGATGATTATCCATTTAAGAAGATGGATGTGAATTTTATAGTAGGGGGTAACCTGCATCTATATGCGGGGTTTTTCCTCAATTTTCGTTTCCAGTATTCACTGTTTGCTATACGCAAGAATATTTACCCCGAATTTGGCAGGGCAGAGCAGTACAATAATATGTACACCCTGCGCCTGATGTATTTGTTCTAAAGCTGCACTACACGCCAAATTGCTGCAGGTGGTGGTCCAGGTGTTTGCTGGCAAGCATATTCCATTCATGTGGCGTCATTTTGCCAAAGAAGGGATGTTTCCTGTTCTCAAAAACAGATGGGTTTGACCTGCACAGCTTTGTTATTGTGGCTACTAGCCTTTCCTTCTCTGCGTTAAATTCTTTGTCTGTAGTTGTCAGGAGGTCCTGGCTTGTTGGCAACCCTTTGTCAAAAGGTTTTTCAGACACCACCTTGCCTTTCACCAGCCGCCCTATTATCCTTCCTAACGTACCTACATTTGCAGAAGGCTTGCCCATTTGCATTTCAATAGCTGCAGTACAGTGTGCCATCATTTGCGATACATTCATCTTACCCCACAGGCGTTGCGTATCCGGGGTCAGTTTGTTTACCCTGTTTAAAAAATGATTCAATGTGTCGCTATCGTATAAGTTCTTTATCGGCATACTATATAAAATATAGTGTCAAATATATTATAAGTTGTTGATCCGTATCAAGACCGTGCAGGAAGTTGTAATAAACTTAATGAAGCAGCGAAATAGCAGAGAGCACAGAATGACGGTGAAATTTTTACTCATGTTGTAGTGGTTATATTGCAAACCTAAAACCGGGTAATGACAGCCTTATGTCACTGTTTCATTCGGAAATCGTAAATTTCCCTTATGAATTTTCCTGTAAAGCTTCCCCTGCGCCTTGACTGGAGTGAGATGGACCTCTTCGGCCATATAAATAATGTGTCTTATTTTAAATATGCCCAGGCTGCCCGGGTAAATTATTGGGAAACCATAGGGCTTACCCAGTTGCATAACGAAATGCAAATGGGGCCTATGCTGGCAAGCACATCCTGCAATTTTATCAAGCCGTTGTTTTATCCCGGTAGTATTGTAATAGAATCAGGTATTGAGTTCATGAAGACTACCAGTTTCGGATTGCATCACCGTATACTGAATGCAGATAACGAAGTGGCTGCCGAAGCACACGATGTGGTAGTGATGTACGATTTTAAGAAAGGAACTAAAATACCCATACCAGATGAAATGCGGGCGAAGATCGAGATATTGGAAAGCCGCAAGTATTAAATATTACAATCTTATTGCACAATTATTGGTGGTATCGGCCGTTAACACCTAAACTTCTATTACATGCCTGCATGGTTCAAATGTCTTTGTTTACTGTTTATTTGCACATCTTGTCGTACTGCATGGGCGCAAGACTATTACCTTGAGAAAGAACGTACGTTTTTGGGCTCAGTATTCTTAGGTACCACCTTAACCCAGGTTGATGGTGATAATTTCAAGGGTTATTATAAAAAAGGCCTTACAGCCGGTGCAGGCGTATATACCATGTTGGGCGAAGACGTAGGAGCCGGTATGGAGATATTATATATTGAAAAAGGCAGTAAAGGCAATCTTTCCAAGGGTGGCGCTACGCCGGGGCTAAGCATAAAGAAATATGGTATTAATATGCGGTATGCTGAAGTGCCGGTGCAGCTATTTTATTTTGATAAACATAAAAATCATTTTGGCGGCGGCTTTTCATATGCCCAGCTTATCAGTGCAAAGGAAAGTTTTGTGACGGACCCGGTACAGACATTTACCGATAAAGATTATCCCTTCAAAAAGATGGATATCAATTTAGTGCTAAGCGGCAATTTCCGCCTGTGGAAAGGGCTATTCATAAATGCGCGTTTTCAGTACTCGTTGTTGCCCGTAAGAAAGAAGGTGCCTGCGGGCTTTGGCAGGCAAGAGCAATATAATAATACCATCGTGTTTCGGCTGATGTACCTGATATAATTAAGTAGTGGTAATTTTACGCATGCGAAAGGCGATAAGGTTTTGGATGATAGCATTGGTATTTTGGGTACCGCTGCACAGCTGTGCACAAAGTACCGGTTTTTTTACGGCCGATGAGGAACGCACGTTTTATGGCGGCGCCGTATTAGGTGCTAATTTTTCTACCGTGCAGGGCGATGGTTATGGCGGTTATCATAAAGTAGGTTTGAATGCCGGAGGTATTGTTTGTGCACGTATACTGCCCAAAATATTGGCCAGCGTAGAATTGCTGTATACTCAAAAAGGCAGCAGGGGTGTGAACCAGACAGAATCTACCTATACCGGCACTACCATAGATAAATACTTCCTGGACCTGAACTATGTAGAAGTGCCGGTAATGCTACAATATGTAGTGAACGACCGTTGGCGTATAGGGCTGGGAGGAGCGTATGCACAGTTGATAAAATCGAATGAGGAAATCATAACTGCCCAGTACTATTATAAAAATGTGCCCGGTACTGATTTTCGCAAGCGAGATTATAACCTGCTTTTGGGTGGTGGTGTGCAGTTTGGCAGTGGTATCTTCCTGGAAGGGCGTTACCAGTTTTCTTTAGGCAGTATACGCGATGTAAATAATATACCCCCTTATATGTTTGCAGGAGGAGCGGGACAGTTTAATAATTTCTTTACGCTGAAGTTGATGTATTTAATCAAATAGCCTTATTTCTGTTCTGTATAATTTTTAGGGTCTACTGCTGCCGGCGACCAGTGTGTTAGAAATTCTGCCACTTTTTTAGCACTGTGGCCTTTGTCTTCTTCCAGGTAACCCGAGTTTTGAGTATGAATGCGTTTACCTTTTGCATCCAGTATTACAAACACAGGATAACCGAACCGTTGCGGGTACTCTAACTGCGCCAGTACTTTTTCATTCTTGTTTTCCGGGCTGTAATTTACATGTACTACCACGTAGTTCTCGTTCATAATGCGGGTAAGCATCGTATCGCTATGCACCAGGTTGTGAAACCGTACACACCAGATGCACCAGTTACCGCCTACCTGCACAAATACATGTTTATGTTCTTTCGCTGCTTGTTTTACTGCGGTTTTTATGTCTTCTGCAGCATCCGCCTGCAAGTTATATATATGGGGTTTTTCAGCTGTAGCTTGTGCTGCGGCATTCATACCGCCAGCAATTAGTAACAGTATAAGAAGGAAGTTTTTCATTGGAGCAGAATAGAAATCCTATTTTTTACTTTTCCCTATGATGCGAAACCCTTTAGGATGTTCCATGGTGCTTTGCATGTTGTTTGTCGTTTGCTGAAGGCTGGCATTTGCATCATTATATGCTTTCTTATCATTCAGCAATTTGTTGTTGTCATTGATGTCTTTCAACGATTTGCGAATGGTCTGCAGCGAAGCCTGTATACTTTCTACGTTCTGCCGAAGCGGTTTTGCTGCCAGGCGTGTAGTTGACGAGTCTGCATTGGTTATCGTATTTCGGATGTCTTTGTTTTTTGCTGCCAGCTTTGCAGTTGAATGGCTGAAGTCGTCAATAGTATGCACTATTTCATCACTTTTTTTATTGACGCCTGCAGCCAATTTTGCATAGCTGCGTGTATCTGTTTCCAGGGAGATCAATGCATTAGTAAAAGATGTTAAAGTGCCGGTACGTATCAGTTCGTTGATACCATTCAGTGTTATGTCTGATGCGTTGAGTATAGATTTAAAGGTTTCTATATAAGGCGTCACCTGTACCGAAACCGGCATTACGCTGGTGTCCAGCCCTGTGGGTAGGGTGGTTTCATCTGCTAACAACCCCGGCCCATTACCCGGAATGAGGTTAATAATTTTATCGCCTGTAAGTCCAGCAGAGCTTAATTCGGCCCTGGTGCCTTGCGGTAGTTTTACATCATCATTTACGGTGAGGACGAGTTTTATATATTGTTTGCTGCTGAGTGTTATATCGGCGATTTTGCCCACACGTACGCCGTTTACCTGCACGGCCGATGAAGCCTGCAAGCCTTTCACATCATTGAAATAAGCGTAAAAATGACGCTCTTTCATAATTATGCCGTTGCTGCGCAGTATATAATACCCCGCAGCGAGTATAACCACTATAGTTATAGCTATGATGTTTCCGTAATTCCTTTTTGCCTCGGCCATTGGTGGGTAAAGGTAATAAATAATGCCATCAGCCCTTACCAGCTATAGGTGTTCCATTTAAAGGAGAATGGCATTACCACAACGGAAAGATTGAAGCCATTGCTGCCACGGCCCTCGGCTTTAAGATAATCGCCCCTGCCTCCCTGGGCTACATTATACAGTTCCGAATAGACATAATCCGTATTACCGAAATAACCTATGGCACGCACCTTCACAGCTACCAGTGCAAAAAAGCCTAGTTCAGCTTTTACAAATGGAAGTATCTTATATGGCGGCCTGTGCCCATAATCATCTGAATTATTAAGACTGGGCATAATACCTACGCCCACAGAGAACATACTTTTGTTTCGTTTGTTCAGGGTCACATCACCGCCTAAGCGATATTCCAGGCTTAAAGGTATGCCTACCCGGTAGGTTTCAAAGGGGTGCATGAATTTGCCGGAATCTGCGAACATGACCGTATCGTAAGCTATGGTTGTAGTACTGGCCATTAGTTCTACATTAAAAACCAGCATGCTTTGGTCTGATACGATGGCAATAGGGAAATACGTACCGACATGTACTATATAAGATCTTTTAGATTTTATGCTGCGTGTAAGGGTAGTATCGTAAAACTGCGAATCAGGTATGCCTATATAATGCAGGTCGATCTTTCCTGGGATATAATGCTTGCCTACACTCAACGATATACGCTGCCAGATACGGCGGTTATCTATATTCTTTTTATAGTAATAATCCTGCAAGGGGTGGCGGTAGCCAGACTGGCCGTAAGTTGTGGCTGCTATTATAAGCATGATAAGGGTGAGAAACGGTTTAAGTTTCATACGGTGGAAGTGTGTTGGTATAGCTAATATAATAACATAACCGCGTATTTAAAACCCTACCGGTTTTTGCGGCTGTGCCTGTAGCTTTTGTGGCCAGTGCTTATAGGAGGTCTATGGCAGCTTTCTACAACTAAACTGATAAGTACCAACGCCACTATTGTTCTGAACATGATTTTCATATAGTATAGTTTGTAGTGTTAAAAATAATAAAATTCAATGGGTTATGTGCTGGCAAGTGTGTTTTTGTCATGGCACGGTATTTTAAGTCTGTTTCATGAATCAAAAAAGACTATCGTTATGAGATCACTATTGTATATCATCGCAGTAATACTGGTTATAGGATGGGTATTGGGCTTCTTCATGTATAATGCAGGCGGTATCATCCATATATTATTGGTAATAGCCATCATTTCCTTGCTGCTGGGCCTTATACGCCGCGGTTCGGTTGACTAAACTTTTTTTGTAAGTAAGATGGAAGCGGGCACAGTGGGCGATACTGTGCCCCTTTTTTATGCGCTTGTCTAAATGTTAAGTATTGGAGTTTTAAAACTCTTAGAATTGCATTGAAAAAAATGTTTATATTTATGTAAACGCTAAGCCTATGATCCGGAAATTTTTACTTTCTCTACTTTTCATATTATCAGTTGGTTTTGTTAGAGCGCAGGAATTTGCACCTGTAGGTGCAGAGTGGTATCATAATATGCAATATGGCATTTTTCATGAGGTTTCTGCAAAAGACACAATTGTAAATAACATCTCCTGCAGAAATATTAGCCAGGTTGCCGTTACTGACTGGAAATGGTATGCATTAGGATTGCGCGTACATTCCCTGAATAATGTTTTTATTTATAACAATGCCGATACGGTATTTGTGTACAATGAATTCTTTAAAAAATTTACACCCCTATACGTTTTTAACGTCCATGACGGTGACACCGTAACATTGCCGTCTTATCCTGGGGCATATTCACAATCTGTTACCGATAGCAGCTTCACGTTTGTTGTAGATTCTGTAAGGATGGTGCAATACGATACCACAATATTAAAAACAGTATATACAACATCTTTAAATGTTCCAGGTAAAGCAACATTCTCATGGGATGGGGCATATGCACAAAGAATAGGTTCATTGAAGAGAGGCCTGTTACCATTCTGCAACACCTGTGTATATCCTTTGTCTGATAATGTTCAATACCCCGGTGCGTTACGCTGCTACCACGATGCATCACTTTCTGTGAAACTAGTGCCTGATGACTGTGCAAAAAACATAGTAGAGCATGTATCGGGCATACAATCTCATACCTTAAGTATTTACCCTAATCCTGTACAAGACAAATTGTATGTTGAGCATCCCGGTGGTAATATTGAGCAGTTGAGAATAATAGATCTGCAAGGAAGAATTGTACAATCACTACAAATTGATCCTGCAAAGCAAAACACAGCAATAGATCTTTCATTGGTACATGAAGGTATTTACCTGTTAGAGTTTGTAGAAGCCGGTGAAGTTGTGACTCATAAAAAGATAGTAGTAGCAAGGTAGTGTTGAACCGTCGTCATTTACACAATCTTTAACACTCTCGGCAGCTTACCTTTTGCGCAGTTGAGGTATAAATAACTATAACCTCAAAACATCCCCATTATGCGTATTCGTTTGCTTGCTGCGGCATTGCCGCTGCTATGGCTTGCTGCCTGTAATAGTCAAAATGAAAGAGATATTTTATCTGCTGCAGACTCTACAAGATTCGCTACAGATATACGTTCGCTGCAGGCACCTTCGCGAAAGATCATTAAAAAAGGTAGCCTTGTTTGTGAAGTGAAAGATGTGTTGCCTGCAGTGCAAAAAGCCGAACAATTGGTGAATGGCGTAGGAGGTATGGTGATGGAAAGCAATATGGTAAATGAAGCAGGGGAGATTAAAGAGGTTTATTATGCGGCAGATTCTATTAAGCAGGTAAGTAGTTACACTCCATCGGCCAACATGGTTATTCGGGTACCTGCTGCACTTACCGATTCGGTTATGAATATACTCACTGGTATGAGTAGTTTTACCAGCAAACGTATATTCAACCAATACGATGAGACGTATACTTACCTGGGCAATGCTATTAAAAACCAGTATGCAGATACGCAAACTGTTGTAAAAGCAGAAAAGCTGGCAGACAACTCTGTAGAAGCCCTGCAGGTAGGGCATTATAAACAGGATGCAGCAGATGAGAAAACAGACCGCCGGATAGAGAATTTAAAACTGCTGGACGATGTAAATTATGCAACGCTAAGTGTGCAGTTTTCTGCACCACAGCAAGCCATTGTAGCTATTGTACCTGATGTGCGCAGTATGACAACTATTCCTTTTTTTAGTGAATTAGGCCTAGCAATAATGAAGGGCATGAATATACTGCAAGGGTTCGTGCTGGCAATAATAACTATCTGGCCATTCTCGTTAATCACTGGTATTGTGCTGGTGGTGATATATAGGCGACGTAGCAGGGTTGCGAGAATGTAACATTATCCTCTTCGCATAGCCCTTACCAGCCGGTTGGTCCTTCTTTCGGCCCTGCGGTTTTGCAGGTCTACTACAGCCCATATTGCGGCAGGCAGCCAGCCGATAAGGGTTATCTGCAGCAGCAGGCAAATGATAAAATGAAATATACGCCCCCTCAGCAAAAATGAAAGCCAGGGGAGTAGGATGGCTATCAGTAACATGGTACTATAAAGTTAAGGCACTATTGCCTTATTTAGTGCACCAGTATTCCATAGAAGAACATACGGCCAGGTTAGGAGTGCTCATTGAACAAGCTTCCTGGGTGCTGTTCGCAATTTTGAACAACAGCGTATGCTGGCCGGCAGCCACCGTGAAGTAATCAGAAGTAGCACCGGGGCCTATAGTTGTAATAGTAGAGCCGTCCCATATTACCGAATAGGTTTGGCTGGTGCCGGTCTTGTTTATGAAGCGTACCTTAGCGGTGTTATTGGCTTCGCAGGTCCGCTTTTCACAGTTTGAACCGGTATAACCGCTTGGACATTTACAAACACCGTCTGAGCAGGTGCCACCATTCAGGCAACTTACATCTTTACATTTGTCAGTAGTGCAACTGGTGTACAATACAGTTGAAAAAATAACTGTTGTTATGATTGCCGTAAATAGTGTGAGATATTTATGCATAGTATGTGTGTTTTATCCTCGGTACAAAATTATATGTTTATTTGTATAATTTCTAACATATTTCAACAGATGCCATTATACAGGTAAAATGTGTATTATGTCCGCCTGCCGGTACCGGTATATGAACGTGTGCATAAAGTAATGAACAAGCTATCCCCATAACAGAAACTTCTTTTTTCTTTTTGCCTTTTTACTCTTTAATTTTGAAGGGAAGAGATGTCAGAAAATTATATAGTATCGGCCCGTAAGTACCGCCCGCAAACCTTCGACACCGTAGTTGGGCAGGAGCACATAACCACAACGCTGAAAAATGCCATCCGTCACAACCATCTGGCGCATGCTTACTTGTTTTGCGGTCCGCGAGGTGTAGGTAAAACTACCTGTGCCCGTATATTGGCAAAGACTATCAACTGCGAACATCCTACCCCGGATATGGAAGCCTGTGGCACCTGTGCCACCTGCCAGAGCTTTAACAACAATACTTCTTTCAATGTATTTGAACTGGATGCTGCCAGTAATAACTCGGTAGATGATATACGCAACCTGATAGACCAGGTACGGTTTGCACCACAGCAGGGTAAATACAAGATATATATTATAGACGAGGTGCACATGCTCAGCGCTGCGGCCTTCAATGCTTTTTTGAAGACCCTCGAAGAACCGCCTCCGTATGCTATTTTTATACTGGCCACTACGGAAAAGCATAAGATATTGCCTACCATCCTTAGCCGTTGCCAGATATTCGATTTCAAACGCATTACCACGCATGATATAGTAGCACACCTGCAAGGTATTGCGGGCAAAGAAAATATTACTGCACAGGAAGCAGCACTGCATATTATAGCTCAAAAGAGTGAAGGCTGTATGCGCGATGCGCTGAGTATGCTGGACAGGATAGTAAGCTTTACCAATGGCACGCTTACCTACAGCAATACCATGGAGCACCTGAACCTGCTGGATGCTGATTTTTATTTTAAACTGACCGATAGTATCCTAAGCCAGGATATCAGTAATACTCTTTTGCAACTGGATGCTGCCCTGGACCGTGGTTTTGAAGGTAATGTGATACTGGAAGGTATGGCAGAGCACTTGCGTAACCTATTACTGTGCAAAGACCCGCGCATGGCTAAACTGCTGGATGTACCGAATGACCATAAACCGGTATTTCACGAAAAGGCTAACCAGACACCACCATCGTTTATTATTTCAGCTCTGAATATTGTAAATGACGCCGAGCTAAACTATAAAAATGCCAATAATAAGCGCCTGCATATTGAAATGTGTTTCATCAGGCTATGCTACGTATTGCAGGCTACCGATGTAAAAAAAAACTTTGAACCAATAGGTTTGGGTGAACCGACGCAACAGATTTACCAACCTGCCCCTCTGCCTGTTGCACAGGTGCAGGAACCGGTTCCCATGGTAAAATCTCAGCCTGGCCCTTCTGTGGAAGCGATAATGCCGCAAGAACCTGTAGCCCCTGCAGTACCTGCACAGCTACCTGAAGTAGCTCCTGTAGCACCACCCCAGGCAACTCCGGCGCCGGTTACTTCGCCAGTTGCAGCACAACCCGTGTCCAATCCCCAGCCTGCTCCTGCCAGCCGCCGCATCAGTAAAAACCTGATGGACGAGATAGACGCAGCGGTGAACAATACAAAAGCTGTGGAAGTAGAGATACGCGAGCTGACCCAGGAAATGGCCCAGGAAGTGTTTGATAAGTTTGTACAGAAGCTGAAAGACGAAAATAAAGGGGTGTATTATGTACAGTTCTCAGCCATGAAGCTGGAATCAAACCCGCCGGAGGAGGTAAAGATCATTGCCCCTACCAATTTTGCAGTAGAATATGTAAAAGACCAGCGCAGCATACTTATTGACTTTTTCCGTATGCATACGGGTATTCCCACGCTTAGGGTTATAGCGGAAGTAAGGGAAGATGCGGAAGCCGTGGCTACCGAGCAGAAAACAGTGCTCAGCAAGCAGGAAATGTATGATGCCATGGTGGCTAAAAACCCAGACCTCGGCAAGCTGAAAGATGCCCTGAACCTGCAAATTGAGTACTAAACGCGACAGTTTCCTTAGCTAATTATAGCATCCGCTAATCAGCTAATTTTTTTATACTTTTGAGGCTCAAAAATTAATAGACCGTTTTTATGGCCGAAGCGATACGAATGCCACTGTTGAGCGATACGATGAAAGAGGGTGTGATAGCAGCCTGGCATAAAAAAGTTGGTGACAAAGTAAAAAGCGACGACGTACTGGCAGAAGTTGAGACAGATAAAGCTACTATGGAAGTGATGCCATATGTAGACGGTACACTGTTATATATAGGTGTAGAAAAAGGCAAGGCTGCCAAAGTGAATGATATTATAGCTATTGTAGGTAAAGAAGGGGAAGATTATAAAAGCCTTTTAGCAGAGCAGCCAAAGCAAGCCGAGGCAGCTCCCGCGCCGGCTGCAGCGCAACCGCAGCAGGCACCGGAAAATAATAATGCAAAGCAAAATGCTGCTCCTGCTGCTACGCCTAAGCCCGGCGATGCTACTGTAGTACGTATGCCATTGCTGAGCGATACGATGAAGGAAGGGAAGATAGTGGCCTGGCATAAAAAAGTAGGTGATAAAGTAAAGAGCGATGATGTACTGGCAGAAGTAGAGACGGATAAGGCTACTATGGAAGTAATGGGATATGCAGATGGTACATTGCTGTATATAGGTGTGAAGGAAGGAGAAGCCGCGAAGATCAATGATATTATTGCCATTGTGGGTAAAGAAGGTACGGATGTACAGCCTTACCTTGATGCCCCTGCAGCAGGTGCAGCTCCTGCACAACCTGCCGCAAACAATGCACCTGCACAGCCTGTTGCTAGTGCCCCTGCGCAACAACCGGCAGCAAATGGCGGGGCACACGCAGCTTCTGGCGACAGTCGTGTAAAAGCGTCGCCATTAGCTAAGAAGCTGGCTGAAGATAAAGGTATAGATCTCAGCCAGGTTTCAGGCTCGGGCGATAACGGACGTATAATTAAGCGCGATATAGATAATTTCCAGCCGGGACAGGCAGCGCCGAAAACAGCTGGAACAGTTGCAACCGGTACTGTTATGGGCCAGGAAGGTTTTACAGATACACCGGTAACGCAAATGCGCAGGGTAATAGCCGAAAGGCTTGGGCAGAGCAAGAATGGTGCACCGCATTTCTACCTGCGTATGACGGTGAAGATGGATAATGCCATGCAGGCCCGTAAGGCTATCAATGATATTTCGCCTGTGAAGGTGTCATTCAATGACCTGATCATAAAAGCCTGCGCTATGGCATTGCGTCAGCACCCTGATGTGAACAGTACCTGGATGGGCGATTTCATCCGTCACAACCAGCATATACATGTAGGTAATGCTGTTGCATTGGAAGAAGGCCTTATTGTTCCGGTAATTAAATTTGCCGACCAGAAATCATTGTCCCAGATAGCTGAAGAAGCAAAGGCATTGGCTGATAAAGCCCGTAATAAAAAACTACAACCACCAGAGTTTTCCGGTAATACCTTCACGGTATCTAACCTGGGTATGATGGATATAGATGAATTTACAGCCATCATCAATTACCCGGCAAGCTGTATACTGGCTATCGGTAAAATAGAAGCTGCACCTGTTGTAGAGAATAACCAGGTAGTGATACGCCAGTTGCTAAAACTGACACTCAGCTGCGACCACCGCACGGTAGATGGAGCAGTAGGGGCCCGCTTCCTGCAAACATTGAAAGCATACCTGGAAAACCCGGTTACAATGCTGGTATAAATACTGATTCGAAATATAAAGGCGGGCTGTGGCCCGCCTTTATTATTTATAGTGCGTTTATTGTCTACCAGCCGTCCCCGTCCAGCATATTGCCTATGCCACCCAGTATGCTGCCTTCTTCCTTGCGTTTGTAAGTGCCATAAGAGAGGATACGGCTAGCCAGCCTGCTGATGGGCAGCGTTTGTATCCACACAGTGCCGGGGCCACGCAGGGTAGCAAAGAATACACCTTCTCCGCCGAACAAAGTATTTTTAATACCGCCTACAAATTGAATATCGTAGTGTACATTGCCGGTAAAACCTACTATACAACCGGTATCTATTTTCAGCAATTCGCCAGGTTGCAGCTCGCGCTGCATTACGTGCCCACCTGCGTGAACAAAAGCCATTCCGTCACCTTCCAGTTTTTCCATAATAAAACCCTCACCACCAAATAAGCCTGTGCCTAAACGTTTCTGGAATTCGATACCGATAGATACACCTTTTGCTGCGCAGAGAAATGCATCTTTCTGGCATATAATGCGGCCGCCTAATTGCTGTAGGTCCAGTGCTATGATCTTGCCGGGATAAGGAGAAGCAAATGACACACGTTTTTTGCCTTGGCCAATATTGGTATATGCTGTCATAAACAAACTCTCACCTACCAGGATGCGTTTGCCTGCAGAAAACAACTTACCCAGCAAGCCGGAGTTTTGCTGCTGGCTGCCATCGCCAAAAATGGTTTCCATTTGTATGCCATCGTCCATCATCATAAAGCTGCCTGCTTCTGCAATGGCGGTTTCGCTAGGGTCTAGTTCTACTTCTACATATTGCATTTCTTCACCAAAAATGCGGTAGTCTATTTCGTGATTGCTGCGCATAAATTTCAAATTTTATCAAAACTAATGAGAATAGATTATCCGAATATTTTAAAACTTGTTAAAAGCAATTTTGTGCAGCTATTTTTTCAGCTACCATGTTTGCCCATTCCTGTTGCTTTAAGAGGATGGTACCATGATTCGTCTCTTTATCATATTGCTGCTGCATCTCGCCGGTTTGTTTCTCGTTTTCTTTCAGCAGGTTTTGCAGTTCTTTCGCATAATTATCCGCAGAGAAATTAAATGACCTGATGCTGTTTACCAGTTCGCATGTTTTAATTGCGGTGATGTCAAAATGAACCTGCTCATGCTTTAATACGCGGGGACTATTTTTATCTTTCTTATACCAGGATTTATCCTTGCTAAAAGTGGGCATGATGGTCACTTTTAATGTTGTTTTGCTGTTCATCCTTTCTGCTGTATAGCTCATGCCCGTACCGCTATAGGTGGCTGCTGCAGCAAAGCTCAGGTCGTCAGGTGTCGCACGGAAATCATCAAAGGTCAGTGGTCGTTGTTTGCTATATACAATTATATCCGGGTCGTCCGAAGTGTTAGCAATGGTCACTATTACATTTATCTGGGGCCTGGCTAGCACTGTATTGCTGTTTTGCGCTGCCCAGTTATCTATTTCTTTAATGCAGTATTCAATGCCCTGTCTGATGAGTTGTTCTGCCCTGCTGCCGGCATCGTCCATATATTGTATATAATTGCTGGCAGTAAATTCAGTGATCTTATTGCCATGTTGGTAGAAGCTGATCTTCAAGCGCATATCCACCTGCTTTTTTAAACCGATAGGTTTGTCAGACACCTCCAGGTTGTTGATATGCATTTCAAATTCCGGGGTGGATACATCCTGGTCGAAATTGTTGAAGATAAATTGAGAGACAGCTGCAGCAAGCCCGTTATCGAGGTTTATGTGTGTTTCCTTTTGGCCGAGGCCGGTACGGATATAGCCAATGTCAGCAGTGTCTTCCCGGTCATCTTTTACTGAAACAATATGCATGGCTTTGGGATGGTAAGCAGCTTTTTGTTTAAGCTTAATAATCCTGGTATCGCTTGTTTGGGCATTAGAAGCAGTAGTGGTAAAAAGTAATATGGTTAATACTATCGGTAAGTAAAATTGGCGGGGCATTGTTCTTGCTTAATAGTTACGAATATAGGTTTTATAAAGGCTTCAAAAATGCATGCTTTGGTGTTTTTTAGAAAAACAAGATTGATACAATTCCATTTATGTATTTATATCATTAATATTATACCCGAATAGGACAAACGTTATGAAAAAGATATTACTGGGAATAATAGCAGTCGGGGCATTTCATATATCGCACGCACAAAAGCTTGTATTGGCCGTGCATGGCGGAGTAGGGGGTAATTCCATTCCTCAAAACAAAGACAGTGCGGTTTTGCCAAGTGGTGCTGCTACTATGTATAATTACTCGGTTTCTATAAATGCTTTTACCAATGTACGCAGGTGGCAGTTTGGCCTGGGTGTAGATATGCAGCCCATTAGCCGTAAGAGTAGTACTACCACCTTTTATTTTGCCAACCCGGCTTCGCCAATATATTTGTTTGCTAACCGTATGCTTACCGAACATTTTTATGCAGGGGCAAGTTTTGGTTTGATGGTGGCAAACAGTGCCGATAATTCGAAGTATGAGAAGAATAGCCTGGTGCCGGTAGAAGTTAACTACGCACCCGGTACCGGTTATACAGGCGGGTTAAGGGTAGGGTATAATATTACACTCGGTGAAAAGTTTGATGCCTGCATCCAGCTGGACGGTAGGTATGGAAGTACAAAGTATAGCTATACGTACACTGCTAAAGCAGGAGGCAATCCTATCTCTGCCAGTAACAGGTACAGTTATTATTACTATGGCATTACAGTTGGCCTGCGCCTGAAGATGTTTACAGACCCTTTCCGGCAGTGGTAACCTACTAATAAAATAAAGCAGCCTGTTCGTTTGAACAGGCTGCTTTATTTTATATGCTAAGTAAGTAACTACTATGGGAATATGCCCAGCTCTTCGTAAGAAACACCCACTTTATTGATAGCAACTACAAATGCAGCAGTACGCATATCGGTCATGTTCAATGACAGCATAGATTCACGGATCTCGTGGTAAGAGCCGATCATCGTATCTTCCAGTCCTGAATATACCAGGTCTACTTCATCCGGTCCGTGCAGCAGTTGGCGACGCTCAATGTCGCTTACTTTTTTACCAGTCAGGCCTTCAACTGTAGCCAGGATAGAAGTATTCTGGTTTTCGCTGAAACGTTTGTCCATACGGCCAAAACGAACGTGGCTCAGGTTTTTCAGCCATTCGAAATAAGAAACAGTAACACCACCTGCGTTCAGGTACATGTCAGGCACCACAATAGCGCCTTTCTGCAGCAGTATTTCATCTGCTTCAGGAGTAAGCGGACCGTTAGCACCTTCGCCTATTATTTTAGCTTTAATGCGGGCTGCATTCGAAGCATTGATCACATTTTCAAGCGCGGCTGGTATCAGGATATCGCACTCCATTTCCAGTGTATCGAAGCTGTTTGCAATATCAGTAGCGCCGGCAAAACCAAGTATGCTGCCGGTTTCTTTACGGTGAGCTACAACTTTTTCAAGATCCAGACCTTTTTCGTTGTAGATACCACCTTCGTATTCTGCCAGGCCAACGATCAGTGCACCTGCTTCGTAGAAGAATTTTGCAGCGTGGTAACCTACGTTACCCAGGCCTTGTACAATTACTTTTTTACCTTCGATACCGGTAGTAAGGCCCAGTCTCTTCATGTCTTCAGCTACGTTACACAGTTCGCGTACGCCGTAGAAAACGCCCAGACCTGTAGCTTCTGTACGGCCACGTACGCCGCCTTGTGCTATTGGCTTACCTGTAACACACCCCAGTGCATCTACTTCGCCCGGTTTCAGGGAAGCATAGGTATCTGCTATCCAGCTCATTTCGCGTGCGCCGGTACCGTAGTCAGGAGCAGGTACGTCAATACCAGGGCCGATGAAGTTTTTCTTCACCAGTTCTGAAGCATAACGACGGGTAATTTTTTCCAGCTCAAACGGAGTGTAGTTTTTAGGGTTGATCCTGATACCGCCTTTTGCACCACCAAACGGAACGTTTACGATAGCGCATTTGTAAGTCATCAGGGCTGCCAGGGCCATTACTTCGTCCTGGTTTACATCCATGCTGTAGCGGATACCGCCTTTACATGGTAATTTATGGTGAGAGTGCTGTACGCGGTAGGCTTCGATAACTTCGATCTTATCGCCGATACGTACCGGGAATTTCATTTGCAGAATAGAGTTACAGGCTTTGATCTGTTCAAGTATACCTTTTTCAAACCTTGTAAAAGTTGCAGCTTTATCAAAGTTGCGTTCTACGCCCTGGAAAAAGCTGTAATGAGCTTTTGCGGCTTTGGCAGTTGCTGTTTCCACCATATTTGTTTTTAGTTATAAAATAGATTGAATTTATTTATTCTTTTCTAGTTTGCTGATCTTTCGGTCAAGGCGCACCAGCATTGTGATAATCCCGGCAAAGATAGTGGCTAATACTAAAACCACAATGTATATTTTGCCGTTCGAGCGCATGGCATCAGCCATTTCCGGCTCGGCAGTTTGGGCAGTAGCAGTTGCTGCTGATATAAAAAAATATAGTATAGAAAGAAATGCAATTTTACGCATCGTATTCATTCATTTAAGCGTCAATTTCAAAATTGTTATCGCGTTCATGGTTTATCAGGGATACACGTATTCTTAATGTTGTCATCCAGTATCCTAATAAAAACCAACCCATCACCGCAGGATAGAAAACCATGCGCATACGGCTGTCGAGGTCATAGCTATTGAAGCCGGGATTGCCGCCATTGCCAGGGTGCAGGGAATCTACCATACGGGGCAGGATGAACAATAATGGAATCATAAGTGCAAAGGCAAAGACATTATATACAGATGATATTTTCGCGCGCTTTTCTTCGTCTTTCAGTCCGCCGCGTAATATCAGGTAAGCAAAATACATGAGCATGCAAACAGCGGTAGCTAATTGCTTGGGGTCATTACTCCATGGTTCGCCCCAGGTGTATTTAGCCCATTCCATACCCGTAACCATGCCCATTATGCTAAAGAATACACCCACCTTGGTAAATTCTACTGAATAGATATCGTATTTCAGATTGCCGGTACGCAGATATTTTAAAGCATAGGCAAATGAAATGCCGAACAGTAAGATCATAGTAAACCACATGGGTACGTGGAAGTACAGGTTGCGAATAGTTTCATTCAGAATGAACCGGACGGGAACAGGCAAAAGAAAACCGCCAATTATTGTATAAAAGAGAAGTATGATACAAACCACTTTCCACCACGAACGGCGCATAAGCTGAGGTAAAATTTTGGCAAATGTAAGTGATTAATTGTTCAATAAATAAATTAAATATGGCACCTATTCCTGCCACAGAAAGGGAAAGAGTATAACGCCAAGCACAACTACAAGCAGGTCTAAAAGTAATAAGGCCAGCGCGAGGGTCCACCAGCCGGGTTGGTAAACAGGAGAAATGGCTTTGGCGGCAAGGTTGCTAAGCATCATGAGTATAGGGGTAACTATAGGAAAGCCTAAGATGGCCATTAAAGCGGCATTTTGCTGTGCACGGGCAGCTATGGCAGAAAGAAAAGTAAAAACAACTGAAAGGCTGATGCTGCCAACCATAGTGATGATTACGAAGAGGCCCGTTTGTACCAGCGGGTTTCCCAGCATCAGGTTAAACAATAACAGGCTTACCAGGCTCATAATGAATAGAAGCACCACGCTATATATCATTTTTGCTGCCAGGAAATGAGCTGGCTTTACAATGGTGAAGTAATACCTGAATCTTTCGGCAGATTCCTGGAGAAAACTTTTAGCTACAGAATTTACAGCAACAAATAATTGGGTGATCCAGAATAAAGCATTCCAGATTTTTACTTCGGGCTGGCCGCTCATCATATATACTACAAATACCGTAGAGCCTACGTAAAGCAATACACCAAAGAGTGTGTGTTTTTGGCGCCATTCAATGATGATATCCTTTCGGATAAGAGAAAATAAATGCCCTTGAAACATGTGCGGGCAAAGGTAACAAGTATGAAAGAAAAAATTTTACGAAAGAGTATTTGGAGATTAATCAATCTCCATTATCTTTGCACTCCCAAAAGTTCTTAAAACACATGCGGAAGTAGCTCAGTTGGTAGAGCATCACCTTGCCAAGGTGAGGGTCGCGGGTTCGAGTCTCGTCTTCCGCTCTAAGAAATTCCAGGCCATTACGGTTTGGAATTTTTTGTTTGCGCACGTTCTGCCGCGTGCTGCATGAAATGCCCTGGTGGTGGAATTGGTAGACGCGCAGGACTTAAAATCCTGTATGCAGCAATGCGTGTGCGGGTTCAAGTCCCGCCCGGGGCACACTCACTTTAATACCCTTTACAGTTCTGTATAGGGTATTTTTATTCTACCAAGCCTGTAAAAGCCGGTCTATGGCATTAGTCATAAGCATGTAATAAGTATAAGAAATAAAAGTTTTATGACAAAAAACTTTGCAATCTTTTAACAGGAATCTCTATCTTTGAAACCACTGATTAATGATTTTTTAATAATATAAAATGGTGAAAAAATCTATCCTTTTATTATCTGCAGTAGCTTGCCTAAGCAGCGTGGCTAATGCACAAAAATGTGCTACTGACGAAATGCAGCGTGAATACATCAAGCTGAATCCTAAGGTAGCTCAAACCCAACAGGCCCTGGACTTATTGTGGAGAGGCGCTTTGTCTTCTAACTCTATGATTTATGATAAGCGGTTTGACTCGACTTATGCTGCTGAGATCGCTACCAAATATTATATTCCTGTAGTAGTGCATGTAGTACACGATTACAATACTTCTGATTATGTAAGTGATGCAGACATACGCAAAATGATCGCCGACATGAATGTTAAATATAACATGGCGAATGCGGATCTGAGTAATGTTATTGCACCATTCAAACCATATATCGGTAAAGCCAATTTCGAATTCCGTTTGGCGTGGAAAGATCCGGAAGGCAATCCAACCAATGGTATCACCCGCCATTTTTCTTACCTGACTTATGGTGGTGACGACCAGGCAAAACTGGGTCAGTGGGCACCAGACAGGTACTTGAATATCTGGGTAGAAAACCGTATTGGCAGGGCAACTGCAGGTGGTACCATATTAGCGTATGCTACGCTGCCTTCAGGTGCTGCTCAATTCCCTTATTCAGACGGTATCATTTCCGGTGCTCCTTTTATCAACCAGGATAATACTATTCCGCACGAAGCCGGGCACTATTTTAACCTGTACCATACATGGAACAGCAGCCAGCAACAAGCAGGCCAGGCATGTGGTGATGACGAAGTAGATGATACTCCGCCAACAAAAGGCCACTTCAGTACTTGTCCTTTATACGATTCTTCTTGTGCACAGGGATATCAAATGACCTATACTTATGATAGTAACGGTACACTGGCAAAAGCTATTGTAGATTATCCCGATACTACCAATGTACAGAACATCATGGACTATTCAAGCTGTACAAATATGTTTACCAAACAACAGGTATTACGTATGCGTGCTACCCTGAAAAGTCCGACGGCTAACAGGAATAACCTGATCACAGCTGCAAATGGTGCTATTACCGGTATTATGGATGCCAACTATAATGTTGCAGGTCAATCAACCATTCCTCCTACTGCTGATTTCTCTATAGAAAAAACAGTGAATGGAGACAGGACAGTTTATATGTGTGCTGACGGTGCTACCAAATTTACTTTTAAAAACCAAAGCTGGAATGCTCCTGTGACAGGCGTACAGTGGGATATCAGTAACGGTGCTAATCCTTCAAACCCAACTACAGCAACAGGTAATGTACAAGTTACTATATCTAACCCGGGATGGGTAGATGTAAAACTTACAGCAACCGGTGCTGCTGGTGCTACAGATGTTACTAAGAAAGTATATGCTGCAGATCCTAATTATAAATTGAATCCTAATGATGGTTACATCCAGGATTTCGCTCAGAATGGCGACCGCGATAAATGGCCGATATTCAACTACTATAACAATGATAACAAATGGGAAGTAACCGATAATACAGGTTATTATGATAAATCATGTATCGTTTATCACGGTTATGATGCACGTACTTTCCCTAAAAACCTGATCAATACACCAGGTGGTGATGTTGATGATTTCTTCACTCCTGCTTTCGATCTGTCTAGCTTCCCTTCTGGCAGCACTTGCAACCTGAGTTATGTATATGCAGGTGTTTACCGCACATTTAACCCAGACCTGATGAAAGATACGCTTGAAGTAAGTTATTCTACAGATTGCGGTAACAAATGGGTGCTGATGAAGAGGCTGACTAAAGGTGATATGTCAACAAAAGGTACCTTACAAACTCCGTTTGCACCATTGTGGCAAGGTGACTGGGCTACACAAAGCATAGCCATCCCTGACGCAGCAAAATCTAAAGACAAGGTATTCTTCCGTTTCCGTTACAAACCAGGTGTTGATGCTACCATGTTTGAAACTGGTACAGGTAACAACTTCTATATGGACCGTATTACTGTTACTCCGTTTGCTACAGGTGTTAACACTATCCTGAACGGTGAGAAATCTATAGCACTGGCTCCGAACCCAACAACCGGTAGCTCTGCTGTGGTTATCCGCGGTGCACAAAATACCACTGCCAAAATTGTTGTAACAGACATTACCGGTAAAATGGTATACAGCACACAAGCAGAACTTAAAGATAAATTCAGCCGTGTAGAAATTCCTTCAGAAGCAATCAGTGTAAAAGGTATCTATATGGTTCAGGTTATAACAGGTGCTCAAACTCAAACTGAGAAACTGGTAGTTAACTAATACAACCATTTTATATTCCAAGCCCCGCATTTGCGGGGCTTTTTTTTATGTTAAAAATTAATGGCTATGAATTTTATATTCGTATACTGGAGATTACCTGTTATTTTTGTTGTAAAGCCTTAGCGTAATGACTGACAAGATAATATCCCTCCGGAATGCTAATATATACCAGGGTAAAAACCTGATACTCAATGATGTGAATTTTGAAGTGGGTAAGGGTGAGTTTGTATATATGATAGGCAAAACCGGTAGCGGTAAATCCAGCCTGCTAAAAACGCTATATGGTGATCTGTACCTTACTCAGGGAGAGGGCAGTGTTGCCGGTTTTAACCTGAAAGACCTCAAATGGCAAACCATTCCTTTGCTAAGGCGTAATCTGGGTATCGTATTCCAGGATTTTCGACTGCTTACGGATAGAAATGTACAGGACAACCTGGAATTTGTACTGAAGGCTACCGGCTGGAAAGATAAGGCTCTGATGAAGGAAAAAATTGACAATGTGCTGGGAAAAGTTGGGCTAAGAGGCAAGGGTTTTAAAATGCCTTATGAAATGTCTGGCGGTGAGCAACAAAGGGTGGACATAGCCAGGGCACTGCTCAATAATCCTAAACTCATACTGGCAGATGAACCTACTGGAAACCTGGACCCTGATACGACCGATGAAATAATGCAGCTGCTATTCAATATTTGCCGCGATTACCATACGGCTTTCATAATGGCCACGCATGATTATAATATCATTCAGAAGTATCCAGCCCGCGTAGTGCGCATTGAGCAAGGCAGTGTAAAAGAAATATCTGTAGCTGGGGTGTAAGCGTTTAAAATACTTTTAGTCTTATCCACTGTATAATATGCTTTGACAGGCTATATAGCCATAAGGCGGGCAGGAAAACAGCATATATAATACTATAGCGTGTTATACCCGCGTATATGCTCAGTTGACCTTTTCTCATCTTCCATAAATTGGCGGAAGCGCCACCTTCACTTAACTGCGGCCTGCCCAAAATGGTTAGTGGGTAATTTATATAATAACAACGCTTATCATGCGCTATACGTACGGCCAATTCATGATCTTCACAGTACCGGTAGTTGTTATCAAAACGGTATGGGATATTCTTTCGTACGCTAATGCAGGATGTTTGAAAGGGGTTGCGCAGTAATATACTCAACCAACTTTTAGATTGCAGGGGTGGTTGTACACTGTAGGGGGTTTGGTTTGCCTGCAGGGTGTACGGGTGACCTATAAAAACGGCACTCTGATTGGATTCAAATAAGCCGGCTATTATTTCCAGTTTTTGCGGGTGCCATTCGTCATCACTGTCAAGAAAAGACACAATGTCTCCCTTTGCAAGATCCCACCCGGCATTTCTTGCAGCTGACGGACCTTTGTTGCCCTCCAGCGAAATGATAATTATATTCGGTGATAATTGCTTTACTATATCCAGTGTATTGTCTTTGCTCCCATCGTCTATTACTATTATCTCCAGAGGCTGCAATGTTTGGGCCATGCAAGACTGTATAGCACGCACTATAGTGTTAGCTGCATTATATGCAGGTATCACTACGGTTATGCTCAATTTACTTGCTTGCATTTACTTTAATAAACGGCTGTAAACAGATAATAGTACTTTCTCTTCTTCCTGCCAGCAATATTTTTCGCGTGCTTTTGTACAGTTTTCCTTCAAGCGACTGTAATATGTTGTGTCATACAGTAGCTTGTTCAGTAAGGCTGCTATGTTTTCAGGTGTTACAGGGTCTTCTATTAATGCGGCTATTTCATAGTTATCATTTATCTTTTCATATTCCGGAAACTTCATGCAAAGCTGAGGTACCGCCTGGTGCATGTAATCGAAAAAACGGTTGGCGAGCGAAAGCTCATTGCTTTTGCTGAGCTTGTGAAATAAGGTAATGCCCACTGTTGCCTGCTTAGTATATTCAACTAATTTATCAGGAGGTACATAACCTTCAAAGGATATTTTGTTGCTTACATTGTGGTCTGCAGCTAATTGCTGCGCCTGTTTGTAAAAATTGCCTTCGCCACAGATCACCAGTTTGCAATCTACAAACTGCATGGCAGGTATCAATTCCTCAAAACACCTGCCTTCATTTACCCAACCCTGGTAGAGAATGTATTTGTTAGTCCTCGCAGGTATTTGCAGCGGCTTTAGTACAGTAGCATTGCGTACTATATTATACTGTACTCTATATTTTTTATGAAATTCCTCCGCATAACATGCACCAATAGTATAGCCGGTAGGGAAGCGGGGAACCGCAAAACGTTCTATTGCCAACCACATTTTATGTACAGCAGGGCGTGTTACTACTTCTTTTAGTTCTGTAAACAATTCATGTGCATCGTACACACGCTTGCAGCCTTTTAGTTTGGATGCAAAATATACGGGAAGTATAGTATCTAAATCGACAGCGCAAATAACATCTGCAGGTTTTAAAAGCAAATAAAAGAATAGATTCAGCCAGTATTGCAGGTACATAAGTTTGCCCTGCTCTGCAACAATCCACAATCTTTTTTGCTTGAATGGTTGTGGCTTGAGGGGCTTGCTTTTTTTTCGCTTGAAACCTACCAGTGTTACATCATAACCCGCATTGGATAACGATGTGCAGATGCGTATCATACGCTGGTCATAATTCAAATCGTTGGTTACCGTACAAATAATGCGTTTCTTCTTCATGACGAATGCCGGGTAAAATAGATTTTTTCGCCGTTAATAATAGTAAAGGGCGGTTCAAAG
>JANINW010000036.1:29764-117471 GCA_024508935.1 Flavipsychrobacter sp. | reverse complement strand
ATAGGTAGCCCTGATATGCCGTTCTATTTTTTCTTTCTCCCAGTCAAGGTCTATTTTTTTGAGATTGGCTATTTCGTTGCGGTAATGAAGAGAGGTGCCATATTTAAGTTCTAAAGATTGCTGCGATACAGGGTTGTATAAACCGTTTATGATATGTGACAGCGTTTGCTGAAATAGTTTGATGGAAGCATCGTAGGTGAGCTGGTATAGGTCGTTTACCCAACAGTTTGCGGGAATGGGGAACCGCTTTTGAAAAAGTACAGCACCATGATCTATGCGGGCATCCATTTCATGTATAGTTGTTCCAAACTCTTCTTTCCCGTCGATTATTGCGTAAGAAAATTGGTTGCTGCCCCTGTATTCAGGCAATGGAGCCATGTGCAGGTTAACAGCTATTTGCCTGGCACGGCTTATATACAAGGGTTTTAATATTTCATGGTATTGTACAGAATATAAAATATCGCATTCCGGTATAGCATCCATGCTATTTAATAGGGGAATATTACCAGTTTCCGCCAATTCAGCCAGGTTATGCCCATCTCCAAATTCTTTTCTTTGTTGTGTGAGCAGGCCGGTTATTTCTATATCCAGTTTTTCTTTTTCGGCTATAAGATAGGCAAGGCAATGATACCCCACAGGTTTAGAGCCGAGAAAAACAATTTTTTTAGGCATATACTGTAAAAATAAGCGTTTTAAACTTGCGTTTTATTTTTGTAACTCGCACCTTGATGGCAGCAAAACGCATCCTTATTCTTACCAACCGTGTTCCATACCCGCTTAACGACGGCGGCAACTTGGCTATGCGGGCTATGATAGAGGGCTACCATAAAGCAGGTTGGCAAGTGTACCTGTTGGCCATGAACACTTCGAGGCATTATGTGGAAAGCGATAAACTGGCAAATATTTACAGGCATATTCATGCTTTCGATACGGTAGATATCAATAACGAAGTGACAGCGTTTGCTATTGCACGCAATTTTGCATTCAGCACGCAGCCCAGTCATGCAGAGCGGTTTTACAGCAACAGGTTTGCTGATAAGCTAACACAGGTTATACGTGATTTTCAGCCTGATGTTATACAGGTGGAGAGTGTTTTCCTGGCTACATATTTGCCGCAGGTAAAACGGCAAACACATGCACTCACGGTACTCCGGCTTCATAATATAGAATACCAGGTATGGAGCAGGCTGGCCGAAGAGTCGAAGGGTATGCTGAAAAAAACATATCTCGGCAATTTGTCCCGGCGTATCAAGGCTTTCGAAATAAAAGCATGGCAATTGTTTGACCTTTTATTTCCCATTACAGAAGCAGATGCTGAAGTAGTGATTAAAGCAGGCGTGCATACTCCTGCATACATTGCGCCATTCGGTATAAACATAGAAAATACACCGCAGGCATCTTCATCAAACAAGTTGTATGCTTACCATATAGGTGCTATGGATTGGCTGCCAAATGAAGAGGGTATAAAATGGTTTCTACAAGAGGTATGGCCGCTCGTACACAAGCAACAGCCTGAAAATGAGTTCTTTTTTGCTGGTAGGAATATGCCTGCCTATTTTACCCACATGGATATAGAAGGTGTGCATTGTATGGGCGAGGTGGCAGATGCTGCTGCTTTTATCAGCGACAAAAGTATACTTGTGGTGCCCATTCGTTCGGGCGGCGGCATACGGGTGAAAATATTGGAAGCAATGGCTGCAGGCAAAATAGTGATCAGTACAGACGTGGGTATTCAAGGTATAGACGCCCTTAACGGTACACATTACATAGCAGCAAATACTCCGTCGGAGTTTGCCGCTGCATTCAATGAAATATTGAAGGACGAAGTAAAAGCGACGAATATTAGTGAGAACGCTCGGAAACTGATATGGAGCCGGTATAATGAGCGTGCAATAATGAATGGATTGCTTGATAAAGTAAAGGAGTTATTAGGATAAATAATTATGGGAGGTGAAATAAGACGGCTTTGTGGCCTTTTATTCCCTTTTTGTCGTGTTCATTAGTATAAACTATGGCTATATACCTGATTTACAGGCAATAGATAGTAAATTTGCAAAAGAATTAGATAAGGCTTATATGCTCGATACAATAGAATCTGCACTAGAAGATCTCAGGCAAGGAAAATTATTAATAGTGGTGGATGATGAAGACCGTGAGAATGAAGGGGATTTCGTTACTGCCGCGCGCAATGTAACTCCTGAAATCATCAACTTCATGTCTAAACATGGCAGGGGGCTGATCTGCGCACCAATTACAGAAGAACGTTGTGAAGAACTGAACCTGAACCTGATGGTTCAGAATAATACTGTATTGCACCAGACTCCTTTTACTGTGTCGGTAGACCTGATAGGACATGGCTGTACTACCGGCATTTCTGCCCACGACCGTGCACAAACGGTACAAGCACTGATAAATCCGGATACCAAACCGGAAGACCTGGGACGCCCCGGGCATATCTTCCCGCTCAGGGCGCGCAGCGAAGGTGTTTTGCGCCGTTCCGGCCATACCGAGGCTACAGTAGATCTGGCACGCCTTGCAGGTTTTGAACCAGCCGGGGTGTTGGTAGAGATAATGAACGATGATGGAACCATGGCCCGTTTGCCGGAATTGAAAGAGATTGCGGCAAAATTCGACCTTAAGATCATTTCGATAAAAGACCTTATCGAGTACCGCCTGAGGATGGAAAGCCTTGTAGAGGAAGAAGTGCGTGTAGATATGCCTACCAAATATGGCAATTTTGAATTGATAGCCTTCAGGCAAAAAAATACAGGTGAACATCACCTTGCTTTAAAAAAAGGTAATTGGGAAAATGATGAACCTGTGCTGACACGTGTACACAGCTCTTGCTTTACCGGGGATATCCTTCACTCCCTGCGCTGCGATTGTGGTGAACAGTTGCATAAAGCAATGGAAATGGTAGAAGCAGAGGGTAAAGGCTTGGTATTGTATATGAACCAGGAAGGCCGGGGCATAGGACTGCTTAATAAACTGAAGGCCTATAAGCTACAGGAAGAAGGTAAGGACACTGTGGAAGCTAACCTTGCTTTAGGGTTTAAGAATGATCAGCGAGATTATGGGGTGGGGGCACAGATATTGCGCGCGCTTGGCGTTTCTAAAATCAGGCTTATGACCAACAACCCGCGTAAACGTGCAGGTTTACTGGGCTATGGCTTAGAGATAGTGGAAAATGTACCTATTGAAATTGTACCCAACCCGCATAATGAGTTTTACCTGCAAACAAAGCGAGATAAACTTGGGCATGAAATTTTGAAATAGTATTTTTCGCCTAAAGCAATTTCTGTATTGAAAATACTTTTTTTCGCCAACCGCATACCATACCCGCCGTACCGGGGCGATAAGCTGAAAATATACAATCTTGCCAAGAGATTGCAGCATCATGAATTGCACCTGCTTACTTTTGCGCAAACCAAAGAGGAGTATCAGTATAAAGCCGAACTGGAAAAGGTCTTCAAGAAAGTACATCTTGTTTACTTACCGAAGTGGCGATCTGCGCTGAATTGTATTGCAGGTTTATGGAGTACGATGCCTTTACAGGTATTATATTTCCAGTCTGCAGCTATGCGCAATAAGTTGGAAGAAATATTGAAGGCTGATAAATTTGATGCAGTGCATGTACAGCACTTACGCATGTCTCCCTATTTCGCGGCTAAGAAAAATATACCGCGCATACTGGATATGCCGGATGCATTTTCCCTGTATTGGCAGAGGCGGATGAAAATGCAGGGTAATCCTTTGCTGAAAATATTTGGCCGCATAGAGCAGAAGCGTGTATGGCAATATGAAAAAATCATGCAGGCGTTTGACCTGTCGCTGGTTTGTTCTGCTGAAGATCTCAGCTACCTCGAAGGTCAACATCATATTGATACGATCAGGCTACTGCCTAATGGGGTAGACCTTAATTTGTTCTCGGCAGGAGATCATGATTATTCGCATAACCATACCTTATTGTTTACCGGCAATATGGATTATGCACCTAATATAGATGCGGTAATTTATTTTGTGAACGATATACTGCCGCTGATACGACAAAAGATACCCCACGTACGTTTTATTATTGCCGGCCAGCGCCCGGTGCCTAAAGTGCAGGCATTGGCAAATGACCATGTGGAAGTGACGGGTTTTATAAAAGACCTTGCTGCTGTGTATAATGCGGCCAGCGTAGTTGTTGCGCCGCTGAGGTTTGGTGCAGGTACACAAAATAAAGTGCTGGAGGGTATGGCTATGGGCATACCGGTAGTTTGTTCTAATATAGGTTTCAAAGGTTTAGGTATTGAAAGCGGCGAAGGTGCCATTATGCAAACTGATGCTAAAAGCTTTGCAGACAGTGTAATAGAGCTATTATCATCTGAAACATTACGAACCAAGGTAGGACAAAAAGGTGTAGAAGTGATACGGTCGCGTTTTGGCTGGGATGCCATAGCTGCAACACTCGAGGGCTATTTGACACAGGTCTCTAAACGGTAAATCTACTCAGTGCCGTTCCTGCGGTCGGTAGTTGTGTCTGCAGGTAATGTGTTTTCTAATTCCTGCCGTTTTGCATAGCGTTCACCCCTGAAGAATTCTGCTAAAGTATTAAAAGATTTACGCCAGGAGAGGGCGGCACCGCCCCGTGATACATTGTTGTCTACAATAGCATCATAACTGCTGGTACGGAATATGCTAAGCCTGAGATTGCCTCCTTCCTTCAATAAATATTCTATGCGGAAGTCACCTGCAAGGTTGTTGGTAGTACCACTGCTGCTGGCAGAGGAACGTCCCCAGTCGTAAGAACTACCTACCTGTAATGCTAACCTGTCATTGAACAGGTTTTTTCTTACACCAAAAGATAATTCATTTCTGTTAGTGGCATCCTGTGCAGTACCATAACTATAGGTTTTATACCGCAAGTCTATAGCCAGGTTTTTGTCGCCGGTTATTTTGTTTACGATATTGGTTACCTGTGCAGATGCAGTACTGGACAATACTTCGCTCACGTTGCTAATGGCTCCGGCAGCAGTAGCGCTACCACCTTCGCCCAAACCACCATCAAGAGGAGTAAATGAATTGATAAGCAAGAGTGAAGCTACCTCATTAAACAGGTCTTTTTCATTTTGATTTATTATGTTCAGCTTTTGGTAGGCGTAAGTACCAATACCTCTTCTGCTCGGCAGGTCCAGCTTAAAAGTGAGTTTGGGCTCGGTTAGACTACCGCGCATATACAATAACAGGTCCACGTCCTGCGGTGCGCGTGTTTCGGAAAGTTCCCGCTGGTCATTAGATATAGCTGTCTTTTCACTGTTATTAAGCAGGTCATATAGGCGTGCCGTAGTGCGGTACACACCTTCTATATCCATGTCTGTTTGGGCTATCGGCCCCCTGAAAGCTATACGGCTGCCTTTATTCAGATCAAATTTTCGTTTGAAGAAAAGCTGCTTCAATGTGAACGTGTAGTCGCCTTCTTCAATTTCATAAGTACCGGTCATGCGTATATCGTTTCCGGCCGGTATAGTGATATTAATAGAACCTGTGCCGGTCGCATTAATGGCATCACCCGTAGATGGGTCCAGCACCATGGTTATTTCCGCAAGGGGGTTCAGCAGCGCATCTATACTGATCGTGAATTTATTTTTATTGCGCTTCCTCCCCACGACTTGTTGGGCGGTACCATAGTTTTTGAATGTTACATAACTATACGTATTCTCTCCTGCGCTTGTCGTGCCTATGGGCAGGAAAAGATGCGATTTTTCTTCCGGTACGGCCCTGGTAATGCGAAGCGTTATATCGTCAAAGTAGCCGTTTACGGTCAGGTTTTGCATGCCTGCAACCAGGTTGCCGTAAAACAAATTGCTCTCGTATTCTTTCAGGTTGATAACCTCAAATTTATTCGTGTGCAGGTTAGCACTGATACGCATTTTGCTAAACCTGTCATGCATGATCTTACCCTGCAGGATAGCTGTGTTTTTATATGCATCTATCAGTTCAATGCTGCCAAGGTTAATTTCCTTATTGTTTACAGTAATAGTTGCTGTTGGTATAGTATAGTATGGCCCCAGCATGTCAATACGCAATCCTGCATCGCTTAGTTTTACAGAACCGTCAACATCGGGCTTGGCAGCAGTGCCACCGATATTAACCGTGCCGTTCAGTGTGCCCGATATCCTGCTGATATATCCCTGCAGCAAAGCAGAGGTCCATGAAAGCGGCGTATTATTGAATTGTATATTGCCATCCAGTTTCTGGCCGCTAACACTATCAAATAAGATCAGCTTTCCGGAAGCTGTGATAGAAGAGTTACCGCGATAGATACCCGAGGTATTGTCGAGGTTCAGTACGTTCTTAGCTGCATCATACGTGCCTGCGATATTTATATCGCCAAGCGTATCGGCCATCAGCTTTACATCTGTGGCCTTTATATTAGCAGTGACAAACATTTTTTGCAGGACATTGTCCACCTTTATAGATCCATTGATACGACCCTCGGGTTGGTAAGAGGAAATACCTGCCAGGTTACCTAACTGTGCAACGTCCAGTTCTTTGATGTCTACAAGTATTGTTTGCGTGTTGTTTTGAGAGTTAACATTTATTTGCTGCAAACCGGATTGAATGCTCAAGCCGTTCACCCATAAATAGTTACTTGCGTAGACAGCCCTGCCTCCATTGATATTCCATTTGTCGTTGTTCAGGTAAAAATCGGATGGCAGCAGCGAAAAGCGCAGCGTATCCCCCCTGGCTGAAGCGCCACCGCTAATATTGGCTGTGCCGAATGCATCGGGTGATGTAGTAGAAATAGAAAAGCTAAGAGAGTCGTTACCAATAGTAGTGTTCAGGCTCATAGACCCGGTAATAGCACTATCGCCAACATATACATTGCCTGCATTAGCGTTTAAAGTAAGCGAATTAAAATTGCCCGTACCTTTTGCGGCTACATTGCGGAAGGTAACACTGCTGACCCTGCCATAAGGTATGTTCACGTCCAGGTTCAGGCTTTGTTGTGTAGTATTCAGTGTGCCATTAATAGTTGAATTACTGAAGCCTTTTATGCTTGGCACTGCTACTGCCAACAGGCTGTCTATTTCGCGGGTGGTAATTTCAAAACGCAGGTTTTGGTCGGCAGCATACTTGGTTGGTTTGTGTATATAATTCGGTAAGTATCCGGCCAGGTAATATTGGAATGAATAAGGGAGGCTGCTTAATTCATACTGGCCGCTTATTTT
The DNA here is from genome assembly GCA_024508935.1 of Flavipsychrobacter sp. GTDB lineage: Bacteria > Bacteroidota > Bacteroidia > Chitinophagales > Chitinophagaceae > Polluticoccus. Next base: position 110,257 of record JANINW010000036.1, on the reverse strand, counting down.
GGCCGCCAGTGCATTACTTTCTACAACAATATACTTATTGCCGTTTTCCTGCGATGAGTTCAGGTATATGGAGTCAAGGTCCATACGGTGCTTATTCCTTACCAGGTTGATGTTATATAGTTTGGCGTAACCAGAGAAATTGTCAATATTCGTTCCAACGCAGTCCAGGTCAAAGTCGGCAGAAAGTGTTATAGAGTCTTTACTGAGTTTTAAAGCAGCAAAATCACTCTTCAAAAGGTTGGCCGTAGCATTCAGTTTTACTTCTTTGTTGCTGAAGTCAGCATCCCCGTTAAAGGCCAGTGCAAGATTAGGATCATCTACCAGCAGTTTGCCGGTAAATTTATTTTTGGCCAATACGCCTTCAGCTGTAATATTCTGATAGGCATACCCCCTGTAAGTGATATGCCCTATGCTGGCGTCAATTTTAGCCGAAGCGTTTAATGGATCAAATGAATTGCCGGTAACATTAGCTTTCATTGATACTGTGCCAAGGTCTGACTGGCGGAGGAATGCGCCAATATTCAGGTTGTTGGTAGATATAGTACCGGAATAAGCCGCGTTGCTGCCCTTGTGTTGCGGCAATTTCATCTTTATATCAGATGTGATGATTCCAAGGTTGGTAGCAAGGGTACCATTAAACGCGAAGTTTTCTATATAGCCTTTAAAATTCCCTTTGAAGTAGGCATGTGTTATGCTCTCTATATTGATGTTTGGATTATTCTTTAACGAAGGGGCATACCTCAATATACCTTTGCCGCTTGTATAAAATTCTCCGTTTTCATAATTGATGAATGTGCGATTTATATCAGGCAATCCTATCATAGACAAGTTGCCTTTTACAATATTTGCACCATCGCTGATAGCCAGTTTTTTTCCGGTTATGCTGTCCACCGTTCCTGCAACATTTCCCGATATTCTTAAAATAGCAGGGTACTGTTTCAATACCGGGGCAAAGAAGGCTACATCTTTCGAGTCAACCGACGCATCATCAAAATGCCCTTCCATAACCACTTTGTTGATATAGTCATTAAAATCAGGAAAGCGCTGGTAGCGCATGGCATAATAACGTTTCAGTATACTGCTATTGGTTTCAAGGTAAAGATTGTCGCAAATAGAAGCATTAGGCGAAACCGTTACATCTGCCTGCAGCTTTTTTACCAAAAGACCACAGCGCTCGGCTGCAGAGAAGTTCTTTAGTCTTGCCGTAAGTGTATCTTTATTTATAGCAAGGTCTTTAACGCTCATATTGATCTTGCTGACCCTAATATGCTCCGGGTCAAATTCTCCGGCGGTAGGTTTGTCTTTGCCTATGTCGTTAGAAAAAGCACAGTTCTCCAGTGATAGATTGTCGGCTTTTATTTTCCAGTTATCGGTATTAAAGGCTGTAGTGTCAACCGTATTGTTCTTTGGCTTCTTAGGGCGGGGAGGCCGCCCGCCATCATAGTCGCGCATGGCTATTGCCACATTTTCAAGGGTCAGGTCATCTATGTCTATAATATGCTTCACAAGGTCTGTATTGCGACCTTTCACCTGCAGGCTGCCCACATCAAAATCCATATCATTTCCCGTCCATGCATCATCCATGTGAAACCGGGTACGCTGTATGTCGATCTTCTTCAGGTCTATTTCAAAATCATTGCTCTTCTTAGTCGTCTTTGGTTTTTTAGGCCCACTGCTAAAAGCATCAGCGATAAACTGGTAATTCCATTCTTCTGATTTTGCAGTGCGGTACAGGTGTACGTATGCATCGTGCAGCCCGAGATAGGTGAGTTCCGGCTTGCCCTTTTTCAGGAAGAACCAATCGGTGATGCGTACCCTTGCCTGCCCGGCATATAACAGCGTATCGTGCTGGCGGCTTTCTATGTAAAGGCCTTCTATTAGAATATGGTTTAAGAAATCTATTTTAATATTCTGTAATGCGACCCGGGTTTTTAGTTTGTCGGCCAAAATAGTTACTGCGCGGCGGGCAATAAAGTTCTGCACCGGTTTTAATGTAACGAGAAACATTAAAGCCAGCACCAATCCTATGATTACTAGGAGGGTATTGCGCAGTATTTTCAGGAAACGTTTCAGTTTGCTGTTTTATAAGTACTTAGCTACAAAAATAGCTTCCTAAATCCATATCCTATGAAGATTTTAATAATCCTTAATAGGAGCGTGCAAATTTAAACAGACTAAGATGTCTAAAGTTTGTAAAAACAATTTATTTCTGTTTTTAGCACATTCCGTGGTATTTTCGGTCATTATTAATGACAGCACTATGCTGTGTATTAAATTTTCATATACATGAAGTCATCATTTTTATTAGTAGTTCCTTTAGTAATCAGTATGTCGGCAAACGCACAAAAAAAGCCTCAACCAAAGCCGTCTGTAAAAGCAGTGTCTATGGTGGCAGTAGATGATAACCCTGCAGCTTTCAAGGGAAAATATCCTGAGACAAAAACAGTAGAGCAATGGGATGATTTCTTTGGAGAAAAGATAAATGACCCATATCGCTGGCTGGAATATGATACATCTGATAATGTAAAGGATTGGGTAAAACGCCAGAACGTGGTGACAAATGCCTACCTGGATAAAATACCTTTCCGTGCAGATATTAAAAAGCGCCTCACTGAATTATGGAATTATGAAAAATATACAGCGCCTTTCAAAGAGGGTGAGTACACTTATTTCTATAAAAACGACGGACTGCAAAACCAATCGGTTCTATACCGCCAGAAAGATGGAAAGGAACCTGAAGTGTTTCTTGACCCGAATAAATTTTCTGCAGATGGTACAACCTCTTTATCAGGTATAGAGTTTACGAAAGATGGTTCTCTGTGTGCCTACCAGATATCAGAAGGTGGTTCAGACTGGACCAAGGTCATTATATTAGATGCCAACACAAAAAAACAATTAGGCGATACCCTTGAAAATGTAAAATTCAGCGGACTTTCATGGCAGGGGAATGAAGGGTTTTACTACAGTAGCTACGACAGGCCTAAAGAGGGTAGTGTGCTCTCCGGCAAAACACAGTTTCATAAACTGTATTTTCACAAGCTTGGCGCTCAGCAGTCTAAAGATGAAATGGTATTTGGTGGAGAAACTACACCGCGCCGCTATATAGGCGGAGGAGTTACCGAAGATCAGAAATACCTTATCATCTCTGCGGCAAATGCTACTTATGGCAATGAGCTTTATATCAAAGATCTTTCTAAGAAAAATGCTCCTATAACACCTGTTGTTACCGGTTTTACAAATGAGCATGAGGTAGTTTATTCAGAGAACGGCAAACTATATATCGTTACTAATATAGATGCTCCTACCAGGCGCCTGGTTGTGGCCGATGCCAGTAACCCGGAGCCTTCTAACTGGAAAACACTGATACCTGCCAACCAGTTCCCGTTAACGGTTTCATCATGCGGCCGCAAACTGTATGCACAATACCTGAAAGATGCTGTGTCGCAGGTATACCAATATGGGCTTGATGGTAAACAGGAGCGTACTATTACCTTGCCGGGCTTAGGCACAGCCAGCGGTTTCAGCGGTAAAGCCGAGCAAAAAGATATGTACTATAGCTTTACATCTTATGTATACCCGCCTACTATTTTTAAATACGATATAGAAAGCGGCAAATCTGAGGTATATAAGAAATCGGGTGTGAAATTCGACCCCAGCATGTACGAGAGCAAGCAGGTCTTTTATCGTTCAAAAGACAGTACCCGTGTGCCAATGGTTATTACTTACAAAAAAGGTGTAAAACTGGATGGTAAAAACCCGACTATGCTTTACGGTTACGGTGGTTTTAGCATTAGTCTTACGCCGGCATTCAGTGTCAGCAATCTGGTGTTTATGGAAGCAGGCGGTGTATATGCTGTTGCCAATATACGCGGTGGCGGTGAGTATGGAGATGACTGGCATAATCATGGCACTAAAATGGAGAAGCAAAATGTATTTGACGATTTTATAGCTGCAGCAGATTACCTGATAGCGGAAAAATATACATCGAAACCATACCTCGCCATTTCCGGGGGCTCTAACGGCGGTTTGCTGGTCGGTGCCAGTATCACACAACATCCAGATTATTTCAGGGTATGCTTTCCTGCGGTAGGGGTGCTGGATATGCTGCGCTACCATAAATTCACTGCAGGTGCAGGCTGGGCTTATGATTATGGTACTGCTGATGACAATAGGAATATGTTCCGCTACTTGTTGAATTATTCCCCGGTGCATAATGTACGCAAAGGACCATGTTATCCTGCCACGATGGTCATAACCGGAGATCATGATGACCGCGTAGTACCAGCGCACTCTTTCAAGTTTGCAGCAGCGCTGCAGGCTGCACAAACCTGTCCGAATCCTGTACTGATAAGGATAGAAACCAAAGCAGGGCACGGTGCCGGTAAACCAACTACTATGCTGATAGATGAGCAGGCAGACAAATGGTCATTCTTGTTCTATAATATGGGACTTACCTATAAAAGGTAAAATGGACAGTTTATAAAAAAGGAGCAGTCATCACTGCTCTTTTTTTATGCCTTTATATCCGGCGTTTTATCATTTCATCAGCAATGGCCAGGCTTTGGTAGTCTCCTGCGTGGTATAATTGTTGTATAATGTTCTGATAGCTCTCGTCGCTCCGGTTTTGACTGAGTTTAAAAACCGGTTCTACTTGCTCAACTGTTAATTCGAATGCTGCGATAGCTTTCACCATGTCCTTTACATATTCTTTTGGCATCATCTCCACCGTTTCAGGAATCGGCTGCCTATCTTCATAATAGTGCGTAAGATCGGTTATGAGTTGTAGTGTATCCTCATCTCCCAACAATGCTATTGTACCCCTGGCATGCACTGTCATATAGTTCCAGGTAGAACCAATATTCCTTTCCTTATACCAACTACTGCTTACATAGCAATGCGGCCCGGTAAACATAGCCAAGGCAGCAGCATTTTGCGTAAATGCCTGGTAATGGTCGGTGTGTTTCATAATATGCCCGCGTAGTATCATTTTGCCATCTTTTTCTGCAAGTAGTACTGGTACCTGCGTTGCTACAGGCATGGAACCATTAGTGCCAATAAGTGTAATAAACGAATGAGCTTTCATAAAATCTATGACTGCATTCATGTCTTTTTCTGTAAAGTGCGGCATCTTATACATAGCGCTAAGTTAATGGCTGCCTATCAGAATGGGATAATTATATCATTGTTTCTGTGCATCTGTATGGGCAATTGATCCATTAATGTAATTTGCGCCATGGTTTATAAAGTCATAGGCTTAATGTCCGGCAGCTCGCTGGATGGATTGGATATCGTTTACACTTTTCTTACAGAAGTACGGGGGCAATGGACTTATGAAATTGTTCATGCTGATTGTATAACCTATAATGCAGACTGGGAGCATAAGCTAAAACATGCTGCCGAATTACCTGTGCCGGAGTTCTTAAAATTAAATACTGCTTATGGTAGGTACATTGGCGACCAGGTGAATAAATTTATTGCTAATAATAATATAGAGCATGCCGTTCATTTTATAGCATCGCACGGCCATACAGTATTTCATGAACCGGGTAGCCATACAACCGGGCAAATAGGCGATGGTGCTACTATTGCAGCTATAACAGGCTTGCCCGTTATCAGTGACCTCAGGGCGCTGGATGTGGCACTTGGTGGGCAGGGAGCACCTATTGTACCTATTGGCGACAAGTTGCTGTTTGGCGGGTATGATTACCTGCTCAATATTGGTGGGATAGCCAATGTTACCATTGCGCATAAAATGCTGGCTTTTGATGTCTGTCCCGCAAACCAGGTACTGAACACTTTGGCACAGAAGGCAGGGCAGCCTATGGATAGGGATGGAGAAATGGCAGCAAACGGAACATTATTGCCCGGGGTGCTGGAACAACTGAATGAAGCCGCCTATTATAAACTACAGGCGCCAAAATCATTGAGTAATGAAGCAGCAATAAATATGATATTTCCGGCATTGCTGGAAAGCGCTTATGATACGGCCGACCTGCTGCAAACTATGGTGGTACATATAGCACAGCAGGTTGCTAATGCTATACAACAACACGCCGCAACGACAGAGTCCACTAAGCTGCTGGTAACTGGTGGAGGTGCTCTAAATACCTACCTGGTTGATTGCATCAGGAAAGCAGTGGAGGCAAACAATATAGAAGTAGTAGTGCCGGATGCCGCTACGGTTATGTATAAAGAAGCTGTTGTTATGGCATTGATAGGCGCGCTACGCTGGAGGGAAGAAACTAATGTCTTAGCCAGTGTTACCGGTGCAAGCCGCGATAGCATAGGCGGTGCACTGTGGATGGGCCATGCTTATAACGGCGATTAATATTGGCCGGTACTTAACAAAACTAGTGTACAAGCTTCTACCGGCTCTATATCATGTGAGTCCAGCAGGCGTTCCAGTTCCATATTCTCTGTGCCTGGGTTAAATATTACGCGCTTCGGCTTCAGGGAAAGTATATAGTCGTAATAGGGTTTCTGATTAGTTGGATTAAGATACAAGGTTACCGTATCCACACCTTCTATTGGCGCATGTTCTGTTGTAATGGGTGTATCTCCTACCTGTCCTGCACGCTTGCCAATGGCTACTACAGGATGATTATGTGCCTTTAACCTGTTTAGTGCAAGATAACTGTAGCGGGAAGGATTTTCAGATGCGCCTAATATCACTGTTTTCTTCTGTTCCATATTGTAAAATTAAGCTTAAAATATAGTGCCGTCCTTATACAGCTATCAGCCATGCCTATAGTTTTAGATAATTATTAGGAAGAAGCTTATTAACTTTAGAGAGGAGTTTTCGTCTCCGTTAATTCTAATTTCATTTTTGATGGAAGCATATATCATAGCAGGATATCGCACAGCAGTTGGTAAAGCAAAAAGAGGCGGTTTCCGTTTTTATCGTCCCGATGACCTGGCAGTTGATGTGATCAAAGGCCTGCTGGCAAGCGTACCGCAACTGGACCCAAAATTGGTAGACGATGTATTGGTAGGCAATGCTGTGCCAGAAGCAGAGCAGGGTTTGCAGGTGGGACGTATCATCGCCAACAGGGCGGTAGGAGAATGGGCGCCGGGTGCAGTGGTGAACAGGTATTGTGCATCTGGGCTGGATACGATAGCTATAGCTACTGCACGCATTCGCAGCGGAATGGCAGATTGCATCATTGCCGGTGGTACCGAAAGTATGAGCCTGGTACCAACGGCAGGCTGGCGCACTATGCCCAATTATGAAATTGAAAAAGATAATGGCGATTACTACCTGAGCATGGGCCTTACTGCTGAACAGGTGGCCAAAGATTTTAAAGTAAGCCGTGAAGAACAAGATGTGTTTGCTTTCAATTCTCACAAGAAAGCTATCCAAGCTATAAAAGAAGGCTATTTCAAAAAAGGTATATTACCTGTTACAGTTAAGGAAATAACAGTAAATGAAAGGAACAAGCGTGCAGAAAAAGAATGGATAGTAGATACAGATGAAGGTCCGCGCGAAGATACCTCGCTGGAAGTGCTGGCAAAACTACCGCCGGTATTTGCCGCAGGGGGAACAGTAACTGCCGGCAATTCATCGCAAACATCTGACGGGGCTGCATTTGTTATAGTGATGAGCGAAAGGCTGATGAACCAGTTGGGTCTTAAGCCATGGGGACGGTTGATAGCTTGTGCCAGTGCAGGGGTAGACCCTCGTATTATGGGCATAGGCCCTGTGGCTGCCGTGCCAAAGGCATTGAAGCAGGCTAATATGAACCTATCCGATATTGACCTGGTAGAATTAAATGAAGCGTTTGCTTCCCAGTCAATAGCAGTGATACGTGAATTAGGGATGGATGCAGATAAGGTTAATGTGAATGGCGGGGCCATAGCATTGGGCCATCCTTTGGGATGCAGTGGAGCCAAACTCACCATTCAGTTGCTGAATGATATGGAACGCCTTGGTAAGAAATACGGCATGGTCACTGCATGTGTGGGTGGTGGACAGGGCATAGCAGGTATCATCGAAAAACTATAGTTGTCTATATGTTTTTCGGTTAACTTTGCGCAGTTTTTATCTATATTTCTAATGCGTAAAATATTGCTGGCTGCATCGTTACTGCTTGCAGCATCAGGTTCCGAAGCCCGTTTGTTTGAAAAACACCCTAAGCTTTCCGGCATGTATCTCCAGTGGGGGTATCACAGGGTTGCCTATACCAAAAGTGATATCCATTTTACAAATCCCGGCCAGTACGATTTTACCATACACAATGCAGTAGCTAAGGATAAACCTGATTTTGATGCTTTTTGGGAACATCCTATAGATATCACTATCCCGCAGAATGTTTACCGCATAGGTTTCTACTTAAATAAAGCGCATACCCATGCTATCGAAATTAACTATGACCATGCTAAGTATGTAGTACAGGACTACCAGAAAGTGCATGTTACCGGTGAGATAAACGGGCAGGCGCTGGATAAGGATACGATTTTCACGCCACGCCAGATGCACTTTGAGCACACAAACGGTGCCAATTTCTATTTTGTAAACTACGTAGGGCAGCGCGAGGTATTGCGCAACAGGAAAAATACACGTCCGCTGGCTACTATTTTATGGAAAGCGGGTGCTGGTATAGTAGTGCCTAAATCGGATATAGCTTTATTCGGCAAAAGATTGGATAACCGTTTTCACGTAGCAGGCTATATAGCAGCACTGGAAGGTGGCGCACGGTTCTATTTTGCAAAGAAATTTTTCCTCGAGGCTACTGCTAAAGGTGGCTTTGCCAATTACCTGGACGTGCTGACTGTTTCAGGTGGTCATGCTAACCATAAATTTGGCTTTGCGTCAGTAATCGGTACAGTAGGTTACGATATCAACTTCGGTAAGAAGAATAAGGTGAAACCCATACAGGAATAATTAGCGGTTAATATAAAAGTTTACCAGGAGACCATTGTTGTATTGGTAAACCTGCTGGCCGGCAACCAAGGCGCCTTGCTGAACGATCTGGTTGAACACTCCCGCTTCTGCACGGAAGGTTTTATTGAACTGGTAACCAGCTAATACACCCAGGCGGTTCTGGTCAAAAATGTTTTGGTTCACATTCTTGCCAAAACCTATCATTAGTTCATCGTAAGCTGCTGCATACCATGTTTTATCCTGCATAGTTTTATGATTAAGCGGTACGGTAGGCCTGATCTGGTAACGTACCCGGTTCAGGTAGTTCCAGTCATGTACTTCACGCTCCGTAGCCTTCTGGTCTATCTTTCCGATAAATCTTTGTTCCAACCTCATGCGGTGGTTTATTAATACCCGCCCTATGTTGCCATTCCACGATAGCTGTTCGAATATGCGGTGCTCCGGCACATGATGCGGCCCCACAGGGAAATCGCCATAAGGGAAGCTGATGATATAGCCGTAGCCTGCCATTACAGATACACCATTTTTAAAATGATATTGTACCCCTGCTCTCGCCAGCGATTGCTGCCAGTGTGTAACGACATTATCACGGCGCCATTGATATTCAAGCCATACTGAAGTTTGTTTTGAAATATGGATGGTATTAAAGCTACCCAGCCAGCCCAGCGTGTTATGGTCGGCAAGTCTTTGTCCCATAGAAACCAGGTGGGAAAAGCATAGTGCGATAGATATCTGTATAAAACGTTTTCTCATCATATTCAAAAAGTGCGGTAAAGGTTGTAGTAATTAACCTAATTTTGCAAAAATATTGCGGCCGCAATTTACCTTGTTAAAACGAATTGCACATATTATTCTGGCAGTATGGTTGGCCATATTGCTGCTTTTTGGCGGTACAGCCAAAGAATTTGTGCACCTGTTTGCTGACCACCATGATACTATACATACCCACAATCATAATGGCGGCCTGGTAATAGAACCCGAACACCACCACTGTTCTTTTTTGAGTTTTTCGCTGACGGCTTTTATCAATACAACAGAAATGCCTGTTGTCTTTTATCAGCCGGTTGTTCATAAGGCCAGGCCGGTAACATTCAGCGAATCGTTCATTCAGCGCTGCATTGTTGCTGTTTCCTTACGCGGGCCTCCTGTAGCATAGTTTGTTTCCCAGTTTATTATTTCGTAGCAACCGGTGCGGTGGCTATGTATTCATTTACTTATTAAAACGATCAAACTATGCATGCAAATGCAGTAAAATATATTTTACTTTTTTTATTGGGCTTTTCTCCATTTATAATGTTTGCCGAACCGGATGCAAATGTTCTTAAAGGTTTTATCAGCGATGCGAAAGGCAATCCCTTAATGGGAGCTTCCGTATCCATACCAGACCTGCACGCCGGTGATATTACAGATAGTGGTGGACATTACCGGATAGCTAACCTTCACAATGGGAAATATTTGGTAGAAGTGCGCATGATCGGGTATGCTACTGCTACGCAATATGTGAATATTACGGGTGTTACGGGGCAGGACTTTACACTTTCAGAATCAATCATCGAAAGGAATGAAGTAGTAGTTACCGCTACCAGCCTCGCTACCATGGAGCATAAGAATGTAACACCTATGCAAAGCATTCGTATAAAGGAGCTGAGGCAGCATGCATTTACAAATGTTGTAGATGCTATTGCCAAATTGCCTGGTGTAAGCCAGTTGAGTACCGGGCCAGCTATTTCAAAACCGGTTATCAGGGGCCTGGGTTACAACCGCATTGTTACACTGAACGATGGTATACGCCAGGAAGGGCAGCAATGGGGTGACGAACATGGAATTGAGATTGATGACTACAATGTATCGCGTATTGAGATATTAAAAGGCCCGGCCTCGCTGGCTTACGGTTCAGATGCATTGGCCGGTGTGATCAATATCGTTTCTGATGAGCCGGTTTCGGAAGGTAAAATAGCCGGTAATGTGGTTGCTAACTATCAAACCAATAATGGCATGGGCGCTTTGCATGCTGATATTGCCGGCAATATCAATGGGTATAGCTGGAATGTATATGGCACAGGCAAAGCTGCACACGACTACCGGAATAAATATGACGGTTATGTACACAATTCCCGGTTCAATAATCTCAACTATGGCGCTACTGTCGGGATAAACAAAAAATGGGGTTATTCCCGGTTGTCCTTTACTGCATTCGGGCAGAACCTGGGGATAACAGAGGGAGATAGAGATAGTGCTACCGGCAAATTTCTGAAACTCGTTAATGATAATGGCACTGTGGGGGAAACGGTTGTAAATGAGAGTGATGGTAGGTCTTACAAAAATCAATTACCGCATCAACTAATAGAACATTACAAACTGGCCTGGAATAATAACTTTTTCCTGAATAATGGTGGACGTATCGGCATTACACTGGGTTACCAGCAAAATATTCGCAAAGAGTTTGAAGATGTATTAAATCCAGGGATACCCGGCTTATTTTTTCTGTTGCAAACCTATAATTATGATCTTAAGTATTTCTTTCCCCAGGTTAGTGGCTGGCAGTTTACTGCCGGGATAAACGGGATGCAGCAGGATAACCGTAACAAGGGGGATGCGTATTTAATACCAGCCTATAATTTGTTTGATGGTGGGGTATACCTGATGGGGAAGAAAGATTGGAACAAACTATCAGTATCCGGTGGTGCAAGGTATAATTACCGCAAAATAAATGCGCAGGCATTGTTTCTTGATTCGGCAGGAGAAGTTGTACCCCAACCTGCGATAAATGATTACAGGCAATTTGCAGCTTTCAATACTTCCTTTTCAAATGCAGTAGGGAGTATTGGATTAAGTTATACATTGGCAAGGCGTACATTCCTTAAGTTTAATATCGCATCAGGGTTTCGTGCACCTAATATAGCTGAACTGGCAGCAAATGGTGTACATGAAGGTACTATACGCTATGAGTATGGCAATACTGCTTTGAAGGCGGAAAATAGTATACAAACAGATCTGGGGCTTAGTTGGAGTTCTGATCATATATTAGTGGATGCCTCCCTGTTCTATAACTATATAGGCAACTACATCTATATACAAAAACTGGTGGCAGTGCACGGCGGTGATTCTATCCCATCATTGCACGACGAAGAAGGGTATGCTGCGTATAAATACAGCCAAAGCAATGCTGCTTTGTATGGTGGTGAGTTGTATATAGATTTTCACCCCCATCCGCTCGACTGGCTGCACCTGGAGAATACTGTTTCTTATGTGCGGGGTGTACTGATAGGAGGCGCTGATAGTATGCGGTATTTACCCGCTATGCCGCCATTGCGCTGGCAGGTAGAATTGAGGGCACAGAAACGTAGCCTGGGTAAATGGTTGAAAAATGCCTATGCACGTACGGGGCTGGATATAACGTTTAGCCAGGATAATATTTTCAGTGCATATAGCACAGAAACAGCCACAGCGGGTTATACATTGCTGAATGCAGGTATTGGTGCTGATGTTGTGAATAGGAAACAAAAAACGGTTTGCTCCATAGCCTTGTCTGCTGATAATATCACAGATGTTGCCTATCAAAACCATCTCAGTAGGTTAAAATATGCCGGGGAAAACTATTTATCCGGCCGTACCGGCGTATATAACACAGGGCGTAATATCAGCCTGATGTTAACATTGCCATTCAATTGTAAATAAATATTGCATTCAAGCCGAATATAGGAGATTATACCTATATTCGGCACCTTTTAAAACAAGTTAAATGACAAAAAAGCTTTTCGGTCTTTTAGTGGCAGGTGTGTTATGCGGAAATGTGCATGCGCAAACTATGTGCGGTACAGATGAGTTGTACAACAAGCTTAAAAAAGAAAATAAAAAAATTGAACTGAACGAAGCAGAACTGGAACTTTATATTAAACAACAGCTTCAAAAAATTGATTTCAATTCGGCTGCTAAAGGAACAGCCGGTGTTGATGATACAACGTACTATGACGTACCTATTGTAATACATATTGTACATGATTTTGGTGCAGAGTATATTACCGATAATGCCATTTTTGATGCTGTAAGCAACTGGACAGAAGTAATGCTCGGCGAAAACGCTGATACTTCGCAGGTTATTACTCCGTTTAAAAAATGGGTGGGTACGCCCCGCATACGCCTTCACCTGGCTACGGTAGATCCTAACGGCAACCCTACAAAAGGTATTACGCGCCGCCAGTCTTACCTGACGGGTAATGCCGGAGACCAGGCAAAACTGGATGGATGGCCAAATAATATGTACCTGAACCTTTGGTTTATTTCCAAGTTCTCTCCCGACCATTCCGGTGCTGCAGCTTATGCATATTATCCCTCTTCGGGAGCCGCTTTGCCGTATTATGATGGTGTAATAGGGTTGGCTACTTATCTCAACTATGATAAAGCTATTCCACATGAAATAGGGCACTGCCTGAACCTGCAGCATACATGGGGTAATAACAACCAGCCTAATGTAGCTTGTGGCGATGATGGCGTTGATGATACTCCGCCAACCAAAGGCCACCTGACAACAGGTTGCACAAATGGTTCATTATACGACACCACTTGTGCTACCGGTTATGTAAAAGTAGTAGGTAGCACCATCATTGACTATCCGGATACTACGAATGCGCAGAATGTAATGGATTATACGTATTGCCAGAAAATGTTCACCATAGGACAGGCACAACGTATGCGTATAGCGCTGACCAGCGGTACTGCAGGTCGCAACAATTTGTTCAGTGTAACAAACCTCGGAAAGACAGGAGCTTTAGTGCCGCGTCCGGATATGCTTCCTGTTCCCGATTTTTCTGTTGAGAAATCAAGCATCATAAGCACCGAACGTACTTATTTTCAGTGTGCAGATAATTCTACTCCCTTTACATTTTATAACCGTAGCTGGAATGATACCATAACTTCTGTCCAATGGACTTTCTCAAATGGCGCTTCTAATCCTACTTCTGCAAGTACCGCTTTTGTAAACAATACATTCAGCCAGCCGGGATGGGTAACTGTGTCTATTACTGCTACAGGTAATAATTCAGGCAGTGCTACCAAAACCAATACACATGCTGTGTACGCGGCCGACCCGAATACTATTATGCCGGGTGGTTACTTTCAGGGTTTTACTGCAGCTGAGATGGACAAATGGCCTACGTTCAATTATTACGACAATCAATTCAAATGGGAACAATATAGCGGTGCAGGTTATAACAGCAATGATTGTGTGCGCTATCGCTCTTTTGACGACAGGACTTCTCCTGCAAACAAATCGGGTACCCCTGCAGGCGACTATGACGATATGTTTTCGGTGGGCTTCAACCTGGCAAACTTTACTGCCAGCAACCTGAAACTGAATTTTTATACAGCAGGCGCACGTACCACCAAATCTCCGTTTGTGCAGGATTCATTGCAGATATTTATGAGCTCTGATTGCAGTAAATCATGGAAACTGATCACTACTTTAGATGGTTCCGACTTGGCTACTGCAGCACAAAATGCAGAATTTTTCCCGGCTGCCGGGGACTGGAAGGCAAGAACGGTAAATCTGCCGACAGCTAACTATTCAGATAAGGTATTTTTCAGGTTCCGCTACTGGCCATCAGAGAACGGCAATAACCTTTATATGGACAATTTTGAAATAACACCGTTCAGTACAGATGTGAATGAGGTGGCACACCAGCCGGGACAGGTTAAGGTATTCCCCAACCCTACCAAAGGTGATTGCGAACTGGCCTTTACAACAGGTTTGAGTGGTAAAACCAGCTTTATAATAAAAGACATAGCCGGCAGGGTAGTATACCAGCAAGACCAGGTGTATGCACCTAAAACTTTTGTACAGCACACTATTTTAAGAAATGTGTTTGCTTCGGCAGGTTTTTATTTCATTACTCTTATCAATGATAACCTGGCTACTACCGAGAAGATCGTAGTTGAGTAATACAAATGTTTTTAACAGGCAGCCCATGTGAACAAAAACTCACATGGGTTGTTGTTTTTTGGGAAATTTCGTATATTTAATTAAAGATTTTAGTGAATATGGCTACCCTAATTGCAAAGGAAGAAATTCCCGATTATAAGATCGTCCCTGCATTTGTTGATAAATCTGATTACTGGCAGAAAGAACTGAATTACGCAGTTCGCCTCGGCAACGAGTTTAAAGGTAAGACCAGCATAACCTTCGAAACCACCCTTGGCCCACGAAGTGTCACGACCACTGTATGGTCTGTTTCAGATCATTACCTCCAGCTAAAAGGCGGCACTACCATACCGCTGAATAGCCTTATAGACGTTCATTTTTAAGGAGTTTTACATCCCGGTTTTTAGAATAGTAAGCAGGAATTGCTTACCTTTGCACCGCTTTTACCTGTTCATAGATAAATTAATAATTATCTTTGTAAACTGATAAGCACGGCAACCCCTTACGTTTTTTTAATTATGAATCAACAGGAAATTATATCTCGAATCAATGCTTTCATGGTAGAAGATTTTGAAGTGGACGAATCTGCCATTGCTCCCGGTGCCAACCTGAAAGAAACACTTGACCTGGATAGCCTGGATTATATAGACCTGGTTGTGGCAATAGAGCAGAATTTCGGGTTTAAGGTAAAGCCGGAAGATTTCCAGCAAATGCATACTATACAGGATTTTTACGATTACGTAGCTAACCGTCTTGCTATAGCCAGTTAATGCCTGATACTCAAGCATGGGAGGGCCGCTCCCGGGGTACACCATTAGGATATAAGATATTTGTAATGCTGTTACGCTACGGCGGGCTTAGTGCTGCTTATGCATTATTACATTTCGTAACACTCTACTACCGTTTTTTTGCAAAATCGGCTACCCGGCCGCTGGTTGAGCTGTACACCATGCGCTTGGGGTATAATATAGCTGAAACAAAAAAACTTGTTCGTAAGAACCTGCTCATTTTCGGGCAAACACTAATAGATAAGATAGCCGTACTCTCCGGGGTAAAAACCAACCTTACTTTTGAGCACGAGGGTATTGATAATATTGACCAGTTGGTGAAGAATGGCAAAGGAGGTTTGCTGGTAAGTGCGCACCTGGGCAATTGGGAAGTGGCCGGCCACCTGCTAAAAAGGGTAGACGCGCCTATCAATATTATTATGTATGATGGCGAGGCCGGCCAGATGAAGGCATATATGGAACAGTTTGAAAATAAACGTTCCTTCAACCTGATACTGATCAAAGACGATCTGTCTCATATATACGAAATATCTGCGGCCCTTGCCCGTAATGAGCTGGTATGTATCCATGCTGACCGCTTCCGTCCCGGCAATCGTACCATGTCACATACCTTTTTAGGAGAGGAGGCGTTATTTCCCGCCGGTCCTTTTATCCTGGCATCTAAATTAAAGGCTCCTGTATGTTTTGTTTTTGCCTTCAAAGAGACTAATTTTCATTACCATTTTTATGCATTTCCCGGCAAAGTGTATGAGGGGCGTGGCACTACCGGTATGGAAGCTATGCTGAAGGACTATGTAGGGCTGCTGGAGCAAATGCTGAAGAAATACCCTGCGCAATGGTTTAACTACTTTAATTTTTGGAAACATTGACCACTACAAAACCCAATATAGAAAACTATATACCGCAGCGTGCACCTTTTATAATGATAGATGCACTGGGCGAAATGAACAATACCTTTGCCGAAACTGTATTTACCATTCGCGAAGGGCATTTGTTTGTAAATGATGGGACTTTTGCAGAACCGGGACTTGTGGAGAATATGGCCCAGACTGCTGCGGCAGCCACTGGTTACCTGGCTAGTCTGGAAGGCAAGCCGGCTCCTATGGGTTTCATAGGAGCGCTGAAGAACCTGAACGTAAAAGCGCTTCCTCAAACAGGCGATACCATCACATCCCGTATCACCGTGTTGCACGAAGTGATGAACGCCCGCATAGTACAGGGCCAGGTATTTTTGAATGGAGAAGAAATAGCCAATTGCGAATTCAAAATATTTATTCAGTCAATTTCTTAAATCTCAATGATTATGAAAAAGTTCATTTTATCTGTTGCAGTTCTTATGATGTCTGTAGCTGTATGGGCTCAGACAAAAGCAGATGTTTTCGGGGATGCACCTATTACCTGGTTAGGCCTTGATTTTTCTCAAATGAAATTTATTGGCGATGCTACACAGTGGAAGGATGCCGGGGAGATCACCAACAGCCAGTTGCGCGATAAATATTTCCCGGGTTGGAACGACTTATTTGTAAACGAGAAAGACCGTTACAAACTTGCGGATGCTGTAAACCGTACCGAAGTTAATTATGCGATAGAAGTTACCCGTAAAGCCAACAATTCATTAAAAGGTAATTTCTTCACTGACGATGCCAATATGTACCAAACCCTGAACGAGCAAAAGGTGGCAGACCTGGTAAAGAAATACGACTTTATGGGCAACAAGGGTATAGGTATGTTATTCTTTGTGGAAGGTATGAGTAAAGGGAAGGAGGCTGCATCTATGTGGGTAACCTTTGTAGATATGGGCAGTAAAAAAGTATTGCTTACCAAACAGATTGAAGGTAAATCGGGTGGTTTCGGTTTCCGTAATTACTGGGCAAAAACCTTCTATAACGCGGTAAAGAATACCAAGGACGAGTGGAAGCACTGGAAGAAAAGTTAAGCAGAAAATATAATTATCAGGTTGAGGCAGAAATTAACGCACATAACGGAGTTAGAAGTAAAATTCAGTGAAGCTGATCCGCTGGGCATTGTATGGCACGGGCATTTCATCCGGTATTTTGAAGACGGGCGTGAAGCATTTGGTGAAGCGTACGGCATAAAATATCTCGATTTTTACAGGAATAATATTGTAGTGCCTGTAGTACGTATCAACTGCGATTATAAACGTATACTGCGCTACGGTCACCGCATAAGGCTGGAAACTACTTATGAAGATACTCCTGCAGCAAAGCTATTGTTCCACTATGCTATCTACGATGCAGCTACAAATGAACAGGTAGCAAAGGGGAGTTCGGTACAGGTATTCATGCAGCGTGAATCGTTGGAGCTTATGCTTACTATACCGCAATTTATGACAGACTGGAAGAAAAAATGGTTACATGCAGAGCGTTAAAGAATTGCCGGTTTACGCCATAGCTACAAATATTACATCCTCTATAGGGCTTGATGTGCAGGCACACTGGATTGCTGCTGCGAATAAGGCACCCGGTATAAGGGAATATGAAGATGCTGCTTATAGCAGCCAGCCATTTTATGCATCTAAAATTGACGCGGATAAATGGCAGTTTATCAGGGCCCAAACACAAGCCTCCGTTTCGTTATCTCCTTTCGAGCAACTGGCTATATTTTCAGCAAAACAAGCAATAAGTAATTGCGAGCACGAATTACATGCAGCAGATACAGTTGTAATCCTTTCTACCACCAAAGGGAATATAGAATGGCTGGGACAGACGGACGAGGAGCGGTTGCCATTGCACCATAGTGCAGCTGTAATTGCTGCGCAACTGGAATTAGGTAAACATGTACCGGTCGTTATATCGCAGGCTTGTGTTTCCGGTGTAGCAGCACTTACCTATGCATTACGGTTGTTGCAAAACGGCAGGTATAAAAATGCAATTGTTATAGGCTGCGACCGATTCACCAAATTTGTGTTAAGCGGGTTCCAGTCATTTCATGCTATAGCCCACGCCCCTTGCCGCCCTTTTGATGCAGAACGTAAGGGTATCAACCTCGGAGAGGCTGCTGCCACGGTCGTACTTTCTACTCTTGGCGTCGATGCAAAAGCACAACTGCTGTCAGGTGCTACCTCTAATGATGCTAACCATATATCCGGCCCTTCACGCACTGGCGAGGAGCTGTCAATGGCTATAAATAAAGCTTTGGCTGAGGCAAACATTACAGCATCACAAATTGATATGGTCAGTGCACACGGTACAGCTACCTTGTACAATGATGAGATGGAAGCCAAGGCCTTTGGGCTTTCCGGTTTAAATAAAAAACCGATCCACAGTTTTAAAGGGTATACGGGCCATACGCTGGGTGCTGCAGGCATATTAGAGTCGGCCATGATAATAGAAGGCCTTCAAAAGCAGCAGCTGATACCATCGGCGGGTTTTGAAACAATAGGTGTACCTGTAACGCTCAATATTACTACCGCCATGCAGCCAGCCACAATTAATTATGTTCTTAAAACGGCATCAGGTTTTGGTGGCAGCAATGCTACTGCTGTGTGGGGCAGATTGTAAGCTTACTCAAGGGAGGCATTACCGTCGATAAACTTGAGGTTGTATTTAAATTGACTTAGCCTCCAGCCATTAGTGGTTTGTATAGCCTTCAGGTCGTAACTACCCACAAATGTTCTGTATATCCTTTAGTTGCAGCTTTCTTATAATGGTAGGCAACAGCATATGCAAAGATATCTGCGCCGGCATTTTCATTCAGTTCAATAAGATAATGCCCCGCCTGGTGATGAATTGAGTCCAGTCCTGTGAATCCCTCTTTCCATGTATTACAGAGTGCAGCAGCTTTCATATAATTTGGCTCACCAGCGCCAGCAGAAGACATATCGAACCATATATCTTCTGTAAACACTTCTGCAAGCAATTTGTCCCAAAGCTGCAGGTCAGTATACATAAACAGCTTGTTGGCAAGTTCTGTAAGTAATTGATGGTCCGTATTCATTGTTCCTTTATTGTTTTACAGCATTGTAAGCTATCCAGCAGAATAGTCCCACACCGGTTTTCAACGCTTCCTCATCAATATCGAACTTCGCATTATGAACCGGGGCCGTAAATGTTTCATTATTGCGGTTGGTGCCTATCCGGAAAAAACAACCCGGTACCTGCAATGTATAGAAACTGAAATCTTCTGCAGCCATACGCAGGTCCAGTGTATGCACATTCTCCCCGCCTATATATTGCCGTGCCCAGCCTTCAGCATGCATGGTCAGGGCAGGGTCGTTGTATAAAGAGGGATAGCCTTGGGGTATTTCAACCGTAGCTTTTGCACCATAAGATGCACATACCTGTTCGGTTATATCCTTGATCCATTTATGTGCCTCGTACCGCCACTTTTCGTCCATGGTACGGAAAGTGCCTAATATTTCTACTTTCTCAGGAATCACATTGGTTGCAAAACCGCCGGCTATTTTGCCAAAAGTGAGTACAGATGGTATAAGTGGATTTGCCTTACGTGATATAACCTGTTGCAAAGCAGTGATAACTTGAGCAGAAACAGCTATGGGGTCTATAGTTTGATGGGGCAGGGCAGCGTGACCGCCTTTACCTTCAATAGTTATATAAATTTCATCGGCACTGGCCATGTACTGCCCGGCCCTGAAACCTGCTGTGCCGCAAGGCAGGTGCGGGTACACATGCAGGGCAAATATGCTTTGTGGTTTTGGGTTTTCCAATACGCCATCAGCTATCATTAGGCTAGCGCCACCGGGGTGTTTTTCTTCGCCCGGCTGAAACAGGAGTTTGATAGTGCCTTCCCATTCATCACGCAGTTCATGCAATATCCTGGCTGCACCCAGCAGGCAACTGCTGTGTACATCGTGCCCGCAGGCATGCATCACGCCATCATTCTTCGACCTGTAACTGGTATCATTTGCTTCCTGTATGGGCAGTGCGTCCATGTCTGCACGCAGGGCTATGCAGTGTTTGCCGGGGTTTTTACCCTCAAGCAAGGCTACAATACCTGTACCCGCTACGCCTGTTTGATGTTTGATGCCCCATTCGGTAAGCTTCGAGGAAATAAAAGCGGATGTTTTATGCTCTTCAAAAGAAAGCTCTGGGTTAGAATGTATATGGTGGCGTATAGCCTGTACTTCGGGAAAATACTGTTCCGCTTTTGTGCGAATTTGATCAATCATCTTTTAGTGTATTTATAACCACTATATCGGGTACGATCATGCAGGGATTGTACAATGTACTCACCTGCCTGTATAGTTCACCTGCTTCGGCGCGTGTACGAAAATCGCCCACCTTTACCCTGAATTGCGGCTGTACATAGGTAAGATACGTACGAACATTAGGAAACCGGCGCATAAAGTCTACTTTTATTTCAGTGGCCTTCTGGCGGTCGTTGCCGTTATATATCTGTACGCGGAAGCCTTGCCCGCTGCGTATCACACCCAGTTGCACATTGCGGTATTTGCGGGCCAGTATAGCCAGCCTGGGGTCGGCATGCACTGTTACACCTGTTTTAGCCGGCTTGGCCACAGCATCATCTTCGGTCACCTTTATCTGCGACCATGCATTATTACCAAACAGTAATAAAACAGCCAATATCACCTTATATACTAAATGCTTCATCGTATCTACCACTCTAAATAGCTTTCTTTAACTATGTCTGCACCGGCTGAGCAGCCCAATCTTGTAGCGCCTGCCTGTATTAATTCTTTAGCGAAGGCAAAGTTACGAATACCTCCCGAAGCTTTGATAGCTATATTGGCAGGCAAATGCTGCCGCATGAGCTCAACGGCATGCCGGGTAGCACCTGTATGAGCATAACCCGTAGACGTTTTTATAAAATCAGGATTATAAGGGCTGTATATTTTGCAACAATTAATTATTTCTTCATCAGAAAGTAGCCCGCTTTCTATAATGATCTTCACCAGTTTCCCTTTTTGGTGTACGGCTGCCGTTACTTTATTTATTTCGTTTTCGAGAAAAGGCCAATCCTTGGTCTTTACGGCTGCTATATTATGTACTACGTCCAATTCGTCGGCGCCTGCTGTCAGTGCATCTTCTATCTCCTGTAGCTTAGATGCAGTAGTACTGTAGCCCATTGGGAAGCCAATTACCGTGGCAATGCTTATGTCGGAACCATGCAGCAAGCTTTTTGCAAGTGTTACATAATAGGGTGGTACACAAACGGCAACGAAGCCGTAGTTAATGGCTTCGTTGCAAAGTTTTTCTATATCTGCACCGGTGGTCTCCGGCTTCAAAATAGTATGGTCTATATATTTTGCTATATCCTGCATTAAAGGTTTTTAATGATCTCCAAAGCAAATTCGCTGGTTTTTAGCAAAGTAGCATCGTGCATCAGGTTGTAGAAATCAATAGTCACACGTTTACGTTTTATTGCTGTGCTCAGTGCATTTACTATGCAGTGTGCTGCTTCTTTCCAGCCCATGTATTCCAGCATCATTACACCACTCAGCAAAAGTGAAGATGGGTTCATGGTATCTGTGTTGGCAAAACGGGGTGCTGTACCGTGTGTTGCTTCAAAAACAGCATAGCCGGTACTATAGTTGATATTGGCGCCGGGGGCTATGCCTATGCCGCCTACCGCTGCAGCAAGAGCATCAGAGATATAGTCACCATTCAGGTTCAGCGTAGCCACTACTGAATAATCTTGTGGTGCCAGTAATATCTGCTGCAGGAAGTTGTCGGCAATCACATCTTTAATGATCAGTTTGCCATCTGCTTCTGCTTTTTTCAGTTCATTATTAGCTACTTCATCGCCTTTTTCTTTTTTGGTAGTTTCCCACTGTTCCCAGGTATACACCTTATCTCCAAATTCACTTACAGCCAGTTCGTACCCCCATTTCTTAAATCCACCTTCGGTAAACTTCATGATATTACCCTTATGTACCAGGGCTACTGACGGGCGTTTATGTTCCAAGGCATATTCTATTGCAGCGCGCACCAGCCTTTCCGTACCTTCTTTAGAAACGGGTTTTATTCCGAAAGAAGTAGTTTCAGGGAAACGTACTTTTTTAGACGCACCCAGTTCTGTAAGGAAGTCGAACAGTTTTTTTGCTTCAGGGCTATCGTAGTTAAATTCAATACCTGCATATATATCCTCTGTATTCTCCCGGAAAATAACCATGTCTACTTTTTCAGGATGAACAACCGGTGAAGGTACACCTTGGAACCATTGCACGGGGCGAAGGCATACATACAGGTCCAGTTCCTGGCGCATAGCCACATTTAGTGAGCGTATACCGCCGCCTACAGGGGTAGTAAGCGGCCCTTTGATAGAAACAATATATTCTTTGGCAATTTCCAGCGTTTCGGCAGGCAGCCATTCGCCGGTTTGTTTAAAGGCTTTTTCGCCTGCCAGCATTTCCTTCCATTCAATTTTTCGTTTGCCTTCGTAGCATTTCTCTACTGCAGCATCCAGTACCATTTTACTGGCACTCCACACATCGGGGCCAATTCCATCCCCTTCTATAAAAGGTATAACAGGATTATCAGGTACATTCAGCTTGCCATTGGCACCCATGGTTATTTTCTGTGCAGACATATATTGTGTGTATACTTTTGAATACGCGCGCGAAGCTACATAAGAATGAGAAATTGAAGAAATATATAGGCTTAAGAATTCATCATATATGCACGCATACCGCACTTTTTAATTTTGTTGGATTATAAAACGATAAGTGCCATACAAATAGCCGAAGCCGGCTTGAATAGGATTTTATCCATTTCCTATATAACAGGAATACAAACAATTTAATATATATGTCATGTGTTCCCGTATTTGTACCGGATTACTGTGTTTAAAACTTGCTTTTTTCAAACCGGATAGATACTTTTACTAATCGTAAAATTTTGATATGATGAAAAGGATATTTGCCTTTCCCTTGATAGCGTTTTCTTTAATGGTTGTTTTTTCGTCTTGTGAAAAAGAGTATACATGCCATTGTAATATTACATATACCGACAGGAGCGACCTGAGAACGCTGAATACCACCGATAATAATTTCCAGGTGCAGGCATCCAGCAAGGACGAGGCTAAAAACTCCTGCAGGTACTATGAAACTTTTGAGATATTTCAGAAGGAAGAGGCTATCGTAAAGCACGATTGCAACATCCAATAATCCGTTTACTTAATGATATACCCGTCCCGTTACTTGCGTAACGGGACTTTTTTATGACTGAATTTGGCACAGGCTTTGCACATATAATAATAAATTCCGTTTGCTAGCCTCCTGCGGATAGAGGTTGGCCTGGATAGTTAAAAAAGCAATGAATTGATATAAATTACCCTTTTGTGCAAAAGGCCGGACTTTACATCCGGCCTTTGTTTATGTTGTTGAACTTAGTTTATTACAGATTGGCAACGACCTCTGTTTTGCCTGATTGTTTGTTGATATGGCAACAATCAGCACCTATAACAAACGTTTCTTTAACTACTTGTTTTCCATTCTTTATACCAATAAACCGGAATGAATCGGTTGCGTTTACCAGTTGTTTTTGGTAACTATCGTCCAGTACGGTGTAGGAGCCGTCAGGCGTACTGTTATTAGCGGTGCGTATAGTGCTGTTATTGCTTAATCTTAAGGTATAAGCATCGTCCAACTTTACAATATTGCCTACGCTATCTGTTACCGTAATATTTACCATAGCAAACATGGCTGTGCACATTACGCCATCACAATTACCGGCCTGTTTTTTGTCCTTGCTGCACCTGGCAGCCATAGACAAAAATGAAAATGCCAATAATGCAGGAATAATTGCTTTTCTCATAGTACTATTTTAAATAACAATCAGTTGGACCATCTGCCGTGCCGCCCGGCGTACGGTCTACAAAAGTTTTGCATTCGCTATTGGCGGCTTTTTTGTTCTGGGCTTCCAGTGTCACATCAAAAGGACCGCCTATACCTCCCGCACAGTGGCAGCTGTACTGTTTTTTAGTACAAGATGTCAATACTGCTATCAAAATAACGAAGGGGATGAATAATTGTTTCATAAGAGATATTAGATGTATGCAATTTAAGAAATAGTGCCGATTAAAGGCGGTAAAGGAATGCCCATTGAAAAATGGCAAAACCGGCATTGTCACCATTATTATTGGCAAGGTCCAGGTAATTCACGCCTCCCCCTCCCAGCATGGTCATGCCCATTCTTTGCGTGAAATTGAGATGAAAGCCAATATTGATAAAAAAGCCCAGTTGAAAGTCTTTAATATAATAGGTGTAGTTATAAGTTTTAGTCTTATCGTAATAGTCGATAGAGTCGGCATACTGTTTACGGTTGCCGTAACCTGCATAAAGAGACGGTGTGGTAAACAGTGTGAATATTCTCTGCCCGAATGGGTATATACGCAGCCCGGGCATTATATAGGCGCCGGGTTTATAAATAGAATACATAAGCGGAACAACAACGCCCATATTTTGCTCTTTGCCTAATAATCGCTCGTAGCTGATAGCAATACCGGTGCCATTGGTTTGAATGCTGAAGGGCATGAAAGAAACAATATCAGGCTTATAGTTCCATTTTCTATGCGTATAAAAAGGATCCTGCCTGCGTATATCCCGCTCTGCTTTCACAACAGAATCGCGGTATTTGTCCCAGGCCTTTTCATCTACCCAAACTGTTCCTCCTGTTTGCGTGCCTATGCGGTCTATATTACGACGGTGCTCATGGTAAAGCGCGCTTTGTGGATTATTCCATTGCCGGTATGTTATAGTGCCGGGATTTACTTCAATAAGCCGGACAAGCTCACTGGCGCCGTTTCGAAAGTAGATAGTGTCCTGCGCACGTACTGCATGTATGCAGCCGCATAACGCCAGCAATAAAAGGGATCGTTTCATAGGTATATATTACCTATATCCCTGTTTCAAAATGTATGCCGAATTTTTATATTGTTACTTAGCCACTTCTATTTTCACCTTTTTATTCTTCAGCCTGTGGTCTCTTACCAAGTGCAAAGTATGTGCGGCCTTAGTTTTGCGTACGGCAACGAACGAGAAAAAGTCTTTTACTTCTATAAGGCCGATATCTTCTTTTTTCAATTCGCCTCTTTGACTAAGGAAACCAACAATGTCTATTTTATTGACCTTATCTTTTTTGCCCGCGGCAATGAAAAGCGTTGTCCATTTTGGTTTTTCGGGCAGGGTGTAAGTGGAAGGAAGATTTATCTCCTCCACATTATCACCAGCGTAATCAGGCAATGTTTCTTCAGGGCCTATGATGAGAATGGCGGTGCCGCTGGCCTCCATACGTGCAGTACGGCCATTGCGGTGGGTGAAAATATCTTCTGTATGCGGCAGGTGATAATGGATGATGTAGCGGATATTAGGTATGTCCAGGCCGCGTGCCGCTATGTCTGTGGTCACCAGTACACTGGTGGTGCCATTGCGAAATTTGCATAAGGCACTGTCGCGTTCACGTTGTTCCATAGCACCATGGTAAAATTCATTGTAAATGCCTTTGTCATGCAGCATCTGGCTGGTACGTTGCACAGCTTCCCTATGATTGCAGAAAATAATAGTACTGCGATTGCCCAGGAAGCAAAGCAGACGAAACAAAGTATCCAGCTTGTCTTTTTCCGGGGAGTGCACCATTTTGATGGCTAGTTGTTCGTTGCTTTCATCACCGGTAAGAAAACTCAGCCTCTGCGGATGGGTAAGGCCAATGAAATCGGGTATCTCTACTGCTTCGGTAGCAGAAGTAAGCATACGTTTTTTGATATTGGGCAAAGCGGAAATGATCTCTTCCATTTCATCAATAAAGCCCAGTTCAAGAGATTTATCGAATTCATCCAGCACCAGCGTTTCTATGGTATCTGCGGTAATATTTTCACGGCGCAGGTGGTCTGCAATGCGGCCGGGTGTGCCCACTATCAGCGCCGGCGGCTGTACCAGGTTGTTCTCTTCTATTTCGCGTTTGTGGCCGCCATAGCAGCATGTTACCTTAAAACCGGTGCCCATCTGTTTAAAAACCTTTTCTATCTGCATAGCCAGCTCGCGCGATGGAACGATGACGATAGCCTGCGTGTTTTTATTTTCGGGGTCGAGGGAATGGACGATAGGGAGCAGGAAGGCAAGGGTCTTGCCCGAGCCTGTGGCTGAAAGCAGGATGATATCGTTATGCGCTTCGCTTGCTGCCAGTGCAGTCTCCTGCATTTCGTTCAGCGCTTCGATATTAAGGTTTACCAGTATTTGCTCGGTAGATAAATTTTGTGCTTTCATCGGCGCGAAGGTACGAAACCGTTGGTTCATACCTTTTTAAATACATATCGCGCAGATTAAAGCCGGCGCGTATTCATTAAATTCGCTTTATGAAGTGCTGTTCTGCGGATAGGGCTTAGTTAAAAGATTAAAATGGATACTAGCATTTTTACAGATAAAGATCACGCACCGGCCAGAGCAGATTTGACACAGGCATTGGGCAAAAGCTATACATGGTGGCAGGAATTAGTAAATTATGTATTTGAACAGCATCCGGTAGCAAAGGAAGAATGGAATTTTTCAAAAGCTGGCTGGAATTGCAGGATAAAAGACAGTAAGCGGGTTATCGTATACCTGATGCCTGGCAACGGTTTTTTTAGGGCATCTTTTGTGCTCGGTGCTAAGGCAACAACTGTTATATTGGAAAGTGATATTTCAGAAGATATCAAGGCTA
The DNA here is from genome assembly GCA_024508935.1 of Flavipsychrobacter sp. Lineage (GTDB taxonomy): Bacteria > Bacteroidota > Bacteroidia > Chitinophagales > Chitinophagaceae > Polluticoccus. The sequence continues at coordinate 83,035 of JANINW010000036.1, read as the reverse complement.
CGATAACTGCTGCAAAAGTATATGCAGAAGGCCGGGGTGTGCGCATTGAAGTGAAAGATAAAAAGACTTTACAATCCGTTATCAAAATAGCGCAAGTAAAGCTGACAATGTAATTTGTAACAATAACTATCCACCTTATATAACGAAAAAACAACTAAGTCAAGGATTTAGGCTGTTTCTTGGGGCCCTGATTGTGGAAAACTACGACCCGTAGCCCCACCCATTTTTCGTTATTTTGTATGTTGCCAATTGTGGCAGTGAATAACCAGATAATCAGCGGATAAGGCTTGTGAAATTCTCCCACTTACATAATCATACCCAGTTCTCATTACTCGATGGTGCGTCTAACATTCCGCGCCTGTTCGATAAAGCTATAAAAGATGAAATGCCCGCTATGGCCATCAGTGACCACGGCAATATGTTTGGCGTGTTTGAATTTGTGGCGCAGGCATGGAAAAAGACCAAAGTAGTAGGGCAAACGCCGGAAGGTAAAGACATACTTGAACCGGTGGTAAAGCCTGTAGTAGGTTGTGAGTTCTACGTAGTGACCGACCGTACTAAGCGCCAGTTCTCGCGCGATGAACGAGACCAGCGTTGTCACCAGCTTTTTTTGGCAAAAAATGAAACGGGCTATAAAAACCTGGTGAAACTTTGTTCGCTTGGCTATATGGAAGGGCTGTATGGTAAATACCCGCGTATAGACAAAGAGCTGATACTGCAATACCACGAAGGCCTGATAGCTACTACCTGCTGCCTGGCAGCAGAAGTGCCGCGCACCATATTGCGCAAAGGTGAAGAAGAAGGGGAGAAAGTATTCAAATGGTGGCTGGATCTTTTTGGTGATGACTACTATGTAGAAATGCAGCGCCATGATATACCCGACCAGATAAAAGTGAACGAGGTATTACTGAAGTTTGCACGCAAGTATAATGTACCCATCATTGCATCTAATGACTCGCACTATGTAGACCGGGACGATGCAAATGCGCATGATATTTTGCTTTGCATCAATACAGGTGAAAAGCAAAGCACGCCCAAGGCCAAAGATTTTGACGACGAAGAAGGCAAGGCAAAAGACACCCGTTTTGCATTCTACAACGACCAATTCTATTTCAAGAATACGCAGGAGATGTCTGATCTCTTTGCAGATATACCGCAGGCAATAGACAATACCCAGATGATAGTGGACAAGATAAAACCACTGAAACTGGAGCGCGACATATTGCTGCCGCACTTTAAAGTACCTGCTGAGTTTAACGATGACCAGGATGCCTACCTCGAACACCTTACCTGGACCGGTGCTAAAGAACGCTATAAAGAGATAACAGCCGAAGTAGAAGAGCGTCTGAAATTCGAGCTTTTCACCATCCGCACGATGGGCTTTGCGGGTTACTTCCTTATTGTGTCAGACTTTATACGCGAAGGGCGTAATATGGGTGTGTTCATAGGACCGGGCCGTGGTTCGGCTGCAGGGTCGGTAGTGGCCTATTGCATAGGTATTACCAATATTGATCCCATAAAATATAATCTCCTGTTCGAGCGTTTCCTGAACCCGGAACGTAAGAGCATGCCCGATATAGATACCGACTTTGACGACGTAGGCCGCCAGAAGGTGATAGACTACGTGGTAGATAAGTATGGCAAAAACCAGGTAGCCCATATCGTTACCTATGGTACTATGGCTGCCAAAATGAGTATCAAAGACGTAGCCCGTGTACTGGACCTGCCCTTGCCCGATGCCAACGGCCTGGCCAAACTGGTGCCCGAACGTCCGGGCATATCGCTGAAACGCTTGTTGCAGGCACCGCTGAAAGGTGACGGCAGCCTGGAAGATAAAGAAGGACTGGGCGCAGAAGAGATGGACAGTGTAAAGAAGCTACGCGAGATTTACGAGAACCCGGCCAATATTCAGGGACAGGTGCTGCGTTCGGCCGAGCGGCTGGAAGGCAGTGTCCGCAATACAGGCATACATGCCGCCGGTATCATCATTGCCCCGAAAGACCTTACGGAAATGATACCCGTATGCAGTGTAAAGGATGTGAACCTCCTTATCACACAGTACGAGGGTAATGTCATTGAGAACGCAGGTGTTATTAAGATGGACTTTTTAGGACTAAAAACCCTTACCATCATTAAAGATGCACTGGCGCTGATAAAACGCAATTACGATCTTGATATAGATATAGATTCCATTCCGCTGGATGATGCAGCTACCTATGCACTGTACCAGCGTGGTGAGACCAACGGTACGTTCCAGTTTGAAAGCCCGGGTATGCAGAAATACCTGCGTGAACTGAAACCGGATAAGTTTGATGACCTGATAGCCATGAACGCCCTGTATCGCCCTGGGCCGTTGGAATATATACCCAACTTCATCAAACGGAAACATGGTGAAGAGGCTATTGTGTATGATGTGCCCGATATGCAGGAATACCTGGAGGAAACTTATGGTATCACGGTATACCAGGAACAGGTGATGCTGCTATCGCAGAAGCTGGCAGGCTTTAGTAAGGGCGATGCCGACGTACTGCGAAAAGCCATGGGTAAGAAGCAGAAGGCAGTACTGGATAAAATGAAAAGCCAGTTTGTGGAAGGTGCACAGAAGAAGGGCCACCCGGTAGACAAACTGGAAAAGATATGGACCGACTGGGAGGCATTTGCGCAATACGCCTTCAACAAATCGCATAGTACCTGCTATGCATTTGTGGCTTACCAGACTGCTTACCTGAAAGCACACTACCCGTCGGAGTTTATGGCGGCGGTACTAAATAACCAGGGCAATATCGATAAGATAAAATTCTACATGGAAGAATGCCAGCGCATGGGGCTGGCGGTATTGGGGCCTGATGTAAATGAAAGTTTGAAGGGCTTTTCTGTAAATAAAGAAAGTGTTATCCGCTTTGGTATGAACGCCATCAAGGGCGTGGGCGAAGCGGCTGTAGAAGATATTATCTCGGAGCGCGAGGCCAATGGCCCATATACTACGGTGTATGATTTCATATCGCGCGTGAACCAGCGTACGGTAAACAAGAAATCGCTGGAAAGCCTGGTGCTGGCAGGTGCTATGGACAGCTTTAAAGAAATGCACCGTGCACAGTATTTCTACCTGCCGCCTACAGATCCTATCTCGGGCATGGAGCGTTTGGTACGTTTTGGAAACCAGGTGCAGGCAAGTACCTCTATGGCCAGCAATAGCCTGTTTGGCGATGCTACCATGCCGGATATAAAACCGCCGGTAATACCGGTGTGCGAACCTTGGACACTGGCCGACCTGCTGGATAAGGAAAAAGAAGTGATAGGTATCTATCTCAGTGCGCACCCGCTCGATGGGTTCAAGTTCGAGATGGAGAACTATAACATACTGCCTATAGCCGAAATAGAAAATAATAAAGGGCGTACCGTGCGTATAGCCGGCTTTGTGAGCGATGCGCTGCACATGACCACTAAGAAAGGTAGCAAGTTTGGTAAAATGGTGCTCAACGATTATTCCGGAAACCAGGAGATCGTGTTTTGGGAAACCAATTATGTGCAGTATGGCAACTACCTGGTGAACGGGCAAAAGCTAATGATAACCGGCAGCTACAACGAGCACAAATACCGCCCCGGTGTTATGGAATTCCAGATACAGGCTATTACCTTGCTGGAGCAGGTGCGTAAAACGCTGACCAAACGTATGCATTTGCGCCTGCCGCTGCAGAAGGTAAATCCTGATTTTGTAAGCTTCCTCAAAAGCAATTTCAAAAAATACCCCGGTACTACCGAAATGGTCATTAATATAGTTGATGAAACTGCGCTATATGGTGTAAAGCTGAAAACGCACAGCCAGCGCATAGAAATAAATGATGAATTGTTAAATTTTATTAAGGAAAGGGAAGGCGATATCAGGTACTCACTGGAAGTATCCTAAACGCTTTAGTATCAGCTATTATGTGTACTGTTTATAGTGGTATTGGGCGTAGCTGTTGTTGCAGATAAATAATGGATGTAACTTTGACTTTTAAATTCGTAAACTTTTTAATTTAAATAAATAAAAATGGCAGCAGTATTCACTGATTCAAATTTTGAAACAGAAGTAATCAAAGGTGATAAATTGAGTGTTATAGATTTCTGGGCTCCATGGTGTGGTCCGTGTCTGGCACTCGGCCCAACCATCGAGGCACTTGCAAAAGAGTATGATGGTAAAGTAAATGTTGGTAAAGTGAACGTGGATGAGAACCCGCAGCTTTCTATCAACTATGGCATCACCAGCATACCTGCAGTACTGTTCATTAAAAATGGCCAGGTAGTAGATAAGCAAGTTGGTGCAGCGCCAAAAGGTGTTTTCGATAAGAAAATCCAACAACACCTGTAATTGGGTTTTTCATAAGTATAAAGAAATGGCTGCATGAAAGTGCAGCCATTTTTGTTGAGTGCTTCCACAGAGGATGATGATGCTTTCTAAAATCGTAAATTAGGGTTATGCAAATCAAAACAGTACTGGTAGGTTTTGTTCTATTGTACTCTTTGACCTCTACGGGGCAGGTGGTTGTGCTCTCTACAGAGCAAACGAAAGTGCTGTATGCGGGCTTTGAGAATAAAATAAGCATTGCAGTGCCCGGTTACAGTTGTGATGATTTTAAGGTGGAAGCCGCGCATTGCAGTATAAAAGGCGAGGGATGCAGCTACCTGATTACTCCCGGTACTGTAAGCCCGCTTCTTTTCATAATACGCTTGAAGAGGGGTAATGAAATAATTGATACAGTAACTGTTCCTGTACGGCATATACCCGAGCCGAGGGTTAAAATAGCAGAAGGCTGGGATAATAATGGGGCTATTTTAAAAGACGCGCCGGTAATGGTAGGAGATGATGGCAGCAACCTGGAGGGTTTCTTTCGAATTATGGATTTTGAAGTGACCATGCTGCGTGGAGATTCGATTATATACCAGCATAAAACTACTGGTGCTCATTTTGATGCTGCAACTAAAACAATGATAGAAAGCGCGCAAGCCGGCGACAAGCTTTTCCTGGAAGAGATACATGTTATGGCCCCCGATGGCAAGCGGCGCCTGTTCAATAATATCGCCTATGTTTTTAAATAGACATCCGGCCGTCTTTAGCATATCATGGCATGTTTGTTTGGCTGTTTTTGCTATCTAAAACAGTATGTTATGATACGCAAACTAAAATCAGGCAAATACCGCATCTATTCGCGCAAGGTAGATCCTAAAACACATAAACGCAGGAACCTCGGCACATTCGATACAATGGAAGCAGCAAAGAAACACGAGCGGGAGATACAGTATTTCAAGCATCATTGATGCCTATTTATTCGTTTTCGCAGCCTTGTCTATCATGCCTTTCAGCACCTTGATATCCACATCGGCCAGCTTGTTGATGTAAATACAGCCACCGCCTGTTTTATGCTTGCCCAGTTTCTGTAGCGTGGTAGGGTCGTGACTGCCGAGGCTTGCGGTGAGGTATAAAGAGAGGTTAGCCTTGCGCGGCGCAAAACCTATCCTGAACCAGTCAACCTCCCTGCCCGTAGCTTCGCTTTTATATTTTTTATTGCCAAAGCCTATTATAGAATTGCTCCACAATACAGGCTCCTCACCCGTGGCCTTTTGCATCATCTCCACCAGCGTAAAGCTGTCTGCCCGTTTCTGCCCGCTTTCCAATGTGTTGATATATTCCTCCACACTCGCCGCAGTAGGCTTGGTTTTTATCTCCGCTGGTTTAGCTTTTTTTTCTGGCATGTTATTCGTTTTTGGGAAATTGAAGATATCGAATTTCTTTTTTTCTTGTAGCCATGAAATGGAACAAGAAAGCCGCTCACAGAGCGGCTTTTACAATAAATAGGTCAATTAAAACTTACATCGCCAAAATCGTACTCTTCACATCTTCCAGTATATCCAGTGTTTCTTCTTTGCCATTGCCTTCGGCATATACGCGTAGCAAGGGTTCGGTACCTGAGGCGCGCAGCATGATCCAGCCGCCATTGTCGAGGTGGTATTTTACGCCGTCAATCGTCTCTATGCGGTTAAAGCCGTATTTGCCGAATTTAGGATAGGCATTGTCTGATGCTTTCTTTATGATAGATTCTTTCTGCTCGTTCTCTATATGCAGGTCGTTGCGTTCGTACACAAAAGTGCCTACCACGTCGTACACTTCCTGGCAAAGCTGCTTCAGGGTCTTGCCCGTCTTGTGCATGAATTCATACAGCGCTAAACCATCATAGATGCCATCGCGTTCCGGTATATGGCCTTTCACAGCTATACCACCGCTTTCTTCGCCACCTACCAGTATATCTTCATTCACCATCAGCTCGCTGATGTATTTAAAACCAATTGGTGTTACTTCTATTGGTAATCCGTAAGCCTCGCACATTTTCTTTACGCGGTCGGTAACAGAGAATGCCACGGCCACCTTACCGCTCATGCCTTTGTATTTGTGCAGGTAGTGTATCAGCAGCAGTATGATATGGTGGGCATCCACAAAATTGCCATCCTCGTCGTAAAGGCCTATACGGTCGGCGTCGCCGTCTGTTGCCAGTCCTATTTTTACTTCAGGCGTAGTGGCTACAGTCCTTGCCAGTTCCTGCAGGTTTTTATCCAGTGGCTCAGGAGCCTGTCCGTGGAAGCCGGGGTTATCATCGCAATGCAGCAGTACAGCATTAGGGAATAGCCTGCGTATCACGTTTTGCCCTGCACCATACATGGCATCATAGGCCAGCTTGAAAGGAGATTTGTTCAGCCCTTCAATATCAAAATGCTCCTGTAGGTAGCTTACATACATATCCTCGAGGTTGATGTATTCGAGCATACCACGTTCCAGCCAGTAGTTGAATGATTTCTTAGGTATGTCTACAGTATCGGGTATCAGTGCTTCAACAGCAGCAATATCCTTAGGGCTGGAAGGGCCGCCATGTGCGCCTTTCAGCTTGTAGCCATTATAGCTTGGCGGATTGTGCGATGCAGTGATGATAACACCTTGTTGTGCGCCCAGCTTTTGCACACCGAAAGATATCATAGGCGTGCTCACAAAGCCTTTGGCCATAATCACTTTTACGCCATTGGCACAAAGCACATCTGCCACTGTTTCGGCAAACAAGGCACCACCAAAACGGCAATCGTGCCCCAGCACTACTTTAGGGCTGTCACCGCGGCCATTCAGCCAGTCGGCCAGGCCTTTAGTAACACGGCCTACGTTGTACACGGTAAAGTCCTGCGCGATGATGGCGCGCCATCCGTCCGTTCCAAATTTTATTTGATCAACTATCATAGAAAGAAATATGCGTGATTGAAGGTTATGTTAATTTATACGGGCATCAAAAATACTAAACCTTTCTTACCCCCGAGGTTCTTTAATTTTAGGAAAAATTAGCACCGGCAATGGCAGACACACTCCAATCAATAAATCCCGCTACAGGAAAGGTTTTAGCAACATACAACGCAGATGATGATAAAAAAGTTGAAAAGGCTGTAAAGCAGGCGCAGAAAGCATTTGGGGAATGGCGTGGGCAAAGCCTGGCACAGCGCGGCAAGGTACTGAAAGCCATTGCAGCACAACTGCGCAAAGACAAGCAGAAGCTGGCCGAACTGGCCACCCACGAGATGGGTAAGCCTATTGCACAGAGTATAGCCGAGGTAGAGAAATGTGCTGCAACCTTTGACTACTATGCAAAAGAGGGCCCTAAATTCCTGGCCGACGAGATAAAAGAAACAGATGCAAAGAAAAGTTATGTTTCTTTTCAGCCGCTGGGTGTAGTCCTGGCTATTATGCCCTGGAACTTTCCTTACTGGCAGGTATTCCGTGCCATGGGTCCTGCGCTGATGGCGGGCAATACCATGCTGCTGAAACATGCATCTAATATAAGCGGCTGTGCATTGGCCATAGAGAAAGTGATAAAAGATGCAGGGGCGCCCAAAGGCTTGTTCCAGACTTTATTGCTGCCTTCATCGAGAGTGGAAACATTGATAAAGAACCCGGCGGTATCGGCTATCACCTTTACGGGGAGTACGGTAGCGGGCAGCAAAGTAGCTGCTGTAGCGGCTGCGCATATAAAAAAGCAGGTGCTGGAATTGGGCGGCAGCGATGCCTATATAATACTGGAAGATGCCGATATGGACCTGGCTGTAAAAACGAGTGTAGACGGCAGGCTGGTAAATAGCGGGCAGAGTTGTGTTGCGGCTAAGCGCTTTATACCCGTAAAGGCGGTACGCAAAGAATTTGAAAGCCGCATGGTAGAACTGATGCAACAAGCCAGCTTTGGCGATCCCATGGATAAGAATAATAAAATAGGCCCTATGGCACGCACCGACCTGCGCGATCAGCTGCACGCACAGGTACGGGAGAGTATAAAGAAAGGCGCCAAACTACTGTGTGGTGGTTATATACCAGAAGGTGAGGGTGCTTTTTACCCGCCTACAGTACTGACAAATGTGAAAAAGGGTATGCCGGCTTATGATGAAGAATTGTTTGGACCGGTGGCTGCAATAATAGAAGCGAAAGACGAGACCGATGCGATACGCCTGGCCAATGATAGTATATACGGATTGGGTGCGGGCATATTCTCTAAGAACCGTGCAAGGGCTGAAAAGCTGGCTGCTAAAGAACTGCAGGCAGGCAATTGTTTTGTAAATGCCTTTGTACACTCGGATGCGCGACTACCATTTGGCGGCGCCAAGCAAAGTGGCTATGGCCGCGAACTGAGCGAATTCGGCATACGCGAATTCGTGAATATAAAGACGGTATTTATTAATTAGTCATTCGCTATTATATTGCAGTTTTAACTAAATACACATTGCCCCCATGTTCACATACCTGGCATTAGGAGACTCTTATACTATAGGCGAACAAGTCCCTTTGCATGAAAATTTTCCGCACCAGACAGTAGAATTACTGCGCAAAGAAAAACTGGTAGTTGCAGAACCCATTATTGTAGCCACTACCGGCTGGACAACGGATGAATTAGCGCACGCCATTGAAGAACGTCAAATAAAAAACACCTTCTCTTTCGTAACCTTACTGATAGGTGTAAACAACCAATACCGTGGCCGCTCTGTAGATAATTATAAAGAAGAATATACTAAGCTCTTAGAACAAGCCATAGCATTTGCCAACGGGCATACCAGCCATGTGTTCGTACTGTCGATACCCGACTGGGGTGTAACACCTTTTGCCGACGGCCGCGACAGGAAGCAGATAGCAAAAGAAATAGATGCATATAATACGGCTAAAAAGAAAATTACCGAAGCCCATAAATGTCATTACCTGGATATTACTGCCAGTACACGGACTAACGGTGTAAACTCTCAATATTTGGCAGAAGACGGTCTGCATCCGTCGGGTAAAGAATATCGCATCTGGGCAGAACTACTTGCGCCGGTAATAGCCAGGGAATTGAATAAATAATTATTGCAGGGAATCGAAAAGCCTGTCCAACTTTTCTTTTTTTAATATTTTTTGCCATTGACGGCCGTCTGCTACCAGGCGGCCGTTTACTTTGGCGGTATAGTCGGTCACTACTTCATTTTTGTTTACCTCGGCCAGCGTAGCGGTGAAAACCACTTCCTGCCCCATAAGGGCGGGGGAGTGGTGCATAACGGTAATACCTGTGCCGATACCCTCTTCCCCGGCTTCTTTCATTTCCAGCACAAACAGGCGGCCGCTCCATTCCGCATCGCGGGCCAATGCAAAGGTAGAATAGACATTGTGTACCTGCCCGCTTTCAAAAGCTGCAGCATCGGCCTCTGTAACAGTGTGGGTAAATATCCTTGTATCGCCTATAGAAAACGGGTTGATCATAAACACAAAATAATATAAAACGATCCCAAAATGTTATAAACGGTTTTTTCTTTTATTAACAATCATCGTCGTAAATTTGCATATAACTGATGAAACGCCTTTTAATCATACCTGTAATGTTCATATACCTGGTAGCAGTATCCGGTATCATGATCAACCTGCATTATTGCGGGCAGGAATTAGAGTCGTGGAACCTGTTTGCCGGTAAGAACAGTTGTGAGGATGGCGCCTGTGGCGATGAATCGGATAAAAGCGACAATTGCTGCAAAGACAAGGTTATAACGGCTAAAGTATCAGGTGAGCAGAACAGTATTGCGGCTATAAAACTAAAACTCCAGCCAGGTGAATGGCAGATAGCCGTATTGCCGGCCGTATATAATTATGTTGCCCCGGTATATACTTCAATTTATCGCTCAGCAACAAATTTTGCAAATGCACCGCCGGGTTCCTGGCAGCAAATACCATTATATAAACTGCATTCCAGCTTTACTTATTACGGTTAGGGTTATATCTTCCTTTCTTTGTTTGCCGCAATGGCAACCAGTGTAATTTTAATAACCTTAATAAGTAATAATAATGAAACAAATCATCATAATTCTTTCGATTATATTTTCCTGCTCTGCCTCATTTGCGCAGGATAAAGACATTGCAACTGCCAGTTTTAAGGTAGAAGGCAACTGCAATATGTGTAAAAAGCGCATTGAAGACGCTGCCTATATTAAAGGCGTAAAAAGAGCTGACTGGAACAAAGACAGTCACCAGCTGACACTTATATACAAGCCTTCAAAAACCTCTCCTGACGCTGTTTTGAAGAGTGTGGCTCATGCAGGCCATAGCTCTGAAAAGACAGCCGCGTCTGATGCGGATTACAATAAGCTGCCTGAGTGCTGCCATTACAAAACAAATACTTGTGAACATTAACCCCGGCAAGTATGATAAGCAAATTAAACAAGCTGCTGTTTAGCGGTTTGCTGGTAATAGTATGTACTGCCGCAAATGCACAACAGCTCAGAGCGGTACACGGCATAGTTAGCGGGCAGCGGGAGAAAGGTAATGCCGAAACCCTTGCAGGTGCAATGGTAACCACTGTTGATAATACGGTTTCAACGCAAACAGATGCAGAAGGGAGATTTAAGTTAGATATCCAGGAGACAAGCTTGAAGATCATTGTTTCTTATGTAGGGTTTTTATCGGATACTATTGATCTCCATCCGGGCGAGAATCATTTGACCATTAACCTGGAACAATCGCGCAAGCTGAAAGAAGTGGTGGTAAAACAACGCCGCAAGAGTACAGAGATGAGCATGATAGATCCTATCAAAAGCGAAAAGATAGGCCAGCGCGAATTATTAAAAGCGGCCTGCTGTAACCTCAGCGAAAGTTTTGAAACCACCCCATCAGTAGACGTTGCATTTACCGATGCTGTTACGGGCTACAAGCAAATACAAATGCTGGGCCTCGCCGGTCCATATACACTTATCACGCGCGAGAATATTCCTGATACGCGTGGCCTTGCGGCCATTACCGGTCTCACCTATACGCCGGGCAGCTTTATAGAAGGCATGCAGCTAAGCAAAGGCACAGGCAGCGTAGTGAATGGCTATGAAAGCGTGGCAGGGCAGATAAATGTAGAGTGGAAAAAGCCTTTTGAAGAAAAGGATGAAAAATGGCTGTTTAACCTGTACCAGAGCACGCAGGGACGTACTGAAGGTAACCTGGTGTACAGGCACAAGTTTTCAGAAAAGCTGTCTTCCAACCTGTTCCTGCATGCCAAATCGCAATGGGCGAAAGTAGATATGAACAATGACGGTTTTATGGATCAGCCGCTTGATAAACAGTTTGTAGGTGCCAACCGCTGGTTTTGGTTCGGGCCGAAGGGCTGGGAAATACAGGGTGGTGTGAAAGGTACGTATGTGGAAAATACAGGCGGGCAATTGGATTATGAACGGGGCGGTGAGCAGGTCTCAGGCAAGCCCTGGGGTTATGAGCAGAATACGCAGCGTGCAGAGGGGTGGGCTAAAATAGGTAAGATGTTCCAGGGAACTAAAGGCACCAGCATAGGATTGCAGTTGTCTGGTATATATCATAACCAGGATGCATTATATGGCAGCCGTAGTTATTTGGCCACACAGCGCACTTTCTACAGCAACCTGATATTTCAGACCATTATCCATAATACCAACCATGTAATAAAGACCGGCCTTAGCAATGTGGTGGATGATTATAATGAGCGTCTCTCCGGCACGCCTTATGCGCGTACCGAGATAGTGCCCGGTGCGTTCGCGGAATATGCCTATTCTGCTTCCGATAAGTTCAATCTGGTAGCTGGCATCCGTGGCGACTATCACAATATCTATGGTGCATTTGCTACACCAAGATTGCACTTGCGATATGCCCCGTTTAAAAAAACGGTCTTTCGTGCATCGGTTGGCAGGGCACAGCGCACCGCCAATATTTTTGCAGAGAACCTGGGCTATATGGCCAGCAACCGCGGCTTTCTTATAACTGCTGCGAACCCCGGCAACCCTTACGGGCTGGCGCCGGAAATAGCCTGGAATTACGGTATCAATTTTACACAAAAGTTTCAGCTGAACTACCGCGATGGTGCTTTTTCTGCTGACTACTATTACACCGACTTTCGCAACCAGGTGGTGGTAGATGTGGAAGATCCGCATAGTGTTCGTTTCTACAACTTGTCCGGAGTGTCGTTTGCCAGTAGCCTCCATGCACAACTCGATTATGAGATCATTCACAGGCTGGACCTGCGCCTGGCCTATCGCTGGTATGACGTGCGCACCACTTATGACATGCAACTGAAAGAACGTCCGCTAATAGCCGCTCACCGTGCCTTTGGTAATGTGGGCTACGAAACAAAGAATCATTGGAAGTTCGATTATACTATACAATGGGTAGGTTCTAAACGCGTACCCGCTGTGCATGCGCATGGTGGCGGCATAGAGGCTGAAGGCTATAGTCCATCCTTTGTGCAGATGAATGCCCAGATAAGCAAAACTTTTAAAGAAGTGTTTGAAATATACCTGGGCGGGGAAAACCTTACCAATTACATGCAGCACGACCCTGTGATAGGCACCTCCAATCCATACGATACAGGCTTTGATGCCTCTATGATATGGGGGCCTGTAATGGGACGAAATATTTATGCAGGGCTGAGGTATAAGATATTTTAAGAATAGTGGTTAATCTGCAGGGTAATACATTGCCCTGCAGATTTTATAATGACTGCTTGCATTTGTTTTACTGCACTATAGCCACAGCCTCGGCAGTAACATAGCAGTCTGTTTCCGATTCAGGATTGTCGAAGCAAATAAAATAGCGGCCGTAATTGCCGGGTACCCATGGCATTTGGTAAACGCCTCCGCGAGACCGCCGGTGCTTTTCTGAAGGGATGCATTCATTACGTCCATTGTAAAACTCCCAGGCGCAGGTTCTATTCTCAAAAATTTGAAAGTCAATATATGCATTACTTTTTTTGCTTTCAACAAGGTAGGGTATAAGATAATCAACTGCAGGCCCGGTCAATATATCTTCTACCTGGTCGTACAAACCTATCGGTTTGGGAACGGTTGTGTTGCTTACGGATATGTGATAAATGACCCTTAGTGCATTGGGTGGTATATCTATGCGCATGAATTTAGACCTTGGGTCTGCGGCATTACGGGCTATTTTCATTGTTTTTGTTCCTAACGGAACCTCCTGGTAAGAGTAGCTTAAGAAAGGCAGCATAACCGCTGCCAGGGCAAAAGTTATACGCTTCATCGTACGTCTGTTAGTTTTTAATTAAAAGAATACAATGCTATTTCTTCAGGCACAAATTTATTTCTGCTTCTGTTTTAAATAAGTTAAAAGGCCGGCAAACGAAGATTAAAATGTTTTTAAAGCCTTTGCAATCTGTTGTTCCTAATCCCCTTCTAATACAAATTGATTATTTCCTGCCCGGCACAGACAGCCTATTTTCATACTTCTATATTAAAACTTCCGACTATGAAAAAGCTTTTACTTGTATCAACGTTAATCGTTCTGTTTATAAATAGCTATGGCCAGCCCGGCACACCCGATAGCAGCTTCGGCACCAATGGTATTGTAAATGTGTTGATAGATTCGGGTGCCACTTGTATGAAATTGCTGGCACTTCCGGGTAACAAATTGCTGGCTGCCGGTACTTACCTTGAGAACGGGCGTACGCACTTCCATCTTACCCGCTTTAATGCTGATGGTTCAGTAGATAACAGTTTTGGCAATAATGGTACAGGTATAGACCTGGACACAACCTATATGGCAGTATATGGCGCAATACGTCAGCCCGATGGCCGGATCATAGTATGCGGGGATTATTACGATGGACAAGGCTACCGTATGAAGCTGGTGCGCTTTACTGCTATAGGCAAGGTAGACAGCAGTTTTGGCGTGAATGGCCGTGCAGTAACACAGGTAACTACAGGCACTAACAATACATACGGCCGCAATGTGTTACTGCAACCGGATGGTAAGATCATATTGGCGGGATGCACTAATAATGGCGGCACGGATATGAAATTCATCGTGATGCGCTACACTGCCAATGGCGTGCTGGATGCCAGCTACGGTACTAACGGTATTACTGTAACAGATATAGGCCCTAAAGACGACAACGCCTATGCCGCTGCTATACAGGCCGATGGCAAGGTAGTACACGTAGGTGACACTTATGATGGCAGCCATTGGCAACTGGCGGCACTGCGCTATGATACCAGCGGCCATCTTGACAACGCCTTTGGTACTAATGGCCAAGTATTGATGCCTATAGGTACGGATGTATATGGTTACTCTGTTTTGATACAGGGTAGCGGGCAAAAAATAGTAATCGGGGCGCATAGCCAGGGCAATTACAACCTGTTGTTGCGCCTTAATAGCAATGGTGCTGTCGACAACAGTTTTGGCGTGAACGGAATCAGCGCACGCAGCTTTAAAACGTTCGATGCAACCAACCGTATAGATACGCTCAGCAATGGAGACATCATTATGTCAGCCCGCACTACGGGGAATAATATGTATGCATGGGCAAAATTCAGTAGCATGGGAGTACTTGATACGACCATTGGCGATTCGGGTTTGGTTACAATTACAGTCAACAGTAGCTACGACAATGTTACCTCTATGGCTATAGATGATAGCAACCATGTAGTAATAGGTGGTTACTATAATACCACAAGCGGATACAAGATAGCGATGGCGCGTTTCAAATCGGGCGTAAAGCCACCGATTACAAATAATGTACAGCATGTATCGGCAGCAAGTAGTTTAGAACTTTATCCTGTACCTGCTACCAGCAAACTCAATATCGGCATAAACAATACTTCGCCTGCATCTTATAAGATAAGCATTGTTGATGCCGCAGGACATATCGTTATGCAATGGCAAACAAGCAACAGTTCTGTTTATCATAGTACAGTAGACATCAGCACGCTACCGGCCGGGCGTTATTGGTTACACGCAGGCGGGTTGCAGGGTAGCATTGCCAAAGGGTTTGTAATAGTGCGATAATGAATGTGTGTATTTCTTTGCAGGCTATTTCCATAACTTTATGGAATGACCACGGAGAAATTGCGTTCCTTCTGCCTTGGCTTGCCCGGAGCACATGAAGGTATTAAATGGGAAGACCATCTTTGTTTTATGGTGGCGGAAAAGATGTTTTGTATAACGGGTATGCACGATGGTACCAATGTGTCTTTCAAGGTTACCGAAGAAGATTTTGCAGAGCTGACAGAAAGAGAAGGTATTATCCCTGCACCTTACATGGCGCATAATAAATGGATAGCCATCAACAAAAGAAATGCCCTGCGTCCTAAAGAATGGGAACATTATCTCCGTCAGTCCTATGAACTTATAAAAGCTAAGTTGCCTAAGAAGGTAAGGGAAAAGCTTGATTAGGTTTTTCTTGGCTTTTTCTTCGCTGCAGGAAAGAGAATGTTATTCAATATCAGGCGATAGCCTGGTGAGGTAGGGTGTGTACTAAGTTCTGTCGGCGGATCGCCTATCACATGCTGGTAATCTTCCGGGTCGTGGCCGCCATAAAAAGTCCAGGTGCCCTTGCCGTATTCTCCGTGTATGTATTTAGCCTCATTTGCCGGCTTATAATCGCCCATCACTAACACATTCGTCTTTAAAGTTTCCTTCCTAAAGGAAGTGGTAAGCCCCATAAACCCTTTGATAGTTGTAGTATGGTTCTGGCAAAGCATCGTGGGGACAGGGTCAAACTTAGCGGAAAAAGTAAATAGTGTGAAGTAATCATTTTCCATAGGTACCTGCCGCAAATGGGTATTATCAATGTTAGAATACTCATTGTCGTACGGGTTGGTATGGAGGATATAATCCTTAAATGCAAAGTCTTGCGAATAATCCAGTTTTTGCTGGGCATCAGGTGCTACAGGATCGCCATCGAAAGGCACGTCGCATATATCAGTGTTTTGTGCTGCAAGGGCTATATCATAACTGTCTGTAGCGGAGCACATGGCAAACAGGTAACCGCCCCCAGCAACAAAGTCCCTTATTTTTTTTGCTACGGCCAGCTTTAGTTGGGATACTTTTTTGAAGCCATGTTTTTTTGCCATTGCTTCGCTTAAGCGTACATCTTCCTGATACCAGTTGGTATTACGGTATGGCTGCCAGAATTTGCTGTACTGGCCTGTAAAATCTTCGTGGTGCAGGTGCAGCCAGTCGTAATCATGCAGCTTGTCCGACAATACTTCGTCATCATATATCTTGTCATAGGGTATTTCAGCATAAGTCAGCACCAAAGTCACCGCATCGTCCCATGGTTGTTTATTATCGGGCGTGTAAACGGCTATGCGCGGCGGTTTTTCCAGTTTAATGATATCTCCGTTAAAATCCGGGTTCATGATCTTGGTGATTACGCCTGCATACTGCGCGTCGCTCATCACCTGGTAGTCTACACCCCGCAGTTTGCAAAGCCGTTCAATGCTTTCAACCTGGTCAAGCCCGAAGCTACCACCCTGGTAGTTCAGCAGCCAATCCACCTCTAGTCCTTTAGTAAGTGCTGCATATGCTACGCCATAAGCTTTCAGATGGTTGCCCTGATTATCAGCATCCATCGGTATGAATATTTTGGCAGCAAAGGTTTGCGGCAGGGTGGCAAAACAGAGCAGGAACAGGCTGGCGTAGTGTAGTATGGTCTTTCTCATCATCAACACTGTAATTTACATTATAAAGAAACATACAGACTTATAGTAGTTTTTTTTAACAAGCATTTATGCTGCGATATAGTATGAAAATTGAGCGGGGGCATCTATATCTTTGTACCCATGGCATCATATAGTAATGCACGGGCAATGCGCGCACTGGTAAAAGCCAGCCTGCAATCCATACTCAGGAGTCCTTCAGCAGTAATATTTGGTATAGCTTTCCCGCTTATATTTATCATTGTTTTTGGTTTCCTGGGCGGTAGCAGGGGTTTCAGCATTAGTGTAGCCACCGAACCTGGCAGTGATACATCCAACCAATTGTACAGCATACTGCATAATATACCCGTATTGAAATGGAAGGGCGGGCACGATAGCACTAAGATCAGTAATGCTCTGAAGGAAGGAGATATTGTGGCCACGATAGCTATAAAAGAACAAGCAGATAGTACGAGACCCAGGTATAGCATAGTGCTGCGAGCAGCCTCTTCTCAAATGGACAAAGTACCGCAGTTGAAAGGCGTATTAGCCGGTGTAGTACAAAACATGGACCCGGAGATACAGGAACGTACAGAAAAGCTTGCTTCAATTGATGTACATGAAGAATCGGTACGGGAATATAAGATCATCGATTTTCTGTTGCCCGGGCAGTTAGGTTTTTCATTGCTGGCAGGTAGTGTTTTTGGTACTGCGTTCGTATTCTTCAACTTAAGGCAGACATTGGTGTTGAAACGCTTTTTCGCAACCCCTGTAAGGCGCGAAGTAATTGTTATCAGTGAAGGGGTAGCACGCATGGTATTCCAATTGGTAAGCGCCATCATCATTATCAGTCTGGGCCATTTTGCATTTGGCTATACGTTGGTGAATGGTTGGATAACATTCGCAGAATTGCTGGTTTTGTGTATGGTAGGTATAATGGTATTCATGGGCTTTGGCTTTATAGTAAGTGGTGTGGCCAAGAGCGAGGCTACCATACCTCCTTTTTCCAACCTTATAACACTGCCGCAGTTCCTGCTTGCCGGCACCTTCTTTTCTATAGATAATTTCCCTAAATGGCTGCAACCTATATGCAGGGCATTCCCGCTTAGTTTTTTGAATGACGCTATGCGGAATATAGCTTTTGATGGCGCTAATCTCTGGACAGTACGCTGGGATATACTGGCGTTATTAATTTGGGGTGTAATCCTGTATTTTATTGCGGGCAGGGTGTTCAAGTGGGAATAATGATACCCTCTACCTGAGCAAAGATATTTCGCCCTTAGCTTCTTCTATATGCCCGGTGAGGCATTTGCCCTGCACTTTATAAAAGTATACACCGGGATCGCAGGAGCGGCCACCAAAATTACCATCCCAGTATTTATTTGGGTCATCTGTGGTAAACACAACTTGTCCCCAACGGTTATAAATGGTCAGGCGGTAAGATTCGGGGTTGCCATACATGCGTACCCTGAAACCATCATTTTTACCATCCATATTAGGGGTAAATGCAGTAGGGTAGAAGAACCGGCAGCATTGTTCTATCTGGTCGTACAAAACATAATCGGTATCGTGGCAGCCATAGCCATTAGTGCTGGTGAGCACATACATTGTGGGTTCCATCACACGGCTGGAATAAGAACTGTCCGCCCCGATATCCACCTTATCTTGTGGCTCCCAATGATAGCTTTCCGCCCCTATAGCTCTAAGGTATATTCTATCCCCCATACATAACTTTTCCGGCTGGTTCAGTATGTGTACGTCAGGGTTCTCATGCACATATACTTTTACCGTATCAGTCAATGATTCACAGACCTTGTATTGCTGGCTTACCAGCCAGTAGAAAACCTGTGGTTGTTTTGTGTCGAATGTTGGCGCAACTGCTAATGGAGTACCTTCAGTAGTAAACCAATGCAGGATGGCATCGTTTGCTGTTCTTACTGTTAACGCAGGAGCAAGCTCATTTACACAGTAATGAGGCGGAATGAAAAATGGCTTAACGGGATAGGTACCGCTATCTACCACGGTAAAGTCAAAAGAAGTTACACATTCAGAAAGGTTAGGGGAAGTGATATATGCCGTGTAGTTCCCGGCTACCAGGCTGTCTTTTATAATGCCTGTAGTATCCAGGTGATTACTTATCGTTATGCCGTCTCTCTTGATAGTTACAGCGTAAGGTAATACGCCGTTGGTAACTTTAAGGTGCAGAAATTGTTTATGATAACATCCTGTGCCATAAACCGGTTCGTATGTGAGCGAGGGTGGCTGCACTATTCGTATGGTGTAAGCCGTTGTCTGATTACTGGTAAGGGGGCAGCCGTTATCCTTATAGTTGATGTAAAAATTATAAGTGCCCAGGGGAATGTTGGAAGTATTCCAGCTAAATATCACTGTTGGGGTCGGCGTGTTATTATTTGCCACATTCAGTGAGGACCCTGTGGGGATACTCGGTGCATCTACATTAACTGCGTCGCCTTCGGGATCGGTAATGGGTATATTGATATTGATAAAAGGAGTGCCCTGGCATACGTTCACAATATTATTCCCTTCATGTTTCCCGCCTGTTATTTGTGCTTTGTCCAGGCCGCTTTGGGGTGGGGTATTGTTGCAGTTGTTCAAAACAACAAAGGTCATTTCGCGCATACTGCTGCCTACCAGCACACCATTTTTATACTCTTCTACCTTGTTTACAACTAATGAAGATTGCACCTGGTCGGGTGTAAAGCCCATTTGCCCGTTAACGGCATTGTAACTAAATGTGTTTTGTGCTGCCGCCAAGGGTGCTGTAGCAGTATAGGGTGGTATATAGGCTATTGTTGTTGGGGTGCCTGTTTGCCCAGTAAGCGCAGATGTTAATGAAAAACTCAGCGAATCATTGTCGGGGTCAACTGCACCCTGGTTGTATTGCTGTGGCCTGTTGATACAAAAATACGGGGTGGGTATCGATGTATAGTTTGGAGACGAATTATGACCGTTCAGGTTATTTAACCTTGCCTCAAGGTACATAATGGAACCATTGTTGGAACCGCTGATGTTGGTAATAGCGGTACTGCGGCCGGCAAGAGCATTGCCGCCCATATTGCCCGTAAATACAAAACGCCAGCCGGCCGATGGGGTAGAGATATTAACTGTTTTTGAATAAACATATTTCATTACGCCCGGCAGTGGATTGGTAGGGTTCTTACAGGAAGTATTACCTGCTTCTTTATCACACACAGGTGAAACCTCCTGGCCATAACCCGCTTCTTTGACCAGGATGATAGGCGGGCCTGAATTTGTAAAGCCATTGTACAATGAGACCTGCGGTTTTGCCGTATCGAGGCCCGGGAACGAAGCACCCGAGCAATCTCCATACATCACCAGGTTTACCTTATAAGTATTGCCTGAAATATAGGTATACAATAATTCGCCACCATAGATATGCGTTGCCCTGGCCTTAAAAAATGCAAGGCTGCATAATAGCAACATGCCGGTTGCGAAAAATGCTTTTTTCATTTATTGTGCGGAGTAACAGTGTTATCGGCAGCAATTTAATCAATATATAAGCATCCCCTTTAAATATTCGTTTTTTTTACAATTCTGTTTCAAATCTGCTTCGTTAAGCGATACATAGTATTTATAACCTCAATGTTATCAAATCATTAAGTCTGGGTTATATAATTGTTAAGTAAAATGTAGGATTGTAGGTTTGCGGCCAAATTACGATTGGCTTATGCGTAAAATTTTACTTGTATCTATTTGCTTGTTATTTGTAAGAACGGTACAGGCTCAGCGCTTTCTTACCGATATGATGGACACAACCACTTCCATTGGTAAAGGGCTATACCCGCTTTATGGCAAGTTCGACCGCCTGAGGTTTGGGGGCTATATGCAGCCTCAATTCCAGGTAGCGGAAGATAAAGGTGTAAAGAACTACAGTGGTGGCGATTTTTCGCCCAATTCCAATAACAGGTTTATGTTGAGAAGGGGGCGTATCCGTATAGATTATGCCCATTACAATGAGAAAAACCAGCCCCTGGCTTTATTTGCTTTCCAGTTTGACGGTTCTGAAAAAGGGGTGGCTATACGCGATTTCTGGGGACGCTTTTATGAGAATAAACTGGAACTCTTCTCCTTAACAGCCGGTATGTTTGCGCGCCCTATGGGCTTTGAGGCAAATCTGTCTTCATCAGACCGAGAATCGCCGGAACGTGGGCGTATGTCGCAGATATTGATGAAAACAGAACGTGATCTGGGTATGATGGTAACTTTGGAAGCACGGAAAAAGAAACATTTTTTAAAACCCATCAAGCTGGATGTCGGTGTATTCAATGGCCAGGGCCTGGCAGGACCAGCGGAATATGATAGCCATAAAGACCTGATAGGCAGGTTGTCGTTAAAACCATACACTTTCAAAAAACTGGGCTGGATCTTATCTGCCAGTGCTTCGGGTTATTATGGTGGAATCACCAGCCAGTCTGCCTGGATATACAAAACAGTTGGCAGCGGAAATGAAGCAATTGTAAAAGGCGATTCAGTGCCTTCAAACATAAACTATATTGCACCACGTCAATATTATGGTGCCGATTTTCAGTTGAAGATACCTAACCGCAAAGGCTTCACCGAATTCCGTGCAGAGTATATAAGAGGACAACAAACAGCTACCGCTGCTACGTCTGAAACACCGGGCACTTATCCCGTCACTGCAACCAACGCACCTTCGCCGCTTTATATTCGCCAATTCGATGGTGCTTATTTCTATTACCTGCAGCATTTAGGCCTCGACCGCCTGCAGCTCGTACTGAAATATGACTGGTATGACCCGAACAAAAAAATAAAAGATAAAGAACTGACCGCAGCAAAAGGATTTACTGCTGCCGATGTGCGGTATAATACTGCCGGTGGCGGTTTTGTGTATTATGTGAACGCGCATGTAAAAGCAACATTCTATTACGATTGGATCATGAATGAAAGCACTGGCCTTGCCGGATTCACATCTGACATAAAGGACAATATTTTCACTTTCAGATTGCAATACCGTTTTTAAAGAAACTGAAGCCGGCAAATAGCCGGCTTTTTTTATTTATAGCTTAATTTGTAACCATGAAATATAAGCTGTTCTTATTGCTAATGGTGTTATTCCCGCCTATTATGAAGGGGCAAAATATTAAGGCTAATGCGCAGTCAAAATTTGCTTTAGTTATTCATGGTGGAGCAGGTGATCCTGGCAAACTAACACCGGAGAAAGAACATGCTTATAAGCAATCACTAAAAACAGCTCTTGCAATAGGCTACAATGTGCTGATACGCGGTGGTACAGCAGTAGACGCTGTAGAAAAAGTGGTTATCTATCTTGAAGATGACTCTTTGTTTAATGCTGGCGGGAGAACATCTGAGGATGCTGAAGGCCGTAGCGAATTGGATGCGGCTATCATGGACGGCAGCAATGCAAAAATAGGTGTGGTAAAAGATGTTGTTGCGCTAAAGAACCCGGTGTGTGCTGCACGTGCCGTGATGGATAAGCTTAAGACAGACCAGGTAGTTTTGTCCGGCCACATTGCCGAGGAATTTGCCGCCAGACAAGGTCTGCCTGTAATAGATACACGTCGTGTCCCTGCTCAATCACAAAAGGATAGGACAGCGAAAGCAAGGCCCATCGAAAAAAATGGAACTGTTGGAGCGGTAGCTTTGGATATGTATGGACACTTAGCAGCTGCTACCAGCACCGCAGGTATGGCTTTTGAAGGGGGCGATAGCCGGCAAATGGGTGGAGCAGCATATGCAGAAGATAGCATTTGTGCTACTTCCTTCTTTGCCAGTGGTGAGTATTATGCACGCCTTGTTATGCTAAACTTTGTACCCGAAGAAATGAAGCAAAAGCATAGAAGTCTTCAGGATGCAACCACTGAAATGATAGACAACAAACTAACGGCCGTAGGTATTGACGGCGGCCTCATAGGAGTGGACAGGCAGGGCAATATTATCATGCCGTTCAATACTCCTTCCATGTTACGCGGCTATATCAAGTCGGGTGGTGAGCCCTGGGTAGCAATTTATAAATAACATATTAACGCAGTTTTAACGCGTATAAGCATACTGTGCTGCAATACCTGTAGTAGCTTAGTAGTACTAAACATTTTTTTATGAAACACTACATGGTAGCAGCCCTCCTCACTTTGGGCATGTTCGGCGCAACAGCTTCTTTTGCACAAGACAATAAAGAAGTTAAGGTGGAAAAGAAGGTACACCACGCCAAAAAACATGCTTCGAAAGAAGTAAAAAAAGAGGAGAAGAAAGCTGACAAGAAGATGTAATCAAAAAAGAATGTAAGAACTAATTCAATACACAATGAAGCCTCCGGTCACACGGGGGCTTTTTAATTACGAATACCTGTATTTAAAGGCTTTATTATATTCAGTACTGATATAACCGATCAATCTGCTATTTTTGCCACCAAATTGCCCAAATCTGTAATGAACCTGGAATTCAATAAAAACGAAGATGCGATGAAGCTGGCTGTAAGCCAGATGAAACAACGCCATGCACAAGTAAGCCTGGGTGGTGGTAAAAAGGCTATTGAAAAAGCCCGTGAAAAGGGTAAAATGACGCCGCGTGAGCGTATACAATACCTTATTGATAAAGACAGTGCTTTTGTTGAAATAGGAGCATTTGCAGGTTGGGAAATGTACCAGGAGCACGGTGGCTGCCCGGCAGCGGGTACTGTGGCAGGGTTGGGTTATATATCCGGTCGCCAGTGTGTAATAGTTGCCAACGATAATACGGTGAAGGCAGGGGCATGGTTCCCTATTACCGGTAAAAAGAACCTGCGCCTGCAGGAGATAGCTATGGAAAACCACCTGCCAATCGTTTACATAGTAGATAGCGCAGGTGTTTACCTGCCAATGCAGGATGAGATATTCCCCGATAAAGAACATTTTGGCCGCATTTTCCGCAACAATGCGCAAATAAGCGCCATGGGCATTACGCAGATAGCTGCTGTAATGGGCAGCTGCGTAGCAGGTGGGGCTTACCTGCCTATTATGAGCGATGAGACCCTGATGGTAGAAGGAAATGGCTCTATATTCCTGGCAGGGCCGTATTTGGTAAAGGCTGCTATAGGTGAGGATGCCGACCTGCAAAGCCTGGGTGGTGCTAAGATGCATACCGAAGTAAGCGGTATTGCCGATTATAAATTTGATACCGAAGCGGAATGCCTGGACCAGGTGCGCCGCATCATAGATAAAATTGGCGAACAACCCCGCGCTGGCTTCGACCGTGCGGTACCTGCCGAACCGAAGAAAGATGTAAAAGAGATCTACGGCTTGGTGTCTGTAGATAACAGCAAACCTTATGATGTGGTTGAAGTGATCGAACGCCTGGTAGACAATTCAGAATTCGACCAGTTTAAAGAAGATTATGGTAAGACCATTGTTTGCGGCTACGCGCGTATCGATGGCTGGGCAGTAGGCATAGTGGCCAACCAGCGTAAAATTGTGAAGAGTGGCAAAGGAGAAATGCAACTGGGTGGTGTGATCTATAATGACAGTGCCGATAAGGCCGCGCGCTTTATTCAAAATTGCAACCAGAAAAAAATACCGCTTGTATTCCTGCAGGATGTTACCGGTTTTATGGTAGGTAGCCGCAGTGAACAATCGGGTATCATTAAAGATGGTGCAAAGCTGGTAAATGCGGTCTCTAATTCAGTGGTTCCCAAAATAACCATTGTGATAGGCAACTCTTATGGTGCCGGTAATTACGCTATGTGTGGTAAGGCTTATGATCCCCGTTTTATTTATGCATGGCCAAATGCCAAGATAGCTGTAATGGGCGGCGAGCAGGCAGCAAAAACGCTGCTGCAGATACAGGTAGCTGCGCTGAAAAGCAAGGGCCAGGAAATAGACCCTGAAAAAGAGAGAGAGCTGCTGAAGGAAATCACAGATCGTTATAATGCCCAAACATCTTCTTACTATGCAGCAGCTCGTTTGTGGGTAGATGAAATAATTGATCCGGTTGACACACGCCGCGTTATTTCAGAAGGTATTAATGCAGCTAACCATAATCCGGTAATGAAGGAATTTAAAACAGGGGTATTCCAGGTATAAACTGTATTTGTTCAATATTTATTCAACTGCCCTGCTTGTGCGGGGCAGTTTTGTTTCAAAATTATTTGATAGAGTATTTATTAGTAAAGTGCGCTGTTTTTATAGAATCCTTCAATGGTGTTAAAAATGGTATTGCAATTTCCTTGGCATCATTTTATTTGTTTAAACTTTGAAAAACGCAGGCCGTCTAAACCTGTGAAACAAATAAAAGGAGGATGTTATGAAAGCAATAATTAAAAGCATAATAGCCGGTTCATTAATAGCGTTTGCTGTCATGGATAGCCAGGCACAGGTGGTAGTACGTGTAAGGCCGTCGCGCCCCAAAGTTGTAGTGGTGGCTCCTGCACCACCCAGCCCGCGCCATGTATGGGTAGAGGAAGACTGGACTCCAAGAGGAAGGTCTTACGTATGGCATGGGGGATATTATGTAGAACCGCCGCGTCCTGCAGCCGTATGGGTGCCCGGGCATTGGGCTCCGCGCCGTCATGGATATGTATGGATACGCGGTCATTGGAGATAACTGATTTAAGTAAAAGCCACCTTGAGGTGGCTTTCTATTTAGCAGGCAATGCCAGGCAAAAAAATTGCCTTCGTCTAAAAATTAGCGCGTATTTTTCGCGCTGATGGCAAAGAAATCACAGTCAGGAAAAAGACCTTTTTGGAAAAGGGTACTGCGCTTCTTTATTATACTTTTGGCGGCATCGCTGCTATATGTAGTAGTATGTAAATGGATCTTTCCCCCAATAACAATAACACAGATAGGAGCTATAGCCGAAGGTTATGGACTGAAGCGTGATTATGTAGGCTGGGACCAGATGTCGCCCAATATAAAGCTGGCTGCTATAGCCAGTGAAGACCAATTGTTCCCAGACCATAACGGGTTTGATTGGAAATCAATAGAAAAAAGCATGGATGATAAGCCGGGACGCAGAAAGAAGCGTGCTAAAGGTGCCGGCGCCAGCACCATCAGCCAGCAAACAGCTAAAAACGTGTTTTTATGGCAGGGTAGCGGCTGGGGCCGTTATGTGCGTAAAGCCCCTGAGGCATTCTATACCAGTGCAATAGAATTGGTATGGGGTAAAAAACGCATTATGGAAGTGTACCTGAATGTGATAGAAATGGGGCCCGGCATTTATGGCATAGAAGCGGCGGCGCATGCTTATTTTAATAAACCTGCTGCAAGCCTTTCCCGTGCTGAAGCGGCTATGATTATTGCCTGCCTGCCTAATCCAAAACGTTTTACGGTGAAACCTCTGAGCCGCCGTGTAAGCTGGCGTTATCCTAAAATAATGGCGCAAATGGCCCATATAGAAGGAGACCCTGATGTGCAGGCATTAATACGCTGATGGCATGGTCTTTATGAGTGCTAAGTTGATAACACATATATCATAAAGCATAAACTAAACAATGCACAATATGAAAAGAATAACAGCATATGCCTTGGGTTTCGCACTGTTTGCACTGGCATCCTGCGGTACCAGTCCTGAAAATACAGGCAGCAGTACCCCTATCGATTCTACCAATATAAATGGTGATGCACCGGCTACTTATGGTGCTGCTGATCCCGCTAATCCGGATTCGTCAAGGGCGCAAGGTGCAAATGATACGGGCCTCCGGGCAAATACAGCCAGCTCGCAGGATTCTGCTCAAGGTCGCACGAAGTAATTGATACAAAGAGGTATTTAATACAAAAAGGAGCACTAATGCTCCTTTTATTTTGTGTATAATATGATTAAGAAGGCATTTAGCGATGCCTTCTTTTTGTTTTAAGTTGCTGTTCCCAGTAGACGCCTTTAAACCAGCCAATTAATAATACCCCTATCATAATAAGCCCTGCTGTACCGGCAAAGTATTTAAGAACAGAATCAAGTAAAGTATGTTCCATTGCGTTAGGTTTATCTAAAGTTAACAAAAGAGTGTGCCGTCATCAGAAAAATGTATTCCACAACATTTGCACAAAAAATTCTATTTCATTTTACTTGTTGAAATACATGCATTCATGAAGTTTATGTATATAATACTTTAACTTCAGGCTGAAATATCTGCGCCATTGAAAAGGTCAATGTTCATATTCTTATGTATAATAAATTATACAGCGCTGGCCCAGGTAACAAGTGATACCATTCACCTGTTCTTCGATTTCAACAATCCGAAATTAAATACCGGTAGCAGAAATCAATTGGATTCACTGCTCTATAACGATGTAATAACAAAAAACAGCAGCGTTATTATAATTGGTTATGCCGACTATGTAGGTACCGATTTGTATAATAAAACATTGTCAGAGCAACGGGCTTCGGCTGTTGCAGCGTACCTGACAGGAATGGGCCTTGATACTGCCCACATTCAGCTATGTATAGGTAAAGGTGAGGTGCAGCGGGAAATGAGCGGGACAAAAGGATATGCACCCGACAGAAAAGTAGATGTTGTATTAAGAACAGCAAAGAACAAGAATATAGCCAAAGCTATACCTGGAACAAGATCTAAAATTGTAGCCTTACCTGCCTTTTTCCCTAATGTAGATTCTATACCCATAGGCCATACATTTGTCCTGCATAATATTTTGTTTTTCCAAGGCAGGCATACGGTCATTCCATCATCTCTTCCTGTGTTGCAAAGTCTGGTCGATTTTATGCGCCTGTACCCTGCAGTGAAGATTCGCATAGAAGGGCATATATGCTGCCTGAAAACAGGGCGTGATGCGCTGGATGAAGATGTCTCGCCTCGCTCAGTGCATATTGATGAAAACCCGGATGGCTATGCTTTATTTACGTTGTCTGTAAACCGTGCCAGGTACATATACGAGTTTCTTGTAAAAAAGGGTATTGCTGCCGACCGCCTTAAATATACGGGATATGGCCGCAGCATGCCATTGGTAGAACCAGAACGTACCCTGGATGATGAAGCGCAAAACAGGCGGGTAGAAATAAGAATATTGGCTAAATAAAATTTTTATGCTGCAACCAACCATTGAAAGATTGACGCATTTGCTCAACATTATTCCCGACTTGTTACGGCAAGTTCCTGCTGAAGAATTTAATCGAAAACCTGCGCCCGGTAAATGGAGTAAAAAAGAAATTACAGGCCACCTGGTAGACAGTGCTGCCAATAATCATCAACGGTTTGTACGGGTGCCTACACAGGAAGATCCGTTTATTATATACGACCCTGACAATTGGGTAGCACATGGCTATTATCAAACAGAGGAAGATAATAATGTGATACAATTGTGGGAAAACTATAACCGGCACCTGCTGCATATAATAAAAAACGTTCCGCCCGGCATGTTGCAACGCAACTGTCTTGTAAATGGGAACCAGCTGGTAAGCCTGCAATGGCTGATAGAAGATTATGTAGTGCACATGGAACATCATTTACAGCAGGTGGTAAAATATTAAATAAGAAAAGCCCTGCTATTGCAGGGCTCCTCTTCACTTATCACATCCAAATTATAAACCGAACATTACGCCTGCATTCATGCGCAGGTTCCTGTTTTTGTTTTCCATATCGGTTACATTTATCAAGCCATGGTAATAACTGGCATCCAGGTTTAACCATGTGCTGCGTGCTAATTTTACATTTATACCCGCACCGGCCTCAGCGCCAAAATCTACAGTGCGGAATACATCTGTATTGCGAACCATTGTCACACCGGCATCTGTTGCACCGTTTATTTCATCAGACATGTACTGGTTCTCAGCTACTTTAAAGCCTACTGATGGTCCGAGATAAACTTTAGGGCGTACGTTATCGCCATATTTACCAAAGAAATAATAGGCGCGGGGGGTAACTCTTATATAGAGAGGATCTATGGTTGTACGATAGGTAGAGCCGTTGCGGTAGTATTCATCTGTGAAGCCTTCGCTGGATGCTACGAGGTTAGTACCCCATCCCCAATGTTCGAATCTTGAATAGATCATACCTATACCCAGGTAGCCGGAAGAATTGAAATTCGGGCTTGAATTCATATTGCTCAACCAGCTATGGCCAAAGCCGGCAATAGGGCCCAGTGAAGTGTACTGCGTATTTGTTTTTTGCATTTTGCTTTGTGCATTTGTGGAACCTACTGCCAGCAGAGCACATCCTAGTATCATCATTACCTTTTTCATAGAAATTTGTTTTGGTCCGCAAGCAAGAGGCAAAACATCGTTCCTGTGTGGTGAGAATAACCATAGGTTATAATTTCCTTAACATTTCCACTGCTGAATAGTTAAAGGTTTGTAAGCATTTATGTATTGATGTAATTTTATAGGGAGTAAACAATGCGGAAACGCAGAAAAAATTGCACAAAATGGATACACTTTCACAGGTTATAGAACAGTTACGCAAAGAAGGTTACGAAGAAGATTTCAACCTGCAGCAGAATTGCCTGGAATGCAGGCAGGGCGATTTCAAAGTGTTTCATGACGAATTTGTGATAGACCGGATATACCGGTTTGAAGGGGAAAGTGACCCTGCAGACGAGGCCACATTATATGCTATCTCAGCGCCTAAGTATGGTATCAAAGGTATATTGGTAAACGGTGCCGGCATATATACGGAAGATATTACAGATGAGATGCTCAATTCTTTACAGATAAACCGACATTAACCCGATGAAAAAAATCTACCTCCTATCTGTTTTATGTTTTGCTTTTTTGCTGGCCGCACACCCAAGCTGTGCTACGAAAAGAAAAGTATTGTTTATAGGCAACAGCTATATATATACTAACGACATGCCTAAGCTGCTGCAGCAACTGGCTACATCAATGGGCGATACGCTGATCTACGACCAAAACACCCCCGGTGGCTACACTATGGAAAGCCATAGCTGGGATGCTACCACCATCAATAAAATATTTTCTCAGCCCTGGGATATTGTGGTGCTACAGGAACAAAGCCAGAAGCCGTCATTCCCGCCTGCGCAGGTAGCGGTAGAAACCTATCCCTTTGCACATAAACTGGATAGTATGGTGCGCAAGAACAATAGCTGCACCGAGACTATGTTCTTTATGACTTGGGGCTATAAAAACGGCGACGCCGGCAATTGTGTTGCAAATCCACCGGTATGTACTTACCAGGGTATGCAAATGCGCCTGCGCGATAGTTATATGCAGATGGCGCAGGATAACAATGGTATTGTTGCCCCTGTTGGTGCGGCTTACAAGGTAGTGATAGATAGCTTTCCTGCTATAGACCTTTATTCACCCGATTTTTCGCATCCTAACATATTTGGCTCTTACCTGGAGACTTGCGTTTTCTATGCTTCTATATTTCACAAGAGTCCATTTGGGGCTTCTTTTATTGCAGGCCTGCCTGCTGCGGATGCCAAACTGTTACAGCGCATAGCAGCCAAAGTTACCCTTGACAGTGTAAACAACTGGATACAATACGGCGCTTATCCTTATGCTAAATTTGCATACAGTATCAATAGTAAGACAGTAAACTTTACCAATGGCTCACTGAAGGCTACCAGCTATGCCTGGACTTTTGGCGATGGCGGTAACGCTACACAACAATCGCCTTCACATACTTACAGTAATAATGGCAAATATGCAGTAACACTCACGGCTGCGAATACCTGCTTTACAGAAGCAAAAATAGATACTGTAACAATAGGCCCGGTTAATGTACTACAAACAGATCCAGCTAAGCAGCTTTCTGTTCTTAATGCAAGCAACGGGATAGTTTTGTTTTCTATGGCCGGTATAAATGCCTGTACCATTGAGGTGTTTGATATAAATGGCCGAAAATTGCAGGCTTATGAACTGCTCCCAGGCAATAAAGCAGGCGGATATTTTGCTCCGGGTAGCTATTTCTACCGCATCATTGATAAGTTTTCACATGAAGTGGGGTATGGGAAATTTGTCTCCTATTAGAGCAGACAATACTAATGTTTAAAGAAAACTTCGGTAGCTCCAAAGCCATACTGTCCCTGCCATCCATCTACAAAGCGGAGTACTTCGGGGGTAGCTTTTAGTATTTTATGCACTTCATCCCGCAATATACCTTTGCCCAATCCGTGAATAATTACCATGCGCTCCTGGTGGTGGCGCCGGGCAAGGTCCAGCGCATGGTGCAGTTCATTCAGCTGTATCTGCAGCATGTCGGCATTGCTAAGACCTTGTATGTTGTTTACCAGTTTTTCTATATGCAGGTCCAGTTCGTAACGCGGCAGATCCTGCAAAGTCAGCTTAGACTTCTTTTCTTTTTGTTTGGGGGATACCGAACCCTCGGTGGCAATTGGTGTCGCAGGTTTGCGTTCTTCCAACAGCTCGTCTAATAGTTTATAACTGAAAGAAGGTTCGTTGTTTTGCAACAGGGTGTTGATGTGCTCAAATAGCTTAGGCGGTTTTATGCGTATGGTTCCATTCAATGGTTGTTTTTCTTTGGCAGTATCTTCTATCTCCCAGTTGAAACGTGGTTGTGCCCCCATATCTTCATAAGTCACATTGTGCAGGTACAGGTTGCCGAATGCGTGCAGCTTACCTTCAAGGCTGAACAGTTTCTGGCCGGGCAGACTGCAGTCATATTTGAAGAATATATCCGTAGGCAGTTCATTCAGCAGGTGCACTTTCACATGGTCCACAATATCTTCCATCATATCCGGCTTAAAAACCGGGATGAAAGACAAGTATATGCCCTGGGCCAGCCTTTTGGGACGGTCCTTAATACGTTCTACAGGTAGTTGTTCGGGTGCGCTTCCCGTTTTGCCTTTTTTCTTTTCTGTAAACCATTTCAGGTATGGGTGGTCCAGGTCTTCTATGTACATAGGGAAAGTGGCACGTTTTATTTCCACCTCTACCATCTCGTCGTTGATGAATGCTACTACATGGCCTTCCTCTCCGGTACGTTTCACCAATATTTTATCGCCTATCGAAAATTTCATTGTAACTGTTCTTTTAAAAATGCCACCATAGCACGCACGGCCTTTCCCCGGTGGCTTATAGTATTCTTTATGTCTAAAGGTAATTCTGCGAACGTCTGATCATAACCATCAGGTACAAAAACGGGATCGTAACCAAAACCGCCATTTCCTCTTTTTTCTTCAATTATTGTTCCGTTGCACACACCTTCAAAAAAATAGGGCTCACCATTCCATATCAGGCATATTACTGCTTTATAATAAGCGCTGCGGTCATCCTTGTCATTCAGCTCTGCCAGTAGTTTTTGCAGGTTCTTCTCGTCATCGCTGGGTAAGCCCGCAAAACGTGCACTGAAAACGCCCGGTTCGCCGTTCAGTACATTCGCACATATACCGCTATCGTCGGCAAACACATTTTTTTCGCAGCATTGGTAAATGGTTTGTGCCTTAGTAAGTGCATTTTCTTCGAAGGTGTGGAAAGGCTCAGGTATCTCCTGGTCAAAGCCTATGTCTTTTAGTGATAGCAAGGAAAGCCCGTCTATCATAGACTTTATCTCGCGTATCTTACCCTGATTGTTAGATGCTATAACCAGTTCCTGCATACCGGCAAAAATAAGGGAAACAGGAATGTCTTACTCTTCGGCCTTCTCCAGTGTAAAACCGAAGGAAGAACCTACGTTCAGCGTACTACGTACGTTCACTGTTTGCCCATGCGCTTCAATAATATGTTTTACTATGGCAAGGCCCAGGCCGGTTCCACCTATCTCGCGGCTGCGGCTACGGTCGGCACGGTAAAAGCGCTCAAATATACGCGGCAGGTGTTCTTCGCTAATGCCCGGTCCGTCGTCTGATATTTCAGTGTATATATGCTTGCCATCTACTTCGTAAGAACCGGCAGTTACATTGCCATATTCGTGGCCGTATTTTATGGCATTCTCCACAAGGTTCACCAACACCTGCCTTATTTTAGGTTTGTCTGCATATACTTCAAGTGGTCTTTCGGTTCCTTTTTTTACCTGTAGCTGGATGTGTTTTTCTTTAGCCTTCAGCGATAGCTCGTCAAATACTTCTTTTACCAGGTCTTGTATCACAAATGATTCCTGGATGATAGGGATGCGGCCCGATTCCAGTTTAGATATCTCATCCAGGTCATCAACCAGGCGTACCAGGCGATCTATACCCTTATTCGCATTGGTCAGGAATTTCTTATTCACATTCGGGTCGTCGAGCGCACCGTTGAGCAGGGTGTCAACATACCCTTGGATGGTAAAAATAGGGGTGCGCAATTCGTGGGCCAGGTTCATTAAAAACTCTTTCCTGAATTGCTCATTGGCTCGCAGCATATCTATCTCATCTTTCTTCTGCGTAGCCCAGCGCTGTACATCTGCGCTCACTTCCTCGATAGATTTCTGCGGGAGTATATTTTCGTAAAAGAACTCTTCTTTTTTAGTGGCTTTTGTCTGGTAAATAAACTTATAGATGATCTTTATCTTACGGTATATAAATCTTTGCAGGGTATAATAATACAGCCAGTATATAATGATAAATGTGGTTGCAAACACCAGCAGGGGAATGTACCATTCCTGCAGCAGGAAGAGGCTGAGCAACGCATTTACCGTGGAGATGATAATTGCTGTAATAAATGACAGCTGCCGCGGAGAGGGGTTTTTGCTGCTGAAGACGGTGGACATAGTACTAAACTACGCCATTTCAAATTTATAACCTACGCCCTTTACCGTTGTTATAAGGTCTATACCTACCTTCTGGCGTATTTTACGTATGTGTACATCTATGGTACGGTCGCCTACTATTACATCTGTACCCCATACTCTTTGCAGTATCTCATTACGCAGGAATACACGGCCAGGTTTAGATGCAAGCAGGGAAAGGAGCTCAAATTCTTTTTTTGCCAGCAGTATTTCCTTGCCCTGGTAGGTGACGGTAAACTTGGTCTTGTTTATTTCAAGGTCGCCAAACACCAGTTTATTTTCATGTTCATCATCCTTGCGACTGCGGCGGAGTGCTGTGCGTATGCGGGTGGCTAATAATTCAGGTTTAATGGGTTTGGAGATATAATCATCGGCACCCACTTTCAAGCCTTCTATTTCAGATTTTTCGTCGCTGAGAGCAGTAAGGAATATGATAGCTGTATCTTCAAATTCCGGCATCTGGCGCAGTTCCTTTATAGTTTGAAGGCCATCTTTGTTTGGCATCATGATGTCCAGCAATATCAGGTCTGGACGAAAATCTTTTGCTTTCCTTATAGCTTCAAATCCGTCCTTGGCCGTAGCGGTCAGGTATCCTTTGCCTTTCAGGCTGTATGTGATGAACTCGACTATATCCGGTTCATCATCCACTATCAAAATTTTGCCCGGTAAAACTTCCATATTTGTTTCCAAAATCCGCTGCAATATTAGGTTAGCTAATGTTAAGTAAAAAGGAATGTCACATTATCTTATTGTTAAGTCAATAAGCATGTAACATTCCTTTAAAATACTAAATATTAATGGTTTATCGTAGTGTTACACTACCACCACCAATTTTATAGCCTTCGTTATACAATTCGATATTGTAAGTGCCTTTTTTATAGTCGCTGTCCTGGTTCCAGTCTACGGTAACATTTTTTACCGGTTGGTTTTGCTGTAGTGCAATTTGTTTCAGCAAGGTATAGTTCAGTTGTTGCCCATCGGCATTGGTGGTTACGCCTGAGCCATAAGCTGCATTGCTGAGGATAGTGCCATCGGGAGAGGTGACGCGAACAAATATTTCTTTGGTGCCGCTTTCTGCGATACGGTTCTCATCTATATCGAACACAATACGGAAAACATCCACCCTGCCGGCTTTACTTGTTTCTCTTTCCTTTTTACCGCCACGGCGCAGATCAATTGGCGTCATGCGTATGTTAGATGCGTGCAGTACAGCGCCTAATTTTACTTTTTGCTGCAAGCCTACGTTCTGTGTAACGGCAGAATCCCTTTCCTTAGTTACCACTGCATTGGTATTGGTAAGGTCGGTATTCTCTTTTTCCAATGTGGCAATGCGTTCCTCATACGTGGTTACCTTGCCATTCAGTTCGTTGATCAGACGACGGGCACGGCCCAGGTCGGCAGCGGTAGCATTTTTGTTTTTCACAATACCGTCTATTTCTTTTCTCAGTTTGGCTATTTCACCATCCTGGCTGTTAATAACGCTATCCATCTGGGTGTTTTTAGACACCAGTTCGTCCAGGCGCACCAGGGCTGCGTTATAGTCTGCTTCCACAGCTGTACGTGAAGAATCGGCAGAATTATACATAACCTGCGTATTATCGCGTTCGCTGGCTATCTTGTTCCTGCTAATAAAGAGATAAATGTTGGTGGCCAGGAGTAATACAATGATGCCGATATAGACTTTTGTGTAATCCGGCTTTTGCGGTTGTTGTGGAGTAACGGGGCGTTGTTCAGCTCCCGGCTTATTAAAATCCTGATTCATAAACTTGCTTTGTTTTATTTTCGATTATTAAATATAATTACGCCAAACGGCATGGAGCAATTAAACAACATTTTTTTTATTGATATCGAAACGGTACCGGTAGTTCCTGATTTCAATCTATTAACACCGGGCTTACAGGAAGGTTGGGTAAAAAAATCAAAGTTTCTGCGGGGCAATTTAGGAGAAATTCCCGAACCGTCAACTGCATTCATCGAGAAGGCAGGTGTGTATTCAGAGTTTGCAAAGGTTGTCTGTATTGGGTTTGGCAGCCTCAATCACAGTATTGACGGGTGGAAAATAAGGTTGAAGTCGATTGTAAATGAAGACGAAAAAGAATTGTTAAAAGATTTTTGCGAGGTCGTTTCACGGTTCTCAGCATATCATTCCGACATCCGTTTTTGCGGTCATAACATAAAGGAGTTTGATATTCCATTCATTTGCCGCCGTATGCTTATTAATGGGCTGGGTTTGCCCGCCTGTCTTCAATTAAGCGGCAAAAAGCCCTGGGAGATATCTCATCTTGATACATTGGAACTATGGCGTTTTGGGGATTATAAGCACTACACATCGCTGGCTTTGCTGGCTGAAGTATTGGGCATACCTTCGCCAAAAGACGATATAGATGGCAGCATGGTGGGTGATGTGTTTTGGAAAGATAAAGACCTTGCAAGGATAGGGGAGTATTGCCTGAAAGATGTGCTGACCAGCGCCAAAGTGTTTTTGAAACTGAAAGGCCATAACGAAATAGATATTGAGCCTGTATACGTGACAGATTAGAAAATGACAGCAGAATTTAAAAAATTAATGCAATCGCTGCAGGCAAAGCAATTCCTGCCGGTATATCTTATAGATGGTGAAGAACCGTTTTATATAGACATCATTACAAATTTTTTCGAGGAGCAGATACTGCAACCTTCGGAACGTGATTTCAATTTGACAGTGCTGTATGGCAAAGATGTGGAATGGGCAGATGTGGTGAATGCCTGCCGGCGTTTCCCCATGTTTGCCGAAAAGCAAGTAGTGATACTGAAGGACGCGGCTCAAATGAAAGGCTTTACAGAGCTGGCAGGGTATATGGAACATCCATCGCCTACTACCGTATTTCTTATAGAGCACCGTTTTAAAAAAGCGGATGGGCGCAGCAAGGTGGTAAAACATGCAAAAGATAAAGGCATTCATTTTACTTCGGATAAGATAAAAGATGAACATATACCTAACTGGATACAGGCTTATGGTAAAGAAATAGATTTTAGCGTTGGCGAGCGTGAATCGCAAATACTGGCTACGTACCTGGGCAACGACCTGCAAAAGATCGTTAACGAAATAGAGAAGGTGCGCATCAACGTGCCGGGAGAAAAATTTCTGACTGCGGATCTTATCCAGAAATATATAGGCATCAGCCGGGAGTATAATGTATTTGAATTCCCGGAGGCCCTGACAAGTGGTGACAAAGAACGGTTGTATCGTATGCTGGCTTATTTTGTTGCCAATCCTAAGTCGGCCCCTATGCCCCTCCTTATAGGTTCATTCTACAATCATTTTAATCGGCTATACCAGGCCAATTTTCTGCGGGGTAAAGCCGAAAAAGATATTGCATCTGCATTGGGTACTTATCCAAGTAAAGTGCGGGAAATAATGGCTGCTACCCAGCGCTGGCCTTTGGCAAAAGTAGAGCACTGCCTTATGCTGTTGGGCAGGTACAGTACCTATGCTGTGGGTATAGATAATAATACCGCAGACAGTGAATTGCTGAAAGAAATGATCGGTAAAATGGAATTAGCGTAATACTTTTTTCGCTGTTTCTGCATCTTTGGCCAATTGCTCTTTTAAAGCATCTAAAGAAGGGAATTTTTGTTCATCACGCAGGCGTTCTACAAAGGCCAGTTCCAGTTCTTGGTCATACAGGTCGCTGCCAAAATCAAAGAGATGTGCTTCTATATGTAGTTGCAGATCTTTACTCACGGTTGGCCTTATGCCTATGTTCAGCATGGCATCATACCATACCTCATTATGTTTTACCCTTACAGCATACACACCATTTGCTGGTATGAGTTGTTCGGGGTCTATAGGTACCTGGTTGGCGGTAGGAAAACCAAGTGTTCTGCCTAGTTGCGCTCCTTTCACAACTTTGCCTGCCAGGCTATAACTGCGGCCCAGCATCGTATTGGCATCAGCTATTCGTCCTTCTGTTATGGCATTACGCACTTTGGTAGAGCTTACTGCCGCTTCATCAATCAATTGTGCAGGGATCTCGTATAGTTTGTAATGATAATCGCCTGCATAAGCCTTCAGCATTTCTATATTGCCTTTGCGGTCGCTGCCAAAATGATGGTCATAGCCTATAACGATGCATGCCGGCTCGAATTTCTTTACCAGGAAATCTTTTATGTAGGCATCTGCAGACAGTGCAGCAAATTCCTTTGTGAAAGGTACTACCACTACATGTTGTATGCCGGTCGCTGTTATCAGCGCTATTTTTTCTTCCAGCGGTGTCAGTAGTTTTAGTGGCTGGTCGGGGAATAATAGTTTACGGGGATGGGGTTCAAAAGTCAGCAAAATGCTTTCACCATCCATGTCCGTTGCATGCTTCACTACTTCATCTAATATAACCCTGTGTCCCAAATGCACACCGTCGAAAGTGCCAATGGTAATGACCGCATTGCGGAAAACGGGAAGATTATTTATGTCTGTAAAGATGGCCATGTACAGTTCTGCTGTAAATATATGTTGTATCTACAACAGTTGTTTATTTTATGCTGTTTAGTATCTCGTAGAAACGGTAGCAGTCTTCGTATGTATTGTATAGCGGCACCGGTGCTATGCGTATTACATTCGGTTCGCGCCAGTCTGCCACTACGCCATTTTCGGTGAGTTTATCAAACACCTCACGTCCGCGATCACTGAATAGCAATGATAGCTGGCATCCGCGGCGATGGGATTGAGACGGTGTTATTATTTCGAATGGCAGGTGGGTGATCTGTTTCAACAGCCATTCCATGTATGCAGTAAGATGTTCACTTTTTTCGCGGAGGGCCTGCATGCCGGCCTTATCAAAAATGTCCAGCGATGCATTGTGTGCCACCATATTAAATACAGGAGCATTACTCATTTGCCAGCTGCCGGCATTGTTTTGAGGAACAAAGCCCTTCTCCATTTTAAATCGGGTCTTTTCCTCATTGCCCCACCAGCCACCCAGGCGGAATATTTTAGGATTGCTGCAATGGTGTTCATGTACATATATACCGCCAACGGCACCAGGGCCGGAATTAAGATATTTATAAGAACACCAGCAGGCAAAGTCCACATTCCAATCGTGTAGTTGCAATGGTATATTACCTACGGCATGGGCAAGGTCGTAACCAGCGTAAGCTCCCACGCGGTGGGCTGCAGCGGTTATTATTTTCAGGTCGAAAAACTGCCCGGTATAATAATTTACACCGCCAAACATTACCAACGCCAACGAATCGCCCGCGGCCTCTATTGCATTCAGTATATCTTCCTCTTCAATTATATAGTGGCCATCGCGTGGTTTTATCTCTATAATAGCATCCTCCGGATCGTAGCCATACATACGCACCTGCGTTTCAACTGCGTATTGGTCGGAAGGAAACGCACCCGCTTCCATAATGATCTTATACCGTTTCCCTTCGGGGCGGTAAAAAGACATCATTAGTAGATGCAGGTTAACAGTCAGTGTATTGGTTGCTACAACTTCATCTTTGTGGGCGCCTACTATTTTGGCCAGCCTTTCGCCAAACAGGTGGTGGTAAGAGAACCAAGGATTGCGTGCCTCAAAATGGCCTTCTACACCAAAACGGGCCCAGTCTTCCAGTTCCTGCTGCATCAGGTAAGCAACGCTTTTGGGCTGCAAGCCCAGCGAATTGCCGCAGAAATAGCTCACATCCCTGCCTTCGTGCTGCGGGAAGCGGAAGCGTTCGCGGAATGGGAATAATATATCAATATTGTCTTGTTCCTGTGCGTATTCAAGTGTTGCCTCAAAAGATGCTTGCATCGTCTGCTGTTTGTATAGCTAAATATTAAGCCCCAAAAGTCGTTAAAGTTTTCAAAAAAAGGTTTACTCATTTTTAAAACATTGTGGCAGGGTACGATTTTTTGTATGCTGCATAGGTTAACAAAACATGTTTATATGAAAAGGATAATGTTATTTTTAGCTGCAGTACTTATTACTACATCCGGTTTTGCCCAAAGAGGCAGTTCAGCCTTGGGCCTGCGTGCCACTCCTGATGGTGGCGGACTGACCGGCAAATTCTATATTTCAAAACACCTAGCTTTTGAGGGGCAGTTGAACGCAGGCGGCATAATGGGTTTGGAAGGCCAAAGCTTTAACGCAGTTGCCCTGCTGGAAGGACATATCTACTTTCCTGATCCATCCTGGCGCATGTTTCTGGGTGGTGGTTTACATACCGGCGTATGGGACAGGGGGTATCGCTATGTAAGCAGCGAAGGCCGTTATATGGACGATAACAGGGCTATTTTCGGTATCGATGCCATTGGTGGTGTTGAATATGTATTCAAACGTATACCATTAGGCTTAAGCTTAGATATTAAACCGGCTGTAAACTTTGTGAGCGAAGCAGAATTCTTCTCTCACAATATGTTTGGCGCATCTGCCCGTTTTTATTTCTAATTCAACTCATTAACAAGTTATATAAGGCATCCTGCATTGTGGGATGCTTTTTTGCTTGATATTCAATGGAAACAGTATTTTTGATAAAATTTCACACACAATGAAAAAAGGCACACTTGTATTAGTAGTACTGCTGGGCATCTTGCTTATAGGCGGATGTATGACTTGTAACCTGCAAAAGACGCTGGTAAGTACAGATGAGAATGTAAAGAGTAAATGGGGAGAAGTACAAAACCAATATCAGCGCCGTGCAGACCTGGTGCCTAACCTGGTAAATACGGTGAAAGGTGCAGCCAACTTCGAGCAGAAAACCTTGACAGATGTGATCAACGCACGTGCTAAAGCCACATCTATACAGGTAAACCCTGATAACCTCACGCCTGAAAAACTGCGTGAATTTCAATCTGCACAAGGTGAACTCAGCCAGGCATTAGGCCGTTTGATGGTGGTGAGTGAACAATACCCTGAATTGAAAGCCAACCAGAACTTCCTTGCTTTGCAAGATCAACTGGAAGGCACAGAGAACCGCATCACAGTAGCTCGTAAGAATTATAATGAAGCTGTACAAGGCTATAATGTTTCTGTACGCACCTTCCCGAATAATATTGTAGCAGGAATGCTGGGCTTTGCGCCTAAGGGTATGTTTGAAGCTGATGCCGGCGCTCAAAAAGCCCCCCAGGTTCAGTTTTAACCAACTACTTATCTGAGTAATATGTTCTCATTCTGGAAGAAGAAGTCACTGCTAACGCCTGCCCAGCAGGAGCAGGTAGTGGCTTGTATACGTGATGCGGAAAGCAAAACTACCGGTGAACTGCGTATCTATATGGAAAGCAGGTGTTCCTATGTGAATCCTGTAGACCGTGCTGTTGAATTATTCCATCAGTTGGGAATGATAGAAACGGAGAAACGCAATGCAGTACTGGTATACCTGGCTACCGAAGACAAGCAATTTGCCTTGGCAGGAGATGAAGAGATATATAAACGTGCAGGAGGTGCCGAGTTTTGGGAGCATGCTGCGGCCCAGTTGAAAAGTTACCTGCAGCAAGGGCTTATAACAGAAGGCTTATGTATCTGCATCAATGAACTGGGTAAGGCAATGGCGCAGCATTTCCCGTTTGACCCAACCGTAACACGCAACGAATTGCCGGACGAAATAGTTTTTGGTAAATGATATTCAGCCATTTTTTTAAGACCTTGAAGTATGCAGGTATGGCCTGTATGCTGGTATTGCTGCATTCATTTGCATGGGCATCAGACAGCGATTTTCCTGCAAAGCCAACCCCGCCCAGGCTGGTAAATGATTTTGCCGGTATGATGAGCGGTAGCGAAGTTGCTGAACTTGAACAGAAATTGCTGGAGTATGAAAAGTCTTCGTCTACGCAAATAACGGTTGTAACCATCAAAAACCTGGGTGGATATGATGCGTCTGATTATGCTATTGAATTAGGTATAAAATGGGGGGTAGGGCAGAAAGGTAAAGATAACGGGGTATTAATATTGGCCTCGCTGGAGGACCGGAAAGCATTTATAGCGGTAGGCTATGGGCTGGAAGGTGCATTGACAGATGCAACTACCGGCCAGATATACCGGAAAGAAATGGTGCCTTCGTTTAAAGAAGGTAAATATTACGAAGGTTTTAGCCGGGCCGCCGATGCTATTATAAAAGCCACTAAAGGAGAGTACAAAGCAGACCCTAAAGAGGAAAAAGGTGACAAAATACCTGCCTGGGTTATAGTGCTTATCGTAGTGATAATAGTGATAGCCATAAGCAAAGGTGGCGGAGGTGGAGGCTCATATATGAGTGGCCGTGGTTTCCGTGGCTTTGGTGGTGGTTTTATAGGCGGCAGTGGTTTTGGCGGCGGTGGCTGGGGCGGCGGAAGCAGCGGAAGCGGCGGTGGTTTCGGTGGTTTTGGCGGCGGTAGCTTTGGTGGCGGTGGTGCCGGCGGTAATTGGTAAGCAGTAGCGCAAGATTATAAAGAGCTCATTCTTAATAAGAAAGCCTGCAGATCTCTGCAGGCTTTCTTATTAAACTTAATACGGTTTTCTCAAAAAAATAGTCGGCTATGAAAATAGCCGACCCTATTCTTTAACGGAGTAAACGTATGCACTTTAGCACTATTTACAATCCAAATATAATAACTACTATTGATAAAAAAGAATAATTGTTGATAATATGTTTCTTAGGAAAATAGCTGGCGTTAATAGTCTGTACTGCCAGTATAGATATTTAATACAGTTTATTTTAATCCAGTTAAACTCATATCCTCGATATGACAATTTATTGTGCATAAGAATCTTAAATCTTAAATGGTAAATCACAAATGATGATTACCTTTGCACAGCTTTTCAATTTAATTTTCTGTTAAGTAATGTTGCCGGAACAGCCAATCAAAGCCAAATTGGATATGCCGTTGGTGGCTAAATTCAGGGATTACAGCCAGTTGCTCAAGCCCAATCTTAGCTTCATGGTGGTATTCTCAAGCGTCATAGGGTACCTACTGGCTCCCCATACCCCTTTCGAATGGGATAAGGTGTTGTTGTTATTCATAGGTGGCATCCTGGTTACCGGCGGCGCCAATACGATCAACCAGATACTGGAACGCGAAGGTGATTCAGCCATGAAGCGTACCATGCTGCGTCCTCTGCCTGACGGCAGGATGAGCGTGGCTGAAGCCTGGGTCATTGCCGCCTTGTCAGGGTTTTCAGGTGCTTTCCTGCTGGGTTATGTATTCAACCCCCTGGCAGGTATTCTTAGCTTTTTCTCCTTGCTATTATATGGCTTTGCATACACCCCTATGAAACGTGTTCACCCTGTGGCCGTGTTTATAGGTGCCTTTCCGGGTGCTTTCCCTCCTTTGCTGGGCTGGGTAGCAGCTACAGGCAGTATAGGTGTAGGCGGCTGGATATTGTTCTTGATCCAGTTCTTCTGGCAATTTCCTCATTACTGGGCTATTGGTTGGGTAGGGTATGATGAATACCAAAAAGCCGGCATCAGCATGCTTCCTTCCCAGGAACGTGGTTCTAAATTTACAGCCCTCCAGTGCATGTTTTACAGCATTATACTGATCCCTATGGCCATTATGCCCCGGGTAGTAGGTATGAGCGGTAACATAGGCATGTGGATAAGCATAGCCTGCGGCATCATGTATTTTGCAGCCTCTGTTGCTTTTTATATCAATAACGACCATAAATCGGCCCGCCGCGTTATGTTTGCTTCGTTTATATACCTGCCCACCGTGTTACTGGCATTAGTATTTGACAAATTGTAAAGGATAGGTTATGGATACGACCGTACAACGAAAAAGAATTCACCCCCATAAGTTTGCCTTATGGCTGGGTATTGGCAGCATTGTCATGATGTTTGCCGGGCTTACCAGCGCCCATATTGTAAGGCATGCACAAGGCAACTGGGTTAATTACCGGCTGCCGGCGGTATTCTGGGTTTCTACAGCTACTATAGTGCTGAGCAGTGTAACGATGGCAATGGGTATAAAGGCGTTCAAAAACCGCCTGATG
The DNA here is from genome assembly GCA_024508935.1 of Flavipsychrobacter sp. Lineage (GTDB taxonomy): Bacteria > Bacteroidota > Bacteroidia > Chitinophagales > Chitinophagaceae > Polluticoccus. Next base: position 39,519 of record JANINW010000036.1, on the reverse strand, counting down.
CCCCGTTTTAAAATGTTTATAACGCTTACTCTTGTATTGGGCATACTGTTCGGGGTGTTTCAGTGGATGGGTTTTAAAACCTTATATGCTGAAAATATTCGTGTAGACGGCAACCCAAGCGAGTCTTTTTTGTTTATTATTGCAGGATTGCACCTGTTGCACATTTTAGGTGGTCTTGTGGCGCTTTTGATTGTGTTCTTAAGGGCTTTCCGTACCAAAGTGAAGGTGTATAATGCTACCGGGCTGGAAATAGTAGGTACCTACTGGCACTTCGTAGACGCATTGTGGATTTATTTATTTGTGTTCTTTCTGGTAAATCAATAAAAAACTTTAGAAATTAGCACCCAAATTCGCAACAACTATAATTTTTATAATCTGATTTATGTCGCAAACAACTACTGTTGAAACTAAAGCATGGGGAGGTGGACGGTCACCGTTCAATGTGAGTTATGGTAAAATGATGATGTGGTTTTTCCTCTTGTCAGATGCCTTTACATTCGGCGCATTCCTTATCTCCTATGGTACAAAACGTTTCTTCAGCCCTGCATGGCCTGATGCAAACCACGTGTTCCATGCATTCCCATTCATGGGAGAGGCAAATCTGCCGTTGGTGTTTGTGAGCTTGATGACCTTCATACTTATCATGAGCTCTGTGACAATGGTACTGGCAGTACATGCCGGCCATTACGGAGACCGCAGGGGCGTTATTAAATGGATGCTGTGGACCATCGTTGGCGGTATCTGCTTCCTGAGCTGCCAGGCATGGGAATGGACACACCTTGGCCACCTGACCGGCGGCCTGTGGGGTACTTTTACCGATCCTAACACACCTGCACATGCTTATGAGCACTTCTATAACACACATAGCGCTGCTTACCAGTCGGCTACGCACAACGACCTGCTGAGCGCTACGCACAATTTCTATAATTTCTTCTTTACCATAACCGGTTTCCACGGTTTCCACGTATTGAGTGGTGTGGCTTTCCTGATACTGATACTGGTAAACGTAGTGAATGGTACCTACGATCAGCGCGGCCATTATGAAATGGTAGAGAAAGTAGGTCTTTACTGGCACTTTGTAGACCTGGTTTGGGTATTCGTATTCACCTGCTTCTACCTGCTGTAATCCATTATCATTCACAACAAAAAACATTAGCAACATGTCACACCATCATAATACAAACGATACAACACACCTGTACGAAGGCGACCAGTCTAAACTATATTCAGGGGTAATGTCTCATCATACAGACATTAAATCACCTGAAAGCAAAAAACAGATAGGCCGTATCTGGAAAGTATTCTGGATATTGCTGCTGGTAACAGTAGTAGAAGTTGTACTGGGTATGTTCTTCAGTCACAATATGCCTAAAGCACTGGTAAACTTTTTCTTCCTGGCACTTACTATATTCAAGGCAGGTTACATTGTAGCTATATTTATGCACCTGGGCGATGAAGTAAAGAGCTTCCTCATTACCGTATTGATACCGCTTACCTTATTCGTATGGTTCGTTATTGCCTTCCTGGCAGACGGCGGTTTCTGGCTGCACATGAACCACTCTGTGCCAACGCGTTAATATGTAGAAAACAGGAGGGGATAGAATCAACGCGATGAGTAACAAACGTTCAAGCAAAGGATTTATATTAGGACTGACGGTAGCGCTTTTGCTACCGTTGTCTTTTTATATGATAGTACACCTGATGGCAAAGGATAAGATATACCTGCCAAAGTACTATATACCTGAAAGTGTAGGTACAAAAACAGTTAACGGTAAACAGGTGCCGGATACCAATTACCACAAAGCAGGCGAATTAACCTTAGTTAATCAACTGGGCGAGACAGTATCGCTGAACAAAGACTTACCTGGTAAGATAATGGTGGTGAACTTCTTTTACATAAGTTGTCCAACCATCTGTCCTAAGCTTACAGGGAACATCGGCCTGCTGCAAAAGGCATTCAAAAAGAATCCTAAAATGGAAAGCTCCTTCGATACTGTTGTTCAATTTGTATCGATAACTGTGAACCCAGCAGCAGACTCGGTACATGCCCTGCGTGAATACGGCGACACCCACGGCGTGAACCATGATAAATGGTGGTTCCTCACCGGCGATAAAAAAACAATTTACAATTACGCCCGTAACGAGCTGCACCTGGCAGTACCCGGCGGCGATGGTGGTGCAGAAGATTTCATCCATTCGCAGAAGCTGGTGTTAATAGACCAGCAGCGCTATATACGCGGTTATTATGATGGCCTCGATACTGCTGAAATAAAACGCTGTGCCGATGATATTGTGCTGCTCACCCTTGAAAAGAAAAAGAAGAAATAGACCTGAATAAATAGTAGCTATAATGCTTAGTCCTGTTTTAAAAAAGAACGATAAACAAGCCCGCCTGCTGATACTTACTGTATCCTTCGTAGTATTTGCAGCAGTGGTTATCCTGTCGAGAGTACAGTTGAAAGTGGATCTTGGATTTAGTGTGCACGTGTTTGCAGCTATCAATGCAGTTATTAATTCATGCGTATCATTATTGCTGATAGCCGCGCTGGTTGCCATAAAAAATAAGAATTATGTGGCGCATAAGAACATGATGCTGACGGCTATGGTATTGTCTATACTGTTCCTGGTATCATACATTGCCCACCACCTGCTTTCGGGTGATACAAAGTTTGGCGGAGAAGGTGCAATCCGTTATGTGTATTTTGTTATCCTAATCACCCATATTTTCCTGGCTGCTATTATACTGCCGTTTATATTATATACAGCATACCGCTCGCTTACCGGTGAGTTTGAAAAGCATAAAAAGCTGGCAAAATATACCTGGCCTTTGTGGTTGTATGTGAGCATTACCGGGGTAGTGGTGTACCTGATGATATCTCCTTATTATACCTGATGTTTGATAATTGTTTTTAGCCTAATTTTATATTATGAAAAAGCTGCTGATCGTGTTAATGCTGGTAACAACTACCCCTGCTGCATGGGCCCAGGGATGTTCCTTGTGTACAAAAACAGCCGCCGGCCTCGATGATAAAAGTGCAAAGGGACTGAATGGAGGCATATTATATCTCGCAACATTACCGCTCGCCATACTCGGCACTGTAGGCTTTGTATGGTGGAAGCATAATAAGAAGAGTATTTAAAAGGGCATACAGCCCTTTTGTTATTTTAATGAACACACACCACCACCTGTATGAAAAAAATAATTCTTGCATCCTGCATAGCTGTATCTCCTTTCCTGTTTTCTGCCTGCAAGCATAATGTTGTAGTAGGACATGGAGAAAAAAGTACCGATACAAGGGCTGTCGGTCCTTTTAGCGTAGTAGCTGTATCAACTTCATTAGATATTACTATTGACGTTAATGAAACCGCTCAGCCTGGGCTTACCCTCAGTGGCTATAAAAACATACTGGAGTATATAAAAACAGATGTATCGGGCGATACACTGCGTATCTATACCGATAAGAAAACAGATTTTGAATCGGATAAAGATATTGTGGCTACTATTTCTACAAAAACTTTAAGTGGATTGTCTATTGCCGGCTCAAGTGATGCGGAGATAGCAGGCGATATAAAAGGAAACAGTTTTACGCTGAAGGTGACAGGTGCCGGTGATGTGAAGATACACACGGTGCATGTGAATGACCTGAAAGCTTCTATATCAGGCGCGGGTGACCTGGACATAAATGAAGGCACTGCAAATAATGCTGAATACCATGTTACAGGGGCAGGAGATGTAGAAGCTTCTAATGTGGTTTCTCAAACATGTGTGGCCTCAGTATCGGGCGCGGGTGATATGCGCCTCAATGTGCAGAAAAGGCTGGATGCCCGTGTAAGCGGTACGGGCGGCATCACTTACCAGGGAAACCCTGAAGTGACATCCAAAATAAGTGGTGTAGGCAGTATCAATAAAGCAGGCGAATAAACTTTTCAGCCGGAATATTGTAAATTAGGTAGTACCAACCGCTTTTTTATGGCTCGTAAATATCTGCTGCATTTATTGCTGTTTGTCTTTTTCCTTTTTAGCAGGATAGCAGCTATGGCTCAAACCGATGCCATAGAGCACATCTGGTTTAATGAAGAGAAGACAGCTAAAATACAGGTATACAGGGCCAAGGATAGCAAATTCTATGGCAAGATCATCTGGCTGAAAGAGCCGGATAAGAATGGCAAGCCTAAAATAGATGAGAACAACCCCGATGCTAAGAAGCGTACACAACCCATACTGGGTTTGCTGATATTAAAGGGTTTTGAAAAGGCGGGCAGCAATACCTATGATGATGGCACTATCTACGATCCTAAAAATGGCAAAACCTACTCCTGTAAAATAAAGCATAACGGGAAGTCGCTGGATGTACGCGGCTATGTAGGTATATCCTTATTAGGCCGTACTACTACCTGGACACTGGCAGAATAGTTACCTGCCCTGCATATTCTTTTTCCACTCAGCCCTTAACTGTCTTGAAGTTTTCTTGCTGCCATCGTGGCTCCAGCCCGGTGGTTGAAAGAGGTAGCCTAGTTTTTGTTTCCAGCTTATTTTTTGCTTCAGGTCTTTGCCTATGCTTTTCCATTCGTGCAGCACTATGTTTACGGGGTGGTGTGCATTGTCCAGTGGAGTGGTTAGGCCATAGCGGGGCGGTTCTTCAGGCATCTCGGCCGCAAAGGTGCCAAACATCCTGTCCCATATTATAAGCGCCATACCCATGTTCTTATCAAGGTAAGGAGCATTGCTGGCATGGTGTACTCTGTGGTGCGATGGCGTTACAAAAATATACTCTATCCAGCGGGGCAGCTTCTTTATAGCCTGGGTATGTACCAGTATGCCGTAGGTTTGGGTTAATGCATACATAAATAGTATATCTATAGGTGCAAAGCCAAGCAGGGCCAGCGGTATAAAATACATATACCGGTAAAAAGGCATGAATACCGAAGAGCGGAAGCCGGTGCTGAGGTTATACTCTTCGCTGCTGTGGTGGGTAACATGCACTGCCCAGAAAAGGCGTACGCTGTGGTCTACATAATGTTCCAGCCAAAAAAGGAAATCTTCACAAATGAACAACAGGCCCCAATACCAAACCGGCGACAAATGCAGGTTGAGGGCGTATTGTGATGCGAATATCAGCACTGCCAGTGCAAAGCCGCGCAGCAGCAGGTCTATGCCGGCATTCAGCAGATTGAGGTATACATTCATGGCGGTTTCTTTCCAGCCATAAAATTTGCGGTGCCTGTAATTGCTCAGTATTATTTCAAGCGGAATGAGTACCGCGTATATCGGTATAGAGAATAGGAGTAATACCTGGTTCTGCCACTCTTTCATTTTCTCAAATACAAAAAGCCCGTAACAACGGGCTTTCGGTTATATGGTCATTATTTCTTTGTCCTTGTCTTTACAATGCTGGTCTACCAGGGCTATATATTTATCGGTAATGCCCTGTATGCGTCCTTCTGCATCCTTTGCCGCATCTTCGCTTAGGCCGTTCTTTTGTTCTTTCTTTATTTCTTCAATGCTGTCGCGGCGTATGCTGCGCACAGATACTTTGGCCTGCTCACCTTCTCCGTTTACCTTCTTTACCAGTTCTTTACGGCGTTCTTCTGTAAGTGGTGGCAGAAACAGGCGGATGATATTACCATCGCTTTGCGGGTTCAATCCTATGTTAGATGCTATTATAGCTTTTTCAATGGGGCCCAGCATGTTTTTCTCCCAAGGCTGTATAGATAGAGTGCGGGCATCAGGTGTAGTGATATTAGCTACCTGTGCCAGCTGGGTAGATGCGCCGTAATAATCTACAAATACGCCATCCAGTATCTGGGGGTTGGCCTTGCCGGCACGTATACGTGAAAGTTCCGTTTCTAAATGGCTAATGGCTTTTTTCATAGACTGCGCAGCCTCGTCTATGATCATGTCTATTACCTCGCTCATGCTTTGTTAAAATTTACAGTGTGCAAATGTAAAAAATGTTACGCAAGATAGGATAAACAGGCGTTTATCTATATATTTATCAATACTGTCAATACCACTTTAACAGTCTGTTTTTGGACAAGGGGCGCTACTGTGGTAAATTTGCTTAAATTATTGAATATTAATGAATACAGTATTAGAAGCTCCGCTGAAGTTGTCTGCAAACGCTGTGGCCGAAGTAAAAAGGCTGATGAGCGAACCCGGATTTGAAGCAGGACAGTACCTGCGTATAGGGGTAAAGGGCGGCGGCTGTTCGGGACTGAGCTATATATTGGGTTTTGATAAAAAAGAAGAAGATGATTCGGTGTACGATATGGAAGGTATACCGGTGCTGATGAAAAATGCCCATGGCATATACCTGCATGGTATGGAAGTAGACTACCAGGACGGTTTGAATGCACGGGGCTTTGTGTTTAAAAATCCAAATGCAAGCAGTACCTGCGGTTGCGGAACCTCGTTTGCGGTATAATTTATAATGAGAAAATACGCTTTTATATTATCCTTTGTTTTAGCTGCCGCCGGTGCTTATGCCCAGAATGCAGCAGTACAGCCTGCAGCCAAGCCTGTAAACCAGTTCGATGCGCGCGGCAAACGCCACGGTACCTGGGTGTTTTCGCAGCCGGCCCGTATGGGGGAGAGCTCTTCCAGTGAGTTTGGCTTGTATGAACATGGCGATAAAGCAGGACAGTGGTATAAAATGGATGCCGATGGTGATCTTGTAGCCATAGAGACTTTTAAGAACAATGTACTGGACGGCGAAGCCAAATATTATGATAAAGGCCATCTTACCTGTATAGGCCATTACCGTGGATTGAACCCCTCAAGGGCCAATGATACCTTTATGGTAGAAGACCCTGTAAGCGGTGTGCAGAGCCTGCGGGTAATACCTACAGAGCGCGGCACTATGCGCCATGGCAGCTGGGTATATTACGATGCCGACAATGGAGCCATGACACGCGAGGAGGATTACCAGGTAGATGAACTTATTTACCGTAAAGACTATGCATTTGCCAAACCGGATAGTGCAGAAGCTGCAAAACTAGACGCAAAACTGCCGCATAATAAAAAGCCGTATTACCAGCCCGCCGCTGCCAAGCGCGTGAGCTATGTGAAATAATTATTTCCTGCTGCGCCAGATAAGAAAGGCGTTTAAGAATAATACGATACTAATTAAAGCAAGCATCTGACACTGCTTGCTTTTTTGTTTTTGAACAATGTTTTTTATTAATGCTACCTTCTGTTTGTGAATGGAATCTTGTTTTTTACCTTCCTCTTTCTGCTGATTGATATATTGTTTGACTCCTACATCTATAGAATTGCTGTCTATAAAAACTGATTGGAAAGAAGAGACATATTTTATATCGTAGTCACCTAATGACCACATTCTAGCATGTAAAGTGAATGTATCGTTTGAATGCTCCAATTTTTCGTTAAAACTAGTAAAGCTCCAACTAGGCACATCTAAAAGAGGGAAAAGATATGGGCCGTTTAATTTATTTGTTGAAACCATGTAGTGATAAAAACTATCCCCGGTAGAGATAATATAATTGTCTTCTCCGTCTCCGATAATATCAGCTATATAGTTTAAACTGAAAAGTGCGATACCAGATGTGTCCTTTAAGCGCTCCTTCCAATTATCCAGGCAATCGTAGCACCATTTGTTCTTATCCCCTGTCACACGATAAACAAAGTATTTATTATTCTGAATATAATAGTCAATTTTCCCAAATGAAGCGGGCATCGATACTGTCCAGCGACGATAGGCTTTTTGATTTGTAAAAGGCTGTATTTCGGACATGTTTATTGATAAAATACTATCAATTATCGTCTTTGGGATACTGTATCTAAAATCAAATTGTGAAGATTGTGCCAATCCTTCGCCATAAATATTAGGACTATAAATGTCATTGAGTTTTGTATAGCCAAGTTCTGTTTTAGCTAACAACAATTTTTGCTCATTTTCAATAAAGTCGTGATGCTTAAGGCCATAATAGATGAGCTTAATACACTCTTCAACGTCAATGTTCCAGTCATTACAAAAAAGACTGAGAGCCTCGTGTCTGCTTGTTGTGTTTAGTATTTCGTCTTCAGTTGCAAAATCTTGAAATAGAGAATTTCTGTATTGCAGGCAGTATTTGGGCTTTATGGGAAGGATTTTACTGCCAAAATAGAAGCTATCTGTTAAGTAATATACTCTGATGTATGCGCTGTCGTTAAACAATGCTTTATTGATGTCATCGGTCAATTTGTACAGCTGAATGATTTTTAGATTACCCGAATGGGCACCTACAAAGAAGAGATGCTTTGAAAATATTGAAGGAGTGAATTTAACAGTCGCTTTCGTATATGCGTAAAAGCTAATTGCAATTAGTATCAAAACAATCCTTTTCATCCTTCAATAATATTACACAAAATCATTTTTTAATAAAAGCCTTTATATCTGCTATTTTTGAGCTGTAATGACCTACGATTTTTCTAATAAGCTGCAGATGTTTGAGAACCGTCTTTCAAAGATGTTCAAACATTACAGTAAGCTGGCGCGCAGGCAGGATGTGGCCTGTTATCGCTTTTACGACCACGATCTGCCCGAATTCCCCTTTGCCATAGAACTATATAATGATGTGGTACATGCGGCAGAATACAAACGCCGGCATGGTATGGAAGATGAAGAGCATGAAGCCTGGCTGCAGGCATGCAAGGATGTGATAGCCAGGGTGCTGGATATTGATGCTGCTAATATCTTCATGAAACAGCGGCAGCGCAAAGCGGGCAGGCAGGGGCAGTATGAGAAATTTGCAGAGCAGAAAGTAGAGCGCATTGTACCGGAGGGCGGTTTAAGTTTTATCATCAACCTGACCGACTACCTGGATACAGGCTTATTTCTCGATCACCGTATTACCCGCAATATGGTGCGAGAGGAAGCCAAAGATAAACGGGTGCTGAACCTATTTTGCTATACCGGCTCCTTCAGCGTATATGCAGCACACGGCGGGGCTGCCAGCGTTACTTCTGTAGACCTGTCAAAAACCTACCTGAACTGGGCCAAGCGCAATATGCAGTATAATAAGCTGTATAACGATGAGAAGCACGAATTTGTACATGACGATGTGATGGAGGTGATAAAGAATATCCCCGTCAACACTTTCGACCTCATTATCTGCGATCCACCTACATTTTCCAATAGCAAGCGCATGGAAGATACTTTTGATGTGCAGCGTGACCATGTATGGCTGCTAAAGCAGTTACTGAAAGGTTGTACGGAAGGTGGCAGGATATACTTTAGTAATAATTACCGTGGCTTTGTGCTGGATCGTGATAGTATACCCACGCCACATATACAGGACATTACCAATGCCACCACGCCTTTCGATTTCCAGGGCAGGCTGCACCGCAGTTGTTTTTTAATAGAAAAGTGATTTAACTACATTAGCGTATGGATAATATCATCAGTGTAAAAGGACTGGTTAAAAAATATGGTGATTTCACTGCCGTGAAAGGATTGAGTTTTGAAGTAAGGCAGGGTGAGATATTTGGCTTGCTGGGCCCCAATGGTGCAGGCAAGACCACCACGCTGGAGATCATTGAAACACTGCGTGAGAAAACGGCAGGAGAGGTGTGGGTAGATGGTATGAATCTCGACACACATGCGCAGGCTATAAAAAATATCATAGGGGTGCAGCTGCAGGCGGCAGGGTACTATCCTAACCTGAACCTGGTGCAGATCATAGACCTTTTTGCGGGCCTGTACAACCGGAAAATAGATGCAATGGCCTTGCTGGACAGGGTAGACCTGCGCGAT
>JANINW010000036.1:0-29754 GCA_024508935.1 Flavipsychrobacter sp. | reverse complement strand
TAAGGCAAAGAATAAATTCAAAGAATTATCGGGCGGACAGAAGCAACGTTTTTCTATTGCTACTACGCTTATCAACGAACCTAAAATTATATTCCTCGATGAGCCCACTACCGGCCTGGACCCACAAGCACGCCGCAATTTATGGGACCTTATAAAAGATCTGCGCCAGCGTGGAGCTACCGTGGTTATTACCACCCATTATATGGATGAAGCAGAAGTGCTTTGTGACAGGGTAGCCATTGTAGATAGCGGCGAAATCATTTCGCTCGACACACCAGATGCATTGATCGACAAACTGATTGCCAACGGCTTCAAACGCCAGAAAGAGGTAAAAGAAGCTAACCTCGAAGACGTATTCCTGAACCTTACGGGACGTGAACTGAGAGATGAATAAGACTATATTACTCCTGGGCTGGATGCCGCTAATCGGTTGTCCTCTGTTTGCGCAAACAAAGAATGCCGAAAGGCTTGAGGATTCTGCCTATGCAGTTATTGAATCGATACCCGAAGTGCAGGAACTCATAAAATATGATACCGGTAAAATATGGCACTTGTCTATGCGCACTATTGACCGTCCACGGGAAGGGTTTAAATATTTCTGGATACAGGTTGGACAGACAAACAATGCACGTTTTTACCCGCAGCATAATTTTTATGTTAACCCTGAAACCTTCGACATTTTTTATAAAGACACTGTTTCTGATTCTTTATTCACTTTGCCACAAATGAGGGAGCGTGACAGGCGGAGACTACATTGAGTATTAAAAAGGCTTCTTTAAAAGAAGCCTTTTTTACGTCTTGTGCTACCGCCAAGCCCTAACGAGCCCAGCAGGCTCCGTACAATAGTATTACCTGCCGTTCGCATCATACTTTTGGCGATAGGATTGTCGGCTATGGTTTCCAGTATGCTTTTTTCTTCCGGCTGTGCGTCTATACGTTTTTGTCTTGCAGGTGCCTCTTCTTTAGCAACAGCTATTTTCTGGTTCAGTATCTCGTAAGCGCTTTCACGGTTCTCTTCCTTATTGTACTTATTCACTAGCGCCGATTTACTGACCAATGCGTCTATTTCCTGCTGATTCAGTATATCCATCCTCGATCTTGGCGGGCATATCATAGTGGCCACCAATGGGGTAGGAATGCCTTTCTCATCCAGTAGTGTCACCAGCGCCTCGCCAATGCCCAGTTGTGTTATCAGATCTTCCGTTTTGTAAAACTCACTATCCGGGTAGTTGGCTGCTGTTTGTACAATCGTTTTGCGGTCGTTTGCTGTGAATGCGCGTAGTGCATGCTGTATTTTCATACCTAATTGTCCCAGTACGCTCGGCGCTATATCCATAGGGTTTTGGGTGATGAAGAAAATACCGACGCCCTTAGAACGGATGAGCTTAATGATGGTTTCTAACTGCTGTACCAATACGGTATTGGCTTCGTCAAATATCAAATGCGCTTCGTCTATGAACATGACCAGTTTCGGCTGGTCAAGGTCCCCTGCTTCGGGCAGGGTAGCATATAGCTCCGAAAGCATTTGCAGCATAAACGTAGAGAATAGCTTAGGCCTGTCCTGCAGGTCTGTAACCCGCACTATGCTTATTACGCCGCGGCCATCATCAGAAACGCGCATCAGGTCATCCACTTCAAATGATTTTTCCCCGAAAAATAGGTCTGCCCCTTGTTGCTGCAGTTCTATCACTTTCCGCATAATAGTGCCTACGGATGCTGCTGATATATTACCATATTCACCACTCAGTTCGGTCTTGCCTTCATTGGCCGCCCACTGCAAGGTCTTTTGCAGGTCTTTCAGGTCCAGCAAAGGCATATTGTGGTCATCGCAGTATTTGAAGAGCATAGATAAAATGCTCTCCTGCGTACTGTTCAGTACTAATATTTTAGAAAGCAGTACCGGGCCAAATTCGGTAACTGTAGCCCGCAGCCGTACGCCTGGCTCATTGCTCAATGATAGTAGTTCTACCGGGTAAGCGCCGGGCTTATAATCGATACCTAATAGCCGTGCCCGTTCATTGATCTTATCATTTGGTGTGCCTTGTGCGGCTATGCCGCTCAGGTCGCCTTTTATATCCATCATCAGTACCGGTACACTCGCGTCACTCAATCCCTCCGCCAGCAGTTGCAGCGTTTTTGTTTTACCGGTGCCGGTTGCGCCGCTTACCAATCCATGGCGGTTCATGGTTTTTAAAGGTGCCTGCACTACAGCATCGGCAATGAGCTGGCCATCTAACATGCCCTTGCCTAATAGTATGGATGTGCCTTTGAAGTTGTAACCCTTATTTATTTGTTCTGTAAATTTTGCCTGGTCTGCCATATCTTTCTGTATAAAAAAGTCCCGCTGTTTGCAGGACTAATTTAGTTTGTTTTTTATCGCGTTGAGCACTCAGGTAAAGAAATAATGCTGTTTTTCTACCAGCCGGGCGGCTATGCGCCTGCGTGCTTCTTTAGTATTAAAATTGTCTGTTTTTGTAAAACGTTTTAAGCCCAGCAGCATCATGCGTTGTTCGTCGCCATCAGCAAATGCGTTGATCGCATTTTTGCCAGCGTGGTTGATACGGTCGGATGCATCTGCAATATAGGTACGCGTAGCATCGAGTGCCAGTGCTGCATGAACATTGCCGCTGTCCTGCATTTTTATGGCGCGCAGCAGCATGCTTTCTGCTTCAAAAGTATCAATGGCCATATCTGCTATGTTCATCAGTATTTCTTGTTCCCCTTCTATTTTCATCATCAGCTTTTGCACGGCAGCCCCTGCGCACATCAATATTGCTTTCTTGAAATTGGCGATCGCTTTATGTTCAGCTGCAAAAGGGGCGTCGTCAGTTTCCATTTCCGGAATGGCCATCAGTTCTTTTTGTATGGCAGTAGCCGGGCCCAGCAGGTTGATGCGTCCTTTCATGGCGCGCTTCAGGTACATGTCCATTATCAGCAGCCTGTTTATTTCATTGGTGCCTTCAAATATCCGGTTGATACGGCTATCACGGTAAGCACGGGATATATTGTATTCATCAGAAAAGCCATTGCCGCCATAAACCTGTACCCCTTCATCTACTACATAGTCCAGCGCTTCAGAGCCTAATACTTTCAGCATGGCACATTCAATGGCGTATTCCTCTGCAGCACCCAATAATGTTTCGTCAGCGGGTTTGCCTACTGCATGCAATTCTTTTTCTTTATCGTCTATCCATTTTGCAGTACGGTACAGGGCACTTTCCGAAGCATATACCCTTATAGCCATTTCAGCCAGTTTATGCTGTATAGCGCCAAAATTGCCAATAGGTGTCTTAAACTGTTCGCGGGTTGTGGCATAGGTAATGGTGCTATCCATAGCGCGTTTGGCGCCACCCAGCGCTGCTGCGCAAAGTTTAAGGCGTCCTATGTTCAAAATATTGAACGCAATGATATGGCCGCGACCTATTTCACCCAGCAGGTTTTCTGCCGGTATTTTGCAGTTCTCAAAAAATAACTGGCGGGTACTGCTGCCTTTTATGCCCATTTTATGTTCTTCCTCACCCATTGTCAAACCCTCTGTCCCGCGTTCTACTATAAATGCGCTGAACTTGTCGCCATCCACCTTTGCAAAAACAGTGAATACATCTGCAAAGCCGGAATTGGTGATCCATATTTTCTGCCCATTGAGCAGGTAGTATTTACCATCTTCGGTAAGTGTAGCCGTGGTGCGTGCACCCAGCGCATCGCTGCCCGAATTGGGTTCGGTGAGGGCGTAGGCACCTTTCATTTCGCCTGAGGCCAGTTTAGGTATGTATTTTTGTTTTTGTGCTTCTGTGCCGAAATACAGGATAGGTAAAGTGCCTATGCCGGTATGTGCTGCCATGGCTACTGCAAATGAGTGGCCGCCACCCAGGCATTCATTTATAAGTGTGGCGGTAACAAAATCTTCACCAAGCCCGCCATACTGTTCCGGTAAAGCAGCTCCCAGCAACCCCAGTTCACCTGCTTTATCCAGTAGTGAAGGCATCAAGCCTTCTTTTTGCTGGTCTATTTCCAGCAAATGCGGCAGCACTTCCTTATCCAGGAATTCAGCGCAGGTCTGCGCTATCATTTTTTGTTCTTCATTAAAATCTTCGGGGGTAAATGTCTCGGCGGGTATAGAAGTCTGTATCAGGAAACCGCCACCTTGTAACGCTGTCGTCGTCTTTGCGTCCATAGTTTTGTTCTTTGTATAAAGCTACTAAAAAACATAGCGGTATACTTGTTAAATTATTACCCGTTTTGCTGATGTTAGTCATTGCCAGGCATGTCCACTGGGCTATATAATTATTATTTTCAAGTTTACCTGTGCCGTCATTAAACCTTAATTTGCAGCCTCATGTCGCTTTATATAGCATCGATCAATTCGGGTAGTAACGGTAACTGCTATTACGTAGGTAATGGGCAGGATGCAATATTGGTAGATGCGGGCTTGTCTTGCAGGGAGACCGAAAAAAGGATGCGCCGTCTCAATTTGTCTATGCAAGAGGTGCGAGGCATTTTTATATCGCATGAGCATGGAGACCATATAAAAGGTGTACCTGTTCTATCGGCAAAATATAACCTGCCGGTATATATCACCGAAAGAACTTTAAGAAGCAGCCGGATGATAATTCCTAATCACCTTATACGTTTCATATCCGGTACCTGTACAGAAGCAATTAATGGCCTTAGTATTACTGCTTTTTCCAAGGAACATGATGCGATAGAGCCAGTCAGTTTTACTGTAGCAGGAAATGGCGTGACTATTGGTGTGTTCACAGACCTGGGTATAGCCTGCAATAATCTGCATCATCATTTTAAGCAATGCCATGCAGCCTTTTTGGAGTCAAATTACGACAGGAGTATGCTTATGAACGGGCGCTACCCGATCCATTTGAAGAACAGGATAAGCGGTGGTAAAGGCCACCTGTCTAACGAACAGGCCCTAGAAGTGTTTCTTTCGCACCGCCCATCATTTATGAGCCATCTATTACTCGCTCACCTTTCCAAGGAAAATAACCACCCTGAGCTAGTTGCGGACCTGTTCAATGCTCATGCCGATGGGGTTGAGATCGTTGTAGCATCCCGCTACGAGTCATCTGGTGTGTATCATATCCAGGCGGGTAATATGGGGCCGATAGCGGCACTGGCGGTAGCGCCTGCCAGGCTAAAACAAGCCTCCCTGTTTTAGCCGGTAAAAGCTTAAAATTCATTAGCTTTGCATCCCTTTCAGATAAGAAGGAAGATAATATGTTTGAGAATTTAAGTGAACGCCTCGAAGGCGCGTTAAAGCAGTTAAAAGGCGAAGGTCGCATCAACGAGATAAATATCGCCACCACGGTAAAAGAAATACGCCGTGCACTGGTAGATGCGGACGTGAACTATAAAATAGCCAAAGAATTTACCGATAAGGTAAAAGATAAGGCAATGGGGGAGAAGGTACTTACTTCGGTATCGCCCGGCCAGCTGATGGTTAAAATTGTGAAGGACGAACTGGCCGAACTTATGGGCGGCACAGAAAGTGAAATTGATCTCAACGGCAAGCCTACCGTTATCCTGATAGCAGGCTTGCAAGGTTCCGGTAAAACCACCTTCAGTGGTAAGCTGGCCAACTTTCTGAAAAGCAAAAAAGGCCGTAATCCCTTACTGGTAGCTGCAGATATATATCGGCCTGCGGCCATTGACCAGCTAAAAGTATTAGGCGAACAAATAAAAGTGCCGGTTTACAGCGAGCCGGATAATAAAGATGCTGTGTCTATAGCGCAAAATGCCCTGGCAGAAGCGAAAAAGAACGGTAATAGCATAGTGATAATAGATACTGCCGGCCGCCTTGCAATAGATGAGGCCATGATGACGGAGGTAGCTAATGTAAAAGCTGCTGTACAGCCACATGAAATTCTGTTCGTAGTAGACTCTATGACCGGCCAGGATGCAGTAAATACCGCTAAAGCATTCAATGACCGGCTTGATTTTAGCGGTGTGGTACTTACCAAACTGGATGGCGATACCCGCGGTGGTGCAGCGCTGTCTATCAAATACACGGTAGACAAGCCCATCAAATTTGTGAGCATGGGTGAAAAGCTGGATACGCTGGATGTTTTCTATCCTGAACGTATGGCGCAACGTATATTGGGTATGGGTGATATTACTACCCTTGTAGAGCGCGCCCAGGCACAGTTTGATGAAGTACAAGCTAAAAAGCTGGAAAAAAAGATACGTGCCAACAAATTTGATTTTGAAGACTTCAAAGAACAGCTGGGCCAGATAAAGAAGATGGGTAATATTAAAGACCTGCTGGCTATGATACCGGGTGTAGGCAAGGCTATTAAAGACATAGACATTTCTGACGATGCTTTTAAAGGCATTGAAGCAATGATAAACTCTATGACGCCGTTTGAACGCAATAACCCTGATGTGATAGATGGCAGCCGCCGCAAACGTATTGCAAAAGGCAGCGGTAAGGATATACAGGAAGTAAATGCATTTATGAAACAGTTTGACCAGATGCGCCAGATGATGGGGCAGATGAATAAAATGAAAGGTATGATGCCGGGTATGAAGCTGCCATTTGGCAGGTAATTTAACCGGTATGATTTATAATTAAAAAAATGTATCAAAGAGGCTGGCATATTTTGTTTTTTTAATTAGCTTTGCCATCCTAAAAATTTATTGTTAACACAAATAATTTCTATTATTTATGTCAGTTAAAATCCGCCTGCAACGCCACGGATCTAAAAAGCGTCCGTTCTATTTCATCGTAGCCGCTAACAGCGCAGCTCCACGCGATGGTAAATTCATTGAAAAACTGGGTACTTACAATCCATTGTCTGTTCCTGCTACCATCCGCCTGAACCGCGAACGTAGCCTGTATTGGTTACAAAACGGTGCTGAGCCTACGAACACTTGCCGTCGTATACTGTCATTCAAAGGCGTATTATTCCTGAAGCACCTGATGCGTGGTGTAAGCCTTGGCCTGTTTGATGAAAAATCAGCATGGGAAAAATTCGAAAACTGGAATGGCGAACATGAGCAACTGGTTGTAAAACGTGAAGAAGCTCACCGCAAGCACAAATCAGAAAAACGTCATGCTGCAATGAGCGAATCAGTACGCCGCGTAGAAGAGAAAATGGCTGCTAAAGCTGCTACTCAATCTGCTGCTGCAGAAGAAACTACTGAAGAAGCTGCTCCTGCTGAAGGCGAACAACAAGAAGGTTAATACTTACTTAGTTGATAAAATAATAAAGGCATCCCTGGGGATGCCTTTATTATTTTATCTTGATCGAGCTGTTAGTTATTTGGTCAGCTTATATACGTAGTGGTGCATCATGGTAGGTATAGGGCGCACACTGCCTTCAAATACTACATTCAGCCCCTGTTTTTTAAACTCAGCCAGGTAATGCTTGTGCGACCTGAAATTGAGCGGTACAGGTACGCCCTTTTTCATATTGTTTAATATCCAGTCCTGTGCAGATATGTATATACGATCTGCCTGGTTCAGGTACATTTCTTCTACAAGTATGACAGCTCCTGTCGGTTTTATTACACGTTTCAATTCTGAAAGATAATATTCAGGGCTGGGAGTATGGTGCATAGTAGCCAGGGCTATAACTATATCAAAAGTATCATCGGGGAAAGGTAATTCTTTTGAATTGGCAATTTTAAATTCTATACCCTTCATGGCAAGAATCTCATCTGTCAGGTTCTGGTCCCTGATCACATCCAGCCCGGTAATATGTAGAGATGGATCGTGTTTCAGCAGTTCCATTGCTGTAAACATGTTCCCGCATCCGAAATCGAGTACATGTGAATTTGCCGGAATCAGTTTGGATAAATAGTTGGCAAAAGTTATGGAGCGTTGTTTAGTAAGCTTCTTATATATTGGAAGATTGGCAAGAAACATAGTCTTATTTTGTAGCTAAAATATAGTATTGACCGCCCAATGGCAGCCATGAAAGATGCTTTTCGAGCGGCAGCAATGGCTTGAAGATATTGTGACGCGGGAAGAAAAGTGTGAAGTGCGTAGAGCAATTCTTGAAACCGGCATTTTGTTCCAGTTGTTTTACATAAGGCGCAGTAACCAGCACCGCATCACGATCAAACGGACAATCTTTTACCAGTTTCTGTGTCACTGGGTTCCACGGGTTGTGTTCGAAATTATACATCCTGCCTCCCTGCTTCATTACCCTCAGGGCTTCCTGCATCAGGCTCAGGTGGTAGTTCTTGTCTACATGGTGCAAGGTGCCTACTAAAAATACAATATCAAAAGTGTTGTCTTCAAAAGGCATGTTTTGGCCATCATACACCTGGAAATGACAATTAGGTAAGTTCCTTTCGATTGATTTTGCCACTACTTTTTCAGTAATGTCAATACCGTGTACTTCTGCCTGGGGAAAGTATTGTATGAAAAACCTTGCAGCATTGCCATCGCCACTGCCAATATCCAGTATTTTTATTTTTCTGTCTGTAGAGCCTTTTTTTGATTCAACGCGTTTGATTTCTTCAACCCTATACCTGCTAAAATAGTCGCTATCTGCACCGCTTAGTTTTATGTTTTCATTATGTACCTGCCGGTAGTCCTCCACAAATTCATCAAACTCATCAAACTTCCTTTCTGCCATGTTAGGATTGCTTTTAATGTTAATGTGCAAATATATACGATTACACACACAATAACCACCAACAGTTTGGCATGGATATACAAGCTGGCAGAGCCTTTTTTATAAGAATTGATTTACTACTTTTATTGCTTCGAAAAATAAACGCTGTTCAGTTATGAATTTTGGTACTTGGTTTGAAAATAACAAGCTATGGAAACAGATATTTTGGACATTAAGTACCATCATCCTGGTACTGATGCCATTGCTTAGCCATAGTTATGGCCAAAGCGGGGATGAATGGGTGCAAATAGTTTATGGACAGGATATCTGGAACTATTTCTTTAAAGACAGTAAGCAAGCCCTGGATTACAGTAATATGAGCCTGCAGTTCCAGAAGCAGGAATTGTACGGCGGCTTGTTTGATTTTCCTATGACCATATTGCATAGCTGGTTCCCATCAATTTCTTTATTGACATTGAGGCATTTTTTTAATGCCCTGTCCGGAGCCTTGCTTATGCTTTTTACCGGCTTACTTACCAAAAGATTGAGCGGGAAATGGTTTCTCGGGGCATTGGCATTGTTGTTCATTTTCTTTTCACCGCGCATATTCGGTGAAAGCATGAATAACCCTAAAGACATACCTTTTGCAGCCGGCTTTATTATAGGGTCTTATGCAGTTATAGCGTTCCTGCAGGATTTTCCTAAACATAACCTGCGCAACGCTGTGTTGATAGCATTGGGTTGGGGCATAGCGTTCGGTATACGTTCTGCAGGTGGTATGCTGCTGGGAGCTTATTTTGTTTTCTTCATAGGCTTGTATTATATACTGCACAAGTCTTTCAGGGATAGCCTGCAGGCAGATGGTAACAAACTGCTGAAACAATTTATAATATACTTTATAGCCGCTATTATAGGCGGATATATAATAGGCCTATCTGCATGGCCATGGGGTTTACAGTCTCCTATTTCTAACCCCCTTATCTCGTTAAAAGAGATGACAAACCGGGATGTAGTGCTGCGGGTATTATTTGAGGGAGAGTACAGGCCAAACAGTAATATGCCCTGGTATTATGAGTTTAAGTGGATATTGATGACCAACCCGGTTATAGTTGTGGTAGGCGTTGCGCTTTTTATTTTGTTGTTTGCCAAAGTAAAACAGCAATATGGCTGGTTTGTGCTTATTGTGCCGGCATTTGCTGCATTTTTTCCGTTGCTATATATGATATACAAGCATTCAAGCGTACATGATACCTGGCGCCACGTGTTCTTTGTATATCCTTTTTGGGTAGCATTAAGTGCTTTAGGTTTTGATGCAGCAGTAACAACAATAAAGAACCAGAAATTAAAAGCAATTCCTTTCGTTATAGCATTTATAGGGCTACTGCCAATGGTAGTTTGGGCTGTGCGTACGCACCCTAACCAGTATGTTTATTTTAATGAATTTGTAGGCGGGGTAGAAGGTGCATATGGTTATTATGATATTGATTATTACCAAAACAGCGGTAAGCAAGCGGCAGACTGGATCATAAAGAATGCTCCGCATGTGGCTGGAAGAAGAGTGACCGTGCTTAGTAATATGGCCAATTTTGAAAGGTATTTTGAAAGAGATACTACCTGGGCCTGGGGTACTTATGGGCGTTATACAGAAAGGCACCACCTGGATTGGGATTATTATGTGGCGTACCCGCGCTATATACCTGCTGAACAGATGCAAAACAATAAATGGATATTGCAAAACACGGTACATACTGTCTCTGTGAATGGAGTGCCTTTATGCGTAGTGGTTAAAAATAAAAGCAAGGCAGGGATAGTCGCTTATGATGCGCTTGAAAAGAAAGATTTTGCCCTGGCTGCTCAAAAGTATGGGGAGTATATCCGTACCGATAATACGGATGAATATGCATTGATCAACTATGGTATTTCATTGGCATCTATTGGCCAGTTAGACCAGGCGCTGCAGGCATTGAATAGGGCTGCAGAACTAAATAGCAGCATGCCTGAGGTATATGACCTGCTGGGCAAGATATATAACGCCAAAGGCGATGCCGCGAATGCGCAGAAAGCACAGCAAACAATGAATGACCTTGTGATGCAGCAACAGGAGCTTGCAGGCGAGTAATAAACAAATTAAAAGGTATCGAAGTTGAAGCCGGCAACCTCCAGGATGCATTTTCATACATTTGATGCGTTGCGTTTTTTTGCGTGCCTCAAAGTGTTCCTTCATCATTTGCCCGTATTCACTTTTCCTTTATTCAGTTATCTTTCAGCAGGTGGGGGTATAGGTGTGCAGTTCTTTTTTGTGTTGAGTGGTTTTCTTATTACTTATATTATCTACGCAGAAAAAAAACAAACAGGCAAGCTTAATTTAAAGAACTTTTTTATACGTCGTATATTAAGGATATGGCCACTGTTTTATTTAATGATTGGCGTGGCTTTTTTTACACCTTACCTATTGCGTTATATCCACCTGGCAAATTCTGATGTTGGGTATAGCCCTGATTGGTTGATGTCTTTGTTGTTTCTTGAAAATTACAAGATGATGGCCACCCACCAAACCCCTAATGTCTCTCCACTGGCAGTTATGTGGTCGCTTTGTGTTGAGGAGCATTTTTATATTATCTGGGGCATAGGCTTATATTTCCTAAATATCAAAAAGCTTCCTGTAGTTATTGGTTGTTGCCTAGTTATTGGATTGGTTGCCAGATTTATATACGTGCAATTTGATATACCCACAAGTGATATTGTAACCAATATAGACCTGTTTGCCTTCGGTGCCATTCCTGCTTATTTGCTGTTGGAGAAGAAGGATCAAATAATCACATTTGTCAGCAGTATTTCATACTATAAAAAACTTTTGTATGCATTGTTTTTGATAGTAGTGGTTTTCTTGTGTTCGCAGGCAGATGGAGACAAGCCGTTTATCTTGTTATCAACCTTGTTAGGCCTGCTTTTTAGCGGCCTTATAATCTTAATATTGCCTCCTGCAACCAGGTTCAGTATCAGTGATAAAAATGTACTTAGTAAGCTGGGAATCTATACTTACGGATTTTACCTGTATCATACACTTGTTATTAGCCTTTTCAGGCGGTTGTTTGAAAAGGCGGATTTGCCTTTAAGTAATGTATGGTATGCTGTTCTATTTACGGTTATTACTTTTCTGCTGTCCATGGGGTGCAGTATGGCTTCCTATTATTTCTTTGAGAAACCATTCTTAAGATTAAAAAAATATTTCCGGTAGTATTATTTCCGGGAAATGGTGGCAGTGCAATTATCATTTACAGTGCCCGATTTGCCTACTGCTGTATAAGTAATGGTGATTTTATTTTCGTTGTAAGTTCCGCTGCCTTTAAAGTCAATACCGTAAGAAGTTTGTTGCGGGATATTTATCGTGCCTGTTTTCGGGTCAAGGTCTGCGTATATCTCGTTGGTCCAGGTGCCGCTCCAGAAACCTTGTATGATGATGCGGTCTGTCATTGTTTTACTGGCAATAATATTTACGTCGAAAGTGTTGCTGCCGCTCGGGGCACAATTGTGCGATTCAGAAAACAGACCTTCCTGGCCCAATGCAGCATTGCTGTAGGGTGTTACTTTCAGGTTGAAAGTAAATGTTTTAAGCCCGGTAGTAGAGCTGGAGCCCGTAATAGAAATAGGATAAGTGCCTACTGCCGCCCTGGTAGTTTTTATAGTGGCAATGGTATTATAAGAAGGCTCGCTTTGAGAGGGATCAAAGCTGATCTCTATACCTGCAGGTAAGCCATTTGCATTCAGCTTTACGTTTTCAGCACTGCCCGAAAGTTTTTTTACAAATACCTGCATGTTCAGGGCGCCGAGCTGCTCTATGGTAGTATCCCTAAGACCTTCCACTGTATAAGACAGGTCGCCGCTATTAGGGTTGTAGTAGGGGGTAAGAGTTTCTTTGTCTTTACAACTAAACAAACACGTAGCAGCAAAACCTGCTATAATAATACCTTTTTTCATAAGCTAAATTTCAGTAACCGGAAGTACTAAGATAAGTATAAATGGCCTATTAACCGGCGCAGAACGGCAGGAAAGTATTATTAAGCAGTAATTGTAACTAAGAGTTAGCTTTTATCGCCAAAATAGAATTTGTCTTTGTACAATCCTGCAACATGGTCATACAATTTGTCTATCGTATCAAACCCGGATATGTCGGAGAATTTATGGTTTACACCTCTTACTACCAGGGCAGCTTCTGCCGGAGTTGCGGCATCAATAATGTACTTGCCGTTTTGCTGCTGGTAGCTGCTGACAAATATCTTTATCTTATCGCCTTTAGATACCTTACCGTTTATTGTGATAAAATCATTAAAGAAAACAAACTTTCCTTCTTCCTTTACGGGCGAGAGTTTTAATTCTCCGGTAGAGTTTTTCACCATAATTATTCAGAATGCTATTGCAAAATATAATAAAATATGTTTGGCAGCAAATTCTATTGTACACCCTTGGGTTTTGGTGGTGCTGTATTGATAAGAAATGCAATATTGTATTTCTCTGTCTTAGTGAGCATTTTAGTTACATTGCGGCTCTTGGCCCTGTACCATTTTTGCTTTCTGAAGTGTTTTCTCAGAGCTTCGTCGGTGAATATCATACCATGCCGGGCGTATATCTCGTTAAGGATTAATTTACGTCCCCATTCGCTTAGGTACTGTACATCTTTTTCTTCCAGTTTTCTATCTGAGCTTTCGGGGAAATAACCGGCAGTAAGTTTATTTTTAGCACCGGCTTTTTCTTTTTTTATTGCTTTAATATTTTGCCGGTTCTCAGCATTCGCATTATATACGCCTGCCGGTTCATCAGCGGTGTCTGTAATTGAATTATTTAGCCCGGTAGAAGGATTGGTATTGCTTACTGGATTGTTGATTAGTGGCTTTTTGACGGCTGCTTTTGCAGATGTAGTACCGGCAGAACCGGAATTGTTATTTTTACAGGATACAATTATACACGCTGCAATTAGAATGTAAATACTTGATTTCATATACCTGGTTGATTTAAATGGCCAATAAATAATATTCTTGCCCGCTTATAATCTAACAACAGTATATGATAAAAAAAGTTTACCTGATTGGGCGGGCTATTTAACGTATTTCCAGTTCCTGATCTTTCCTTCTGCCATCCATTCTATGGCCTGGGCCAGTCTCTTTTCGCGGGTGATTTCTGTTTTGGCTTCTGTTACCCATGTTATGTAGTCCTTTTTGTTGCCAAGGCTAAAGTTTTCAAATGTTTTTAAGGCAGCTTTGTTTTTTCTAATGGCTTTTAAAAAATAGTCGGGTATTGCCCAATCGGTTTTATCTTCCGGTTTAGGCCTGGCAGGTAGTTTCGCTCCGTCATCAGTCAATTTTACTGCCTGTAAAATGAACCCTTTAATGATCTTATCGGCAGGAAGGTCGGAAATATCAGTTATCTGCCCCAGTTGACCCATTGCGGTCTTTCCGACGAACTCCAGTATTCCCTTTGGGTCATTCATTAAAGCTGCTTTCCAGAAGCCGAATGTGCAATGTTTTTTGAAGGCTGCCATGCTGCATAAAATAGAGCCTCCATATTCAAAATGCGGGAAGTTCCATTTTATAGTTTCGGTTACGTCCGGGCAAGCTTCATGCACCAGGTCGCGCAGGTGGGTTAGTATAGGCTGGGCAAAAGATGCTGCTTTTTTAATGTATTCGTCTACACGGGTATCATATTGTACCATGGCTTATTTTTTAAACTTGCGGCTTTGCCGTATGCCAGATATGCCTTTTACGCTACCGGCATCTACTTTCCAATAGCCCCATGCTTTGCTGTCTGACCGTTGTTTGAAGTTCAGTCCTATTTTGTCTGACAGGTACCAACATAGTTCATAGCCAAAATCACGGTTTTCTTCAGTCGTTGGTGCAAGAAAAATGTGATTCATGTGCTGGGTAATAATGTTCCTGAGCTCTGATTTTAATACCGTCTGTTTATTTTCAAATGCTTTAAGTAACTGTATACAACATTGATCAAGAATACCGGAAATTATTTCTTTATGCTCGTCTCCAATATGCTCAATGCCGGGCATCATTTTATAAAAAGTAGCATATTTATCTGCCCAGCGAAAATTTGTAAGAATATCTATTGGCTTTGATCCCTTCACCTTAATTACATTAAATATAAGGAATTTTCATTTGTAAAAACAGGGCTTAAAAATAGTTTTAATCAAGGAAAAACAATCTAAATGTTATCTTTGTTGTTTAGTTAGTTTATATAGTTTACGGTATAGGGGATAAGTATCATAAGAGGTATGTTTTACATGCAGATAAGGGATATATGTAATACTATGCCGCAAACCTTAATAATAACCTATTAAAAATCTTTGTAGAAGAGAATGTTCCGTAATCTTATTGTTGAGATTTTTCCATTTGCTATTATCGGTATTATAAGTTTGTATGTTACGCTGAAAATGTTTGCCATGATATCGGCAGGTGTTTCCGGTAAGTTCATGGAGGTATTCCTTAGGTCTTTCCTTCCCTACAGGCGGGAGCAAATAAGAAATACCTTCCACGAAAAACTGAAGAAGTACTTTAAGATCAGTAACAAGATCAATACGATCTTTTACATCATTTTATTAGGCTTTACAGGCTTATACCTGTTTATGAGGCTTATCTGATTAGTGTATGTGGCAGTTATTGCGAGGGCCACATGGGGCTATCATATAAGAATAGTACAGCATCCCATTTCTGAATACCAGTATAAACCAGGCAGCATCGCTTTCTAAACCTTGTTCCATTTTATTGGCTTTAGGGCTGGTCATAGTAGCAGCATAGACACGTTGGCCGGTGTGAGCAGATAAATTTGCATTATACTTCATTATATTCATCATCGCATCACTTTCGCTTTTGTGGTCTTGCCAGTCTTTTATAGGTCCATTTAGTAGTTTGCCGGTATATGCAGGCGCGGCCTTACGGTATATAGCATCGTTACAAAAGACTACTTCTACTTTATCGTTCTTTAAAATTGGGCTATCAACAGCCACTTTGTAATTGCATTTTTCAGCACTGCCTAGCAAGCCTCGGTTGTTGTCTATAATAGTCATCGCATCTTTAAGGTTCCCGTCGTCAACAGCTTTCAGGTTAATATAATCGGCCAGGTTAAGAGAGCCGTCTGATATCGCTGCATTCACAATGTCATCTTCCCATGCTTCGTTCAATGCTTTATAAACAGGATAGCTGAATTTATATAACTGGTACCTGTAATCGTCAGATCCTTCCAGGTCACTAAGGTCGCTGATGGTTTTGTAAAAAACACTCACCTTGTTCAGCGTTTGCTTATTGTCTACGGCATTGCTGCGTACGGCATTGCTTAACTGCTTCAGGTAAGCATGAAAAGCTTCCCTTGTGAGGTAAGGTTTCATGTTCGCGTTGGCTAGTGTCATAAAGCTGGATACTTGTTTGCAATAACCTTCTCCACTGGCTTTAGGGGTATAAAAGTCCTGCTGTATCTTCAGGTCAGATTTATTATCTGCATACTGGTATGTCATGGAGGCATCTTGCGCTATAGCAGCATGATTGATAAAGAGCAGGAGTGCGGCGTATATCTTTTTCATATTCATTTATTGTTTTCGGCTGTCAGAAAGATAAAAAATATTTTATTTATGCAATATGCTTTCCCGTATAAATTATGCTTAGGTACTGTTCGGGTTATTTGCGCTGTTTTATTAACCGGTTATTTATATCTCTGTCTTTTATCATTTTGTTAGGCACAACACTGGTATTACTTCTTTATTTTTACCCTAAACATACTTACATGAAAAAGTTATTCTTACTGGTTATTGTTTTCCTATCTGTGTACCAGGTAAAAGCTGCAGAGCCTATCCCTGGTTGGTATATTTTAGAACCCGGAGCCTCTGTAGGTATTGTAAAGCCGGGTATAAACGACCTTATCTACTATCTGCAGGTAAATACCAGTAAGGCTATAGATAAAGCGACTATTGATAATGTAAATGCCGGGCTCAATTTTGCCCCCGGCTATCCTGTGCTGGTATATGCTAAGGTGAATGATAATTGGCTGGCGACAGATATGGAAGGCCGCACCCTGGTGGTGAAAGGTAAAGTAACCCCTGTGATAACCGGCGATAAGAGCGGGGTAGGCTATGTAAAAAGCGATATGCATGCCGATGATGGCACTGTATTAAAACGCGGCGCTTATGTATGGATAAAAGGTGAGGCTGCCGATCAGCGGCTGAACATACAGCATGCAGATAAAAAAACGGTACCGGTAAACAGCAATGCCTTATATGTTATTGTACAGACCACGGCAGATTTTATACCTAATATCAGTTTCAAAAACATACAGTAACGGTAAAAAACAAGCCTCTGTTAAGGGGCTTGTTTTTTTACTTATTCGTAGTGCTCGTTGTTGTTGTCTTCGTTACTTTATGACGCGTATGCGGTGTGCCGTTTTTCTTCAATGTTGTTGAAGAATGAACATGGGTGGAGGTCTTTGTTTCTGTTGTTGGAGCTGTGTTTTGCTTCGTTTCTGTACGGGTGGTTTTGGTTGTTTTTTTAGTAGTAGTTTGGGCAGTAGCAACAGAAGCCCCTATTAACAATGCCGCGAAAATTGAAAATGACTTTTTCATAAACACAAGTTTGGTTTATATAGCTGTATAAATTACTGTGCCATCAAATAATACGGGTTTTAAAAATTAAGGAGGCTTTGCGAACGGAACTGGCAATAAAAAAAGCCCCTGGGAAAGGGGCTTAGCAATGATGTATAAATTGGTGCCGGTAATTAGATAACGCGAACGTTAGCCGCATTCAAGCCTTTTTTTCCATTTTGTACTTCATAGGTTACCTTGTCATTTTCATGGATCTGATCGATAAGACCTGAAACATGAACAAAGATATCCGGTCCACCATCATTAGGTTTAATGAAACCAAAACCTTTAGTTTCATTGAAGAATTTTACTGTACCTTCTTGCATTGTAAAAAAAATAAAAAATTAATAATTCTCAAATGTAGGGGAATGCCGCCTATAAATCCAAAATAAATTTGTGTTAAACTACCTTTAAAAAAGCAGGCTTGTCGTACACGCACCCTTTTCGCTTATTTTTGCTCCCAAATACAACAGATGAAAGAGGTGGTAAAAGAATATATCATTGTTACAGAGTTTGGCACTGAAACGCTCACTAACGCTGTAAATGCTAAAATAAAAGAAGGCTGGCAACCAGAAGGCAGTATAGCTATGACCTACTGTACAGATTTTCCTAATGAGGGGGTTAACAGTATTATCTTTTGCCAGGCTATGGTGCGGTAAATGATACCAAATGAAGAGTATACCTACATTATATGAATGGGCCGGTGATATGGAAACCTTTGAGGCCCTTTTTGATAAATTCTACGACAAAGTTTTGCAGGATGGCCTGCTAAGCCCTGTTTTTAAAAATATGTCGCCGCAGCATCGTATGCATGTAGCACATTTTGTAGCTGAAGTTTTTGGCGGCCCGCAGTTATATACAAAAGCTGATGGTGGATCTCACGCGCATATGGTGGGTATGCATATTGGCAAAATGCTGGATGAGGAAAAACGCGGGCGCTGGATACAATTGCTATTGCAAACCGCCGATGAACAAGGCCTGAAAAGCGACCCTGAATTCCGGTCTGCATTTGTGGGCTATATAGAGTGGGGCACACGCATTGCTGTCATCAATTCGCAGCTTACAGAAAATCCTATGCAAAATGAAGCCCCTATGCCCAAGTGGGGTTGGGGTGAAACAGGCGGCCCGTATATTGCCGATGAATAAGCTACTGGCTGCAATATCTCTTTATTAATTCGTCAGCACCAAGTGCTGTTATCTTTGCGTCTATGCCTTCAAGGTCGGGGATATCAAAATCCCGCAGTTCATTTATACGCTGCAGCCAGTAACGCGCCTCGTTTTCTTTTCCTTCGTTTAAATAAATGCCGGCTATATTGTATAATGAATTGACATCGGTATAATCCATGCCCGCTGCTATTTTGAAATTTTCAATAGCTTCATCTTCTTTGTTGGCTTTATAGGCATCCATTGCCTTTTTGTAGTAGTAATCAGATTGTGCGAATCTGTTGCGCGAACAGGTTCTGAAAGTTATAATTTTTGCTACCCAGTCTTGTACTGGTTTACCGTCTTTAATAGCCGGATACCATTTATTGTTTGTTTCCAAGAATGCTTTTAAGACTACAGTATTCAATGGGGCAAATCCACTATATGAAATAATGCTGTCAATACCACCGTTAGTATTAATTAAAAACTTGGCTATAAAGCTTCCCTGCATGCATTTTTCAATTGCTTCGATAGGACAAGCTAATTTGTTTTTAACAAGGTAATCCAGTTCTCTTTCGCCGGCTATATAGCCAGGTTTTGTTTTATAAGGCTTGTTAGTCTCTAGCCTGCTAACTTTTAAATAGTCAAATATCACTACGTTGTTAGAAGAGCCTCCAATGCCGAATTTTGGACCATAAAGTTTATTGAAAGGAAGACTTTCTGTGTATGTTCCATTTACGAATACAAAATACCTATTGCCGGTTTTTCTTATTGTGTAAGTATTGAAGCCTTGCCTGTCAAATGATCTTGGCAAGGTAAAATGATAGTAAAAGTCATCTTTGGTTGCATTGACATGCGATATTGCATTGTTTGACCCATTGCGGAAAAAGCAACGATAATATCTCCAACTGGCTGTATCCTTACCCCAGAAAACCACACCATAATCGTCTGGGCTTTCTGAAGGTATTTTGGCTCTGAATTCAATTTCAAAATCTGTATTTTCTGCAATAGGTGCTTTCGTTGCTGCAGAGCGGTAATAATTTCGTTGTGTTTGATCGTTGATAAAATAGAAATACCCGCTCACATTAACAGCACTTATATCCTTGCATACACAGGTGTCTACCCATTTACTGATCGTGAGATCATCAAACCCTTCATAAAATAGAGTGGTTTTGTCTGAACTGTCATAAAAATTATAGTCTGCTGGCTGCAATATCTGGGCCTGTAACGTACTGAAAAACAGGAGGGCAAGCATTGTCAACGACATTTTATAGGTAAACAACATAATACAGACTAAAAATAATGATGACTGTCCTATATGCAAAGCCCTCCCTCTCACATATCCCAAAATCTTGCTAACTTTGCGCCTTATTTTTTAATAGTTTCGGCGTATTATGGGCTTAACCCAGCAGGCTATACCCGGTTCCCGGAATTTTTGAATGTTGACTTTTGAACTTTGACTTGATAAATGTCTAACAGATATACAGAATATAAGGGTTTGAATATGCCTTCCATAGAGCAGGAACTGCTGCAGCGCTGGAAGGAACAGGATATATTTAAAAAGAGCGTAGATACCCGCAGCAGTGCGGAACCATTTGTGTTTTATGAAGGGCCGCCCAGCGCCAATGGTATGCCGGGCATACACCATGTTATCAGCCGTACGCTGAAAGACCTGGTTTGCCGCTACAAGACCATGCAGGGCTACCAGGTGCAGCGCAAGGCAGGGTGGGATACTCATGGCCTGCCGGTAGAACTGGGTGTAGAAAAGGAACTGGGCATTACCAAGGAAGATATAGGTAAGAAAATAAGCGTAGAAGATTATAACCGCAAATGCCGCGAAGCGGTAATGCGTTATAAGGATAAATGGGAAGACATTACCGAAAAGATGGGGTATTGGGTAGATATGAAAGACCCGTACATCACTTTCGACAATAAATACATAGAGACGCTATGGTGGGCACTGAAGGAGCTTTATAAAAAAGATTACCTCTATAAAAGCGTCAGCATACAGCCTTACAGCCCTGCAGCCGGTACCGGGCTTAGCAGCCACGAGCTGAACCAGCCGGGTACATATAAGGATGTGAAAGACACTACCGTAGTGGCTATGTTCCGCGCGGTACGGGATGAGCAATCGCGTTTCCTGTTCGATGCAGCCCATAGTGACGAGGTCTTTTTCCTGGCATGGACAACTACGCCTTGGACATTGCCCAGCAACTGCGGCCTTACCGTTGGCGCAAACATAGATTATGTACTGGTAAAGACCTTTAACCAATACACGCATCAGCCTTGTAATGTTATATTGGCAAAAGCACTGTTAGGCAAATATTTCAAACCAGAAGGTGAGAATGTAGCACTGGAAACCTACACAGCCGATACCAAAATAATACCATGGCATATAGCAGCAGAATTTAAGGGTTACCAACTGGAAGGCTGCCGTTATGAACAACTGCTGCCATTTGAAGGCAATACGCGCGACATAACCGGTGGCGATCCATGGCGTGTAATAACCGGCGACTTCGTTACTACCGAAGATGGTACGGGTATTGTACACACAGCCCCTGCTTTTGGTGCAGATGACTTTAGGGTAGGCAAGAAGCATAATATCGGCATACTGACCCTGGTAGACCGCGAAGGTAAATTCACAGATTATGTAGGCGAATTTAGCGGTAGGTATGTAAAGAATTATAAAGACGATCCTGATTATAAAGACGTAGATGTAGATATAGCCGTAAAGCTGAAGATAGCCGGGCAGGCATTTAAAGTAGAAAAATACGAACACACTTATCCGCACTGCTGGCGTACCGATAAGCCGGTAATATATTACCCGCTCGATGCATGGTTTATACGCACTACCGCGGTAAAAGACCGTATGATAGAGCTGAACAAGACCATCAACTGGAAGCCTAAAGCTACGGGTGAGGGCCGTTTTGGTAACTGGCTGGAGAATATGGTAGACTGGAACCTGAGCCGCAGCCGCTACTGGGGTACTCCATTGCCTATATGGGTAAGTGAGGATGGCGAGACTAAATGTATAGGCAGCATTGAGGAGCTGAAGGAAGAGGTAAAGAAAGCTGATAAGCAATTAGACCTGAACCAGTTTGTGGAAGATGACAAGCTGGACCTGCATAAGCCTTATGTTGACCAGATAGTACTAGTGAGCGATACGGGTAAGCCTATGCACCGCGAACCTGACCTGATAGATGTATGGTTTGACAGTGGTGCTATGCCTTATGCACAGCAGCATTACCCGTTTGACAAGAAGAACAACCTGCAAAAGAATTTCCCGGCCGACTTTATAGCCGAAGGGGTAGACCAGACACGTGGCTGGTTTTACACCTTGCATGCGCTGGGTGTAATGTTGTTTGACAGCGTTGCCTATAAAACCGTGGTAAGCAATGGCCTGGTGCTGGATAAGAATGGTAATAAAATGAGTAAGCGCCTGGGCAACGTAATAGACCCATTCGATACTATAGAAAAATACAGTGCAGACGCTACCCGCTGGTACCTGATAACAAATGCTTCCCCCTGGGATAGCCTGCGTTTCGACCTGGAAGGCATTAAGGAAGTACAACGCAAATATTTCGGCACCCTATACAATACTTACCAGTTCTTTGCATTGTATGCCAATGTAGATGGCTTTACCTTCAAAGAGAAATACATACCGGTTGAGAAACGTCCGGAAATAGACCAGTGGATATTATCATCCCTGCAGTCGCTGGTAAAAGATGTAGAGCAATACCTGAATGATTACGAGCCTACGCAGGCAGGCCGTGCTATGGAATATTTCCTGGATGAGCACCTGAGCAACTGGTATGTGCGTTTATGCCGCCGTCGTTTCTGGAAAGGTGAATATGAACAGGATAAGATAAGCGCTTACCAAACGCTGTATGAATGCCTGGAAACACTGGCGCTTTTGATGGCGCCGATCGCACCGTTCTTTGCAGACTGGTTGTATACCAACCTGAATAGTGTTACCAAACGCCATGCTGCGCAATCGGTTCACCTGGCAGATTTCCCTGAGGCAGATGAAGATATTATAGATAAAGAACTGGAAGAGCGTATGCAGCTGGCCCAGGACATATCTTCCCTTGTACTTTCCTTACGTAAAAAGGTAAATATTAAGGTACGCCAGCCCCTGCAAAAGATATTGATACCGGTGCTGGACGCCCATACCAAAGAGCAGATACAGAAAATAGAAAGCCTTGTAAAAAATGAGGTGAATGTAAAATCTATTGACTATCTTGTTGAAACGGAAGGTTTTATTAAGAAGAAAGTAAAGCCCGACTTTAAAG
The DNA here is from genome assembly GCA_024508935.1 of Flavipsychrobacter sp. Lineage (GTDB taxonomy): Bacteria > Bacteroidota > Bacteroidia > Chitinophagales > Chitinophagaceae > Polluticoccus. The sequence continues at coordinate 7,117 of JANINW010000036.1, read as the reverse complement.
CCCTGGGTGCACGTATGGGGGCTAAGATGAAAGCTGTTGCCGGTGCCATAGGCAAGATGGAGCAGCACGATATCAGCCTGCTGGAAAAGCAAAAAGGGTTTGCTTTGCAACTGCCTGATGGTGAGATAGTTGAGATAGGTCTGGGCGATGTAGAGATAATAGCAGAAGATATACCGGGATGGTCGGTTGCTAATAAAGATAACCTGACCGTGGCACTGGATATTACCGTTACCCCTGAACTGCAGGATGAGGGTAATGCCCGCGAACTGGTAAATCGCATACAAAAAATACGTAAAGAGACAGGTTTAGAGCTTACAGACAGGATAGCAGTACAGGTAGAAGAGTATGAACCGTTAAAATCTGCAATTATTAATTTCAGTGATTATATTTGCACGGAAATTTTGGCAGATAACATAAAAATTGTGCCTCAATTACAGTCTGGTACTGAAATTGAGGTAAATGAAGCAACTCTAAAAGTGTTAATATCTAAAAATTCGTAAAGCTATGGCCACAAAAAAGAAACCGGCACCAAAAGCGGCGAACAAGTCAAAAAAATCTGTTTCAGGCGCAAAAAAAGCACCGGCTAAGAAAGTTGTGGCAAAGACTACGAAGAAGGCTGCGCCTGCTAAAAGCGCAAAAAAAGCAGCACCGGCTAAGAAAGCGGCGGCAGCAAAAAAAGCAGTAGTTGCTAAGAAGGCAGCACCTGCTAAGAAAGCGGCACCGGCAAAAAAAGCAATACCTGTAAAGAAAGTAGCTAAGGCAAGCAAGGCACAGCCAAAGAATAACAAAGTGGATTTAAAAAAAGGGAAAATAGTGAGTAAAGCGACTAATAGTAAAAAGACAGCACCGGCTAAACCAGCGACAAAAAAAGCACCAGCACCCATAAAAAAAGCAGCACCGGCACCCGCTAAAGCGGCAGTAGCTAAAAAAGCAGCACCGGCACCTGCAAAACCAGTGAAGAAAGAACCTGTACCTGCAAAAGCTGCAGCTCCGGTTAAAAAACCAACACCTGCCCCGGCCCCAGTTCCTGCAGCCAAAGCCAGGCCGGCAAAAAAGCCGTCTCAGCCTAAAGGCACGATCACTAAGACCGTTACAACTTTTGCCAAGGGTGCTATACCTGCAAGGCCATCTTCTGCATCTGCTGCTGCAGCCGGCGCAACAAGACCATCAACAGCACCGGCAACATCTGGCCGTGCAGCACGCGAAGAGAAGAAGCCATCTGTAATAGTTGCCCACCGCCGCTTGGAAAATAAAGCGAAAGAAGCAGACAAGGCCGGTAAGACCATGATCAGCTACCAGCCTGAGTATAACCGTTCTATACTGGATGAACCGGAACAGGCACAAGGCCCGGTTTACCGTTACAGCGACGAAGAACTGAATGAGTTTAAAGACCTGATACTTAACCGCCTGGATGCTGCCCGCAAAGAACTGGTATACCTGCAGGGTTTGATCACCCGCAAAGACGAGGCCGGTACAGAAGATACCGAGAACCGTTATGCCAATATGGAAGATGGCAGTGGTGCTATGGAGCGTGAACAACTGGCACAGCTTGCCAGCCGCCAGATACAGTTCATCAACCACCTGGAAAAAGCACTGATGCGCATAGAAAACAAAACCTATGGTATCTGCCGCGTAACAGGCAAACTGATAGATAAAGCACGCTTACGTGCTGTGCCACATGCTACATTAAGCATCGAAGCCAAGAAATTTATCAGCAACAATAAATAATAAGGTAAAACAGAATAAAAGGAAAGCCGCCGCAAGGTGGCTTTTTTATTGTGCCTTATTGGAAGAAAGGCATTTGGTCGTCGAGGAAATCTTTATTGAAATTGAGCAGGTATTTCTGGCGGAAGGTCACCATTCTGTCGCGTAGATAATAATCTAATGAAGGGTTGTTGTCTGTAACAATATCGGTAGTAGCGTTGGGCAGGGTTACTTCAAATGTTTTCAGCGGGCCGTGAAAAGGGTAGTAGTAGTCTGGTATGATCTGTGCAGTATCGTAATTAGTAGCGCCATCTTTTGTGGCCACATACATCATATCATAATCGGTGCGTTGCGGAAAAGAAGAAAAAGTGCGACAGTGGTAGCCGGCTTTTTCAAGTGTATTCTTTAAAGCCGATTGTGCTATGCCGGTCTCATCCTCATTTACGCCATCAAACTCAATAAATATTTTTCCGTTAGGGGTAAGCAAGGTTTTAAGGTGCTGAAAGCACTCAAGGCTCAGCAAGTGCGAAGGTACATTCTCGCCCAGCAGGGCATCAATAATGATGAGCTCGTATTTTTTCTTACACACATTTACATAATGGCGCCCGTCATCCACTACAGTATTTGCAACCGCTTTTTTCAGGCCAAAGAATTTCTCAGCCAGGTGCGGGAGCCTGCCGTCTATTTCCACCGCATTGTAGTTCACATCATAGCGTTCCATCTGTCGCGCTACCGTTCCGCCGCCAAGGCCTATTAGCAAAGCATTGCTGCCTTTGGGCAAAGATGAAATGATAGCACGGGTAAAACGGGTATAATACAGGAAACTGAACGTATCACTTTTTTTGTCTACCCATGTTTGCCAGTTGTGATTTACCAGCATTACGCGCGAGGTGATATTATAACTGCTGTCACGGTTGCGGCCGGTATAAGTGAAGTCAACCACCTTTACCTGTCCCAGCATTCCCTCGCTGTAGTATACTACTTTGTATTTATCAGAATTGTCGAAGTGTGTGCCGTAGATGAAGAAAACGGAAGGTATAAGCAAAATAACGAGTGCCAATGGTGCTAATTTGTTTGTTGGCCGAAGTATAATGATACTTAGCAGGAATAATAAGGCGCCTACTACTACACATGGTATAGAAATGCCCACTAAAGGCACCAGCCAAAAGCCTGTAAGCATAGTAGCAATTACACCACCCAGTGTAGATACCGCATATACCAATCCCGCTGCTTTACCAGATTGATTATTCTCCGCTATCATACTTATGAGCATGGGGCTTACCATACCCATGCCTACAATAGGCGGCAACAGAAAGAATAACTGGGAAATGATAACACCCGTCAGGAAGTCCATATCCAGCGTACGCTGCATAATGAAATTGGCCCAAACTGGCATAATGATTACCAGCGCCGATGCTACAGCCAGCGTAAGGAATAAAGCTTTTTTCCGGGCAGGCAATTCTCTCTTACTTAGTTCCCCGCCTACATAATATCCGGCAGTTAGTCCACCTAGTGTTATGGCCAGTGTAGAAGCCCATACATATAATGAGGTGCCGTAAAAAGGAGCCAGCATTTTTCCGCCGGCCAATTCTGCTACCATTACGCACGAGCCTTCAACAAAAGAAAGTGCCAGCAGCTTTTTTTGTGATAGAACAGGTGCGGCAGTATTTTGATCGTTTTTCAAAAAAATGATTTTAAGGCTTAAATATAAGCACAAGCCGAATAAAAACCTGCTAACAGCACCTATAACTTACTGGTGGTTAAAATCTCCTCCGCCGGGTCTGTGGCGTTGCATATCTTGCTGGGGCATTAAATCCTGTCGCGATGCCGGTGCAGCGAGTTGTCCCTGTTTGAAATTCCTGAGGGTATAAGTCAGATTGAGCATAAAATACCTTTGCAAAACATTGCTGCGGCTATCTTCTATATATGTTTCGGTTGAGGTGCGGTTGATAGCCCTGTTTTGATTCAGTATATCGAATACGGTCACCTTGGCTTCCAGTGCACGGTTCTTGAAGAATTTATAACCCAGTGCTGCATTCCATAGCAGGAAACTCTGGTTGTAGCTCTGCGTTAGTCCTGTATATAAAGTATGGTTCAGGTTTGTATTAAATACAAAGCCCTTCAGGAATATCCAGTTAAATTTCAATGAAGTGGTTTGGGAATAGTAGGTGTTGTCAGATTGTGTTTGTAATGTATTCTTCACAATATTATAGTTTCCTGCGTAGGTTAAAGCAAAATCAACATTCTCGCTGATATTGCTGCCCAAGGTAAAACCGGCATTGGCAGTATAGCTGTTAGAAAGGTTGGTGTAATTATTGATAAGTGCCGGTGTACGGCTGTAACTGAAACCACCGTTAAGGTTCAGATTACTTTTAATAGCTTCTATAGGGAAGCCGTATGTAATAAAACTGCGTCCGTTAAAATAACCATCGAGGTTCACAGGCATACTTAGCTGGCTACCCTGGTTTACCAGTATGCCATCAGAAACCACAGTATCCTTAGTAGGGATGTACGTCGCATTTCCTATGTAATTATTGATATAATTGGCATAAACAAAAGCAAAGAAACTAGTGGCCTTTTTGGCATTTGTGGCGCCATATCGCAATATCAGTGTATGCTGGTAGTCCTGCTTCAGGTCTGGGTTACCTGTTTTTAGCAGTAAGGGATTGGTATTGTCTAGAACATTTTGCAATTGTGATATGCTGGGCGCATTCACCGATGTGCGATACATAATGCGCATGTTTTTACCGTTACTGAAGCGGTAATTATACATGGCCTGTGGCAGTATGCTGGTAAAGGTCCTTTCTAAAGCAAAGCTGCGTGGAAATGTTTGGTCACCATCAAGCACTGCGTACTGTGCATTTGCTCCTATCATAAAGCTGGTCTTGCGGTCATTGAAACGGTAGTTCAAGCCACCTTTTTGTGTTGTGTAGGTATTCTCAAACTTGTTAGATAGCAGGGTATCGAAATCAGTATAGCTACCTGTGGCTACATTCAAATCGTTCGTCTCTTTATCAGACTGGTTTTTTGTGTACGACGGGTTGTAACTAGCTTGGAGCTGTCCGAATTTGCCTATTGGTTCCGTGTAATTCAGGCTGGGGGAAACGGTATATCCTTTTGAATTGAGGTCATATTGCTGATCGAGCAGGGTAGTATCGCTGTTCACAAACTGGTTGAGTGAATAGATGCTGCCATCTCCATTCCTGTTGTTGGTTTGGCCATTTACATTAAGCGAAATCGTACGGCCCTTTTTTCTGAATTTGTGCTGGTACAACAAGTTGCCGGAAAGGTTATATCCGGTGTTGTTCGATTTGTTGGTATTGGTTGTCTGGCTGCTTAATATATCGCCCGGCAATATATTGGTACCCATTAGCTGCGATGTAGTGCTGTTGTCTTGGAAGCTGGCCCTTGGCGTGAAAATAATGGAGTTGAATGAGTCGATATTGTACTCCATGCGCAAGTTGGCACGGTGGTTCATATTGGATGATTTTACCGTGCTGCTTTCGTTATATACCAGGTTGCTGCCGGTAACATATTGGCGCGAAAGCGTTGTTGTATTGGTGTTGTCTGTTTGGTTGAAGAAATAACTGCCGGTCACTTTTATTTTCTTACCCCAGTTGTCACTGTAGTTAAGCCCTATAGCATTGGTTTGGGCTATGCCACTTTGCTGGCCTACCAGGAAGTTGCCGACATCAGAACCGCCGCCGCCTCTTGGTCCGCCACCGCCGCGACCACCTCTAAAGCCGCCCCCGCCAAATCCGCCGCGGTTTTGCCCGCTGGAGGTTCCCACTACACCCAGCAGGTCGTCTGTATTGAAATTTTGCTGGTTGATATTGTTACTCAATCCTATAAGCGAAAGGCGGGTATCTCCTTTAAAATAGTTGATATTACCACCTGCTATATAACGGTCATCAGTTCCATAGCCGGCGTATATCTTGCCGAATTGGCCGTTGTTCTTACCGCTTTTGGTAACAATATTTATGGTCTTTTGTGCCTGGCCATCATCAAAGCCGGTAAATTGAGATTGGTCGCTCAGTTTATCGAACACCTGTATTTTGTCTATTACTTCGGCGGGTAGGTTTTTAACAGCGGTGCTGGGGTCGTCGCCAAAAAAAGGTTTACCGTCAACGAGCACTTGTTTTACCTCTTCGCCATTTACTTTCAGCGTTCCGTTGTCGTTGGTTACGCCCGGCATTTTTGTAACCAGGTCTTCTGCATTTGCATCGGGGTTGGTCTTGTAGGCATTTGCATTGAATTGCGAAGTATCGCCCAGTTGCTGGGCACGTATTTGTTTGGCTTCTATCGTTACATTTTTGAGGGTGGTAGAAGATGGGGCCATTTGTATAATGCCCAGTGTTACATTACCGTCTGTTATGTTTATTGTTTTTTGATAAGGAGTATAGCCAATATAGGTTGCCTTGAAACTGTAGTTGCCGGCCGGCATATTTTCAATAGTGAAATTGCCGTCCTCATCAGTGATGGTGCCCGATTTTTTGGCGCTGTCATTGTTGTCAATCAGTAATACACTTACGCCCGGCAGGGTATAAGAAGTATCCGATTTATCGATGATCTTACCTGATATGTTATAGACCTGTGCTTTTAACTGGCTGAAAATCAATAAGACTGGTATCAGGAGTAACAGTTTTATGCGCATACATCCGTGCTTTATATAGTTGTATTAGAGCTGTGGAATAGCAATTGGTTTAATTGCCGGTCCAAACCCGGATGTTAAATTCGTGCCAGCCGCTATTGTTTTTTGAATGCTTCTGCCGGCATATCCATTTCTGTTTTATCCTCGTCTTTTACTTCCAGGTTACGCTCATCTCTCGTGAATATTACCTTACCTCCTTTCAGATGGTTGTCTTTCGCAAAAAAGTAATTGGATAATTCGCCCAGTTCATTGCTTACCTGTTTCTTCTTTTCTTCCGGTGCATTGAATAAGTCTGCATCGCCAAGTGTAATGATCACGTCTTCGCGTTCTCTTACTTCTACACTTATACGATTTACGGTAGGGTATAGCTTACCTATCGTATCGCTCATGCGTTGAATGTTCTGCGCATTCGATTTTTCTTCTTCACAAGAAGTAAGGTTAAAGAGAGTAATGGCTAATGCTGCGGAGAAAAGGAATGCTTTCATACAGGCGTATTTGATGTATCCCGAATATAGCCAATCTGCATTACATCATATGAGGTTTAAGAAATTTTGAAAAAGATTTTGCCAATGATAAAATGCTCTTTACATTTGCATCCCGTTCAGAGAAAACGGATAGTTCTTAAAGAGGATAATCACTGCAACTTTATCGAAGTAAACTGAGTGAAAATTGTTCGAAAAAATAATTTTCAAAAAAGTTTTGGAAGATAAAAAACTTCTTCTACCTTTGCGCTCCCTTAGCGAATGAAACGGTAGCGAAAGG
>JANINW010000035.1 GCA_024508935.1 Flavipsychrobacter sp. | reverse complement strand
TCGTAATAGATACTTTATCTACATTCCTGCTGCCGCTGAATTCTAAACGGAATTTACCGCTTGTAGGATTAGGATAGATAGATAAATGATTGATACCTGCAAACTCGTTTATACTGGCAGGGAATGGCTGGATGAACTTAACGATATAATCTTCTGTCTCGCCCGACGTATACGTACCGCAGGCCTCGTCAGATGGTATGTTCGGAGCCAGATCATTGTTCAATATCACGCGCATGCCGGTAGGAGTATTCAATATCGTTGTTTTCGGCACATTCAGATAATCTGTCAATGTAAAATTACCTACTGCCGTATAACCCGTGTATACACGCTCATCCGGTATATCATACTGATGGTTGTTATTGAAGTCCATAAAGATGGTAACCTTCGCATCGGCATGCAGGTCATTGCGCATAGTATGGAATACTTTTATTTCATACATGCTATCTACATCTATCAGTATAGGTGACTCATCTGTATGGTCCTGGCGTTTGTGGGTAGCTTTAGCATTCAGCAGGTGTGATCCACCATCATTATTTACATAGCCTGCCAGCGAATAAGCACCGATGTCACTGGTATCCAGCAGCTTGCCGCCTACAGCCTGGCTGAAACAATAGCATTTATATCCGGCCTTAGGTCCTACCAGCATTGGAGCAGAATAAGTAGTATCTGTACTTGGCACGCAATCAGTACGTAGCCTGTAATACAATGGCTGACCGGTAAAGATGCGCATCAGGGTATCTTTATTAATACCATTCGGCGCATTGAACCAAAGTATATTATCACCGCTCACCTGCCAGGTACGGTTTATCTCCGATTTACGGCCTTCGTAAGTAGTATCATACACCACATAATCATAACCCACACACATAGAGGTATCTCCTTCTACATTACCAGTAGCTACCGGGCCACTACATGGCTCGTAGCGTATCTCAGCAAGATAGTCTTCTGTTTCACCGTTTGTATAACCTGTACATGGTTCTGACGCACCATTATCACGCAGTACTACACGCAGACCGGTCAAACCTATTTCCGCACTATGTGGTACCACGAATGCTGCACTGTCTGTTCCTAACGGATTGGTAATGGCTTTATTCATTACTCTTTCAGTAACAGTATCAAACTGCCCATCACGGTTATAATCTATAAACACTGCGGCTATACCGGTAGTAACGGCTGTAGACTTGTGTATCTTGGTTATTTGTGTCCAATAAGAAGTATCCCTGTATAATACAACCGGTGGAACAGAGAACTGGAAACTGGTATATTTCTTATTAGCCGTGATATTACTTGTGATAGGGGTACCCAGTCCATTATCCAGTTTACTGACACCGGATGCAGATGATAAAACCCTCACTCTGCCTATATCCATACCGTTGGTATCTGTAGCAGTGCTACCATTACAATAACAATAATAAAATGGTGCTATATCTACAAATTGAACAGGGGTAGTATCTGAAAGATTGCTGTTCAAACATTTTACTATTGCCCTATACCAGCGTGGGGCCGTGATACTATCATATATTATAGTAGAATCGAAACCGGGACCAGTATAGTTAGACCATGTAATACCGTTGTTGGAATATTGCCATTTGTATGACAGGTTGATCACATAACCGAGATTGATAAGTCTTTGGTTATATGGCCTGTTCGGACACACCAGGGTAGGTCCGTCAACTTGTCCCGGGGTTGGTTTACCTGTACACGGCTGCGCAGGTATAAATGTAACGCTGCCTATCCATTGATGTGAACCCGTAAGGTTTAATGATGGCGGAGCACCATAACCCTGTAAACTATTGCTTACACCATTTGCGCCGGTCAGCACATCAACACCACCAGAACTAAATATGGTGCCGGATGCAGTATTAGATCCTATAAATATGGTACTGCTGCCATAGGTATACGGGAATGTTACCGCAAATCTGCAGATAGCACCCGCAGGTATCATAATATATAAGCCTGTGAAAAACGGTTTGATACCGTTTGAACCGCTAACTATTGCACCAGAAACTACGTTGGTCCAGGTAGATGGATTGACTGTTATACCACTCGTTCCTGTGTTCTGCGTGGGATCCATTGTATACCATAAACTATACTGCCCGGCACCAGTAGGCGAGGCATAGTGGTAACAACTGATATCAGTAACAGCAATAGGGCCTGAATTGTTATTTCTTACCGAGAAACAATAACCATTACCGCTACCGCTTGATGAACCACCACTATTACTACCCGGCACATTTATGGTAATAGGTGATTGTGCGTTTGTTTGTAATGCAAAAAGCAGGATTACAGCAAAGAATAGAATTTTTTTCATTTCACCGAAATTTATATAGGTTTTGGAAACATATATGAGAACTAAATCTACTAAAAAAAAATAATTTAACAATACATACGGAATAATAAATTTCAATAAAAAAAGAGAGGTTGGTTTACCTCTCTTTATAAACATAATATATTAATTTATTTATAATCTATCTTACTGTTATTCTTTCTATTCGCTTCTCATTACCGGCTTTTACTTCTACAAAATAGATACCTTTTGCTTCGTTGCCCA
>JANINW010000034.1:2313-2582 GCA_024508935.1 Flavipsychrobacter sp. | reverse complement strand
AATGCAGCTCTATGAACGGTTGTTTGTTCGCGTCTTCACGAATTTCAGATCCCACGATATCCTTACTGTATTCGCGTCGAAAGCGTTGCGCCGGACTGATTAGAAAGTGTTCGGGAAACAATCCCTTTTCTAACGCCAGGAGCATTTGAACTTCCGCTTTGATATCTTGCGAAGCCAAATGCAGTTCTTTGTGTAACTCATTTATGTGTTGCGCTTCATTCATTTTTTATCATGCTGATCTTTGCAAGTTGACGCGGTAAGGCAATAAG
>JANINW010000034.1:0-2303 GCA_024508935.1 Flavipsychrobacter sp. | reverse complement strand
TTTTGTTCAAGCAGAATTTTGAGATTGTCGGTCCAGAAAACAGTTTCTCCTCTTTCTTTCATTTCATCGAACTGTTTTTTGTTGATCTCAATATTGACATCTATTGTTTTGACAAAACCACGTTGCTGATCCGGATGAACCATGATGCCACTCTGCACATCTATTTTTTTTACGCGGTCGCCTAACTGATAATGACAGAATGCCTTGATATCTTCTGAAGTAATCAGGCGGTCTTTCGAAAGCAAGGCACTTTTATAGGTCAATACACTCTGCGTTGTATCTAGTTTATTTCTTCCTCCCTGCGTACTAGTTACAAACACAAGTTGATTATTTTCAAGACCACTGCCCCGATATAATCTGAGGATATTTCCTGCTTTTATGTTATTCGCTTCCTGGCCAGCTGTGCTCCAGTAACGGACAAATATATTTTGCCAGGGCGATTTAAGTTTATTTCGAAGGATAAGATAAGGAATTTGTTCAGTAGTTTGCCGGGTTGCAAACAGCCGTTGTTCAAGCCTGTTTATAATTTGCTCCAACTGCTTTAATTCATTTGTCATGAAATCGGTTCCCAAAGTAGAGAAAGCAGCGCTTTCTTCCCGAAGCAGTTGAATAATATGTTCAACAAGGGAGGCGGCATCCCGCTCATCGAAGCGGCCAACTCCACCATTACGCAACAACACTACCTCCGAATCGCCATCTTTAGCTCCATGATTATTGGAGTTCAGTAATTTTCCCTCATCGTTGCTGACTTCCTCAAGATCAAGAAAAATATCTTCCGTAGGTAAAGGAATCACATTGACCATTTCCTGTAAACGATGTGTGAGATCATGTACTCTCCTATTAAAAACAGGGAAGCAGTTCATCGTGCAACCTAACTCCTGTAATATTGAATTCGTGATCGTTTGAGGAAAATCTATACAAATCCAGCGTAAAGAATATTGTTGGAGTAATTTTTCCGCTTTCCCTGAAAACGCCTCTACAATCATTCCCGAAAGCATGGAATTATCTGAACTTGCAGTAAGGTTTGAGTCATCAAGCAGGGTGACAAAGAAAGACTTGTAAAATGCATTCACCTGTTTACGCATTTTATTGCTTCTCTCACTATCACGATTCATTACTGCTTCAAGGTCCAATTGTTCGCCACTAATTGAGCGGAGGCCGTAGCCCGGTGCATGATTGATTTGCTGATCGTTCCAGTACCAATTGGCTTTTGGCAATTGATGATAGAATAATTGTTTATGTACTTCGTTTCTGAGATCAAAATAAAAATGGCTGTTTTTTAAACTAACCCCGGGCTCGTCAATCCCAAGCCATAAAGAGGATGCGGGTAAATCTTTGTTCGCTTCGCTATGAGCTACCAGTTCCTTATTAATCCCGTTGGAGATACGATACAATTGATTGCCTACTGCCATGAATCGAATAGAAGCCCTGTTCAACTGGAAGTTAGCAGTAGGTGAAAAAAATATATCCTTTTCAACTGGTTCATCGTTTTCGGCGATACCTTTTGATCTCCGGGTGATGTAGTATTGATCGTCTTCTTTTACTTCAAGTTTATTTTCTATCGGTCTTGCAGCCACTACAGCGTGTGCCGGTAAAGCACCTGTTAATACATCCGGAGACAATAGTTGAACAAGTCTTTCTAAAATCCGTGTTCTTGAGCTGGATATATCACCGGAAATTTTTTCCAGTTCGATTGAACATGCCGTGAGCAGCATTCCAACCAGCGGATCGAAATTACTTTCTGGTTCTGTTTCGGGATAACCCCAGGCACGAGCCGCATTTTTTAGCATGCGGTTTTTAATATGATTCCGTGATTCAAGCATGTTAGTTCGTCTTCTTTAATATGAAAGGGGGCCCATAAAAAAGCTATCCCTGTATATAAACTTTTCGCTCGTTAGGTTAAGGATTCCTGTAATGGTAATTTCGATTCGTTTTTTAACGATGCGCCCATTCGATCCGGGTAACTCTTCCTGCTGAATAAATAATTCTACTCTTACCCTTCCTAGCCGTTTTTCATTTTCACTCACCGATTGCATAATTGACTGGCGAATGGTTTCTTTTATTTTGGGTGCACTCGTAAGGTTGTCAAAATCGTTATCCCAGATACTGCAGCCAAAATTTTCATTGGCGGGAAACTCTCCGAAAGCGGTGGTGAGTAATAGATGAAGATTTTGATTTATCGACTGCTGCAAGGTGCACTTCGGATGCTCCTGCTGGCGCATCAATCGGTCAACTACCAGCGGCAGTGAATAATATTCTTGCGGCATAACCAGTATCGGTTTTGGTAACGGTTTTCGTTAAAT
>JANINW010000033.1:803-2653 GCA_024508935.1 Flavipsychrobacter sp. | reverse complement strand
AACCATGCATGACTTGAGTGCAAATGGCCTAACTAAAATTTTTAATCAGGATGTGAATTCCCCCGGCTTCTTCCTAAAGCAAATTATTGGAGGGATTTTTATCACGGTTGGTATGACAGGGCTTGACCAGGAAATGATGCAAAAGAACATCAGTGTTCGTACACTTAAAGACTCCCAAAAAAATGTGATGACCTTCAGTGTAATTATGGCTGTTGTAAACTTCCTGTTTCTGTTGCTGGGTGGCGTCTTATATTTCTATGCGCAAACCAATAAAGTAGCAGCAAAAGGAGATGATCTTTTTCCTACGGTAGCTTTGCATTACATGCCGAAATTTATTTCTGTCATTTTTATTATTGGTTTAATCTCGGCTCTTTTTCCAAGTGCGGATGGTGCTTTAACTGCATTGACTTCTTCTTTCTGCATTGATATTTTAGGACTTAAAAAAAGAGATGATCTCACTGAAAAGGAAAAGTAAATAATAAATCCATTATTGACATCATTCTTAAAGTAGCCGGCTTTACTTACGGACCATTACTTGGGCTGTTTGCTTTTGGTATTCTTACAAACAGGAAAGTAAACGATCGCCTTGTGTTATATGTTTGTTTGCTTGCTCCACTTCTTATTTTGGGAATTGACTTTGTTAACAATATTGAGTGGTGGCAAAAACAGTTAAAACTCGGTGCATGGAGTGACAGCATCAAGCAAACATCGTTTGCAATATTTGGTAGTTTTAAAATTGGATACGAACTGCTCATCTATAATGGTATCCTTACATTTTTAGGCCTATTCCTGATTTCAAAACCACAACCTGTTCCCAAAGAAGTGAAAACCATTTTAGAACATGGAGCTCATTAATGCATTAGCACAGCAATATGCTGAAAAATATACGTCTCCCGAAGATGAGTTATTGAAAGAAATTGCTGATTACACGTATAATCATCATGCACATTCACACATGCTTAGCGGGCATTTGCAGGGAAAGGTTTTAGAAATGATCAGTTGCATGATTCGACCAAAAAGAGTTTTAGAGGTTGGAACATTTACAGGATATAGTGCTCTTTGTTTGGCAAAGGGGCTAACAGAAGATGGGGAATTACATACGATTGAATTGAGAGAAGATGACGGGGCGAGGGCTAAAGCTTATTTTGACCGAAGTATTTTTAAAGAAAAGATAATTTTACACATCGGTAATGCGTTAGAAATCGTCGATGAACTCAATGAAAGCTGGGATTTAGTATTTATTGATGCAGACAAAGAAAATTACAGCAACTATTTTCATCGAATTTTTCCGCAGGTTAAGCCCGGAGGTTTTATTTTAGCGGATAAAAGGAAAGAATGCCAGGGCCATTCAGCAATTCAATGATGATGTGATGAATCGGACCGATGTTGAAAAGCTGATGTTGCCGGTTAGAGATGGCATTTATGTGATTCGTAAGCCTTGACCGTACAAAAAACTCTTAAGTCCATGAAAAAACACAAGCTACTATTGACCTTCCTGTTTGTAATTGTTAGCAAACTCATGTTTGCACAGCCTTCTGACGTAGTTCGCAAATACATTGACACTTATAAAAATGCTGCGATAGCAGAAGAAATCAGAACGGGAGTACCCGCTGCTATCACACTAGCACAAGGTATTCATGAAAGTGGTGCGGGAACCAGTGATTTGGTTTTGGCTTCTAATAACCACTTCGGTATAAAATGCAATGGATGGACAGGCAAATCAGTTTCCCACGATGACGACGCGAAAGGAGAGTGCTTCCGCAAATACGATGACCCGTTTGAATCGTATAAAGACCATTCTGATTTTTTAAAGAATCGTCCTTATTATACCGCACTATTCAAATTGGACC
>JANINW010000033.1:489-793 GCA_024508935.1 Flavipsychrobacter sp. | reverse complement strand
ACCCTGCAGACTATAAAGCATGGGCTTATGGTTTAAAGAAAGCGGGATACGCTACCAATCCAAAATATGCGCAGATATTAATTAAGTTGATTGAAGATTATGATCTTCAGCAATACACCTTGCTTGCTTTGGATGGCAAGTTTCCGAATAACAACGATGTGGTCTATGCAAGCAATGTAAAAACGGAATCTTCGGATGAAGCAAAAACAAGCGAGCCTGTAATACAAAAAGCTGTTGTTAAAACATACAATTATCCATCGGGTGTTTTTAAGATCAATGAAACGAACGTGGTGTTTGTAAAAAA
>JANINW010000033.1:0-436 GCA_024508935.1 Flavipsychrobacter sp. | reverse complement strand
TTAATGATATGAAGCCAGTTGATATTGCTGAAAGAGATCAATTAATGTATTTACAACGCAAGAGAAAGATTGGAGTGGAAGAATATCATGTTGTACAGGAAGGCGAAACACTTCGCGATATTGCGCAAGTTGAAGGCATTCGTTTAGAAAGTTTATTAGAATATAATTTGTTGAAAGAAGGCATGCAGCCGGCAATTGGTGAAAAACTCAATTGCCGAAGCTTTTGGCAACAAGGTAAGCCATAACTTAGCGGCTTTAAATAATTGCTGATGGCGACCATTCAACTGCACGATAAAACTTTTGATACCTACATATCAGAACAGGAGATCCAGGAAAAGATTAAAGGGATTGCTGATCAAATCAATAAAGATTATAAAGACAAGCGTCCATTGTTTATTGCCATTTTAAATGGCTCTTTCATGTTTGCGGCTGATCT
>JANINW010000032.1:2484-2732 GCA_024508935.1 Flavipsychrobacter sp. | reverse complement strand
CGCACAGCTCTTTACCAATGGATAGAAGAACAACACAACGATTTGAATGTACTCATTAATAATGCTGGCATACAAAACTGGATGGATGTTTCAGATGATCAATTTTATCAAAAGGCAAATACTGAAATCACCATAAATACATTGGCGCCTGTGCACTTGACCAACCTGTTTCTTAATTTAAAATCGCTGAATACCATCATTAATGTTACTTCCGGGCTGGCTTTTGTTCCCTTATCGAAAGTACCTGT
>JANINW010000032.1:2169-2474 GCA_024508935.1 Flavipsychrobacter sp. | reverse complement strand
GTATTGCGCAACCAAGGCCTTTATGCGTTCGTTCACACTTTCATTGCGACACCTGCTAAAAGCAAAGAATATTGAAGTGATTGAGCTGATTCCTCCGGCACTAAATACAGATCTTGGTGGCAAAGGAATTCACAACGCCTATCCTGCAGTTAGCGATTTTATAGCATCGATATTTGGACAATTGAAACAAGGCAAAACAGAGTTGACTTTTGGAACAAGTGAGGATCGCCTGAAACTAAATAACGAAACGATAGTTGAATATTTCAACAGGATGAATCCTTAAATGGTCATGCGTTCAATTAGTA
>JANINW010000032.1:1870-2159 GCA_024508935.1 Flavipsychrobacter sp. | reverse complement strand
CCTTTTCTATTTGCTGTATTACATGTTTCATCCTGTAACCTGGCGACTCTAACCTAAATGATATAAAATCATTCTTACGTGCCGGAGCATAATTACAAAGTGTACGTTATAGAGTTATCAAAAAAAGTGTTTACAGAGAACACAAAGTTTCGCCTGGCTAATCCGCAATTTAACGGAGTGCTCGAATGTCTTTATGTAGGTATGACCAGCAAAACGCCACAGGAGCGATTGCAGCAGCACAAAACCGGTTATGTAAATAAAAAGGGCCACAAGCTCTCAGCTTCTATTG
>JANINW010000032.1:866-1860 GCA_024508935.1 Flavipsychrobacter sp. | reverse complement strand
GTTCAGAAGTATGGTCGTTACCTCAGGCCTAGTTTATATGAGCATATTAATGCAAAGCCAATGAATAGACAACAAGCTTTAGCCATGGAGAAAAAGCTTGCGCTTGATTTAAGAAGACAAGGATATGCTGTTTGGTTTAATTAAGTGACACATTCGGTAATAAGGGAGTAAATGTTTTACTTTGAAGAAGTAAACGATCTTTTATGAAGTGGTTTCTCCTCGCTGCTTTGTTTATAATCTGCTCATGTAAAAGCAATTCAATTTTCTCGCCGGAGCAAAAAGGCTTATTGGATCTCTCTGAAAAATTTAAAATTGAATACAAGGACACCAGCGACTCTAAAGGCAGAGAAGAATTAGTTGGACAATACGAACTTAAACTTCAAGACTATTTAAGACATTCCTGTGCGTTTATTTTAGATACTGTAAAAGTTCATGTACAAAAAATCGAACTTGATCCGAAGGGAAAACTGTTAGCAGAATTTACAGATGAAAATTGTACGTACACCGTCCGCAGGAATTACACTACAGCTAATCAAATGAAATCGGATTCTGTATATCACCTCGTTAGCCAGTTAAGAGAAAACGAAAATGTTACACTTCGCCTTTTGTTTGACGGAAATATAAAGGTGAATGAATTTGAAAATACTTCAACAAAGCCCTTCAATATAGAAGTAACACCCACAGAAATAAAAAGGGTTTAGGTGTAAATACTTATGCACTTTCTCAATGTAGTTGTTGTTCAACTGCTTCTTCAAATCATTTATTTACTATAACATCATTGGATGTCTATTATTGTAATTGATTGTGCAGGCAATCAAAAATAGAAAGCTGATTAAAGTCATCATTTGATTCTAAAATACATGCGCAAAATCATCTAAGCCGCTATACGTGTCTTTTACTTTTGCTGGCTATCATTACACAAACGTACCAACGACTCGCTCTGAATGTTGCCCTATGCAATATTTCGGCTTATAAATCTGAATTTATTATTTCA
>JANINW010000032.1:0-820 GCA_024508935.1 Flavipsychrobacter sp. | reverse complement strand
GTGGCTGTTCATTTGCTTGCTATCACTAATAGCGCAACAGTCATTCGCACAAACAAAAACGATCAGTGGTATCGTTCAGGATGAAAACAACAATCCTCTGATCGGAGCTACAGTCACGGTTAAAAATTCGGCTGTAGGCACGTCCACAAATGCAAATGGTAGCTTTTCAATTACTGTTCCTGCTTCTGCCACTACGCTTGTAGTTTCGTCGGTAGGCTTTGCAGTAAAAGAAGTAGCAATTGGAAACGCTACGTTTTTTACAATTAAACTAAGCACACAGGCTGCTACCTTAACTGATGTAGTTGTGGTAGCGTACGGACAACAAAAGAAGGAATCCGTAACCGCCGCCATTACTTCAGTTAATGCAAAGCAGTTGGTGCAGTCACCGGTTGCCAATCTTAGTAATGCATTGGCTGGTCGCTTAACCGGCTTAAGCGTATTACAAACATCAGGTAAACCTGGTGAAGATGCTGCAGACCTTTATGTAAGAGGTATTGGTACATACACCGGTAATACCCAACCTTTGATATTGGTTGATGGTATTGTGCGGGACAGTTACAACGAAATTGATCCGAATGAAGTTGAAACTATCAGCATTCTTAAAGATGCATCTGCTACAGCAGTATACGGTGTTCGTGGTGCTAATGGTGTAATTCTTATTACAACCAAAAGGGGACAGGATGGCGTTCCTAAAATCAATGTCACTGCGCAAACGGCTATCACAGAGTTTACCCGTCTTCCAAAATTTGTAAATTCTTATCAATACGCTACGCTGAAGAATGAGCAGGCATTTGAACAATACTGGGCTGACCATGCCAAT
>JANINW010000031.1 GCA_024508935.1 Flavipsychrobacter sp. | reverse complement strand
ACATCGAGGACGCCATCCGCAACCGCCAGGTCCAGATCGTCTTCAACACGACCGACGGCCAGAAGGCGGTGTCGGATTCGAAATCACTGCGCCGCGCGACGCTGATGCAGAAGGTGCCGTATTACACGACGCTGTCGGGTGCGGCGGCTGTGGCGGAGGCGATCGCGGCGCTGAGGGCGGGGAACCTCGAAGTGCGGCCGCTGCAGGAGTATTTTGGGTGAGGCTGCCGAAATATGAATCCTGGAGACTGGATCATGCACTCGTTGTGTTCAAAAGCTACTTGTCGTTCGGTTTTCGAGATTTCCTCGGTTTTGCGTTTTCATTTTCCTTCTCCCTCTCAATCGATCTAAGAAGATCAGATGATTTCTTTATACCATAAGATGATCCAGATTTATTGTACAATTCTACAGATTCTCGCGCAGAAGACAAAGACAATTCTAAGTCATTAATATCTCTTGCTAAAATATACCTTTTAAACAAGGCGCTAGAAAGATTACCATTTGTCATAGCTCTCTGCCTATTGTGATCACTGGATTGAATTCCAGCCAGAGACAGCTTGTATAATTCTATTGCCTCATCAAGCTTTGCCAAATTCTTTTTGGAAACACCGTGCCTTAGTAGCAAATTTGCCTTTCCATTTCTGACCATAGACGCGATTTCACCCAGGTTATTGCGCTCGGAAAAATCGACAACGTCATCATATATTTCTAGAACTTCAGCCTCCAACGATGGGGTTGACTGTGACAAGCGGCTTAGCGCATTCCCAAGGTTTGCCTTCATTCTAGCCCAGTGCTCCGGGTATTCGGAGCGCTCGATCATTTCTAGACCTTGCCGAAGCACCGGAACAGACTGCTCAATGGACGCATGCTTTGTGTCTAGATTCCCGATAACCGTAATTGCTCGGCCAAGCACCCCATACCATTGAATTCTTTCGCTCATATCTGAAGCGATCTGAGCTAAATAAATAGAAATCTCTGCTGCCAGCTCCGCCGGCCTTACATCTGCAGCCAGAGGCGCATATTCGACCGACAGTATCGCAGCCTCCTGAAGAAGAGGAACAGGAGTCGACGAAAGTCCATGGTATCTCTCGATTTCATTCTCTACAATCTCGAAAGATCCCGGTAAGTCACCCGCTATTCTTTTTGCTCTTATCGATGCAACCACCGAAGTGACAGGGTCAAGGCCGATTTGATCGTCGGATTCCCGCAAGTTATTTAATTTAAATGCAGCTAGATCAAGCTCGGCTTTGATATCTGGGTTCGAGATCGCGGCGAGTTGAGCTCCTCTAATCCAATTACTCACCACATCCATAGGCGACGAGATGACAGAAGGAGAGCCGATTCTCAGATATTTTGACAAGTTAAGAAAAAAATCATCAGAGTCTTGCCCCGATATAATAAACGAGTTCCTCGAGTTCGAGAGAAAAGTTTTTGCCTTTATCGACAAATTGGTAACATCATGATCATGCATTATCCAAAATATATTCTTATCCCTGTAAATTTCAGATGATTTTATCAAGAGATCCATCAAGCCGTCTTCTCGTCCACCGTAACCAACTACAACAACGCAGTGTGCGCGATTGAATAGGTTTTGGATGGCCGCGATAGCAGCTGGATCATTTTGAACCGCAGCCACATCCAATCGATCATTCCTCAAGAAGTACGTGTGCCTAGATCCATGAATTTCAATCAATTGAGGATGGCTGGGAGCACCATCAATCCTATTTAACGATTCAAGGCCGTCGCAAACAACTGGAATTACCCCTGCACGCACAATGCCCGCTAGAGCCAATTGATCAAAATTTGTCGTCAATACTGTATTAAATATGCCTCGCGACACCAACTCTCCGAGAGCTAGATGGGACCAGTTTATAGCCCCTCCAGCTTCGTCGACAAGGTCAGAGAATAGCTTTCTGACGTCGTTAGGTTGGGTCATATACCTTCGAAAGCAGTCATCATATACATGCCACCAGTCGATATCACTCTCAGAAATGTCTGATAATAACTTATATTCATCTTTTCTGGACACAGAAATTTTACCAGATAATTCCAGTGCCTTGTATATTTCGCAGATATCGCCGTTTTGCTCGGCAATTACTCCAAGCCTGCTGGAGATTATTTTAAGGAGCTTTTTTGCAATACCTGGTACTGTCGGTATGCCTGCCGTAACGGAGGCGCCGGCTCCAACAACTATAATGTTATTTCTTCTTTTTTTCTCATCTTGAGGTGCAAAGAGAAGTTTCTCAGCTAAGGTTTCCGCCGTCGCATCCAATCGCATTTCGAACGTCATTCCGTATCAAGATAGGGTTTGTCGGAGAAAATCATTTTCGGGGCACAATAACAAGGTATGAGACAGTAAGGTTCGCGCTTCTTCGATCATATTGTGCTTTATTGCCAAAATTTACCCTCGGGGTGTTAGTTTGAGAGGCATCTCGGGTACCTTCATTGGTATCGCCCGTCGCATTGTATGTAGGAACCTTCCATTTGAGCCAAGGCCACGGCGTCTACGTCAAGTACGGTCGGATTTGCCGGAGCTGACTTCCGGAAGGGTGCTCTGTTCGTGTGGAAGAGCTTCTCACGCCACCGGCACGAAGCTGCGCGCCGGCGGGTTGGTGGCAAAATACTTCGCATAGACCCGGTTGATGGCGTTGTAGAAGCCGGGGCGTAGATGCGCACCATCACCACCTTTTCGAGTGTCGTGCCGGCCGCTTTCAGGCAGTGTTTCAGCGCCTTCAGCGACGCTTCG
>JANINW010000030.1:25454-179153 GCA_024508935.1 Flavipsychrobacter sp. | reverse complement strand
TAACCCGAACCTGACGCCTGCGGTTAGCATCAGTGCTAATCCCGGCAGCACAATATGTGCGGGTACATCGGTAACCTTTACAGCAACGCCAACCAACGGTGGTACAACACCAGCTTACCAATGGAAAGTGAATGGTACGAACGTAGGTACAAACAGCAATACTTATACAAGTTCTATATTAAATAATACAGATGTAGTGACTTGTGTGCTGACGAGCAATGAGACCTGTGTAACCATAGCAACAGCTACGAGCAACAGCATAACCATGACGGTAAACCCGAACCTGACACCCGCAGTTAGCATTAGTGCTAACCCCGGTAGTACAATATGTGCGGGTACATCGGTTACGTTTACAGCAACACCAACCAATGGCGGTGCATCACCGGCGTATCAATGGAAAGTGAATGGTACGAATGTTGGTACTAACAGTAATACTTACACAAGTGCTGCACTGGTAAATACAGATGTGGTTACCTGTGTACTAACCAGCAATGCAACTTGCCTGGCTGTAGCTACCGCTACCAGCAATAGCATTACCATGACGGTTAACCCGAACCTGACGCCAGCCGTTAGCATCAGTGCAAACCCCGGCAGCACAATATGTGCAGGTACATCGGTTACGTTCACAGCAACGCCAACGAATGGCGGAACAACACCGGCTTACCAATGGAAAGTGAATGGTGCGAACGTAGGTACAAACAGCAATACTTATACAAGTTCTATATTAAATAATACAGATGTAGTGACTTGTGTGCTGACGAGCAATGAGACCTGTGTAACAACAGCTACTGCAACCAGCAACAGCATTACAATGACTGTGAACCCGAACCTGACACCTGCAGTAACAATAACTGCTAATCCAGGCAGCACAATATGTGCGGGTTCGTCAGCAACCTTTACAGCTACACCACTGAATGGTGGTACAACTCCTGCTTACCAATGGAAAGTGAATGGTACGAATGTGGGTACAAATAGTAATACTTACACAACCACCACCCTTGCAAATACTGATGTAGTAACCTGTGTGCTGACGAGCAATGAGACCTGTGTAACCACAGCTACTGCAACCAGCAACAGCATTACCATGACGGTTAACCCGAACCTGACGCCAGCAGTTAGCATTAGTGCAAACCCCGGCAGCACAATATGTGCGGGTACATCAGTAACCTTTACAGCTACTCCGACCAACGGAGGAGCATCACCAATATACCAATGGAAAGTGAATGGTGCGAATGTAGGTACTAGCAGTAATACTTATACAAGCGCTGCGCTGGCAAATACAGATGTAGTTACCTGTGTGCTGACCAGCAATGCTACTTGCCTGGCTGTAGCAACAGCAACCAGCAATAGCATTACGATGACTGTGAATCCGAACCTGACACCGGCTGTTTCTATTTCAGTATTCCCAAGTGACACAATATGCGCCGGTACGCTGGCTGTATTTACAGCAACACCTGTAAACGGTGGCGCAACACCTGCTTATCAATGGAAGGTAAACGGTGTGAACGCAGGTATAGGTACTAATTTATATTCATCAACAGGTTTGTCTAATGGTGACGTGGTAAGTTGTGTGCTAACCAGCAATGCAACCTGCCTGGCAACGCCAACTGCTACCAGCAATACAATAGGGATGACTGTGAAACCGGTACTGACACCTTCGGTTACTATTGCGGTAAATCCGGGTAATACAATTTGTGCCGGTACTTCAGTAACATTTACAGCTACACCTGTCAATGGAGGAACTGCCCCTACTTACCAGTGGAAAATAAACGGCAGCATAGTAGGTGCTAATAATCCCGTATATACAAGTACTACAATGGCAAATGCCGATGTTGTGAATTGTGTAATAATCAGCAATGAAGCCTGCCTGTCGGTAGCTAACGATACCAGCAATAGTATTACGATGACGGTAAACCCGAACCTAATGCCTGCGGTAAGTATTACTGCTAACCCTGGCAGCACGATATGTGCGGGTACATCGGTTACTTTCACAGCCACGCCAACTAACGGAGGAACCACCCCGGCTTACCAATGGAAATTAAATGGTGTGAATGTTGGTACGAACAGCACAACCTATACTTCATCTTCACTTGTGAATACAGACGTAGTGACCTGCGTGCTGACCAGCAATGCAACCTGCCTGGCAGTTCCAACAGGTACCAGCAATACAATTACTATGACTGTAAACCCGAACCTGACGCCTTCTGTTAGCATAGGTTCTACTGCAACAACAATATGTGCCGGTACTTCTGTAACCTTTACAGCCACACCTGCAAACGGTGGTAGTTCCCCGAGCTATCAATGGAAAGTAAATGGTACAAATGTGGGTACAAATAGTAATACATACACGAGTACGACATTAGCAAATACAGATGTAGTAAGCTGTGTACTGACCAGTAATGCAACCTGCCTGGCTACGCCAACGGCTACCAGCGGTGGTATTACCATGACAGTCAATCCGCTTATTGCACCTTCAGTGTCAATATCTGCAAGCCCGGGTACTACGGTTTGTGCGCTTACTAATGTGACCTTTACTGCCCTGGCTACCAATGCCGGCACTACGCCTGCCTACCAGTGGAAAGTGAACGGCACAAATGTGGGTACAAATAGTCCTACTTATAGCAATGGGGCCTTAGTAAGCGGAGATATCGTGACTTGTGAGGTTACCAGCAACGCGACCTGTGCTTCACCGGTAAATGCTACAAGTAATTCCCTGGCAATGACGGTGAACCCGTTGCTGACACCGACAGTAAGTATAGCTGCAAGCGCTACAACAATATGTGCTGGCTCATCTGTAGTTTTTACTGCAACACCTGTTAACGGAGGTACAACACCTGCTTACCAATGGAAAGTGAATGGATCGAATGTGGGTACGAACAGCAGTACATATACTACCGCCGCACTGGCCAATACAGATGTTGTAAGCTGTGTGCTGACCAGCAATGCCACATGTGCTACGCCAACCGGCGCTACCAGCAATAGTATTGCCATGACGGTAAATGCTTTGCAGGTGCCGGTGGTAAGTATAGCCGCAAGTGCTACAACGATCTGTGCGGGTTCGTCAGTAACATTTACCGCAACACCAACCAACGGTGGCGCAACACCTGCTTACCAATGGAAAGTGAACGGATCGAATGTGGGTACAAACAGTAATACTTATACAAGTACTACACTCAATAATGCAGACGCTGTAACCTGTGTGCTGACCAGCAATGCTACCTGTGCTACTCCTGCATCGGTAACAAGTAATACAGTTACAATGACAGTTAATCCGAACCTTACACCGGCTGTTAGCATAGGCGCTACTGCTACTACAATATGTGCAGGTTCATCAGTAACCTTTACTGCCACTCCTACAAATGGCGGTACTACGCCATCGTATCAGTGGAAATTAAATGGCGTGAACGTAGGTACTAACAGTACGACATATACCTCTTCTACGCTGGCAAACGGCGACGCGATAACCTGCGTTATTACCAGCAATGCTACCTGTCTTGCTGTGCCAACCGGCACCAGCAACAGCATAACAATGATAGTGAATCCTATAGTGGTTCCTTCTGTTAGTATTTCGGCAAGCAGTACGAATATATGTGCCGGTTCTACTGTCAACTTTACGGCAACTGCAACTAATGGTGGCTTGTCTCCGGCCTATCAATGGAAAGTGAACGGTACGAACGTAGGTACGAATGCGGCAACGTATTCATCATCTACGCTGGCTAATGGTGCTGTGGTAACATGCGTTTTAACAAGTGTCGCCAACTGTGCTTCTCCGATCAATGCCACCAGCAATAGTGTAACGATAACCGTGAACCCGCTGCTGACACCATCGGTAAGTATTAGTACTAACCCGGGTACAACTATATGTGCAGGCACATCTGTAACCTTTACGGCTACGCCGACAAATGGTGGCACAACACCATCTTACCAGTGGAAAGTAAATGGTACGAACGTAGGTACTAATGCTAATACTTATACCAGTACTACGCTGAACAATGCAGATGTGGTAACCTGCGTGCTGACCAGCAATGCCACCTGTGCAACACCTGCAAATGCCACCAGCAATAGTGTAACGATGACCGTTAATCCTATACTGACACCTGCTGTAAGCATATCGGCCAGCGCTACAGTTATTTGTGCCAGCACATCGGTAACCTTCACTGCTACGCCAACGAATGGTGGTACAGCACCAGCTTACCAGTGGAAGAAGAATGGTGTGAATGTAGGTACTAACGGTACCACATATACTGTGTCATCACTGGCAAATGGAGACGTGATCACTTGTGTGCTTACAACCAGCGTTCCTTGTCCTACCAGCGCTACTGCTACCAGCAATAGCATTACTATGACAGTTAATCCATTTGTAGTGCCTTCGGTATCTATATCCAGCTCAACCGGCAACCAGGGTTGTTCAGGTGTTGCTTCGACATTTACAGCCACTGCGATAAATGGTGGTACTGCGCCGGCCTACCAATGGAAGAAGAATGGTATCAACGTAGGTGTAAATAATAATGTGTACGCTGATAATGGATTGGTAACAGGTGATGTCATCAGCTGTGTTTTAACCAGCAATGCACAATGTGCTATCCCGTCAACCGCTACCAGCAATAGCATATCTATGACTATCACGCTGACTACCCAGGCAACAATAGCCCTCCTGGCATCGCCTGATTCTGTAGGCTGTACCGGTGATTCTGTGACATTCTATTCTTACTTTACGAATGGCGGTACTACACCACAGTTCCAGTGGCTGAAAAATGGTGTGTTATTGACCGGTGAAACCAAAGGGACATATAACACTAAGTCCCTTGTAAACGGTGACTTCGTCCAGTGCCAGCTGACCAGCAGCAATACTTGTGTATTCCCTGTTGTAAGTAAGGGTATCAATATGCAGGTTGATTCTGTGTACGCTCCTGTGGTTACAGCGTCTTCTGATAAAGGTACCGTGGTTGCTAAAGGAGAACTGGTAACATTCTCTGCTGTCATGCAGCATTGCGGTAGCAATCCAAAATTACAGTGGGTCAAGAACGGCATTATGCTGCCGGGTGAAACAAATTCGTCTTACCAGACCAGCGATATAAAAGACGGTGACGAGATATGGCTGGAAGTAAATACCTCAACCAAGTGTGTTACAACGCAATTCCCTGCAAGTAATAAACTGAAAATGGGACTTGGATTGTCTGTTGCAAATACTAAAGGTGTCTTCAATGCACTGGAACTCTATCCTAATCCGAACAATGGCTTGTTCACAGTACACGGTACCATTGACGCCAATGTAAAGAACAGGGGTGTGAAGGTAGAAGTGCTCAATAGCCTGGGACAACAGGTATATAGCACTGCTACTACGATAGCTAATGGCGAAATAAACCTGAAAATGGACGTACAAAGCTTTGCCGACGGTATGTATATGATACGCCTTACTGCCGATGGAGTAAGTCAAAACCTCAGGTTCAGCCTTCAACGATAATTGTCAAAACAAAGATCAATAGACATCAGCAGCCCGGTACTTTTACCGGGCTGTTTTGTTATTATTAAGCAAGTTTTAGGCTTATATCTGCCTAAATGATCTATGTTCTTTGAGGATTAGATTTTTTTTTCTATTTTTCTACGAAATTGAACCATTCCATTATGGCAACTGATGCACGCTACATATTCCTGGTTGATGATGAACCGATACAGAACGAAATGTTGAAGGACTATTTGTCTGAACGTTTTGTATACAACATAAAAACATTTGATAATGGTGAAGAGGCAATGAAAAACATGCATCTTAACCCGGAAATAGTTGTGCTGGATTATCATCTCAGCGCCCATAAAGCAGATGCCAAAAATGGTGTAGAAATACTAAAAATGCTGAAAGAGCGTCATCCTGATTCGCAGGTGATCATGTTATCGGGCCAGGATAAAATAGAAGTAGCTACCGATAGCATGAAATACGGTGCTTACGATTACGTGGTAAAAGGCGAAACTGCTTTTTCCCGTATGGAGAATATACTGAACAATGTAAGTGAGCTACACAAGGTAAGAACGATCAATAATGCATATAAAAAGACTATCGTATTGTTGTCTGTTATTATAGGTATTATCATATTGGCAGCCTTATATCTCCAGTTCTTTACAGATGCATTCTCGCATATGTAGGTTTAACCGGACCTTATAACGTTTTTATACTGCATCTTATTTAGATTTGCGTTTTACAACAGCAAGAGCCCATGCAATTAGCCCAAAGACTGAACCGTGTAGCTGAGCCTCAGACAATAAAAATGGCCAAACTTAGCCGGGAACTGAAAGCGCAGGGAATTAATATTATAGACCTAAGCCTGGGAGAACCTGATTTCCGTACACCACAGCATATATGCGATGCGGCTGTACGTGCCATGGATGAAGGCTATACTAAATATACTCCTGTGGTTGGTTACCTTGAACTAAGGGAAGCTATTTGTACAAAACTAAAAAGGGATAACGGGCTTGAATATACACCTGATGAGATCATTGTTTCAACAGGGGCGAAACAGTCTTTAGCCAATACGATACTTAGCCTGGTAGACCCGGGAGATGAAGTGCTGATACCGACCCCTTACTGGGTTACGTACAGTGCATTGGTGCAACTGGCAGAAGGTACAGTGAACTATATCAACTGCTCCATCGATACAGATTTCAAGCTGACGCCTGAAATGCTTGAAGCTGCAATAACGCCTAAAACAAAACTGTTTATTTTCTCTTCGCCGTGCAATCCTACCGGCAGCGTTTATTCCAAAGCGGAGCTAACGGCACTTGCAGAAGTGTTCAAACGTCATCCGCAGGTAGCTATTGTCAGCGACGAGATATATGAATACATAAATTACAATAGCAAGCATGAAAGCATAGCCCAGTTCCCTGAGCTCAAGGATAGGGTGATGGTCATCAACGGCATGTCTAAAGGTTTTGCTATGACAGGTTGGAGGCTAGGTTATATGGCCGGCCCCAAAGCCGTTGTACAGGCTTGTGAAAAATTACAAGGACAATTTACTTCAGGGGTTAATTCAATTGCGCAAAGAGCTTCTATTACTGCTTTGTTGAGTGACCTCACGCCTACTTATGAAATGGTAACTGCATTTCGCGAACGCCGTGATTATGTAATAAGTGAATTGCAGTCTATGCCTGGCATAAAGATCAATATGCCCGACGGTGCGTTCTATGCATTCCCTAATATCCAGTCCTTCTTTGGAAAATCAGATGGCACCACCACTATCCAAAATGATGAGGATTTTGCCATGTACTTGCTGCACAAGGCAAATGTAAGTACTGTAAGCGGCGGGGCATTTGGCAACAGTAATTGTGTGCGTTTATCTTTTGCCACTTCTATGGATAATCTGAAAGAGGCAATGAAACGTATCCGTACTGCATTAGCCGATCTCAAATAAATTACCTGGGTATAGGCGGGGCATTTTCTGCTGATGATACACGTAACAGCACATGGCTATATACGCTGTCAATATCTTCAGCATGGTTTTTATACCAGTCCATGCTTTGCATGAATGCGTCTTCTGATACTTTATGGTGCGCCAGTACATCTTTGTAATATACAGCCAGTGAATCCATATTGCGGCTGCGTGCCTGGTGCAGTGTGTCGTCGAGCATCATACTATATACTTCCGCATAATGTAGGTCTGTTAGTATCTCCTCCATTTTCTGCGGAGCTATAGGCGGCTGGTCATTTTGCTTGCACGCAGCTAAGCTTAGCAGCAGCGTTAAGAATAATATGTAAGGCTTCATGCTGCTATTTAAGATTGTTGTATTTGGCGGCATTCGCTACATCTACCTGCTGCAATAAAGATACATAAGATGCCCGTTGCTCTTTGGGTAACTGCGCTACCACGCTGGCAAATTCGTCGCTCTTGGCATTGAAAAAGAATTGCAAGAGGATAGAGCCGGGATTCTCACGGTTCAACTGCGCCAGTTTGGGTAATGTTTCCAAGATAATCTTGCGGGATTCCTCAGGCTTAGTCGACATATTATCGAGTGCATTGCGATGGATGTTATACCACATCACCCTGAACTCTTTGAAGCGCGGGCTGAGTAGCTGGTCTACTATCCAGTAGCGGTTTTTATTACCATCAACAGCCTTCCAACCGGTAATTATTTTACCTTGCTCGGGGGCATTGTTCACAATATTCTGCGCTTTTTTATAAAAATCATTTCCGCCATCCGGTGAAAAGCTGTCATAGTCAAGCCCAAGCACCAGGTATATATAGTAGGCTACTGTGGCCGTAAGGTTAGCACTTAAAGGGTCATTGCCACTCACCCGGTTATCGTCAAACTGCATGGGAGTAAACTGGTTGAAGCGGAACCGTACCTCGCGGTCTACAAAATTTACTGTTGGGCTGGTATAGCCGGAATTAAATACAGGACGTGATGCTTGTATATTCAGTGTAGCCTCATAGGTGCCATCATTTACATCCAAAGCCTTGGTAAGATTTATCATGATGTTGCAATCTATCTTCTCATTGGTATTGAACTGGTCGGTGGTCCACTTGCGGGTATTGATAAATTCAGACAAGCCGCGTTCCAGGCTATTGAACACGTCCTTATCTACATTCTGTATTTTTTCATGCATTACCCGCACCTTGCAATTTATTTCCTGGGCAAAGGCGCCGGTAACCAGCAATATGGAAGCTATCAGCGTACTAAACAGTTTTTTCAGCATGTCGTATCTCCAGTATATGACTCACAATAGCCGCTGCCACATCCTGTTTGCTTTGCAAAGGCAGGGTAAGGTGCTCGCCGCTATTATCAATTAATGTTACTTTGTTCGTATCGTGGCCAAACCCTGCACCTTCATCTTTCAAAGAATTCAGTACAATAAGGTCGGCATTCTTATTCTTTAGTTTTGAAAAGGCATGTGCCATTTCATTATTGGTTTCTAATGCAAAACCTACCAGCAATTGTCCCGGTTTTTTAATGGCACCGAGAGATGCCAGTATGTCCTGAGTTTTTGTAAGATTAATATTTAACGTATCTCCCTGCTTTTTTATTTTCTCCGGGGCTACCTGTTCCGGTTTATAATCGGCCACGGCTGCTGCTAAAACAGATATATCCGCCTGCGGAAATGTTTCCATACAGGCATCATACATCTGTTGCCCGCTTTCTACCCGTACCACGCTTACACGACTATGGTAAACCTGCTGTTGCGAAGGCCCTAACACCAAGGTTACATCAGCACCTTTATCGGCAAGCGACTCTGCCAGGGCTATGCCCATTTTGCCGGTAGAAAAATTACCAATAAAACGTACCGGGTCTATGCGTTCATACGTAGGACCTGCTGTTACCAGCGCTTTTTTGCCTTTTAGCGGCAGGTTACCTTGCTCCAGGAAAAAATTGTTGAGGTAGGATACGATCTGTTCCGGCTCCGCCATACGGCCTTCGCCTATAAGTCCGCTAGCCAGTTCTCCATGCGCTACCGGGATGATATGATTACCGTAGCTGCGTATTTTCTGAATATTATTGCGTGTGCTTGCATGCAGCCACATATCCTCATCCATTGCAGGCGCCACAAATACGGGACATATTGCTGAAAGGTACACGGCACATACCAGGTTGTCGCAAAGGCCATTGGCCATTTTTGCCAGGGTATTGGCACTGCAGGGGGCAATAACCATAGCATCGGCCCACCGGCCCATTTCCACATGGTTATTCCAGGCTGCTCCATCATTCACATTGCTATGTACAGGGTGTTTTGATACGGTTGCCAGCGCCAGTGGGCTAACAAACTGCTCTGCCGATGCGGTAGTGATAACACGTACTTCTGCACCCGCCTTTACCAGCAAACGTACCAGTTGAGGCGTTTTATAAGCTGCAATACTGCCGGTTACAGCCAGCACTATTTTCTTTCCGGGAATCTGCATGTTATATTGGTTACAATAGGCTATTAGCCGAACTGCAAGTTACTGCATTTTTCAGGCTTAAATATGCAAAATGGAGTTAATAAAAACACGGGGGGCTATTGGTGCTAAATAAGCGGATTATTGCAATTGGGAAAAACTTTTTTTGGCCTCATTAAATGCCCATATTTCGGGTGTACACCAAGGACAGTCATTGAGATAATAGCCTTCTTTATTGTCATTAAGTAATTCATTAGCAACAGGAGGGTTTATTATTATCATACGGCTATCCGCACGGTAGGCATACCCTAAAGAGGATGGTGGTCCATTGTAGATATTACCATCTTTTAAATCTATTATTGCGCTGGCTTTACATGGAGATCCGCAACCCCATTGCACAAAACAATAGTGGCCGCCAAAATTTAATCCGTCGGAGTAGTATGCTTTTGTAAGCACTGTTTTAAAACGTTTACTAGTCTTGGTGACGAACTTCAAGTTGGAAGGTTGTCCTTTATAAGTTTCTGCTTTAAAATCTTCAAACTTGTATTTAGGTCTAAATAATACCAGCTTTTTTTCGGCTGGTTTGTTCTTGACAGAATTGAGCACTGCAATTTGTGAAAAGGGGATTGCTGCTGCAGTATGGTCATTGCCTGCTCTCTGGATCATACGCAACACCATATACCCTACAATACAAAGTATAAGAATAATAAGTATGGCTATCCATGCCCAGTAATTATCTTTTATCGGTTGGGTACGTTTTTTTGTTTTTGCTTTCAGTTGCTTGTTAAGGCCGTAATTGAGTTTGCCTACTATCTGCTTACTTTCATTTGCAGGTAGGGCTTTTAAGCCTTCCAGCGCATCGGCCTCCATGCCTTCGTCTGCCAGCCATGCTTCTACTTCATGCTGCTCTGCGGGCGATAGTTTGCCTTCCAGGTAAGCCAGAAGCTTATCTTCAGGCAGTTTGCCTTTACCACTTTGCCATATATCATTCAGTCTGTTCATGGCCGGCGTTTGTCAGTATTCTTTAAAAGTAATTGTTTCAGGTTCCTCTTGCCGTTTTGTATATAGCTTTTTACCTGTGCAAAGCTAAAGCCCGTTCTGTCTGTTATTTCTTTATAACTTAATTTTTGCAGGTAAAAAAGGTCTATACTTTGCTGCTGCTCGGCCGGCAGCTGCTTCAGCAACAGGCTCATTTGTTCCAGTGTATGCTCGTGTTGCCAAAGTGCTTCTTTGCTTTCTGATTCCTGGACAGGTATTTTCTCTAAAACCTCTTCACCGGCCAAATGAGTTTTGTCGCGTAACAGCTGAAGACAGTGGTTGCGCATTAAAATATACAGCCAGCCTTTAAAGTTTTGTATCTCGCCCTGGGGGAGGGTGGTAAGTGTTTTTAAAAATATTTGTTGTACCGCATCTGCTGCTTGCTCTTTGTCTTTCAGGTATTTCATGGCCACACCAAGCAGCAGCAGGGTATAGCGTTGTAACAATATTCCCAGCCATTCATTGTTTTTACTACTACGGTATTCCTGTAGTAGTTGTTCATCTGTAAGGTTGGTATGTTGGTTGGAACGTTCCAAAAATGATGCTGTTATTATAAAGATGCGGAAAAATTAGAAATCCATAAAGCCGGTAGTGCTGCAAACATATCCGCAAAGCTTGTATGTATCATTTTTTTTTTATTTTATCTTAGATGAACTAACTAAATTCTATATGAAATCTATCTATCCTTTACACCAATTATTGACTTTTGTTTTTGTTTTCTTTTCATTTCAATCGCAGGCCAAATTTCCGGGAGCACTGACACGCTTTCAGTTAGGTTACTCCTTTGTAAAAAGCACGGCTGACTATGATGGTAAATTGAAGATGTATAACAGTGACGGAGATTTTACAGGCGACACGCAATGGCATGAGACAGTACATACTACGGCTGCCTACGGCATTAGCATTGGCACCTATTTACCTATTACAAGGTTGGGCAGGGTCAGCACATTGGCTACCAATATTGATTTTACCTACGACTTCAAATTCTGGAAGAATGTTGCCAACGGCTTATACAGCCAGGTACCTGAATTTGATATCTCGGGCCTGACGCTCGAAGTTGGCTTGCCCATCACGCTTGATTTTAAATTCGGCTGTGATGCTACCAGTACCAAGAATCAGCACTTTTGTACCAGTATAGGTGCAGGTATATATCCTTCTTATGCGCTCACCAGCTTTGAAGACAATACAGCTACTGGGTTTAGCGTTGCGCCTGTGGTAAAATATGAAGTAGGTTTTTTTAAAGGCATCTGTATGAAGTTCAGGCTATTGTATAGCCTGGATAATATTAAGTACATCAGCAAGGATGGGTCTGTTTTCAAACAGGACGATCTCGCATCTGATTTCACGCTAAAGGGTAAATCGACCTTTACTATATCGGCTATATTCATGCCTATGTCTTTTTTATGGAAGAAGAAAGGATGGTGGGACTCTTACTAAAGCTTAAGTCATTTGAAAAATCACGCCTTTGGTAAATACAGCGTATACAGCCGTATTGTATTTTTATTGCCATGAAAAAGCTGTTATTTCTTTCAGGGCTTATATGGACAACATGTGTAAACGCGCAAACCATAACCACACCTTTCGAAGAAAGTGAAGGGAAACAGTCCGCTACCTATAAGGAAGCTATTGATTTTTATAAAACGCTGGATGTTCAGTTCCCGGAAATACGAATGGAGAAGGTTGGGCCTACAGATGCGGCTTACCCGCTGCAAGTGGTATACTATAGTAATAACAGCCGTTTTGATGTAGATGAATGGAAGGCAGAAGGTAAAATGATATTGCTGATAAACAATGCCATTCACCCCGGCGAGCCCGACGGTATAGATGCCAGTATGATGCTGTTGCGCGATGCTGCGTATGGCAAGATAAAACTGCCTGATAATATTGTATTGGCCGTGATACCGGTCTTTAATATAGGCGGGGCGCTGAACCGCAATAGTCATAGCCGTGCCAACCAGAATGGCCCGGAAGCGTACGGTTTCCGGGGCAATGGTCAGAACCTGGACCTCAACCGCGATTTTATAAAAATGGATGCAAAAGAGACCCGGTCATTGGTGCAGTTATTCCATTACCTGGATCCCGACTTGTTTATTGACAACCATGTCAGCGATGGGGCAGACTACCAGCATATTATGACCCTGCTCAGTACACAGCATAATAAGCTGGGTGGTGCTATGGGCAATTACCTGCACGATCGTTTTGAACCCATGATATATGCTGATATGAAAAAGAAAGGGTATGACCTGGTACCTTATGTAAACCACTGGGGGCATACGCCTGATAAAGGATGGACGGCATTTTACGAAGGCCCGCGTTTTGCGAGTGGCTTTGCTGCATTATTCCAAACTTATTCTTTTGTGCCTGAAACCCACATGCTCAAGCCTTTCAGGCAAAGGGTAGAAGCTACCTATGCATTAATGTGCACCTTCATAAAGCTGGCATCGCAGAACGCCGGCGAAATTAAATATACCCGCCTGCAAGACCGACGCGCTATACGTAGAGAAAAACAGTTGCCGGTAGATTGGGTGTGTGATACATCTGTTACAACGCCTGTGAATTTTGAGGGCTATGCAGCTGGTTATAAACCCAGTGATATTTCGGGTAAGCCAAGACTGTACTACGATAGAGACAAGCCTTTTTCAAAACTGGTACCCATACGCAATAATTACGCTTGTAAAAAGCAGGTAGATGTTCCTGAAGCTTATGTCATCCAGCATGCTTGGGATAGAGTAATAAGAAGACTGGAAATGAATGGGGTGAAGATGTATAAACTTGAACGTGATAGCAATCTCGACCTGACAGTTTGTTATATAGATAATTATGAAACAGTGCCTAAGCCATATGAGGGGCATTACCTGCATAGCAATGTCAAGGTGCGTATGCAAAAGCAACAGGTACAATTACTGAAAGGAGACTATATAATACCCACTGCACAGAAGGCCCGACGCTATATAGTAGAGACGCTTGAGCCCACAGCGCCCGATGCATTTTTTGCCTGGGGCTTTTTCGATGCGATACTGCAGCAAAAGGAAGGGTATAGTGATTATGTGTTTGAAGATGAGGCGGCTGCATTGCTGAAAAATGACCCGGCTTTGCGCAACGCATTAGAACAGAAACGTAAAACGGATCCTGAATTTTCAAAGGATGGTGAAGCGCAGCTTGATTTTGTTTATAAGCATTCCTATTACTACGAGCCGGTGCACATGCGCTATCCCGTATTTACGATAGAGTAGGGGACTAGCCTAGTTTATCTATAGCCTGCGCCAGTTTCCAGTCTTTGTCTGTAACCTTATTGCCGGCATCGTGGGTGTTCAGCCATATTTCTACCTTGTTCCATACGTTGGTCCAGCGCGGGTGATGGTTTTGCTTTTCTGCTATCAGCGCTACACGTGTCATAAAAGCAAAAGCCTCAGAAAAGTCTTTGAATTCGAAGCTACGGTAAAGGATGTTGTCTTTTTCCTGCCACATAGTTTTTGTGTTTTGGTGGTTATTCGTGTACATCAAACCAAACGGGGCGCTCATCATTCCAGTCGCCGTTGTAGTTAATGGTCAGTTCTTCTCCCGCTGCTATTTCTCTTACGGTGCGTATCATGATAGTATTATCGTCATACATCATAAAATATTCGCAATTGGAAGTATAGGAGTGATTATACACAGATATATAACCCTGCGCCATGCAACATTGTTTGGAGTTTCCCGGTGTCCATTCAAAAATATAATCGTGCAGCAGGGTTTCATCGAGTTTTTTGCGGTCTGTATCGTCCATTACAATCACCGGAGACAGTTCTACAATTTCATCCGCCCCGATCTGCTCATAAGTAAAAACACCCCGCCCCTTGTTTTCCGTTTGTCCTATGTATAATGCAGGATGAATGTTCATACTGCGAAAATAAAAAAAGCTATATCCACAGCTTGCAGAAATTTTCATTTAAACGATTAGTTATTACTTGGGGTTTGACTATTTGCTTTTTGTTTATATCTTATCGCCTCAAATTCACAACGCAAGTCATGAAGCTATTAAACTCTTTAAAATGCATGCCCATTATTGCATTGGGTCTGATATCCCTATCGGCCAATGCACAGCCCCGGGTGCCTAAGGCGCTGCAACGTTTCCAGATAGGCTATTCTTTCCCAAAAGTGAAAGCAGAATATCGCTATATGCTGGATTCGATGACCACAGAGAAAGTGTCTACCAAAGGAGGTTTCGGTGTAACTATGGGTACAAGTATCCCGTTGACCAAGATCGGCGACCAGAGTTCGCTTACTTTCGGTATTGATGGCTTGTTTAATATGCTGGTGTGGGATTATGAAAAAGTAGAAGACGATTATGCTTACTATTCTTCCTACACCGGCTATTCGCAGCAGTACACTGTTACGGGTGGCACTATGCAGATAAGCGTACCATTAGGTATCGATTTCAAGTTTGGCGGTGAGGCTAATCTGCTAAAGAGGCCTATAGGGTTTGGTACACTTGGTGCCGGTGTTATGCCAACAGCTGCGCTTACAGCTTACCAGGGAGATGCAGGTGCTGTTATAAAGGCTTTACCTTACCTGAAGGGGGAACTGGGTATATATGCAGGTGTGGGTGTCAAGCTGCGGGCTATCTACTCTATGGGTACGTTTGACTACATAAAGCAAAAAGAAAATAACCCGTATGCCAGCGAATCGGCTTCGCTTAAAGCAAAGTCTAATTTTACATTCAGTATACTTATTATGCCATTTGCCTGGGCATGGAACAAATATGACTGGTAATAAAAAAGGAGCCTTTCGGCTCCTTTTTTATTGTATCAATAATGTCTGATAGATTATAATTCATTCTTAGCCGGTGCCGCTACATTTGGCATCTGGCCTTTTTGTGCCAGTATAGCCATGCGCCCTTCTTCTGCTGGCACTACTTCTACATTCACTTTGGTAACCCCTTTGTGGCGGAAATCCAGCTTTTCAGCAGCTACTTCTGCAAGGTCTATCAGGCGGTGGTTGTTTTTATTCATGCGGTCATTCACGCGTACATATACTACTTCTCCGTTAGACAGGTTAGTAACCTTTACATAAGTGCCCAGTTTCAGCTTATTGCTGGCAGCGGTGTATTTATCATTATCAAATACCTCACCCGTTGCGGTCTTTCTTCCCTCGAATTTATCGTGGTAGAAACTTGCAATGCCTTTTACTGCGTTGTCTATCACTTTTTCAACTTTCTCCAGGCGCGATTCCTGTGCCTGAACATTGTTAGTGATAACCAGCGAAAGAATAAATAGTATCAACAGCCTCATACGCATCTGGTTTTAATGAACGCAAAAATAGCCCGTTTGACCGGGCTATCCAAGCATAAATTGTCATTTTATTTAATATCGCTTGTTAAATTTCTGTGAACCACCCCGGCCTTCACCGCGGTTCTCTCCACGTCCGCCACTCCTAAAATCGCCTGAAAAGCTTTTCTGCTGTGGTTTTGAAGAATATCCGCCTTGCCTGTCGCGGTCGCGTTGCTCAGCTTCTTCTATCCTTACTTTCCGGCCCTTAAATTTCTTGGAAGACAAGGATTGGACTAAATATTCTGCCGCACTTGAGTTCATATTAAAGAAACTGCTCAGGTCACGAACGGTAATACGGTCGATCTGTCCGGGTTCTATATCCGTAGATTCAGTGATGAACTGTAATAAACGCTCATTTGAATTGATACCATCTTTCTGGCCAATGTTAATGAATAGCCTTACACTGCCGCGTGAACCACCACGGTTTTTATTTTCACGGCTCTGGAAGCTTGCATTCAAATCTTCAGCGTCGTTATATACATCTATCGTTTCTTTCAACTGCAGCCATATAAGGCGGCGTATCAGTTCGTCCCGATCCATCTGGTCAAATTTTTCATGGATAACAGACTGGTACACTTCTGCAAAATCGGCTTGCGGTTGTGCATTTTCTATTTGTTCCAGGTAGTGGAAAAGGCGTTTGCGAACTACTTCTGCACCATCAGGGATATCGCTCTTATGGAAACGCGATTTTACAATGCGTTCTATCTGGCGGATATTAGATATTTCTTTAGGGCTAACAATAGACATACA
Organism: Flavipsychrobacter sp.; assembly: GCA_024508935.1. Classification (GTDB taxonomy): domain Bacteria; phylum Bacteroidota; class Bacteroidia; order Chitinophagales; family Chitinophagaceae; genus Polluticoccus. The sequence continues at coordinate 162,199 of JANINW010000030.1, read as the reverse complement.
GATGCCTGATTTACCGGCACGCGCGGTACGGCCGCTACGGTGGGTATATACTTCAGGGTCATCCGGCAATTCATAGTTGATAACATGGGTAATGTCATTAACATCTATACCGCGCGCAGCTACATCGGTAGCTACTATGGCCTGCAGCGTTTTATTTTTAAAACGCTCCATTACTTTACTGCGCATTTTCTGGTCCATATCGCCGTGCAGCGGGCTAACATGGTATCCCTGGCGCATCAGCTTTTCGGCTATGTCCTGGCAATCCTGGCGTGTACGTACAAAGATGATACCATATATACCGGGAGCAAAATCCAACAGGCGGCGGAGTGTTTCAAAACGGTTGTGGTGCTGGGTAACGTAGTATTGGTGGTCAATATTTTCGTTGGTAACATTTGCAGCCGCTACAGCATATTCCTGCCATTCCTTCATGTAACGTTTAGCGATGTTGCGCACATCGTTGCTCATCGTTGCTGAGAACAACCATGTAAACTCACGCTGGGGAGTATTTTTCAGGATGAATTCGATGTCTTCGCGGAAGCCCATGTTCAGCATCTCATCCGCTTCATCCAGTACTACATATTTTACCTGCTCCAGCGATAATGCTTTGCGTTCCAGCAGGTCTATAAGACGGCCGGGAGTAGCTACGATTACCTGTGGGTTCGCTTTTACTTCGCGTATCTGGCCACTTATAGGCACACCGCCATACACAGCAGTGGTACGCAAACCACGCATGTAGTAGCCATATTTTTTAAATTCCTCTTGTATCTGCATACACAATTCGCGTGTAGGGCTCAATACAAGTGCTTGCACGTGTTTCAAAGAAACATCGGTGTGGTGCAGTAGCGGAAGTCCGAAGGCTGCAGTTTTACCGGTTCCGGTTTGTGCAAGGCCTACAATATCAGAAGGTTGGGATAAGAGTTGAGGGATAACTTTTTGTTGGATGGGAGTCGGCGTCTCAAAGCCCATGTCCGATACGGCACGAGTCAATTCCTCTCTCAATGAGAGGCTCGAAAATGAAATCATTAAAAGAACTTATTATAAATGAGGCGCAAAGATACGCTTAATAATCCATAATGACGGGAAATATTAAATTAAGCTATTATGAACGATAGCTCCATCCGGCATACCGGGCAAAGGAGGACTTGCTATTCAATCTTTATTGCAGCTGATAACTTTAACGGGTGTTCTTTAGGATCGTTACTGATTGCTGTTATATTTTCAAAGAATACCCGGTCGCCGGCTTCCATCTTATTTAAAATGTCTGCGGCCCTACCGGTAGTAAGGTTATCTCCTTTTATAATAAATGGTCCCAGCAGATCATGCCCTTTGCCTTTAGGAAGGTAGGATATCTCGAAGCCGGTGATGTGATAGTTTTTGTTCGCCTCCGGCAGCCTCAAGACAGGATCAATCATTATTTCGCCTTTGTGTATAGTCGTGCTTCTCTGCTGCCCGATCAGTACCGGGTTTTCTTTTGCCATATTTTTAACATCTGAAGATTGTGCATTGGCAGCGCTGCAGATAGCAACAAACAATAGCAACTGGATATATTTTATCATAACTGAGGCTTTAGGTTTGCTTAAATTCGACAAAAAACATGGTATATCCAAATTATGACCGGCCGGTTTAGGGTTGCGTTACTGAATGAAAGGCAATACGATTACCTTCGGTATCCAGTATTACGGCCATATAGCCATGTTCAGGCGAGATTTGGGTCTTGGGTACCATTATCTTTCCCCCCGCAGGTTCTACGCGGTCGAGTATTTGTTGCAGGTCCGGATTGCCATTCAGGTATATAAGTGGCCCATCTGTAGCCGAGGGAATATGGAAGCCGTCGCTATGCACTAATGCGCCTCCAATGCCTATCATATCTTCCATAGGGAACATACGCATACGAAGATTAGGCGTATCCATGGGTATCATGGTCATATTATATATAGTCTCGTAAAATCGTTGCGCCCGTTCAAGGTCAGTTGTTGGTATCTCAAACCAGCTTATTGCGTTTTTGAAATGCATAGTATTATGATTTATTACAAGATACTAAATGATGGCTGCGGAATGCTTAAAAAAACTTAAACGTTAACTAGTGTTAACGGAATATAACAGGCAGTTATATAAAAAATATCTTTGTCTTGTATGGAACGAAGGTTTAAGTTGTTCGTTATACTGGCAAGTGTTTCTGTAGTACTTATTATAGGCCTGCAGCTTTACTGGCTGAATAATATGTACCTGGAACAAAAGGCCCGGTTCAGGGCTGATGTGGAAAATACCATGACCGAAGCCATGATAGGCGTGCAAATGAACATGGTAATGGGTAAGGGCAAAAGTGCTGACTTATTTAAGAAAATAAGGAATGGTATTAATAATGCGCTGCAAAAACATAGCACTACTAATACCGGTGTTGTGATAAAATATGCGGCCGACAGTGTTGGCGATTCTTTACTAAATGAAATGAACAGGGCTGATGCAAATATTGTGCTCGATTTTAGAAATAGTGCTAAATCATTAGATACTTCGGGTTTTTTTGACGCATATAATGAAAGTTTTAAAACTGGACTGGCAAAGAGAAATATATCTGCTGTCTACCAGATGGCCTTGATAAGGCTGGACGGTACCGTGATAAAAGCGACCACTGATAAAAAACAATTTAAAGCGCTGGCCGATAAGCAAGGGTATACTAATACATTCGAAGCACCACTTGGGCGTGACGGTACAATGCTGCAGGTGGCATTTGAAGATATAAACAGTTTTGTGTTGCGCAATATGGTGTGGGTCATTGCCATATCTGTTTTATTCATTTCACTATTTGTATATTCCTTCGTTTATCTGCTGGCAACCTTCTTCCGGCAAAAGAGAATGGCCGAAATAAGAAATGACTTTATCAATAACATGACACATGAGCTGAAGACACCGGTCAGTGCAGTATCCGTAGCCCTGGAATTGATAGGCAGCACGCATACTACAGGCAGTGCAAAAGAAGAATACCTTGAAGCTGCACAAAGCGAACTAAAGCGTCTGGGAGTGCTGATAGAAAAAGTGCTGAACATGGCCGCTTTTGAAAAGAATGAAATAAAGCTGCATCGCCAGGATATGCCTGTAAAGCAATTGCTGGACGAAATAAATATTACGGTAAAGCCGGCCCTGGAGCGGAATAATGCCCGTTTACACATAGAGATAGTACCTGACAGTTTATACGCCTCGATAGATAATGTGCATATAGGTAATGTACTGCAAAACCTGGTGGACAACGCATTAAAATACAACGATAAGGAACGGCCTGAAATATACATTCTTGCATCGGCAGAAGGAGATAGCCTGAAACTGGAAGTCAAGGATAATGGCAGGGGAATAGCACCGGTATACCTTGCTAAAATATTCGACCAGTTTTTCCGTGTTCCCTCGGGAGATCTGCACGAGGTAAAAGGATACGGGCTTGGATTGAGTTATGTGAAAGCAGTTGTAGCGCTACATGGCGGTAGCATAGATGTAGAAAGCGTGCAGAAAGAAGGAACCCATTTTATCATCAGGATACCCAGATCATGAACACACCCGTAATATTGTTTGCAGAAGACGAGGCTGTTTTAGGAAAGCTTGTAAAAGAGGCTATGGAAGGGCAGGCATACATTGTACATTGGGCAAAGAATGGCATTGACGCCTTGCGTAGTTTCAAAGAAGTGCGGCCGGATATTTGCGTGCTGGATGTGATGATGCCGGGTACTGACGGCTTTACCCTTGCAAGACAAATACGTAATATAGACGAAGATATTCCTATTCTGTTCCTTACCGCTCGTTCACAAACTGCCGATGTAATAAAAGGGTTTACCTCTGGCGGCAACGATTACCTGAAAAAGCCTTTTAGCCTTGATGAGTTATTCCTCAGGATAAATGAATTGCTGAAGCGCAAACGCATTACGGTTAAAGACACTCCTAAAGAAGTATTAACTATTGGCAATTACAGTTTTTACATGCAGTCGCAAACACTGGTACACGGAAATGACAAAATAAAACTCTCACATAAAGAGTCTGAACTGCTGAAGGAACTTATCCTCAATAAGAATGAGCTGGTAGACCGAAAACAGGTACTCATTAAGCTATGGGGCGACGATACAATATTTAATGCACGCAATATGGATGTGTATATCACTAAACTGCGCAAGCATTTGTCCCAGGATCCAACCCTTTCTATTCTCAACGTGCGTGGCTTCGGATTTAAGCTGGTCCAGGACCTGTTTTAAGTATTAAGACTAATTAACACTGCTTAAAAGAGGTTAACCCCGCAGGCAATATTGCTACGGTAGCTTTGCTGTATAAATAAATAACCATGTTACGTAAATACACACTGCTTGGAGCAATAACATTGCTCTCCCTGTCTGCCTCGGCGCAAGACTTTTCAGATCTCAAGGTTACAGATGGGTTTGACTTTTTAATGACCAGGGCACAAGAGGCTAATCCGAATTACAAGGCGGATGTAGCCAAACTAAATGCGCATATCAGACAGCAAGGACAAGTTTTTATGCAAGCTAATGCCGCTAATAAATCGACTGCAGCTAATAATACCATACCGGTTGTCTTTCACATAGTGCTCACAGATGCACAACTGCAGCAGATAGGCGGTGCGGCTGGTGTAGAAGAGCGTGTGAAAACGCAGATGGAAGTGTTGAATGCAGACTATAATGCTATGAACGCAGACAGCGCAACTATCCCCGGGGCCTTTAAATCATTATATGGCAAGCTGGGTGTGAATTTTGCATTGGCTCATAAAGACCCTAAAGGAAATTATACCCCTGGCTACGAGATAGTTACAACTGTGCAAAACGCATTTGACGTGCAGGCGGGGAGTACCGGCTCAAAATTTGCCTGCAGTGACGCTAAATTTAAAAGCTCCGGCGGTGCCGATGCGTGGGATACCCGCAAATACATGAATGTATGGGTCATCAATATTACTCCATTTGGCGTGGGTGGTGTTGGTACGCCGCCTCCTTACCCTGCCTATGGTGGTACAACCCAGTTTCCGTGGGAAGAGCAGGGTATAGCCATAGCTTATTTTGCTTTTGGTAAGCAAACAGATGCGGCACAATATTTCCCGGCAAAGGCTGCGAAGGCAGGCCGTACACTGGTACACGAAACAGGACACTTCCTTAACCTGTTCCACCCATTTGGTATGTCTACCTTCGATAATAGCAGCTGTACTGACGATGACGGCGTAGCGGATACGCCGCCTGAAAGCAAACCTACGCAGAGCACATGCCCTAATTTCCCTCTGCTGGATGTATGTAGCCCCAATGCGCCCGGTGTTATGTTTATGAACCATATGGACTATTCTGCCGATACTTGCCGGACCATGTTTACCAAAGAGCAGGCTGCACGCATGAATGTGGAACTGGTAAATGGAGGGTATAGGTATTCACTTCTGCAAAATCCTGATGTGCTTTATATGTGGCCAACATCGGTAGTAGAACTTGCTAATGACCTGTCGTTTGTAGTATTCCCCAATCCTGCAGTAAATGAATGTGTTGTGCGTTTTGATAGCAAACTGCATGGCCGGGAGATACTTATTAGCAATAGCCTGGGGCAGGTTACAAAAAGAATAGCTATTGCCGGGGGTAATGGTAATGTGGCTATAGACGTATCCGGGATGGCAAAGGGTGTGTATAGCATTACCTGCCTGTTTGAAGAAGGCCGTACTACACAAAGGCTTATCATTAACTAAAGTTTTTTCATCATCATATACATGAAAAAAGCGGTTGGCAGATGCCAACCGCTTTGCTATATACATTTAATGATTTAGTCTTTCAGTACCGTACGGCTGATAACGATCTTTTGCACTTCGCTGGTGCCTTCATATATCTGCGTGATCTTGGCATCGCGCATCAGGCGTTCTACGTGGAATTCTTTAACGTAGCCATAGCCGCCGTGTATCTGCACCGCTTCGTTCGTTACCCATTGGGCTATTTCAGAAGCATACAGCTTGGCCATAGATGCAGACAGGGTATAGTCCTTACCCTCGTCTTTGGTCCACGCAGCTTTCAATACCATCAGCCTGGCGCCTTCAATAGCCGTAGCCATATCTGCCAGCTTAAATGCCACCGCCTGGTGGTTAGAGATTTCAGTGCCGAATGCCTTACGTTCTTTAGAATATTTCAAAGCCAGTTCATAAGCACCGCTTGCTATGCCCAATGCCTGTGCAGCAATACCTATACGGCCGCCTGCCAGTACTTTCATGGCAAACGTAAAACCAAAGCCATCATCACCTATGCGGTTTGCCTTAGGCACTTTCACATCCTGGAACATGATGCTGTGTGTATCGCTACCACGAATACCTAATTTGTTTTCTTTAGCGCCTACAGTTACACCCGGCCAGTCTTTGTGTACTATCAGGGCATTGATGCCTTTATGTTTTTTATCAGGGTATGTTTGTGCTATTACCAGGTAATAAGAAGCGGTGCTACCGTTGGTGATCCAGTTTTTAGTACCATTCAGCAGGTAGTAATCGCCCATATCTTCCGCTGTAGTGCGCTGTGAAGTTGCATCAGAGCCGGCTTCAGGTTCGCTCAGCAGGAAGGCACCTAATTTTTGACCGCTGGCCATTTCTGCCAGGTATTTCATTTTTTGCTCCTCGTTGCCATAGGTCTCAAGGCCCCAGCACACAAGTGAGTTATTTACACTCATACACACAGAAGCGGAAGCATCTATTTTAGATATTTCCTCCATAGCCAGTACATATGATATGGTATCCATACCGCTGCCACCATATTTAGGGTCAACCATCATACCCAGGAAACCCAGTTCGCCCAATTTTTTTATTTGTTCAGTGGGGAATTTCTGGTGCTCATCACGTTCAATGACACCCGGTAATAATTCTGTTTTGGCAAAATCCCTGGCAGCCAGTTGTACTGCTTTTTGTTCTTCGGTAAGTTGAAAATTCATATTAGAAAAATATGCTTTATTTGTTGTGTACGTGTTGCAAACGTACGTTTTTTATCTAATAATCTCAATGATGCGGATATTAAACAGGTATATCGCCGCTGGTGTTCAAATACTCTTGTTTCAGCAAGGCAAAGCTAATAGAATCGTAAAGTACATTGTCTTTATAATAATGGTTCCTGAAATAGCCCTCTCTCGAAAAACCGAACTTTTCAACCAATTTTATACTGGGGGTATTACCAGGCCCTACGCATGCTTCTATACGCTCCAGTTCCATAGTTCTGAAGCCGTAATCTATAACAGCTTTCATAGCTTCTGTCATATATCCCTGGTTCTTATAGGCATTATTAGTTATAGCATAGCCTATTTCTGCACGAAAGTGTCGTACCTGCCAGGTATGAAAGCCTATCCTTCCTATTGTTTCGCCCGTTGTTTTGAGCTGCATTAAGAAATTTCTAAAGCTGATGGAAAATGTGGTCATACCGGCACTATACTTTTTTCGTTCCATCGTAAGTTCTTCTGCTGTATTAAAACCGAATAGTTTCATCAATTCTGCGTCGTTAAAGTTTGCAAGAGCATAATGCAGCCATTCAGGGGTTATTTCTTTCAAAAACAAGCGGTTGGTTTCCAATAGGGCAGTTTGGGGAATATGTGTTTCCATCAGGCAAAAGTAAGCAGTGCACTATTTATATAAAAAATGCCCGGCGATCGCCGGGCATTTTTTAATATTGGATGCTGACTAATTCATCCCTGTAGTCAAGTATCATTGTTCCCGGCATGGTAGGGCTTTCATCATACTCCTCATTGCGCAGGAGGTATTCTGTATTGTTATACCACATTTTATTTTCCAGGCTGTTTGCATCACTGCTCTCAACATAATACGCATTGGTAAAGCTGCCTTTAGGAACTGTTATGCTTTGGTTTACAGACTTCACAACACAAGTTTGGTTGCTGGCGTCTACCCAGGTATCATTTACTGACGCGTTAAATTTCATTTGCATTTTTGCACCAGCACTGCCATAAGTGTACATGCCATCCGTTCCAAATTTCACCAGTCCGTACTGACTGCCTTTGCTGTCTTTTCGTTCTGCAATAAACCATTTTTCATTGCTGATGGTACTGTCGCGTACCATTGTCAGTGTGTACTGAGTTGTAGATAACACATTAGTGCCGGTTACACTGTCATAATCAATATGGTTATACGTAAAAACAGAACCTGTTTTTACCGAGGAGGTAGAGTTGTTGGTAGAAGGTGTTGTGGTTGCTTTGTTATCATCTTTACTACAGGCAGTAAATAAAGCCATCGCTGCCAAGCTCGCTGTTAAAAGGTTTTTTTTCATTTTGGGGTACGTTTTCACAAATAAAATATTTATTTCATTCATATGCAATGCCCGTCGATATGGCTATAAAGGAAATTAATTTTCTATTCCAATTACTGTATATACATTTGTTGTGAAAACAAATTAAAGTAAAACAAAAATCAAATGAAAAAAGCGATCCTTATTCTTGCAGCAGCTTTCTCCGTATTTGGTGCTTCAGCCCAGTCTACAAAATGGAACCTGGACAAAAGCCATTCATCAGTAAAATTCAACGTACAGCACTTGGTGATATCGGAAGTTGAAGGCAGTTTTAAAATGTTCAATGGCAGTGTAGAATCTCCTGCCCCTGATTTTAGCAATGCGAAGATCAACTTCACTGTTGATGTGAACAGTGTGAACACCGACGATGAAAAACGTGATGGTCACCTGAAAAGTGATGATTTCTTCAATGCAGAGAAATACCCTAATATGACCTTTACCAGCACCTCATTCAAAAAAGTAAAAGGTAATATGTATACACTGGAAGGTAATCTTACCATCCGCGACGTGACTAAGAAAGTGAAATTTGCGGTAGTATACGGTGGTACAGTAAAAGATCCATGGGGTAATACAAAAGCTGGCTTTAAAGCATCAGGAAAAATAAACCGTAAAGAATTTGGCCTGAAATGGAATGCTACAATGGAAGCCGGTGGTGCTGTAGTAGGCGATGATGTGCAAATGCTGATAAACGTAGAATTTGCACAGGCTAAAGCTTAATGAGTAATGAATAGCAAGGTTTAGATAATAAGACAGGAAACAATAGCAAGCATAGGTGGTGGTTTTAATTAAATAGCCTCGGGGTTTCCCGGGGCTATTGTTTATTCGGTAATGGTGAAATTGTAGATGGAAAACTCTGTATCTCCTTTGCCAAGCACATATTCCGTACCATCGCTGCATTTCACATGAATATTACACATCCACATTTTGCAGTTTTTGTACAGGCTACGTATATAACGTATCTGGTCTGAAGTGAGCATATTACTTTTGGAGTGGTAAGGCCCGATAAATTCTTTATTGGGTTCGGTACCGTTTATGTCAAACGATACAACCTTGCAGCCCGGGGTGAGTGAGGTAAACTTGGGCTGGGATAGAATATCTTTTACGCTGGCTTCGTGCAGGCCATATTGTTCAAAATTGCCAAACCGTATCTGGGGGCCTGTTTTTTGAGCATAGGCATTGCCTAATAGCCCGAGCAGGCAAACTACCGCTATGCCGGTTATTGTTTTCATATGTATGTATATAGCTTTACCGGAATGTCCTTATCCTAAATTGCTATAAGCTGTTGGCTGAACTGCTGCCATAGGCTTAGGCGGCATAGGCATACGCTGAGGGCGTGGGATACCATGCGACGGAGCACAAGACTGGGCCAGCATGCAAAGTGAAAATAGAACACCGGTAATTAATAGTAGTTTCTTCATAGAGGTGAAAATAATACAAGTCATTTAAAAAAACAATGTGTTGTGCGGATTTAATACAGCGGGAAATGCTGCCGGTATTATATTTACAGCATGGCAATAGTACGACCGGCTACCATCGAGGATACTAATATTATAAGGGATATAGCTGAAAAAACCTGGTGGCCAACCTACGAGCCCATAGTAGGAGCTGCCCAGGTACGTTATATGCTGGATACTTTTTATAATGCAGGCGTATTGCAGCAGCAGGTAGTTACCGGTGAACAGGTTTATATTATCCTGGAGGAAAATAGCCTGCCGGTAGGGTTTGCAGCCTATGCACCGCGAGCAGAAGATCCATCGGTATATAAATTGCATAAACTCTATTGCACGCCCGTTATACATGGCAAAGGTTACGGTAAAGCATTGGTGCAGGCAGTAGAGAAAGAAGTAACAACTGCTGGTTCTGGGATACTGGAATTGAATGTCAATCGTTATAATCCGGCTATAAAATTTTATGAAAAAATGGGGTATAATATAGCCTATGAAGAAGATGTGCCTATTGGTCCCTACTGGATGAATGATTATGTAATGCGTAAACTGCTATAGATAGAAGAAGGCTGCAAATTGCAGCCTTCTCTGTATCAGGTCTCTTTTTTATCGCAATCGCCTTGTGGTTTGGATTCTTTCTTTTTCCTGCCTGCTTCTTTCAATCCTTTGTCTATTATCCATTCCAGTTGCCCGTTCACGCTGCGAAAATCGTCTGCAGCCCATTTCTCCAGGGCCTTGAACGTTTCCTCATCTATGCGTAATACGAAGCTTTTTTTGCTCATGGTCTTAAATATAAAAGCAAAGGTAAAATTGAATTTTTTGCATGGTTTTATGAATAAAGTGAGCCTGTGTTTAACACCGGTTGGGCGCCACGTTCACCACAAAGTACTACCATCAGGTTGCTGACCATAGTGGCTTTCTTTTCCTCATCCAGCTCTACAATATTCTTTTTGCTTAGTTGTTCCAATGCCATCTCTACCATTCCAACAGCACCTTCTACTATTTTATACCGTGCTGCTACTATAGCGGTAGCCTGCTGGCGTTGCAGCATCGCTCCGGCTATCTCCTGCGAATAGGCCAGGTGGCTGATACGTGCTTCCTGTATGATAATGCCGGCATTGGACAAGCGGTTAGCCAGTTCTTCTTCCAGCAATTCATTTACTTTTTGCCCGCCATCGCGTAGGGTGATGGTCGCTGTTTCATCCTCAATATTATCGTAGGCAAAGCTGGTAGCAAGGTTGCGCAGAGCAGCCTCGCTCTGGGTCTTAACATAGATCATATAGTCTGCCACATCATAGGCCGCTTTATAGGTATCATTGATCTGCCATACTATCACCGCGCCAATTTCTATTGGATTACCCATTTTATCATTCACTTTCAGGGTAGGGGTAGCCAGGTTTTGCGCACGTTGTGTCACTTTAATAGTAGCATATAATGGGTTTACAAAGAAAAGCCCGTTGTCTTTTACCGTACCGGAGTATTTACCGAAGAAGTTAAGTATGCGCGCATGGTTGGGTTGAATGATCATAAGGCCTTTCAGCAGGAACAATGCCAGGCCAAACGATATAATACCGGGCGCTATCATTACAGGGTTCTCTGGGCCCTGTGTAAAGAGATAGATGGCAACACCCAGCAATACTAATGAAATGAGTAATGCAAGGTATCCGTTCATGGGTTTGATGATCTTTTCCATATAGTGTGTTTTTAATAAATTCTAAATGATATTATTTTGATATCACAAAGATATGCAAGAAAAAATATTACTTCCAAAAAATCTTTTCTTCCTACTGCAAGCCCCGTTTCCTCTTTACTTTTGGATGTAAGGACACAGAAGCATGCAATTCAGTAATATAGTAGGACAGCAAAGTGCTAAGCAAGGGTTATTAAATATGTGGCAGAGCGGGCATTTCCCCCATGCTTTGCTTTTATGCGGGAATGAAGGAACGGGAGGTTTACCCCTTGCTTTAGCCCTGGCGCAATATATTTTCTGTGAGGCTAAAACGGCTACTGATGCTTGCGGGCATTGTCCCAACTGCGGTAAAGTGTCTAAACTGGAGCATGCCGACCTGCATTTCAGTTTCCCGTCTATACCCCCTAAGCCGGGCGTAAAAGCAATGAGTCGTCATTTTATTAAAGACTTTCGCGAGTATGTGTTGCAAACACCCTACGGCACAACTTATGACTGGCTCCAGTTTATAAATGCCGAAAACAAACAGGGTAATATTACAGCGGAAGAATGCCGGGAGATCATTGATACACTCAACCTGAAATCGTATGAAGGAGGCAAAAAGATACAGATCATCTGGCGGCCCGAATACCTGGGTAAGGAAGGAAATATATTGCTGAAGCTGATAGAAGAGCCGCCTGCCGACACTATACTGATATTTGTAGCAGAAAACACCGAAGATATCCTACCAACTATTTTATCGCGCACTCAAATAGTGCGCCTGGCCCCCGTGCCTGAACAGGACATAGCTAATGCGCTTATGCAACGTGGCCTGGCAGACGACCGGAAGGCTGCCCAGGTAGCTCATTTGTCGCAAGGCAGTTTTACCGAAGCCTTACGCCTGGCAAGACACGCACAGAATGATTTGTTTCCTGATGTTCGTAATTATTTCAATGCGCTGTTTACAAACAACGGTATTGCTATTGCGAAATGGGCTGAGGAGTGGAGTAAGGCAGGTCGCGAACAGCAAAAGAATTTCCTGCACTATATTATACAATTGCTGGAACAGGCTATACGTGTACGGTACTTGCCACAAGTGCCGCCGGCATTACCACAGGAAGAAGGGCAGTTTGTACAAAAGCTGGCAGCAATGCAGGTGCCTCTTGAGGTATTCGCCAGTATGGTAAAACTGATAACCGATACCATTTACTATATAGAGCGGAATGCGCATAGCAAAACCCAGTTGCATACTATGTCTATAAAAATGGTATACGCAGTTCAGAACCGTGTGTTGCCAGTGTTGTAATTCCATGGACAGGATGAAAACTTCGAAGCCTAAAGAACATATCCAGGAAATACTCTTGTTCTACACCTGTATGCAGGGTGGGATAGTTACACGAAATGATATAGTGGAATGGGCTGATAACTTTATTGCAAGGGCCAGGAGCCTGATTATTTTTTTATAGAACTATCACTTGCAAAAAATATAAAGGAAATTTTTAGTTGTTTTTCCGAATTTCTATATGCTAATTATGGTGCAGTAACTCACATATCTCCCCAAGTACCTATTGGTGTTATACTGTGCAAATTATATGAGACGCCTCTAAAAGATAAAATGGATTGGTATAAGCTTACTACATGGTTGAATGACCTTGGAGAAGATGGTAATGTTTTAGTGTTTGATGATGAATCAGTCCTTATAGGTGATTATCAATATAGCTTTGATTTGTCCTTCATGAGTGATGTAGGTTTTATATCCAGGTTAGAACAAAGTTTCATGGATTTTTTAAGTGTGTACAAAAATTACACGTTGGCTAATCAGGCGTCTTGGAAAGACCAGGATAAGGTTGTTGAAGAAATGCTAAAAAATATAGTTGTGCCGACATTGTATTTTTATACAAGTGAGTCTAAGCCTAAAGAGTACAAGCCCTGGTGGAAATTCTGGTAATATGAAACTTCCGAACAAAATATTGATTATATCTTAAATAGGGTCAAAGCCAGCTTTGTTTCTAAAGAATTGCAAAGGGCAAAATTCAAAACAGTTTCCCATTTTGAATTTTGCCCTTTGCAATTAGTATCACATGTATTTCCCGGTATAACTTTCTTTTACTTTTTTCAAACCTTCCGGTTCGCCTTCATATAAAAGATGGCCGCCCCCGGCTCCGCCTTCAGGGCCCAGGTCTATTACCCAGTCGGCGCTTTTTATCACATCTGTGTTGTGTTCTATTACTATGATGCTATGCCCTTGCTCTATCAGCGCGTCAAAAGAACCCAGCAATTTTTTTATATCGTGGAAATGCAGGCCGGTGGTAGGTTCGTCGAAGATGAATAATACTTTCTCCTTGGCCGCGCCCTTGCCCAGGAATGATGCCAGCTTTACGCGTTGCGCCTCGCCACCGCTCAGGGTATCACTGCTTTGGCCCAGTTTCACATAACCCAGCCCTACATCGCTTAAAGGCTGTAATGCGGTGGCTATTTTCTTTTCATCTTTAAAGAAAGCAATAGCATCGTCTACACCCATTTCCAACACATCAAATACATTCTTCTCCCGGTAGGTAACTTCCAGCACCTCGTCTTTAAATCGTTTCCCCTTGCAGCTTTCGCATAGCAGGTGCACATCTGCCAGGAATTGCATTTCTACGATCACTTCCCCTTCACCCTTGCAGGTATCGCATCGACCGCCATCTGTATTGAAGGAAAAGTGTTTCTCTGCAAAGCCGCGCATTTTCGCCAAAGGCTGTTTAGTAAACAGCTTGCGTACTTCATCCCATGCCTTGATATAAGTAACCGGGTTGCTGCGGGATGATTTGCCGATAGGGTTTTGGTCTATCATTTCCACATGCGCAATATTGTCCAGGTCGCCGCCCAGGTATTTATGCAGGCCTGGCCTGTCAGTGCCTTCACCGTAGTGTTTTTGGAGGGCAGGGTACAGCGTTTGTTTTACCAGCGTCGTTTTACCACTACCACTCACGCCGGTCACTACGCACATCACATTTAGCGGAAAGTCTACATCAATGTTTTTGAGATTGTGTTGTTTGCAACCTTCCATGCGAATACTGCCACGAGGCTTACGTTTTTTCGCAGGTATCTCTATCTGCAATGCCCCACTCAGGTATTGCCCGGTAAGGCTCATTTTGTTTTTGATGAGTTCTTTATATGGGCCTGCAGCTATTACTTCTCCTCCCAGGTGGCTGGCCAATGGTCCCATGTCTATGATGTAGTCTGCTTCACGCATCATCATATCATCGTGCTCTACCACCACCACTGTATTGCCCAGGTCGCGCAATGATTTCAATACGCTTATCAGCCGTTCCGTATCGCGGGTATGCAGCCCTATACTCGGCTCATCCAGTATGTATAGCGAATCGGTAAGGTTGCTGCCCAGGAATTTGGTAAGCTGTATACGCTGACTTTCACCACCGCTCAATGTATTGGCAAGGCGGTTCAGCGTCAGGTATCCCAATCCTACATCCAACAGGGTTTTTATCCGCTGGTTTATTTCTATAAGTATGCGTTTGGCTATTTGTTTTTCATTAGCAGTCAATTCCATATGCTGGAACCATTCGTTCAGGTCTGATGCCGGCATCATCATCAGGTTACCTATGGTGGCGTTGCTCACTTTTACATAACCGGCTTCTTTACGCAGGCGCGTGCCTTTGCAGGTAGGGCAAAGCGTGCGGCCGCGGTAGCGGGCTTGCATCACGCGATATTGTACCTTGTACAGGTTCTGTTCTACCATCTGGAAAAAGTCACGAATACCATTTACGCGGCTATTGCCCTCCCATAGCAATTCGTGCTCACTTTCTGTAAGGTCAGCAACAGGCTTGTGTACGGGAAAGTCATACTTAGCTACTGTGCGCACAAAAGAATCTTTCCATTCGCTCATCTTATCACCACGCCAGCAGGCCACTGCACCTTCGTATACACTCAGGCGTTTATCGGGTATCACCAGGTCTTCATCTATACCCAATACCTGCCCAAAGCCTTCGCAATGAGGGCACGCACCATAAGGATTATTGAATGAAAATAAGTTAGGTGTAGGTTCTTCAAAGGTCATGCCATCTGCTTCAAACCGGTTGTTGAAGCTCTGCATTTTTTTGCCGTCCAGTTCCAGCCAGCATTCACCTTCACTTTCATAAAACGCGGTCTGGATACTATCGGCCAGTCTGTGGAGGTCATCCTCGTCAAATTCTTTAGTGACAATGCGGTCTATCAGCAGGTACAAGTCTTTTGCCGGTAGTTTATAATCACCATTTAGCACCTCCTCAATACGCACTGGTTTTTCATCATGCCCTTTTGCGTATACGCGGCTGAAGCCTTTTTGCATCAATATGTTTAGTTCCTCTTGTACGCTGCGCCCGTAGCGGGTTACCAGCGGCACTACTATTTGCACCTTTACGCCTTTGCCCAGTTTTTTTATATAGTCTACCACATCGCTCACACTGTCTTTCTTTACTTCCATGCCGCTTACTGGCGAATAAGTGCGGCCAATACGTGAAAATAGCAAACGCAGGTAATCGTATATCTCTGTCATGCTGCCCACGGTACTACGTGGCGTGCGGGTGGTTACTTTTTGCTCAATAGCTATTGCCGGACAAATGCCCTTTATGTAATCCACGTCAGGTTTATCCATGCGCATCAGGAACTGGCGGGCATAAGCGCTAAGGCTTTCTGCATAGCGGCGCTGCCCTTCTGCAAAAAGCGTATCCATGGTCAGGCTGCTTTTGCCGCTGCCCGATACACCTGTAACTACTACCAGTTTGTTACGTGGGATGGCTACATCAACATTTTTAAGATTATGCATGCGCGCACCTTTGATGAATATCTCATCATCCTTGTGCTGCCGGTCATCTGCTGTTTTCAGGGAGGTCTTTTTGTTCTGCTCTTTCGCGGCTGTAGCCGTTTTCTTCGTTGCCATATGCTATGCTTACAAAATTAACGGTTTAAAGCTTGCTTTTGTTGGTATCGGACGTTCGCTGGTTCCTGAAAATATTAATAGCAGGTTAAATAGTATTTATTGGTTTTTGAAATGTCAATTTCATGACAAAAAAATTTAATGCAAGCTGGTAAAGCGTTTCAGGCTTTAAGCAGGTGTTTTGTAGAAGAGAGGTAAAGGAAATGGTATGTTTTTTGGATTGAGCCAAAGGAACCGGTTCCGAAAAAAAATTCCTTCACTAAATAACACCTACTTTATGAAAAAGATCATGCTACCAATAATAGTGATGGCTGCGTTCTTCGCAGCTTGCACTAAAGATAAAGACCCGGTTACAAGTAACGGGAATACTAATAATCCTACCCTGGGACAATACGGTACACTGGAATCTGTGATGCAGAATGCCATGGTAAAATCACAGAAGAAGACCATAGATGCAGCTGCAGGGGCCTCGTTTTACGGCACCAGTGGCACCCGGTTTGTAATTCCTGCTAATGCCTTTATGAAAGAAGATGGTACTAATGTGACCGGTAATGTAGATATAGAAGTACGGGAATACCTGAAGCGTGGGGATATGCTATTTTCTAAAGTACTGCCGGTTAGCGGTGGTGAGCCGCTGGTTTCAGGAGGCGAAGTATATTTTAATGCAACACAAAACGGGCAAAGGCTGCTATTGAAGAATGGTAATATGTTCCAGGCCAATCTTCCGCAAAAAGGTACTGCAGACCCTAATATGAAATTGTTTGTAGGAGAGACTTTGGAAAACAATGCAGCAAACGGGGTGAACTGGATGCCGGCGCAAAAAGATTCGTCACATCAAAATGGTTTTGGATGGGTTGTAGTCAACGGAGATACATTGTCTATGTTTTGTGATAGCGTAGGTTATTGCAATGCCGACAGGTTTTTATCTAATCCCAACTACCAGAATTTCACGGTTGCTATAGCCGGCGTAACTATTCCCACAGGCACAACAGTTTCCGCTACTGCGCTATATAATAACTACAATGGTTTGTGGCCCATGCTTAGCAGGAGTGGGAATATTGTTACAGAAGGCCATGTGCCGGATATACCGGTACACTTTGTTGTGATGCTGGTGGTTGACGGTCATTTTTACGGGGGCATAGCGGCGGCTACCCCGGCAAATGGCGGAAATTATACGGTGAACGTGGCAAAGGTTGATCCGGCAGCCTTCAAGGCGCAAATCGATGCGTTATAAAATTGGTTTTGGTTAATTAGGAGAAAGGGTGGCGGGTTCATCCTGCCGCCCTTGTTGTAGCAGGTTGGTTGAATAGAAAAAGGTGGGCAACGGCCCACCTTTTCATTTTTATACTTTGTATTAACGTGCTATGTTTACCGCTCTCAGTTCCCGTATCACGGTTACTTTTACCTGGCCGGGGTATTGCATCTCTTTCTGAATTTTATCCGCTATTTCAAAAGACAAACGATCGCTGTCTGCATCGCTTACTTTGTCTGCTTCCACTATTACACGCAGTTCGCGGCCTGCTTGTATTGCGTATGCTTTTTCTACACCATTGTAAGCCATTGCCAGGCCTTCCAGGTCTTTGATACGCTGCAGGTAGCTTTGCATCATTTCGCGGCGTGCGCCCGGGCGTGCACCACTTATCGCGTCACAAGCCTGAACGATCGGTGAAATGATATAAGTCATTTCCATCTCGTCGTGGTGTGCACCAATAGCGTTGATGATAGCAGGATGTTCGCCGCTTTTTTCAGCAAGCTTGGCACCCAGCAATGCGTGGCTCAGTTCTGTTTCCTCATCAGGTACTTTACCAATATCGTGCAGCAGGCCGGCGCGTTTAGCCAGTTTCACAACTTTCTGACCCAGTCCGAGCTCTGCAGCCATGATACCGCAAAGATTAGCAGTTTCCTTCGAGTGCATCAGCAGGTTTTGGCCGTAAGAAGAACGGAAACGCATTTTACCTACCATGCGCACCAGGTCTTTATGCAGGCCGTGAATACCCAATTCAATGATAGTGCGTTCGCCTATTTCCATCACCTGCTCTTCCAGTTGCTTTTTGGTCTTTTCAACTACTTCTTCAATACGTGCAGGGTGTATACGGCCGTCTTGTACGAGGCGTTGCAGCGACAAGCGTGCTACCTCGCGGCGCAGCGGGTCGAAACAGCTTAACACAATAGCTTCAGGGGTATCATCTATGATCAGGTCTACACCTGTTGCGGCTTCCAGCGCACGGATATTACGGCCTTCACGACCAATGATCTGTCCTTTTATTTCGTCGCTTTCCAGGTTAAATACTGTGATGGCATTTTCTATGGTCTGCTCTGCACCGGTACGTTGTATGGTCTGTATGATAATTTTCTTAGCCTCTTTGGTAGCATTGGCCTTAGCTTCCTCCATTATCTCTTTCACATGGGCCATGGCCTGCGTACGTGCTTCTTCTTTCACCGCTTCCATCAGTTCAGCTTTTGCTTCTTCAGCAGAAAGGCTGGCTACTTTTTCCAGGCGTTTAATATGTTCTTCCTGGTGGCGTTCCAGTTCGGTACGCTTAATATTTACAACTTCCAGTTGCTTATCAAGGTTTTCCTTTTGCGCCTGGTATTCGTTTATTTGTTTCTGAAGTGAAGCGTTCTTGTCATTCACGCTTTGCTGCTGCTGTTTAATGCGTGCTTCCGCTTCGGCTAATTTCTGGTTTCTCTGGTTGGTGTCTTTTTCGTGTTCGCTTTTCAGTTGCAGGAAGTGTTCTTTAGCTTCCAGTACTTTCTTTTCTTTTATTGTTTCTGCATGTGCCTTAGCTTCTTCTACCAGTTTTTTTGCTTGTTCGTTGGCGTCGTCTACTTGTTTTTGAGTGTTTTTAGCGAAAATGAATTTACCTAGAAAAATACCTATTAATATAGCCGCTACCGCAACAACGGCAACGATAATTGTTGAATCCATAATGTGTGTGACTTTTTAATCCGTTTAAATTGTTCATCTTAATCAGCCGGCCGCATTATTAAAAATAATATAATATGGTTGGGGCATAATTTAGCGTGCTAAGTTAGTAAAAAGATTTGGGGGAAACTAAACCGCTTATATAGGACAGTTTTGGGCATTGCAGTGTAATTTTGTTGCACCCAGGAGGATTATATGGTATTATCTTATGCTTTTTGTAATGTGTCGCGTATGCCTTTGCGCAAGGAGCCGGCACATAGCTCGGAACAAGTGAGCGAAATTTTATTTGGTGAAAGGGTAGAGGTACTGGAGTTAAATGAAAAAGACTGGGCACGGGTGCGTCTCCACTGGGATGATTATGAAGGGTGGTGTAAATTCGGCCAGCTGGCTATAATAACCCGTAAAGAATACCGTAAAGACGCTAAGTTTTTAGCCGCTAAACATACCGACAAGCTGGTTTTTGATAAGAGTGAGCAATGGATGCCTATCGGCTGTGACCTTTTCGGCATGAAGGGCGGCAAGATTACCATATTAGGACAAACGGGTAAGTATAAAGGTAAAAAGCTGGCAGTAAAAGATCTGGAACTGGATTGCGATAAACTGAAAGCAGCAGCTATGGAGTATATGAATGCTCCGTATTTGTGGGGCGGGCGCACACTGGCAGGTATCGATTGCTCGGGGTTGACCCAAATGGCTTTTAAGCTATGTGGTAAGGCCATACTGCGCGACGCAGCGCAACAGGCCACACAAGGTGAAGATGTAGATTTCTTACAGCACGCACGTTGCGGGGATCTTGCTTTTTTTGAAAATGCTGATGGGAAAATTGTCCATGTGGGTATACTGTTGGATAATCATCATATCATTCACGCTACAGATACCAGTGGCAGGGTAGTAATAGATAAAATAGACCAGGAAGGTATTGTGAGTGTGTCGTTACGCAAACGCACTCACAAGCTGAGAATGATAAAACGGTTTTTCTAAAGCAGATCAGTATTCTATTCCCTTGTAGTAAATGCGGAACATGTTCTTTCCTATCTGGTACTTAAGCACATCATAGCTTAGTTCCCAGCTTTCCAGGTCAATGTTTGTTACATCGTAAGTTTCTCCTTCTGTAAACAGGCGTAGTGTATTGGTCCGGTTCACATAAGCAACCGAATTATATTGCATAACAATTTTATCAGGATAGTAGCTTTCGAGTGTATAGATCTCGCCTTTATAGAACAGTTTGAAATACCCGCTTGGATCGCGATAGGCAACCATATTATCCGTTACCTTAAAATCAGGTGTAAAGAAACCAATGCTGCGTACACTATCTGCATAAAATACCTTGAAGTATCCATCGTTCGATACATAGGCTACTACATTATCACCTGCCTGGAAAGCGCTGGGCGGAAAATCTTCTACTACATAAGAATCACCGTTATGAAATATTTTGAACTGGCGGTTGATATCAACATAAGCAACCGTATTGCGGCCTATTTCAAAGCTGCTTACTGCATATTCTTCCTGCTGAATGATATTACCCTGGTAGAACAGGCGGAACTGGTTTGCATAGTTATCGTATGCAGCTATATTGTCCGATACCTTTACCACATCCAGCGGATTGCCTGCAAGAAAATTTTCAATAGGGTATACCTGGCCATTATAATAGGCTTTATATTCATTGCGTATACCGTCAAAGAACATGATGACGCTATCGCCAAGGAAATATTGCGAACAAAAGCTGGAAAGGTTTTTGATATTGCCTTTGTCAAATACGTTCAGCGATTTATTATTAAGGAAAGCAACCAGGTTATCGCTCACCTGGAATTCATTGGTAAAACCTGAATTGATCGTGCGTACACCGCCTTTATAGTATATTTTAAATGATCGGGAATTGTCGAGGTAAGGAATAGCTATGCGGCCGGTTTTCATTTCTTGTGGCGGCAGGTAATCTACTTTGCGAATGAAGCCATTATCCCATACCATCACCTGGTTTTGCATATTTACAAAAACGGATAGGGGCTGGGCATAACTGTAAATGGTATAGACTAGGGCGAAAACTAAAAGTGCCGCTTGTTTCAAGCGCATAGCGTGTGTTTTGATGCTCAAAATAAATAAAAAAAGCCGACCTGAGAACAGGCCAGCCCCTATAAACCCTATCACTATGAAAACTTTTACAAAGATACAGATGAACAATGTATCGACATGATTGATTTGCCTAACAAAATCTTAAAGTTACAGGGGCATGAATTGATACAAATAAAAAAGCCAGCCTGAGAACAGGCCAGCCCCTATAAACCCTATCACCATGAAAACCTCTTTATACAAACGCAAAATTAATTTGCGATGAAATTTCTATTATCTTTTGTTGGTACAAAGGTAAGAACTAATTTTTGATTTTTACAAGTTTATTCAATTTTTTTTTTTGCTCTTACCTATGTATAAAATATTGGTCTCCAACAGGTTGCTTTAAGTTTTCTGCAATTGTCAGCAATCTGTCATATTATTTTTTCTTCTTGGGCGTGAAGATAGCAAACATACGTCGGCCTTCCATCTTCGGCATCGATTCCAATGCACCTACTTCAGCAAGCCTTTCAGCAAATTTCAGTAATAAAAGCTCTCCCCTTTCCTGGAACATGATAGCACGCCCTTTGAACTGTACATAGCATTTTACTTTATTACCATCCTGTAGGAATTTCTCGGCATGTTTTGCTTTAAAGTCAAAATCGTGGTCATCCGTATTCGGTGTAAAACGAATTTCTTTTACTTCAGACTGCTTTGCTTTTGCCTTTTGTTCTTTATCTTTTTTCTTCTTTTCGTAAAGGAATTTCTTGTAATCGATAAGCCTGCACACCGGTGGTACTGCATTCGGAGATACTTCTACAAGGTCTACTTCCTGTTCCTGGGCCATACGTAAAGCTTCTGCTATGGGGTATACACCAGGCTCTATTCCTTCCCCTATCAGGCGCACTTCAGGTACAGTTATTTCACGGTTTAAACGATGTTCGTTCTCTTTTTGTCTTGGCTTAAAATAAGGAGCTTTGCTTCTTTTCTGCATTAATGGTTTTTAAAATAATGGGGCAAAAATAATGTATTTGCAATTCAAATGTATATAGCCTTTATATAAAACTTATGCCACTGCAGTTGTTCTTTTGCCGCTGGTTTGTGCTTTTACAAGGGCTTTTATTTCGTCAATAAATTCATCCAGCAGCAGCGTGCCTTTATCGCCTTCGCCATGTTTGCGTACGGCCACTTTCCCTTCGTTCATTTCCTTTTCGCCAACAACCAGCATATATGGCACTTTCATCAGTTCAGTATCACGTATCTTCTTGCCTATTTTTTCATTGCGGTCGTCTACTTCTGCACGTATATCTGCTTCCCTGAGTGCTGCAGCTACTTTTTCTGAATATTCACCAAACTTATCGCTTATTGGCAATACTTTTACCTGTAAAGGTGACAGCCAGAAAGGCAAATTACCACCGCAGTGTTCCAGCAGTACGGCTATGAAGCGCTCCATAGAGCCAAACGGTGCACGGTGTATCATTACCGGGCGTTTGCGGCTATTGTCAGAGTCTACATATTCCAGTTCAAAACGCTCAGGCAGGTTATAATCTACCTGGATGGTACCTAACTGCCAGCTACGTCCCAGCGCATCCTTTACCATAAAGTCGAGCTTAGGGCCATAGAAAGCCGCTTCTCCATATTCTACTACTGTTTTTAGCTGCTTTTCTGTAGCGGCCTCTATAATCGCTTGTTCGGCTATTTGCCAGTTTTCTTCACTGCCAATGTATTTACTGCGATCTTCCTGGTCACGCAGGGATATCTGGGCGGTAAAATCAGGGAAATCCAGTGAATTCAATACGAATAGTACCAGGTCTATTACTTTTTTAAACTCATCTTTCACCTGTTCTGGGCGACAGAATAAGTGGGCATCATCCTGTGTAAAACCACGCACACGTGTAAGGCCGTGCAATTCGCCCGATTGTTCGTAACGATAAACAGTTCCAAACTCTGCAAGGCGCAGCGGCAAATCTTTGTATGAACGCGGTGATGATTTATATATCTCGCAGTGGTGCGGGCAGTTCATGGGTTTCAGCATAAACTCTTCGCCTTCCTGCGGGGTAGTAATAGGACGGAAACTATCCTTGCCATATTTTTCCCAGTGTCCTGAAGTAACATACAGTTGTTTACTGCCTATGTGTGGCGTAATAACCGGTACATAGCCGCTTTCCATTTGAGCCTTCTGTAAGAACTGTTGCAGGCGTTCGCGCATCATGGCGCCTTTGGGCAGCCACATAGGTAAACCGCTGCCTACTTTTTCTGAGAACGTAAACAGTTCCAGTTCACGACCCAGCTTACGGTGGTCGCGTTTTTTAGCTTCTTCCAGTAATGCCAGGTATTCATCCAACTCTTTCTGTGCAGGGAAGGTAATGCCGTAAATACGGGTCAGCATTTTATTCTTCTCGTTACCCCGCCAGTAAGCGCCGGCAATGTTCATCAGCTTTATAGCTTTGATGAAACCGGTGTTGGGTATATGCGGGCCACGGCATAGGTCGGTAAAATTGCCCTGGGTATAAAAAGTAATCTGGCCATCCTGTAGGTCCTGCAGTAATTCCAGTTTATATGGATCTTGTTTTTCTGTGAAATAAGCTATAGCCTTATCTTTAGGCATATCTACACGCTGGTAAACACTATTGTTTTTAGCCAGCTCTTTCATTTTATCTTCTATCTTTTTCAGGTCATCCTCGCCAATAGTGCGGTCGCCTAGATCTATGTCGTAGTAAAAGCCATTTTCAATAGAAGGGCCTATGCCCAGTTTTACGCCGGGGTATAAGGCTTCCAGCGCCTCTGCCATGAGGTGGGCAGAAGAATGCCAGAAAGTAGATTTGGCGCCCTTTTCGCCCCAGGTAAGCAGTTTTAGAGATGCATCGTTATTAATGGGGCGTGAAGCATCCCATACTTCACCATTCACTTCGGCGGCAAGCACTTTACGCGCCAGCCCTTCGCCGATGGATCTTGCTACATCCATTGCAGAAATGCCGGGTTCATATTCGCGAACTGCACCATCCGGTAAAGTAATACGTATCATATATGAGCTTGTGTATCTTAAAAAATTAGTTGCAAAGGTAATGATTGATAAGCTATGGAAAATCTATTAATAAAAAACCCGCCGGCAGGCCGGCGGGTATAAATATCTTCCGTGCCTGTTAGCGTTTCTTCATAGTTACCGTATAGTGTACCGTATCAACAATGAATTGATTGTTGAATGTTACATTATACAAAGGGAACTTCAGTACAAATTTGCTGTCTGAGAAATCGGCCAATTGAGCATTAACATCCGCGCCAAAGAACATGTCTCCTGCGTCATAGATATACATTTTAGTATCGTTATCTGTAATGCCCCATTTAGTGGCTATTTCCTGTGTTTCGCCATTAGGGCATTTCAGGTCACCTGTATTTAATGCACCAATATTACCGTCGCGGAATATCAGGTAGTCGTCAAATTTGCAGGTTGGCCTTTGCTGGTTTCCCCATGCGCTGGTAGTTGTATCGTTACCGGCAGGCAGCCTGTAAGTGATAGTCGCCGTATCCATACGCCAAGTGGTACCACCACTGCCGCGCAATACATCTTGTTTAGAAGCAGGTACCTCTGTCTTTTTACATGATGCTATGATAAGGATGGCAGACAGAAATAGTAAGCAATATTTCATACTCATTAATCGATTAAACACCTAAAACTAATCAATATCTTGATGTTGCAAAAGAATTGGCGGCTATTATTTAGCCTTTTCTGCAAATATTTCGTCGGGAATGCCTTTGTTTATAATATAGGAAAGATATTCAATTTGTATTTTGCCTTTGCGCGCTTTTGATCCTTTTGCGGGTTGTGCCCCTGCTATGCTTTCATTACCATCATAATCCATCGTAACCCCTTTAGGCAGTTTATACTCTTTTACGTCTATATAAAATATCACTTTGTCCGGTAAGGCAACATCTGCATATTTGCCAAAGCGGAGGTCCATTTTTATAGTGCCGTTATCGCGGGTAGTAGTTTCTGTTCGTAAGGCCAGGAGATGAGCTTCATCGATCCATATCTTGGTCAGCACTATATCGTTCTGTTCTTGTTCAGGAACCACCTTGATAATGTGTACTTTCTGATTGTCTATTATGTCATACCCGGCATCAATAACCGTCGTATTGCCAGCAGGTACCAGGTTGCTGAGGGTAAGATTGATATTTTTTTTAGGAAGTATGGCAATGCCTCCGTTACGCTCCAGTTTCAGTTTGTCGGGAGCTTTGTAATAAAGTTTCCCTTGCACGGTAGGTATGCGCATAAAGCTGACATCAATTTTCATCCGCACATCGGCCACATAATCTTTTACATAATTAAGCCGTTCACGCATTTTATAAAACAATGCTGCCGCGTCACTATCTGCAGCGTGAGCTGTATTAGAAACAGTGAACAATAATATTGATAGAAAAAATATGCTAAAAAAACGCATCATGATTGAATGTCTTTTTTACTGAAGAAGTAAATAGCCGACCCTATGAAAAGTACAATATAGCCTGCTAGTATTCCTGCCGACCGCCCTATTGCAGTATACGGAACCGGGTCATCGAAAAAGCCTTTCCAGCCTATCATATGGGTGGTGAAAAGGTATGGCTTTATATTATCGAAAATAGGCAGGCCCAAGGTTGAAAAGATAGTGAGCACTACAATAATGCCCATAGTGCCCATAATGGGTCCGATGGAGTTATCTGCAAATACGGACAGTAATATAGACAATGCTGCAACGGTAGTCATGGCTAATGCGGCAAAGCCAAATGCTGCTGTATACCGCCACATTACGTCATCCTTCAGTATCATTACAAAAGCATCGCTTTTCAGGTTGATCATATCGCCTTTCCCAAATAACATCAGCGAGATAGTGAGGCCTACTATGGCCAGCCAAATGATCAGGCAAAGCGAGTAAAATACACTTGCTGCAAATTTTACCAGTATAATGCGCGGCCGGGATATGGGTTTGGTAAGAAGTAACCTCAGCGTGCCCATATTGGCTTCGCCGGCAATAGCATCTCCTGCAACCAAGGCCACCAGCAGCGGGATGTGAATGAGTAATGTCTGGAGTATAATGTAGGTAATGAGATACCCGTTCAGCACATTACCCTGTATATCAAACTGCTCAACACCCTGCAACATAAATCCAAGAAATGTTTGGCCGTCAAACAGCATGGCTACCTGTATCAGCAAAGCAATAGCCAGTATAATGCCAAAGCTGATATAGGTACGTGGACGCCGGAATATTTTATAAAGCTCAAGCCTGAACATGCGGTGCTGTTGTAAGTGATAAAAAATAGTCTTCCAGTGAATGCTTGGATTCTATCTGGTATACTTGAATATCCTGCTCTACCAGCCAGCGGTTCAGTCCTGGTATATCTGTAGGACGCATTTTTACTAATAGCTTGCTTGCTGTCACCGATTGAACATATCCTGCCCATGCCGATTGCTGTATAGCAGGAACAATCCTGTCAGCCTCTGCGTATGCTATTTCGGTAATAGTGCGGGAAGGGTCCAGCAGTTCAGCAACAGTGCCCTCGGCCATTTTTTTCCCTTTGTGTATAATGAGCATACGCGTAGCCACCTGTTCTATTTCATACAGCAGGTGAGACGATATTAAAATTGTTTTCCCATGGTCTTTACTAAGGCTGATGATGAGCTGGCGCATTTCAGCAATGCCTTGAGGGTCGAGGCCGTTTGTCGGTTCGTCCAGTATCAGCAAAGATGGATCATGAACCATGGCGATGGCAATGCCCAGTCTTTGTTTCATGCCTTGCGAATAGGCTTTTACTTTGTCTTTCTCCCGGCCTGTAAGGCCTACAATATCCAATACTTCTGTAAGCCTTTTGCCGGGTATATGTTTGCCGCTCAGGTTTGCAAAAAAGCGCAGGTTGTCCCAGCCGGACAGATAGAGATACAGGTCCGGCCGTTCAATGATAGCGCCGATATGTGTTAATAACTGCCGGTTATTATTATTGAAAAGCGTATCATTTATGTATACACTCCCTGAAGTTGGATGGATCAGCCCCAGCAGCATGCGCATAGTAGTGCTTTTCCCTGCGCCATTCTCCCCCAGGAAGCCATATACATCTCCCGGTCTTATACAAAAAGACAGGTCTTCTACAGCATTAATGTTGGTAAAACGCTTAGTGAGGTTCCTTGCTTCTATAATGGGTTTCAAACCTGGTATATTATTCTGCAAAGTAACAGTAAGAGCAGGAGCCGGGTTTATTTTTTTGTGTTAATAAAGCAGTTAATATTTTCAAAGGGTGAAAAACTATTGTATTTTTCGTGATTGTATTCGTACTACGGTGCGTTAAATCGTAGTTAAACTAAGCCCTGTGGCTGCGCCCTGCCGTTGCTGCAAACGTAATTTTGTTACAAGATGAAACGAATTTTTCCATTGCTTGTGGTCCTTATCACATTCTCTGTATTGGGAATTATCCTTATACAGATGTCGTGGATACGGGATGCCATTAAGCTCAGGCAAAAACAGCATGCCCAGGATATTGCTGCAGCTGCCGCCCAGATAAAAGAATCGGTAAGGAATGCCTACCTGAAAAAAACAGGTAATATGGATGTTTTCCCCGATGAGGATAGCAAAGAATATTACCTGCGGAACTTTACAACACAGATATTTACCAGTGAGGAGATAGACGATATCATTACCCAATCCCTGAGAAAGTATAATATCAAAGATTCTTTTCAATTCTCCATTACCAATATCTTCCGAAGCTCTATAGCAGCTTCTCCTGGCTATAAACCCGAATACCAGGCCAATGCGGTGGAGGTAGTGTTGACTACAGATAAGGCCACTTACAAGGAAACCTTGTACCTCTTTATTAACGAGGACCGCAATTATATACTGAGCTCGATGGGGTGGATGATCATAGCCTCGGTCATCTTTACTATAATAATCATTTCTGCCTTCACGCTTACGGTGCGGACGCTATTTACCCAGAAGAAATTATCGGAGATCAAGTCTGACTTTATCAATAATATGACCCATGAGTTGAAGACACCACTGGCCACTATCTCGCTGGCTATAGATGCTCTCACTAATGAAAAAGTGATACATGATACAGATAAGATAAAGTACTACAGCGCTATGATAAAAGATGAGAACAAGCGCATGAATAAACAGGTTGAAAAAATATTGCAGGCTGCAAGAATAGAGAAACAGGATATTAAACTCAACCTGCAGGAAATAGATGCCCATGAAGTGATCAAGAAAATAGCCGATAATTTACTGCTGCAGATACAAGAGCGCAATGGAAAATTAAACCTCAGGCTGGATGCTGCAAAGCATAAGGTGGAGGCAGATGATGTACACTTTTCAAATATCATTTTTAACCTGTTGGATAACGCTATTAAGTATTCAAAAGATAACCCTGAAATAGAAATAGAAACGGCTGTATTTAACGACATGCTGGCCATAAGGGTGAAGGATAACGGTATTGGTATGAACCGGGAAACGCAAATGCGTGTATTTGAGAAATTCTATCGTGCCCACACAGGTAACCTGCACAATGTAAAAGGCTTTGGATTGGGGCTTAGCTATGTTAAGGCTATAACAGAGGCCCACAATGGCAAAGTCAGAGTAGAAAGCACTTTAGGTAAAGGCAGCACATTCACCATATTTATTCCCCTGGCAGCCTGATATCTTCTTTCCGGATAGGGTTGAAGTGTTTGCTATGTTGAAATAATGATAATTATAAGTCCCGCCTTGATGGCGGGACTTATCTATTTGAAGTATGTTATTTGGCAGCCTGATATCTTCTTTCCGGATAGCGTGGAAGTATTTGCTGTGTAGAAATAATGATAATAATAAAAAGTCCCGCTTGATGGCGGGACTTATCTATTTGAAGTATGTTATTGATATCATCGTACTAAGGTAACATTCCCCGACTTGCTAAACCGCTTGCCCGAGGTACAGAAACCATCAGCCTCCCACACATATACACCCATTGGGGCGTCTTTACCGTTCACTTTACCATCCCATTGGTGAGTAGCATCTTTAGTAGAGAATACCTGTACACCCCAGCGGTCGTAGATAGTGAAAGAATTCAGTTTTACTATCTGTGAATTGGAAAGGCCGAAACGGGCAGTGCTGCCTACGCTTTCCGGCATAAACGCATTGGGCAGGTTCAGGTCATTGCAATCCACATGCACTACAACCGTATCAACAGAAACGCAATTAGACGAATCGGTAACTGTCAGGTAATAAGTGAAATCGTAAGGCGGATTTGCGGTAGGATTAAGTGAATACCTGTCGCTCAGGAACTGGTTAGGAGACCATACATAAAAATATTGTTGTATAGGGCCTAAAGAAGTGTAAGGGCCGCCCAGTATAGTCGTTTCACCATCTTTCAATGTCCGGTCAGGTCCGGCATCGGCATTAACCTTGTTTACCGTTACGTGCAGGTCTGTATCTACAATACATCCGTGCGGGAAAGGCATGGTTACATGGTAAGTAGTAGAGTAACGAGGCCATGCAATTACCTGGTTCTGGCTGGTGCTGGAGATATTGTAATTAGGTGTCCATGTAAAGCTTAATGCGTTTACAGATATGATACGCAGGCCGATAGTATCACCCTGGCAAATAGAGGTATCATTCGTTACCAGCATTGGAGGGATAGGCAATACGCGTATCAGTTTACACTGTATCTGCATATCGGGTTGTCCCTCGTTTACAGCATAGTAAATATTGTATAAACCCGCGCTATCGTATGAGTAAGCAGGCGGCTGGTTGGTAGTAGAGAATTGGATATTAGCATTCTGGCATTGCAGCAGGTTAATGCGTGATACCGTCGTGTCACCAACGTTCGGTACGAAAGAATAAATATTATCCCTGTCGCGCATGAATTGTGAAAGCGCGCCCGGAGACAACATGCCTGCAAATTTTGAGAAGTTGGTTCCCCTGTACGGTCCTGTCGGTGCATCCATGTCTATGCGTACCAGTTCGTGCGTAGCTTTTTTAGTTACGAACAGGTGCATGCTGTCGCAATCTTTCAGGTAAGTGATACCGGTAGGATTGTCACCGAAATCAATAACAGCAGCGTTACCTACAGAACCAGCTGTAGGAGCCGTATTTGTCAAAGTATTACCCATTTGTATCAGCCCTACGGTAGAAGTAGCTTCATTGGTATAGAAAAAATACCATAAACCGTTCTCTTTAGCTACGGTCATATCGTTAGGGGTAAAAATGAAAGCATTTACAGCAGGGCCGCCAATGTCATCTACCAGCGATGGTGTATATGATATATTGCTTCCGAAGTCTATTCGTACTAATTTGTTAGTAAAACGGTTCAGTACAAAGCCATACCAGCTGGTATCTTCTTTTGCTACAAAAACACCTACCGGGTTAGCCAGTATGTTATTATAGTTGCCAAAGTTTACAATGTTGGGAATATTGCTCAGAGAATGACCATAGTCTATACGTGCCAGTGTAGAATTAGTTGCATCCTCACCACCACTTACAAATATGTGCCAGTTGTTCTTTGCGCTGTCTTTAACAATGTACAGAGACGCTGGTTTGTAAGGCAAAACACTGTCCATGTTGCCATAATTGGTAACCTTTGGCGTATTGGCCAGGCTTTTACCAAAGTCCAGTCGCAGGAAAGAACGCTGGTCAGTACTCAATACAAACCCGTAATAGTTGTCGCCATCTTTGGCTATTTCTATCGCATTTGGGTTTTGATTGTCTGTTACATGCCCCATGTTAATACCGGTGGCATTGTTGAGCGTGTAGGCTGAACAAAAGCCCCAGTAGTGGGTGGCAGAGTTGGGCACATTGCTTTTCAGGTGTACCAGCTGTTTGGCGCAAACCGTATCGGGAGCATCAAAAAGACCACCCTGGGCAAACAAAGCATTCACCTGCGACACAATTAATAGTGCCACTAGCAGTAGACGTTTTCTCATAATACTGAACAGAATTTCACTTTCTATTGGGCTAATATAACGATTTGCTAAAAACTTTTATAGCAATACAGTATATTTATTTCTTTAAAATCCAATTTTAATATGTCCGCTACAATGCGATGTGGTTCTTTACTTCTAAAGACCGCTTTTTTCTGTTCAATGGTTGGTTTTTTGCCAACTGCAACCGCCAAAGAGGGTATGTGGGTGCCCGCCACGCTAAAATCCCGGGAAGCCGATATGAAGGCGAATGGCCTGGAAATACCTGTAGAGCACCTATACAATGAGAATGGCACCGGCCTTAACAATGCTATCGTCCTTTTTGGTAAAGGCTGTACTGGCGAGCTGATTTCCTCAAAAGGGCTTTTACTCACCAATCACCACTGCGGTTATGGAACTGTACAAGGGCTGAGTAGTAAGGAACATGACTATTTTGCTGCAGGTTTTTGGGCAAAAAGCATGCAGGAAGAACTACCATGTCCTGGTCTTACCGTCACTTTTGTGCGCAAAATGGAAAATGTGACAGACAAAATACTGTTTGGTATAGCAGATACTTTATCTGAAATGGGCAGAGATAGCCTTATATCTGTAAGAATTAAAAACCTGGAGCGTGGTTTTAAGTTTGCCAGCGGCTACGATGCTAATATAAAGCCTTATTATAATGGGAATCAATATTGGGTAGCGCTCACCGAAACGTTCCGCGATATACGCCTGGTGGGATTCCCTCCTAATGGCATAGGTTCTTTTGGCGGTGACGCGGATAACTGGATGTTTCCACGCCATACCGGCGATTTCAGTATGTTCCGCATCTACAGCAATAAGGCCAATAAACCGGCCGATTATTCAAAAGACAATAAACCATATAATCCCCAGCAGTTCTTTACCATTAACACCTCCGGCTATAAAGAAGGAGACTTTACGATGGTTTATGGCTTCCCGGCCTATACAAATGAATATATATCTTCTTACCAACTCAACCAGGTATTGAATATTACCGATCCCGTTCGTATTTCAGTACGTACCGTAAGGCTGAATATTTGGAAAGAACACATGCAAAATGACCGTGCTGTCTTTTTGAAATATACTTCGAAAAGGGCCGGTGTAGCCAACGGATGGAAGAAATGGCAGGGAGAAGTAAGAGGCCTGGAGAATAATGGTGTGCTGGGGCTTAAACAGGATTACGAAAAACTATTCCAGGCCTGGGCTGCAAAAGATGAGACGGTGCCTTATGCAGACGAGCTGGTCTCTCAAATAGGTGCAAGATCTTTGGCGGTGAATGAATTGCTGAAGGCAGATGAATATATAAAAGAGGCTGTGTATGGTGTAGAGTTGATATCTCAGGGCGCAGCACTTGATAAAATACTGCAATTATACAGGACCGGAAAGGCTAATACGGATACACTGACAAAGCTGGCCGATAGCTGGAACGGTTTTTACCGGAATTATGATGCTGCTACGGATAAGGATGTATTTATGGCATTGATGCCAATGTATTTTGATAAATGCGAAGGCTATATACCGGGGGCATTTACCCGGCAGTATGCAGAACAGGGTAGTGATTATGCAAAATGGGCCGATTATGTTTTTAGTTCGCCGGCGGCAGACGCGGCTAAACTTAGGCAATTGGCATTGTCGGGTAATCCTGCCGATACGTTGAAAATATTGGGTGACCCTGTTTGGCAATTATATACCGGGGTAAGTAATTATCGTAAATATCATGTGCTGCCTGTCCTGTCGAAGTATAATGAAGATATGGCTTATTTGAACCGCCTGTATATGAATGCACAGATGAAACTGGACCGCTCAAAGGCATTTTACCCCGATGCGAATTTTACACTGCGCCTTACCTATGGCAATGTAAAAGGTATTGATCCTGATGGCCCGGCACCTTATGCCTTCCAGACAAACCTTGACGAAGCAGTGGCAAAGCATAACCCTGGTGTAGAAGAGTTTAATATGCCGCAAAAACTCAGGGATCTGTACCAGGCCAAGGATTATGGGCGCTGGGCGGTAAATGGCACAGTGCCTATCGCTTTCACTGCAGTAAACCATACTTCCGGCGGCAATTCGGGTAGCCCTGTGCTGAATGCCAAGGGGCAACTGATAGGCACCAATTTTGACAGGGTATGGGAAGGTACCATGAGCGATCTGTATTTCGACCCGAGGGTATGCAGGAATATAACCCTGGATGTGCGGTATACACTGTTTATTATAGAAAAGTTTGGGGGCGCCGGATGGTTGCTAAAAGAAATGAAGATCGTACAGAAATAAAATAGTGCATAAAACAAAAGGCGGCTTTTCAATAGCCGCCTTTTGTATCTTTAGTATATATGCCTGATAAACTAGTCACCTTGCTGTTGGCGGTCTGCTTAGCTGTAGCAATGAACGCCTGTGCCCAGCCTAAAAAGACTTCTTCAAAAAAGCAGTCTGTATACGCAACTGTGTTGGAAGCGCGCAGGCAAAGACTTGTATCAGCTATGCCCGGGGCTCAACCAATCAATAACTACCGGGTACTGGTGATATGGAAAAGCACCAAAGTGCCGCAGTCATTTTTTTGGCGTGGTGAGGATGGCTGGATAAACTGTTTGGTAAACGAAGTGCATAAGAAGCAAAGATTTGTCAATAAAGAAACGGAAGAATTGTGGTATACAGCAGCAGAGATAGCTCCTGAGAAAGTAAAGAAAAATGATACAATTGAATTAATACCTGTGTCAGGCGGACGTTTTGCTACACCTGCGGAGATACCTGCACAGGCAAAGAATACGTTGTTTTTTCAGTTGCTGAATGATACCAAATGGCAGGCGTTGCCGGTGAACAAATTCAAACAGTTGAAAGACGTGCAGGGACCATAACCTGTTTACGTTGCTACCAGTTCTTTCGCATGTTGCATAGCTGCATCACCCGGTTGTTCTCCTCCTATCATGCGGGCAATAGCTAATATGCGTTCCTCAGGTTGTAGTATGCGCACTTGTGTAATGATGCGCCCTTTTTGTGCTTCTTTGAAAACATAAAAATGCCTGTTGCCTTTGGCTGCTACCTGCGGCTGATGGGTAATGCAGATTACCTGGTGGTGTGCACCCAGTTGCTGTAAAAGTATTCCTACTTGCTTGGCTGCTTCACCGGAAATGCCGGTATCTACCTCATCAAATATCAGCGTGGGTAATTGCATCGCCTGCGCTGTCAGCGATTTTATGCACAGCATGATACGGCTCATTTCACCGCCTGAGGCAGCTTTGTGTATGGGTAGGAACTGGCCGCTTTTATTTGCATCCAGCAAGAAATGAACCTCGTCTGTGCCGGTAGCGGCAGGTTGTTCGGTTTTCTTCTGCGCAATTTGAATTTGTGCATTGGGCATACCTACCAGGGCCAGCAATTCGTTAACGCGTTTTACAATTTGCGGAATGGCTTTTTTGCGCGCGGCAGATAATTTCTCTGCCTTTGCAATTACATCTGCAAATACTGTTTCTGTTTTTTGGGCTAGTGCATGGATCTTGTCTTCAAGGTCAAAGCTAGCCTTAAGCTCGTCGGCAAGTTGTACCTGCAGCGCTATCAGGTCGACTGTATTTTGTAGTGCGTGTTTTTTTAGAAGCTTATACCCGGTGTCTATGCGTTCCTGCAGTTGCTGCATTAATGCGGGGTCAAGATTTACCTTGTTTTCAAGTCCTTCAAGCTCACCGGCGATGTCTTTCAATTCAGCTAGTGAAGATGCCATCCGCTCCTGTAAAGTATTGATGTCAGGCATGACATCTGCGATTCCCTGCATTTGTTGCCCGATACGTTTTAGCTCATTCAGTAGCGGCTGTTCTCCCTCTTCCAGGGCCATTCTTGCCGTTTGCAGGGTATTGAGTATGCGCTCTGCATGGGCCATTTGCTTAAGCTGCTGTTCGGCTTCTTCTATCTCATGTTCTTTGAAGGCTGCCAGTTCCAGTTCGTCGTAAAGAAATTTTTTATAATCAGCCTCTTTTTGAAATTGCGCCTGCTGTTGCTTTAATGAAGAAAGCTCCTGGGTTAGTTTTTTGTAGGAGCTATACAGATTATAATATTCTTTCCGCAGGCTGCCATTTTGTGCCACGGCATCTACTACATCCATCTGGAAATTATCTTCCTGCAATGCCAGGTGCCCAAACTGTTGTTGCAGGTCTACGAGAAGAGAGGTGAGCTCGTTCAGTGTGTTTAATGTGACCGGGGTATCATTGATAAACGCCCTTGATTTTCCGGATGCGTTTATTTCGCGGCGAATTATGCATTGCATTTCGTCGTCTAGTTCTGCCGCAAGCAGGGCTTTCCGGAAATCCGAATTGTCCCTTACATCAAAATATGCCTCAATAACACATTTTTCGTCTTTATTGATAAGTACCGAAGTGTCTGCTCTATCGCCTAAAATAAGTGATAATGCACCGAGTATGATACTTTTGCCGGCACCTGTTTCTCCTGTTACGGTATTCAGGTGTGTATCCGGTTCCAGTACCAGGTGGTCAATAATGGCGTAGTTATGAATGGCTAATTTCTGCAGCATGATGAGTTAGAACCTCGCAAAAATAATTAACTGTTCGTTGTAAGCTGTAGAATGTGGTTTATTTTTGCCGGATGGCTAAATTCTTTTTAAGGAAAAAAGTAGGAGATAGGGTAGTAAACGGGCATCCCTGGATATTTGGAAATGAAATTGGGGATAGCGAAGGTCAATTTGAGGCAGGAGATATTGTAGAAGTCTATTCTTATAATGGTTCTTTTATAGGCAAGGGGTATATAAACCCCGCTTCGCAGATACGCATCAGGCTGGTAACCCGTGACAAAGATGAGGTGGTAAATGACCAGTTTTTTTATAATCGCATTAAAGAGGCCTGGGAATACCGCCAGCAAATAGGCTATATAGAAAATTGCAGGCTGATATTTGGCGAGGCTGACCAGTTGCCGGCACTCATCATTGATAAATTCAATGATTATTTTGTCATTCAGACACTTGCTTTAGGTATAGATAAGTGGAAACCTGCCATAGTGGCTGCCATTGAAAAAATATTTAAGCCTAAAGGTATCTATGAAAGAAACGATGTACCAGTGCGGGAATTGGAAGGGCTTGCACAGCAAAAAGGTTTTCTGTCGGCACCATTCGATACAAATATTATCCTTAATGAAAATGGGTTAAAGTTTCATGTAGATATAGAGAATGGCCAGAAAACCGGCTATTTTCTCGACCAGCAGGATAATCGCCGCGCTATACAGCACATAGTAAAGGGGGCCGATGTATTAGAGGCATTCTGCTATACCGGAACTTTTTCAATGCATGCCGCTCATTATGGGGCAAAATCAGTGCTGGGCCTTGATATTTCTGAAAATGCGGTAAATACAGCCCGCCGCAATGCCGAATTGAACGGGTTTGGTGATAAATGCAAATTTGAAGCCGTTAACGCGTTTGATGTGCTGAAGCAATGGGTAAAAGATGGTAAACGGTATGATGTTGTAATGCTTGATCCGCCTGCGTTTACCAAAAGCCGTGAGAATATACAAAAGGCTATAACAGGTTATAAGGAGATCAACCTGCGGGGGATGAAGCTGACTAAACCGGGCGGTTTCCTAGTAACGGCTTCCTGTACCAACCTTGTTCCCCCGGATATGTTCCTGAAAACGATAGAAATGGCTGCTAAAGATGCCCGCCGCAAAATAAGACAGGTAACCTGGCAAACCCAGGCTTCCGATCACCCTATATTGTGGCATGTTCCGACTACACAATACCTGAAGTTTCTGATAGTCCAGGTTATATAACTCAAATAAAGTGCAAAAAAGAGAGGCTACCATTGGTAGCCTCTTCTTATATAAGTTAACTGTAAGATTTACAGCTGGTTGTATATCTGTACATCGCTATTGCGAGGTATACCGTAGTATTGGTAAGCCTTACGACGATATCCTTTTTTGAAATAAGCGTCTGTATTACCTTCTTCAGGGATAGTTACCCAGTCGTGGTTTTTAGGAATATACCAGCGATAAACAGCGATAGTATTAGCACCGCGGCGGGTTAAAGCATAAAATTGGATATGCTTATTTGTATAACCCATTTTTATCATTTGGTCGTCGGTAAACTCATCCTCAGCTATGCTTGCATAATCCTTAGTGTCAGGATTGTACCAGCTAAAAACCCCTACGCGGCCGGGGCCCGGGTTGCGATAGCCAACAAACATATAAGTTTTGTCTTTCCAGTTCCAGTTTAGCATTTGGCCCTCCTGGTATTCTCCTTCTACAACTGTTATGTAGTTTTGGTCTTGTGGGTTGTACCAACGATATACTTTTATAAGTTCATCGCTTTGGGCAAAACCTTTATTTGCAGCAAAAACCGAAGCCAACACAGTTGAAACGAGGATGAAGGTTTTTTTCATAATTGAGCGCGTTTTTTCTAAATTGTTTCCAAAATACATAAAAATTTTCTTGCCTTGCAAGTGCTTTGCTCAAATTTTTTTTTGAAGCCCTTTTAATTAGCAGTTTATCCTTGTTCAAATCCTGCATTTGGCGTAGTTTTGAGCCCCTTTAAGTGCCAGCCTGTCAGTTATATAAAATTGCACGGTGTTTGATACTTAATACCTTGCAGCAGATGTTATTGCTTAAATCGTCAATCTCATCCGCTTTTTGATTGACATATAAATATAGACTATAACTTATTTAAAATGATTGGTTTCCTTTCAAAATTATTCGGCGGCAGTAAGTCTGATAAAGATGTAAAGCGTTTACAGCCTATTGTTGCTGAGATCAACCGTATATACGGTGAGTTACAATCCCTGTCGCACGATCAGCTTCGTAATAAAACACAAGAGTTTCGCCAGCGTATAAAAGAGCATTTGAAAGATATAGATGCTGAAATTGCTGCGCAGAAAGCACAGGCTGACGATCACCCCGAAGCTGAATTGCAGACTCGTGAGGCCATCTATAATGAAGTTGACAAGCTGATAAAAAAGCGCGACGAACAAATAGAGCAGGTACTTGAACAAATATTGCCGGAAGCCTTTGCAGTAGTAAAAGAAACCGCCCGTCGTTTTACAGAGAACGAGGAAC
The DNA here is from genome assembly GCA_024508935.1 of Flavipsychrobacter sp. Classification (GTDB taxonomy): domain Bacteria; phylum Bacteroidota; class Bacteroidia; order Chitinophagales; family Chitinophagaceae; genus Polluticoccus. Next base: position 123,971 of record JANINW010000030.1, on the reverse strand, counting down.
TGGTGGTAACTGCTACGGAAATGGACAAAGACCTGGCACTGGAGCGCGACAACGTGCGTATAGATGGTGATAAAGCCATTTATAAGAATACATGGCAGGCAGCAGGCAATACCGTTACTTGGAATATGGTGCACTATGATGTGCAGCTTATAGGCGGTATCACACTGCACGAAGGTAAAATAGCAGAAATGGCTACGGGTGAGGGTAAAACGTTGGTATCAACATTGCCATCTTACCTGAATGCCCTGGCGGGAGAAGGCGTACACCTGGTAACCGTGAATGATTACCTGGCCCGTCGTGACCAGGAATGGAACGGCCCTCTTTTTGAATTCCTGGGTATTACCGTAGACTGTATTGATAAACACCAGCCTAATTCGCCTATGCGCCGCAAAGCTTATATGGCTGATATTACCTATGGTACCAATAACGAATTCGGTTTTGACTACCTGCGTGATAACATGGTGCACCAACCAGAAGAAATGGTGCAACGTAAACACCACTTTGCCATGGTGGATGAGGTGGATAGTGTATTGGTAGATGATGCCCGTACACCGCTTATCATTTCAGGCCCTGTGCCTAAAGGAGATGAACAACAGTTCCATCAACTGAAACCACGTATTGAAAAATTGCTTGAAGCGCAGAAGCGTATAGTAAACCAAAGTCTTACCGAAGCAAAGAAACTGATTGCGGAAGGTAAAACAGATAAGGATACCGGTGGCTTGCATTTATTCCGTGCCGCGCGTGGTTTGCCTAAGAATAGTGCGTTGATAAAGTTCCTGAGCGAAGAAGGTAACAGGCTTATCATGCAAAAATCTGAGAACTACTACATAAGTGAACAGAAACGCAATATGCCCAAGGTAGATGCGGAGCTGTATTTTACCATAGAAGAACAGAATAAGAGCGTAGACCTTACAGAAAAAGGCCTGGCGCTTATTACACAATCAGGAGAAGATCCTAACTTTTTTATCCTGCCCGATATAGCAACGGAATTAAGTGCTATTGAAAAGCTGGAAGTAGCACCTGAAGAAAAAGCACAGCGCAAGGATGCCTTGCTGCAGGAATATGCTGTAAAAGCTGACCGTATCCATTCTATACAGCAATTGCTGAAAGCATATACTATGTTTGAAAAAGACGTAGAATATGTGGTGATGGAAGGTAAAGTGAAAATAGTGGACGAACAGACGGGCCGTATACTGGATGGACGCCGCTATAGCGATGGCTTGCACCAGGCTATAGAAGCTAAGGAAAATGTAGAAGTAGAAGCTGCTACACAAACTTTTGCAACAGTTACGCTGCAAAACTATTTCCGTATGTACCACAAACTGGGTGGTATGACCGGTACTGCCGAAACAGAAGCAGGTGAATTTTGGGAGATATATAAACTGGATGTAGTAGCTATACCTACCAACAAACCTATTTCCCGTAAAGACCAGCAAGACCTGGTATATAAAACCAAACGTGAAAAATATAAGGCTGTTATCGACGAGATAGAAGCATTACGTGGCATAGGTCGCCCGGTACTGGTGGGTACTACATCGGTAGAGGTGTCTGAATTGCTGAGCCGTATGCTGCAGCAAAAGAAAATACCGCATAATGTATTGAACGCCAAACAGCACTCCCGCGAAGCACAGATAGTGCAGGAAGCCGGTTTGAGCGGTGCTGTAACCATAGCTACCAACATGGCCGGCCGTGGTACGGACATCAAGCTGGGGCCTGGTGTGAAGGAAGCAGGTGGCTTATCTATCATAGGTACAGAACGCCACGAAAGCCGCCGCGTAGACCGCCAGTTGCGTGGTCGTGCCGGTCGCCAGGGCGACCCGGGTACTTCACAGTTCTTCGTGTCGCTGGAAGATGATCTTATGCGCCTGTTCGGTTCAGAGCGTATCGCATCACTGATGGATAAAATGGGCCACAAAGAAGGTGAGGTATTGCAACACAGCATGATCACCAAGTCTATTGAGCGGGCACAAAAGAAAGTAGAGGAAAATAACTTCGGTATCCGTAAAAACCTGCTGGAATATGATGACGTGATGAACACCCAGCGTAATGTTATCTACAAACGCCGCCGCAATGCGCTGTTTGGAGACAGGCTGGCTATAGACATAGATAATGCTATGTATGGTGCCTGTGTTGACATTGCTACGCAGTTTGAAGACAACCGTGATTTCGAAGCATTTAAAATAGAGGTGATGAAGCACCTGGCTATAGAGCCGGAAGTAAGTGCTGAAACATTTGCCAAAGGAAATCTTACAGAGGTTGGTGATATATTGTACCACCAGGCAAAAGATTTCTATGTACGTAAAACAACCGCGATACGCGAAAATATCCTGCCTACGCTCAACCAGATACTGGCAGAGAATGGCGAGAGGGTAGAAAATATAGTGATACCATTTACAGATGGTATGCATGGATTGCAGGTATACGCCAATCTGAAGGAAACAGTGGCAAATGAAGGACGCCCGGTAATACAGGCACTGGAAAAAGGAATGACCCTCGCGCTGATAGATGATGCATGGAAGGATCACCTGCGTGCTATGGATGATCTGCGCCAGTCTGTACGCATGGCTTCTTATGAGCAAAAAGATCCGCTGCTTATCTACAAGTTCGAAGCCTTCAACCTGTACCAGCAAATGATGGCTGAAACCAACAGGAAGATAGTTTCTTTCTTATTGCGTGCCGGCATACCAATGCAGGAAGCACCACCGCAGGCTGCACAGGAATTACCGCAGCAAACAGATATGAGCCAGATGCGCATGAACAAAGATGAGATAGATGCTGCCGGCCAGGATTATGCTGCTGATGAGCATGACGTATATGATGATGCAGAAACAGCTGTAAAGCGTACGCCTGTACAGGCAGGCCCTAAAATCGGCCGCAACGACCCTTGTCCTTGCGGAAGCGGCAAAAAGTATAAGAGCTGCCACGGAAAGGGTTTATAATCAAGCTTAAAAGCTACTGATATAAAAAGGCCGGTCAATGACCGGCCTTTCTTTGTGTATGCTATGCTAACAATTAATGATGGTGGAATTCGCAATGATGGCGTTTGTTCCTGAAGCTGTTTACAATAGCAAGGTATAATGCTTTGTTTGAGTGAGATGAAATAACCAGTGTGCCGTTTGTAAGTGTTGCATTCAGTATTTGAGCAGTGGTAAGGTTTGAGGTAAATATATCCAGGTCAATAGTAGTTACGGCAGTAAAAGAACTGTTGTCGGTTATAATTACATCTTCCAATTCAGTTTTTATTTCAATGTTCTCGTCTATCTGTACCAATACCGGCAGGGTAGTCGTTCCATCGCTATATTGACCGCTTAACTGTAATGCCGGGCCCGAGCCACGTTTATCCAGCTCTATTTTTAATTCGATCTCATCATAAGTGCCCGGCGGTATCGTAAAATTGCCAAAGGTCAGCGCTACAGAAGACATCAGGTCAATTTGCTGGTCGGTTGTAGATTTATATTCAATTTCAGTACCTCCCTGTTTGGCTTCAAATTTTACCATGCTTGGGTTTGCGAAGCCTGTCGTCCACTGCAGGTTGGCTACCGCTGTTCCTTTTTGAACGCTGCCATTGGGATTGGCTGCTACCAGTTGGTAATTCATTTGAGGCTTTTGCGCAGCTGTGGGCGTGTTCCCGTTATAACTGTTATCGTTTTTCTTGCACGATGTTACTGTTAAACCTAAAATAATAGCTACAGATAATAAAATGGAATGTCTCATACTCCTGTGTTTAATAATGAAAAAATATCCTCTACGGAATTATCAGGGGGAAATAGTTCAAATATTGTTCCAGCATCATTATTGTTTCCTTAAAATTGCCTAATTGGGAATAGGGGCCCTGCTGTATCGTAAAAACAAACGATAATCCAGGTATTATTGTTTTTTAAAGATTTAAGAGTATTAATAACAATATGGTAAATAGATTCGTACATTGTTTAAATATTAGCTCTTGGCTATTTAGTATCTAGTTTTTACTTTTGGGGACTTTATGAAACGTAACTACACAAATATTTTGTTGGCTGCTGGTCTTATTTTACTGGCTGCAGCATCACGTATTATCAACCAGGAAGCAGGATTGTATCACCTGGCACCGGTGGCCGCATTAGGCCTTTTCAGCGGTGCAGTAGTGAAAGACAAGCGACTGGCATTCCTTTTCACTTTATTAGCGCAATTTATCTCTGATGCGTATATCCAGGTGTTTACGCATATGCAGGGCTTCTACGGCATATCACAGGTGTTTACGTACGCAGGTATGTTGCTGGTAACTTTATTAGGTACTAAAATGGGCCAGGTTCGCCCGTTGAAAATTGCCGGATATTCAATAGCCGGCTCAGCTATTTTCTTCCTTGTATCCAATTTTGGGGTATATATGCAAGGGTATTACGGTTTTGACCTGAATGGGCTGAAGACAACCTTCATTATGGCATTACCATTCTATACTACTTTCGGTACACAGTTGTTCATTAATAGCTTTGTAGGCGACCTGGTATTCAGTGGTATCTTGTTCGGCGCTTATTTCATGCTGCAACCGGTATTGAAACCAAAGACACAGAAAGCTTAAGATTTTCCTACGGCATAAAAAAACATCCCGCATTTGTGGGATGTTTTTTTATGCCGTAAACTAAGCAGCCTTATCTGTTTCAATATACCTCACCAGGCAACGCTTGGCTATTGGTAGTAGTGTTTCATCCAGTGGCAGTGCAAGCGGTGTTTCTACGCTATATACCGCGGGGTTGGGTAATGTACGTATGCTGCGTATAATATCGCGCTTGATGCTTTCGTATGTATGAGTTATGGTTCCGCTCCAGCTATCTACATACTGCATTTTAAGGCCTTTGTAGCGTGCATGCTGATGTTCGAAGAGCGTGATAGTATAGTTATACGCTCTTATTTCGGTATGCGGGCCAAAGCGCAGCAATACATAGCCCTCATTTTTATATAGCGGCATAATGCCTACCGGTTCTATATGAATCTGCTTTTCTACCAGGTCATATAATTCTGCGCCGCTTTCTATCGTAGTCTTAAATTTTTCAAGGGCAAAATTGGTAATATTCTCCAGCTCCTGCATGATCTCATTATCCTGCAGCATTTGTTCATATACCAGCTCTACTTTCTGCAGGTTTACCTGTGTCAGTTGCCGCGGGAATTTATCCTGCAGAAACTTTTTATTATCCCTGAAAGACATAAGGTTATTGTAATGAAAAACCGTGTCGGAAAGTTTAGGGTAAAGCTTGCTTTCGTTAAAGTATTGGTTTACCTCATTTAGGTAAGCGAGTAGCCTGTATTTCTGCAATTCAAAATCTATATACCCTTCTATAAACCATGTTTCGCTCAATTGCATAATCCAAAGGTTTGGTTTATCTAATTTATGACAATATAACAATGGGCGCAATAGATAGCAATCTTTTTACATCCACATGTATATGTGAATAAAGCTAAAATTGTGCCGTTCTGTATTTATAAAACTGTTAATGTTGAGGCTGTAAGGCCGGCATTTTGCAAACAAGCGCTGTAAAAAGTATATTGTGGCACAAATAGTTTTAATCCCCTATTTTATATTAATGGCTGTTGTGATAAAAGCGTGCGATAACGTAAATGACCTGAAGAAGTTCGTACAATTTCCATACGATCTTTATAAGAGTAACAGGTATTGGGTGCCCCCAATGAAAGATGATGAACTAAAGTCTTTGCAACCGGCTACCAACCCTGCATACAGGGTGAGTGATGCAAAATTCTGGATAGCCCTTAAAGATGGCAAAGTAGCCGGACGGGTAGGGGGCATTATTAATAAAGCATATAACCAAAAGACGGGTGAGAACCTGGCGCGCATCAGCCGTATAGAATTTATAGATGATAAAGAAGTGAGCCAGGCACTGTTTGATACAGTAGAGCAATGGGCTAAAGAAAAAGGCATGGCTGGTATCCACGGGCCGTTAGGTTTTACCAACCTGGATCACCAGGCTGTACTGATAGAAGGGTTCGACCATTTGCCATCTATTGCTTCAGAATATCATTTGCCGTATTACCGTTCGCACTTCGAAGCCGCCGGTTATGATAAGGAAATGGATTGGGTAGAATTTCGCCTGAAACTGGAAAAGGAAATACCTGAAAAGGCGCTGAAGCTGAATGACATGATTCAAAGGCGGTACAACCTGAAAGTTATTCATTTCCAGAACAGGGAGGAAATGAAAACTTATGCGCCGAAGGTATTTGAATTGCTGAATACAGCTTTTGGAGACCTGTTCAGCTTTGTGAGTATGGATAAAGAATTATCGGACTTCTACATCAATAAGTACTTCAATATTCTGAACCCTGAATTTGTAAAAGTGATCGAAGACCAGCATGCAAATGTGATCGGGTTTATCATTAGCCTGCCTTCTCTCAGCGAGGCTATGCAGAAAGCAAAAGGTATCTTATTTCCTTTGGGTTGGTATCATATCATGCAGGCGTTGAAAAAGCCAAAGGTTGTAGACCTGTTGCTGACAGGCATTCACCCCGACTGGCAGGCGCAAGGTGTTAGTGCCTTATTGATAACAGAGCTGCAAAAAGTAATGCAAAAACATGGGGTTGAATATGTAGAGACTACAGGTATGATAGAGACTAATGAAAAAGCTATCAATCACTGGAAGAATTACGATCATATTCAGCACAAGCGTAAACGCTGTTTCCGCAAGATGTTTTAATAAAACTAATGGCCACATCAGCGGCCATTAGTTTTATTAGTCAAATAAGCTTCCCTGCAGTCCCGGTGTTTCTTGGTTTGCCGTTCCCATAGGGAACTCATGAAATACTTTCCATTCCCTGGTATTGTGTTTAAGAAGGTAAATGCTCTTTACTTCAAAATTGGCCTGGAACCGTTGCATGGCATAGTCTTTCATGATTTCAGGAAATTTTTGTGGCGGCACATCCCGGTAACCTACTGTGAAATGCGGGTGAAAGGGCGGAGTTTTGGCGGCCAAAGGCAAGTATTGTTTCAATTGCTTACGCAGGCCTGTATAAAGTTCGTTAAGCAGTGCATTTTTCATCACGTCAATAAATACAACAGGGTGTTGCGGGTTTTTAAAGAAATTAAAATTGCGAAGAGAGATAGTAAATGTTTGTTGTCGTGCTATCCAGTCGTTTAAAGAAAACAGGTGTGTTTCAAAAGATGTATCTGATTGTATGGGTGGTATCAGCGTCAGGTGGGGTAATGTGCGTAAGGCTTTATAGCAAAGATATTTTTCGGAAAACGCCTGTTTTACATTGTTTATCTGGTTGGTAACAGTTGCCGGCGGCAATAATGCAATAAGGTATAAATGCTGGTTGTTCATGGATGGTGATGGTTCACAACAAAGTTATGAAACACATAAACCGGAGCCTGTTAATGTTGCTTTTTATGAACATAAACGGTTAGTAATCCATTTTCATATTGATAAGAGAAACTACCCGCAACATATTGGGCAGGCAAAATATAATTGCGTGTAAAATTCGGTACATCAAATTCTTTCCTGATCATTTTCCCGTTTACACCCCATATAGACCTGTGTACTGCTGTAATTACGATCTTATTGGTATGCGTATGTACTGTAAAATCATGTTCGCTGTAGCCAGGTGCAGCAAGCATAATTATATAGCGGTTGTCAGTCTCATATATATTCGTGGGCGGAAACACACAAACCCTTTTAGTATTACACTTAATAAGGTTTACCGAAAGCCGGTCGATAAAGGATTCGGGATTGGTGTTTTGAATGATCCTTATTGTCTTAGCCATACCGTTGATTGAAACTGCAAAGTACCAAGCTTAAGTCTCACAATCTATGATGGAAATCAATGTATACCGTGACAGAAAGTAGGTCTGAGAAATGGTGATGTAAATCAGTATTCCCACACATGAAGGTCATTTATAAGGGCATACCGGGTATATACTTTTGTAATGTATGGCGAAGAATAACATGGCAGATCTATTGTTTACGGAAAGCGAGCATTTGCAGAAGCTCAATAAGATCGTCCTCAATGCACTGGAGGAAGAGAAATTGATCTCGCAGAAATTGTACTCTTTCGAGGATAAAAATGTGTCATTTAGCCATAGGGTAGCAGATAAGGTGGCCTCATTTGGTGGGAGTTGGAATTTTATATTTAGTTTTTTTGTCTTTATGGTCCTTTGGATAGTATTCAATATCGTTCCAAAGGGTCCCCATTTCGACCCATATCCCTTCATATTACTGAATCTGTTATTGTCTACCCTGGCAGCTATACAGGCGCCTATCATACTCATGAGCCAGAACAGGAAGGAAGATAAGGACCGCGAAAGGGCCGTGAATGACTACCTGGTGAATCTGAAAGCTGAAATAGAGATAAGAAATGTACACCAAAAACTGGATCTGCTGATAGCAGAGCAAATGAAAACCTTGTTTGAGTTGCAAAATGTACAGGTAGAAATGATGGATGAGATAAAAAATACTATAAAAAACAGCTCTCCCAAGGAGCGTTAAAGCTAAATGAATGACGGCAATCATCTTTTTGGTTGATAATGGTTACCCGGACAGCGGGACGCAAATAATATTTTTGAACCATCTATCTCCGGTAAAAGATATTTCCGGGGGTAGATCACTATTGATATATAACAGGCATGTTAAAGAAGATTGAACAGCTAATAGAAGAGTGCAGTTCGTGGAAAAGATTATTGGATTTTCTACAGGCTGAGAACGTGGCTATGAAAAGCAGGTTGGCTGAAATGATACGTTTCTCCAGCAAGGATGCTATTAGTGAAATTGAGGATTACCAGAATATGCTTATAACCAAGGATATCACCTTCGCTTTATACCGCAAAGATGTAGTGGAGCATATAAATAAGCTAAAGCAATGCGGAGATACGGTACCTATGCTGCTTGCCGGTAATCAAAATAAATTGAGGGACGAGGTAAAAAAACTGGAACAGGAGTTCAGCAAACTCAGGTTCGATTTCAATAATTATCTTATGAAAGCCTCCTGATACTAATTGATCAGGTTCTCTAATTTTTTAATGTTTAAAACAACGATCGCCCCGTCTTTAATATCAATCAGTTTCTCATCTTTGAAATCGCCCAGGGTGCGTATCATAGATTCTTTAGCTGTACCGGCAATCGCAGCAAGGTTTTCCCGGCTAAGATCTATAGCAAAGCCTTCTTCCCCTTTGGGGTTATACTTCTTATAAAGTGCTACCAGTGCTTCGGCCACCTTTTTGCGGAGCGAACTGTATGCAAGATTCAGCAACTGCTGCTCCATTTCTGTAATATTTCTTGCCAACAATTGTATCAGTTTCTGAGCTACTACGGGATTATTATTTATTAGTGCTTCAAAATCGCTTTTAGGTATAATAGCCAGCTCGGTATCGGCAAGGGCTTCTGCTGTGTCTTTATATGTACCTCCTTCGAGCAAAGCAATATGGCCCAGGAAATCTCCTTCGTTATATAGTCCAACCACTAATTCTTTCCCGTCGTCATTCATTTTAAAGGTGCGTACCTTGCCAGATAAAACATAGAACAAGCGGGATGGATGGTTGCCTTCAGAATAAATGACCTGCTTTTTTTTATATTTATTGGTAGAGCGGTCTTCAGTTAATGATTCCAAAGATTTGCCCTCTGTGGCTATATCAAGCAATGTATTCAGCCCGGTAAGGCCCGACGACATTGTTTGGCTTAGCTGTTCCGATTTTTTCAGCCTGACTTCAATGGCATTCAGCAATTCGGTGCCATTAAATGGTTTGGTGATATAATCATCGGCCCCCAGCTCCATACCTTTCCTTATTTCCACCCGTTCGGCCTTGGCTGTAAGAAATATAAATGGAATATGCTGTAGTTCCGGGTTTTTATGGATCATATGCAACACACCATAGCCGTCCAGTACGGGCATCATAATGTCGCAAATTATAAGATCGGGCTTATGAGAAATAGCCTGTTCTACCCCTTCTTTACCATTTGCAGCTTTGTACACCTGGTAATTGGAAAGCTCTAATATCTCGGCTGTATTTTCCCTGATGTCATCGTTGTCTTCAATGAGTAGTACTTTCTTCATCGGGGGTGGTATTTGAAAATTTAAAGTTAATTGTAAAGGCGGTGCCCTTGCCGTACTGGCTGCTGCAGGCTATGGTGCCGTTCATCAAATCTACATATTTACTTACAATATGCAAACCAAGGCCGGTACCCTGTATACTGGTCACATTGGAAGCCCTGAAGAATCGTTCGAACAAGTGCTGCTGATCCTCTTCCGGTATACCTATGCCGCTATCCTGCACAATGAGTGACAATTCTCTATTATTATTTGAAGAGGTAACCCGGATGGCACTATTCTCTGGTGAGAATTTGATGGCATTGGATACCAGGTTCATCACAATATGCTTAAACAAAGAAATATCCAATATCACTTCTGTATCGCCATAATGCTCATATTCAATAGTCTGGCCTGGTTTGGCTATGTCTTTCAGTTCATTTATGGTAGCATTGATACTGGCTTTTATATCGAAATTTGATAATCTCACCTGTATCTTTCCTTCTTCAATTTTGCCAACAGACAGGAAGTCATTCAAAATATCGGTAAGCATATTTACCGATGCTATTGAACGGGTAATATGTTTTTCGCGTTTAGGTTGGTCTTCTGTGGTGTCATATTTGGTTATTAGGTACAGGGAGGATAGGATAGTGCTTAGCGGCGTACGGAATTCATGAGAAGCCATAGAGACAAACCTGGACTTTAGTTCGTTTAGTTCTTTCTCCTTAGCCAGCGCATCTGCCAGCGATTGGGTGCGCTCTTCTACCTTTTGTTCGAGTTGGGCATTAAGCTGCACCAAAGCATTTTCAGATTCCTTACGTACCGAAATATCGCTTACAAAAGCCAGCGCATAGGTTTCTTCGCCAATTTTATATGTACTTAAGCTTACCTCTACCGGAAATTCTATACCTCCTTTCTTCTTTCCATACAGGTCTAAACCCAGGCCCATAGGCCGGCTATGTGGGTTATGGCCTATATAATTTGACCTGTGAGAAGTATGCCGCTCTTTGTACCGGGACGGGATAAGGACCTCTATTTTTGATCCTAATAATTCTTTTGCAGAATCATAATCGAATTGCTTTAATGCAAAATCATTGATCAGGACTATTTCGCCCTTACCATTAACTGTAATAATACCAATCGAAGCATTGTTGAATAATGCTTCGTATTCCAGGTGCGTGTTTGGCATGAGTATACAGGCTTACGAAAAAGCCAAGATAAAGATAATTAGATAAACACGAATTGTAAAGAGGTCTACTTAAGACTTAATATATTGTTTAAGTCCTCAATAAATTGCTCCAGGTGTTCAACCTCTACGTGGTCCATCACTACTATTTTATACCAGGCTGGATCAGCTTCGTGGGAATCGGGCACCAGGCCAAATTTCTCTGCCAGGGTATGCGGTATATTATTGGCACGCATGGTTACAATATTCATTTTCGGGTAGCGGTAGTAGACAATACCCATATTGTCCAGTTGTTTGCAGAGCCAATCTGTCCTATAGAGTAGTTTATTTATTTTCTCAAACCAGCCATGTGGCCCGTAGGTCATTAATATCATCCATATGGCAATAGCATTAGCACCCGAACGGCTGCCGCTAAGTGTAATGTCCATGCCATTTACATATTGGGCTTCTTTAGTATACACCTGTTCCATCAATCCCTTCCTGATAATGAAAATACCTGTGCCATAAGGAGCCTGCAGCATTTTATGGGCGTCAAGCGTTACAGATGATACATGCTCATTTGCAAAATTCACATCGCTTTCCGGATGGCTTATCGGATATATAAAACCACCGAAAGCACCGTCAAGGTGCAGCTTGAAGGGCATTTCGCTTTTTTGAAATGCATGAACATAAGTCATAGGGTCATCTACACTGCCAAACATGGTAGTAGCCATATTGGATATGATGACAGCGTATTTTATGCCCTGTTGCTTGGCGTGTGCTATAATATTGCCCAGCTCTTCGGAGATGATGACTCTTGTATTGTCATTGACAGGTATACTATACCATTTTAATTGCAGCAAGTTGGCTGCTTTGGCTATAGAATAATGTGTATCTGCCGATCCGAATAATGCAATTTCATCGGGCCTGGCATTCATTTCATTGATAAAATAATTGCGGTATACCCACGCTGCCTGTATATTGGCTTCTGTACCACCGGCTGCTACATAGCCATCGCAGGTGCCGGGGGCTGCTTTCAGTACATCGGTGCTAAGCAGTTCTATTACTTCTGTTTCCAGCAACTGGGTGCCGCGAAAATAAGCTTCAGAATCGCCAAGCGTATGGCACCCGATATGGTTAGGGTTTTGAACATACGCGCGCAATAAAGGTGCGTCTTTCAAAAACGGTGCCTGGTCATAAAATACGGTTTCATCAAGCCGGCTGGCAGGCAGCCCCAACGATACATTTTTTCTGTAATCTATATTCTGGCTAAGTGCTTCTGTAATGATCCTGTCTTGTTCCGTATGTGATATCTTTTTCCAGTATTTCATACACCGTTTTTTACAATGAGCGCAAAGGTAATGGATGGCAAAGTTATGTAGCAGCCCTGCTAATGACAATCATACAGGGTAATGACGCCCATCATTACCCTCCCGGTAAGGCCATACTACTTTTGGTTCTTCAAATCTTAATTGTATGAATATAGAGCAGGTATATACCGGCTGCCTGGCCCAGGGCGCATATTATATTACATCTGCAGGAGAGGCGGTAGTAATAGACCCGTTGAGAGATGTAGACAGCTATATACAGAAAGCAGAAAAAGATGGTTGTGTAATTAAATATGTGCTTGAAACCCATTTTCATGCAGATTTTGTATCGGGGCACGTGGAACTGGCTAACCGTACAGGAGCAAAAATAGTATACGGACCAACGGCACAGCCGGATTATAGTGCTGTGATTGCAGAAGACGGACAAATATTGAAAGTTGGAGATATAAATTTTAAAGTGCTGCATACCCCTGGCCATACCATGGAAAGCTGTTGTTACCTGCTACAGGATGAACAGGGAAAAGATGTTGCGTTGTTTTCAGGAGACACACTTTTCCTGGGAGATGTAGGCCGTCCTGACCTGGCACAAAAAGCATCAGGTCTTACTACAGATCAGCTTGCCGGGTTATTGTTCGATTCTTTAAGGCATAAGATAATGCCGCTGAAGGATGATATTATTGTTTATCCTTCTCACGGTGCCGGCAGTGCCTGCGGTAAGAATTTAAGTAACGACAGGTTTGATACACTGGGGCACCAGAAGCAAACCAATTACGCATTGAGGGCAGATATGACCCGCGATGAATTTATTAAAGAGGTGACATCTGGACTGCCAAAGCCACCCCAATATTTTCCGTTCAATGTAATGCTGAATAAGAAAGGGTATGCACCGACCGCTGAAGTGATAAACAAAGGCTTGCAAAAATTATCGCCGGCTGCGTTTGAGACTGCTATCATAGAATCAGAAGCTTTGATACTGGATACAAGAGATGGAAATGATTTCCTGAAGGGATTCATACCCGGTTCTATTAATATTGGTTTGAACGGTGCATTTGCTCCATGGGTAGGTGCTTTGATATCTGATATTAAGCAACCAATAGTATTGATCACAGATAAAGGCAATGAAACAGAAACCATCAAGCGTTTATCTCGTGTAGGCTATGATAATTGTATAGGTTATATAGAGGGGGGCATAGAAGCCTGGAAAGCTGCCGGTAACGAATTAAACACCATTGATTGCATTACAGTGGATGAACTGGCCGACAGGCTGGAAGAACACCCCGTAGCGACGGTATTGGATGTAAGAACAAAAAAAGAATATGATGCAGGCCACATAGCAGGTGCAGAAAACCTGCCTTTGGACGAGATCAATACAAGTATGGATAAATTAGACCGTGATGCTACTTATTACATTCACTGTGCAGCCGGGTACCGGTCGGTAATTTTTATTTCTATTCTTATGGCGCGCGGTTTTGAGCACCTGGTAAATGTAACCAGCGGCTACGAAGCTATAAAAGCCAGCGGCAGGTTTAATATTGACAGGGAGATCCCCGCATTTTCATAAGCAACAAACAAAACAACCAAACAAAACAAATAGCAAGGGCATGACGAAGATCATGCCTTTGCTTACCTATGGTCATATCCCGGCTGTCCTTCCTAAAATAATTTCGTAAAAAATGATTCATGAGCAAAGTGCATTTTTCTGACTACAGGCAAAAAGACCTGAAGAACCTCGTAGAAGACTTGGGTAAAAATTATTACAGCCTGCTGAGTACATTATGTGATAGCGCTTTGGTGTACCATGAAACGTTGAATGCAGAGGATGCTCACGCGTCTGCAAAACTATACCTCAATCCGGGTGCAGAATTCCTTAAACACCTTCAGGATTTTGTAAATATGCGCACCGGTGTTGTGGTGCCATACATCTATGAATTGCATGCTAAAGAGAACGAAGGCCATAATTGCAGCAGTTGTGAAGGGCAATGCAGTTTCAAACATGCAGCCAAACTTATTGCCATCAGGGAGTCGCAGGAACAAATAAAAGAGAAGTTGCTGAAAGTAAAGCAGGCATCTGTACACCTCGATAATTTATTTCCTGAAACATATACCGATCTGCGGGAAGCTATTACACGCATAGAAAGCATGCTGTCTGAATTGTTTTATATCGAAGAATCCAGTCTTGTACCAAAAATACAGGAAGCACAAACAAATATCAATGCCCATAACTGATACCGAACGGAAGACCATCATCATCCGTAAAGAAGAAAAAGATCATAATTGTTATCACTGTGGTACTCCATGCATCACCAATAGCATTGCTATTGATGATAAATTGTTTTGCTGCGAAGGCTGCAAGCTGGTTTTCGAAATATTGAATGAGAATGGCCTTTGCGATTATTACAAACTACAGTCTCACCCGGGACTGTCTCAGATAAAGCCAACGCGTAACGATAAGTATGCGTACCTGGATAATGAGGCTATTGCATCTAAACTATACAGTTTTACCGATGGCAATAATACAGTAGTCACGTTTTATATTCCCGGTGTGCATTGTGCTTCATGTATGTGGCTGCTGGAGCATATGCACAAACTGAACGAAGGAATAGTTGAAAGCAGGCTGAATTTTACCAGCAAGGAGGTAACTATCCGCTACAGCCAAAATAAAATATCAACCCGGCAGGTGGTGGAACTGCTTACTACTATTGGCTATGAGCCGTATATAAGCCTGGATGATGCAGAGCGTAAGCTGAGCAGGAACTACAATAAGCAGCGGATATACAAGCTGGGTGTTGCCGGTTTTTGTTTCGGTAATATCATGCTCATGAGCTTTCCCGAATACCTTTCTACAGACCTGGGTATCGAGCATCAATATGCGTTCCTGTTCAGGATACTCAACCTTGTATTAGCATTGCCGGTATTCTTTTATAGCGCATCAGAATTTTTTGCTTCGGCATGGGCTGGCCTCAAACAAAAAATATTGAACATAGATGCCCCGATCGTTTTAGCGCTTATTATCACGTTCTCACGCAGTATTTACGAAATAGCCACAAACACAGGCAGCGGGTACCTGGACAGCATGACGGGCATAGTGTTCTTTATGCTCATAGGCCGTATAGTGCAGGAGCGTACGTACCAGTCTATTTCATTTCACCGCGATTATAAATCTTATTTCCCTATAGCAGTAAATGTTGTTACCCCAACAGGTATTGAGACCCGTAACCTGCAAGACCTGAAGGAGCGCGATATAGTAGAAGTGTACAATGAAGAACTGATACCTGCTGATGCCATAATTATAAAAGGTACCGGCAGGGTTGATTATAGCTTTGTGACCGGCGAAAGCGAGCCGGTGACCATAGAGACGGGTAAAATGCTTTACGCCGGCGGGCGGCAAAAAGGTGAAAAACTGGTTGTGCAGGTGTTAAAGCCGGTTGCTGCCAGCTACCTGACATCCTTGTGGAACCATAATGCTTTTACAAAAGATAAAGCGGATAATAATAACCGTGACAGCATCATTCACAAGCTCAGTAAATATTTTACCGTGATATTGATGGGCATGGCTGCTGTTACAGCCGTTTATTGGGCCATTAATGATCCGGCAAAAATCTTGCCGAGTGTGTCTGCAATGCTGATAGTAGCCTGCCCTTGTGCACTGCTGCTGGCAGCAACCTATACCAACGGGAACCTGTTGCGTATTCTCAGCGACAACGGGCTGTACCTGAGAGATGCTACAGTAATTGAGCAGCTCGGTAATATTGATCATATAGTATTTGACAAAACAGGTACACTAACCCAGGATAGCAACCGGTATAGTTTTAAGGGACACCAGCTCTCTGTTGAAGAAAAAGGGTGGGTATACAATATTGCTGCGCATAGTTCACACCCATACAGCAAGGCCCTGGTCAATGCCCTGGGCATATACCCTGCCAGCGGTGCAGATGGTTGGGAAGAAATAGCAGGTAAAGGTGTGAAAGGCAGGGTTGGGGCTAACAGTATATGGGTAGGTTCTAAAGCATTTGTGGGAATAGACGATATGCCGGATGGCCAGCCGGCTGCATATATCCGCATTAATGAAGAGGTAACCGCATTTTATATAACACCTGTTTTTCGTGAAAGCATCCCACAAATGGTGCCTTTACTGGCGCAGGATTATGAATTGTCTTTACTATCGGGTGATAATAACAGGCAGGAAAAAACGCTGCAGGAATTGTTTGGCCGGAAAAGTGTTTTGCTGTTTGAACAGAAGCCACTGGATAAGCTTACCTATATAGAGCACCTGCAGCAAGCAAATCACAAAGTATTGATGGTAGGCGATGGGCTGAACGATGCCGGCGCATTGCAGCAAAGTAATGTAGGAATAACCTTGGCAGATGATATTAATAATTTTACGCCTTCGTGCGATGCGATATTAGATGCCGGCCAATTTGGAAAACTACCGTCCTTGCTGAAGCTGGCAAGATCAGGTAGGTATATCATATATTTTAGTTTTATCATTTCCATATTGTACAACCTCGTAGGGCTCGGTATTTCAATGACCGGCAATATGAGTCCTATGATTGCAGCCATACTGATGCCTTTAAGTACCCTTACCATCGTGTTGGTGACCACCGGCGCGGGTAGTTTAATGGGCCTAAGGGCAGGGTTATCACTTAAATCAAAATAGCGGTTAGCGAAAACGATGATTATAATCATCTCTCCGCTTGAGCGGTGTCATAGAACAGTCAACGGGCTGAAAGTAGTTTTGAATAAAATTAACAAAGCTCTATGAGTGTACTATATATCCTCGTTTTAGCCAGTATAGCGGTAGCGGCATTTTTCCTTGCTGCCTATGTGTGGAGTGTGAGAAACGACCAGTTTGAAGACAATAAAGGAGCTGCATTGAGGATGCTGCAGGATGACGAACCAACAAAACAATAACAGACAACAATATAAAAGGCAGATACATGGATAATACATTGCAAACAGAAAAATTCTATTACGACAATAAGATTGTCAAATGGTTTGCATACGCTACCATTTTATGGGGATTGGTAGGTATGCTGGTCGGTTTGCTGGCCGCGCTTCAACTTGTGTTCCCCGTATTGAACCTTAATACGGCAGCCACCTCGTTTGGTCGTGTACGTCCTGTGCATACCAATGCGGTGATCTTTGCCTTTGTGGGTAACGGTATATTCATGGGCGTATACTACTCGCTGCAGCGCCTGTGTAAAGCCAGGATGTTCAGCGATGCCCTTAGTAAACTGCATTTTTGGGGCTGGCAGCTCATCATCGTATGTGCGGCGGTAAGCCTCCTGGCCGGCTATACTACCGGTAAGGAATATGCAGAGCTGGAATGGCCGATTGATATACTTATTACACTGGTATGGGTAACATTTGGTATCAATATGTTCGGTACCATTATCAAGCGCCGCGAACGCCACTTGTATGTAGCTATATGGTTTTACATAGCCACTTTCGTTACGGTAGCCATGCTGCATATTGTTAACTCGTGGGAGATACCATTTACATGGATGAAATCTTACTCATGGTATGCAGGCGTGCAGGATGCGCTGGTACAATGGTGGTACGGTCACAACGCGGTTGCGTTCTTCCTTACTACACCTTACCTGGGTGTTATGTACTACTTTCTGCCCAAAATAGCTAATCGCCCTGTATACTCTTACCGTTTATCTATTATACACTTCTGGGCGCTGATATTCTTATATATATGGGCCGGTCCGCACCACCTGTTATATACAGCCCTGCCTGACTGGGCACAATCATTAGGTACTGTATTCTCTGTGATGCTGATAGCGCCATCATGGGGTGGTATGCTGAACGGTTTGCTGACACTGCGTGGTGCATGGGATAAAGTACGTGAAGACCCCGTTCTGAAATTCATAGTGGTAGCAGTAACTGCATACGGTATGGCCACTTTCGAAGGACCTATGCTGAGCCTGAAAAATGTAAATGCCATCAGCCACTTTACAGACTGGACCATTGCGCACGTGCACGTAGGTGCGCTCGGCTGGAATGGCTTCCTGACATTTGGTGTACTGTACTGGCTGATACCAAGAATATTTAAAACAAACCTGTTCTCTCAGAAACTGGCTAACTGGCACTTCTGGATAGGTACACTGGGTATTGTATTCTATGCCGTACCAATGTACTGGGCAGGTTTCATGCAAAGCCTTGCATGGAAAGAGTTTACCCCCGAAGGACAACTAAAATACCAGTTCCTGGAAACAGTTACACAAATGCGTCCTTTCTACATGATGCGCAGTATAGGTGGTACATTATACCTGTTGGGTGCTATCATGATGACTTACAACCTTATTAAAACAATAAGGGCCGGTAAAGCAGTAAACGATGAAGCTGCTGAAGCTGCACCTCTGGCAAAAACATATGTAGAGCACAGCGGCAGCCACTGGCACCGCTGGATAGAACGCAGGCCAATGCAGATGATGGTGTTAAGCCTTATTGTAGTAGGTATCGGTGGTTTGATCGAGATCGTTCCAACCTTCCTGGTAAAATCAAATATCCCGACTATCAGCAGTGTAAAACCTTATACACCGCTTGAACTGCAGGGACGTGATATATATGTGCGTGAAGGTTGTTATACCTGCCATAGCCAGATGGTACGGCCATTCCGCAGCGAGGTAGCGCGTTATGGTGAATATTCCAAAGCCGGTGAATTCGTATATGATCACCCATTCCAATGGGGTAGTAAACGTACCGGTCCGGACCTGGCAAGGATAGGTGGTAAATACCCGAATAGCTGGCACTTCAACCACATGTACGAGCCATCCAGTATGTCTCCGGGTTCTATAATGCCTTCTTACCCATGGCTGTTTGAGAATGACATAGATACAGCGGTGATGGGTGCCAAGATACGTGCTATGCAAACGCTGGGTGTGCCTTATCCTGAAGGGTTTGACAAAGTAGCTAACGTAGAGTTGATGAAGCAGGCGGAATCTATTAAACAAAACCTGGCAGGCGACAAGATCGAGATAAAGAGCAACAGGGAGATCATCGCGCTGATCGCATACCTGCAACGTATGGGAACAGATATTAAGCTGGAACAAAAAGCTACAACAGCCTCAAACAATTAATTAACACTATAGTAAAATGAAGTTCAGGCATTATTTGGAAACTATGACGGGAATAGGGATATACCCCCTTATCTCACTGTCCATTTTCTTCATATTCTTTACAGGTTTGGCGATATGGGCTCTGAAAGCGAATAAGGATTATATCCACGCTATTAAGAATCTCCCTTTTACCAATACCAACGATAACAACTAATAAATAGTACACAATGCGTACCAGTTTTCATAAGATCATATTAACTGCATTAGGATTGGGTTTCCCAGCCTTACTATTTGCCGCAGAACAGGCAGCAGTTGCTGTACCTGCTGAAAAAAGTGTGTGGACATCATTTAATGCCGTATTGATCGGCTTGGTATGTCTCGTGCTTATTCTGTTGTTGTCCATATTGATATTGGGCAATACACTTCGCCAGCTGGGTTTTGTTTACCGCGATAAAATGCGCAGTGAACGCAGCACTCCAGGAGCTATAAAGGCCGTTTTGCTTTTACTGGCTGCAACCGGTATATCTAAAATGGCTATGGCGCAGGATGCAGCTGCTGCGGCAGCAGCACCCGCTGAAGCACCTGTTTCAAATTTTATTAGTGGTATACCTAAGTTTGATTTTTACTTCCTGATGGGCGCCATCACGCTGGAACTGCTGGTGATCATAACGCTCACATTACTTATCCGTACCGTAGTGCGTTTGCTGAATGCACAGCCGGAAACAGAAACAGCTGCAGCGACTAAGAAAGTAATTAAAATATCCTTCTGGGACAGGTTCAATAAGGTAGTGCCTATCGAAAAAGAGCAGGATATCATGCTGGACCATGACTATGATGGCATCAGGGAACTGGATAACAGCCTGCCACCTTGGTGGAAGTATGGTTTTTACCTTACAATAGTTACTGCTGTTATTTACCTGTGGTATTATCATATGGGTGGTAACGGGCCAAGCTCTTATGATGAATATGTAGCTGAGGTGCAAAAAGGCGAAGAAGCCAAAGCCGCTTACCTGGCTAAATCAGCCAATAATGTGGACGAGAATACGGTGAAGATGCTGGATGCTGCTGGCATTACTGCCGGGCAGAATATATTCCAGACCACCTGCGCAGCCTGCCATGCCAAAGATGGTGGTGGTGGTGTAGGGCCTAACCTGACAGATGATTACTGGCTGCACGGCGGCAAGATCAGCGATGTGTTTAAATCTATTAAATACGGCTGGGTGGATAAAGGCATGAAGAGCTGGAAAGATGATTTTTCTCCTATTCAGCTGGCGCAGCTGGCAAGCTACGTGAAATCATTGCAAGGAACCAAACCTGCTGCACCAAAAGAAAAACAGGGCGAATTGGATAAGGACGGGCAAGCCGTGCCTGCAGACCAGGGGGCAGCTACTAAAGACAGCACTATTGCATCTAAATAATAAATTGATCGGATAAAGATGAGCGGTAAGAATTTGGACGGTGGGTCGTTTAGAGACAAGGTAGCAACGGTAGATCAATCGGGTAAGCGCATCTGGATTTTTCCTCAAAAACCTGTAGGAAAGTACTATAATGCACGTACGGCTTTAAGTGTACTTTATTTAGTGGTGTTTTTTGTGCTGCCTTTTATTAAGGTAAAAGGACACCCGCTGTTTCTCATAAATATACTTGAAAGGAAATTTATCCTGTTCGGCCAGATATTCTGGCCGCAGGATTTTTTCATCTTTGGTTTGGGAATGGTGTTGTTCATTGTATTCATAGCATTGTTTACAGTGGTATTTGGCCGTGTGTTTTGCGGCTGGATATGTCCCCAGACCATATTTATGGAGATGGTATTCCGTAAAGTAGAATATTGGATAGAAGGTGATGCAGCCCAGCAACGTATGCTTAAAAATAAACGTTGGGATGCGGACAAAATATTCAAGAAGGGTATTAAATGGTTAGTGTTCTGGGTCATCAGCTTTCTTATTGCCAACACCTTCCTGGCTTATGTAATAGGTATCGATGAGTTGAGACAGGTAATATCTGAGCCTATCAGCAAGCATACCGGCGGTTTTGCAGCCCTGCTGATATTTACTACGGTGTTTTTCTTCGTGTATTCATGGATGCGTGAGCAGATATGCACAACGGTATGCCCCTATGGCCGTATGCAGGGCGTGCTGCTCGATAAGGATTCTATAGTAGTGACTTATGATCATGTACGCGGAGAGGAAAGGGGTAAATTTAAAAAGAATGAAGAGCGTACGATAGGTGATTGCATAGACTGTATGCAATGTGTGAAGGTATGTCCTACGGGTATAGACATCAGGAACGGTACCCAGCTGGAATGTATCAACTGTACGGCCTGTATGGATGCATGCGATAGAATGATGGCGGCCGTAAACCTGCCAACAGGGCTGATACGTTATGCATCAGAAAACCAGGTGACGCAAAAAAAGAAATTGAGGTTCACCGGCCGTATGCGTGCTTATACAGCGGTGATGTTGGTATTGCTGGGTGTAGAAGCATGGTTACTGGCTAGTCGTACAGATGTAGGTGTTTCTATATTACGCACTCCCGGCCAACTATTCCAGGAGCAACCCAATAACCAGTTGAGCAATTTGTATAACTATAAATTGCTGAACAAAACTTACCAGGACAAAACGCTGGAATTAAGACCGGATGATTTTAAAGGAAGCATTAAACTGGTTGGAGAAACGACTTTGAAAGTACCTAAAGAGAACTATGCTTCCGGCTCATTGTTCATTTACCTTGATAAAACAGAAGTGAAGCACAGGAAAACAAAACTTTCTATAGGTGTGTATGAGAACGGTAAGAAAATAAAAGAGATCCATACTTCATTCTTAGGACCATTTTCAGCCAATTAAAAAGATAAATTATGAGTACAGTAAAGATGAGTTGGGGAACAAGAATAGCGCTGCTGTATGGCGGATTTGTAGTGCTGATAGTTACATTGGTAGCAAGCAGTATGCGGCAAAGCTTTGACCTGGTAGCTCCTGACTACTACGGGCAGGAAATTAAATACCAGGAGGTGATTGATGCAGGAAAAAACCAGTCAGCCTTATCCGCACCGGTTTCATTGCAGGTAACACCGTCGAATATTACGGTCAATTTCCCTACAGAATTTAAAGACAAGGCACTAGTGGGTACCGTATTATTCTATTCGCCTGTGCACGCTGCCTGGGATAAAGAAATAGCTATTGCTGCCAGCAACAATACTATGGAAATAGCAAGGAATGTATTGCCCGGCAACTATTATAAGGTGAAACTGAAATGGGAAGCGGATGGGAAGAAATATTACCAGGAATCAGAAGTGAGCCTGAAATAAGATGAGTACCACCCTTACATTATCAATGGCTTTCCTTATGGGGCTTACCGGCAGTCTTCACTGTGCGGGTATGTGCGGCCCTATTGTATGGGTGATGCCTTTTGGCCTGCTTCAAGGAGGCAGGAAATGGTTAGGTATCGGCCTTTATCATGCGGCACGGATCAGTGTATATGCTGCTATGGCATTGCTATTGCATAGTTTCAAAGGTTTGTTTGTGCCGGCCTGGCAGCAATATATATCCATTGCACTTGGGGTTATGCTATTGCTGGCGGGTATTGTATCATTTATGCCTAATAGCAGGTTGAAAATTTCATTGCCATGGGCAGGCTGGGTGAAGAAACACCTGGGCAGTTTTATTGGTGATCCTTCTATGTTTAGTTTGTTTATGGCAGGAATGCTGAATGGGTTACTACCTTGTGGTTTGGAATATATGGCATTGTCTGCCACCGTTGCCGCGCCAACTGCTATGGATTCAGCTTTGCTGATGTATGCCTTTGGGGCCGGTACAGTGCCTATGATGGCGGCTGTTACCATATTTAAGTCAAGAGCGAAATTCCTGCATGTACAACACCTGAAGAAACTGGTACCGGTAGTAATGTTCGTATTCGGGGCATTATTTGTAGTGAGAGGTATGAACCTGGGTATTCCATACTTAAGCCCTAAGGTAGAAATGCAGTCGGGCCATGTAAAAACATCTTGCTGCCATAAGAATATGTAATGTAAAACAGCTATACAACTGACTTGGGTCATTTTAATCTGTTAGTCAACAATATAGTTTTGATGCCGGGAACATTATTTATGTTCCCGGTTTTTTATTTAACGTCTAAACAAACTTTTATGCAAAAGAACATGGGTAATACAGATAAAGCTATTCGCATTCTCGGTGCAGTAGTTATGGCAGCGCTATATTTTACAGGTATGGTAACAGGCGTAGTAGGTATTATTATGCTGGTGGTGGCAGTAGTATTTGTGCTGACCAGCCTTGTAAGTTTTTGTCCATTATATACATTGTTTGGTGTGAGCACTTGCCCAAAGCCGTCAAAGAATAAATAATACCCGGATAGACTCTTATGCGGATAGCGTTTATTGTATTGGTGTTTTTGCATGGATTGCTGCACCTGTTTGGTTTTGCCAGGGCCTACAGCCCCGACCTGCTCAACCAGATCCGTCAACCAATATCCAAAGGGCAGGGTGTGTTATGGCTAACAGCGGCAGTGCTGTTTGTAGTAGTAGCTATACAACTGTATATGAAGAGTGAAGGATGGTGGAAAATGGCATTGCTGGGGGTAATGCTGTCACAGTACCTTGTTTTTGGTCATTGGCAAATAGCGCGATATGGAAGTGTCATCAATGCAATTATGCTGCTGGGAATAATGGTGAGCTATAACACGGCAGGTTTTGTAAAGAATTACAAAAATCAAGTGGCATCCCTTATTGCGCAGCATAGTGTTTCCGTAAACGGGATTTTGACGGAACGGGATATGCAGGACTTGCCCATACCCGTTCAAAAATATTTATACCGAACAGGTGTAGTTGGTAAGCCCAAAGTGAAATGGTTCAGGGTTGTTTTCTCCGGGCAGATAAGGAAGAATGAACAATCGGCATGGATGCCTTTTACTTCGGAGCAGTATAATTTTATGGATACGCCAACAAGGCTGTTTTTTATGAAAGCAAGCATGTTTCACATGCCGGTTGCGGGTTTTCATAGCTATCGGAATACCCATGCGTTTATGGACATCAGGCTTTTGTCTTTGTTTAGGGTACAGTACGAGGAGGGAATGAAGATGGGTATTGCTGAAACAGTTACTTTTTTCAATGATATGTGTTGTATGGCGCCTGCTACCCTGGTCGATAAAAGAATAAAATGGTTGCAAACAGATGGTAACAAAGTAAAGGCCAGCTTTACAACAAATCAAACTACTGTCTCTGCATGGTTGTATTTTAGCGACAACGGAGACCTGGTAAATTTCATTTCTGAGGACAGGTATGCGAGTGTAGATGGTGATATGAAACAATTGCCGTGGGCAACACCATTAAGTGATTACAGGAATATAAATGGTTACCGGTTGCCGGGATATGCAGAAACGATTTATACGTACCCCACGGGAGACCTATGTTATGGGCAGTTCCATACGGTAGACATCTCTTATAATCACGAATAGGTCATATAGAAAACGGAAGCTACTGCTTCCGTTCCTCCTTTGTATGGTATGATACTTAAGGTGTTGAATAAAGTTTTTCAAACCTTTTAAAATATGCCTCTTCCAGTGCTTCCCTGTGGTCGGGATGCGAAATAGATATCAGCAGCCGCGCACGCTGTTCCATGTTTTTGCCATACAGGTTCACAGAGCCGTATTCTGTTACTACATGGTGGATATGCCCGCGTGTTGTAACCACGCCGGCACCGGGCTTTAACGTTGGGACTATGCGTGATGCTCCTTTGGCGGTGACAGATGGTAGTGCTATGATAGGCTTTCCGCCTTCCGATAAGGCTGCGCCACGCATGAAATCCATCTGGCCACCTATGCCGGAATACTGGTATGAACCTATAGAATCAGCGCATACCTGCCCGGTAAGATCTATTTCTATAGCGCTGTTGATAGCAGTTACTTTGGGGTTCCTGCTTATGATATCGCTGTTGTTTACAAAACTTACGTTCATAAAGGCTACGGAGGCATTGTCGTCAACAAAATCGTACAGCTTACGTGTGCCTAATACAAATGATGTGACGGATAAGCCACGACGGACATTTTTCTTCTCATTAGTTATCACGCCGTTTTCTATGAGTGGTATAATACCGTCGGAGAACATTTCTGTATGAACGCCGAGATCTTTATGATTGCTGAGATGTTTTAGAACAGCATCGGGAATAGCACCAATACCCAACTGCAGGGTAGCCCCGTTTTCAACCAGCGCGGCCACTTTCTCGCCTATGTCCTGTTTGGCCTGATCGCAGCCATCTGCATAGCTTACTTCCGGCAAATTCATTTCCTGGTACACCATAGCATCAAACTTAGATGCATGGATAATGCCGTCTCCCAGTACCCGTGGCATGAGTGGGTTTACTTGCGCTATTACTTTTTTTGCACAACGTACTGCACTCAGTGCTGCGTCTACCGATGTGCCTAATGTACAATACCCGTGCTTGTCGGGCGGAGATACCTGCACGATGGCTACATCTAAAGGCAGTATGTTTTGCTCAAATAATTGAGGTATTTCACTAAGGAAAACCGGTACATAGTCTCCCGAGCTGCTGTTTACCCATTCCCGTACATTCGCCGAAACAAAAAGTGAATTCAGGTAAAAGCTCTTTTTTATTACAGGTTTGTTCCAGTCTATATTTCCGTAGGTGCTGATCATTACCAGTTCAATATCCTCTATTTCCCCGGCCCTGTCCAGTAATGCCTGTAATATAGGCAATGGGGTAGCCGCGCTGCCATGCACAAATACCCTATTGCCATTTTCTACCAGTCTCACAGCCTGTGTGGCCGTTATATATCTGTCGTTCATCTTCTTGGTGTGCTGGTATTACATCCAGCTTGCAGCGAAAATATTAAAGTTCCTGCGGATGTCGTTGATGGTCTGTTCCTCTGTATTGTACCTTTCTTGCAGGTTGTTGTGCTGGGCTACCAATACCTTATCTATATAGCCGGCATTACCTTCTTTCAGCTGGTTTTCAACATTTGAAATATTTTGCCTGATATCATGGTTAAGACGGTCGATATTGTCCGCCTGTACTTTAAACTTGTTTTCGTATTGTTCCACTTCTTTCAATACTTCTGCCCCCGTGTTTTTGCCGCCTATTTCAGTCAGTCTCTTTTTTAATATACTGATCTCCTGTTTGTAGAAATCCAAAGCTCTTAACCAATCATTGTGGGCATTGTTAACGTGGGTGATGCTGATCTTGTCCATTTTTTATTGTTTTTAAGGTTGTTACAAAAATATGAGGCTGATTGAATTTATCAGGTGATGACTGTCATTTGCGCTCATGAGATTAATCAACCAGTGACAAATTACCTCAAATGATGGAAATCATATGATTTACGGGTTCGCATCATTACAAAATATGTATACCATGGATAGATTTGAACCATGAAATCTGTTTTCCCAAGCGAGTTACGCCGGCTGATGTTTATTCCACTTTTGATAATTTCCTTACTGAATGTTCAGGCTTTATCTGCAGCTGAACCTGGAAATGAGAAACTGGTAGATGTTTTTTTTGAAAAGGGAGATGTTTCGGCCTGGTTCGACAGGCCGGTATTAATTACCTCGTTTAAAGATCTGCTGGATAGTTGCGTGTACACAGGATTAAATAAGTACGATTATAATTATACAATTATAAAGTCCTTATCAGATGGGGTTGGAACAGCAGATAATGAGAAGCAAAGAAAATTTATTGAAGGACTGGTTAACTATTTTAAAGACCTTAAGACAGGATATCGTGTCGATGATTATGTAGGGTTTAACGAGATATCGTCCCGATACTCGAGGATGGACGATTCTATTGTGCTGGCAGGATTACTTACTATCAGGAATGAGAACGATCTGAAACAACTCGCGGCTATGTCCGAGCCTAACACTGCCGCTTATTCCGCGTTAAAAGCAGAGTTGCGCGCACAAATATTGAACGGTGATAACCGTAAGGTGATGCAATTGAAACATTCACTGAATTTGTACCGTTGGATACTTCATTATGAGTTTCGGCAGTGTATAATAGTGAACATAGCAGCCAATATGCTATGGTATTACGAGAAGGAGCAGTTGAAACTGCCTATGAAAGTAGTGGTGGGCAAACCCGCAACTAAGACACCTCGTTTCGCTGCCCATTGCAACCAGGTTATCTTTTATCCTTACTGGCACGTGCCACGTAGTATTGCTGTTAAAGAGATATTGCCTGCCTGCAAAAGAAGTCCAGGCGCATTAAATCGCCAGAATTTACAAGCACTCAACAGCAAGGGACAAATAGTAGATCCGTACAAAATAAACTGGAAGTTGCTTAATGCAAGCAATTTCCCGTATACACTCAGACAGCCCACAGGCTGCGACAATGCTTTGGGCGTTATTAAGTTCAATCTTACTTCTCCCTATAGTGTGTACCTGCACGATACTAACTGGAAGGGCGCATTTTCCAATAATAAGCGTTTCTTCAGTCACGGTTGTATACGCATTGAGAAGCCGGTAGAACTGGCTAATTATTTACTGCCAGGCCAGGTTGATAAAGACTTCCTGGAGCGATGCATCAAAGGACAGCAGTCTGTGCCGAAAGATTTAAAACTACCTGTGCCTGTATTTGTGATTTATATGACCGCTGATGCTGATAGTGCCGGGAATGGGGTGGTATATTACACAGATACCTACAAATTGTTATAATTAGCCCTTGTATTGCTGACCAAATTCATTTTTATGCATGACCATCCTCATGCGCTGGCTCGCGTATTTCAAGGATTTTTATGTTCTAAAATCAATTACTATGGCAAATAGAGAATCTTTCTCTTTAAATGGAGAAAACCTGCTGGCGAAAATTAAGGAGCTAATAGCAGAGGGGAACGTTCGTAAAATTACCATTACCGATAAGGAGGAAAAAGAGTTGATGAGTTTTCCGTTAACTTTTGGGGTGGTGGGTGTATTACTGGCACCGGTACTGGCTGCAATAGGGGCATTAGCCGCACTAATAGGAGAATGTACTATAACTGTAGAAAGAGAATAAATCTTGTACTATGAAGCTGAATAAAGAATGGCATCTAAGCCATCCTATGCCTAAGAATCCAACGATGGAGCAAAGGATAGCCTGGCATCTTGAGCACCAGAAGCACTGTTCCTGCCGCAAGATATCGGGTAAGCTTGCTGAGGAAATGAAGAAAAGAGGTATTAAATTCTAGTCATGCTGCAATGGAAGCTGTAAAGCAATATATTATCCCCTATATACTATCCAATATTGTATTCGGATTAAGCATTCTCGCTGCTGTAAAAATGCCGATAGTTGCCCGTTTCTTCCTGGCCGCAGTCTTTTTATGGGCTTGTTGTATTAATACGTCAACAGCAATCAATAATCCACAAGTATATCTTGACTACGCATCATTAAGTCCTGTTCCTTTTTACAAGGAGTTTATTAACGGCTTTTTTGCTAAACACATTACTATATTCGTAACGGAGGTAGCGATAGGTCAGTTTTTTATTTTTCTGGGTCTGTTGCTAAATAGAAATTGGGTAGATATGGCTTGTGTGGGTGGGATGATATTCGGTATTGCTATATCTCCGCTAGGCGTAGGGGCAGCTTTCCCCGCTACTGTAACTATGGCTATTGCTTTTTATGTACTTATGCGAAAGGGTAAACATGATTTTATTTGGAAATTGAAACAGTATAGTTAAGAATAATTATTAAGGCTAAGAACCATGCACCAACTGAACAAGGAGACAAGACAAGATGCAATAAGATACCTGCAGTATTTTGTTTACGGAGGAATAATACTGTATTTTGGCCGCACTTTATTTATACCCATGTTTTATGGTTTGCTGGTAGCTATAGTACTATACCCCGTATGTAAATGGCTGGAGCAAAGGAGAATAAGTAAGACGATAGCTATTTTAGTTTCCTTGTCGGTTGTTATTGTGCTTTTTGTAGCATTGGTATTGCTGCTTGGCTGGCAAATAACCATGTTTCGGGAAGACCTGCCATCTCTTGTAGAAAAAATAAAGCCCGGCATACCGGCGGTGCAGCAATGGCTGAGCGACCATCTATATCTTTCGTTTGAAGCACAGCAGAAGTTTATAGATGGTATGGAAGCAAATGTTTCTACACATATAGGCGGCTGGGCGCAAGGTTTTGTAAACGGTACAGTGAGTACATTATTTGGTCTTTTCCTGGTGCCTATCTATTCGGCTTTATTCCTGTACCACAGGGGCACCTTCGTAAAATTCCTGCACCGGATATTCTCAAGAAAGTATGGTGTAAAGATCGACCTGATATTACAGCAGACAATTAATACCTATTACCGCTTTATAATAGGTATGATACGGGTGTATATCATCGTAGGTATCTTAAATAGCCTGGGTTTAATGGCATTAGGTATAAAGCATGCCTTCCTGTTTGGTATTCTTACGGCCATTATGACCATTATTCCTTACGTGGGTATTATAGTAAGTGCTGCATTGCCCGTTTCTATCGCTTTTCTTACCAAAGATTCTATTTGGTACCCACTGGGTGTTATTGCAGTATTCTCTTTTGTGCAGTATCTTGAAGCTAATGTAATATTTCCAAAGGTAGTAGGGGCGCAGTTAAATGTAAGCACATGGGCTACCCTGGTCGTTATTATAGCCGGCGGAATAATTTGGGGCGTTTCGGGTATGATTTTATTTATACCATTTGTAGCGATATTTAAAATAATATCAGATCATATTGCCGAATTAGGTGCTGTGAATATTTTACTAAAAAGAGATACCTAGAAAACAGATAAAAACCAATGCCAGCCGTTACAAAAATGAAAACAAATCACGCGGCATATTCGCTGAACGAAGCAAGATTGGTATTGGGAGGGCAGGAATATTTTGATCTGTTAGAAAAGCTAATACACTCTGCCAGGTATTATATCCATTTACAGGTTTACATTTTTGAGGAAGACGAAACAGGTACACGTATTGCAGATTTGCTGGTACAGGCTGCGCTAAAAGGTGTGTCGGTCTATTTATTGGTTGATGGATATGCGTCCCAAAATTTATCCCGGTCTTTTGTAAGCCGGCTGAAAGATGTCGGTGTTCATTTTGCCTGGTTTGAGCCATTGTTCAAAAGCTCTCGTTTTTACTTTGGCCGGCGCCTGCACTATAAGGTTTTGGTGGTTGATGGTATAGAAGCAATGGTGGGAGGCATTAATATCTCTGAGCGGTATAAGGGTAATGACCACCTGGTGCCATGGTTTGATATGGCCTTGTACGTAAAAGGCCCGGTAGCAGCAGAGTTGAATGCTGTATGCTGTAAAACATGGGACAGCTACAGTCCGCAATTATGCAAGTTGCCCGAGATAAAAGACGCCCCTGTTTTAGATGTACAGGCGCAGGAGCTCACCTCTGTGCGGGTGCGCATGAATGACTGGGTAAAGCGCAAAAGCCAGGTATGGCGAACTTATGCTGATATGTTTGCCAATGCCCAGGATAGTATTGTGATTGTTTGCAGTTATTTTTTGCCAGGTTGGAAATTCAGGAAATTGATGGCTGCTGCTGTAAAAAGAGGCGTGTCTATTAAAATAGTAATGGCTGGCCCATCTGATGTAATGATAGCCAAACATGCCGAACGCTTTTTATACCGTTGGGTATTGCAGAATAATATCCGGCTGTTTGAATACCAAAAAACTGTCCTACATGCTAAAGTGGCCACGTCAGACAGTAAGAGAATGACCATAGGGTCGTATAATGTAAATAATATAAGCGAATACGCAAGCATAGAACTGAACCTGGATGTGCGGGGCAAGCCCTTTGTTACAGATGTAGACGCTATGCTTGAAAAAATGATTGCTACTGACTGCCTGGAGATAACAATGGAAAATTACCTGGCTACAACCAGCCGCATAAAACAACTCTGGCAGCATTTGTGTTATGAGGTGATAAAGGTGATCTTATACTTGTTTACGTTCTATTTCAAAAAAGACAAGCCATTTAATAACCCTTAATGCGGATAAGGAAATCTTTTATTTCCTGAGCATCCCATTTTTCAAAGCGGCCGCGCTGCACTACAAATTTATTGTCTGCAGGGTGTTGGAGGTAATAATGGAAAGTGAACTTCTGGTTGGGGTATTTCCAGCCAAGTATCTGTCCGAACCGGAGATCATTAAACAATAATGTGTCATTAGCGTATGATACGGTGTAGTATCCTTGCGAAAACTTAAGCAGGTGCTGGAGTGATTCATGGTCAGCAACGCTCTTTAGCAATGAATCATTGCGTGCCACAAAATGAAAATCAATACCTGGTTGTGTGTCGAACACTGAGCGGTACCCAATATAATATCCTTTTTGTGCCGGGGCTACTATATACCATAGCCAGTTGTTGAAGGGGGTAGGGGTTGTTAGTACATGCTCTGTACGTATATGGTCATATTTTAGGGCCTTATCTACCGCCCTGTCTATATATATTTTGTTGGAGACGGCATACATCATATAGATAATGGACGCCAACAGGCCGGAGACCCACCAGAGCACTCTTTGTTTATTGCCCGTTCTGAGTATAATGAGCGCTGCCAATGCTATAGCCGGCCAGATGGAAAAGAGCGGGTCTGCAACAAAAAGTACATTAAAGGAAAAGCGATGGTGGCTGAATGGCTCCAGCCAGCCTACACCATAAGCATTAAAGCCGTCCAGTCCTATATGTATCAGGCCTTGTGTGCCAAAAAAGAACAGCCATTTCTTTAACGGTATGTTGTGTGGTCTGTGCAGCCGCATTGCGGATAGCGCAAACAAGGGTGTAATAATGGCTATGAACAGCAATGAATGTGTAAAGCCTCTATGCGCCAGCAGGTTTTCTGCGGGACTTAGCCACAAAGCTGCCAGGAAATCAATATCTGGCGCACTTTGTGCCAGCGCACCCCATATCATAGCTTTCTTGTGTATCTTTTTCCCAAGATATGCTTCGCCTATACAGGCGCCAATGGCGATATGTGTTAAAGAATCCAGTGCGAAGAATGTATGTCTCTGAAATATAACAGCCTGTGCCCGAAAGTGTTTATTTATCAGGTATGTGCTATAAATACCGGCAGTTTATGTTCAGCTATTACTTCGGCAGCAAAACTCTTTTTAAAGAACCCTGACAAAAATGAGCGGCTATATGCGCCAGTTACCAACAGCGGGTCGCCTTTGTCGGTTATCCAGGTACTAAAGTATTTCCTGGCCTCTGCATCCAGTTTAAAGAAGGATAAGTCTTGAAAATGCCTTGCTGCAAATTCTTCAATGTAAGACAGATCGGGGAATTCATTTTCTTTTTCAGAAGCATAAACGATCAATGTGCTTGTTCCTGAAAGTTCAGGGAAGAGATAAGCAAATTGTTTTATGGCAAATACCGATGCTTTGCTACCATCATATGCCATAATAATGCTTTGTGGGAAATTGTAGTGTTCCGGTATTACTATTACCGGGCATTCGGCATTATGCATAGTGTCTTCCAGGTATTCTTTTTGTGATGTCTCCCCAAAATTGCTGTAAAAAAGCTCGCTGCTTAAAAGTAGCACGTCTGCATACCTGGTTTCTTTAGCAATACTTTCCAGTATGGGCCCGTCTATTACGCTATGTACCCGGCATTCTATGCCGTGTTTTACGCATAGGTCTTTAAATGTCTGTATGTTTCTGTCTATCATACCCGGTTCTGCTTCCACGCCAGGTGCGTATACAGGGCCAACCATTCCGCCCAGGTAGTACATAGATATTTTTGTATAGTCTAAAGAAGGCAGAAAAACGCCTGTCAGGAGGATGGGTTGGGCTTCATTTAACTGGCGTGCAAAATTGAAAGCACCCATTGAAAAATGTTCCCCGTCAAATAGTGCAAGTACTTTTTTCATAGTTATGTTCGATTTGAAGAACGAATGTACATATTGCCAATTATGCGAATGCTGATACTCGTCAGACGGGCTTATGACCCCTGTCACACAAGCCGGTTACTTTTTATTTTTTTTAGCCTGCTTCCGGAAATAGCCTCTTAACAGGAAATTATGTTTCAGGGCTTCCATGTCTTCATTAAACGCTGCCGTTCCTTTTTCTATATTATTTAGGCTGTTTTGCAGTTGCTGTACAATAGCCGTGTCTTTCATCAGGGTGGTGATTACACCTTTGCCGTTATTTATATTCGTATCTGTTGCCGAGACAAGATTGTTGAGTTTTGCTGCAATCGCGTTAGCGCTATGCGATACATCATTTATCTGTTTTATTGCGTTCTTAAGATCGTTAGCAGTTTCAGGGTCTTCCATCAGTACCCCCAATAAACCTTTTCCTTGAGAAATGTTATGAACTGCTGTATTCAGTTCAGCCGACATATTGTTTAAGTTACTACTTGCCTGGTGTATATTTTGCAATGATGATTTTATGTTTTCAGATACTGCTGTATCTTCCAGCAACCCCCATATTACTGCGCTATTGTTGAACCTTTTCACAGTGCTTATCAGGTCTTCGGATATGATAGCTACATTATTATTTGTTTTGTCCAGTGTCTCCAGCATATCATCTACGTTAAGTTCTTTGTGGGTCAGCAGCATATCGCCTTCTTCTATAGCAGGTGCAGGTACGGGATTGGGCAGTATATTGATGATCTTATTGCCCATAAGCCCTTCGGAGCCTATTGATGCAATCGAATTTTTATGGATATAGTCTTTGGTCTTCTTATCAATAAGAAGTACTACCTCAATTGTAGTGTCGTTTATTATATCAATATCCTTTACGGTGCCGGCCTGTATACCTGAAAAACGGACATTGTTGCCGCGCATAAGGCCATTTACGTTTTTGAACCTGGCTTTTATTTCAAAATTGGAACCAAAAAAGCTCTTGTTCCTGCCTATCATATATAAACTGAAAACCAGTATGAGCAAGCCTATGATGACAAACAGCCCCAGTTTTATATTCGATGTGATTTGTTTTTCCATAGTTACTCAAAAAATTGGTTTACATTTTTATCATTCGACGCAGCAAGGTCTGCATAACTACCCTGTGCATAACATTGGCCATTGATGAGTACACCTATTCTGTCTGCCGTAGCTTTTACGCATTTCATGTCGTGTGAGATGATTATTGATGATGTATTGTAGGTTTCGCGTACTTGTTTTATGAGATTACTTATTTCTTTCCCTGTTACAGGGTCCAGGCCAGCAGTGGGTTCATCATAAAGTATAATATCGGGTTTCAGGATGAGTGTACGGGCCAGTGCTATACGTTTTTGCATGCCGCCTGATAGTTCTGAGGGCATCATGTCTATAGTATGAGCCAGTCCTACATTCTCCAATACTTCTTTAACCCTGTCCTCTGCCTCTTTTTGACTAATTTCTATCCAGTGCCGTCGCATAGGGAACTCTAGGTTTTGCCTTACGGTCATAGAGTCGTACAAGGCATTGCTCTGAAAAAGAAAACCTATTCGTACACGCATTTTATCAAGCGTATCATGGTCCATAGTGAGTATTTCTTCTCCCAACACGTTAATGCTGCCTGAATCAGGAGCAAGCAGGCCAATGATACATTTTATAAGTACTGATTTCCCTGAGCCTGAGCGGCCAAGCACTACCACGTTTTCCTTTTGGTCTAAGGTGATACTGAAATTGTCCAATACCCTGTTTTTGCCAAAAGCTTTACAGAGATTGGTGATTGTTATGACCGGGTTGTTATTTTCTGCCGTTTGAACCATTGTTAGTTAATACCTAATATATCCGTTATTTGTACTGCCAATAGATCTATGATGAACACAGCCAGCGACGATAATACTACCGCCGAGTTTGCTGATCTGCCCACGCCTTCCGTTCCTTTGCTCGAATTATATCCTTTGTAGCAACCCACAAGGCCTACCGCGAAGCCAAAGAAGAATGTTTTTATAAAAGCAGGCAATAGGTCGCTGAAATGTAATGTGTCGAATACCTGCGTTATATAAAGATCGAAGCTGGTAATGGCAGAAATATTGACACCCAGGTAACCACCGTATAGTGAGATGGCATCGGACATGATGACCAGTAAAGGCAGCATAACAGTTGCAGCTGCCACCCTTGTTACCACCAGGTATTTATATGGGTTTGTACCGGACACTTCCATAGCATCAATTTGCTCCGTAACACGCATAGAGCCGAGCTCCGCACCTATACCAGAGCCTATTTTGCCTGCAAATATCAAGGCGGTTATTACCGGTCCTATTTCGCGCACAATGGAAAGGGCCACCATAGCCGGTATCCTGGCTTCTACGCCATAGTCTACCAGGGTGGGTCTTAGCTGCATGGTCAGCACAAGCCCCATAATAAAACCGGTGAGGGCCACTAATGGCAGGGATTTAAAACCTATCATAAAACACTGCCGTATAAATTCCCGCCATTCATATCTTGGCCGGAAGGCTTCATGAAAGAACCATCCGGTAAACCGGGATAAAGCGCCTGCCTCGGTCAGAAAGACCTTTCCTGCTTTGGGTATTTCCATTTGTGGTGCCTGATTTTAGCTGCAAAATAGACAGCTTATATTCGATTAATGCTGATTTGGGTCATGCTGTTATTTGACATACCTCACCTTCCGCTGTCTTTATAGAAGCAGGCGTAACGTATTTCTACTCAGCTATGTAGCAATTATATAGCCTGGCCGTGGGCTGACAACAATCAATTTTTTGTTGACTGCCGTCATGTTTCGCCAGCCATATTAACCGGAATTTTATTTAAATAATTTAAGTAGCAAGTCGTTTTTGATGGCTGATACGCCTTTAAACAAAATTATTATGGCAGCATATATTCTGAAATTCAGCGAGATTGGTATCTCAGATATACCACGTGTAGGAGGTAAAAATGCCTCTGTCGGCGAAATATTTAACACCTTATCCGGTGAAGGTATTCTGATGCCGGATGGTTTTGCTGTTACATCAGATGCCTATTGGTATTTTATGAAAAGCAATAATCTTGTGGATGCTATCAATTCAATCATGAGCCGGCTCGACCGGAGAGCATATACTAACCTTAGGGAAATAGGTAAGGAAATAAGAACACTCATCGTCGACGCAATTATGCCTGTGGATCTGGCACATGCTATTACAACAGCATACCTGGATATAGATAGTAGCGGCTTTTACGAGATGGCTGTAAGAAGCAGTGCGACAGCAGAAGATTTGCCTGGGGCCAGTTTCGCCGGGCAACATGAATCGTACCTGGGCGTACGTGGCAAAGCAGACCTATTGCTTGCCGTACAGAAATGTTTTGCCTCGTTATATACCGACCGTGCTATAAAATACCGGGAAGATAAAGGCTTCGACCATAGCAAAATAGCCTTGTCTGTAGGGGTGCAAAAAATGGTACATGCCGACAGGGCTTGTGCAGGTATTTGCTTTACACTCGAACCGGAATCGGGGTTCAGGGATATTGTTCATATTTCAGGTGTATGGGGACTGGGAGAGAATATTGTACAAGGCACGGTTTCGCCCGATGAGTTTTATGTGTTCAAGCCAACTTTGAGGCAAGGGAAGAATGCCATTATTAATAAGAAACTAGGAGAAAAGCAGCAGATACTTTCTTATAAAAGAGACCCTGAATTGGATGAGATGGTTCTTATTAATACGGATACGCCAGCGGATATGAGGGCGAAGTATGTGCTAAGTGATGAAGAAATAACTACCATAGCCCGGTGGGCACTGATCATTGAAGATCACTACAAGCAGCCAATGGATATAGAATGGGCAAAGGATGGTAAGGACGGGAAACTATATATAGTTCAGGCAAGGCCGGAAACCATTCATTCAAACAAGAATCCGCTGCAGTTAAAAGAATTCAGGTTGCTGGAGAAGGGAAAAGCCCTGGTGGAAGGAGAGGCTGTTGGCAGTAAAATTGTTACAGGTGTCGTGAAAGTGCTTTCTAGCCCTGCAGACGCATATAAACTGAATAAAGGAGATATAGTTGTTACAAAACTAACCAGTCCTGACTGGGATCCGGTACTGAAGACGGTTTCTGCAATTATTACGGATAGTGGCGGGCGTACAAGCCACGCATCAATAGTAGCCAGGGAACTGGGTGTACCCGCTGTTGTGGGCACTAATACGGCTACCCGAACATTGAAAGATGGGCAGATAGTAACAGTAAGCTGTGCAGGAGGTAAAACCGGGTTTGTATATGATGGTGAGCTGAAATGGACAGAACAAAGCCTGGATTTCACGGACTTCCGTATGCCCGAAAAAACAAAGGCTATGATGATAACAGGTGACCCTTCAAAGGCATTTCAATTATCATTCTATCCTAATGATGGGGTAGGCCTTTTGCGAATGGAATTTATCATCAATCATTTTGTGCAGGTGCACCCCATGGCCCTTGTAAAATATGATGAGTTGAAAGATGCCGGTATAAAAAGCATTATAGCTCAGTTAACGGCGGGATATGAAGACAGGCAACAGTATTTTATAGATAAGCTGGCGCATGGGGTGGGGACGATAGCTGCCGCATTTTATCCGAAAGACGTGATTGTACGGATGAGCGATTTTAAGACCAATGAATATGCCAATTTGCTGGGTGGTAAGGATTTTGAACCGGTTGAAGAAAACCCGATGATTGGCTTCAGAGGTGCGTCACGCTATTACAATTCTACGTATAGCGAAGGGTTCCGCCTGGAATGTGCTGTCATAAAAAAGCTTAGGGAAGAAATGGGCCTGGTTAATATAAAGGTAATGATACCCTTTTGCAGAACGGTAGATGAAGGCAGGAAGGTAGTAGAGATAATGGAACAGTATGGGTTGAAAAAGGGTGCGGATGGCCTGCAGATATATGTAATGGCAGAAATACCCAGTAATGTTATTGAAGCAGAAGATTTTGCAGCCGTATTCGATGGGTTTTCTATAGG
This sequence comes from Flavipsychrobacter sp., assembly GCA_024508935.1. Classification (GTDB taxonomy): domain Bacteria; phylum Bacteroidota; class Bacteroidia; order Chitinophagales; family Chitinophagaceae; genus Polluticoccus. The sequence continues at coordinate 85,589 of JANINW010000030.1, read as the reverse complement.
GTCTAATGATTTAACGCAACTGACATTGGGTATAGACCGTGACTCTGCTATCATTGCTCCTTTGTTCACAGAACAAAATAAGTCTGTAAAATTTCTGATAGAAATGGTTATCCGTAAGGCCAGGGCTATGAACCGAAAGATAGGGCTTTGTGGCCAGGCCCCGAGTGATATACCTGAATTTGCCAGTTTCCTTGTTGCGCAGGGTATTGATAGCATATCATTTAACCCCGATGCATTGCTGAAAGGTATTGAGAATATTAAGGTTGCTGAAAAGGTGTTGGCTGAAAGGCTAACAGCAAATGTTTAACATGTTTGCAACTAAAAGCGGCCATACATTTATGGCCGCTTTTAGTTATTGTAAATGCTGTGATTATTTAGGCGTATGGTTCGGATTGTAATAAGATGCAGAATCCTTTGCAATTTCGTTTTGCTCATTTAAGGATAAAATATCTGTTCCCACTGTCTGGATCCATTTGCCGGCCTGCAGGCGATATATCTGTGCATTCAAATCAAATCTTTGTTTGAATTCCTGTTCAACTGCACCGGTTTTCCTTTCTGCATTGAGCATAATAATACCGTGAACATGACCGTCGCGTATAGTTCCAATGGCTTGCTCCTTATCATAAGGTGTTTCGTTAGATTGCTCTTCAAAAGCATGTTCGTGCTTGAAGAATTCAATTTTCAGGTATGGAAAGCGGTTGGAAAACGCTTCCTGTATCTCACCTGTTTTCTTCACATCGTTGATCTCAATAACCATAAAACAAGTTTTTAAAACGGTTATGCCTTGATATTCAGTTTAGCAACGTTGTAGCCGGTCTATTTCTTCGTTCAGCTGTTCTATCTTTTCTTTAAGATTGTCGCGTATTTCTTGCACAGCATCCTGGCCTTCTTCATAAGTATCTTTTGCTGTGTTGAACATTGAGCGTCCCCTACGTGAGATTCTGCGCCTTGTGCGCTCTCCTTTATCCGGGGCATAGAGGGCGCCTACAATAATGCCTGTTGCGAACATAGCAGACAAACCTATGAGTAATTTACCTGTGTTTTTCATAACGATATTTTGTACTAAGGTAGGTGCGCACAAAAAACATAAAAATGATCAAGGTCAGTTCTCAGCCTGATTTTATTACGAAGAATGGTGGTATTGGCGCCCTTCTTACGAAGCGTTCTTGGTCGTCCAGTCGTGGTGGCTCATTTCGAATTTTATTTCAGATTTGCCATACGTACCTGTTTCTTTCCATCCCGCCTTCCTGTAAAAAGCCGCTGCCCTTGTTTGGGGAGCAGTACTCAGCCAAACATTGGCAGTAGTCTGCTCAAAATACCAGTTCAGCATAGTATTATGAAGCTGCCGGCCTATCCCTTTTTTTTCAAAGTCGGGATGCATGAACAGTGCCCAGATATTATTGCCTTTCAAGTCCGCAATTGCAAAGCCTACGATTTTGCCATTTATTTCGCAAACCCAGCCTTTGCCATGCGTGGTTATGAATGCTGCACAATCTTCGTCTGTTACAAGACCGGGATCTGATAAGGTATTTTCTTTAACAGCATTTCTTACAATCTGTATCTGCTGTATGTCATGGATTTCCGCTTGTCTTATGGTCATTTTTTTTGTTTATAGGAATGCTAAGCTATGCTGAATTTTAAAAAGCGACTATATAATTTCTATATAGCCTTCTGTCCCATTCACCCGTATGCGTTGGCCATCCTTAACCAGCCGCGTGGCTCCTTCTATGCCTACCACTGCGGGTAATCCATACTCACGCGCTATAACGGCTCCATGAGTCATCATGCCACCCACTTCTGTAATTAAAGCTTTAACTGACACAAATAAGGGTGTCCAGCTCGGATCGGTAAAGGTGGTAACCAGTATATCTCCCGCCTCAATGTCAGCATCTTCTATATTTAGTATAACACGTGCCCGCCCTTCAGCAATGCCGGAAGACACTGCTAATCCCGCGATAGCACCTGCAGGAAGAACTTCATGGTTGTATTTGCCCGAAATAATTTCTCCTTCAGACGTAATTACACGGGGTGGGGTTAACTTTTCATAAACTTTAAACTCATCTTTTCTAATGGCAATGAGCTGATTGGCTGGTTGATGGGTACGCACCATTTCGCGCAATTCTTCAAAAGTGAGATAATAACTGTCTTCTTCGCTTGCAATAGCGTTGGCCTCTACGAGTTGTACTATTTCTTTTAGCAAAGCCTGCTTATAAATAAAGAAACGGTTCACAATACCGTATTTCGGGTACTCGCGATAACCTGCGAAATTCCGAAGCAGGTCTATTATTGCCTTCGTGTTGTTTGCTTTTTGTTCTCCATCCGGCAGCTGTCTTAGCCGGGTTAATAGCTCGTTTTCTTTCTTTAAAGCCTCCTGTAGCCCCTCGTCAAATTTTTTCTTAGCTGCGCCTAGTTCGAAATTCCTGATATTGCTAAGAATGAGCGGAACCAATGTAATGGGTTTTTCGCTCCATCGGGGTCTTGTTATGTCTATCTCCCCTGCACAACGCATTCCGTATCTTTCAAGAAAGTTATTGATAGCATCACGGCTTTGCACCCCACCTTCAAACGTTGCCATTTCGTCGAGAAAACCGTCGTCTGTTGCTGTTTGTAAAAAATCAACTAGTTCCCGGTGAGGGCGGATAACATCGGCAACATCCAGCAGTGCCAGTCCCATCTCCGATGTTATATTATTTGATACGGATTGGGAGAGTATGTCTGCTACGTTTCGTTCGCCTAACCATTCATTCATCTTATTATTGAGCCATGCTGCGGCATTCATTGCTGCTATAATCACACCCATATGCTGTGCGTGAAATATCATTTGCTTGGATTGCGTTATGTCCTCCCGGATATAATCGAATAGGTCGGTTCCTGATTTTGTTTGGATGTTTTGTTTTAATGCAGCTACCGATGCTTCATTTTGTTTTATAAGGTCGGCAACTATTGCCGGATCACTTCCTGCCTGTGCCAAAATATCTGCCGATGACAGGTTCCTACTGCTCTTGGCCAGCATCGGTGTGTTTATATCATCTGGTAAAGATTTTATAAAATCACCGCGCTCTATCACGGTTTGTAGTGCATCTTTTATAAGTGGATCATGTTGCCCCATAGCCTCTAGCAGGTTTTCCTTGCCTGTTGGGGTGCCCAGGTCTTTCGTAACATCAATGAACAGTCTTCCGCCGGCCTTGAACATAGGTCTTGCCGCCCGTAATTGCCATAAAGACAATCCAAGTGGTTTCATAGGGTCGGTCATCATTTGCTGGTGGCCAACAGATATATAAACATGATTTTCTGTATCGTTTGCTTCCGGTATGGGATACAAGGTAGTAACAGGCCTGCTTTGTACTATATGAAATACGCCATCAAACAGGCACCATTCTATATCCTGCGGATTGCCAAAATGTGCTTCAATCTGCCGGCCTATGTTTCCGAGTTCCAGTATTTGTGCATCACTGAGTACTTGCTTAGTCTGCTGATGGATACTAATCTCCTGCTCCTTTGTGCCCCCACTTTTTACCGCACCGATCGCCAGTTTTTTTGTTGATACCTTCCTGTCAATAATATTGCCATCACGCAGTTTATAATTGTCGGCATTTCCCTTTCCGGATACCAGGATTTCTCCCAGTCCATAACCAGCATCAATAGACAGGACTTTTCTGTTGGAAGTCACTGGGTCAGCAGTAAACATAATTCCTGCAGCCTCAGAAAAGATCATTTCTTGTATAATAACAGCAAGGGAAACCTCTTTATGGTCAAAACCATTTTGCAGACGATACGTTACTGCCCGGTTTGTAAACAAAGAAGCCCAGCATTTGCTGATGTGTTTTAGGATTGATGCCTTGCCAACAATATTGAGGTAGGTATCCTGTTGCCCGGCAAATGATGCTGTTGGAAGATCTTCAGCAGTAGCGCTGGAACGCACGGCATAAGCTCTGCCTTCCGTGGTATTTCCAAGATGCCGGGTTATTTCTGCGATGATGTGTTCCGGAATAGCTATAACTTCTATTAATGCCCTTATTTTAGCTGAGATGGTGCCAATGCTTTTTCTATCATCTGCTTTAAGCATAGTTAATTCATCCAGTAATAAACGGAACTCGTTATTGCTTTCTATGATCTCCCTGTATGCTTTTGTAGTTAGGCAAAAGCCCTTGGGCACGCGTATGCCTTTTATGCGCGATAGTTCGCCCAGGTTGGCGGCTTTGCCGCCTGCTGTTGCAAGTGCTGTTCTGTCGATCTCTGTAAAATCCAGTACGTAACCGTTCATGCTGATATGGTGTTTTCTTATTTAAGTTTATTGGTTGTTTCCTCTGCTATGTCAATTGCCTGCAATAAATAGGCTTCTATTATTTTAAGTTCCTTCTCTGAAAAAGAAGCAATGAGTTGCTGCGACTTAGTCCTGAATTCTTTGTAGAGCGGCTCTAAAAGCGCCATGATCTTTTTAGTGTTCGGCACAATAAAAACTTTCCGCCGGTCTTCCTTGGCAAATTCCCGCTTCACCAGGTGTTTCTTTTCAAAGCGGTCTATCAAGCCTGTAACAGCACCTGTTGTAAGACCAGTCAGAGCAGAAAGTTCACCTGCTGTCATTTGCCCCTTTTGCATAAGGAAACCAAGGTATTTATGATCGGTTCCTGTAAGCCCTGCTTTCCGGCCAATGGTTTCATGCATTTGTATGGAAGCAAACGCATAATGCTGGCTAAGTTTCCGCATCAGTGACAGCATTTCTTCGGTCATAATATCTTTGCAGTTAAATATCTTAGTTGTAAAGATAGTTTAATTAAAATGAATTTTAAAAAGAACAGGTTATTTAACCGTCTAAAGGTGAGGTCATGCCATCTAGTAATAGAAATGTGCGTTATGGTAAACTATATTTTTTATAGAAATAAAATATATTTAAATTACTATGCACAGCATACCAGCATCGTAACATATAATACTCAGAACATGGTTTCAAACATTCAAAAAGAAAAAGCTGAAGCATTCCTGGACCTTCATCATGATGACAATATCCTGGTGCTGTTGAATTCATGGGATGCCGGTAGTTCTAAACTAATAGAGGCATGCGGTTATAAAGCGGTCGCCACAACCAGTATGGGTATAGCGGCCTCTTTAGGTTATCCTGATTGTCAGGCAATGCAATTAACAGAAATGCTCGATGTCATAAACACAATTGTAAAAAATGTGCAAGTACCAGTAACTGTGGATATTGAAGCGGGGTACGGAAATAATTTGAACGAGATAATTAACTCTATTGAGAAAATAATTGCTACCGGGATTGTGGGAGTCAATATAGAGGACAGCATTGATCTAAGTCCTGTATTGGTAGATGAATTGGAATTTTGCGAACGGATATCTGCCATCCGTTCATTGTCTGATTCTTTAGGTTTCCATTTGGTCATTAACGCAAGGACAGATTCATTTTATACTTCGTCAGCTTCACCGGCCGAAAAACTATCTGAATCTATAAGGCGCGGTAACAAATACCGTGAAGCAGGTGCAGATTGTATATTCGTGCAGCCTGTATGGGAAAGAGAAACCATCAAAACCTTGGTGAAAGAAATAAATGCACCCATCAATATTCTTTCAAATCCTGCCATTGGCGATGGGCTGCCTCCATCTGTCAGCGAACTCCAGGATATGGGCGTTGCCCGCTTGAGCCTTGGTTCCAGTTTAATGAAAGCCACTTTAGCCCTAATGAAAAAGGTAGCTGACGAGCTCTCAGCAAAAGGGACTTACAATATTTTATTAGATGCTATGACGCCACTTCCAGACGCTGCATTGGCTTATAAAATGGCCATAGGTGCAAAAGGGTGACAGAACACCTAAAGCTTCACAGAAATGTGAAGCTTTAGCGGGACGCTTTATTATTTAGAATATCAATTCCTGTTTACGTATTTTCCTGGTATTGATGATTATTGTTCATCTTATATAACCGTTGCCTTTTCCAAATTTGCTCCTAATCCCTTCAATTCTGCATAGGTCAGTTTGTCCATCATAGCCCCATCAAAATTGATTGTTTTAATAGCGTTGTGGTATTTGTTGGTAAGGGCAAAAGTTGGCCTAAATGATACATTTTTAAATGTGGCCCCATTGAATGTGGTTTCATTTAACGCTGTTTTGTCGAACTTAACGCCTATAAAGGTCTGCCCGTCGAGGCATACGTTTCTCAAGTCTGAATATCTAAAATCTACACCTTTGAAGATGCCGTTTTTAAAGCTCGTGTTTCTAAGGTCGGTCTTGGTTAGCTTTGCGTTTAATAGTTCTGCGTCAATAAATTTTGCACCATCCAGCGCTGATGAGTTGAATACCGTACGTATAAGAATTGTGTTTTTAAAGCTCGCTCCTGTAAGATTATTGGCAGATAGGGTACAGTCCGTCAGGTTTGTTCCATCAAAATTTCCTTCCCGTATATCGCTGCCTGTAAACAAGCTTCCGGTGAAGTCTGCACCGGCAAAATCGGAGCCCTGTAATGCGCTGCCATTAAATTTCCTGTTATGTGCAGTAATGCCCGCGAAGTCGCTTTTTGACAGGTTGCTTCCGCTGAAGTTTGTCAAAAGTTGCCCCTCATCCGGTGCATTGGAATGAGTGTCCATCTTCTGTTCCATTTGCACAATACCATCTTTGTCATTGACAGCCGGTTTTAAATCCGGCTCCTCATTTGCCGGCTGAGGATTTTCTGAAAAGTAATTGAGGTCAACACCTAAAATTTCTGCCAACCTGTTGACGGTAGCTATATCGGGTATCGATTCACCGCGTTCCCATTTTCCAACAGCCTGGGGGCTGATAAATAGAAGTTGGCCAAGTTGTGCCTGGGACATATTTTTCCCCTTTCGCGCACCTGCAATTTTGCTCCCAATCATTTTTGTATCCATAAGTAATGTCTTTTTTAATATTGCAAAGTTATTCCCCGTATTACCCTGAAACAGCAAAGAATAGGACACCAATAGTTGTTGTTAGGCTACTTAGAGTTGTTTCCGGCAACTGTAAGTAGCAAATGGATGATCTCTAAAAGAATATTGTCCGAATTCAATATTATCGATAATGCCAGAATGAAAAAAGCGTGATATGAAATTGTTTTGAATTTCATATCACGCTAGCGGAGAGAAAGGGATTCGAACCCTTGATACGGTTTCCCGCATACACACTTTCCAGGCGTGCCTCTTCAACCACTCGAGCACCTCTCCTTGTTGAAGGGATGCAAATCTAATCAATTCAGTCAGTTAGCAAAAATCTTTTCAGCGTTTTGCGTAGTAATACTTGCTACTTCCTCAACAGTTATGGATTTTAACTCAGCTATTTTGGCTGCTATTAGTGGAATGTAACTGCTCTCATTGCGTTTGCCACGATAAGGTACGGGTGCCAGGTACGGGGCGTCTGTTTCCAATACTATATGCTGTAAGGGAATAGCTTTTACTACATCTGCCAGCGATGCTTTTTTAAATGTCACCACACCGCCAATGCCAAGATAAAGCCCCAAGTCTATTATTTGGCCGGCTTCGTCCTGGGTGCCGCTGAAACAATGAAATATACCGCGAAGGTTGCCATTCTGTTTTTTACGCACAATATCTATACAGTCCTGCGTGCTTTCCCTGCTATGTATCACTATGGGCAGGTTATATTGCAGCGACCAGTCTATTTGTTGTTCAAATGCTTCCTGTTGTTGGGTTTTAAAAGTAAGATCCCAGTAATAGTCCAGTCCTATTTCCCCGATAGCATAGAATTTTTCTTTTTCAAGCCACTGCGCGGCATTATCAAGTTCTGTTTGGTAGTTTTCTTTTATATAGCATGGGTGCACCCCCATCATAGGCAAGCAGTTTTCAGGCCACTTCTTTGCAAGATGCATCATGGTATCTATAGTGCTGCTGTCACAATTGGGCATGTACATGCGGGTCACTCCTGCCGTTATAGCCCTGCTTATCATGGCGTCTTCTTCTGCCATCAATTGCTCATCGTATAGATGGGTATGTGTATCAATATACATATTATCCTTTCGGAAGCGCTTTTAGCTTCCAGTTTTGTTTTGTACAATATTCCAATACATGGGGCAGCGCATAGCTCATGCGTTCCCATGCTTTATCGCTGTCGTGAAACACCACTATAGACCCCGGCTCTATATTATTCAATACATTTTGCAGGCATTTTGCAGGAGATATTGAAGTGTCAAAATCTCCGCTCAGAACATCCCACATATATATCTTCCATCCTTTATGAGATGCCAGCAGGCGGTTTGCCTGGCTGCGTTTCACCCTGCCGTATGGCGGACGGAAAAGATGACTGTCTATCAGTTGCCCTGCCTTTACTATATTCTTAAGATACCCTGCCGTTTTGGTATGCCAGCCATTCAAATGGTTGTGGGTATGGTTGCCGGCGGTATGCCCATTGTCCAGTATTTGTTGGTAGATGGCCGGGTGCGCTGCTACATTTTTACCAATGCAGAAGAACGTGGCTTTAGCGTTATGCTTATCCAGTTGATCTAAAATAAAACTTGTAGCTGTATGATGAGGTCCGTCATCAAAAGTGAGGTATACTGCATGCTCATCTTCAGGAGGCATTCTCCATATAAGCTTGCTGTATAAAAGGTTGCTGAGCCACCATGGTGTTTTTACCTGGTAAGGTGCCATGGATGCAAATCAACGAAAAATTATGAAATCGGGTAAGTCATATTTTAGCCAGCCGGCTTTCCTGTATCCAGCCCGTGCGGCCGTCAGGCAATTGTACTTGTGTCCAATCTCCTTTGGAGCCTTGGGTCTTAATGGTAGTGCCTTCAGGTACCAGGCTTTGAGGTTTGCCTGAAGATTGTGGGTTGGCCATAAAAGGAGTATCGTTCTGCATTACTACGGCCATACCGCTATCCAGTTTATTGCCGGCAGCTACAAAAGAAATAAATAAAAAGAGAACAAGTATGCATGCTAGGCCTGCATGTAATTGCGGTGGTATAACTTGTACCAGGTTGAATCTTTTAGCAGTCATTAAACCTATCCAGGCCAGGAATACAAATAGGGTAACGATGGCCCATGTATTCGCGTGGCTTGCCTGTGTCAGAGACTTCCACCATTTCACAAAGAAAATATCCGGTGCACTAGGTACTCGATTGGTTATCCTGCTTTCGGCAAGGGCCAGGTTATCCGCGGCCTGCGTATTGCCGGGCTGCAGGTACAGCGTTTTTTGATAATAGAGTACAGCCGGGCCTATTTTATTCAGGCGGAAATAAGTATTGCCAAGATTGTAAGTGACAGCTGCATTGCGGGGTTGTTCATGCAGCAACTGTTCGTAACACCAGGCGGCGCTGTCATATATTTTATGCTGATAAAAATTATTGCCTTTTTGCCATAGGTCCTTAGCCGGTAGTGCATAAGAAGATCGAACGGCAAGGAACAATAACAGGATTAACAGTTTTCTCATGCGTTGAACGATTCCTCCAATTTGCTTATAATATCTACCGCTTCGCGATAGGTATATGCCATTTGCTGTGTGCCGGTATTGCCTGCATACAGTGCGGCCTCGCATTCTTCAATAACGCGCTCGGCCTGCAGCTGCAATTGGAAAGGTACTTTGCGTTTGGTCATTTCTTCCTGTGCACTTTCGCGCGATAGTGAAGATAATGGAATATTCAGTTTGTCGCTCAGGTATAGCCATACCGCTTTTGATATTTCGTCGTAGAATGGCCTTGCATTATTTTGCTGTAATAGCTTTTGCGCAGTAGCCAGGCGCTTTAAGGCTACCTTATTAGCGCGTTTGTTTTTCAGCAGTACCGTATTCTTAGAAAGTTCATCGTCACGACGTTTCCATGCCGCTATCCCTATAAATAGTAGCAGCGGCAGTGCGAAAGCTGACCAATAACCGGCGCTGTAAAAAACAGGTTTGCTGTTAAATCCGTCTGTATTACTGGTCGTATTAATATTGTGAATATCGGTCAGGGCTATATGCGGCGCACCTGATTTATAATGTGTCCCTTTCTTTACATGTACTTTGAACGGTCCTATCTGTGTAGTTACATACTGGTTGATCTGAGGGTCGAAGTATGAAAATGGTATTGCCGGTATTTCATAATCCCCCGGATTATTTGGGGTAATATTATAGGTAATGATCTTAGAGCCGGAAATAGTAGTCGTGCGGCCGGTGATGGTATCAATGATCTGCGGTTCAAAAGTGGTTAGTCCATTAGGCAACACCGGTTTAGGCGCCTCTATCAATTTGAGGTTACCACTACCGGTAATGACTAGCTTCAGGTTCAAAACATCATCCGTAGTCAGGTGGTCCTTATCAAGGCTGCCCGAAACGGTAAACTGACCAACTGCATTGCCAAAGCCTGCCGGTTTTTTATCTTCCGGTAAGGGCGCTACATTGATCTTAACCGGTACACTTTTCAGGTGTACTTTAATGTCTTTATACGCCATCCTCCCAAAGAAATCATCATTAAAGAACGGGTCGCTCATCATCAGGCTGCCGAAAGCACTCTGGAAGAAAGGATCATCGAAGAAACCACCGGCCGGGTTGGGCTGCTGTAATTTTTGCACTACGCGGGCTACGCCTTCAGCTTCCGCCGGATCCAGTTCCAATGTGCCGGCCTGCTGCGGGAACAATGCTGATTTCTTCAGCGTGAAGACCTGGTATTTTTTACCATTGATCACTTCTTCAACAGGTTTCATAGGCCCTCTGGGCATAATAAAATCCTGTGTCCAAAAACCGTTCAGGGACGGTAATTTAGATATGCTCACGTTCATGGGTACCCTGGCATACAGCTTATAATTGGCCGTAACCTGTTCACCTACATGCACGCTGTTCTTATCTACGGTTACACGAATAAAAAGGTCGTCTTTAAGGTCGCTTTGTGTAGCTGATTTCAGGTTTTGCTGCGCCTGCTGCTGCTGTGCCTGTTGCTGCCTCAGTGCCTGCAATTGCCTGTTGCGTTGCTGCATAAGAGCCGCAAACGGGTCAGGAAACGGATCGTCACCAAACGGATCTGCATTTTGCTGCTGTTGTTGCTGGTGGGCAACCACACTGCCTTGTATTACCTGTATCGTCAGGCTGTTAGATTGGTAGGTATGTCCCGAAGCATCTTTAGCCATACCCGGTGGTATAGTAAGATTGCCGGTGCGTTTAGGCTGGAGTATATAAGTGATAGTGAAATTCTGGGACATCACATGCTTTCCGTTTGAAGAGAAAAGCTGTGTACTCTGCTGCTGGAAAGGTCCCTGCACTACGTTGAAGTCTTTGAGCAGAGCCTGCGTAGGGCCTATAGATTGCAGGTCTTTTACATTTTGTATCGTGTATTGTACCTGTATCTGGTCCTCGATGCCCATTTTATTGGCGGCAGCAATTACGCTAAACACCACGTTTTGGGCTATAGCAGGTATGCTGCTTGCTATAAGCAGGGAGCATAACAGGTTTAAACGCAATATGGTATAAATGCGTGTCATTTGGGGTCAGCACAAAAATAACATACTGCCTACCTCTTAAGTAGCCCTGTACGGTTAAAGCTAAGTTAAAAAAGCCTTATATATCACCCTTTTGCGGACGTATAACAATAGTTTCAACATTTGCCTGAGGAGAAAGCTGGCAACTGGCCCAAACCATTGTAGCCACATCATTCGCTTCCATAATACGCCCAGCAGGCAGGTTACTACCTTCCCAGGAACGGCTATTTGTAGCGCCCGGACAAATGGCGGTAACTTTAATGTTTTCCGGCTTTAATTCCTCACGTAAATTATCTGAAAACCCCAGGAGGGCGTATTTGGTAATACTATAAGCTCCCCCGTTTGGGTACGCCTTAAGGCTGGCAACGGAGCATATATTAAAAATATGGCCTTTCTGTTGCTCTTTCATCGCTGGCAGTATAGCGCGGGTAAGATGGTAAGCACTATACAGGTTTACTTTCATCAGTTCTTCCAGTTGTCCTTCGGGCTCGTTAGCCAGTGCGCCCGGGAAATATAAACCCGCATTGTTGACGAGTACATCTATAGCCGGGAACTGATCCAGTACCGAACGGGCAAAAGAGAAAACCTCTTCTTTATTAGATAAGTCCGCTTTTAATGCAATGATCTCAGCCTGCGGATATCTACTCGCCCAGGTCGCCTTTACTTTTTCGAGGTCTTGTGCACTTCGCGCGCATATGGCTATAGAGAACCCGTTTGATAGTAATGTTTCAGCAATCGCTTTTCCTATTCCCTGGGTGGCCCCAGTTATTATTGCAAATGGCATACGTCTTTATCTGAATTGCGGACAAATTACGTTGATTTGCACTAATAAACAGGAGAAGGATAATGGATAAAGTAGTATTGAACTGGAGTTCGGGCAAAGATGCGGCTATGGCTTATTGGCTCTTGCAGCAAAATAAACAGTACGAGGTGACACAGTTGCTGACAACGATCAGTGCCGAACATGAGCGGATAGTAATGCACGGCGTGAGGGAAGAACTGTTGGATGCACAGGCGGTACGCATGGGGCTGCCTTTGTCAAAAATCTACCTGCCAGCACAGCCAGACGATGCCTTGTATAAAACCAATATGCTGGAGGCACTTGAGGGATTTAAAAAGAAGGGCATACAGGCCGCCGCATTTGGAGATATTTTTCTTGAAGATTTAAAAGCCTACCGCGAGCAGCAACTGGCACTTGCCGGGATGAATGCTGTTTTCCCGCTGTGGGGCAGAGACACAATATCGTTAGTAAAAGAAGTGGAGGATGCAGGAATAGATGCCGTGATAGTATGTGTGAATGAAAAAATCCTGGGGAAAGAATTTCTAGGCAGAAAGGTAGGACGTGAGCTGCTGGCCGCCCTGCCCGCGAATGTAGATGCCTGTGGAGAAAATGGCGAATTTCACACGTTTGTTTATAACGCACCGTTTTTCTCAGCACCTGTTCCTATTCGAGATGGAGAGGTAGTGTATAAACAATATCTGTCTGCTGATAGTGGTGATGGGCAATGGGATACCGGCTTTTATTTTCTTGATCTGCTTCCGGCAGATCAGCCATATTAATTGCCTGCCTGGCGGATAGCCAGGTAATTGGTGGTAAGGAATAGTTCGCTATGCTCACTGTAATGAATTTCCCTGAGGCCATTTTGCAAGATGCGGTATATGCGGTAATCAGGCAGCAAGGTGAAGAAATCCTTTAAGAATACCCTTGCCCCAATGCTGGCCAGACCAAACTCAAATTGTATAAAATCGATCCTGCCTTTTTTTAGCATGTCGGCCGCACCCTTCAATACTTCAATTTCATGCCCCTCCACATCTATTTTCAGTAAGGCTATGTCTTCTATGTTTTTTGTTTTTACAAACTTGTCGAGCGTGGTAAGCGAAATACGTTCCGCATTATTTAGTTCCACGCCATAGCTGTCATGACTTGTTTTGTATAAAGATGCCCATACGCTGCCCGGTTCATTTGAGTACAACGACATCTCATCTGTTTCTTCGGCACTTAGCCCCGCGTTAACCGGGTTGAAATTAGGAGCTGTTATTTGCGCAAGCCTGGAAAAAGTATTTGCCGATGGTTCGAAAGAGTATAGCGTACAATCATTGCCAAAAATTTTCAATACAGATTGTGCATACTGCCCGGTATTGGCACCTACATCAAATATATTGATGGCTTTTCCCATGCAGGCCTTTTTTACAAGCTGCATTACGTATTCTTCGCCGCTGCTTTCAGGCACATGACCCCTGTCGTAGTTCATCCCTTTTACAGATACTTTATACAATAGTTCGAAGATCGGTTGCAGCCTGCGGTTGCCCAGAATAGCATTCTTTATTAAAGACATCATTTGTATAAAAAATTGGACATCATACAAATGTAATTATATGTTTTAATGAATATGAGTAATTGATACTATTAACCGCATAATAACATGTATATGCCGGGTTATTAATATGCTAACAATCATTGGCATAGTTTTTTGAAACGGTTTGATGAACCGTAAAACAGAATCTTATGCAAAACGAAACAGTAGGCACACTTAACGACCTCGTAAAAATAAATAATGACAGGATCGCAGGCTACGAAAGGGCTTTGAAAGAAACCAAAGATCTGGACATAGACCTCAAATCTACATTCCGCAACATGATGGCTGAAAGCGAACGTTATAGGGAAGAGCTGTCAGATAAAATAGCTGAACTGGGTGGCAATGTAGCAGATGGTACAACTGTATCAGGAAAAATATACAGAGCGTGGATGGATGTGAAAGCTACGTTTACCGGCAGCGACAGGAAATCTATTCTTGAATCTTGTGAATTTGGAGAAGATGCAGCACAGCGCGCCTATGAAGCCGCGCTGGAGGAAACACGTAACCTGGGTGGCGGCGCACACCAGCTCATAAAAAAGCAACAGGCATCACTTAAAGAAGCGCACGACCTGATAAAGAAGTACCGTGATGCACACAGTGCTATCAAAAAATAAATGCCAGTTAATATTCGACATTATGAAAACAATAGGGAATAAAATTTATAGCAGCGTATTGCTTTCAGTGCCTCAAATTGTAGTGACTGCAGGTCGCCTCAGTGCCCGTTTTACTTATATGCTTTTGTCTATCACTTTGCTTATATCTTTTTCGGCATGTAACGACGCAAGCCAGAACAAGGTTGAAGAACAGTTGGATACGATGAGTTCGAAACTGGAAGATAAAGTAGCAGAAGTAAAACAGGATATGAAGGATAATAAGGATGAAAACTTTGTAAAAGAAGCAATAAGAAGCAATGAGATGGAATTACAAATGCTGGATGCTGCTTTAAAGAACGGAACTATACGTGATGTAAAAGATGCTGCTAAAAAAATGAAACCTGACCATGAGAAAATGGGAGAAGAAATGAAAGCATACGCAGCAGGTAAAAACATTACCCCCGATGCAGTAAACAACGATCACAATGACATGGCTAATGACAAGCCGGGTAAAGAATGGGATAAAAACTGGGCAGATAAAATGGTAATGGAGCATGAAAGGGTAGTGGGAAATTTTGAAGATGGAGAGCGAGATCTTAACGATCCGGCCCTAAAGACAATCGTAACCAATGCCTTGCCTAAACTCCGTAGTCATTTGGAAATGTCAAAGGCATTGAGAGATAAATTGAACAGGTAATTAAAGATTATTTGCCGTTTGACAAGGGCGGCAGATAAACGAGGGGCTGGATCTTTTTTCAGCCCTTTAATTAGTTCGCTTTAACGTTTTATTTTCAGATAAGGGCAAAGTTTTTATCACTATAATATAAAACCAAATTTTATGCATAAGCAAGAGTATAATAATCCGAACGATAAAGCTACGGCTATGAGCACCATGAGCGCATGTATGAATAAAGCAGTGAAAGAAGGTTTCGTAGATAGCTTTAAGGTAAGCAGCAAGGGTATGTATGCCCCGGCAACAGACAAATATTATAAACCGGATGAAGTAAGCGTGGTCAATTTTTACAGGTTTGAAGGAGAATCAGACCCGAGTGAAAATGCGATCCTTTACACTATCCAGACAGCCGATGGGGTGAAGGGCATGCTGATAGATGCCTATGGTGCCTATTCTGATGTAAAAGTGAGCGATTTTATGACGCATGTTGAGAATATAAATAAAAAAGTGACCGGCAATAATGAGCCGCAGACTCATTAGTCTGCCGGGAAATATAATTTAAACGTGGCACCCATACCCGGGTGCCCGTTTGCTGTTATGAATCCTGTGTGATTTACCATTACACGTTTGCAAATGGCCAAACCCACGCCTTTGCCTTGGTATACAGAACTTTTGTCCTGCAGGCGTTGAAAAACCAGGAATATCTTGTCAATATATTTATTCTCAAACCCTATACCATTGTCTGATACGGTAATGCAATGGTATTTTTTTTCTGCAAACTGTTTGCCGGCTGTCGGTATCTGGCTACCGGTAACTACATCGGCCCTTACCGATATAAGTGGTGGGATTTTATCTCTGGAGAATTTTAATGCATTATCCAGCAGGTTCTTAAAGAGAATGGATAATTGAGATTCATAACCTTTTATTTCAGGGAGCCTTTCCACGATTACGATTGCATTCTTTGCTTTTACCCGGTCGTCCAATTCAGCAACCAGGTGGTGCACAACAGGGTTGAGGTCTACTAACTGTTTAGGTTGATTGTCATTTACCAGGCTGGTAAGGCTTACCACTTCCGTTACCAGTTCCTGCACCTGGTTGGCGGCGGCATTTATACGCAATATGCCGTCCAGCATTTCTTTATCAGGCTGGTCTTTTTGCATCCATAGCAGCCGGTCTCCGAATATTTTTATTTTACGAAGTGGCTCCTGCAGGTCATGAGAGGCTGCAAACGCTATTTGCTGCAGCTCTCCATGC
Organism: Flavipsychrobacter sp.; assembly: GCA_024508935.1. Taxonomy (GTDB): domain Bacteria; phylum Bacteroidota; class Bacteroidia; order Chitinophagales; family Chitinophagaceae; genus Polluticoccus. Next base: position 69,298 of record JANINW010000030.1, on the reverse strand, counting down.
GAGTTCTCCAGGTCTATCAGCCTCGTCTGCAGCTCCTGTTCCGACTGCATTCTTTTGCGCAGTTCGCTGATGATAAGGATAAACAGTACAATAGTTATTATACAGAAAATCAGGATCAGGTACTTAAGAGTGCTGGAGGCCACGTATTGAAAGTATACCCTGCTTTTAGATCGTTCTTTCAGTAACGCATTCTCCCGGGCGAGCATGGCATTTATATAATTCAGGCTCTCCGATTTCCTGTCAATCCCCTGGTAGAAATAGGTAGATAATACATTGCCTTTAGCCGTATCTGCATTGGCTATGCTGTTTTTCAGGTTCTCCATCCTGAAGACCAAAGCAGATTTAAGCATTACCAGTGTATGTTTTTGTGTCTCATTATCCGTAGATAAGCGCCCCAGGTGTACTATGGAATAATAAATAGACCGGTAACAGCGCTCCAGTGTATCTATATATGCTTTGTCTTTGGTAAGCAGGTAGCCCCGTTCCTTAATGTCAAACTCTTTAATGGCATCCTGTATCTTATACAATTCTGTGATAACCTTATTGGTGTGATCGACTTTGTCTGCAAAATCTACCAGGCTGCTGAATTGCTTTAGCGAGTAAAAAGAAAGGCTTATTACGGTGATAAAAGATATGCAAAAAGCAATCGCTATGATCCGGAACCGTTTCTTCATTTAGATCAAAATAGGACTTTTTGTAGAATTAAATCCTCACTAAGTTAATGGCATTCTGCCTGTTATGAAGGTGCAGAACGTGTTTCTTAATATTTGGTATGCGTATCTCTATGTTTTTTAATGATTTTCAAATTAATAAAAATATACTGGGTTTTTTGTAAAAACTGGTTCAATGGTTGCAATTATATCAGTAGCATAAAATCAGTACCATGATAAATCAGAGCCAGATACAGAAGCAACAGATGAAGATTTCTCCGCAGCAAATTCATTTGCTGAACCTTTATGCGTTAAGCACATTGGAACTGGAGCAAAGGCTGAAAAATGAGCTGGAAGAAAATCCGTTCCTCGAAGCCAGCGAGGAGGATAGTGATGAACTTGCCGAGCAGAAGGCCAGCGATACACAAGATTACCAGGATTGGGATGAGTATGCCTACAGCGACGATATGGAGAATGACAAACTGGCTTTCCAGTCCTACCTGAATACCGAAGAAGTGCCATCAAAGCCGCTGGTATACTTTACTGATTTTAAAGAAGATGCCAAGCAGCAACTGAGATTGCTGGAGGTGGATGAAAATATGTCGGAGATAGCAGCATACATTATAGATATGCTTAACGACAGGGGGATGCTGGACCGCAGCATGGATGAGCTGGTAGAGGATATATCATTTAAAAAGCAGTGCCTGGTAGAACTGGAAGATGTACAGGCTGCATTGGAAATTGTACAAACGCTGGAGCCCATCGGCATTGGGGTATCGACTATACGCGACTGCCTGCTGATGCAATTGAAGGCAATGGACAAGGAAGATAGCCGCACTGCCCGCCTGGCGCAGTTGCTGGTAGAACAGCATTATGACGAGTTAATAAACCGTCAGTTTGAAAAGATATATCACGCACTCCGCATCAATGGAGATCAGCTAAGAAAAGTATTGGCTTTTATAGGAAAGCTGAAATTTTACCCTGTACGCGAAACTACCGCCACATATGAACCAAGGCAGACCATTATACCCGATTTTGTTATCAATCGAGTAGGTGATACGATACAGGTAAACCTGTATAAATCAAAAAAGGATTCTTTTTTCATCAACCAGTCATTGTATGAGCAATCTGCCAGTGCCTGCGGCACTAAGGACAAGACCTCGCAGCAGTACATCAAAAACAAACTGCAGTCTGCGCAATGGTTTATCGATGCCGTAAAACAACGTGAAGAGACCATGCTGAAAATAATGAAGTGCATCGTGCAGATACAGCATGATTATTTTATGGATGGAGATATAATGCTGATAAAGCCAATGGTACTGCGCCATATATCTGATATTACAGGTCTTGACCTCGCAACTATTTCGCGCATAACCGGCAATAAACATGCCGATACCCATTTTGGTCCTGTGTGTTTAAAAAACCTTTTCAGCGAGGGTATTGCCGACCAGACAGGTAAGGTGATAAGCAGTAAGGTCATTCAAAATATTATTGAAGAAACCATTGTACAGGAAGATAAATGTAAACCATATACCGATCAGCAACTGGTAAATATATTGATGGACCGGGGGTATAAAATAGCCCGCCGCACTGTTACCAAATACCGTGAGCATATGAAAATACCAATAGCGCAGGTTAGGGCGGTATTGGTTTAGGCTATTAATCATAAATTTGATAACACTCCCTCACACACACTTATATGGCTAAAATACTGATAATAGACGACGACAATGACATGTGTACCCTGCTTACGCGCTTCCTGGTGCGTAATGGTTACGAAGCAAATGCTGTAAACAGCGGGAAAGATGCTATGGACTGGATGCGTAAGAACGATCCGGACCTGGTATTATGCGATTTTAAGCTGGAAGATATTAATGGCGCAGCCTTGCTGGGTAATATAAAAGAATTGCATCCTGCTGCCCCGGTTATCATCATCACCGGCTATAGCGATGTAAAGGATGCAGTAGAGGTAATGAAAATGGGCGCTTATGATTATGTTACCAAGCCACTGTACCCCGACGAAATATTACTGACTATCAAAAAAGCATTGTCTGAAGATAAGACATCTCCGGGTGCAGTAAGTGCTCCGCCTGTAACGCCACGCGCGGCTGCAACAGCCCAGCCAGCCCGTGCCACTGCATCGGGCAGTAACGGGCAATACCTGGCTACCAACAGTGCTGAATATGCGAGTATTGTAAAACAGATAGAGCTGGTGGCACCTACCAATTACAGCGTTATAATATACGGAGAAAGCGGCAGCGGTAAGGAAGCAGTAGCCCAGCAGATACACCTGAACAGTAAAAGGAAAGACAAGCCCTTCATAGCTATAGATTGCGGCGCATTATCGAAGGAGCTGGCAGGTAGTGAATTATTCGGCCATGAAAAGGGTGCCTTTACAGGTGCCCTGAATCCTAAAACCGGCAGTTTTGAACTGGCCAACGGCGGCACCATCTTCCTGGATGAAATAGCTAACCTTACTTATGATATACAAGTGTCGCTGTTGCGCGTAGTGCAGGAACGCAAGATCAAAAAGCTGGGTGGTAATAAAGATATTCCTCTTGATGTACGCATCATAGTGGCTAGTAACGAGAACCTATGGAATGCCACTGTAAAAGGCAAATTCAGGGAAGACTTGTATCACAGGTTCAATGAATTCAGCATCGAATTGCCGCCGCTACGCGAGCGGAAGTCAGACATCATGATATTTGCCAAGCACTTCCTGAAGCATACAAATGCTGAACTAGGCAAAGATGTAAAAGGATTTACCGATGAGGTGGAGCAAATATTCCTGCAATATCCATGGTATGGCAACCTGCGTGAACTGAAGAATGTGATAAAACGGGCTACGTTGCTAACTGACGGTGCCTATGTTGAAGTGAAATCATTGCCATTTGAAATAAGCAATTTTCACAAGCTGCAGTTTGATGTAGCTGATACACCCAAAGAAAAAGTAATGCCGGATGTTTTTGCATCTGACCATACCGAAGCCCTGAGTAATAAACTAAAGAGTGCAAACATGGTGGCCGAGTATAAGGTGATCATGGATGCGTTAAAACAAACAAATTTTAATAAAAGTAAAGCTGCTAAACTGTTGAACATTGACCGTAAAACCCTGTATAATAAGATGAGCCAGTATAATGAACTAATGGAAGGTGAATAGTACTACTGTTAAGGGAGAAGAGCAGTTTTTTAAAGATGAATTTTATGGAACTAAATAATGTAATAAGCCCAACAGTAGTTTCGGATAATTCCGTAGCCGGACAGGACTACATAAACTTTACCATAGATAATGCAGGCAATATTGTTTCTTACAATGTGGCCTTTAAACAGGAATTGGGATATGGTGCTGTAAAAGAGGCCATATCGTTATCGTCTGTAACTACCCCCCGCGATTACCAGCGACTGATGCATTTATTGACGGGTTTTGAAAAATCGGCAAATGCATTCATTCCCAACCTTTATGTTCATTTTATAAAAATGTCCGGGGAAAGGGTAAGGTATATGCTTTACCTGAAAAAGAAGAATTGGGCGGAAGATCAGTCACTGCGTTTTTATTCTGTTTTGGCTATACCGGAAATGTCTCAGTACGAACTGCCTTTTGTCTCGTTCGATTCCAGGGAATTGTTTATGCGGCAATTCGATGTGATAGGGGTAGGCACTTTTGAATGGATAGTAGGCGAGGAGATCGTTTATTGGTCTGATACTATATATAAAATATACGATCTGCAGCGTACAGAAGAAGAGATCAGCTATGCTTTTGTTAAGGAACATACGCACCCCGACGACAAAAAGAGAGTGGCTGCTATTGTGAAGGATGCCCTCGATGCTGGCAGCGAGTTCAATTTTGAAATGAAGATCGTAACCGCAGAGAAGAATGTTAAGGTCGTGGCTGCTTTAGGGCATTTTATAAAAAATGCTGACGGAAGTATTTATAAACTGGTAGGCAGCCTAAGGGATATTACCTGGCAAAAAAATACAGAAAAACAATTCAATGATCACTTGGCGCAATTGAACGACTCCAACAAAGAATTGGAAGAGTTTGCATATGTAGCCAGCCATGATATGCAGGAACCGCTGCGAAAGATCAATACATTTAGTAGTATGCTGGCCGAGCGGTACCGGGAGCTGCTGCCTAAAGAAGGCGTTTTATATCTCGAGCGTATCATAGCCTCAGCCGACAATATGAAGCAATTAATAAATAACCTGCTTGATTTTTCTGCAGTTGCCAATACGGCGCAGGCATTTCAAAAGATCAGCCTGAACGAGGTGGTTTTCGAAGCTGTGTCGGGTTTAGACCTGATAGTGGAAGAAACAGGCAGCATTATTAAATGCAATGTATTACCTGCTATCGAAGGCGATGCCCAGCAATTAAAACAACTGTTCAGTAACCTGGTATCCAATTCCATAAAGTTCAGGAAGCCAGGCCAGCCGGGCGAGATTGCTATTGAAGCGATACAGGTACCTGATACCGATGTGAAAAGATTTGGCCTTGTAAAGGGTAAGAACTATTTCAAAATACAGGTGACAGATAACGGCATTGGGTTTGAAGATGAATATGCTTCACGAATATTTAAAATCTTCCATCGCCTTCATGGGAAGTCGGAATATCCTGGTTCAGGTATAGGGCTGGCGATATGCCAGAAGATAGTGACACGGCATAATGGTGTGATCTATGCAGAAAATATACAGGGACAGGGTGCCCGGTTTTCAATAATATTGCCTGAATTGCAGCACTAGTATGGTGAAAGAAGAAAAACTAAAAATACTCATCGTCGATGATGACGAAGATGATTTCATCATCACGTCTGATTATATAAGCAGGGCACCGGGTATATCGGCACAGTTAGATTGGTGCAGCAAGCACGATGAAGCATTGCAGCACATGATAAACAAGGATTATGACTTGTATTTTGTAGACTATCGCCTGGGGGCCAAATCGGGTATAGACCTGTTGAAGACGGCTTTGAACAATAATTGCGAAGAGCCTATTGTGTTGCTTACCGGTAAGGGTAGTTATAATATAGATAAAGAAGCAACCGACCTTGGTGCTACAGATTATCTTGTAAAGCCGGAGTTAACCGTCGAAAAAATTGAGCGTTGTATACGCTATGCTATCGGTCGTACTACGGTTTTGAAAGCACTAAAGGCCAATGAGCGTAAGTATCGTTCCATTTTCGAGAAATCCAAAGACATCATCTTTATTGCTGATGAAGACCTGCATTTTACAGAGTTGAATGATGCAATAGAGCTGATGCTGGGTTATGATAAGGATGAGTGCCTGGGTAAGACCTTGTACGATTTTGTAGAGCAGGCACAACATAAAAAATACCTGCAGCAAATGGTGAGAAGTGGCAAGGAAATAAAAGATTGGGAGGTGCTGCTCCTGACAAAGGACGGCGAAAAGAAAAGCTGTTTGCTCACCGCTACTGTAGAGCAGGATAAAGATAACGTAGTATATATCCAGGGCATTATTCATGACATTACCAATCTTAAAAAAATAGAGAAAGCCAACCTGCAAACAGAGAAACTGGGACTGGCCGGACGATTAGTGCACACACTCGCCCACGAAGTGCGGAACCCCCTCAATAATATTACCCTTTCTGTAGAGCAGCTGATGGAAGACCTGCAGGACGATAATGTGCTCTCCTACCTCAATATCATTAACCGGAACAGTAAGCGCATCAATACCCTGATCAGTGAACTGCTCAATACCTCCATGCCTGCCGAAATTCAGTTGAAACCCCATTTGTTGCAGGGTATACTGGACGAGGTAATAGGTGCGGCTATAGACAGGGTTACATTAAAACGCATACAACTGGAAGTGAATTATCCGCAGGAGGCTTTGCATATAAAAGCAGATAAGGATAAACTAACCATTGCTCTGTTGAATATAGTCATCAATGCCATAGAGGCTATGGAAGAAGGTAATGGAAAACTGGTGATAGATGCTGAAGTGTATGGCAACGAAATATTGATACGCATTATAGATAATGGCTGTGGTATCAGTGAAGAGAATATCTCAAAACTATTCGAGCCTTATTTTACCCAAAAAAGAAATGGTGTAGGGCTGGGATTGGCATTTACGCTTAATATTATCCAGTCGCACGACGGAAGCATAGATGTATTTTCTGAACCGGGTAAGGGTACAAAATTTACGGTCGCGTTCCCGGTAGATACGCTGGTGCGGATATAAGGCGAGAATTACGCGTACACCTCCGCCAGCTTTTTCTCCAGGTCAGTATAGCTGATCGGTTTCTCTATTACAGAGTATTTTGCATCTGCCGGAATATCGGGCAGGCTGGGATGGAAAGCGCTGATGAAAAACAAGTGAGAACGGTGGAGTGGCAGCAGTGTATTTATAGCAAAATCCCAACCGGTACCGTCTGGCAGGTTGTTATCAATAAATACAATATCGGGTCTTACAGATGCAAATTGCTGTTTTCCTTCCTGCAGGGAGTGCGAAACATAAGTCTCGTAATTTTTACGCGACAGATAACTCCTCAGGAGTAAACATAATTCTTCCTCATCATCAATTATCAAAACTTTCTTCTTATTCATTTTAACCATTTTCTTGCGCCCAAGGTAAAAGTTGCCCAGCTGGTATACTTACGCCAAAACACTATGCCAAAACACTAAACAATAAAATAAATTTTGTAATTAATTTTTTACCATCGGTGTGGCGATCCATGTATTACGTATAGTGACGATAGCTTTTAGTAGATTTTCATAAGTGTCGGGCTTCATCATGTATGAGTCGGCACCTAATTCATAACATCTTTTTACCTCTGTTTCGTTTTGGGTAGTACTGAATATGATAATAGGTATTTGTTTAAAGGCGGGGTTCTGTTTTAATTCTTTTAATACCTCCCTGCCGTCTTTTTTAGGCATATTAAGGTCCAGCAAAATGAGCGTTGGCAACGGAGTAATATCCTTTCTTGTTTCTGCTTTTTGAAGGTATTCTATTACTTCTATGCCATTTTCTACAAAACATAAAGTTTCGGTAAATCCGTTTTCCTTAAAGGCAGTTTCAAGCAGGAAACGGTCGTCGGCATCATCTTCTGCCACCAGAATAGATATGTTAGTGTCCACGGGTGGATTGTGCTGCATGTTATAAGATATGTACCTATAAAGGTATGTATTATTTCCTCTGCAAGCCAATATTTGTAAACGAAGGCACTATATTTTAATGATTTAGATAAAACAGATATTATGGATAGCCAACAACAGCAGAAAGAAGAACTAAATGTAAATAACCCTGTACCTGACGGCAACAAGCAAAGTGGCGGTGGGGCATCTGGTTACGATGCTAATGAAGAGCAACAGGAAGTGAACAAAGAACGTGAAGACATGGGGAAAGAGCGCCCGCAGGAAGACCTGGAAGTAGAGGAGAAAGAACCTAAACCGGAAGAGAAAGTAGACGATAAATAAACGGTGGTGATTACTCATGCAGGATGTTAAAAATAAAAGCAAATTCAATCGCGAGCTCGAAAAGCCACCGATAAGGGCCTCTTATAAAGGTGCCGGGAAATTAAATGGCAAGGTAGCCATCATTACCGGCGGTGATAGCGGTATTGGCAGGTCGGTTGCTATCCATTTTGCGCGTGAAGGAGCTGATGTGGTGATTGTGTATGATAAACAGGATGCTGATGCTATAGACACTTGCTCTTTAGTTGAAGCCGAAGGGAAGAAATGCATACGCATGAAAGGAGACATTTCGAAAGAAGCTTTTTGTAAAAAACTGGTAGCTGACACTATAAAAAAATTAGGCCGCCTGGATGTGCTTGTTAATAATGCAGGTACACATGAAGAAGACCTTACGCTCTCAGGTATCAGCCAAAAGCAATTGAGCGACACATTTGCCGTCAATATGTTTTCCATGTTTTACCTATGCAAGTATGCTACAGAGGTGATGGCTGCAGGGGCTGCTATAATAAACACATCTTCTGTAACGGCTTACAGGGGTAGCGAGCATTTAATGGATTATGCTGCCACAAAAGGAGCTATTGTTTCATTTACACGCTCACTGGCCAAAAACCTTGCTGAAAAGAAAATACGCGTAAATGCGGTAGCCCCCGGCCCGGTATGGACCCCTTTGGTCATTGCAAGTTTTGAAGCACAGCATTTGGCAAAGTTTGGTAAAGACACACCATTGGGTAGGGCAGGTTATCCTTATGAACTGGCACCCGCCTATGTATACCTTGCTTGCGATGATAGCTCTTATATGACAGGGCAGGTGTTGCATATTAATGGCGGCGATGTGGTAGGCGGATGATTTTAAAGTGCAGATAATAAAAAAGCAGCGTTCATGTAAACGCTGCTTTTTTATGGATTCAAACGAACTGTTATTTGTTCTTGGTAGAACTGTTGGATGTAGAACTATTGCTGCCTGTATTTGCAGCAGAACCTGTTGTATTGCTGGTTGATTTTTCAGTGTCTTGCTGTGCACTCATTTTAGAGGTGCTTTCATTTTCTTTAGACACACGGAGGCGGTTCTCTACATTCTTCACGCCCGAAATAGCTTCAGCCAGGTCTTCAGCTCTGCGTTTATCTTCGCGGCTGCTTACAGTACCGCTAAGCACTACCTCAGACCCTTTTACTTCCACTTCTATTTCAGAAGCGTCCAGATTCGAATCGTCGCTCATGCGGTCGTTGATATCTTCTTTGATGCGTTCATCAGAGCGTTGATATCCTTTAGGTCCTTTGCCGCGATGCAGACCTTGCTGCTGGGATGAGGAGCTTCCTGATTGAGATCCCATACCGGGACCATATCCACCCATGCCATAGTTATTGCCACGGTTGCTGGCACCATATCCGCTGCCATAGCTGCCTGTGCTTCCATTATAGCTGTCGTAAGAGGTATTAGTGCCGCTGTTAGAATTCAGCCCACGGCCTGGTGTACCATAGTTTCCATAGCTATTGCCGGCGCCATAATTATAGTCATCATTCGCACGATAATTAGAGCCGCCTGTACCATAATTGCTCTCTGCGCCATAGTTGGTATCATAGCTGCTGCGGCCTGCATAATTATTGTCATAGTTCCAGCTGCCGCCATATGGATTGTTGCGGTTGCCTTGCTGATTGTTTTGGTTCCATTGATTTCCCTGGTTCCATTGGTTACCCTGGCGGTTGTTGTAATTCTGGTTGCTGCGCGAATAGTTGCCGGTATTTCCCCAGCTATTTTCACGATTACCCGTATTCCAGTTGCTGTTACCCATATTACCGGAGTACTGCTCATTGCGCCAGTCGAAGTTTTTGTCGGCGTCCCAGTTGCGGCCACTATCTCCGCCACGTTGCTGGCTGCTCCAGTCATTGCCACGATCCTGGCCCCAATTGTCCCTGTTGTTGTTTTGTGAGCGCCACTGTCCCTGGTTGCTGTTGCTATCCCAGTCGCGGTTCCTGTCCATATCCCAGTTGCGGCCACCATAATTATCCTGGCTGCGCCATTGGTTACCCTGGTTTTCGCGCCAGTCCTGGTTCTGATTTTGGTTGCTGCGTTGGTTGTATCCCTGGTGGCTCATGCTATCATCCGTCATTCCATAGCCCGAAGAACTACTGCGGCCGTTGCCATAATCCTGGCCCATCCTGTCTTCACGCTCCCTGTAGTTTTGGTTCCAGTCCTGGTCATCGTTGCGCGACTCTTCGTTGCGGCTCTGGCCGGCATTCCGGTTTCTTATTTCACTGTTAGATCCTGTGTAGTTAGGGTTGTTCTCCCTTGCTGTGCGCAAATTGCTATCCCTTGTTTCCACGTCGTAATCGTGGTGTCCGTTGTGGTTTTGATTTTGATTCTTTTTCATAGAACTTTTGAGCTTTGAGAATGATTATTGAAAAATTATTGCACTGTAAATCCGTAAATCTTATGCCGTCGTTCTGTGAAAATGTTTATAGTGACGCACTTGAGTAGTGTTTCCAAAAATCGTACGGAAGCAATGACTTATAATTTATTGTTTTCCTGTTATTCGCTTATCCTGTAGCGTAAACAATTCCATAACAATCAACGGTATAAGTTTTTCGGAAAGAATATTTCAACTTTAAAACATAATAAGTATGAAAAAGACAGCAGTTGTTATAGCCGCTACGGCTATGATGTTTTGTGCCTCGCCGCTTATGGCACAAGACAAAATGATAAAAGATGGAGTGACCATGAAAGATGGTAAAGTGTGGACAGTTAAAGACGGCAAAACCACGGAAATGACACAGGATATGGTTTTGAGTGACGGCAGCAAGGTAATGACCAATGGCCAGGTGGTGATGAAAGATGGCACTACTAAAATGTTGCACGACGGAGAGAGTGTTACCTCTGAAGGCAAATGGAAAATGCACAAAACAAAAGAAGAAAGAAAAGCAGAGCAAATGAATAAGGACATGCCTAAGCAACCTTAAGCAACAGCTTTTGTAATACAGCGCCCCTCAAATATATTATGAGGGGCGCTGTATTTATATTCCCGTCATAATTCCATAACATTTTGATAATCATTGAAATCGTGATGATCGTATCGCTGCGGTATAATTTGCATCTCAAAAAAATCGATGTTTAAATCTTTACTAACGCTACTATTATCTATATATACAATTAGTGTATTTGCAGGCAATATCAAAGGGGTTGTCACTAGTGCATCTGACGGGAAAGGCTTGCAGGGGGTATTGGTAAGTATTAGCGGTATAAATAAGACTGTTGAGACCGATGGGAATGGTGCATACGAATTAAAAGATGTTCCTGCAGGTAAATACGAGCTTGAATTTACACTGGTATCTTATAAAAAGATCAGCCAGCCTGTTACAATAAAAGGAACCGAAACACTGGAGCTTGCAGCCGTAAGTTTAAGATCGGATAACAGGCAGCTTAAAGATGTTACCATCTCGCAACGGCGTGTCACGCACACAGAGAATGCGGTACTGATGGAAATAAAGAAAAGCAACGCTGTAGTAAGCGGTATAAGTGCCGCGCAGATAGGTAAGACAATGGACCGTAATGCTGCAGATGTAGTGAAGCGTATTCCGGGTGTTACCGTTCAGGATGAAAAGTTTATAATAGTAAGGGGCTTATTCGACCGTTATAACACAGTGTGGCTAAATGATGCAGCTGCACCCAGTAGCGAGGTAGATAAAAAGTCTTTCTCTTTTGACCTGGTACCTAGCGGCCTTATAGACAGGATACTGATCTACAAAACACCATCACCTGAATTGCCGGGTGATTTTGCCGGTGGTATGGTTAAGTTATACACCACTTCTATACCGGAAAAGAATCAATACACGCTTGGGTTTAGTACTTCATTCCGTAAAAACACGGCCGGTAACATCATGAATTACAATGAGCCTTCTAAAACAGACTGGCGCGGGTATGATGATGGTTCCAGGGCACTGCCGGCCAATACGCCTGCCTATATATCCAAGAATGATTCCACCAATAACGAACTGACAAAAGCATTTGGCAATGATTGGATAGTAAAAACCCGTAAGACTTTGCCGGATATGCGTTTCAACCTTGGTGTATCTAATGTGTTCAAAATAGGCAGGGTGAAGCTGGGCAATACACTGGGTGTGAATTATACAGTAGCAGACAGTAATTATATTATGGAAAGGCAAGACCGTGATTCAATAGGCAGTCTTGCCAGCAGTTATATCGACCAGCGTTCATTCCATTCGGTAAATGCTACTATAATGGAGAACATAGGTGTGGCATTTGGCAACAATAAAATAGAGTTTAAAAACCTGTATAACCAGGTAGGAAAATCTTTTATCACCTACCGCAACAGTATTTCAGATACGGCTACAAACCTTGCCGGCGCGGCAGATGAGCGGTCTTACATTATGGGCTACGAAAGTAAGGCAACGTATTGTGCCCAGTTGGCCGGCAGTCACAAAAGCCGTGGCGATAGCTGGAAATACAATTGGGCTTTAGGTTATACCGACCTCTTTAAGAACCAGCCCGATCTGCGCAGGATAAAATACAATAAACAATACGGAGAAGATGATTCTATGTATAAAGCACCTGTAGCTGCAGTGGTAGATCCTATCAATGGTGGTGGCAGGTTTTATGCCCAGCTGTATGAACATGTGTATAGCTTCAATCACCAGTTCTCTAAAAAAGTACGCATATCCGGTTATTCTTTTGATGTTAATGCAGGCAACTATGTAGAATACAAACGCAGGAGTTTTTCTGCCAGGGTATTGGGCTATACGATCAAACCGGGCCGGGTGGCGCAGCAGCTTACCCGCATGCCCGTAGATGAAATATTTGCCGATTCAAATGTTGGTGAGGACAGGAAGTTTAAAATTGATGAGATCACTTCTCTGAGCGATAAATATTGGGCGCAGAATAAGCTTATAGCCAGTTTTGTTTCCTTGCGCCTGCCTGTAGGGCAAAAGCTGAGTGTATTGGGTGGTGTGCGCTATGAGAACAATACACAGTCCCTCCAAAGCTATATCAACCTGGATAGTGTAAGTCCTAAAGTAGTTACGAAATTCTGGTTGCCATCGGTAAACGTGTCTTATAATATTACAGACAAGAGCCTGGTGAGAGCAGCCTATGGTAAAACACTTAACAGGCCTGAATTCAGGGAATGGTCGCCATTCTATTTCTATGATTTTGATAACCGTATCAATACTTACGGCGCTTTATATCCATCGCTTGCTCATCCTAAAGGAGATACACTGGATGTGGCACAAGTGCAGAATATGGACCTGCGCTGGGAGTGGTACCCTGCTACAGGGGAAATGATACATGCCGGTGTGTTTTACAAATCATTTAAAAACCCGATTACTGCTACTATACTACCCGGCAGTGGTGACAACCGTTTGTCTACTTTCATCAATGCAAAAGATGCTTATTGCATGGGGTTGGAAATAGACATGCGGAAAAACCTCTCGTTCGCAGATAATTGGTTAGGTACTAAAATGTTTAAAGACCTGACCTTTGTAGGTAACCTTTCGCTGATAAAAAGTGAAATGCATATAGAGGATACGGCTACCGGCAATCCATACACTACAACTCCGTTGCAGGGACAGTCTCCCTATGTAGTGAACCTCGGTCTTTTCTATCAAAATGATACTACGGGGCTGCAGGCCTCTGTATTGTACAATGTATTCGGGCCGCGTATGATGCTGTTGGGAAGCGTTTCTGCACCAAGTGTATATGAGCTTCCATTCCAGGCATTTGATATAACTGTTTCAAAAACATTCTACAAACATTATACACTAAGCTTTGCTGCCCAAAATATCCTGGACCAGAAAAGAAGTTTTGTACAGGACCTTGACAGGAACTCGAAAGTAGATGGTGTGCACGATTTGAAAGCTACGCTGTACAAGCCCGGACGCTATTTTACAGTAGGTGTGAAAATCAGGTTTTAAAGCATGTTTTGCAAAGTTAATATTTGCCTAACCTTTTGATAATGTATGCCTAATACGTTGGTAACATTGCTCATATACTTTCGTGTCAAATTCAAAAACTTAGGTATGAAAAAACATTTTCTCTTAACATTTTTATTAGGTTCATTGTGCGCAGGCAAGGCATTTGCAGGTGCAACGGTGCCTACTACAACTATCCAGGATAGTATTGCAACAGATCAGCATTGGACGAATGATAAGCAATACCTGGTAAAAGGCTATGTGTACGTTACTGCCGGTCATACCCTGACCATCGACAGCGGTGTTATTATCCGTGGCGACAAGAATACCAAAGGTACCCTGATAATTGAACGCGGTGCTAAAATATATGCTAACGGTACCCCTGGCGCGCCTATCGTGTTTACATCTAACCAACCTGCCGGTTCAAGAACTTATGGCGACTGGGGTGGTGTGATACTTTGCGGTAAAGCACCTACCAACTGGACAGCCGGTGAAGCCCAGGTAGAAGGCGGACCACGCTCTATGTATGGCGGTACTGATGCTAATGATAACAGTGGTAAACTGACCTATGTGCGTATCGAATTCGGCGGTATTGCTTTCTCTCCAAACAATGAGGTGAATGGCCTGACACTTTGCGGTGTTGGTGCCGGTACACAAATAGACCATATCCAGGTATCTTATAGCGGCGATGATAGCTATGAATGGTTTGGCGGTACTGTAAACAGTAAATACCTTATATCTTATGCTGCATGGGATGATGATTTTGATACAGACGTAAAGTATAGCGGTAAAAACCAGTTCTGCGTAGTATTAAGAGATCCTTATGCTGCTGACCAAAGCGGTTCTAAAGCATTTGAAAGCGACAGCTACCTTGCCGGTACAGCAACAGGCCTGTCTGATACAAACAATATCACAAAAGCTATCTTCTCTAACTGTACTATTCTCGGTCCATTAGTAAGCCCCACTTCTACTGCTTACGATCCACAGTTTGTTGCCGGTGTGCATATCCGCCGTGGTAGCAGCCTTAGCGTGGTAAACAGTGTAATAGGTGGCTGGCCTGCAGGTGTGCTTATAGATGAGTCATCTGCTTCTTATGGTTCTACTGTAGCCAACCTGCAATCAAACAGCCTGCAATTCCGTAATAACATTATTGCAGGTATACCAACAGGTGGCAGCCCATCTATCAAAGAGATCGTTTATGTAAAAGATGGTGCCCGTAATCTGACATCTACCAGCACCAATGCAGATACGACTACTGGCAATCCTTTTTCTCCATACGCTGGTCCGTTCACATGGCTGAAAGCATCTTCAAACAGCAATACGATCTATGCAAGTGTGCAGAATGGTGTACGCCTGCAAAATCCGTTCAACCTTGGCAATCCTAATTTTGTACCAACGAGCACGTCGCCTATTTGCTACAACTCTAAGTCATTACCTGCTTATATGACAGCCGGCGGTGCAGACCCATTCAAAAATGGTAAAGTATATCCTTTTGATCCAACAAAAGCTATCAATACAGATACTTCAAACCTGTTTGTCAATTACAATGCCCCATCAGTATTGCCTGATTTTGCAAACAACAAAGCGGCTGATGCATTCTTTACAAGAACAAACTATATAGGTGCATTTGCAGGTACGCAAACTACAAATGATGATTGGTCTAAAGGTTGGGCTAACTACGACCCTACTAATACCAACTACGAGTTTGTAAATACTTATGTAGCTAACCTGGCAGCTAAGCAAAGCAGTTTCGGTTCTTTATTTGTTTATCCAAACCCTGCTGCTCAAACTGCTAACCTGTCTATGGAACTTTTCCAGAACACAAATGTAAAAGTGGCCTTGTTTGATATTACAGGTAAAATGCTGCAAGTAGTTTACAATGGTTCAATGGCTGCAGGTAAACAATCTGTTGATATTAACCTGGACAACCTGAACAGTGGGTTGTACCTGGTCGTAGTGTCTGCACAAGACAAACAACAGACTATAAAACTGAATGTAATTAAATAAGAAGTTGATCAGTTAATACTAAAAAACAGGCTGCATTACTGCGGCCTGTTTGCTCTAAGAATTTTCATTTGGTAACTAAGGGCCCCAGCCGGTATACGGCGGGGCTCTTTACTTTTTTGAGATGACATAAAACAAAGAGCAGCCTCAACAGGCTGCTCTTGCAAAATATAAAGGATGAAAAGACAGTTTATTGTTTGATAAAAGTTTGAGCTGCCTGTAATTCATTACCGGAGAATTTGATAGTGTAGTTACCTGATGGCAGTTCGTCAACACCTATGGCGTTAATATTCCTGTCAAGTTGTACTGATTTTACTACATGACCGGTAAGATCATATATATCGGCAGTCTTAGCTTCGAAACTGGTGCTGTGATTATCGAAATAAATAGTGCTTGTAGTTGGGTTTGGATATAGTACGATGTCTTTTTTAGCCACAATGTTTTTTACAGATGTGGTTACGGCATCTTTATCCATTACTGCAAACGGGCTAAGTGATGTGATATTTGCCCTGCTCATGCTCCACAGGCCATTGCTGGCTGTAACAGCAGCTGTGCTGGCAGTAAGGTCCCATTGGCTGTTGGTATAATGAGAAATATATGCCTGGCTGCGGTTGAAATTATTAGCTTCCATAGCTGCAGACCACATTAAGTTCATATTCAGGTTAAGGCCGGTGCTGGCAGTGCTGGCCAGGTACCAGGTAGCATTTACCAGTGGTTGGTCAGAAGAAAGCATAGTGCCTGATGTGCCGTTTACATATACAGAAGGATTAACACCTACGCTAAGCATACCACTGGCAGAGCCGCTGTTGGCAGCTATCATAGCCGGTGCATACATGGTGCTGGTACCTACATGATAGGTATTTGAGCCACCTGCAGCCAGGTTCATAGTAAGCGCCCCATTTGTGCCGGTAATTACATAGCTGTTTGCAGAGCCACCCATTACACTGCCGCTTGACATTACGGTTAAGTTGTTGGCACCTATATTAATACGGCCTGATTGCAGGTTAAGCTGTCCATTTACATTCAGGCTTGTGCCCAGCATTACGCTATTGGTATTATTGGTCATGTTTACCGTAAAGTTGTTTACGGTATTGCTGCCTGATGTAAAACGGATGCCGCCCGTAATATTATTATTAGCAGTGACAGACAGGCTGGATAAATTGGTAGAGGTTATAGTACCGGTACCGGTTGCTGCAAAATTACCATTGCCGCTGAATGACAGATTTTTATTGTTCAGTACTAAAGTACCTGATGTCAGTGTAAGCATACCTCTCACGTCCAGGTCGGCAGATAAGGTTACCATGCTGGCTGCCGGTACATTTACTTCAATATCGCCCAAGCCTGCACCTGACAGTTCAACACCGGTAGTTGCAGATGCTGAAGTATATAAAACACTGTAGGTATTGGTAAGGTTGGCCAGGCCGCCATTTACAGTCATAATACCGCCGTCTACCACTATCCTGGCATTGTTTGAAAGCGAGAAATTACCTGCCGTAAGATTGTATATGCCCGATTTTAACCAGAGTTCTTTATCAACTACCACATTGGCTGCAGAAGACATAGTGCTGCCTAAAGAAACCATTTTCTGCGCAGTGATATTACCGGTAAAATTGAAGCCGGTGGTCAGACCCATTACCAGGCTGTCTATCATTAGTGTACCATTACCGGTAATATTGCCCAAAGTAAGCATCAATGCACTTCCGCCGGATGATACCAGGGAGCCATTTACGGTTAAAGTACTGAGGGCGCCGCTTACCGTAGCATTCTGGTTCAGCGTAACCGTAATACCGCTCGGTATTACAATATTGTCTGCTGTAAGTATTTGTGGGGGAGTAACTCCGCCCCATGTCGTTGATGCATCAAAATTGCCCGACACTACCGCCGTGTAAGTTGTTGCGTTTGCAGAAAGGGTAAGCATGGTCATACAACCTGCAATAGCCACTACTCTTTTCTTCAGTGATTGCGTAAAGTTTTTCATAATCATTTAACTGTTTTAGCTGAATGTTTATAAAAAGTATGCCGTAGTAGGGCTGCCCGCCCAATATTGTATAAATTTTAATAGCCGCACGTGGCGGCTATTAAAATGTTGAAGGGTGATAATAACAGCGCATTAATCGTAATCTTCCTGTGATACAGTCAGTTGTTTGAAAACAAGCTCCATATTATACTCCAGGGCTATTTCCATAGCCACAGAGTCGGTAGCGTCCAGCATTTGAGGCTTGCCGCGTTTCAATAATTTCATGCCGCGGTTAAGTGAGGAAAGAAATTCATCAAAAGACAATTGTCCTTCGTATTTTTTCTTGTAGATGTTTTTTGCAAATGTTGTTCCCATGGTTATTGGTGTTTTAGTGATACCAAATTCCGAAGCTGGGGGAGCAGGTACAAGAAAAATGCCCTGCTTAACGATAGCTTTAAAATCGCTTAACAAGGCATTAAGAAAATATTGTATGGAAAGATATGGTGTTGCGGAGGTGTTGCCTATTCAGGCTTGCTGTAAAGCTTGCTTTTTACCAAGCCCCATTTGTGCAGGCGGTGTATAATAGATACGCGCAGCACGCCACGGCCATATTTCATACTCCTGCTGAAGTTGATGCTCGATGCTTCTTCAAAGTATTTGGTAGGGCAGGTCACTTCTCCTATTTCATAGCCATTCATGAATATCTGCGATATCATTTCGTTGTCAAAAACAAAATCATCGCTGTTGTAAGTGAAATTGATAGAACGTATCACATCGGCAGAGAAGGCCCTGTAGCCTGTGTGGTACTCGCTAAGCTTCTGCCCCAGCATAATGTTCTCAAACAATGTAAGGCAACGGTTGAAAAAATATTTGTACATCGGCATACCGCCTTTCAGCGCCCCCTTGCCCAGTATGCGCGAACCAAATGTTACAGGATACACATCATAGGCTATAACAGAGGTCATAGCATGTATCAGCTTCGGAGTATATTGGTAGTCGGGGTGCAGCATGATCACAATGTCTGCGCCTATTTCCAGTGCTTTTTTATAGCAGCTCTTCTGGTTGCCGCCATACCCTTTATTTACTTCGTGCTTAATGATATGCCTGATGCCCAACTGGCGGGCTACTTCCGTGGTATTATCGGGGCTGTTGTCATCTACCAGTACTACATCATCCACTATATCAAAAGGAATTTCGGCATAGGTCCTTTCAAGTGTCAATGCCGCTTTATAGGCGGGCAGTACTACGACTATTTTTTTACCGTTGAGCATTTTCGCGGCCAAAAATAAAACAAATAAGGATAGCAATTACGCTATCCTTATTGTAGTCCGACCAGGATTCGAACCTAGACTAACTGAACCAAAATCAGTTGTGCTACCTTTACACCATCGGACTATTGGTGTTTTTTGGGATGGCAAAGGTATATTTCCTTTCGAAAAAGGCAAAACTTTTTACACAAATAATTTTTCAGAATAAATCACATACGGGGATAATTTTAACGCCACGCTACCATTCAGCACATAATTAATCCGTGTTTTTCAGTTAGGTTTGCAGCCTGTCAGCTATTTAATAAGAGGTATATCATGTCATTTGCGGCAAACCCGCGCCAGTTCGTCATCAAGTTTATTTTTATCGGTATCGCAGCGGTGATATTGACCAGGCTTTTTTTTCTCCAGAATTTCGAGGATAAGTATAAGATAATGGCTAATGATATAGCTATTTATCGTAAAGTGGTGTACCCGCCCAGGGGTGTTATTTATGACCGCAAGGGAAAGGTAATGCTGTACAACCAGGTGGTGTACGACCTGATGGTGACCCCCAAGGATGTGAATAAGAACCTGGATACCGCCCAGCTATGCAATGTACTGGGTATTGATATTCCTGCTTTTGAAAAGATGCTGGATAAGATCCGCATCAAAAACGGGCCTATGCGCAAAGGTGCCTTGATAGAGGAGCTTACCCCGGCCCAAACAGCCCGCTTCCAGGAGAATATGTATATGTTCCCCGGTTTTGAGCTTACCGAGCGTTTTATACGCACTTATCCTAATACCAGCGGCGCGCATTTGCTGGGGTATATCGGCGAGGTATCTCCCGATATGCTGAAAAGGGACCGTTATGCATCATACGTGCAGGGCGACTACGTAGGCCTGCAGGGGCTGGAGAACCAATACGAAGAAGTTCTGAGGGGACAACGCGGTGTGCACTTCCTGGAGCGGGATAATTTCAACCGTCCGCGTGATCCGTACAAGCGGGGTACATTAGACACACCTGCCGTAGCAGGGCGTCCTTTGCAGTTATACCTTGATGCCGCGCTGCAGGAGTATGGTGAAAAGCTGATGGCCAATAAAATAGGTAGTGTAGTAGCTATAGACCCCAAAACCGGTGGTATATTGGCTATGGTAAGTGCCCCCAGCTACGACCCTAACCTGCTGAGGGGTAAGGACCGTACCCGCAATTTTGCCAAACTGTACCGCGACGCAGCCCTGCCTTTATTGAACCATGCCACACAGGCCACCTACCAGCCGGGGTCGGCCATGAAGCCAATGACCGGTCTTGTAGCGCTGGACGTAGGTGCTATAACGCCTTCGTTCGGTTATCCGTGCAGTGGGGGGTATTATGCCTGCGGCAAACGGATAGGCTGTACCCACTCCGGCGGTGGTCACGCAGCCAACCTTAGGCTGGCATTGGCCAATTCCTGCAACTCCTATTTCGTGCACATTTTCAGGCTTACCATAGATTCTAAGAAGTTTGGCGGCGTGAAGAACGGGGTAGAGGTATGGCATAAATACTGCTGGGATTTTGGCTTTGGTCACCCTACAGGTGTAGATATACCTTTTGAAAAAGGCGGATTGCTGCCGGACACCAATACGTATAACAAAATGTACAACGGTAGCTGGAACTCCTGTACCATGCTGTTTGTGGGTATGGGACAGGGAGAAATAGCACTGACGCCGATGCAACTGGCCAACGCCATGTGTATCATAGCCAACAAAGGCTATTATTACACCCCGCATTTTGTGAAGTCAATAGGCAATAACCCTAAAGACACTTTACTGAACCCATACCTGCAAAGACATAATGTGACCCATATCCCTGATACTACCTTCAATATTATTGCGCAGGGTATGCAGGATGTGGTAGACCATGGTACGGGTACGGTAGCCAAGCTGGATGGTATAGACATCTGTGCTAAAACCGGGACGGTAGAAAACAAAGCAGTAGTGAACGGGCAGGCTATGAAAATGCAAAACCACTCTGTTTTCGTAGCCTTCGCTCCGCGGCAAGACCCTAAAATCGCCATTGCGGTAATTGTAGAGAATGCGGGTTATGGTGCCACATGGGCAGGTCCTGTAGCCAGTCTTATGATGGAAAAATACCTGAAAGACAGTATTTCATCCAAGCGTAAATACCTGGAAGAAAAAATGTACAATGCCAACCTGATCAGTAAGTATACTTACATTATAGATTCTGCCCGCAGATTGAAGGACCAGTTGAGGATGCAGCGCAAGGCTGAATTGAAACGTATTGAAGACAGTACGACACATGCACAGGATTCTATAATGATAACCAGGTGGCTGAGAAGAACCTATTTAAGCAAAAAGAATAAATAAGCTGTGAGTACCGGCACAACAAATAAATCAATTTTCAGCAGGTTAGATGGGGTAACATTATTCCTCTACATAGCTCTCGTTTTTATAGGGATGATTTCGGTGTTTTCGGTAGAATACCGCGCCAGCGACCCGAGTATTTTTATGATGAGTAAAAGCCATATGCGCCAGTTCATATGGTTGTGTATCTCTTTGTTCGTAGGGCTTATCATTGTACTTACAGATAGTAAGCCATTCTCTGCTTTCGCTTACCTCTCTTATACATTCGGTATCTTCCTGCTCATCATTACCATATTTGCAGGTGTCGATGTAAAAGGCTCCCATTCCTGGCTGGGGGTAGGCAGTATCAGGTTTCAGCCGGGCGAGGTTTGTAAGATATTTACATCACTGGCCATATCTAAATTCCTGTCGTCACCGGAAACGAATTTCCATACACTAAAGCATAGATTGATAGGTGCGGCACTGGCATTGGGGCCTGCGGTGCTTATCATCCTGCAGAAGGAGACGGGCCTGGCATTGGTTTATTTCTGCTTCTTCCTGGTGATGTACCGCGAAGGTCTTCCCAATACAGTGCTGATAATAGGGTTCTCCTCTATCATCCTAACACTTGCCACCTTGCTGGTAGACCGCTGGATATTATTTGGCGTTATTACTTTAATAGCGGCTGTGATGGGCTACCTGATACGTTTTCACCTGAAGCGTGATATGACAGTGCGCATTCTGCTGATAGGCACCTGGGGTATATGTATTTTATTCTCGCAGGTATTGGTGCCGTTTGCATTTAAGCATGTGCTGCAGAAACACCAGATAGAGCGTATATATACCACGCTGGGACAGGAAGTGCCGGAAGCATACCAAAACGTTACGGATAAAAACGCCCCGAAGAAAAAAGGTAATGTATCTGACTATAACGTGTGGCAATCTAAAATTGCTATCGGTTCGGGTGGCTTCTGGGGCAAAGGTTTTTTGAATGGCACTTCTACCAAAAATGAATTTGTACCGGAGCAGAATACCGATTTTATCTTCTGCGCCATAGGTGAGCAGTTTGGTTTTGTGGGTAGTGCAGTGCTTATCGGTATTTACCTGTGGCTGATGTTGCGCATATTGTACCTCGCAGAGCGGCAGCGTTCGGCCTTTAGCCGCATCTATGGCTATTGTGTGGCGTCGATATTGTTTTTTCACTTTGCCATCAATATATCCATGACCATTGGCCTTGCGCCGGTTATTGGTATTACATTACCCCTTATCAGTTATGGCGGTTCGTCCCTGCTGTCTTTTAGTATCCTTATTTTTATTATGCTGCGCCTCGATGCTGACCGTAGTGTGATGATACGTTAACTTTGCAGCGCAATGGCTAAGATATTCCCGCTTTCGGAAGGTGTTTTTACGGTAGGACATGATAAACAGTTCGTTCCTTTCAACCTGGAAAATGATGAACTCACTGATCGTCCTACAGGATCGCTGTTGGTAGAGATACAACCTTTCCTTATTGTAACAGGTAAGGACCTCTTGGTGCTGGATACCGGGCTTGGCTTTACAAACAAAGACGGCGTATTACAGATACATGATAATATTCGCAAGCTGGGATATGAGCCGGAACAGGTAACCAAGGTATTATTGTCCCACTTGCATAAAGACCATTCGGGTGGGGTAGTATATAAGGATGCCAATGGTATGGTGAAGACAACCTTTCCTAATGCTGCCTATTGCCTTTACAGGCCCGAGGCCGATTTCGCTTTACAGCAGGGATACCCATCTTATCACCCTGAAGAGATAGAACCATTGCTGTCCTCATCGCAGGTGCAGTGGCTGGATGGCGAGCAGGGAACGATAGATGGTTATATACATTTTACGCATTCAGGCGGACACTGTCCGCAGCATATTGTTTATCTTATTGATGATGGGCAGGATAAGATTTTCTTTGGCGGCGATGAAGCCCCGCAGCTAAAGCAAATGAAGATGAAATACGTAGCTAAGTACGATTACGATGGCAAAAAAGCTATGCAGCTGCGTGAACAATATGCGGAACAAGGGCGCAAAGAAGGTTGGGAATTCCTGTTTTACCACGATGTGAAAGCGCCGGTAGCGAAATTGTAATTACCTCCGCGTGCGTTGCGGCCCGCCGCCGTCTTCCAGGCGTTTTATAAGCATGGCTTTAAATTCACGTTCAGCTTTGTATAAAGCTGTAAGCTGTTCCTGCGAGATCACTTTCAGGAATTCTACCTTGTATTTTTTCTTCACTTCAAGAATAGCTTCAGACATGGCAATATCGTCTTCAATACGGTCATCCCTGCGTATGGCCCTTATCTCGTCCTGGTAGCGGTTGTAAAGCGGCCAGAATTGTTCTGACTGCTGAGAGCTGAGATGTATCTTATCGGTGATGTATGCTATACGCAAGGCCCGCACACGGTCGCCATGCGGCTGGGCTACGCTGCTGAATGCTGTGGCCAGCACCAGTATAAATGATAAGATGTATGCGCGCGTTTTCATTTTTTATTCCTTCGCAAGTTATAATGTTTCACTGTTTTCTGCATCCCAGCCGTTTTCGTCGAGAAATTGTTTTATTTCTTCATCGCTGAGGGAGCTCGCATCCAGTTTGTTGTTGTTAGTATTGGCGGCTATAGCAGTTTCAATACTTTCTGCGTCAAATTCATCAATATGCTGCATCACATAATGGCTGATGCTATCCTGCGGTAGTGCTGCCAGTTGCTGCTCTGTGCTCAATGGCCTTGGCTGGTCGAGGGTACGGTAGGTCATGAAACCGATGCCTAAAACAAGTACTGCTGCTGCCAGGCGTTTTATGCTGCGCCATTTATAAGTGTGCAGTTCAATGAACTTTGGCTTTACTGTAGTTCGGCCTGTATCTGCTGCTTTTGCCGCCGCCAGTATTTGTGCCGGCAGTTGTTCAAAATACCCTTCCGGTACCGTCATAGATTGCTGATCGGGTAAAGGCAGGGCAGGGCCCGTATTATTTACCACTGCCAGCAACTGATCGGGCAGGGCATTGAAATATCCCTGCGGCACACTATAAGGCATTTGCTTGCCCCACAAAGGCATAGGGTCAGCCGCCCCGGCAGCTTTTACTCCTGCTATTATATCCTTATCAAGCCCCGCAAAGTATCCTTGCGGTACATAATAGGGCATAGCACGCGACATATCCGCCAGCGGACTGTTCCATCCCTTCAGTTCTTCCCGTATGTCGTTATCGTTATTCATTTGTCTTTTAGACTATAAAATCTGCTGTTCGTTTAATATTAATGGGTGATAAAAGCCTCTACCTTTTTTACTGCATGGTGGTAAGATGCTTTCAGTGCACCTACCGACGTGTCCAGTACCACGGCCATTTCTTCATAAGGCATTTCATCATAATACCGCAGGTTGAATACAATACGTTGTTTTTCAGGCAGTGATTGTATGGCCTGCTGCAGTTTCCATTCCAGTTTATTGGCATCAAACCCTTTTTGTGCCACCAGTTTGTCTGCAAATATATTTTCGTCGCCGCTCAGCGATACAGAGCTGCGTTTTTTCTGTTGTTCTATCCAGGTAAGTGTCTCATTAGTGGCTATCCGGTACATCCAGGTGTATAGATTAGCCTCCTGCCTGAAATCGGCCAGGTTCTTCCATACTTTAATAAATACATTTTGTAATATATCGTTTGTATCCTCGTGTTCGGTCACCATACGGCGGATATGCCAGTACAGACGCTCCTGGTACTTGCGTACCAGCTGAGTGAATGCTATATCGCGCGTCTTTTCATCCTTAAAAGAAGAAAGTATCAGCGCATCATCTATATCTACGGCCGTTCCGGGCATTGCTTCAGGGGCTATTACAGTATAATAGACAGTTTTAAAGTACTAAAGTTTAATGGATTAGCTATAATGTTCTTAAAACGTAGTTTTGCAGCCTTATGCCATCTTTCAAAGACCTGAGAATTGTTTTTTTCGGCACCCCCGATTTTGCTGTAGCCTCGCTGGACGCCCTGGTAAAAGCAGGTGCCAATGTAGTAACCGTAGTGACAGCACCCGATAAACCAGCCGGCCGCGGTATGCAATTGCAGGCCCCGGCAGTAAAGCAGTACGCGCTGGAACATCATTTGCCGGTAATGCAGCCTGAAAAACTGAAAAATCCTGAATTTATAGAGCAATTGCGTGCTTTGCAGGCAGATCTGCATATAGTAGTAGCTTTCCGTATGCTGCCGGAGCTGGTATGGAATATGCCACCGCTGGGCACCATAAACGTACATGCCTCGCTGCTGCCGCAATACAGGGGAGCTGCACCCATCAACTGGGCTATCATAAACGGAGAGACAGAGACGGGTGTAACTACCTTTAAACTGAAACATGAAATTGATACCGGCAATATTTTGCTGCAGTCCAAAGTGGCCATACTGCCCGGAGACAATATTGGCAGCCTGTATGCCAGGCTGATGGAGGAAGGCGGTAAGCTGCTGGTAACTACAGTGCAGGGCTTTGCCGATGGTATGCTAAAGGAATTGTCGCAAAATGAAGTGGAAGAGTCTGAACTAAAACACGCACCCAAAATATTTAAAGAGCATACGCACATAGACTGGAATAAAAGCGTTGTAGCCGTTCATAACCTTATCAGGGGCTTATCGCCCATACCGGCGGCCTATACCAGCCTGCAAGGCAAAACGCTGAAAATATATCAATCGCATTATGAGTCGGCCAGCCACGGGAAGGAACCGGGTAGCTATGATACCGACGGTAAAAACTACCTGCGTTTTGCCGCCACTGATGGATGGCTGTATGCGGATGAATTGCAATTGGAAGGTAAAAAACGCATGCCGGTGACCGAATTTCTACGTGGTTTCAGGGCTTAGTGTATCTACAAAATATTGTGTGGCCAGTGCATAGCCTTTTAATCCCAGGCCCGTAATGCAGCCTACGCTTTTGGCGGCGGTGTAAGAATGCTGGCGGAACTCTTCCCGCGCATGTATATTGGAAATATGCACTTCTACTACGGGAATTTGTATAGCGGCAATGGCGTCGGCAATGGCTATGCTGGTATGGGTATATCCGCCGCCATTGAAAATGATGCCCCGCACTTTGCCCCTGCACTGGTGCAGGTAATTGATCAGCTCACCCTCCACATTGCTCTGGTAAAAGCTGAAAGATACCTGCGGGAACTGTTCTTCCAGTGTTTTATAATAGGCTTCCAGCGATTGACCACCGTAAATATCTACTTCGCGTGTGCCTACCAGGTTCAGGTTGGGGCCGTTAACAATTGCCAGTTGCAACATCTTGGAGATTTTTTTATTTTGTAGCAAGATAATAAAAAGGTGGTTGCGTACTTTTGCAACCTGTTTTAATTTATAGAGCATGCCGAAGATAGAAGAAGTGCTTAAAACAAAGCCCATTAAAGATCCCCATGACCGCGCATTGATCAATATCATGTACACCGGTGTATGGCTGCAGAATAATGTTACCCAGATATTGAAACCATACGGTGTTACCGAACCTCAGTATAATGTATTGCGTATTCTCCGCGGCCAGCAGGGCAATGCGATGAACCTTTACGAGATACAGGACCGTATGATACAGCGCATGAGTAATGTTTCGAGGCTGATAGACAAACTGCTGCTGAAACAATACGTGGTACGTGCCGAATGCCCCGGTAACCGACGCAGGGTAGATATATCCATTACCCAAAAAGGCCTGGACCTGCTGGAGGAGATAACCCCTACTTTTGAGCGTGAATTCAAGAACCTGGCTGCCAACCTTAAAAAGGAACAGGCAAAAATGCTGGGTGACCTGCTCGACGAACTTCATAACGACTAAACTGCATACCGTGTGGGATGCCTACCTGAAAGGGTTTAAAGCTTATTTGCAGCTGGAACGTTCCATGTCTGGAAATACCGTAGATGCCTACCTGCATGACGTAGCCATGCTGGCCGGGTATATTGGTACTACCTATCCTGGTCTGGCACTCGATAGGCTGGAACTGGCACACCTGCAGGGCTTCCTGGCACATGTAAATGAGCTGGAATTGAGTGTTGGGACCCAGGCACGTGTCATTAGCGGTATCAAATCTTTCTTTCGATACCTGCTGCTGGAGGAGGTGGTGAAAAGTGACCCGACCGAGCTGCTGGAAGCACCCAAGCTTAAACGCAAACTACCTCATTTTCTCAGCGTCACTGAAATAGATACTTTATTTGCGGCCATAGACCACAGTACAGATGAAGGACAGCGCAACCGCGCCATGCTGGAGACCATGTATAGCTGCGGATTGCGGGTGAGCGAATTGATAAGTCTTACCCTGTCCAATCTATACCTGGATATCGGCTTTATAAAAGTGATAGGTAAGGGTAATAAAGAACGCCTGGTGCCTATTGGTGGTACCGCAGTTAGCCAAATAAAACTGTATACCGAATATGTACGCCGCCATATGAAAATAAAAGCGGGGCAGGAAGATATTTTGTTCCTCAATCGCCGTGGTAGCGGGTTGTCTCGGGTAATGGTATTTCTTATTCTTAAAGACCTTACGGCTAAATGCGGTTTTAAAAAGAATATTCACCCCCATACATTACGCCACTCCTTTGCTACACACCTGGTAGAGGCCGGTGCCGACCTGCGCGCGGTGCAGGAAATGATGGGACATAGCAGCATTACCACCACAGAAATTTACACACACCTCGATCGAAGTTATCTTCGCCAAACTATGGAAAAGTATCACCCCAGGTTTGGAAAGTAAAATTTTGGTTTCTTGTCTTAAGCCTTGTTGTTTTCCTTAAGTAATTCGAGGAAATATTTCTTGTATGTTTTGCCGATAGGGATAGTTACATCGTTTATCAATACATCTTCACTAGTGGCTTTTGCTACCTGCTGCATATTGATGATATATGATTTGTGTACGCGTATCAGTATTTTCCTTGGCAGCAGGGCTTCTATCTCATTCATGGTCATATGCGCTACATAGGTTTTGGTGGTAGTCACTACCTTGATATAATTTCCCAGGCTTTCAATATAGCATATATCTGTAGCGGGTATCTGTAGTACAATGCCTTCGGTCTTCAGGGTAACCGTATCAAAACTGTTATCCGTTTTATGTACACCGGCCCATTTCAGTGCTTTTTCTATTGCTATCACAAAACGTTCAAACCGTATCGGTTTACAGAGGTAGTCAACCGCGTTATATTCAAAACCCTGCAGGGCATGGGCAGAATAGGCGGTGGTGAAAACGACCATTGGTTTATTCGGTAACATATCCAGCAGGCCAAAACCATTTATACCGGGCATGTTAATGTCTAGTAATACCAGGTCTACTTTATGCTGCTTCATAAAATAGAAGGCTTCCATTGCATTGTAAAACTTACCCACGAGAGAAAGCTGCTTCAATTCGCTGATGTAGCTCTCCAGTATATGGTGGGCGCCTTCTTCATCATCTACTATAATACAATTCAGCTTCATGAATGGTTATGTATGTCCAGTTTTACAGTGTACGTTTTTTCATCCTGTTGTATATCCAGGTGATAATCGTCTGGGTATAGTAAAGAAAGGCG
Organism: Flavipsychrobacter sp.; assembly: GCA_024508935.1. GTDB lineage: Bacteria > Bacteroidota > Bacteroidia > Chitinophagales > Chitinophagaceae > Polluticoccus. The sequence continues at coordinate 40,216 of JANINW010000030.1, read as the reverse complement.
TTTTTTTACATTTTCAAGCCCGGTTTTGGTAGAATGCTGTTCGTTTGTAAAAACAGGGTTGGATATAGTCATGTGCAAGGCGCCGGGTGTGGTGCTGATACTGATGTAAATGTCTGATTTGTCAACAGATGCTGTTCCGTGCTTGAAAGCATTCTCAATAAAGGAAAACAGTATCAACGGAACAATATTCATTTCTGTAGAAATGTTTTTTGTATAATGTACATCGCAACGTTTGCCAAGGCGCTCCTGTTCGAAAGCCATATAATTTTCAATGAACCCAATTTCTTCTGTTAGCGATACGGTTCTTTTTTTGCTGCTATCTACTACATAGCGCATGAGTTCACCCAGCTTTAGTATCAATTCCTTGCCATTGCCGGAGTTTTTAAGGATATGGCTGTAGATATTATTCAATGCATTGAAAAGGAAATGAGGGTTTAGCTGCTCGTTCAACTGCTTCAATTCCATTTCCTTTTGAATATTCTCGATTTGCAGCAGGCGCGTACGCTCCTTATAATATTTAAAGGCAAGGTATACACCTAAGGCTATACCAATATATACTACATCGGCCCAGTAAATAAACACCCAGAATAGCCAATTGTAATCCCGCAGTTCTACAATTTGATATACAGTTTCGGTTGGTGGCTTGCTCGCCAGCCATATCAGGTAGCTGGTAGATTCGCGCCAGATGAAAATGGTTACAAGGAAGGTAATGGCATAGCCGATGTATTTCTTCCGGAGAAAAAGCTTTTCATACAACACCCTGCTATGAAAAACAAAGAAGATGAAGAAAGCGGTAAGCCCGCTGATGTCCTTAAATATATACATGCCGCCCAGCCGTTTTATGTCTGCTATATCCTGTAGCAGGTCGGGGCTGATGTATATGAACCATGCTGCTAAGTTGCGCAGGTAAAAATTATTGAGGATGCGTTGTAACACTTTTACAAAATACAAAATGGCCCATATTTGACCTGTGCATGACTAAAAGATTTTGACAAAAGACGTTTGTCAAAATCCCGTTCCTTACGTGTAAAGAATGCAAACCATTAGCTACAGCCTGCGGTCTTTTGTAAAAAATCGAACTTATGAAAAAACTATTCCTCACATTATTAGTTACAGGCTTTGGTACAATGCAGGCATTTTCACAGATCACGTATCATGACATAAGCCCCGATACTACGGTAAATACCTGGAACGCTTTTACTATCACACCCATACCCGCTGCTGCTTCCAGCAATCTTATTATATGGTGGCACCCCAGCCCTGAAGTGGTGGCACAAACCTGGGGAAACTGCGAGATCTTATTTGATGCTGCAGGCACCGTACCGCTAAAACTGAACGCAGGCGACAGTATTACTGCCGGCGGAAAATGGAAAATGGGCAATTATGATGCCCTGAGTAGTGGCGGTAGCGGCAACTGGACCAGCAATGCTACCGATAAATATCTTGGTTTCAGGATAAAGAACGGCACCGTTTGGAATTACGGATGGGTGAAAATGTCTGTAGCAGCAGGGGCTGTATCCTTCACCGTGAAGGAATGGGCTTTTGAGGCATCGGGTAAGAAGATAAATGCCGGGCAAACTGCCGCTACAGGTGTGCAAACAATAGCTTCAGTGCCTGCTATGCATCTATATCCCAATCCGGCCAGCGACAAAATCCAATTGCAATGGGAATTTAACGCGCCTGGTACAATCGCCATCACTAACATAAATGGTAAAGTGATTAAAGTAATAGATATAGCGGCAGGCACTAAGAAACCGGTTGTTGATATACAGGAACTGGCTACCGGTACTTATTACATAACCGCTAAAACAGGAGAAGCAGGAAGTGTTACTACCGCTTTTTCTAAACTGTAATATGGGCGCAATAAATGGGAAGGGCATGTTCTTTGCATGTCTTTTTCCCGTTTATTAAGTTTTTCTGCCCGTTTATTAAGTTTTTTTCATCAGGGGTTTATATCGTGTTAGGTTTATGCCATAGGTTAGTAATAACCCTGGTAACTATGACCCTATTTTTTAAAGCATCTTTCTGCGGAGGGATGCTTTAATGTTTTATACATGACTTTATGAGTCTTGGCATACTTTTATAATTGCTATTCACAGCAAGCTGTACCATGACAAAGCAATTTCTATACGATTTCATCAGCCGCAGCAAATATGCAGTATTGGCTACCGTAAATGAAAATAATGAGCCCGAAGCTGCCACCCTTGGTATAGCTGTAAATGAAGACTTGCACATCATTTTCGATACACTTGATACCTCCCGTAAATTCAGGAATCTCCTTTCAAACCCCAAAGCGGCCCTGGTGATAACTATTGGTGAGGAAACGGTACAATATGAAGGCCGGGCATTATTGCATACACCCGCAGGAGACACGGATGCAATGCTGGGTATATACCTTGCTGCTTTCCCTGATGGCCGTAAACGACAGTCAGATCCGTCGACGGTATATTTCACTATAAAACCGAAATGGATAAGGTTTTCTTCATTTGTGGGAGAGGAGCACGTCTCTGAAATGACTTTTTAGCTCTTCTGCACATCTATAAATGCATTTTTATCCGGGTTTTCGTATATAAATTATGTACAACATGATGTTGTTGCTAAATTTGTATTTAAAGCCTTGGGTATAAGAACTGCATCTTTCTTAATTACTGCAAAGATTCTGTTACCGGTATAAAGTTGAATATTGTGACTACAATAGACCTTGCTCAACAAAATATATTGCTATGCAAAAATTATACTGTTTGCCGGCCGTTATCATACTGTGTGTATCAGCAGCATGCACAAAACAAAAAGATGAAGGGCCTGTAAAAGTAACATTGCATGGAAGGGTGGTTCATAAATACAAACAACAACCTATGCCCAATATGAAGCTGGCCATATGGCGGGGTGATATTACCTGGCAGTGGTTTTTCCCCGTTTCCGGTTCGCAGTTAATAGATACTTTTCGCAGCGATGAGCATGGCAACTATTCATTCACGTTCAACTATTTGAAAGATTATTATGATGTTCATATCGGTCTTGCAGAAAATTATGTATTTGCTCCAGCTCAGAATGTGACCAGGGAACCGGATCAGGAGGTAAATTTTAGTATTGAACCACCCATCACTATAAAAGCAATGATACATCATTACAATAATAATTATCCGCCTTTAGCGTTAGGGGCAAAAGCTTCGTATAATTATGTGGTTGCTAATGAGACTATCAATAGCAAAAGTGGAGATGAGATATACTACTGGAAATGGGGATATGCCGACAGCTTCATGATCGGCTTCGCAGACAACAACCCTAAATACGATGATTCAGGGTTTAGCTACAGGCATATGCATTATAAACCATTCGGCTCTTATGCAGACACAATTGTAATAAAAGATACGATCAATGCGGCACTATAGGAACCCTAATTGCTGTAGTTTTACCTGCCATGAAAGCCGCAGACATTTATAAGCACCGCCTCTTTAACCAGCATATAGCTACGCACGATCTTGCAACACCACAGGAGGTAGTTAGTACGTTAACAGCTATGCAGGCACAGGAGTATGCCCATGCCAAATATGCTATTGGCTTGCGAAGCGACGGGCTAACCGATGCTGTAGTTGAGGATGCCTTTAATAAAGGTGCCATATTGCGTACTCATGTTATGCGGCCTACCTGGCATTTCGTATCACCTAAAGACATCCGCTGGCTGCAAATGCTTACATCGCGCCGTGTGCAGGCGTTTAGTGCACCATACTATCGCAAAAAAGAACTGGATACTAAAACATTAAATAAAGCAAGTGGTATCATAGCCGGTGCGCTGGAGAACAGTCATTTCAAAACACGGGATGAATTACGTGCCTTGCTTGAAAAAGCAAAAATAAAAGTAACGGGCGATGACGGTATGCGTATATCACTTATCCTTATTTATGCAGAGCTGGAATATATAATTTGCAGCGGCCCAAGGAAAGGGAAGCAATTCACTTATGCCTTATTAGATGAAAGAGCCCCGGCTACTAAGCCGCTAAGCAGGGACGAAGCTTTGCATGAATTAGCGCACCGGTATTTTTCAACACGCAACCCTGCAAGCTTGCAGGACTTTGCCTGGTGGAGTGGGCTGACGATGAAAGATGCAAAGGAAGGTGCAGCTCAATTAGGCAGCCGGTTCAAAACAGCAACAATAGGAGGAAAAACTTATGTACATACTACTGTTGAGCATTCTTTGGAAAAACACCACCGCAGTTCTTTCTTAATGCCTGATTATGATGAATATGGTATTGCCTATAAGGACAGGGGTGCTATTTTGCCGCCTTTAGCGGAAAGAAGCAGGACAAAGGGATATACACATAGCCTGGTGCTGAATGGGAAAATAGCCGGTAGCTGGAGGCCGGTAGTGAAAAAAGATACCATCTCGGTGCTTACCCATTTTTTTAAGCCGCTGAATAAAACACAGGAACAACTGGTGGCAAAAGCCATCGGCCACTATGCAGGTTTTACAGGACTAAAACCGGTATTGTAGACATTTAGCTTTGTACATACTGTACCAACGAGAATACACCAATACCCAGCAATAGCAACAGTACAATGGTTTTGAAACGCTCCTGCGAAATTCGACTCAGTAGTTTTTTTCCCAGCCAGGTGCCTACAAAGCCAATGATCAGCAAGGAGATCATATAGTTGATGTGCCTGAGGTGAATGTATCCATTGAAAAAATAAACTACAGCCCTGGAGAAGTCGACAGCAAAATCTATGGCAGCCGAGGTGGCTACAAACTCATTTTTTTCAATATTGAATGCCACCATCGTTATACCGCGTATGGCACCGCCGGTACCTAGTATACCGGCTAAAAAACCGGATGCACTACCGCCAATGACCGCATTTTTTGTAGATGGGTTTATGGTGTAATTTTTAAATGCCAGGAAGAACAGGCTGGAAATAATAATGAATATGGCGAAAGCAATTTGCAGCAAGCCTTCCGGCAGGTATTTACTGCATATGCCACCTATTATTACCATGATAACGGCGGGTATGCCAATGTCTATCATCAGGCGTTTATTCAGCCCGTCTTTAAAAAGAAATAGCTTGGAGATATTGCTGGACAGGTGGAATATAGCAGTCACCCCCAGCACCGATTTAAAATCGATAAACAAGTTGGCAAACGGCACAAAAAATACCGAAGAACCAAAGCCGCCTACAGTGCCCAATATTTCTGCCAGCAGCGACAGCAGCAGGAATAATAAAAAAGAAATGTCCATTGGTTTAGCAATAATAGGGTGATTTGCCGGTAAGGGCAATGACAGATAAATTGTAAATCAATAACTACGGTCACCCCCTGTTTTTTTAATTTTGTGTTTCTTCGCATCTGATAGCATATAGATGGTTTTAAATTTCAATGTATTTTCTTTAATACTTATATCTGCCGGCTTACTGACATTTTATATGTCACTGACCATATTCAGGAAACTTGGCGGAGCAGTGTATTCCTTTGGTTATATAATGGGGGCGATAGCTCTATGGGCTATCAGCTATGGTATAGAGCTTTCCTGCACCAGCCTGGATGCAATGCTGTTTTGGGTAAACGTAGAATACCTTGGTATAGCTTCATTGCCGGCTTTGTGGATGGTATTTGTGCTTACTTACATTGGCAAGAGAAACCGTGTGACCCGGCAATTGCTGGCAGGCATATTTTCTGTGCCGGTCATTACTATTCTTTTGGTATGGACGAATAACATGCACCATTTGCATTATATAAGTGTGTCGGTCTCGGAGATAGATAATTACGTGTTGTTGGATATAGTGCCGGGTGTTTGGTACCAGGTATTTACCATCTACTTCTATGTAATGCTGGCGATGGGCATTTATTTCCTGGTAAGGCAATCGCGGTTCGCACCGGTTATATACAGGAAACAGTATAGAACCATCATAGCCAGTGCTTTGATACCATGGACAGTGAATTTGCTATATCTCTTGGGGTTAAGGCCTTTGGGGCATATAGACCTCACCCCGTTTGCCTTTATTTGCACCGCACTGATTATAGCAGTGGGTTTGCAGCGTTACCAGTTGTTTGATATTGTACCTGTGGCCCGTGGAAAGGTAATGGAAGCTATGCAGGAAGGCGTTTTGATAATAGATGTTTTAGGCAGGGTAGTGGACGCTAATATCCGGATGAAGCAGATATTGGGCAAAAAGGCAGGAGAAGTTATTGGCAGGAATATTCGCGAACTGCAGATATCCGCACAGGCACTTGAACTGTTTTCAAAACGGGCAGATACTGAGAAGGTGGATATAGAACTGGGAGATGGACGTTTTTACTCTGTTACCATTACCTCCCTGTACGAGGAAAAGGAATACAGCGGCCAGTTACTCTTATTTAGAGACGTAACAGAGCGCAAACATTTTGAGCAGAACCTGGAATCGCTGAATATGCTTAAGGACAGGTTGTTCTCCATCATCTCCCATGATCTGCGCAGCCCGTTGAACACACTCATGAATATCCTTTCACTGACCAACGAGGGACATATTACCGAGAAAGAACTGAAAGAAATGCTGCCGGAAATATCAAAGAACCTGGGTTATACTACCAACCTGGTCAATAACCTGCTGCAATGGTCGAAAAGCCAGCTGAAGGGAGAAACTATCCACCCTGTGCAGTTTGATGTATATAATACCATACAGGAAATGTTGCCGCTAATGCAAAACCAGGCGGCTGCAAAGCAAATAACTATTGTAAATACCGTGCAGCAGGGCGCCATGCTATATGCTGATGAGCCCATGATACAAGGTGTATTGCGCAACCTGTTATCGAATGCTATAAAATTTTCTCAGCTTAAAGGAAGCATTACCCTGAGCAGTGTAACCAGTGGCGGAGAAACAACAGTTTGCATTGCCGACGAAGGGGTGGGTATTGAGCCTGATGATCTGCAAAAACTGTTTGGTGTGGAAAATTTCACCACGCATGGTACCATCAATGAACAAGGTACCGGGCTGGGCTTGTTGCTATGCAAAGACTTTGTAGAAAGGAATAACGGGCGGATATGGGCGGAAAGTGAACCGGGCAAAGGCAGCCGGTTTTATTTCAGCTTGCCGTCCGGGGTTTAAATGAAGATTAAAATTAGAATGGGGGCTATTAATTGTTGGGCTTAACCATTATTTTAGTTTTATAAAATCCAACTTTATGAAGATCAACCGTACTCTTTTTATTGTAGCTATCGCGCTCGTGTCAGTCTTAGGAGCATGTAAAAAAGATTACACCTGCAAATGCACTGTAACCATTCCTGATCCTTTTGGCTCGGGCAGTGTTAGTTCAGATACTTCTTATGTTATTTCAAAATCAACAAAGAAGAATGCGAAATCAGATTGCTCAACTTCGTCTACCAATATCAATTCCTCTGCTGCTTTTTTAGGGGGCTCAGGCAGCTGTTCACTCAAATAGGCGGATATTTCTTTTTTAAAGCAAACAATAGGAGGCAAATGCTTTCTTTTGTTTGCTTTAATTATTACATTTATTTAGCCTCAAAAATGGTTTTACCCCTATGTTCAGTCGCAGAAATTTTTTAAGGTCGGCGTCTATGCTGGCTGCTTTTTCCTTTGTTGAGATGGAGGCTATGGCTGCCTTGCGACAAATAAATACGGATGGCAAACCTATAAATGAAGATGACGAAGCTTACTGGCGTAATGTCCGCCAGATGTTCCCCTTAGCCAGCGACCTTATTTACATGAACAACGGTACTATGGGCCCATCGCCTTACCCGGTAATAGAAGCAGTAAAGAATGGCATGATGGAGGGCGACCACCATGGTGGTTATGGCGGATGGGAACATACCGCTGCTAGGATAGCCGGCTTTGTTGGTGCAGATGAAGATGAGATAGCGCTTACACATAATGTAACAGAAGGCATCAATATAGGTTGCCGCGGTTTGCCTTTGAAAAGAGGAGATGAGGTTATCCTCACAACTCATGAGCACGTAGGCAATGCTTTCCCCTGGTTAAACCGGCAAAAGCAGGATGGTATAGTGCTGCGTACATTCACGCCGGCATCTACTGCAGCAAAAACACTGAACCGAATAGCCGGCCTCATTAACAGGAAAACACGTGCTATTGCTATACCGCATATTCCCTGTACACAAGGGCAGGTACTACCGGTAAAAGAGATATGTACTCTTGCCAGGGATAAGGGCTTATATTCTATCATAGATGGGGCACACGGGCCTGGTATGCTCATGCTTGACCTGCACGATATGGGGTGTGATACCTATGCCAGTTGCAGCCATAAATGGATGCTGGGGCCTAAGGGTACAGGCTTCCTGTACGTGCGCAGTGATTTTCAGCAAATATTACAGCCTCTTTTCGTGGGCGGAGGCAGCGATAATGCTAAATGGGATATGACCGTGCAGCCCGCCAAAATGGGTAAGTATGCGCAGGGAGCACACCGTTATTACGGAGGTACACAATCCCTGGGCTTATACAAAGGTGTCAGTGCTGCCATCGATTTTATGGAAACGATAGGTATGCAAAATGTTCATAACCGTATTAAAGCATTAGGTACCTATACGCAAAACAGCTTGCTGCAGCTGGGTGATAAAATAGAACTGTTGACCCCTGTTGAAGAAAAGAGCCGTTGCGCTATAACCGGTTTCAGGGTAAAAGGAGTGGCCTATACAGATGTGTATGAATCTTTACTGAAGAAAAATATAAGGGTACGCAGTGTGCCTGAAAACGGCGTTAACTGCCTGCGCGTATCCACCCATATTTATAATAACAAGACCGAAATAGATAAACTGGTAGAAGCTGTCAGGGAGTTTATTTAAGGCTGTTTAATCTTTGGTTAGTAAATACAACACAGATATTGCTGTATGTAATATTGTGATCATCCGCTCATTTTGGCACAGTTTTTTCTTTATTTCTTGTAAATAGATGATTGTATGATAAACGCGACAGTTATTTACAGGTTTCAGTGTATGATAAGTGGAAGGCCGGTTGATTGCGATATGTGTTATGCCCAAATGCCCGACGGACAAAGCTTCTTTACCATACTGGCAGAATTGGACAACCGGGAAATACAATACCAGTTACAGGTTGATAAGGCAGACCAGTCACATTTTATATTTGCAGATGACCAGGTGCCGGATGCTTTAAAAGTGGCAGAGTATACACTCAATAAAGCTATTGTTGAATATTTTGCATAATGACAACTATTTATAGTTTTTAAAATTGTTAGCTATTCATTTGCTGGTGTGAAAAATAGTTTCTATATTCATAGCAGGTTAAGAGATTGGTGCTATATGGCCTATTTCCTTCAGAAACACAGGGGTATGTGAAAATATTGTAAAGGCTGCTTTTAAAGCAGCCTTTGTGTTTTATAAATATGGTTAGAACTCAAGTTCTGAATTATTGTGTATATGCATTTTTAGTTTTCGCTTTGCCTGTATGCGGTGTTTTATCCAATGAAAAATGCTTCTTCCGCCGATTATTAGAATAAGCATAGCTATGAATACCAGCCAGATTATTATTTCATCACTGTGCCCTGAGCGCATAACAATAGGTTTTAGTATATGTAAGATAGTTTATAATAATTTAATATGGTGTTAATGGATGGTTGTTTACAACGGAAGACTTACTTAAAACTTAACATTGGAACGAATACGCTTATATTAATTTTGCGTGAAATCATTATTAATCAATTCGATCCTCATGACAGGCTCTGACAAAAAAACAAGTGCAAAAGCTTCTAAAAAAGAAACCAAGCAGGAAATAGTATCCAAGCTGGAAACAGCCATGGGTTACCTGAAACCGGTATTAGGAGAAAAAAAGTTTGCCCACCGTGTAAAGAAAGCAAGCAAACTGTTTATGGCAGACGCAGCCAAACCGGCAAAAGATAAAGCAGATAAGAAAAAGGTTAAAAAGCATGTGATACCTGTTTCGCCGAAAGCGAAAAAGAAAGCAGCTTTAGCTGTTGGCAAGGCAGCCCCGGCAAAAAAAGCAGCGGCCCAAAAGCCATCAGGCAAAAAATAGATATACTATTGTTATAGGCCGGTGCTATAGCGCCGGTTTTTTTATGCCCGCTCGCTGTAGGGGAAATTGTATGCGATATTATGGGCCTTTGCAAAATACCGGATGTCTATAGCCGTGTATGATAGTTCATTTTGGGCAATGAGGATGACATCAAACTCATTGGTTACAAACTGTTCAATTTCTTTTTGGGGTGTTTTATTGAGGCTGCCTACTACATTCTGCACAAATATCTCTTTCATTTCGGCGTTTGCAGGTGCTACACAAACATATTTTACCTGTAAACTAGCATGTCCCACATGTATAGTTTTCCCTTTCAGTTGCTGAAAATCTGCGGCAATCCTCTTTGCCTGGTCTGAAGTAAAAGGTCTCATCGGTTGATATATGCGCGGCGAATTTACATATATTGCCTGTAATGTATCACATTAGGCATTGAATTAGTTAATATATTAAAATATTTATTTTAATATAGTGCTATTTTGTGGACGAAGCATTTTGAAGATATTTGGCATAACCTTCAATAAATGCTTTTACTACCTGGTAGGGATACAGTTCGTAAATGGCATATCCTCATTAATAGTATATCCGTTCCTGAAGTCAGAAAGAGCCTGCTGCATAATCGGTTTTGCTTCCGTAAGGCGGCCTGTTTTTGCAAGGCAGTCTGCTTTATAGTATTTAGCGTCGCAAAAATTGGGGTAGAGTTTCAGGCAGCTGTCAAAGCTGGCTATGGCCTTTTCATACTGCAGTTGTTCCTCTTGTGCAATGCCCAGGTAAAACCAATTCATAGGGTGCACCCACGATGGCCCGTTCTTTCGGGTTTGTTCGTCAATACATTTTTGCATAAGATAGCTGCACGAATCGAAATTGTTGAGTTGCAGGTAGCAGAGCCCAACATAGAAATCGTAGGGATGGTCCATAACACCACTGTTGCCCAGTAAGGTCCGCGCGGTATTAAAATCAGTAATGGCGTCCTTATACGATTTTGCGAAAATGCATTTAATGAAAGCCCGGTAATCGAGGTATTTATGCGCATTATATTTCACGGCACTATCCAGGTAGGGCATGGCCAGTTCGTATTTGCGCTGTTTCAGCAAGGGCATAGATTTTTGCTGCCACAGCCCTGCTTCCCAGGGCGCAATTTGCAAAACACTGTCGAGGTACAGCTGCCGCCGTATAGAAAATAACAAGGAATTGTCAGCACTATCAAGGTAGCGCTTGCAGGCTATAGAATCGGCTATAGAAAGGGGGGGATGATTCTGAGCTGTGGGGTAGTTTTTATTTTCGGCTACCGAGGTGCCGATACATAATAGTATTGCTAATAGCGTAAAAAATAAGTAGCGCATATAATATGACACCTGAGAACGGATCGGGGGATATATTTTCTTTGTAGCTACAATCTATGTAGCTGCCGGGTATCAATAATTATTATTTAACTGGAATATCAATTATTATATTATATCTTTCATTTCCCATTTTAAGGGAGAAAATTTATGAGCCAGTTTAGTTTTAGTGTCAGGCGCACTATACCGCCTGAAGATTTGCAGGCTATTCTGAACATTGGCAAATCCGTTAACCAGCATGTACGTTTTGGCATAGAGCCGCAATTCAGCACGCTGGTAGTTACTTTCCGTTACGATAACGATGCACAAGCCTACCTTTTCCATGAGCGTTTGCTGAAAAGCCATATTGAGTTCAGGGAACTGAATATGTGCTAAACAGCATAAAATAAGGCCCGCTCCAGGCGGGCCTTATTTATTTGTATGTGTCGATAGTATTTATTTCAGTTTGTCTTTTATGCCTTGTGCCATTTCAAGATGGTGTTGCAGTACAGGCACTTTACCGGCAGCCCAGCTTTTCAGGTCAGCATCTTTCCCGTCGTTTGCTTCTTTCTGAAACTCATCTATATCTTCTTTGTGGTCGCTTACCATCAGGTCCATATAGGCTTTGTCGAAATCGGCACCTTTCTTTTCAGACAGGTCACTTATCTTTTTTTGTGCATCTGCATCCGGTACATCCGGCAGTGTAATGTTCTTAGCCTGGGCAGCTGCTTTCAGTTCGTCATTGGCCTTAGTATGGTCATCGATCATATTTTGTCCAAATGCCTTTACATCAGCAGATCCTGCATTAGCCACAGCCAGTTTACCCAATTCTACTTCCATCATACCGCCTGATGCAGCTTTGGTTGCAAAATCGGCATCGTTTTCCATTTTTGTGTCGTCAAATTTTTGTTCGTTCTGTTCTTCAGCTTGTTTGTTGCTGTCGTTTTCAGAAGGGCCGCAGGCTGCAAACATAGCCATGCTGCAGGCAATCATAAGTGAATAAACCGGCTTTTTCATACTTTTTAGTTTTTGGTTAAGTAATGTGGTGAATGATATGCCGTACCATACTAAATATTATGCCATCGTACTGGTTTCTTGTATATGCCGGCCTATATATTGACACAGATCATTTCTCACACCCTGCGCAAACCATATTCCATCAAGGTTCTCCAGGTAAGTTTTGAGATCATCAACCATCAGCCGGTAAAAGTTCTCTCCCGGGCGGCGTGCAAATAATTTCACTATAAACAGTTCGTCTGCAAAGATCAACTGGCCTTCAAATAGTATCATAGCAGCTTTTATCCTACAGGATAAAAATCATATGCCATTATGTAGCAAAGTAATAAGCGTTAAGCGCTTGGCTATGGGTTATAAGCGTAAGCTATCTCGTAGGTAGTTTTCTTCAGGTCAGGAGATAGTTCGCCGAGAGAAAGGTCCTCTTTTTGAGGCGTGGGTTCACAAACAGAGTATTTGTTACCGTTATAGATAATAGGTTTGCCAACCGGTTTGTCGAATTTAACCGCGATCGTCACATGCTGGGGAAATGCCAGCACGATCATTGGCAGGTTATATATTTCCTTTACCAGGTAAAAGAAGAGCGCCGAGCGGTCTTCGCAGTCACTATAGTCATACAGCAGTGTTTGTTCTGGTGACAGGCGTTTTTCTTTACCAAAATTCTGCCTGTCTGTTTCGTACAGGAATGCATAGCGCGTAAAACGCATCAGGTAGTCAACACCCTGGCGCTGGTTCATACCCTGCATATATTCTTTCAGGGCAGGTATCAGCGTAGCATAAGTGCCACTGCTCAGCGGCATATTGAAATAAGCCTGGTAATCGGTAACCGGGTAATTGGCAAACAGGCTTTTTACTTCCGGGTTTATTTTTACCTTGAATTTGTACTCATTCTGGTAATAGTTGAATTCGAGGTCTTTCTCTTTGTAATCAGCTGCACGAAAGTCGGGCAGGTGAGTTACTTTATAGGAAAAACTGTGTGTGGCTTCGGGTATATGGATGGCCACCGGCATAAATACTTCCTTTTTAAAATCTATTTCTCCATAATCATGATAGTTCAGGCATACATACTGTTTGCCATTGCGCATATGATAAGGGATATCATAGATATTCTCATCGCTGTGTACGTAAAATAATATCTTATTATCCGATATAGAGAGTGTGGCATCATAGCCGGTTTTGCACAGCAGGAACCACTTATAGAGCGTATAGCGGGCGTAATTTTCGCTTTTAGGGCTTAGCTTTTGGGCTGTGCGGCGTATCAGCTGGTAATACAGCCAGTCATCGGGACGATATTTGAGCTTGTAAGCCAGCAGGCTGGCAATAACCGGCTCAAAATTGGCTTGCTCCATCTGGTTGTAAAACTCGTTGATAGATGCCTGGCTAAGCGGTGTATTGTAGTCTATATATACCGACGAATCGTAAGAAAAGGCTATCTCGTCGCCACAGAAATTGAAATCGGCACTCAGGTCTTTACCGGCATCTGCCAGCAACCGGCCGGGAAGGGCCAGCAGCACAACTGTAAACCATATTAAGAGACTGGATTTCAATGCTTCATCAATTACTTACATGAATTTACGAAAACTTAACAATTACTTAATGTTAAGTTTTTGCCGATATGGGCTTAATAACAAGGTATTTACAAACAGACCGTGCCGGTAACTGTTTTTAACAGGCTGAATCAGGAATTACCGGCATATGGAATCAAGAGGCTTCAGATTTGCCGCCCCGGTATGATAAGATGTAGAGATTGCTGCTGTTTTACAGCAGGTATTTACTGTCGATATAGGAATACGTAGGCTTGTCTTTTTTTATACCATACATCATCAGGTTGGTCTCATACAGTAAGGCACGCTGGTTAAAGATGTCACGATCTAGACCTAACTTTCTCATGATCTTCACATACCATTTGATGGACGCAGGGTATTTAGCCAAGCCTTCCCCGAAATTAAATTCAGGGAACTCGTCTAGGCGATAGGTTTTATCTCCGCGCCTTACGGACAGGGCACATTTTTCGTCAATAAATTCAATGTCCGGGAATAAGTAGTCTATAGACTGTGGTGTGAAACGCCACATATCTACAGGTATGCGGTGTATACGCCATGCGAAAGGGACACTGAACATGAGTATGCCCCCGGGTGCAAGCAGTTTATTTATATTACGGGCCATGCTGAATATATCCGGCACATGCTCCATGATGTAATGGCAATGGATGATGTTATACTGCTGATAGGGAAGTTTTTGCAGGTCCTCGTCCTTGCATAGGTTCAATACATAATCAACACCTTCTCCCGGGAAAATATCTATACCTATATAGGGCTCCGGTACAGCAGAGCCGTGTATATCCCTGGGCAGGTGCTGAACATATGAAGGGTCTATCAACGAACCTACTTCAAGACATGGGCCTTTGAGTCCTTCGCTGAATTTCTTGAAGTGCTTGATGGTTTGCGC
>JANINW010000030.1:0-25444 GCA_024508935.1 Flavipsychrobacter sp. | reverse complement strand
AGTAGCCATAATAAAAACTCTGCACCCAATATAGTCTGTTTTTTATGAAAAGTGTAAAATGCTATTGGCTGCGGTATAGAAAATTGAAGTATAAATAGTTACAATTTACCAACCTGTATATACCATATATTTGCGGTTAAAGAACCAGCTATGAAAAGCGATTACTGGAATGTGACCGATGAACAAGTGATAGAGAAAACGGGCAAGAACAAGGCCGCCTGGATAAAAATACTGGATGCATTTGGTGCAGCATCAAAAAAATCAAATGATGTAGTAGCGCATTTGCAAGAGGAATACAATGTGCCCAGGTATTGGGCACGTACACTTACTACCTTGTACCAGAAACAAGGGCAGGAATAGCGCCGGGTAAGTATTTAGAACGTATTTTTTGTGTAATCCCAGTACTTTTACAACCGTATGAAAACTTTCAAGAAGTATTATAAGATACCGGCAACACCGGAAGAAGTGTATTGGGCATTGACCAAAGAAACCAGCCTGCAATTATGGACAGGTGCCAAGGCTGAATTTACCGAAGAGCCCGGTACGGAGTTTTCTTTATGGGATGGAGACATAGTAGGTAAAAACCTCGAATTTGAATACGGCAAGAAGATCGTGCAGCAGTGGTATTTCGGAGAAGATAATGAACCGTCTATTGTAACGATAAAACTGCATGAAGATAAATCAAACACTTCGCTGGAGTTTGTACAAACCAATATACCCGATGAAGATTATGCAGATTTTACAGAAGGCATAGAAGAGCAATACATTGCCGGGATCATTGATTTCTTCCAGGAATAATGAGGCATGCCGTCCTCATACTATGCATATTTGTTTTGCCGCAGTGGGTTAGCGGTCAGCTTGTATCTAAAACGGAAATGGATGTCCGTCAGACAGACTATTTTAAAAATATCGCCGGCGATCTCCTCTTGAATGAACAGTACCGCTATATTGATTCCCTTGATTTTTACTGGGTCAACTACATAAGCGATGGTTTACATATCAATGGTTTTGTAGTAGCACCATCGCAGTCTAATACCTTATTGCCTGTAGTCATCTTCAACCGTGGCGGCAACCGTAATTTTGCCAGCATAGGCATAGAGACGTTGCTGGAGTGGATAGCACCCATAGCCAGGGCGGGCTATATAGTTGTGGCCAGCCAGTACCGGGGTGGTGGCAGAAGTGAGGGCAACGACGAATTTGGCGGCAGTGATGTGAACGATGTGCTTAATCTTTTCCCGGTTATCAGCGAATGGCCGGGGGCAGATACGCAAAGAATAGGCATGTACGGATGGTCGAGAGGAGGTATGATGACTTATATAGCGCTTACAAAAACTAAAAAAATAAAAGCAGCCGTTATAGGCGGTGCCCCTGCCGATCTTGCAGCAGAATTGACCCTACGCCCCAAAATGGAAGACCTGTATGCTTCGCTGATACCCGGCTATACCCACAACAAGGTAGCGGAGCTCCGCAAACGCTCAGCCATTTCCTGGCCGGATAAACTGTGCCCCTCTACCCCCATTCTAATATTGCATGGCAAAAAAGATGTGCGTGCCGATTATAAACAGGCCCAGGCCATGTTCGATACGCTTAGCGCGCTCTGGCACCCTGTTCAGCTTAAGTTGTTTGAAAACGGCGACCATATCATCAGCAGCGACCGTCATCTTAAAGATGAAATGATTATAAGCTGGTTCCGGCAATACCTGTAGCCTTCTTTCCTCCTTTTTGTATAGTGATGGATATCATAAGATGTCCTAATGCGGGTCACTTGTCGCCTGCGCTTATTTTCCTTCTTTTGTTAGTGTGGTCACCTCATAATTGTATGTATTATGGAATCATCTAAAAGAAGGAACGTAGGGCAGTCGTCTGCAGTTTACGGATTGGCGTTTATCGGCGCCCTTATTTATTTTATACAGCATGCACACAGCTTTGGCGATGGTGTGGTGGGCTTTCTTAAGGCTTTGGTATGGCCTGCCATACTCATTTACAAAATACTGGAATACCTGAAAATGTGATGAGGTGGTGCATAAGAGAGCAATATGCGTAATTGTTTTATTGGCTGCAGGCATGTCTTCATCTGCCAGGTGGAAAGGTGATAAATACCTGTATGCAGAAACGGCATACCTCAAAGAGATGGACTACATAAATTCTTCGCAGTGGATGCTGAATGCAGGTATCGAATACATTGGTAATCCTTTGAAGTCATTTGGCTGCGAACTGAATATCTGGCACTATTACGAACCGGGTAATACTTCTGTTGGGATCGGTCTTCGGCCAATGACCAAATACTATTTGTGGAGGGCGAAACGCTTCAGGGTTTTTATAGAAGTGAAAGGAGGGGTAATATATGTAACACCGGATTTTCCTGATGGCGGTTCCCAGTTCAATTTTACATTCAGCAGCAGTGCAGGGGGCGATGTGCGGATATCAGATAGGGCGAGGTTAATGGTAGCTGCGAGATACGCACACATGTCTAACTGGAATTTGTACGGCGCAGATAACAATCCTACCTGGGATGGATTGGGTTATGTGGCCGGCATTATATGGAACATCAATAATTGGTTTTGATTAAATCAGGAATTATGAAAAATAATCATAGTAAAGTAGCCGTGATAACAGGAGCCGGAGGAGGCATCGGTTCGGAGTATGCAAAACAACTGGCAGCATTGGGTTACAACCTCATTCTATGTGACAGGGATGTGAAAAGACTGGGCGAATTATCGGTTGTTATACAACTTTCTTATAAAGTGCAGGTTGATACCATAAAGGTCAATCTTGCCAGCAGAAATTCTGTAATGATGCTGGCCACAGATCTTTCAGTAAGGAAACGCATTGATCTTTTGGTAAATGCTGCCGGCTATGGAGAGCATTCCCTTTTTGTAAACGAGCATATCCAGGATTCGCTGGATATGGTAAGTGTGCAGGTTTTGTCTACTATTCAACTGGTGCATGCTGTACTGCCCGGTATGCTGCGCCGGGGCGACGGGGGTATCATCACCGTGTCGTCTTTGGCTGCATTCATACCTGCGCCCGGTAGTACCATGTATTCCGGCAGCAAAGCGTTTCTGAACGCTTTTATGGAATCGCTGTATATGGAGGTACATAATAAAGGTGTCCAGGTGCAGAGCCTGTGTCCAGGTCTTACTCATACGGGTTTTCATACAGAAGCAGATATTAACCGCTTTAAGAAAATAAAAGAACTGGATCTGTGGATGGAGGCAGACGATGTGGTAAGATCTTCCATACAGCACTTAGGCAAGGGCTCGGTAGTGCATGTGCCCGGCTGGCTCAATAAAACTATCCGGCATACAGCGCCTGCATTGCCCAGGGTTTCATATTATAAGCTGGCCGAAAAAATGGCTAAGGTAAAGGATACAGATACCGTCACGTCCTAAAGAGATGCCCCTGTATTTTTATAGCTTCTTGTTTAGGGGTGTATATATTTGTCTGAAACTATAAACAATGAGATACCTTGCTAAAGGCGAGCATAACCGTCATTTTGAGCTGTTTACTGAAGACGGGCGTTCGCTTGGAAGGGTAGATTACGATGGCTGGTTCTCGGTACACGTTAACCTTGTAGTGCGCGATGATGTATACCAGTTAGGTGCATCCAATTTCTGGAATACCAGTTTCCAGGTAGTGAAGAACGATACAACAGTGGCGGAACTGAAAGTAAACTGGTGGAACAACCTGGTAATAGAAATGGCAGGAGGCAGTACCTACCTGTTCAAACACGATTTCTGGCCGCATAAATATACTTTGTATACAGAGCATGAAAAGCCTATAGTAAGACTGGAACAGGATTTTGTATTGTCAAAGTTTAGTTTCAATTATGAAATGGAAACGGATGATAATTACAATGAAGCAAACAACCCGCTTTTGCTGCTGATACTTATTTACTGCTGCAACCACCGGCACGGCCGCATAGCAACCGGGGGCGTATAGTCCTTAGCTATGGCTGATAAATACCGGGTTGGTGCTGATCTTTAATACCGCATCGGCATGGCTGCGTTTAAAAAGTTTAGATATAGTATTACGGCCATAGGCGCCCATTACTACTATACAGTTCTGTTTTGACAGGGCAACTTCCAGCAGGCGGTTTTCTTCATCGCCTGCCAGTAGCTGGTAGTCTGTATGCGTATAGTGCTGGTGCATCCATTCCTGTAGCCTGAATTTATCAGTAATATGACCATCACGCGGGGCTATTTCCAATGCAGTTATTTTCTTGTCTGCTAGCGAAGGAAACAGGTAGGTGAAATGTTTCATGGCTAACAAAGAAGAATGGCCTCCGTTATATGTGAATAAGATCTCTTCTACAACTGCTGCCGATAGTGGCGGTATCAGTACAGGGCATTCTGTGTGGGTCAGTACTTTTTTTACAAAATGGCTGGGTACCTGGTCTTCTGTATCGTCAAAGCTCATGCCTGCATCTATTATCAGCAGGTCGGCAAAGCGGGTTTCATGCATGAGCTCGTTATAAGGTATACCCATGTCGCGGTGTACCTTGCAGGGAGTACCTTTGTCAGCGCATATTTCTTTAAAACGTGCAATCGTATTTTCGGCCTGCTGTTTTATTTCTTTCCGCAGTTCAGCCGCGGGGCCTATAGGCGGTTCGCTGGGCGGGAACATTTCACTGAATTCAATATTGTCCAGCAATGCCCCGGTTAGCTGTGCGCCCGAAAGGTTGGCAATATAGCAGGCATATTCTATGGCTGATGTATTAGGGTTCAGGCTGTTGATAGCTATTAATATTTTCATAAAAGGCCCTTTTATCGGTGAAATGCTTTTTGAATTACAGCAAACTTAACCAGCTATAGGTTTCCTGTTGCTGATGACGGTCATTCCTACCAGTGATATAATACTGCAGTCGCTTAACTTCCGGGTAATACAGGAAGCGTATGTAAGTATCCCCGGAGACCTGATTTTCTGCACTACCTTCATCGCATGAGTACAATCAGCTTTTTGTGTGACGTTAGTCACTGACGGAGAACGAGAGGTGTAGTTACTTTGCATTAACGGTTTTTCCGGGTGGTGGTTATAGCATGTCCCCGTTTTTGCTTCTGCATAAACGGGGCCTGCTTTTTTTAGGGCAGTCCATTCCGTTCCTGATGAGCATCATAACCCTTTATGATGCCGGTCATATAGGGGCAATACAGGCCATAGTATTTTTGTACCAGTTTTAAAGGTGGTGAACAGGATAGATATAAGCCCCCATGCTGCTTTCAGCATGGGGGCTGCTTTTTGCCCTTCCCGCGCTATTCTTCAAGATTATTTTCCCTGGTAATGATATACTTTACTATCTCATCCAGTTGTTCGGTCACAGCAGTAATGCCTTCAATGACCACTTTATTATTAGGGTCGGAGGTGTTTTTGAAATTGAAATTTTGCGCCAGGCCAAGTATCGTGGCAACAGGCCCCCTGATATCGTGCGATTGAATGTGTGCTATTTCCTCCAGCAATTGGTTTCGTTTTTCCAGTTTTCGCAGGTATTCTTCTTTTTCGGTAGACAATACACGGTTTTTTTTCCTGAACCGGTACAGGCTTCGCAGCACAATGCCTACTACAACCAGCAGCAAGGTCATGCCCAAAATATATAACAGGCGTTCATTATGTTTTTGCTGCACCTGCAATTGGCGTATCTGTATCTGTTTGTCTTTCAGCAGCAGGTTTTTGTCTTTAAGTGCTATTTCACGCTGGGTCTCCAGGTTATTTATCTGTACCAGTTTTTCTATCGAATAAATAGAATCTTTCAGCGTCATGTATTCCTGCATGGTACTGAAGGCTTCTTTGTAGCGGCCAAGATTGTAATAAGTCCGCGACAGGTATTCCTGGTATTCGGCGAGCGGTGCATCAAATCCCAATTCCCTGCACATGCTGATGGCTCCCCGCAGGTAAGTTACAGCTTTGGTAAGCTGGCCGGTTTTACTGGCTGCCAGGCTATCCATAGCCATTGCGTAATAGGTTTCCCCTATATTACCGGTGTTGATGGCTATGCTTTCTTTGCTACCAATCTCCCGGCTTATTTGTAATGCCTGTTGCTGGTAGTCAAGTGCTTTGATATAATCTTTTTTATGGCAGTATACATAGCCTATATTGGCCAGGTTGATCTGCATGGTATGTTTATTGCCGGTTTGCCTGCCCCCTGCCAGTGCATGAAAATGCGACTGCAGTGCTTCGTCATATCTCCCGGCGGCATCCAGTACGGTGCCTAAGTTTCCATAATTGCGGGCTACAGCAGCGGTATTGCCAAGAGCCTTATTTATCTTTAATGCCTGCGTATAGTATTCACTTGCCTTGTTGTATATTTTTTGCGCACTGTATACCGACCCGATGTTCTCAAGTATAACCGCTTGCGTAGGCTTATCATCCAGTTCTTCGTTGATGATCAGTGCCCTGAAGTTATAGTTGAGTGCATTGGTATAATCGCTTTGCGCTGTGTATGCCAGTGCTATATTAGTCAGTACCCCGGCCACGCTTCTTTTCCTGCCTATTTTTGTATATAGTTTAAGGGCCTCGTGCTGGTGGATCAATGCATCGCGATAATCGCCCATGGCCTGGTAATTGATGCCGAGGTCTGAATAACCGGTGGCTATGCCCCGCTGCCATTGCAGTTGCCGCGACAGCTCCAGTACCTGCTTGGCGTATTTAATACCTTCCCGGGGATTGCTGTGCGAATACAGGAAGGATAATTCATCGAGCAGTTTTACTTTATTGGTATCGTTGCCGGCAGTGGATAATTGTTTCAGTAATAGGTCTATACTCGTTTGTTCATGCGTTTGGGCCGGCGCAGAGCAGTAACAAATCACAAGCAAGATGAACAGGTGGTGCTTCAAGGTGCAAGGTTTGCTACAAGATAAAGTTTAAAAATTGTACCTGAGATTAAAAACAGGTAAGCCGGCTTTGTTCCGGCTTATGAACGGTTGTTAAATATCATGCCAATCCTTAAGCGGTTGTTGACACCCATTCTTGTTCTTCAAAGAAAGCAGGCCTAATTTAGCAGGGTGAATATTGACCCAGGAAACCCGGTAGTAAAGCTCTGTGCCGAAGGTGTAGCGGCAGAGATGCAGCGCGATTTTGAAACGGCTGCTGCATTGTATACGCGTGCATGGGCTTTGCAAAACAATGATTACGAGGCCTGCATCGTAGCGCATTATATGGCGCGTGTGCAAGGCCATCCTGAAGATATACTGCATTGGAACCTGGAAGCATTACGTTATGCCGAAAAGGTAACCGATGATAGTGTTAGTACATTCTATCCTTCCTTATACCTGAATATAGGCCGTGCCTATGAAGAACTGGACCGCAAGTGGGAAGCGCGGCAATATTATGAGCAAGGCATGGCAAAGGCAAGCGCTTTGCCTGCCACAACATTGGGCAGCATCACGCGTGATGCGCTGGAGCGTGCCCTGCAAAGAACAGCTAAATAAAAGATTGGCCCTTGTGCAAAGTTGTAGAGACCTGGCAGCAGGGAGCTCTTGATATATATACTTCGGTTAGGCGGTAGCCCGCATGGGCGCGGCTATATATGTACGCGTTGCAGTTGGCTGCTGCAGATGTATTGTGCTGGCTGTTTTGCGGGCGCTGTTAGCAACAGCTTCTGCAAACAGCAGGCGTTCTGCTTCCAGTTCTTCCAGCCTTTGCTGTGTAAGTGCAGCTACTTCCTCTTTGTAGGTGGCTATATATTCCCAGTTCGTTTTCATACCCTCATTTTGCAGCAAAGTTCAGCACGCAATATGTGGTAGATGTGAACAGGGGGTAAAGTTTATGTTAAGCACTGCTATTCGGCCAGCATGGCATCTATTTCCTGCTTCATGCGGGCATAGAAATCCTGATCGTCTTTAGATGCCGGGCCGCCGTGCGATACCTTGCGCACTATGCCGTTCTTGTCTACAAACCAGGCGGTCGGGTAGCTGTCTACGCCATAGGTTTCCTCAATGGCATTGCATTCCTTGCCTATGCGTATGTTCTCGCCGGTGGTGTCCGTATGGCTTGCATTGCCCTCGCAGGCAGCCAGTATATCGTAGGCTATAGGTTCGGCGCCAAGGGCCGTACGTATGCGGCTGTACAGGGATGCGCCTGCGGCATTGAAGCTGTTCATCTGAGCATTGGTCTGCCGTGCTATGCACAGCATCCGGAATTTATTGTTGCCTGCATAGTCGTGGTACAGCCGGTTCATAGCACCTATCTCGTTCATGCAGGGCGGGCAGCCTATGTACATAAAGTTTACCAGGGTTACATGTCCTTTAAAGTAGGCTGCGTTCATAGCATGGCCTTGCAGTGTTTTGCCGGGCAGCAGTGGTATGGCCTTGCCTTCCGGGCCGGCTTTGTCAAATGAGCAAAGAAAACAAAAGGTAAATAGTGTAAGCAGGGTCTGTTTCATAAGGTTGTAATGGTTTAATTTAATACAGACGCGCGAGGCGGCTTGCAGGCCTATGCAGGCTTTGAAAAATAACATGGCGTATATCATCTGCAAAACATAAATCTTGGCGACGGCCAAGATTTATGTTTGAGCACCGCGGCATTTTTGCATAAAATTTATAGCCGTATGAAACAAAATAACCGTATCGTCAATATAGCTTCCGGCGTATTGATCGTATTCTCTGCCTTTTCATTGCTTATGGTAAGCCTGATGGCTTTTTTCAGTCCGCAAATGGTAATGGACCTGGTGCAGGTAAAGCTGCCCAATACCGATGCCTATAGCTCTATACGCGGCGTATACGGCGGGGTAGGCCTTACCATCGTCATCAGCCTGGTGTACCTGCTGGTAAAAGATAAAAAAGCAGGGCTGGGTTTTCTTACCATGCTTTGGGGCTTCTATGCACTCTCCCGCATCATTACACTGCTGCACGAAGGGCCGCTGGGTGCATTTGGCAGTAAATGGCTGAGTATAGAAAGTATGCTGTTCATCTGCTCGGTGATATTGCTGGGCGTATACCGCAGGCCATTGAAACAGGCATAACCCCTGCCGCCATGATAACCACCACTATACCAGGTACGGCCCCCGCGTGCCTGGTATTATATTTTTGGCTTGGCCGGTATATCGCCGCCACGGCTGTAGGTGCCAATGTAGGTATTGCTCAGGCGGTGGTACACGCGTATACTGTCCCAGGTAGTGTACTTGAAATGTATCTTCAGCCATAAAGAAAGAAATACAAGATTGCTTACATAGCCAAAGATGCCTAAAAGCTTTTCGCCGCTGTATACTTCTACTCTATAATCATAATAACCGGTGTACTCGGGCATGGCGGGTTTTTCAGGCTAATATAGCTGCTTTTCGTATTCCGCCATGCATATTGTCGCATTTGCACTGCAATGGCAATGCACTTATTGCCGAGATTTGTATTACTAAAACAATACTACTATGAGAAAGATAACAGTTATATCCATGATCACCTTAGATGGTGTATTGCAGGGCCCGGGCGGAAGGAAAGAAGATACATCGGGCGGCTTTAAATACGGGGGCTGGACGGTGCCCTATGGTGATGAAGAATTTAACAAGATAATGATGGAGGAACTGAAGCCGGCAGACTACCTGCTGGGCAGGAAGACCTACGAGCTGTGGGCCGGCTACTGGCCGCAGCATGGCGATTTCTGGCCGGGCATTAACGCCGGCAATAAATACGTATTCTCTAAACACCTGAAGAAAACAGACCCGCTCATTACCGGCTGGGAACACTCCACGGTAGTAAAAAGCGTAGCGGATATTAAAAAGCTGAAAGCCACCAAAGGTGCCGATATACAGGTATGGGGCAGCAGTGAACTGATACAGTTATTGCTGAAGAACGACCTGGTAGATGAACTCCGCCTGAAGATATACCCGCTTACACTTGGCAAAGGCAAAAAGCTATTCGGCGGTGGCGCCATACCGGCAGCATTTACATTAACGGAGAGCACCGTAACCTCCAAAGGTGTTATTATAGCCAGCTACAAACGCGCAGGTGAGGTGAAGACGGGGGATGTGGTGGTGTGAGTTAGGTAAAGATTAATACGGAACTACAATTTCGACAATTTTTAGTAGGTCAATCCAAAGCGTCTTACTTATAGAAAATTGCATTTTAAATAGTTCGATTTCCACCGAACTGGAATTTTCGATATGATGATTGTCTAGGATGTCTGAGTGTATACAGTCAGGGCCTATTATTGTATAATTGAGTATAAGATAGGGCAAAATAGACTTGTTAACATTGACTGCGTTCCATTCGTTGAAAAAGTTATGGTTGGTTTGCGCTGTATAAACTGCAAATCGCTTGGCTAGTAAATACCTATAATAGAATATTTTTATGGTTCGAGGAGTTGCATCATTGTAAAAAGAAAGAAGATTACGTAACGTGTTGTATTCAAATTCATCTATTTCAAAATCAACTTGTTTGACATGAATTTTAAGTTGACTTGGTTGAAGTATAGGATTAGTAATGTCATAATCACTTATAGGTAAAGCATCAGAGGTAACTGCATTGCTTTCTCTTATTGTTGCCATATTTGGCTTGGATGGCATAAAAATTTTTCCTCGGGTAAGGGATTCTAATATTTCTCCACGTTCATTAAATGAAAGTGTGTTCAGTTTAATTCCTGCAATAAAAAGTTTATCCATGTATTCTCTAACTAAGATGTCAAGTTGTTTTCTTTTATTCTCTGCGCTACTACTTTTAATAAGGTCGTAGTACTTATTTTCAATAGCTCTTTTTAAAACTCTTTCATCTACGGCGGTTACGACGATAAGCCGTTTTGATATCTTAGTATTATCCAACATGATTCTAAGCGAATCAATGATTTCAATTATCTTCTCCTCTTTGCAGCGATCAATATCGTCTACAAATATTATGATCCGTTCATTTGTGTGTTCTCGAGGAATCCATGTAATTAGTAATTTTTCTATTTCTTTTTGTATCTCCGCCTGTACCCCTAAGTGTTCTTTGAAAGAATGTTTTTTAGAATATTTTAGAAAAAGGTCTTTGGCATTTGAGCTATATTCTGACTTTGCATAGCTAAAAAATATGTATAATGTTGAAAGCGTTGTTATAGGAATGCCAATCCAATTCAATGTAAGTTTGATTTGATTTTGGGTAAGGTTTGCAATTGTATAAACTGTCGCAATGCTCGCTATTCCAATAAGAAATATCATTAAAAATTTTAACAATGGAAGCAGTCCCTTCCTAGTAATATTCAGTTTAAATAGTCTATGATAGAAACTTAACCATTCGCCACTAAATATAATAGTGGGTTTATTAAGATATTGTTTGGCCATATTTTCGTACAAATAGGCCCATGAAGCTGGTGTGTCCTGATACTTCCAAGCATGGTATTCGACTTTGTGGAATAGATAGGTTTTTTTTGTTTTAATGTGCTTCCAAACCTTACTCCAAAAGAAGGTTTTCCCTCTGCCCCATCTACCGAATAGCCCAACCATCATGCCTTGGTCAAAATTCAGAGAATATAATAAGTCTGAGAATTCTAACGCTTCTTCCTCTACGTTTAACGTTGCATTTATATCTGAACCGATAAAAAAATTAAATGAATTAATTATATTTTGGGCTTCGCTTAGGTTTTGATTATGTTCAAATGTTATAGTTCCAGCATCTAGTTTTATGTCGCTTATATAGCTATTGATAATATCCTTGTTCAGAGTATACTTCTCTATTACCGACATGTGGGTTATTCCCTCGCTATTGAGATAAGATGGCAATTTATGATTTGAGAAATGTAGTATTGCTAAAACAAAATGTATAAATTCGATTTTATTTTCTCCTAAATGCTTTGCTTCCAGCACAGTTTGCCGGATGACATTTTCTGCTCGTTTAGTTAAAGGTAAAGAGTAGATGTTTTCAGTTGTTTTGATTGTAGGCTTAGTAATATTGTTAATGAAATTTGTAGCATTTTTAAGTTTGCTATCGTCAAATCCGATAATTGACAATGTTTTGTGGTCAATCACTTTAAATATGGCGAGCATCAGATGACTATCGTCAATATGGTCGTTATAACGAGATAATGCAGCCTCTCTTGACATTGATATAATTGTTTTAGCAAGAGGCGAAAAGTTGCTTTCCATCGTATTAGTTATAATGTATTACGTGAAAATATTAAATTGGTTCATGTAATACCGTTATTATTTCACTTTCCATATGCTTGTGAGTGTCCTCAACCTTATAGGGATTAAACAGTACACAAACAGTACACAAACAGTACACAAACAGTACACAAACAGTACACAAACATTACACTTTTACAAGGTCTTAGATGCAAATGCTTGTTAATTAAGAGATTAGAGAGGTGTGAATAATCCCATTGGGATTTGAACCCAAATCCCATTTTCTTACTTTTGCACCCATGCAATTGAATCCCGCATGGGGCGGGACAGGTGCCTAAAAGCAAAATGGAACTGAATAGTCTTACAGCAATAAGCCCTATAGACGGGCGTTACCGTAGCCAGGTGGCTGCTTTGTCTCCTTATTTTTCAGAGTTTGGCCTTATACGCTACCGCGTAAGGGTAGAGGTGGAATACTATATCTTCCTGGCCGAGAAAAAGATATTCAAGCTGCCTGCAGGTGTAAAGCCCGCCAAACTGCGTGCCATATACGAGGAGTTTACCGAGCAGGATGCACAGGAGATAAAAGCTACCGAGCGCATCACCAATCACGATGTAAAAGCGGTAGAATATTTCCTGAAAGAAAAACTGAAAGCCATGGGTGCCGGAGATGCAGTAGAATGGGTGCATTTTGGCCTTACCAGCCAGGATGTGAACAATACCGCTACGCCGCTGCTGTGGAAAGAAGCGCTGGAATTTGAATTCCTGCCCGCGCTGTTCAACCTGATGAATAACCTGAACAAGATGGCCAAGGAATGGAAGGGCATACCTATGCTGGCCCGCACACACGGTCAGCCGGCATCGCCTACCACCCTGGGCAAAGAATGGATGGTATTCCTGGACAGGCTGGAAGGCCAGGTGGTACAGTTGTTCCATATACCGTTCGCAGCCAAGTTTGGCGGTGCTACCGGCAATTTCAATGCGCATAAAGTAGCCTTCCCAAAAACGGACTGGGTAAAATTCGGCAACGAGTTTGTAAACAACCGCCTGGGCCTGGAGCGCATGCAGCATACCACGCAGATTGAGCATTACGATAATATAGCCGCGCATTTCGATACGCTGAAGCGCATCAATACCATACTGACAGATATGTGCCGCGATATATGGAGCTATATCAGCATGGAGTACTTTAAGCAGAAGGTGAAAGAAGGAGAAGTAGGCTCATCGGCCATGCCGCATAAAGTAAACCCGATAGATTTTGAAAATGCCGAAGGCAACCTGGGTATTGCCAACGCCCTGTACGAGCACCTGAGCGCCAAGCTGCCCATTAGCCGCCTGCAGCGCGACCTTACAGACAGTACCGTGCTGCGCAATATAGGCGTGCCTATGGCGCATAGCTTTATTGCACTGCGCTCTATAGAAAAAGGCCTGGGCAAGCTGCTGCTGAACAAAGAAAAGATGGCGCAGGACCTGGATAATAACTGGGCAGTAGTGGCAGAAGCAATACAAACCATACTGCGCCGCGAGAACTACCCGCAGCCGTATGAAGCACTGAAAGCACTGACGCGCGGTAAAGGCGGTATTAATCAAAAAACGCTGCACAAGTTTATAGACGGCCTGAAGATAAGCGCCGCACTGAAGAAAGAACTGAAAGCTGTAACGCCGCATAATTATGTAGGCGTGTACTAAGCCGCAAACTGACATAGTAATCATTCTATATTAAGCGAAAGGGATTATCAATAAAAATGATAATCCCTTTTTCGTTTTACGTTGAAATAAGAAATAGTTAGCTGCCGGTAATAGATATTTCTTATAAACAAAAAACTGCCCTTTTTTTGTAAAATAAATATGTATGTTTGTAAGCCTATCAGTTTTATATCACCCTTTCACTAAAAACAAAAACCATGAAAACGCTATCTCATAAAGGCTTTCAGCCTGCCTGCTGCAATATTCACTCGTTCTCCTGCAAACAAACATAACGGCAAGCAAACACTTTTCCTGCAAACAAACTCCTGCTTTAAGGACACTTAGTTTTTCGATCTAACACTACACATTGCTCTGATGGCAAGCGGCAGTTTTATGTATTGCCCTGCCGGAGGCGTGTGCCTGCTATATCATTTTGTTAACCTAAAAACCAATGCCCATGAAAACCCGTACCAGACATCCGCCTTTCTGAACGACCGACCCAAAATGACATAAGAAATTCCATTACAAACCAAATCACTAAATCATTCACATGAAAAAGAATATCGCCATTATGGTGCTGGGCCTGCTATGTATTGCATCGGCCTACGCACAAACCAATAAAACTTATCGCCTGGCAGGTTACGAGTTGCAGGGCCAGAGTTTTGCCTTCCTGAACAAACTGAGCACTAAGGACTATGTAGTAGGCTCTGTAGCATTCGATCAGTCAGCCCCTCCGGGCGCGTATCCCAAATACCTGCTGACCAAGATGGACATCAATGGCACGCCGATGGCCACCTTGCTCAGGGATTCTTCTACCATGGTAGAGCGCATTGTAGAAACTGCAGACAGCGGTGTGATAGTTGTAACTGATTATACCGACCAGGTAATGATACGTAAGTACGATAACAACCTGGTACCTGTATGGAGCAGCTTTGTGCTGAAACGTACGCCCGGCGGTGCATCTACTTATTATGGCTCTATAGACATAGAGCCGGTGTACCTGCCTAACAACCCTCCTAATGCACCTGAAGATTATTTTATCATTTTCAGCGAAGGTTCCAGCGATCCTGCCCAATACCAGTATGATGAACAGCTGAGTGTAATACGCATTGACTTCAATGGCAACCTGATGTGGCATAAGATCTATAACGACGTAGCAAGGAATACGTACGACCCCTGGGTGTCGGTAGTTGATAAAGGGAATTCCCTGGTGTCTTTCCCCGATCCTATGAACCCGAATGATAAACTGCTGGCCCTGGCAGGCACGCGTATGCTCTTTAGTCCCGGCATGTCCTTATCGCTGTTCTACATGACCATAGATATGAACGGTACTATCGTATCGCAGTACAAGAACGTGATAAACGATTATGCAGAGCATTACTGCCCTGATATACAATATGACGGCGATAGCCTGGTGGCTTCATTCACGCAGGAGAATGGCGGTTTCCCTGATCCTACTGTGCCTTCAGCTTATTCTATCATGAAATTTGACAATGCTCTTTCCAGCTTCCGTGCCCGTTCTTACTGGAGCGATTGCGAGAATATACCGGTAACACTGGCGGTATCTACAGATGATAGTTTATATGGCGTTTCTGCTGATGGCAGTGTGACGCTGGGACCGGGTACAGATAAGAATTATGTGGTAGCCGGGTGGGTAGGCAAATGCTATCCGCAGTCAAATAATTATGCCGGTGCTAATCCCGCATTTCTTAAAGTAGATAAAATAACGCTGGATCCTATACAGTTCAAACGCTACAACGTGTACCAGGAAGTATGGGCCAGCATTGGCAGTGTATGGAACTGCTACCACCGTGCCGATAATGATGGCTATCAATACCTGGGCCTTGATCCAAGATTCATAACAGCCAGTGGCCCTGAAACAGGTGTAAGGGTATTGGTGACTGACCCTGCATTGTCTACCTGCGGCGAAAGGAATTTTGGTATAACCTATTACGACCTTAGCCCGGTAGATCATTCTTACTATTATGACCCGATAGACTTTAACCAAACCACTTTCTTTCCGCTGCCTGAAATCGGCGTAAGCCTTAGCTATGATGACTGCGACATGTCTACTAAGCCTGATTATTATAAGACAAGCAGCGTTACTACTACAGCACATAATGCCGCACAGTTTGAAGTGCAGGTAGTACCAACACTTGTATCGAACAAGGCCGGCGAAGTAGTGGAATGTAAAGTGAAGAGCCCTGCTAATACCAGGTTGAATATAACCGTGTACAATGTACTGGGACAAATGTCTTACCAGAAATCGTACGATGTTAAAGTTGGTGACAATGTGCTTCGTTTCGATGCATCTTTGTTATCTTCAGGAATGAACATAGTACGCGTAACCAACGGAAATACCATCATCCATTCAGCTAAGGTTAACGTGCTGAATTAGCGGTGAGGTTTTTCATATATGCAAGTTAAGAGCCCCGTCTTCCGGCGGGGCTATTTTTTTGTTTAGCTTTGCGCAGTTTTTATCGTGACTACAGCACCTATACATATACCTCCTGCATTATTGCAGCAATTACAACCCGTTCAAGGTTTTGATGAGCAACGCTTTCTTGAAGCGCATACACGGCCTGCAGTAACATCTGTGCGCCTGCATCCTGTGAAGCATACTAGCCGTTTTGAGGCTTCGGCTAAAGTGCCCTGGTGCAATACAGGCCGGTATTTGCTGGAGCGCCCCGTGTTTACATTAGATCCACTGTATCATGCAGGTGCTTATTATGTACAGGAAGCATCGTCCATGTTCCTGCACCATATGCTCACCAGCCTGCTGCCCGATAGAGATAACCTACGTGTGTTGGACCTTTGCGCGGCACCCGGTGGTAAGAGTACACTCATCGCCTCGTTATTGGGTAAGAACAGTTTGCTGCTGAGCAATGAAGTGATACGCAGCCGTGCTTCTATACTGGAAGAGAACATGACGCGGTGGGGGTATATGAATACCTGGGTATGCAGTAACGATCCGCGTGATATAGGTAAGGTCAAAGGGTTTTTCGATGTGATAGTAGTGGATGCACCCTGCAGTGGCTCGGGCCTGTTCCGAAAAGATGCCCGTGCACTGGATGAATGGAGCGAAGCTAATGTACAGCTGTGCAGTGAACGACAGCACCGCATACTGGCCGATGTGTGGCCGGCGTTAAAAGAAAATGGTATGCTTATCTATGCCACATGTTCTTATTCTCCGCAGGAAGATGAGCAGGTGCTGGATTGGGTGGCAACGAATTTTGAAGCTAAAAGTCTTGCTGTGGATATAGATAGCAACTGGGGCGTAGTGCCGGTTTTATCCAATCAGCACATGCAAGGTTATCGCTTTTTTCCGGGTAAAGTAAATGGAGAAGGTTTTTTCATTGCAGCATTTCAAAAACAGTCTGCAGAAGCTGAATTGCGTGTGCCGAAATTCAAAAGCCAACACGACAAAAAGGCCTATGAGCAATCAGCGTACCTGCTGGATGAAAAGGAATTTCTGTGTATAAAAACTTCAGATACCGAATTTAGTGCATTGATGCCCGCGCATGAGGCTGACCTGAATATACTTAAGCAATTCGTTTACCTGCGCAGGACAGGATTACCATTAGGTGCTCCTGCGGCAAAAGAATGGCTGCCATTTCACGATGTGGCATTGGGCATAGACCGGGCAGCAGGCATTCCGTATATCGATGTTAACAAAGAGGCGGCCCTCCGTTTTTTGAAAAAAGAAGATATGCAGATAGATAATGCACCCAAAGGCTGGCTGCTGGTGCAGTATGAGGGCCTGGGGCTGGGCTGGGTAAAATCGCTGGGTAACCGCTTTAACAATTATTTACCTAAACACTGGCGCATACGTATGGACATCAGCGATGCAGATTGGGCATAATTATTGTACTTTCAGGTTGCCACTAATGGCATAGAAAAGATGCCTAGAATTGTAATTGCTGTTTTTTTGTTCTTATCATTTTTCAGGGTACAGGCCCAGGATAAAGAATACGTAATATTCCGGAATGATAAATGGGTGATACCGCACAGCGCGCAGCAAGGGGAAACCTTGTTCCAACTGGCGCGTCGCTACCATGTACCGCCGGCCATGCTGGCCGATGCCAACGGGCTGGATTACCAGGATGGCCTGAAACGCGATTCTATTGTGTATATACCGGTTGGTGCATTCAATCAATTAAGCAGGGAACCTGCGAATATCGACGATTCACGCAGGTTGTATTACAAGGTGGGCGAGCATGATAATTTGTTCAGGATAAGCCGGTATGCAGGCGTATCGCAAAAGCAAGTGCAGGAATGGAACAGCCTGCCCGATAATTCCATCAGCGAAGGGCAGGAGCTGATGGTGGGCTGGCTCTTATATGATGCTACGCAAAATCCGGTCTATACTACTCCCGGCAAAACTGAAACGCCGGTCAGCAAAGCACCCCCAAACACGGTCAACACGCAAAAGGGCATTACAAAACTGCCTGATGGCACCACGATCATTCCGGTTAAGGATACTATGCAGGAAGATAGCCTGAGCGAAATTGAAAAGGAATACCTGGCGCAAACAAATAATGATGTAAATGTTTTTGAAGAAAAAGGGACCGCCGTTTTTTTCGATATGAGTGGTGTAAGCTCAAAAGGTGTGTATTATGGATTTCATAATACAGCCGGAAAAGGTACTATTATCAAGGTTTACAATCCCGGTACGGATAGAACAGTATATGTGAAAATAATCGGGCCTGTTCCGGGTACCAAGCAGTATTATAACAGCATAATGGGCATTAGCGGCGCTGCAAAAAAAGAATTACAGGTAAGGGAAAATAAGATGTGGGCGGAGCTTCGTTATAAGCCCTGATAGTTATCAACAGTTTTGGAAAACTAGGGAGCCCGGTTTGTCATAGATTTAGTATGTTGCCCCGATGAAGGTGCTGGTCATTCGTTTTTCCTCCATAGGCGATATTGTGCTTACAACCCCCGTTTTGCGCTGTATAAAACAGCAGCGGCCA
The DNA here is from genome assembly GCA_024508935.1 of Flavipsychrobacter sp. Lineage (GTDB taxonomy): Bacteria > Bacteroidota > Bacteroidia > Chitinophagales > Chitinophagaceae > Polluticoccus. Next base: position 6,766 of record JANINW010000030.1, on the reverse strand, counting down.
GATGTGCAGTTGCATTTTGCAACAAAAGCATCATTCAGGCCTGTTATGGCCAATAATCCTTATGTAGATAAATTCCATTACCTGGAAGAAGACCTGGATGCATTGATCGATGAACTGAAGCAGGAAAAATTTGACCTGGTAATAGACCTGCACCGCAATATCCGCACCCTGCGTATTAAGCGCAAGTTAAAGGTGAAACACAGGTCTTATAATAAGCTCAATATCCGGAAATGGATACTGGTGAACCTGAAATGGAACCTGATGCCTGATAAGAGCATAGTAGAACGCTATCTCGAAGCTGCAAACCCTTTGGGTATTAAAAATGACGGGCAAGGCCTGGATTATTTCCTCCATCCTCATACGGCATTGAAAAACAGCGATTTACCTATGAGTCATTGGGCTGGTTATGTAGGCTGTGTGATAGGAGGCTCTTATTTCACTAAAAAGCTACCTGCAGATAAATGGAAAGAATTCATTAGCAAAATACCTTACCCGGTAATATTGATGGGTGGACCGGAAGATAGTGCTGAAGGCAAGGAAATAGCAGCCCTGGACCCGGTAAAGATCTATAATGCCTGCGGGAAATTCAGCCTGAATGAAAGTGCCTGGATGGTAAAATATGCCAGGGTAATAGTGAGTAATGATACCGGCCTGATGCATGTTGCAGCAGCTTATAAAAAGCCAGTTATATCTCTTTGGGGCAATACTTCTCCCGAAATGGGTATGTTTCCGTATTATGGGTATAATAATATAAAAGGGACAATTGCACCAAACTCTATAATATTGGAAAACAAAGACTTATATTGTCATCCGTGCAGTAAGATAGGCTATGCAAAGTGTCCGAAAGGCCATTTTAGGTGCATGCGGGAATTGGATATGAATGAACTGGCAAAAAATGTCATAAAATTTTGGTCTGATGCCCAACCAAAGTAGATTTAATACAGTCTTAATATAAACGACTCAAGATGTAATAGGATAGATTATATTTTTTAAGATTTATTAAGAATTCAGCGGCACGGGAACAAAATGGATTAGGTATTGTATATTACTCTTGAATAAGTATATTTGTTAAACTTGTCATAACATACTCTTAAATTAACCAAAACCTATGAGAAAATTTACCTCTTTTCTCTGTACAAGCGCAGTTCTGCTGCTATTTGTGCTTGCTCCTAATAAGGCAAGAGCATCGCACGGAGCCGGTGCTGAAATCATTTACGAATGGATAAGTGATAGTACCTATCGTTTCTTCTTTAAGTTTTACCGCGATTGTACCGGTATACAGGAAGAAGATACCAAAGACTTGTGCTGCTTTGAAAAATGCACCAATACGTCATTTAACGTGCTAATGACGAAATGGTCTGGCCCTTTACCGGGCGGTGGTGTTAATGGTTCTCCTGTATCTGCAGGTTGTACCCTGTACCCCGACAAGTGTACAGATCCATCATCCATCCTTCCGGGTTATAAGGAATGGTGGTATTCCTGTATTGTAACATTACCATTAAAGTGTAATAACTGGAAGTTCGCGGCCTGGGTGGGGGCGCGAAACCCTAGTAACAATATTACGGGAGGTAATATATATGTTGAGACTACGTTTGACAATGCTACCATAGCGGGGATAGATAGTAACTCCTCCCCCTATTTCTCTATCAAGCCCATACCCTATATGTGCTTGAACCAGCCGTATTCCTTTAATAATGGTGCGATAGACCCCAATGGCGATTCCGTCGTCACCACGATCATACAACCACTTAACCACGGGGATTGTACGACGACCCCTGCCGTCTCGGCATGGCAATCGGGTAGTCCTGCGTTTAACCTGACCAATAACCCATTCCAGACAAATAACTCTTTTAATTTAATACCGCAAACGGGGCAGATGTCCTTTACTCCTACCCAGGGTGGGCCATCCACACTCACTACTAAGGTGACTGAATACCGGTATGGTAAAGAGATCGGTTATATATTACGCGATATACAGGTGCAGGTAATGGCTTGTAGTACACAGCAACCAATTATTGCTCCGCTGAGCAATTCTATCATTGGTGGTTCTTATCTTAATAACAGGGTAAATGGTTGTATCAACCAGCCTTTGAACTTCTGTTTTGAAGTTAAATCTCCGGATACAGAAACTATATTAGTTGTAGAAGACAACCATAAGAGTTCTATACCTAATGCCATAATAACTTATACCAATCAACGTACCGATTCTGTTCGTGGCTGCTTCTCATGGACACCTGGTTCGAAAGATACCGGTTTGAAAAACTTCATCGTTGCTACGAAAGACTCTACCTGCCGTCCTCCAGGCATCATGTTGTACTACTCTCAGATTATACCCGTGTATATATGGCCGCCAACACGTGGCTTGGGTGATACAAGTATTTGTCCGAGAGGTCCTGCATATCTTTCTGCGAAAGGAGGAGGTAACTATCAATGGACCCAACTGCCCGGTGGTACGCCCAACAGTTTGAGCTGTACAGGCTGTACAAGCCCTGTAGCCAGGCCTATAGATACTACTTTCTATGTAGTGACATCTACTATAAATACATTCTGCCCGAATTCCAATAAAGATACCGTTAGGGTAGCGGTATTGCCTGCTGCAACTTTCGGCGGCCAGAATGATACAACTACCTGTCCGCACAATGCAGTACATCTTGATATACATCCAAATCCTCCTGCAGGCGTAACCTACAGGTTTAAATGGAAACCAAGTACATGGCTGAATAATGATACTATTTCTAACCCGATCTCTAATCCTAATTCAGATCAGCAGTATATAGTGGAAGTAACCAGCAGCAACAGTATCTGTAAATCTTACGATACTATTTATGTTGATGTACTGGACGGTTTTAAAATACTGACCCCCGATACAGCAATATGTGAAGGTGGTACTGTACCGATCAATGCAGTAGGCGATCCTCGCTATACTTATTCATGGTCAACTCCGTCACCTGCAGGTGGTATCAATAATCCTAACATCCTCATTCCGAGTATCACACCGGGTGTGTTAGGCAAATATAAATACACAATTAAGGCATCTTACCTGACATGTACCGATAGCTTTGCTTCTATAAATATAGAAACACAACCAATACCTTCTGTAACTGTTGATGAAGATACCAAGATATGTTATGGAGATACAATGAAACTGCATGGTGTTATCAAACCTGACAACTATCCATATAAACTCACATGGAGCCCGGGTGCATCATTGGATGATCCGAATATTGCAGAACCGGTATTTACTGCTAATAATCCTGGCGATAATACGTTGACATTGGTTGCTTCGTCTTCAGCAGGTTGTTCTGACTCTGATAAAGTTACACTAACAGTATTCCCTGCTAAATTCCTGTTCGTATCTAATGATACAGCTATGTGTCCTGGAGACTCTGTACAGTTGACGCTTACTACTAATGGTATCAAATCATACTATTGGTACCCTGATGCGAATATCAGCAATACGAAAGGTCTGCAGCCAATAGTATGGCCTGCCAGCACTCAGTACTATTATGTATATGGGGTAGATACTAACCTTTGTTTGGATACCCAGAAAGTAAGAATTACAGTTAAACCTGCAGCAATGGTAGAATTGCCAGATTCAATTAAGTTATACCCTGGTGAATCATATGAAATGAACCCTTCAGGTAACTGTTTATACTTTAGCTGGTTCCCTAATACAGGATTGAGCCAATCTAATATTTCGAATCCGATAGCTGCTCCGGGTGTTAATACTAAATATATACTGACGGGTACTACTGAGTACGGATGTTCTGCCAAAGATGAAATAACAGTACTGGTAATGCCTGATAGTTACCTGGATGTTCCGAATGCATTTACAGCAGGAGGCAACAATACGCTGAAACCGATACATTTAGGTGCGGCTACCCTGAAGAGCTTCTCTATTTACAATAGGTGGGGTGTCAAGGTGTTCGAGTCAAATGATATCAATAAAGGATGGGATGGTAAATTTGGTGGTGAATTACAACCAATGGGAGTGTATATTTACACGATCCAGGCAACAACTGCTACCGGACGTACCTTTACTAAACAGGGAAATGTTACTTTAGTACGGTAACTGGCTTTATAATTGAAATTGTAATAAATCGCTCCTAATAATAAAAAACAAGAGATAATACTATGATCTCTATATTTAGAACAACAACAAGCCGACTATTTGCAGTCCTGCTATTCTTAGCCTGCTTTGCGGGTATGAACGAGGCTAAAGCGTCTCACCTTGCGGCTGGTGATATGTATGTCACCTATATAGGTGCGGGTCTTAACGGATGTACGGGTACTACGGAGTACAAGTACGAGATTACACTGCAGGTATACAAAGCTTGCGAAACAGGTAGTATTGACCTGGGTACTACAGAAAATGTAACTATACGTTCTGTAAATAGTAATGATACCCTGAGTACCTATCCTGGCGGTACCGGTACTTATAAGTATGGTATGAATTTTAGTTTTTCCAGCCCTGATATAGATACGCTGGATGGCTTGTGTGATTCTTTTAAAAAGGTAAATACCTGCCGTACACCGGGACAGGGTGGTACCTATTTCGCCTTCATAAGACATACGTACAAGTTTATATGGATAGCCCCGAGTCCTCAAACTGATTGGACATTCTCTTGGACTAATAGTGCCCGAAACGGTTCTATTGTAAACCTGTCTTCAAAAGGCGCTATATATATAGAAGCAGGGCTGAATAACCTGACCAAGTATAATAACAGTACGCCAAGGTTTACAGTGAGCCCGCTGCCGTATATATGTGTGAACCAGCCGGCTATTTACCTGAATGGTCCTCTTGACCCGAATAATGACTCGTTGCATATTTATTCACATGATCCGCTAAACGGTCCCGGTAGCCCTGAAACATATGCTGCTGGTTTTACATCAGCCAACCCGGTAGCCTCAGCTGCTACCAATCCTTTTGCTGTCAACCCTTCAACGGGTACAGCCACCTTTACACCTACTCAAACAGGTAAGTTTGTACTGGCCTTCCAGTGCGATGAATATGAACGCGGTACAGGTATTCCGCTGGGTTATATCATGCGTGACGTGCAGATCAGTATCTTTACTTGTAATGCACCTCCTCCGGCTGTAGATTCTGTTACAAAAGCTTTGGTCGTTAAGGAAGGTTCTGTGGTAGGAACTTCTACGCAGGGTAATGCGATATTTGTTTGTCCCGGTGCAAATATGTCCTTCTCCGTGTCTTCTCAATCTACCAATCCTAACGCCAACGTATACATGGACGCTGATATAAGCACCACTCCTGGTGCTACATTTGCTACAGCTAATAATGGTCTTTATAATCCATCACTTACTTATAACTGGACACCTTCACCGAATGATGTAGGTGAACATACTGTGATCATTACATCAAAAGATTCTACCTGTACCGGTTCTGGTTTCTCCATTGTACTCAGGAACTATACAGTAGTATTGATAAAAGTACTATACGGTATCCATGCAGGTCCGGATCTTCCGATCTGTTCCATAGATCCTAAACCACGCCAGCTTGCTATCCGTGGAGATAAGGATATTACGGTAGCATGGAACAATGCTGATGGGGATAACTCCGTATTGAGTAATCCAAATTCACGAAGCCCTTTGGCTACAGTGAAAAACACCACTACATTCTATGTAAAGGCTACTAATATTGTTAGTCCTTGTAAGATTGAGGATACCATAGTTGTTTATGTAGATACTTCAAATACATTGAACGCATTCCCTAACAACCCTGTTGTTATGTGCCGCCCTGACTACCTGCAACTGGATGCGATCTTAACAGGTAAAGGCCCGATCACGAATGCTTCTTGTGGCGCAACCAGCCTGTATGCCGGTGCAACTACAGATTCGGCTACATTATTTGGTAGCCCGGTATATGGTGTTACCCCTTACGATACTATCGGTAGTGCTACACCACTGTTACCTCAAACATCACGTACAGCCAAACAACAATTCCTTATCCGCAAAGATGAATTGCTGGAACTGGGCTTAAGGTCTTCTATATTTACGTTCATGTCTTTTGAAGTAGCGAAAGGTACATCACCAGGATATCCTTATGAATATAAGAATCTGCGTGTTGCTATGAAGTGTACTAACGCTAATGAACTATCAGAAGTTAAAGGTTTTGAATCAGGCCTGACTGCTGTGTATTATAATCCTGCAGGCCAGGTACTAACAAACGGTTGGATACCTATACAGTTCTCAACTCCATATGCATGGGATACAACAAGGAACCTGCTGGTAGAAATATGCTATAGCTATAATGATTCTCTTGTTGCCGGTTGCGGTGTAAGTTCTGCACCACCGCCACTTATCAAGTTCGCTCCTACTACATATGTATCAGGTCTTTACCTGACAGATACTAATAGTAATGTAAAAGACTTGTGCGGTGTACTGCAAGATAGCCGTATAGAACCACGCTTGGGTCGCCCGGTATTCGGTTTGAAATTTTCTACAGCACCATCTGCTCCGTTTACTGTAAAATGGTATCCAAGTACTTATTTGTCAGATTCTACCATACTGCAGCCTTTGGCTTATATTCCTAAGTCTACCAAGTATTTTGTAGAATCATTTGGTAGCAGTGGCTGCCGCCTGCTGGATTCAGTAGATATATATGTACCGGTGCATGACTTCAGTGTATCTCCAAAAGACACAGCTATATGCCTGGGAGATAATGCTTACCTCATTGCTAAAAATGGTTTTGTGTACAAATGGCATGAATATGTGAACGGTGAATACAAAGACGCTTCCAAATCACTGA
>JANINW010000029.1 GCA_024508935.1 Flavipsychrobacter sp. | reverse complement strand
AACAACAATACCGGCTGGGATGGAACCTGGAAAGGAGAACCACAGGAGATAGGCAGCTATACCTATGTCATTAAACTGGGCTACCCTGACGGACTGGTAGAAACCTACAAAGGTGATGTAAGCATCATTAGATAATTTTTTATATATAAATTAAAAAAGGGCTGCTATACTGCAGCCCTTTTATTTTTAATTAAAACTTAATAATAAATAATATAAGGCTTTACCCAACTTAACATTCTCTATTGGATGTCTTCAGAAGTATAATAAGTATAAAATTCACTCGTGATTTTATATTTTTAGCCGTAATACTCTAAAAAGCTCAAAACCTATAGATAATGAAACGTCAATTACTTTGGTTCACTTGCCTTGTAGCCCTATTAACAGCAAAATATGATGCTGCACTTGCCTCGCACTATGCGGCTGCAGACCTGCACGTTACTTACATAGGCGCAGGCCTTAATGGCTGTACTGGTACTACAGAGTATAAGTACGAAATAGTGCTGGACATCTTTAAGGCATGTGAATCCGGTAGTTCTTCACTGGGTCCCAGTGAAACCCTACATATCGGTTCTGTAAATAGTGCTGATCTTACTTCAACTTATCCGAATGAAAACCCTGGTACATGGTATGGGGATGCTAATGGTAAGACCTTTACCCTGACGATCGACGGTATTGAAAATGTAATAGATACATTGGATGGCCTTTGCGATTCATTCAAAAAAATAAACACTTGCCGTACACCGGGTCAGGCAGGTAACTACTTTGCCTTTATCAGGCACAGGTATAAAATGGTATGGGTAGCACCGTCTGCGCAAACCGACTGGAAATTTTGGTGGACAAGCGGTGCCCGCAATGGTAGCATTGTTAATATAGCAGGTGCCAGCGGGTTAAGCATATACGTGGAAGCAGGATTGAACAACGTTACAAAATATAATAACAGTACACCTCAATTTACAGTTAGCCCCTTACCCTATATATGTGTGAATCAACCTGCTACCTATCTGAATGGCCCGCTGGATCCCAACAATGACTCACTTGACATATATGCACACTTGCCATATAATACCAGTAACACAACCCCTATCAATTACGACGCAGCATCTGGTTATACCCTGCAAAATCCGGTAGCATCTGCTGCTTCTAATCCATTTACTGTTAACCCTGCTACAGGTACAGCGACATTCACCCCAACTATAACAGGTAAATTCGTATTGGCATTCCAGTGCGATGAATATGAACGTGGAACAGGTATTAAACTGGGATATATCATGCGAGACGTACAGATCAGTGTTTTTACCTGTAATGCCCCTCCACCTGCTGTAGACTCTATAAGCAAAAACCTGCAAGTGAATGATGGTACGGTTGTAAAAACCTCATCGGAAGGACAGGCTATTTTTGCCTGCCCTGGTTCTAATCTTAAATTCACGCTGACATCCCAATCGACAAACCCTGGCGCTAACGTTTATATGGATGCAGATGTAACTACTACACCAGGTGCTACATTCTCTACTGCTAATAATGGTTTATATAATCCTTCTCTCACCTATAACTGGACACCTACACCAAATGACGTAGGTGAACATACTGTGATCATTACATCAAAAGATTCTACCTGTACCGGTTCTGGTTTCTCCATTGTACTCAGGAACTATACAGTGGTCCTGATAAAAGTATTGTATGGTATTGATGCAGGGCCAGACCTTCCGATCTGTTCCATAGACCCTAAACCACGCCAACTGGCTATTCGTGGAGATAAGGACATTACCGTAACGTGGAACAATGCAGACGGAGATAATACTGTATTGAGCAATCCTAATTCACGTACCCCGGTCGCAACCGTGAAGAATACAACTACATTCTATGTAAAAGCTACCAATATTGTTAGTCCTTGTAAAACAAATGATACAGTTATAGTTTATGTTGACACGGCCAATACATTAAATGCGTTCCCTAACAACCCGGTTGTTATGTGCCGCCCAGACTACCTGCAACTGGATGCGATAGTAACAGGCCGCGGACCTGTTACAAATATTGCCTGCGGGCCTACACCATTATACAATGGAGCTGTAAGAGATTCCACTACAGTATATGGCAGCCTTGTGTATGGTGTTACACCGTTCGACACAATTGGCAGTGCTACACCTATCTTGCCGCAAACATCACGTACAGCCAAACAACAATTTCTCATTCACAAAGAGGAACTGCGTGAACTGGGATTGAAATCATCAATTTTCCGTGGTATTTCATTCCAGGTAACAAAAGGTACTTCTCCAGGTTATAACTATGGTTATAAAAATCTGCGCATAGCCATGAAATGTACTGACCTGACGGAATTATCAGAAGTTTCAGGTTTTGAATCAGGCTTAACTGCTGTATATTATAATCCTAATGATTATTTATTTGATAACAAGTGGCATCCATTTGATTTCTCAACTCCGTATGCGTGGGATACTACAAAAAACCTGCTAGTAGAAATATGCTATAGCTTCAACGATTCTATTGTTGCAGGCTGCGGCGTCACCTCTGCACCACCGCCACTTATCAAATTTGCTCCTACTACTTATACATCGGGTTTGTATCTTACAGATACTACCAGCACAGTTAAAGACTTGTGTGGCACTCTCAAAGACAGCCGTATCAAAGCAAGACTTGGTCGTCCTGTATTTGGTTTGATCTATTCTGACGCGCCATCTGTGCCATTTACCATCAAATGGACACCAAGTACCTTCCTGTCAGACTCTACTATACTGCAGCCTTTGGCTTATGTGCCTAAGTCTGCCAAATATTAT
>JANINW010000028.1:1866-3017 GCA_024508935.1 Flavipsychrobacter sp. | reverse complement strand
GGATTGGTGGGTAATCCGGCACACGCACCATTACCTCTATCGGTTCAGGTGTAGGGAGTAGTTGCATCGGTCGGGGCATATCGGTACGCCATGCCGTTTCAGGCTTGTCCTTTAGCGACTGGGCAAGCTTAAAGCTATGCTCTGGCCAGTGATGTTCGGCAGGCAAATAGCGTGTGATAGCACTTGGGCCGATTTTCCCTGCAATCTTATCAAGCAACTCTGCAACTATCGTGTTATCGCTGCTATCTCGCATATCCCAAAGTGCATCCTGTGCGCTTGATAGCTCTTCAATAATAGGCGCTTCAAGGACAAACAGTTCTATACCCAAGGCTGGTGCTATCTGCACGATTTTGTTTTCAAATAGCTTGAATAGATGTTCAGCATTCCTTGATGGGCGACTGGTGCCTATGTCAATCTTCTGAATATTGCTGTCTATGCGATAGCATTTGAATATGCATGTTCTTAAGCCCTTATCTTCTTTCTCCAGACGTTTACAGAGCTGTTCCAGTAACTGTTTTAGCGCAATCTCAATTCCCTTTGCTGTACGAATAGGCTCAAGGCTTGGCAGGCGCTCATGATATGGTTCAATCGGACATACGGGTTCAATGATCTCAATTTCCTGCCCTAATGCCTGATCCAGACGCATAAGCAATGTTTGTCCAAAACGCCTCCGTAACGCGGTGCGCGGCATTTTTATAAAGCTGCGAATTTGATAAAGCCCCAACTTATGCAAGCGTTCAACTGTTGCATCTTCAATTCTTAATGCCATAGGGGGAAGCGGCAATAGGGCGTCCAGTTGCTTGCCACTTTCTATGAGTGGTGATACCTGCCCATAGCGAGAGATTGCCCAGGCTGTACCGATTGTATCTGCAATGGCAGCGCGTACATCATAGCCAAATGCTCTTAGCTTGGTTAGAAGTTCTTTTAGATAAGGTAGTTCACCGCCCCATAAATGAGGGCAACCACTTACATCTAGGATAAGACCATCCGGTAGATCAATTGCTGCTACCGGTGTATAACGTATGCACCATTCGGCCAATGCCGATAATAGCTGCTCAGGCTTATCACTTTTATAGTCCAACACTTCAAGGTTAGGATGAATTGCCCGGCAATCAGCCACAACCATTCCGGTTTGTATGCCTTTTGATTGT
>JANINW010000028.1:0-1856 GCA_024508935.1 Flavipsychrobacter sp. | reverse complement strand
CAACCGCACTTACTGCTTTCACAACCATACGACCGCGCTCCGGTGCCATCAGAACAAAAGGTACATCCTTTAGTTCCGGGCGACGACGGATCATCCAGTCCGTCGTAAGATGACGGAACCATATTGCTACGTAACGCTTGGCCATAGCTTAAACGACTTTACGCTTGAGAATAGAACGCCTTGTAAATACTGGCTCTGTAATGTGTTGGAACCGTTCACCCGTCCATTCCATATCCCAGGAACCGGGCAGGCCATTTCGGACTTTATTTAATCGGACATGCCAACGTGGCAAACCAACGCCAGGCAGGATGCCATCAAGATTACTGGCTAGTGGCCTGATCTGCCAGCGGCTAACGCAGGCAACGGTATTTTCACTTCGGGCATTCACACGGTGTATAAAGCCTGTGACATGACTTTTTTCAACAGCAAGCTGCAGCCGTCTTGAATCGGTAAAGCTCAGCTCGCTTAGCTCGCCTACAACTGCTCCAAGCGCATTGCATTTTAAGGCTTCTTCTATCGTCCAAAGTGTTTCTTTGATTTTGGTCGGGTTGGCAAAGATTATCCTTTCGGGGTCTATTCCGAATAACTTAAGAGCCGGAGGGAATAAGGTGCGACGGTTGCTGACCCAAAGACAAGCACCGCCCTTCTCCATTAGCCTGCCGATTATACCTGCGATAAAGCCATTGGTAGAGGCGACATGTTCAAAAGACTGGCTAGTGAACTCGTGAACCGCTCCGATAGGGAAGCAACGCCCTGGAAACGCATTCTCAATCGGTCCAAGGCCTGTATCGATTGCATCATCACCAGCAATTCGTTTAATGCCCTGCATGGCCAGGATTTCGTGGCGCAGGTGTGCGATTGCTTCATTTTTTGTACATGACAGTTGGTTCATAGTAACACCTCCTCATTTAGACACTTGTACAAAAATATGCCAATATTTGGATGGATTTCGTACAAGTGTACAAAATCGGTATATATTTCCGCCGTAACCCACGCCTGAAGCGAAAAATAAATTTTTGCCTCATGCTAGTTTACTTAGTTGGGCTATATTGTTTTGATATAGCGTCTGTGTGGAACTATTATCTCATGTCTGACTGGCTTCGTCAACACTTATATTCCTATTTCAGGAATGTTTTCCTTACAAGGCATTACCAGAAGCAATAAAGACTTGATTAATTGCTTTTGTCGTCAATTTTTATGTTATGAATGCCGGTAAAAGGCATGTTCTTCGCTTGGATAATATCCGCTTTCCCTTCTATTACAATAATTCCGTCTCTAACAGGCGTCTGCAATACTAACGGGTTCTTAGATGCGTTATAATGTTTGTAAACAGGCTCGAATATCAATGATTCGTACCCTTGTGTAGCCATTATCTCAAATTTTTCTACCCCATTAAATGAGCTTATGTATCTTGTATATTGGGGTAATGAGCCAGCATTTGCTATGGCATGGGATGATGAGGTTCACAGGCTCGTCATTCAAGGCAAAGCACCCTATGACGCTCAAGAAAATGAGTTAAGAATTGCCGACGCAATCTATAATCAATTGCTATAAAAGAAAATAGCAGGGTATGCCTGCTATTTCTTTCCCTTTAAATATTCTTCGACCTTATCTCGGCTATTGCCTACCGCCTGAATTGCTGCTTCAACTTCTTCTACAGTGCAATTCATTTTCTCCGCTAAGTATTGAACTTCATAGCCCTGACCGCCTGCAACGCGTTGGCGATCGCTGCCAATGTTACGGCCATCGCTGTTTTGATTAGTATTGTCTGCCATAAAATTAGTTTTCAACACTTACAAAAATCTTATGCCATTACCCCACTAAAGCAGGCAGCTCCATGTAGCTGAATGGTGCAG
>JANINW010000027.1:94375-194654 GCA_024508935.1 Flavipsychrobacter sp. | reverse complement strand
CGGTGGCAACCAGACTTTCTCTGTACAATACCAGGCTACACCGGGCTTCAGCTACCCTGCAGGTAACTACTCTGTAGACGTAGTTTACACAGCTACCCAACTGTAAATCAAATTCTTTTAAATAGCAAAGGAGCCTATAAGGCTCCTTTTTTGTTTTTTAATCTCCGCAGCTGAACGTTTCATTTATTTTTGAACGCCTGTCGTCCTCACTCAAGCTGTAATTCGCATAGATGAAGATATCCTATTACATATTCCTGAGTTTTGTTTCCATATTGGCATTATTTGCCCTTACCACCTATATCAATTTCAAGCTCTCTAAGGATATTACAGACGACAATGAATATTTTACCCGATCTACCGAGATCATACGCAAAAGCAACCGTTTTCAGCGCAATATGCTGAATATGGTAAGCGGATTGAGGGGCTACCTGATAACGGGTGAGAATTCTTTTGTAGAATCGTATGATATGGCCGGCAAAGAGAACGATTCCATATTGCTGGAACTGTCTCCCATGCTCACAGACAGTAGCCAGATCCGGTTGTTGTCGGAAATAAAACAACTGAACGACCAGTGGACAGATGCGTATACTGAACCACTGCGCCGGGCCAAGCTGCTCTCCTCTAATAGTAGTGCCAGCCTCGATACCTTCAATAGGATATATAAGGAGAAAATTGCTACCGGTGCAGAGAAAGAAATGCAGGCCAGGCTGCAGGAGAAATTCAGGCAGTTCTCTGCATACGAATATAATGTACGCAATACCCGAAAAAACGAATTGACGCATACCGTGAATAAAACCCGCAGGCTTTCTTTTCTTTTTACGGGTATATCGGTGATAGCGGCATTGGGAGTAGTGTTTTTCCTGGTACGCAAAATATCCGGCCGTATCAACCGCATGGTGGCTATGGCCAATACCATAGCAGCTGGGAAATATGATACGAATATCGAGGCGGTGGGCAATGATGAACTGAGCGAACTGGCACGCTCACTGAACCACATGGCTGCTGAGCTGTCAAAGAACATTTCATTGCTGCAGCAGTCTAATGCAGAACTCGACCAGTTTGCACACATCGTATCGCACGATATGAAGAGCCCGCTGCGCGGTATTGCTAACGTGGTGAACTGGATAGAAGAAGACCACCAGCAGGAGCTGGGTACGAAACTGCGCGAATACCTGGAATTGATAAAAGGCCGTATAACACGGGCAGAGAACCTTATTGAAGGCTTGCTGGCCTATGCCCGCATTGATAAAGAACATTTTGAGCAGGAGGATGTTAATGTGAATGAACTGGTGAACGAGATATTGGATAATAATACTGATAAGAGCATAGAAGCTGTTACAACACAACTGCCTGTAGTACATACGGAAAGAGTATTGTTGTTCCAGGTGTTCTCTAATATCATCAGCAACGCGGTGAAATACAATGATAAAGAGGTCTTGCTATTACATATATCATCGAGAGAACATACAGATAAATATGAGTTCTACATATCAGACAATGGAATAGGTATACCTGAGAAACATTATAAACGCATATTCACCATTTTCCAGACCCTGAAAGAAAGAGACAGTTTCGAAAGCACCGGTGTAGGATTAGCTATTGTTAAGAAGATACTGGATAGCAAGGGCCAAACCATTAAACTGCGCTCAGAAGAAGGAAAGGGTTCTGTTTTTTCATTTACCTGGCCAAAAACATAAAAGATGAAACCGATACATATATTACTGGTAGAAGACGACGAACTGGATGTAATAGAAATTACACGCTCGCTGGATAAATTAAACCTGCTGTACCAGCTCACCCACGCACGCAATGGAGAAGATGCATTAGATGTTTTAGAGAATGGATCTGTATTTGGTGCAGGGGAATTACCGGATATAACCCTGGTAGACCTGAACATGCCTAAAATGAATGGCCTGGAATTTATAGAGCAGGTGCGCAGTACAGAAAAATGGAAACACCTGAAGTGTTTTGTCATCACTACATCTAACGAAACAGCCGAGCGAACAGCCGCTACAGCATTGAGTGTTTCAGGTTATATAGTAAAGCCCTTAAAACTGCATACGCGCAGTAATATGGATGCATTAAATCTTGTAATAGATCTAATGAATATTAGTAAAGAAGATTAACAAGATGATAAAGTGTTATTCAACGAGCTTTAAAGAGTAATGTTCTTATCCAGTTTCTTTGTGTTGATCTTATCTACTTTGTCTTCAAGGTCTTTTTTAGCTTTGGTAGCTATAGCCTTAATATTTTTCTTTTCAGCAGCCTGTTCAAAATTCAGTTCAGGCATGGCTGTTTTTTTGGTCTTTACTGCCTTTGCCATGATATAGATATATGTATGTTGTAATGCAACACAAAAATAACCATGCCATAGAGTAGGTGGAATTAAAATATTTTTTAGACAAGCCTGTTATATGCCCGTATCAATACCAAGGCGTGTATATCTCTATGATGCATAATTATTTATGATTGATACCAGCTGTTTTATTGTTTTTTTGGTGCTTGAAGAAATGCGTATAACTACGCACTGCAGCGAACTTTTTAGGTTGTTTTTTTGTATTGAATTTTAACCTGAACATTTATTCATCATTAAAAACAATTACATGAAAAACAAAATTACACTGCTGTTTACCGGGATATTACTGTGCGCCAACACATTCCAGGCACCGGCACAAGTCACTCACAGGCGCGTTATAGACGCATTGCAGGAACATTATGATGGTGCTATTTTCCAAAAGTCTGATTCAACACATATCAATTACAGCGGTTCGCACGAAGGGAATGTAGACATAGACCCACCAGTGTTGCAATACGATAATGGTATTAGTTATACCTGGAACAGCGGCACCAGTTCATGGACGCCTGCTTACCGCGCTACCAGCACTTTTGACGCCAACGATGATATAGTAAAACAGGTAAGCGAAAATTGGAACGGATCAAGCTGGGATGTTTCTTCGCAAACCATTATGACCTATGATGCGGCACATAACAAGCTAAGCTCTGTAACCCAGAACTGGAATACGGGCACCAGCAGTTGGGTTAACAGTTACAGGACAATGTATACCTATACAAGTAACCAGCTTACAACTGCCATCGATCAAAACTGGAACAGTGGTACCAGCAGTTGGGATAATTCTACCAAATATTCTTACACCTACAACCTGGCCGGTAAGAAGGCTGAAATGGTAAGACAAAACTGGAGTGGTGGTTCGTGGAAAAATGATACGAAAGAGACCTATTCCTATAATTCAAACAACCAGCTTACAACTACATTGTCTTTATTATGGAATAGCGGTACCAGCACCTGGACCAATTATAACCGTACTACTAATACCTATGATGCTAATAACGACCCGGTAACAATGATCCAGGAAAGCTGGAACGGTAGCAGCTATGATAATAACCAGAAAACAACCATTGTGTTCACCCAGCACCAGCGCACCATGTTTGAAAATCAATACTGGAATACCGGTGGTTTCTGGGAATACACCACCTCCAGCTATCGTGCTACTTATTACTACCAGTCATTCACTGCAACCGGGGTTGCAAATGTACCGCTGCAAGCTAAAGTGGATGTGTACCCTGTGCCTGCCACGGATAAGCTGAACATAAGTATCGATAACAGTAATGGTAAAACATATAGCCTTATGCTCACAGACATGAGTGGGCATAAAGTAAGGCTGCAGGAAAGCCCTGCGTATAACAACGCATTAAGCCTGCCAGTGGCAGACTTGCCGGCAGGCAATTATATACTGAGCATTCAAACCGGCAATAGCTCAGCAGTAAAACACGTAGCTATCGTACACTAAATAATTCTTGTTCTTCGCTTGTGGAATGGGCAGCCCGAAAGGCTGCCCATTTTCTTATAATAAAATAGCAGATGATTATTTCCCTTCAGCTATGGCTTCTTTTACATCTTCTTTATAACCTTCCTTCAACTGTTCGTAAAACGAATGTTTATCAATGATAAGAGCGGCAATATTGGATATCAGCGCGGCCAGCATCAGGTGAAAGATAACGCTATGCCGGTCGGTCATTTCCAGTACTAATATGGCAGAAGTAAACGGTGTACGTGTAACGCCGGTAAGAAAACCCACCATGCCGCTCAGTATCAGGATATTGGCATTGGCACCGACTATGCCCAGCAGGCCCGACAAGTAAGACCCTACTGATGCACCAGCCGCCAGCGAAGGTGCAAATATGCCGCCGGCAGCACCTACATTGAATGAAAGAACAGGCCCGATGATGCGTGCCAGCATGGTTTCCCAGCTCACGTGCTTGTTGGTAGTGAACAGGGTTTTATTCATGATGTCCTTACCGGAGCCCAGTATATCGTCGTTGAGAAAGTAGGCAATGGCTGCTACAAGCAGGCCGGTGATGAGAATATACACAACCGTTTTACCGGTTCCACGTTTCCGGCGCATCAGGTTCAGTATCAGCCGGCACATAATAGCCCCGAGCAAGCCCGATGCTATAGCTGCCAATACTACTCCTATGAATATGAACGGAGACAGGTGTTGCACATCGGGGTAACCGAGGTAGAGGTAGGGACCGAGGAAACCCTGTGCGGCAAGGCCTGCAATAATAACAGCGGTAAACAGTGCAGACCTAAAGAAACTGATATGCACCCGCGCCAGTTCTTCTATGGCAAATACGATACCCCCCAAGGGCGTATTGAAAGCTGCCGCTAGTCCTGCTGCAGCCCCGGTGAGCATATAGCTCTTTTGTGACAGGCGCGGCCAGCTGGAAGGTATCCATTTATTCACCATACGGAAAATAGAGCCTGCAATTTGTATAGTGGGGCCTTCGCGGCCTACAGCACCACCGCCAAACACCATGGCCAGGCTGGAACCGATCTTTACCAATGCTATGCGCACACTCAGCAAGCGGCTGATACCCTTATCGTATTTGGAGGATGAAAGGTCTATGGCAGCCATTACCTGTGGTATGCCGCTGCCTTTGGCATTGGGGGCAAACAGCTTTGTTAAGTACCATGCGAATAAAAAGCTGGCTGGCGCCATAATAAAGATAGCCCACTTGGCACCATGTAAGGTGCTGTGCAGCAAATGCTCGGAATAATTAAAAAGCTTGGTATAGGCTACGGCTACCAGTCCGGTGATAAGGGATGCTATCCAGAATGGAATGGCTTCAAGGATATTTGTTTTTATTTTATCATTGGTAATAACATCAAATATCCGTTTTAGCCTTACCCTGAAGCGGGCTACCCATCTTTGCATACTGCAAATATCCGCATAATGGATATCGCAACCTACTTGTTCAGGTGCTGTTTCCCTTTTTCATAGGTTTTTAATATGCGTCTTTTATAGCTGCATTCTTTTTTAATACGTGAGGGTATGATTTATGCGCATTTTGAAAACACATTCATCTTAAAAATAGTTTTATGACCGGATACCACCAGTATAAAGAATGCATAGACGCCTGCCTGCAATGTGCCGCTGTGTGCAACCATTGTGCTTCATCCTGCACGCAGGAGAAAGATGTGCAAATGATGGCCGAATGTATAAGGCTGGATATGCAATGTGCTGCACTGTGCTATGCAGCAGCCCAGCTTATGAGCCTGGATAGCAGCCATGCCACCCGTATTTGCACCATATGCGCTGACGCATGTGATGCCTGTGCCGAAGAATGCAGCAAACATGATAATGAGCACTGTAAAGAATGTGCAGCCATGTGCCGTAAATGCGCAGACGCCTGCAGGAAAATGAATAACAGGTAATCGCTGCGATTTCTTATTCTATTGCGAGCTGTTGCGAACTACGTTCCCCATCGAGCGTTATCGTGGCTATGTAGAGGCCTTTAGGTATGTTTTGAGTGGGGATTGTTGTATGAATGCCATCAAGGCGTTGTTTGAAGAGAAGGCTACCTTTTGTATCAAACAATTCAATGTTGCCTTTATAATAAGGCTTATGGGTTTCTACGGTGAGATTAGTACTGGCAGGGTTTGGGAATATGCTGAATGTGGAGATTGTGTTATCGGAAGCTGAAATGCTTGCCGGGAAGCCGCGGAAAGACCACAACTGTCCTTTAGAACTATCATAGCTGGCAAAGAAATACAAAGCATCATTATAAACGATCATGTCCTTTGCATAATCCAGTGCATTTGAATTAGCATTTTGGGGCATGACAGATTCCGTGCCTGTGCTGGTACCATCCGTATGCCACAACTGCCATCCGGATTTTGTGTTATCGTTCTGAGTGAAATATAATGTACCGTGGTAGGGTACGAAATACGGCCAGTCCCCGGGTTTTGGATTAGTGCTTGAAAATGTTTTTATAAGTGTAGTTCCCGCGGTAGTGCCATCGCTCACCCATAGGCCTGAGTTGGCAGGATTGAGGGTTTCGCGGGCCATGGTATACATTTTTCCGTTAAATACCGCTTTACTGTTGTTCCCCTGTATATCTTTTATCATTACAGTACCCGCTGTAGTACCATCGGTCGCCCAAAGTTGTGGTGTGCTGAAGATGGTACTGGTATCAGCATAGAAATATAGTTTGCCGTTATACGCTGTAAAAAAGGAGTCGTCCTCGTAGCTTGCAAATAATGAACCCTTTTTGCCGGGGCATATATCTTTGACCTTATAAGTGCCTGCTTCAGTGCCGTCTGTCGTCCAAGGTTCAAAGCCGCTGCTGTCATTGGCCATAAATACCAGCAGGTTATTGACCTCCTTGCCTGCAAGACACCGTGTATTTGTTGAAGTAGGGTCAATAATTTTTATATGGTGAGTACCTGCCTGGGTTCCATCTGTTACCCACAACCCGCTCATATTTGCAGAATCGGCACAGAAGTAAAGCTTGCCCTTGTAATTGACGAAAGCAAACGGATAGGAACCTTCAATGCCAGCATTGATATCTGCCAGCATTGAAGTGCCCGCCTCGCCATCGGTGCTCCACAGTTCATAACCATGAGTGCTGTCGCTGGCCATAAAATAGAGCTTGTTATTGTATACAGCCTGCGTGAAAAAAGGAACGGTGGTGTTTAACGGCCCGGGGTTGATATCTTTTAAGATATGTGTACCGGCATTAGTACCATCGGTAACCCACAAGTCCACATTGCTGCCTGTATCGTTTTTAGTAAAATAAATATTGCCATTCATCACTGTCCATATGGTTGGGAATACATAGGATTTTATAAAAGGCCTTGTGCCGGCTACAGTACCGTCGGTTTGCCAAATGTTGGTATCCATTTTGGGTGCCGATACATGAAATATCAGTTTGCCGTTTACTTCTGTAAACTGGTCTAAGTCTGATACCGCTGTGGTAAAGAAAACGGGGCTGATCGTAAACTTGGTAAAAACAGGCGCCTGTGCAAAAAGCATTTTAGTAAAACAGCAAAAAAACAGGAAGGCAAATAATCGCTTCATAGAATATACAGGGTGGGTTTTGTTAAAGATACATATTCACGGCAGATTTTATGTCATACGGCAGTTTTGTTTCGCAGGCGGCGCTATTGTCACACCATCGTAACAGGCTTCATAAAAATCATTAAAGACCAATAACAATTATTAACAGAAATACATTTTTAGTAGGCAATATTTGATATTTACCTGCTCAGCTAAAAAACTATTTCTATGATGAAAAATTTTACAAGATCTTTATTGATCACAGGTATGAGCCTGTATGCAGGTATCTGTACCGCACAATGGCAAAAAGTAGCACCTATACCTGCTGGACTTACGGATGGATGCATGAGTTTTACTATAGGCGATACGGCCTATGTTACCGGCGGACTGTCCAGCAAGGATTTATGGGCTTACCATGCCGGCACTAACAAATGGAGATCGGACGGCGCCATGGGTGGCAATAAAATGCGCCCTTTCGGTTTTGCTTTTGCACTGAATGGCAAAGGGTATATAATGGGCGGCAATGCAACTGCAGGCGTATGCAACGATATGTGGATGTATGACCCTGCTACGGGGCTATGGACACAGAAAGCAAGTTTTACCGCAGGTATGCGAAATGCGGGGTTTTATTTTGTGCTGAATAATATAGCCTATGTAGGTGGCGGCGAAGATGAGACCGGCGCTATATGGAACGATCTGTGGAAGTATGACCCTGCCGCAGATAAATGGACAGCGGTAAATGCATTGCCTATGGGGAACATCATGTTCCCCGCCTGCTTCACCGCCAATGGCAAAGCGTATGTAACTACCTGGATGAAGACTACCACTACCAGCACCACTGAAGAAAATACCATGTGGGAATTTGACCCGGCCGGCAGCGGTAAATGGACGCAGAAGGCCGGCTTCCCGGGCAGTCCGCGGCAGTGTGCGGTAGCCTTCTCGATGGGTAACTATGGTTTTGTTGGCGGCGGACAATCTTCTTACACTACTGTATTTACAGATATGTGGCGTTATGATGTACTGAATGACAAATGGACAAAGGCAGAAGACCTACCCATGACCACCCCGGCATGGGCCGTATCTTTTATAGCCAATAACAATGCCTATGTAGGTACCGGTGTAGCGTTTGGCACATCGGGCCTTATAGGCAATGATAATTTCTACAAATACACCTCTATGACGGATGTTGCAGCAGTCCGGGCTGCGGGCAATGCATTTCGTGTTTTTCCTAACCCGGCGAACGCAAGTATCTCATTTACTGCAGGTGCTGCAAACAACTTACCGCTGCATATAACGGTGCAGGATATAACCGGCAGGGTAGTGAAGGACTATGGTATTACCACCGCACAAACGTTTGACATCAGTGAGCTGCAAAATGGCTGCTATTTCCTGCGGCTACAGGATAAAGAAGGCAGCCGGGCTCAGCCTTTTATAAAGAACTAAAAACAGCTTGGATAGATGCACAAAAAAAACAGCATGGTGAAAGCCATGCTGTTTTGTATTAAACAGGTGTTGTTATTATTTGAAAGATATGCTTTGCAGGTAAACATCTGTTTTGCTTTTGGCATCATCGCTCATAGGTACCAGCGGCAGGCGCAGTACATTATTGCAAATGCCTGCTTTGCTCAGCACATACTTTACGCCGGCAGGGTTACCTTCCACAAACAACAGGCGTATGCCATCTATCAGTTTATAGTGCAGCTTGCGTGCCGTTTCATTATCGCCTTTCAGGCCTGCATTTACCATGTCTGTAAAGTCTTTAGTATAGCAGTTGGCCGCTACAGATATTACACCATCCATGCCCATAGCTATCTGCGGCATCACCAGGTCATCATCGCCGCTCAGCACAGCAAAGCCTTCCGGTTTGCCTGCTACCAGGTCCATGCACTGGCCCATAATACCGCAAGCCTCTTTTACAGCTACTATATGCTTAAACTCTTTTGCCAGCCTCAGTGTAGTGGCAGGCAGCATATTGGTAACGGTACGGCCCGGTACATTGTACAGTATGATGGATTTAGTAGTAGCCTGCGCTATAGCTTTAAAATGCTGGTACAGGCCTTCCTGTGTAGGCTTGTTATAATAAGGCACTACCGTTAGTATTCCGTCAACACCATCCAGGTTATATTCGCCCAGCTGCTGTACCACTTCGGCGGTATTGTTGCCGCCTATGCCACATACTACGGGCACACGCTTATTGCACTTTTCAATGATGAAGGCCAGCACCTGTTTCTTCTCTTCGGCAGAAAGCGTAGGGGTTTCGGCTGTGGTGCCTAATGCTACCAGGTAATTCACACCGTTGCTTATCACATGGTTTACCAGTTTTTCCAGCGCTGCATAGTCTACAGAGCCATCATTATTGAAAGGGGTGACCAATGCCACACCTGTACCGCGAAATTGATTGGACATTAAATTGATTATTATAAAAAAACTAAAAAGATTAATCGTTTACTTCTTCGTAGAAGCCCATTTTAGAGAATTTCTCTATACGCTCTTCTATACGTTGCTCTGCTGTTTTCTTGTTCAGTGCAGGCAATGTTTCCAGCAGGTATTTTTTCAGTGTTTCCGCCATTTCTTCCGCATTGCTTTGCGCGCCGCCCATAGGCTCTGCTATTACATCATCTACCAGGTGGAAGCCCTTCATATCTGCAGAAGTAAGCTTCAACTGTTCTGCTGCTTTCACTTTATAATCCCAGCTGCGCCATAGTATTGTAGAGCAGTTTTCGGGTGAGATAACCGTGTACCAGGTATTTTCCAGCATGGCTACTTTATCGCCTATACCTATGCCCAGTGCGCCGCCCGATGCGCCTTCACCAATGATAACGCATATCACCGGCACCTTCAGGTTCACCATTTCAAACAGGTTGCGTGCTATGGCTTCTCCCTGTCCGCGCTCTTCTGCTTCCAGGCCGGGGTAGGCGCCCGGCGTATCTATAAATGTAATGATGGGACGGTTGAATTTTTCTGCCATCTTCATCAGGCGCAGTGCCTTGCGGTAGCCTTCGGGATTGGCCATACCAAAATTGCGCATCTGGCGCATCTTGGTATTCACACCTTTCTGCTGGCCCATAACCATTACCGGCATACCATCCAGTTCGGCCATACCACCTACCATAGCTTTATCATCCTTTACCTGGCGGTCGCCATACAGTTCGGTGAAGTTGCTGAATATCTTTTCGATATAATATAAAGTATAAGGCCTTTCTGGGTGGCGGCTCAGCTGCACACGCTGCCAGGGTGTGAGGTTCTCATAGATCTGCTTGCGGGTAGCAGCAATAGATGTTTCGAGCTCTGCAATAGTCTTGCTCACATCTACCTGGTTCTTCGCAGACATTTCCTTCAGTTTATTCATCTGAGCGTATAACTCTTCCAGCGGTTTTTCAAAATCAAGAAATTGCATATGTAATGTTTACAGGTACAAAAGTAAAGCTTTGAAAATTTTAAAAAGAAGATTTGCAGAATTCCGAAATTTGCATTTATCTTTGCAACCCCAACAACGAAGTATTGGATTGGTAGTTCAGTTGGTTAGAATGCCGCCCTGTCACGGCGGAGGTCGCGGGTTCGAGTCCCGTCCAGTCCGCAAAAAGCCTCACAGATTGTGAGGCTTTTTTGTTTTAAATGTAAAAGCATTGTAAGGATATGTTATATGACTTGTGTTTTTCAAAAAAACAGCCGAACTTTAAATAGCACTTTTGTAGATGTTTTACATGTTAGTGCATTTTAAATAAGTTCTTTATAACCTTACACACTTCCATATGATTAGAACACTACTTTCCCTCTTGTTTATTGCAGTGTCTTTTACAGCGTGGTCTCAACCCCGGTATACCCAATATTTTGACGGCGCAGATACCAGTGTCTCCAATTCGGTTATCATTCAGCCTGATACTGTAAGCTCCAATATCTGGCAGATCGGGCGGCCACAGAAGATAATATTCGACAGCGCTGCTACCCTGCCCAATGCAATACTTACAGATACCATAAACAATTACCCGCCTAATAATGTATCAACTTTTAGTTTCAGGATCAATAACCAGTTTGGAGCAAGCATTATTGCAATAAGATGGAAACAAAAGCTGGATATGGTTAAAAAGCATTCCGGCGGTTATATAGAGTTTACGATCGATTCCGGTAAGACATGGAAGAATGTTTTCCATAACACCAATGTGTATAATTTTTACGGCTTTGATACGGCAAAAGCGTCTGCCAGTAATGCTATAGATACATTGAATGGTATTTACACGCTTAGTGGAAGGGATAGCACATGGAAGGATGTCTGGCTGTGTTTCCTGGGCTCAAAGCTTGGGTATGGTAATGATTCTGTACAGCTAAGGTTCACATTCATGTCAGATACATCAACTACTACAGCAGAAGGATGGATGATAGATAATTTTATGGTGCAGAATACCTACTTCCACACGGTTGTGAAAAATGCGGAAGAAGCCAATGCCATTAAAGTATATCCAACCGTAATAAAGGATTATGTTCATATAACTGTTATTAAAACCAGCGATCAGCAAATTATTAAGCGCGTATCGCTTTACGATACAGAAGGGAAATTGATAAAAACATTTGAGCCCAACAGCGAAAAATATAATATCGATCTGAGGAATACGGTGGATGGAATGTATTATCTCAAAGTTTCCACTAACAGGTCTCTTAAAACATTCCCCATCTTTTTAAAGAAGTAAACGGCAGCAAAGATGCCTCAAAGAATATTACTGGTCATTCTGCTTTGCCTTGTATGCGCAGGGTTCAAAGCAGAACGGCCTGTACTTTATCCGTTTCCCCAACTGCAATACTTTCCTGCAATGCCGGTTGCAGCTGCCAATCCTGTAACGGTAGCGGGTGCTCAGTTGGGCAGGTATTTGTTTTACGACCCTATATTGAGCAGGGATAGCAATTTATCATGCGCTGGTTGCCACCGGCAGTCTAATGCTTTCAGTGATGCGCCATTTGCATTTAGCAAGGGGTTCAACAATACACTACAATTGCGCAATACGCCTCCGTTGTTCAACCTGGCATGGTATCCCGCTTTGTTTTGGGATGGCAGGGCCGGCAGCCTGGAAGAGCAGGTATTTCACCCGGTGCGGTCGTTTACCGAAATGCAGATGGATTGGAATGAAGTAGCAGCGCGTGTAGGCAGGAGCCCATTTTATAAGGAAAAGTTTCACGCAGCTTTCCCCGGCCAGGTTATTGATAGTACACTTATAGCAAAAGCTATAGCACAGTTTGAAAGGACACTGATATCTTACCGGAGTAAATATGACAGTGCTTTGCGTGGACAGGCATTTTTTACACCCGACGAGGTTGCCGGGTTTGAAATAGTAAACGATATGACACGCGGAGATTGCCTGCACTGCCACACTACAGATGCGGATGCGCTGGGTACTACTTTAGGGTTTAGTAATAATGGACTGGACAAGGCAGTAATGCAGGATGATTATACGGATAAAGGCAGGGGACAGGTAACCGGCATGCCAGCAGATAATGGAAAATTCAAAATACCATCTTTACGAAACCTGGCTTACACCGCACCTTATATGCATGATGGCAGGTTTGAAACTTTAGAAGAAGTAATGGATTTTTATAGTGAAGGGGTTAAGGCTGGGGTCAATACAGATTCAAAAATGGAATTTGCGCATAGAGGTGGCCCCCATTTGTCTGCAGCGGATAAACAGAAAATTATCGCTTTTTTAAGAACACTCGACGATCACGAATTTGTTACCGATAGCATGTTTAGCAATCCTTTTAACAGGTAGTAAAGCAAATTGCATATAGGCTATGTTCCTATCCGTTTTCCATGCTCTTTATCGCCTCTTTCTAAATTTTGTTCTGCTTTCCTGTCGGCTTCTTTTTGTTTTTCAATATCTATAGTAAGTGTAGTCGACTCTTTGCTCTGTTCTTCGTGTGTAGATTCATTCAGCTTTTCGTCCTCATTGCTGCCTAGTTGGTTGCACATATCCTTTCCTTTTTTTAGCTACTATCAGAAAATAATATGCCAGCAGCGTTCATGCATGAAAGGGAAAATGCAAACAAATTCAAAAAATAAAACAGTTGTAAGTTTTAGTTGTGGTATAACGTATGTAATTTGATATTAACATAAACAGGTTTTATGAAAAACTTTTTTTTGCTGCTATGGCTGGCGCCGGTGTGGGTAACTGCACAAACCAAAACAGAAGCCCGGCTGATGAAGCAGTATGTGCAATGCTATAATGATCATGCGGATGATTGCATCTGCACATTGCTAGGGCAGGATACAGCAGATTGCTTTTGGCTGAAGATCGATCCGGAGGATTTTAGAAAACGTTACGGCAGGCTTTTGTCTTACAGCTACCTGGGCATAGATACTAAAGACCCCGGAAGGGTGACGGTATATAAAATGGTATGGGAGAAGCAAGGCGTAAAGGCGATGAGCTTTACGGTGGAGGATAAGCATTTTGGTACGTTTAGGTTCGCCACCAGGAGCGATGAGATAGAGCGCATGCTAAAGGCATCGGAATAAGGGGCAGGCAATAAATGGCCGGAGATTACGTTGTGGGTATGCCAGATCTTTACGCAATATTTATGCTATTTTAGGGCACGTTTACGAGTCTATGAAGCTGAACTATAAATGGGGATACCTGTTGGTAACATTGCTGATAGCTATGCCGCTGGCGCATGCGCTGGACTACCTGCCCATACAGCTGTGGGACGAGTCGCGACTGGCTATGAATGCGCTGGAAATGTACCGTAGCGGCAAGCTGATAGTGACCACCTATGGTGGCCAGCCCGATATGTGGAATACCAAGCCTCCTTTGCTGATATGGCTGGAGGCAGGCAGCCTGCACCTTTTCGGCCTCAGCGAGCTATCGCTGCGCATACCATCACTGGTAGCATCGTTCCTTACCTGTTACCTGCTATACTGGTTCCTCGCAAAAAAGTATAAGACCCCCGCATGGGGTATCATTAGTTGCCTGGTGCTGGTATCATCGGCAGGATATGTGTACCTGCACCGCAGCCGCACAGCCGATTATGATGCTACGCTCGTGTTTTTCACTACTGCTTATATACTCTTGTTTTTCCTATACCTGGAAGAAGGCGCGCGTAAATACCTGTATGGCTTTTTCGCTGCACTGGTACTCGCAGCACTTACCAA
Organism: Flavipsychrobacter sp.; assembly: GCA_024508935.1. Classification (GTDB taxonomy): domain Bacteria; phylum Bacteroidota; class Bacteroidia; order Chitinophagales; family Chitinophagaceae; genus Polluticoccus. Next base: position 180,161 of record JANINW010000027.1, on the reverse strand, counting down.
GGGGATAGCTGCGCTGATACTGCTGCCTGCCTTGTTCCTGTACGCACTCTTCAGCCGCAAACTGCTGCCGGTGCTTAAAGACAAGCATACCTATGCAGGCATAGCGCTGTTTATATTTTTTGTAGCGGGCTACTACCTGCTGCGCGAGCATTACAACCCCGGCTTTATAAAACAGGTGGCCGATAACGAGCTGGGCGGCCGCTACCTGCATGTGGTAGACAATCCCGGTCCGCCTATTACACGCTGGTTTTATTTCGATAAGATCATTTCTACCGAATTTCAGCACTGGATGTGGTGGATGGTGGCTGCAATAATATCTATACCGTTTGTAAAAGATGATGCAGTACGCCGCCTGCTTATTTATGCTTTGGGTGCTGCACTCTGCCAGTTTCTGGTCATCACCTTCAGCGCCAGCAAGTTTGAATGGTATATCATGCCTTGCTATCCTTTCTTTGCTATGATAGCGGGGTATATGATATACCTGGTATATGAGGCTATACAAACTACTGATGTGGTAAAGGCTATGTTGGGCAAAGTGTTGGCGGTACTCTTCATCCTGTGCATCAGCTATGTGCCGTACACACAAATAATAGCCGCCGACCGTGAACCCTGGGTAGCCAATGGCGGCCTGGAAACGGTGAATACCACCCTGTACCTGAAAGATATGCTCTATGGTAAAAGGCCCGCCGATGGCTACTGCCTGGTGAGTGAAGAGTACCGTGCCGACGTAAGCTGGTACCAGGAGCTGCTGGAAACAAAAGGCCACCCGCTGCCCACGGTAGATAAATGGGAACTGCACCCCGGAAGTAAAGCCATCATCTTCAACCAGGGGCTGAAAGAATTTGTAGAGAAGATATACGATGTAAAGGTGATCGACGAATTTCGGACAGTAAAGGTGTATGAGATCATAAGGCGTAAGTAATGAGTAGCAAGTCATTAGGCAGGGAGCTAAATTTTTACGCTGTGTTTGGGCGTATCGGCATAATAAAACCGGCGGCTTTATTTATGGTGCTGCTGTGCGGCGCATGGGATGTGCAGGCCCAGGACAAATGGGAACTAATGAAAAACAGCGATGGTATAAGAATATATACCCGCATGGTTGCAGGTTCTGAAATAAAAGAACTGAAAGCGGATTTCGAAGCTAAAGGGAGTATCAGCCAGCTCGCCGCCTTACTGCTTGATGTGCCGGGGCAAAAAGACTGGGTGTACAGCACCAAGATCTCTACGGTTGTTAAAATAATAGGAGAGGGGGAACTGATCTACTACTCGGAGAAAAGTATGCCCTGGCCCGTAACAAATCGTGATATGGTGATGCATGTAAAACTGGTGCAGGACCCTGTTAAACGCATCCTGACGATGAATGCATGGGCAGAAAACAATGTAATACCTGTAAAGAAAGGACTGGTGCGGGTACAGTCATCGCAGGTAGCGTGGAGGGTGACCACCACCGAGCATAACCTGCTTAAAATAGAATACTATGCAAAAGCAGACCCTGGCGGCGCGGTTCCTGCATGGGTAACCAACATGTTCCTGGCAAAAGGACCGTACGAAACCTTTTTAAAGCTCAGAAACAAATTGCAAGACGGTTAACACCTGCTGCGGTAAAAAATATCTATACTGCCGTTAATAAAATAGGCGGCCCGAAAGCCGCCCGTTTTTTTAGCTATCTGTCTATTGTAATCAATGCAGGTCAAAACGGTCAAGGTTCATCACTTTTGTCCATGCGGCAACAAAGTCCTGCACAAATTTATCTTTACTGTCTGCACAGGCATATACTTCGGCAATGGCTCTCAATTCAGAATTAGAACCGAATATCAGGTCTACACGCGTGCCGGTCCATTTCAGTTCGCCGGTTTTACGGTCATGACCTTCAAAGATATTTTTAGCATCGCTTGTAGCGCGCCATTTGGTATTCAGGTCCAGCACGTTCACAAAGAAATCATTGGTCAGTGTTTCGGGGCGGTTGGTGAACACGCCGTGGTGCAGCTGGTTATAATGTGTATTAAGCACGCGCATGCCACCTACCAATACCGTCATTTCAGGCGCGGTAAGGTTCAGCAGTTGTGCTTTATCTACCAGCATTTCTTCTGCCGGTGCCGTATGCTTTGCACCAAAGTAGTTGCGGAAACCATCGGCTTTCGGTTCCAGTATGGCAAAGGAATCAACATCTGTTTGTTCCTGCGTGGCATCGGTACGGCCCGGTGTAAAGGGCACAGTCACGTTATGCCCTGCTGCTTTGGCAGCGTGCTCTACAGCAGCGCACCCACCCAGCACAATAAGATCTGCCAGCGATACCTGCTTGCCACCCTGCGCGGTGTTGAATTCTTTTTGAATACCTTCAAGTATCTGCAATACTTTAGTCAGCTGCGGCGGGTTATTTACTTCCCAGTCTTTTTGCGGGGCCAGCCGTATACGTGCCCCATTTGCACCACCCCGCTTATCAGACCCGCGGAAAGTTGAGGCCGAGGCCCATGCAGTAGATACCAGCTGCGATACGGAAAGGCCCGAAGCCAGTATTTTATTCTTTAATTCGGTTATATCGTTTTCTTCTATTAGCGGGTGCGTTACAGCCGGCACTGGGTCTTGCCATACCAGTACTTCGGCAGGCACTTCTTTGCCCAGGTAGCGGGCACGCGGTCCCATATCGCGGTGTGTAAGTTTGAACCATGCACGTGCAAAGGCATCTGCAAATTCATCCGGGTGCTCTAAAAAGCGGCGCGATATTTTTTCATAAACAGGGTCTGCACGCAGCGATAGGTCGGTAGTGAGCATGAAGGGTGCATGGCGTTTGGCAGGGTCGTGTGCATCGGGCATCATTCCTGCACCTGCACCGTCTTTAGGCCGCCATTGGTGTGCACCTGCCGGGCTCTTGGTCAGTTCCCATTCAAAGCCAAAAAGGTTTTCAAAAAAGTTATTGCTCCATTTGGTAGGTGTAGCCGTCCAGGCACCTTCCAGGCCGCTGGTAATAGTATCAGGTCCGCAGCCTGTACCATAGGTATTGGTCCAGCCCAGGCCCATTTCTTCTATGCCTGCACCTGCCGGTTCTTTACCTACATATTTGCCGGGCTCGGCAGCACCATGCGTTTTGCCAAAACTATGGCCTCCTGCTATCAGCGCTACGGTCTCTTCATCGTTCATAGCCATACGCCCGAATGTTTCGCGTATATCGCGGGCTGCAGCCAGCGGGTCGGGGTTGCCATTAGGGCCTTCAGGGTTCACATATATCAATCCCATTTGTACAGCCGCAAGTGGGTTTTCCAGTTCGCGGTCACCGCTATAACGGCTGTCTGCCAGCCATTCTTTTTCGGCACCCCAGTATATATCTTCAGCAGGTTCCCACACATCGGCACGGCCGCCGGCAAAGCCAAAGGTCTTAAAGCCCATAGATTCCAGGGCACAGTTGCCGGCCAGTATCATCAGGTCGGCCCACGATATCTTATTTCCGTATTTCTGTTTTATAGGCCACAGCAGTGCACGCGCCTTGTCTAGGTTAGCATTATCGGGCCAGCTGTTAAGCGGTGCAAAACGCTGTGTGCCGAAGCCCGCACCACCACGCCCGTCGGATATGCGGTAGGTACCGGCACTATGCCATGCCATACGTATAAAGAAGGGACCGTAATGTCCATAGTCTGCCGGCCACCATGGTTGCGAATCGGTCATCAGTGCAAAAAGGTCTTTCTTCACTGCATCCAGGTCCAGGCTTTTAAATGCTTCTGCATAATTAAAATCCGCTCCCATAGGGTTGGAGAGCGAAGAGTGCTGACGGAGAATATTCAGTTTTAACTGGTTAGGCCACCAGTCGCGGTTGCCGGTGCCGCTGCCTGCGCTTTGCTTCAATGCGCCGCCGGAGAACGGGCATTTACTTTCGCCGTTTACTTTGGCCAAGGTGCTGTGTGTGTCTTGTTCCATGTTACAACTATTAAATTGTTTCTGTGAAATTATCATTGTTTCTATGGAATAAGCAGCGCAGCACCATAATTAATATCTATGAAGCATTAGTAAAATTAAAGGGCAGAAGATAACGGAATATAATAGCTGGCGCAAAAAAAGCCCTGCATATTACAGGGCTTTTTGTCTATCCTGGGGAGAATTTATTTTATCAGCGTTACTTCTCCTTTTTTAAAGTACAATTCATCATTGCCCAGTACCCGGTAGCGTATGGTCCAGAAATAGGTGCCGAGATCTAAGTGTTGCCCGCCGAAGGTGCCATCCCATCCTTCTCCATTGGCAGTGCCCATAAATACACGCTGGCCGAAGCGGTTGTAAACAGACAGGTTCACAAGCAGCACATTCGGGTTATCGGTTATCATACGGAACAGGTCATTGCGCCCGTCGCCATTGGGGCTGAATACATCGGGCAGCCATACATCGTGCGGTATGTCTATTACCTGCAGCTTGTAGGTACAGCTATCGGGGCAGTCGCCATTGCGTACTACGCAGTGGTATACCGAGCGGTAATCGCGCGCTTCAATTTCCAGTACCGGGCAGTTGGCACAAAGCAGTTTACCATCTTTATACCATTCAGCTACTTGCGCATTGGCACAAGCCGGCATGCCTAGGCTGGTCTTGTACGATACAGTGATGGTGGTGTCCTTAAAGCGTGGCTTGGGTTTAGATAGCACTGTTACCGTACTGCTGTAGCTGCTGCTGCCACCTGTGTTCGATACATCGAGGCTAACCTTGTAGATGCCGGCCTGTGTATAGCATATAGTGCCCGGGTTGGCAGAGTCTGACATAGCAGGGCTGCCGCCTTCAAACCGCCATTTATAGGTTTGCGGGTAGTTAATGATCTCTGTTGTAAAATTGATACAGTCTCCTTCGCAGATGCTGTCGCGTGTTGGCTGCATATTTTTTATTTCAGGTGCACAGAAGATGATGTTTACCGTATCTGTAAAAATGCCGCAGGGCGATTTTGCAGACAGCCAGTATTTGCCCGGCCTGCTGATGGTTACATACCGGCCGGTATCTCCCGTACTCCATTGCACACTGTCTGACAAAGTAGCTGCATGGATGATGGCCATGTTCTGCTCATTGCAGATGATAGTGTCGGCTGGCAGATTCGGCAGATAGTCTTTAAGAGTTCTGATGACCATTGTATCGGTGTATACGCCGCACTTATTACTTACGCGTACCCAATATGTGCCACCTGCAGTAGCCGTAATGTTTTGCGTGGTTGCGCCGGTAGACCATAATACATCATCAAAGCCATTGGGCACGCCCATAGGCAGTGCAAAATTGGTATCGCAAATGATGGTGTCCTTGTTCAGGTAAACAGATGTAGGCAGCAGGCTTACCGCTACTTCCTGCGATGTATTATCGGGGCAGTATTTATTGCTCACACGCACCTTGTATTTGCCGGGCACTGATGTGAGGTAGCTGTTGGCATTTGCGCCCGGTACTATGCTCCCGTTTTTAAACCAGGTATAGCTATATGCAGTATCATAAGGCGTGGTAAAATTGATCGTGTTGCCGCTGCACAGGTATTGGTCGGTGCCGGGCACCAGGTTGATAAGTGGTGCCGGGTGCACATTCAATACCAGCGCATTGGACGTAGCTATGCATCCGCCATTTGACACGATGGCCACATAAGTGCCTGATTGCCCTGCATTGATATTAGAACCTGTAGCACCGGGAATACTGGTGCCGTTTACCAGCCATGTGTAGCTATAACCTGCACCTGTATTAGCCTGCATTGGGGTGGTCTCGCCGCTGCATATATCCAGTTTTGCTGCGGAGATGGAAGCAACAGGGTTGGCTACTACTGTTACAGTTACTTCATCCGATGTATCTATACTGCATGGGCCGGTTTGTATGCGTACTTTGTAGTTGCCAGGCTGCCAGGTAATAAAGCTCACGCCCGTGGCGCCGGGTATCACAGCACCGTTTTTAAACCATTGGTAGGAAAGTGCTTTTAATGATGATGCCGGTCCCTGAGCTACGAGTATAGTTGTATCCCCCGTGCATATCTTCAGGTGAGGTGAATATATGCTGGCCACCAAAGGTATATTGGGGTCGTCTGCAAACATGATGGAGTCGCTGGCTGTGCTGCAGCCGGTAATGGTGTCTATGGCCAATGCACGAAAACTGCCTTCCCAGTCCACCTCTTTGGTATAGCCATAGTCTGAAGACTGCTGGATGTAGAAATACATATTGGATATAAACCGTCCTATACCCCATTTATACTTATAGGCAGCAGATGGATTGGTTACGGTAATGGTAACCGGCATAGTGCCGCAATCTAAACTGATGTTCGGTTTGGGTGGGTTGGGCGCTACGTACAGGATAGTAGTATCCGTTACTGATTGCGGGCAGGAGGTGGTAGTAATGGTAACACGGTACACACCTGTATTGGCAGCCGTCACATTTTTCAGCACCGGTTCACGCAGTGCAGATGTGAAGCCGGCAGGGCCTGTCCATGAGTAGGTAGCGCCGGGTAAATAAATTGCACTCAGCCTGATGCTGTCGTTATTGCATAGAATATACTTGCTGGTATTAATGAGCCGGGCAGTTTGCAGGTTCAAAATCTTTAGTGGCTGCACAGAAAAAGCGCCGCATGAGTCTACGATTTTTACATCGTAAGTGGCATTAACAATACCCCCGAAGCTCGTAAATACACCTGTACTGTTAGATGCTATATACGGCCCGCTTGCACCATTGCCTGCCTGTGCCAGGTAGTAATTGTAGCGTGCCGGGTTTTTGTAAGGGATGCCGCCCATGCCTTTTATGTATATCTGCGCTGCACTGGTGCCCCCTGCGCAGGCAAAGCCTTGTGTCTGGCTCATGTCGGGCTGCACGGGTACCTGCGTGTTGGTAAACGCGTAGGTATTGGAATAAGGATTGGGGTAGCTGCCTGCCCCTGTAGGGCCTCCGAAATAATAGGTGTAGGTATTGGAGGATGGCAATATCGTATAAATGCCCGGCTGTGTCAGCAGTACGGAATCGCCTGCATTATATTGCGGCCATTGCCCGTTTGGTGGAGTAGGATAAGTATAGCCGTTGAGCAGTAGCGAAAATTTCCAGGGCCTGCTTTGCCCGTTGTTGGTAGCCGTGCCTGAAGGCCATATCCACAAGCCCTGGCAGGTAAGCTTTTGCTGGCTGATGCCTGCTGCAAATTGATACAGGTCTTGCGGGCCTACTGTAACAGGCAGGTAATACGTGCCGCAGTTATCTGTTACTTTCCATACATAATTGCCTGCAGGAAATCTTTGAGTGCCTGGCGCTGTTGGGGTTTGGTTATAGTATACCCTGAAATTATTATTGCTGGTCCATGCGCCTTGAAAGGAATAGCCTGCTGGACCGCTGAACAATTCTACTATTTTTGATGAAAAACTTGCTGTGGTGTAAAAACTAAAACCTTCTATATAATTGGTAAATCCTGATGACCCGTTTACAACTGTAACACTATAGGGTGTGCCGCTAACCGGCGATGCTGAGAAATTGTAACTATTGCTATAGCCATCTGCCGTAGTATAATTCAAACGGTAACTGCCGTAAGGCAGCGTAGGTGATGAAATGAATGCTGTAGGGTTGGTATACGGCCCGTACACGAAAGATGTGTTCAGGTCGGTTATGGTATAATTGAAAGGCTTGCAGCTGATGCCCGCGATAGAAATATATGCTACAAAAGTGGAGCAGGTCTGGCTGATATTGTGAGATATAGTTGGATAAGGAATAGTCCTGGTCATTACTATGGGTGAGCCGCATGGCGGGGTAATGGTATATGTGATGGTCTTGCCGTAACAGTCTTTTATGGTTTTACCCGGCAGCAGCGGCAAGGTAAACACACCCGCGTCCATGGGTACTGTTGTGCTTGCATTCACTACGCCGCCGCTCACCTGCACACTCATCCTGAAGGATGGATCGGCGTAATAACCAAACCACCCGGCAGCATTGAGAATGTATGGTTTGGGAATTATAATGCTATTGCAGGTATTATTGAGCGGTAACGGAAACTCCAATGGTATGCGCGTTAAAGACAGGCTGTTTACTGTAATGGTTTGTGGCGCAGTGCCGCTGGCACATGCGTCTGTTACCTGGATGGTATAGCTGCCAACAGGCAGGTTACCAATGGCATAGCTGGCATTGGGCGCTGTAAAATTGATTGGGCCGAGGTATGCCGAAGGGGCGCTGGTTATTTTTATCTGGAAGGGTGCCCGGCCGTTCTGAATGTCCACACCTATTGTGCCATAAGCCCCGCAGTTGATAGATGCCCGCTGCAGGTTAAGATTTAAAACGGGGGCAGCATACGACGATGCTATAGACACAGTTGTATTGCGCCCTACGTAAGTTCCGTTGCAGGCGGCTACGGCACTTACGGTATAGCTGCCCGGCGGCACATTGGTAAACAGGGATGATGTATTAAGCGGTACGGCATAGCTATTGCCGGCGACAGGTATGCCATACATGATATTGGAGAGGTTGCCGGCATCGGGCCCCGACACGCCTGCGCCAAATGAGCCATTGGCAAAACAGGTAGAGGCATTTACAAAATTTATCTGTGCCTTCCAGTCGGTACATTGTGCCTTAGCGAACATGGCATGCAATAGCAATAGCCATAAAAAGGGTATAGTTGGTTTCATAGGATGTTTCTTCAAAAAGCTGTGATGGCTGTAAGGGGGGTAGGCCATCACTAAATCATAACGGTATGGTAAAGTTACAAAGCAATAGGCAGCTTGTTCCTGCTGCGTATGAATTTTACTTTATACTGACGTTAAGGTTAAATGCACAAAGGCAGCTTATTATTGCAAGTCTTCGTTAATGAAAACATGATTAAAACCCTGGAGCTTACAGGAGAAATTAAGTTTTGATATGGCGGCAAATAAAGGACGGGAAGACCCTTTTACAAAACGGTCGTGTGTTTCCACTACCAGCACTCTTGTTTTAGGCAACCACGATTCATAATTATTTGAGAACAGTTCTTTTTCTGCGCCTTCCACGTCCATTTTTAACAGGTCTATCGTGGTCCAGTTTTGCTGCTGCATAATATCTGCAATGCTAATGGCCGGAAATGTATGTTCATCAGCTGTTTCAGCTTCTGCTACGCTATAGGAATTAGCCCCGCGCCCATTGTCTATAAGGCGAAGATTTGTTTTTTTAGACCATACACCCGATTGTATGGCTTGTATCTGCGGATATGGTTTAATGTTTTCTTGCAAAATGGCAAAATTATCGCTGGCAGGTTCTATACTTATGATTTTTGCCTGTGGGTATTTATTCGCAAAAAAAATGGCCGTAAGCCCAATATTTGCCCCCGCATCAATAATAGTTGCGGGAATAAAAGGTATATTGAGTGTATACTCCTGGCGCATTATAACTTCTGTAAATGTAGAGCTGTCGGCAATGTTGTTGAGCCGGATGCGGAAAGGATAACGTATAAAATCTACATGTGCTATGCCCGATTTTTTTATCCGAAAATTGAAAAAAACATTCAGCGCATTTTTTATACCGAGGTTGCGCCGGAGTTTATTGAGATAATATAGTTGCCCGAGCATATTGCAATTCCTTATAAGGAACACTAATATACATTTTATAATGGGTTATGCTAATAAAAAGGTGCTGCCTGCCAACAGCAGGCAGCACCTTTGCTTATCAATTCCCTTCTGCCAGTTCTTTTACGCTTGCCAACGCCTTTGGCCATGCTTTTGCAAAGTATTCTTTAAATTCATCTGCAATATCAATATCAACAGCCAGTTCTGTTTGCCGGCCTGTTGCAGTCAGGGTGTAGTTCTCATGTGCCCCTGCCCATTCGCCTGCATCTGCTTCTTCGCCATCTTTCATTATGGCTATGTGTTTAAAAGACATAAATTCGTTCGGGCGATTTACTTCTATAAGGGCTACCATGCCATTATCTGTACCATCGGTAAACATTACCTTGCTGCCTTCTTTCCAGTTATCTGTTTTGGCCGAAGAGCCTTCTGCAAATGCAGCCGTCCAGGTGCGATAGTTCTTATCTTCCCAAAGGGCATTCCATACTTTTTCGCGTGGCGCGTTGATGGTTATACGATACTGTTGTTTTTCCATGATTTAGTTCTTTTGTTCACAATAAAGTTCTGCATTGCCGCTCTAATAATACCTGTGCAATTGCGACAATATGAAGGGTGAATTGCGCGGGGCAAGCAGGTGGTTTCAATAATAAACCGGTGAAATTCTACAAGCCGGATGCAAATGAGTATATTTACAATAGATGTAGTTGCTTTAAAGCTGATTATGCATAATAAACTGCTGAAATATTTTTCCCGTATCATGCCGCTTTCGGATGAAGAAGCAGATGCTATAGCAGCTACTATGACCATACTGCATTATAAAAAAGGTACAGTGCTGCTGAAAGAAGGGCAGGTGTCTACAGAAGCTTATTTTGTGCTGGAGGGCTGCGTGCGGCAATACTACCTGGTTGACGGAGAAGAGCGTACCAATAATTTTTTTACTGAAGAACAATGGGTCTTGTCTATTAATAGTTTCACCCAGCGTACGCCCGCCACGCATTTTCTTGCCTGCTGTATAGACTCGGCCCTGGTGGTAGGCAACCGGGAGAAAGAAGAAGACCTGTACCGCCGTTTCCCAAGGCTTGAAACTGTTTCCAGGAAAGTGATGGAAAAAGTATTTGCCGAGCAGCAGGAGATCATGGCTTCTTACACCACCGATACTCCCGAGCAGCGTTACCTGAAGCTCTTGCAATCGCGGCCCGACCTGTTTCAAAAAATACCCCAATACCAGATAGCCAGCTATATAGGCGTAAAGCCCGAGTCCTTAAGCAGGATAAGAAAAAGGATCACACAGAAACTATAGGGCTGTTACACTTCAATAGCCACATTGCCTTTTTTATGTCCCTGTTCTACATAAGTATGCGCGGCAGCCATTTCTTCCAAAGGATAACTGCGGTCAATCACGGCTTTCATTTTGCCCGCTTCAATAAGCCTTGCAAGAAAATTCATGTCTTCTGTTTTCTCACCATTTACACCTGTCACCACTTTACGGCCGCCGGTCATATTGGTCCAAAGCCCACGCATCATCTGCGGCATCTCTGCGGCGCTCAGCAGCAGCACGCCTGTTTTGGACAGTACTTTTAAGTTGCCGGAGAACGATGTTTTATTAACGGTGTCAAAGATCACATCATATACCTCATTGCCATTTGTAAAGTCTGTTGTTTTATAATCTATTACTTTATCAGCACCTAAAGATTTCATTAGCTGGATATTGGCAGTGCTACACACAGCAGTTACTGCAGCACCAAGGCTTTTGGCTACCTGTACCACTGCTGTACCTACCGCGCCCGATGCGCCGTATACCAACACCTTTTGCCCGGGTTTTATATTTGCTTTTTTCAAAAAGTGCATGGCAGTGGTTCCGCCGAAAGGTATAACAGCCGCTTCTTTATGGCTGATATTAGCAGGTTTTAATGCAAGCGTTGCAGTTTCGGGCAGGCATTTATATTCTGCATAGGCGCCAAAGCTCATGCCTGTCATTCCGAATACCTGGTCGCCGGCTTTGAATCGTGTAACGTTTTTACCTACAGCTTCAACTTCACCGGATAATACACCGCCCAGGATGTTTTTCTTAGGCTTGGTCAAGCCAAAAAACAATCTTACTGCAAACGGGTCGGCCCTGCGCAGCCTCCAGTCGCCGGAATTGGCAGCGGTGGCTTTGATACGCACCAATACTTCGTTGTCTTTCGGTACGGGCTTTGCTACATTTTTCAATTGCAGTACTTCAGGTGCTCCGTAATTCATGTACACTATAGCTTTCATTTTCGTCAGATGGTTTTATTCTGTTATTTGATGATGCAAAGCTATGCCGGCTATTTCCCAATCTCATTGACCTGGGTTAAGAAATGAAACGGGGTGAAAAGATGTCAAAAAAACAAACTATCCGTATCTTTGCATTTCAATCAGGCAATAAGTATTCATGTAGACAATAATTTCTTTCAAGTAAGTAAATGGACAGGGAATCCCCGAAAGAGGCCCTATGCCGGTTATTCATTTTTAAAGAAAGAGATTATGCTTATTCTGCAAAACATAGGATACATCCATCCCAATAAAGACCTGTTGTTCGAAGACATCAATCTTACTATTAATAAACAAGACAAGATAGCCCTGGTAGGCAATAATGGCATTGGTAAATCTACCCTGCTGCAAATAATGGCCGGCCGTCTGCAGCCGTCTGCCGGTACGCTAAAGGCAAGCTCGAAACCCTATTATGTGCCGCAGCATTTTGGCCAGTATAATACATACACTATTGCACAGGCGCTTGGTGTAGCAGATAAGCTGCAGGCACTGAAGGAAATACTGGGCGGACAAGTAACCGCCGGCAATATGACGGTGCTGGACGATGACTGGGGCATAGAAGAAAGATGTAGCGAAGCCCTCGCACATTGGGGACTTGAAGGGCTGCAGTTCCAGCAGCCAATGAGCACACTTAGTGGCGGGCAAAAAACAAAAGTGTTCCTGGCTGGTATATTCATACACAAGCCGCAGATAGTATTGCTGGATGAGCCAAGCAACCACCTTGACATGGCGGGCAGGGCGATCTTGTATGATTATATACAGTCAGCAAACAGCACACTGGTAGTAGTGAGCCATGACCGTACGCTGCTGAACCTGCTCAATACCGTTTGCGAATTAAGTAAACGCGGTATAACGACATACGGTGGCAATTACGATTTTTATGCAACACAGAAGACCGTAGAGGCCAATGCACTGAATGAAGACCTTAAGGGTAAGGAAAAAGCGCTGCGGAAAGCAAAAGAGATAGAAAGAGAGTCGACAGAGCGGCAGCAGAAGCTGGATGCGCGCGGGCGTAAAAAACAGGACAAGGCGGGTGTACCTACAATAGCCCTCAATACGTTGCGAAATAATGCGGAAAAAAGTACTGCGCGTGCGAAAGAAGTGCATGCAGAGAAAACAGGTGCTATAGCAAATGAGATAAATGAGCTGCGAAAAGAACTGCCGGCCAAGGACAAGATGAAAATAGGCTTTGATGACACACAACTGCACCGCGGAAAAATACTGGTAACGGCAAAGGACATCAATTATAGTTACGGGGCACAGCTATTATGGAAAGAGCCGTTGAGTTTTCAATTGAACAGTGGTGAGCGCATAGCTATTGCCGGCATAAATGGCTCAGGGAAAACTACGCTGATAAAAATGATACTCGGCACATTGGAACCGGCAGCAGGTACCCTATACAGGGCTACTGATAGCAGGTCTGTTTATATAGACCAGGATTATTCATTGATAGATAACGGGCTGAGTGTATACGAACAGGCACAACAATTTAATACAGGGCATCTTGAAGAGCATGAAATAAAAAGCCGCTTAACCCATTTCCTGTTTACAAAAGCAGATTGGGATAAGCCATGCCATGCGCTGAGTGGCGGGGAGAAGATGCGGATGGTATTATGCTGTCTTACTATAGCACAGCAAGCACCGGATATGATTGTGCTGGATGAACCAACCAATAATCTCGATATTCAGAATATAGAGATACTGACAGCTGCCGTAAAGGAATACCAGGGTACTGTAATAGTAATATCGCACGATACAAGGTTTTTAGATGAGGTAGGGGTGGAAGAGCGGATAACACTTAATAGGCAGAATTCCGGCGGGAAACAGATTAATTAAGGGTAGGGAATATATATGTTAATTAGTTACTTTTGAGTATGTCTACAGAGATCATTTCAGTCATTGCTGACCTGGCACTCACCTTGTCATTGGTAGTAGCCATAATTTTTGGTGTGGCACAGGTAAATGCAGTTAAGAAAGACCGGCGCGAGCGCCTGACTTTAGAAACGCTACGCAATTTCCAGTCGCGGGAATTTGCAGAACTGATCCTTTTTACGTTGGATACCGGTTTCCCCAATACTTATGAAGAATGGATAGTATGGGCGAATAAAACGCAACGGGCACAATTTATACAGCTGATGCAGGAGATGGAATCATTGGGTATGCTGGTAGCAGATAAGTTCATTGATTTGAACCTTGTAGATAAAACCCTTGGTTCTTATGTGAGTAATACATGGGAGAAATATAAGCCTATGGTATTGGAGATGAGGGTGCACGGAGATGATCCTTTCCTTGCGGAATATTTTCAATGGCTGGCAGAACTTATAGACCGTCGCATGAAGGAAAACCCACGCAAACCATTTTTTGAAAAATAGTAATAGCTTGCAAGCGCACCTTGTGCACCAGGATTTTAATAGAAGATATCAAACAAACATGTCGATAACAACAGAAGCGGAACTGGCAGGAATGAAAAGGGCAAGCGAAGCGGTTGCTTATACCCTGAAGGAAATGAGAAATTATGCCCAACCGGGTATGAGTACAAAAGAATTGGATGACTACGGGGCAAATATACTTTCGGGCTTCGGGGCAAAGTCAGCACCTTACCTTACTTACCGTTTCCCGGGTTGCACCTGTATTAGTGTCAACAATGAATTTTGCCACGGTATACCATCGCGCAACAGGATACTGCAGGAGGGCGACCTGGTAAATGTAGATGTATCTGCCGAACTCGGCGGCTTTTGGTCAGACAATGGCGAATCGTTTGTGCTGGGACAAGATATCAACCACCACCAGCAACTGGTAGACGCTTCAAAACAAATACTGCACAAGGCTATCCATAACATAAAGGGCGGCGTACGTATTTCAGATATCGGTCACCTGATAGAAACAGAGGCAAGGAAACACGGCTACAAAGTAATTAAGAACCTGACCGGTCATGGCATAGGCAAGAGCCTGCATGAAGCACCGGGTGAAATAGCGAATTACAAAGACAAGTTCAATCGTACACGTTTTAAGAAGAATAGCGTAGTAGCCATTGAGACCTTCATATCCACCACATCTACGTATGCACAAACCCTGAATGATGGCTGGACGATGGTAGGGAATAACGGCGGGTTTATGGCGCAGCATGAGCATACCATTGTAGTTACCGATGGCCAGCCTATTGTGCTGACGGAAGCAAATGGCATCTGGAATTAGTTTCGCTGTTATGCTGTAATATCATTGCATATCGGCATTTTTTCCATTACTTTTATTATAGCTCCTTAGGGAGGTTATTAACTATTTATTGACTACTACTGAATATGCTTTTTATTCAGTGTGCAATTAAATACTATGGAGGAGGAAAGAAATTTTGTTAATGACCCAATGCTTTTCCAATCATTACCGGTTCCTATCCTGGTAATCAACACCGATGCCCCGGTATTTACAATAAGATCGGCAAACATAGCTGTTCAGTCTTTGCTCAATATGCCTGCTCATGAGGTGATCGGGCAAGACTTCGCATCGGTCATATTTAAAGTTGATAATGACCGGCAGCCGGACTGGACACAGTGCTTAATGCAAGTATGTGGGCGCAAACAAGATATGCACCTCACTTCCTTAAAACGCTGGCCTGGCCAGGATGAAACAGTACAGCATGGTAAGTATTTTGATATCCTGTTTACGCCGGTTAAAAATGAACATGATGTACTGCATATTATCGCATTAATAACCGATGTTACCGCTAAGGTTGCAGCCCAGGAACACGAGTCTGCTCTTGTTGATTTGCTTGTGAAGAAAGATAAATTTTTGAATGAGACACAAAGAGTAGCCCGCAACGGAACATGGGAGATCGACTTAAATGAAAACAAGGTATTGTGGTCGGATATGATGCGGGAAATTCATGAAATAGATGATGATTTTGAACTCAGCTTTGAAACTACACTCAACTTCTATAAAGATGAAGAAACCCGTCAAAAGCTTATAGCTGTTGTGCAGGAAGCCATTGCCGTGGGCGGAATGTTTGATATAGAATTGCAGATTATTACTGCTAAAGGCAGTCATCTATGGGTAAGAAGTACAGGTAAAGCTGATTTGACCGGCGGTGTATGTACCCGCCTTTACGGCGCAACCCAGGATATTACAGAAAAAAAGAAGATTGAAGATGCACTGATAGAATCCCGTAACCGGCAGGAATCGCTGATCCAATCAATAGACGGTATAGTTTGGGAGGCTGATGCACTTAGTTTTGAATTCAATTTTATCAGTCCGCAGGTGCAGGGCATACTGGGTTATACCCCCGAAGAATGGCTGAGCGACCCTTATTTCTGGAGTAAACATATTTATCACGAAGACAGAGACCGGGCCGTTAATTTTTGCATGATGCAAACAAAGGACGCCCGCAGCCATACGTTCGATTACCGGATGGTAAAAGCAGACGGCAGCATTGTATGGATAAAGGATGTGGTCTCTGTGATTTTAGAAGATGATAAACCATCATTGCTGCGGGGCATAATGGTTGATATTACCGAAGCAAAACTGCTGGAAGACCTGGATCATCTTGAAAAACATGTACTCGAGTTAAATTCCCGGCAAGGTATAGAAACTGAAACCGTATTGCAGGAGTATGTGGGAGGTTTGGAAAAATTATTCCCGAGCATGAAATGTTCTGTATTGCGTGTGAAGGATAATAAGATATATAACTGGGTATCCCCGTCTTTGCCACAGGCATACGTAGAGTCGATAAATAACCTGGCTATAGGCCCTAATGCGGGTTCTTGCGGAACATCGGCATATCTTAAAGAGAAAGTAATAGCCACAGATATTGAAACGGATATCAGGTGGGCAGATTATAAACACCTGGCGTTGCCGCACAATCTGCGCTCTTGTTGGTCTTTCCCTATTTTCGACTCGGAGGATAACGTAATAGCTGTATTGGGTATTTATTACGATAACACAAAAATACCCGATGCCAATGAAATAGATATTATAGAACGGTCTGTTTCTATATTGAACGTGATACTGGAAAACAGGTTTAGCGCAGAAATGATACAGGAGGCTGGTTTATTGATAGCGCAGGGACAGGAATTGGCCAACTTTGGAAACTGGCAGTGGGATATTGACAAAAACCTGGTCACATGGTCTGATGTATTGTATAAAATATACGGGCTGGATAAGAAAACCTTCCCTGCTACATTTGAAGGCTACGTTGCAATGTTGCATCCCGATGACCGGGAAAGAGTTACCGGTATAATAAAAAGTGTATTAGAAACACATAATGATATTTTTTTTGAAGAACGGATTGTCCGCCCCGGTGGTGAAGAGCGTTGTTTAAAATCATGGGGCAGGGTATTACTTAGCGAAGAAGGCAGGCCGGTGAAAATGATAGGTGCCTGTCTTGACATTACGGCAGCCAGGGCCAACCAGACTAAGCTTGAGGAAATTGCGTGGCTGCAATCTCACGTTATCAGGGCCCCGTTAGCACGTTTGATAGGGCTTGTGGATATACTGCAAAATGAACTGACGCTGCCCAAACCCCATGAAGACTTGCTGCAGCATATCTTACAAACTGCCCACGAGCTGGATGATGTAGTAAGGACCATATCTAACAAAACCGAGCAATAATGATTTTGCAGGCATATTACATAGCCTGCAAAACTCCTGTATAAGACACTCATGGTAAAATACACCTGATACAAATAGTTCATGGAGCAACATAATCACCACGTAACAGGTTCTGCCCATAAAATGCATGAGCATGGCAATCATAGTATAGGTCATGACCATAATGCCATGATTGCCGATTTTCGCAAACGCTTTTATATAGTACTTGTACTTATTGTGCCTATTCTGCTTTTGTCAGAAATGATACAGCATTGGCTGGATATCCATTTTAGTTTCCCCGGTTCCCAATACCTGCTTTTACTGCTGTCATCATTTGTCTTTATTTATGGCGGACTGCCATTTCTTAAAGGTTGGATTGCAGAAATGAAGGAGAGAAAACCGGGAATGATGACATTGATCGGTTTTGCTATTACAGTTGCTTATGTATATAGTGTGGCAACGGTATTCGGGCTGCAGGGCATGGATTTCTTTTGGGAATTAGCCACCTTGATACTTATTATGCTACTGGGCCATTGGATAGAAATGAAATCCATAGCAGGCGCGTCAAAAGAACTGGAATTATTGGTACAGCTAATGCCTGGTGAAGCGCACCTGGTACATGGTGAGCATGTCATGGATGTAAAGACAGAAACGCTGAAGGAAAATGATGTCGTTCTTGTAAAGCCAGGAGAAAAGATACCCGCCGACGGTATTATATCTGATGGAGAAAGTTATATAAATGAAAGCCTGTTAACCGGCGAGTCTAAGCCGGTAGAAAAAAGGAAGGGAGATAAAGTTATAGCAGGGGCAATAAATGGGAACGGTGCTATAAAAGTAACCGTATTACATGCTTCCAAAGACTCTTATCTATCCCAGGTTGTTAAGCTTGTACAGGATGCACAAAAGTCTAAGTCCAAAACACAATTGCTGGCTGACGTAGCAGCCAGGTGGCTTAGTGTAATTGCCATAATATCGGGTGTTGCAACATTTCTTGTTTGGTATCTTTCGGGTAAGGGCCTTGCCTTTGCTATAGAACGAATGGTAACAGTAATTGTAATTTGTTGCCCTCACGCCTTAGGGCTAGCGGTGCCTTTAGTTGTTGCAAGATCTACTGCGTTATCTGCTAAGTATGGGCTTCTTATAAAAAACCGGACAGCTTTTGAAAATTCCAGGAAAATAACAACATTAGTATTTGACAAAACAGGCACACTCACTGTCGGAAAGTTTGAAGTATCAAAAATCACTTCCTTGCAGGCGGCAATAAATGAAAATGATTTGTTGCGCCTTGCATCAGCCCTGGAGCAAAACTCAGAGCATCCTATAGCCACCGGTATAATGCAAAAAGTAAAAGAACTTGCAATTTCTATTCCGTCAGCCCAAAACTTCAGAGCATTAACGGGGAAAGGTATTGAAGCTACTTTAGAAGGTAAAAGCGTCAGAGTTGTAAGTCCCGGGTACCTAAAAGAAAAAAATATGGCATTACCTGCAAAGTTCAACTCCGATATTGCAGAAACCATAGTATTTGTGATTGTGAATGATGAACTTGCTGGTTACATAGCGCTGTCAGACACTATTCGCCCCGAATCCGCTTTGGCCATTCAAACACTTCATGATCATCATATCAAATCTGTTTTGCTAACAGGCGATAATAAACAAGTTGCTGAGAGTGTCAGTAAAAAACTGGGCATCGATGACTATTATGCTGAAGTGTTGCCACACCAGAAATTGGATAAAATAAAGGAACTGCAGGCCAGCGGTGAATTTGTGGCGATGACGGGGGACGGTGTAAATGATGCCCCTGCATTGGCACAGGCAGATATAGGCATTGCAGTTGGTTCGGGCAGTGATATAGCATCAGAGACCGCGGGTATTGTATTGGTAAATAGTAACCCACATGATATCGTTGGCCTGGTTTTGTTTGGTAAAGCTACCTACCGAAAAATGATTCAAAACCTGGTATGGGCATCTGGCTATAACATCGTTGCACTGCCTCTTGCCGCGGGTGTGCTGTATAAGTGGGGAATAATGTTAAGTCCTGCTGCCGGTGCTGTATTAATGAGTTTGAGCACCGTAATAGTAGCTATAAATGCAGGATTATTAAAAATGAAACGATCATAAATGAAGGAACGCAAACCTTGAAAGCAGTCACTGTAGCTGTTTCAGGTTTTGTTCGTTTAACTCAGTATTACCTGGCTAAAGCCATATAGGGTCTCATTACACTGTCTACCTGGCGGTTGAGCAGGAGGGTGAATTTTCTTGCACCGTTTATATTCAAATGGTCGTTGTCCCAGAAGTCTTTTTTTGTAAACCGCGTGTCTTTGAAATAATCGAAATAACTGCAGCCGTATTTTAGCGCCAGCATACTGATGGTTTCGCGGTTGTTTTCTAAAACCGATGGGTCGCAATATTGATAATAGGTTTTGTAAACCGGTACGGTAATGAAAATAACTTTGATATTGCGTAGTGTAAGTGTTTGTATAAAGCTATCCAGCTGTTTTACATTGTTTGCATAGCGGCTGCTGCGCATCATGCTGTTGTGCAGCTTTACCCGTGCACGGCCCAGGCTGTCGCTTATATTGTTATTGGGTAGTGTATCGTTTGCCATAAAGCCATTGTCCAGCAAATTGGTAAGTGTATCAGCTACATGAAAGCGGTCTTTTACCAGGTATTTTATTCTCTCCAGTCCGTATAAAGCGGAATAAGAATACAGTTTCACATTATACATGTCCAGCTCAGGGTGCTTTATGCCCCAATATTTGTAATAAAAATAGCCGCGCCATTTTTCTTCATTATCGCACAGTTCGTAATTGAAACTGAAATAGGTGATAGGAACGATGACACATTTCAGCGACTGCATTTTATTAAGATAGCGATAGGTCATTTGCTCATCGTAGTACAGTGACTGTGCACCGCCCGCCAGGTTATAGGTTCGGTAGGTCATGTAGTCGGGGTTTATGCCAAAGAAGGGTTGCGAAGAGCCCAGTATCAATACCTGTACATCTTTGGCATTTTTCTCCATATACCGGTGTTTAAGTTTCTGCGTATTGCCTATCATAGAAAGTTCCCATTCTATAAACAGGTAAGCAGCCAAAAGTGGTAGCAGGAAAAGAGCCAGTCTTATGATGAATGTTTTTGCGTTCATTAACTAGAATTGGAAATAAATAAACTGGCGGTTCTCAAATACCCCAAAGAATATGATGATGCATATTATGGCATACCAGCCTGGGTTGTTTTTCAAGCGCTGCAATCAGCCGGCCATGTCCCTGGTAAGTATGCACCAGCTCAAGAACAGTGATGAGTGCAAAACAGGTAGCAATGCCTTTTATGTCGAACGGCATACCCTGTGCCCAGTTAGAAAGATGCAGTTCTGAAGGCAGGTAAGCTATGCGCTTTATTACCTTCCATGCGGCATGCATATTATCGGCACGGAAAAATATCCATGCAAAGGTTACCAGCACATAGGTTGTTACAATTTGCAGCAAGCGGTTCAACCGTGGCCTCTGCGCAATGCCGCTTGCTTTATTTACCCGTTTCCTGAATTTTTCGGAAACGATGGCAAACACCAGGTAAAACCCGTGAAGTGCCCCCCAGAATATAAAAGTCCAGTTGGCACCATGCCAAAACCCGCTGACAAGGAACACGAAGAACAGGTTGAAATACCACCGTGGTACAGATACACGGTTGCCCCCCAGCGATATATACAGGTAGTCGCGAAACCAGGTGGATAAAGAGATATGCCAGCGTTTCCAGAATTCGGCAATATTTTTGGCATGATAAGGGGCATTAAAATTCTTCATCAGTTTAAAGCCCATGACACGTGCTGCACCCAGCGCTATATCTGAATAACCGGAAAAATCACAGAATATCTGGAATGAAAAAAACACGGCACCTACCAATACACCCAGGGCCGAGTAGCTATCGGGATGTGCAAACGTTAGATCGGTATAGAGCGCCAGCCTGTCGGCAATTACTACTTTTTTAAACATGCCCCACATCATCAGGCGCAGGCCGCTTACTGCATTGTGGTAGTTGAAGGTCTGTTTTTCGTGAAACTGGTAAAGTATATTTTGCGGCCGCTCTATGGGCCCTGCCACCAGTTGCGGGTAAAACATTACATACAGGGCGTAGATGCCGAAATGCTTTTCTGCCTTGTGTGTGCCGCGGTAAACCTCTATGGTATAGCTCATGGCCTGGAACGTGTGGAAAGATAATCCTACCGGTAATATGATATGTAGCAGCGGCACCGGAGTCAAATGCACACCTGCTACGGCAAAAAGGTCATTTATATTTTGGGCAAAGAAATTATAGTATTTAAAAATGGCCAGCACGCCTACATTGGCTATAATGCTCAATACCAGGAAATATTTTCTTCGCTTACCCCGGCTCTTTTCTATGTATATGCCGGCTATATAGTCAATAACTATGGTTACCAGTAATATGATGATATATACCGGTATGAATGCCATATAGAAAATGCAGCTTGCTACCAGCAAATGAAACCAGCGGAACCGGTGCGGCAACAGGAAAAACAGTACCGTTACCAGCGGGAAGAAGACCAGGAATTCAAAAGAGTTGAATAACATGGGCTTAAATATACAATCCTATGTTAAAGTGTCAAATATGTAAAAAAATAAAAAGCCGCTTCAACAAACGGTTTTTTTTATCCCAATTTGTTTCCCGTTCGCTTTACCCTCACCAGGCATCACTATTTTTATACTTCATTCTGCTTCGGCTTCTCATTCTCTTATGAACAATGATATCAAACGTATTTCCCGTCTCACAGCTATCATCACCCAGCTGCAAACAAAACGTTTGCTTACTGCTACGCAGCTGGCAAAAAAGTTCCAGGTAAGTGTACGTACCATTTACCGCGATATAAAAGTACTGGAGCAGGCCGGTGTTCCAATTCTTACGGAAGAAGGTAAGGGCTACCTGCTTATGGAAGGTTATACCGTGCCCCCGGTTATGTTTACGGAAGGTGAGGCCAATGCACTGATCACCGCGGAGCAGCTGATCCTTAAAAGTTCCGACAGTTCATTCCGGAATGAATATATGAAAGCAATTGAAAAGATCCGGGCCGTTTTACGTTATTCCATCAAAGAGAAAGTGGAATTACTATCCGGTAGAATTGCGGTCAGCCCGGCAATTTCAGGGCTTCCGCAAAGTTCTTCTCTCACGCTCATTCAGCATGCACTCACTTCTTTCCGGGTTTTATTAATTACTTATAGCTCTTTGCAGCATGAAAAGACCGAGCGGCAGATAGAGCCTTTTGCGCTGTACTATAGCCTGGAGGAAAGCTGGCTGCTGATTGCTTTTTGCAGGTTGCGGAAAGATTTCAGGATGTTCCGGCTGGACAGGATCGGCAAAATTGAATTGCTTGATCTCTCTTTCGAACCGCACAAGCTTACACTGCCGGAGTACCTGGACCGTAAGAAAAAGAATTTTATCACCCCTGACACCTAGTTGTCCTAAGCGGCCCGGACCTTTGCTTTAACAAGAACACTTTAAAGCAAAAACATGAATCTCGTTTCAATTCGTATCATTACAGCCGATGTAAATAAACTGCTTGGGTTTTATGAGCAGGTAACCGGAATTACCGGGGTAAAATACACCGAAGACTTTGCAGAAATACTTAGTGAGTCTGCTACACTGGCAATCGGCAGCACACGCACTTTAGCCTTTTTTGGAGGTGGAGAGGTGGCAGAAGCAGCCCATAACCGGTCGGCAATTATTGAATTTATGGTAAACGATGTGGATGCTATATATAATAACATTGCTGGACTTGTTCAGCCAAATCTTATTCAGGGGCCGACAACAATGCCCTGGGGAAACCGTTCCCTCCTATTTCGCGACCCGGATGGAAACCTGGTCAACTTTTTTACGCCTGTAAGCCCGGAAGCTATGAAGAAATTCTCCAGGTAAATAGTAAGGGTGAAACAGGCAGTATGTTAGTGCTGTTACTTTTGCAGCCACGCTGTTTTGGTTATACAATACACATAATCTATCATGTGGTCACCCCTAGGTTTTTCCCCTGTTTTTACAGCACCTAATCGGTCGATAGCTATTTGTGAACGAATATTACGTTCATCAATAAAAAAATACACTTTTGATACATAATTGAAGATATGGTCAAGCAGCAGGTATTTTATCTGTTTATTGATACCTGTCCCCCAATAGCTGGCGGCATAAAAAGTACCACCGATCGCCACGCTGTTTTCTATTGCATCATATTCATAGAAACGCGTGCCTCCTATTACTGCACCATTACGTTTATCTACAATTTTGAATGCACCATTGCTTTTCATGCTGGCATTGAAGAATACACGGTATATATCTTCCTTCCATCGGTCTTTGTAGGGATGTTGCTCCCATATTTTCGGGTCGGCAGCTACAGCAAACATTTCATCAAAATCACGCTCCTGCAATGGGTATAAGGCAACAATATCATTTTCCAGAATGGGGTGAAAATCGGGTATCATAGCGCTGCAAAGCTAAGATTGAATAAAATAAAAAAGGCCCGCTTTGCAGCAGGCCATCATTCTTGTGGAGCCGGCGGGAGTCGAACCCGCGTCCAAACATATGCCCGATAAGCTTTCTACATGTGTATCCCGGAATCGATTGTCGGGAAAAGGCCAGAACCGGGCAAACTTACCTTTTCCTTATCTGCTTTGAGTTTCATACCGGCACCACAGCGAATGCAGGTACTATCCTGTTGAAGGATGAGTTAGGCGGCAGGAGCGTCAACAGGCAAAAGCCCGTCTGCGGCCAAAATGGTTGCTCTAAATTAAATTAGGCAGCCATGGCGTAGTTATATTCGCCATTTAATAGTTGAATATTCAGATTTACGTGCTAATTATCCAACGCACGACATGCTTACTTACCCTGCCCTATGCTGTCAAAACCAGTCGGCCCCGGTTTTGATAACAGTATTTTTGTGAAGGGTACTATTGTCAAAGAACTGGCGCAAAGATACGACAATTGCTCAATGGCTGAGTGGCTTAATGGCTCAATGCTTGTAAATTAACTTTTTGAATATGTATATATTTGCAATGTATTGCTGGCAGGCCTGCATGTCCTCTATATGGGGCTTTTTTAACTGAGACATCAAGTTATTGAGCAATTTTGCCATTTGAAACGATTTTTGTCTTACCTTTGCGTTCCCAAAATATGCCCGGCTGCCCGAAAGGGTATCCAGCGTTGCTGCCGGGCTGAGGGATTTTTTTTAAACAACTTAATTTTTTTATGGCAACACAAAACCTTCAAAGCTATGAGCTGATGGTTATTTTCACGCCGGTACTGGCTGAAGATGATTATAAAGCAGCTCAGAAGAAGTTTTCAGACTTCATCAAAGAAAATGGTGGCGAGATCGTACACCAGGATGCATGGGGCCTCCGTTCACTGGCTTATCCCATAGCTAAAAAAACTACCGGTATTTATTGGGTAATGGAGTACAAAGCTGCTTCAGATGTAAACGCGAAACTGGAGATCCAGATGAACCGCGATGAAAATCTGATGCGTCACATGATCACCCGCCTGGATAAATATGCTGTAGCTTATAACGGCAGGAAACGTAATAAAATGGCAGAAGCTGTAACAGCTTAATCATCCTTAAAAAACGATCAACAATGGCAAAGCAAAACGATATAAAATTTCTTACTTCTACGCGCGTAGAAAGGCGCCAGAAAAAATACTGCCGCTTCAAGAAAATGGGCATCAAATACATCGATTATAAAGATGCCGAGTTCCTGAAAAAATTTGTTAACGACCAGGGCAAAATGCTGCCTCGCCGTATTACCGGCAACTCGCTGAAATTCCAGCGCAAAGTAGCACAAGCTGTAAAGAAGGCACGCCAGATGGCACTGTTGCCTTATGTTACTGACCTTTTAAAGTAAAATAAGCCATGCAAGTAATATTAATAAAAGACGTAGACAACCTGGGCAGTGCCCATGAGCTGGTAGATGTAAGACCGGGATATGCCCGCAACTACCTAATACCTCAGAAATATGCTATCGAAGCCAATGGCGGCAACCTGAAAATTATGCAGGAGCGCCAGAAACAAATGGCTAAGCGTGAAGCAAAACTGATGGCCGAAATAGCTAAGGTTACTGAAGTACTGAAATCAAGCCCTGTGAAACTGGGTGCTAAGATCGGTACCAGTGGTAAAATATTCGGTTCTGTAACTTCTATACAACTGGCACGTGCTATCCGCGAGCAGAAAGGTTATGAAATTGACCGCCGCCGCATCACCCTGCTGGATGAAGTAAAAGAAGCCGGTACACACAAAGCTCAGATCGATTTCGGTAAAGAAAACGTACTGGAAATTGAATTTGAAGTAGTAGGCGAATAATAAACATTGATTACATATTGCATAAAGGGCTGCCATGGCAGCCCTTTTTATTTTGTGCCTTGCAGCTATCCATATAAATACATTGCAATTATCAATGCGGGCACTTCATATAGGTTTTGTACCTTTGCGCCGCTATGCAAATAGAAGTATTGAAGTCGAAACTGCATCACGTAAAAATTACGGAAGCAAATCTTAATTATATAGGCAGCATCACTATTGATGAAGACCTGATGGACGCCGCCAACCTGATAGAGAACGAGAAGGTACAGGTACTGAGCATGGACAATGGCGCGCGCCTGGAAACCTATGTAATAAAAGGTAAAAGAGGCAGTGGTATGATATGCATGAACGGCCCTGCTGCGCACCGCATTTCTGTTGGCGATACGGTTATCGTTATCTCTTATGCCCACATGGATTTTGAAGAGGCTAAAAAATACAATCCTGCAGTTATTTTCCCTAAAGAAGGTAATAAATTGTAAAGCTTATCTTTACAGTTATGAGTAAAAAGACACTGGTTACCCTCATTCAGTACATCGTTTTTTTAGGATTAGGAGTAGCCATTATCTTTTACATGTTCGGCCAGCTGTCTGAAAAAGACAAGGCCGAAATGTTCGATGCCATCAAGAGCGTCAACTACTGGTTGTTCATCCCCATTTTCTTTGTTGGTTTTCTTTCGCACCTGTTCCGCGCGCTGCGCTGGAAGCTGATGCTGGAACCCATGCAGATCCGCCCCACTACCATGAACACAACACTGGCAGTATTGGTAGGCTATATTGCCAACCTGGCATTGCCCCGTGCAGGCGAGGTAGCCAAGTGCACGGTGCTGGCGCGCTATGAAAAGGTACCTGCCGATAAGATGATAGGTACCATAGTGGCAGAGCGCGCTTTTGATGTACTGTGCCTGGGGGTAATTACGGTTCTGGCCTTTTTATTGCAGGCCGATGTGATTGGCACCTATGCCAAAGGGCTGCTGGAAAAAGTAGCAGAAAAAAGCAGCAGCCTGGTCATCGCCGTCATTGCCCTGGTAGTATTGATCGTAGCGCTGGTAATGGTGTACCGCAAATTCAAACATTCTAAAATCGGGCAGTTCATAAAAGGGCTTGGCGATGGTGTAAAATCTATCTTACAATTGCAGAAGCGCGGGCAATTCATAGGCTATACCGTGCTTATCTGGAGCATGTATTTGCTGCAGGTAGTTATTGGTTTCTGGAGCCTGCCGGCAACGGCGCACCTGTCTGTATCGGTAGCATTGGTAGTGCTGGTATTTGGCAGTGTAGGTATGATAGCCACACAAGGTGGTATCGGCGCCTATACTTTACTGGTAGCGCAAATTTTAGTATTTTACGGTATAGCTACGGCACAGGGCCAGGCATTTGGCTGGGCCTCGTGGCTGGGGCAGGTAGGCGTAGTGCTGATACTTGGTATAGCAGCACTTATTATTTTACCCGTTTATAACAGGAGGCAACACGATGCACAAGCAGGAATGGATACAGCACAGGATATTCAGTAAAGATGCTTTGCTGAAGCAGCGCAATGTTTGGGAGTCTTTGGGTAAGAAAGTGGTTTTTACCAATGGCTGTTTCGATATACTGCACCACGGGCATTTAGACCTTATAGCCCAAGCTGCCGATATGGGCAATGTACTGGTGGTAGGCCTCAACACCGATGCCTCTGTAAAAAGACTGAAAGGCCCTGACAGGCCCATTAATACCGAAGCAGACAGGTTGTTCCAGATGGCATCGCTATTGTGCGTAGATGCCGTATGCCTGTTTGACGAAGATACCCCTAAAGACTTGATAGAACTGGTACGCCCGCATGTACTGGTAAAAGGCGGTGATTACAACATAGATACCATAGTGGGTGCAGACTATGTGCAGGCACATGGCGGCAGGGTAGAGATCATACCGTTCGTGCAGGGTTATTCTACCAGCAGCCTTATCGATACCATTAAGAAATTGTAAACTTTATGTTTCCTGCCGGCTGGCTATATGGCAGGTAAGATGCATGGTTTAATTTTACAGGAGATTGTAAACCAAGAGGTAAAGTTTTGAAATCTGCCAAGCAATTCATCATACGCGACATAAGCTGGTTATCATTTAATGCAAGAGTACTGCAGGAGGCCAAAGACCCTTCTAACCATATATACGACCGCCTTCGTTTCTTAGGTATATTCTCCAACAATCTCGATGAATTTTTCCGGGTGCGGGTGGCCACGCTCAACAAGATGATACGGCTGGGCAAATCGGCGCGGGTACACCTCGAGACAAATCCCGATAAGATACTTTCCGAGATACAGGATATAGTAATAGACCAGCAAAATGAATTTGATAAAGTGTATGCAGGTATCATTGACGAGCTGGAACGGAAAAAGATATTCATCAAGAATGAGAAGCAGCTTACCAAAGCCCAAAAGGAATTTGTAGCAGCATATTTCGATAATAAAGTGCGTACGCAGATCATCCCGCTGATGATAGAAAGTATACCGCATATACCCCTGCTGCGCGATAAATCTATCTACCTGGCCTGTGTGCTGGGCGAAACATCCAACCCTATGCTGCAGCGCTATGCGCTGATAGAGATACCCACCAAGGTTTTGCCCAGGTTTGTGATATTACCTTCAGAAGGGAAAGAAAAAGACATCATCCTGCTGGAAGATATTATCCGCTTCAACCTGCCGCACCTGTTTGCTCCTTTCGGGTTCAACCGTTTTATGGGTTATATCATCAAGGTAACGCGCGATGCGGAACTGGAAATAGATAATGATGTAAACACCAACCTGATAGACGAACTGGAAAAAGGCCTGAAGAACCGTAAGCGCGGCCGCGCCACACGTTTTGTCTTCGACCGTCATATTGATACACCCTTGCTGGAGTACCTTATCAAACGCCTCAGCCTGTCGAAGAAAGATAACCTGATACCCGGCGGGCGGATACATAACTTCAAAGATTTCATGAACTTCCCGGCCAGCGTGTTTGCCAACCTGCAGCCACGCCCAGGCGCATTTGTACATCCTTTGCTGAAACAGCCCTGCCGTATCATGGAGGTGATGGACAAGCGCGATGTGATGCTGAACTTTCCCTACCATTCTTTCGATTCGGTAATAGACCTGCTGCGCGAGGCGGCCATAGACCCATTTGTGCAGAGCATAAAAATTACAGCCTACCGCCTGGCAAAAGATTCGAAGGTGGTGAATGCACTGATAAATGCCGTGCGTAACGGCAAGCAGGTAACCGTGATGCTGGAACTGCGGGCCCGCTTTGATGAAGAGGCCAACCTGCAGTGGAAGACGCGGCTGGAAGAAGAAGGCGTGAAAGTAGTATTGGGATTACCCAATATGAAGGTACATGCTAAGATATGTGTCATCAAGAAAAGAGAGTTCAATAAAACCCGCCAATATGGTTTTGTCTCTACCGGCAATTTCAACGAGAATACGGCACAGTATTACGGCGATTTCTGCCTGCTGACCACCAACCGAAATATACTGGCAGATATCAACCGCATTTTTACTTTCCTTGAATCGCCAAGGCCAAAACTGGAAAGCCTGAAGGCATGTACTACACTGCCGGTGGCCCCGGTGAATATGCGCAAAACATTTGTAGACCTTATCAACAAAGAGATACGTACGGCAAAAAAGAAGAAACCGGCATCTATTATTATTAAATCCAACAGCCTGGTAGACCAGGTGCTGATAAGCAAGCTATATGAAGCAGCAAAAGTGGGTGTAGATATTAAGATGATACTGCGTGGCAGTTGTTGTGCCTATACAAAGCAAAAAGTGTTTAAAAAAGATATACAGGCCATCAGCATTATCGATGAATACCTGGAGCATGGCCGTGTATTTGTTTTTCACAACGAAGGCAACCCTAAAGTATATATATCATCTGCCGACTGGATGGTGCGCAACCTGGACCATAGGGTAGAGACGGCATGCCCTGTATATGAGCCTGAAATACAGAAAGAACTTATTGATATATTGAACATACAGCTTGCCGAAAATGTGAAAGGCCGTATATTGGATAACGAGCAGCGCAACCGCTATGTGGTGCGAAAAGAAAATGAACCGGAGGTGCGTTCTCAAGTGGCTATTTACGGATATTTGCATAAAAAGGAATACTAACGGTTGATACTTGCTGCTATAGATATTGGTTCGAATGCTGCCCGCCTGCTGATAACGGAAACATCGGTTTATAAAGACGGTAGTGTAGATTTCACTAAACTGAATTTATTGCGCATACCCCTGCGCCTGGGTTTCGACGTGTTTGAAAAAGGCTGCATAGGCGACGACAGGAAAAAGGCCTTGATAGATACCATAAAGGCTTACCGCCTGCTGATGGACCTGTATAAAGTGGAAGGTGTGAAAGCCTGTGCCACATCTGCCATGCGCGATGCATCTAACGGTACAGAGATACTGGCAGAAATAAAGAAACAAACAGGTATAGAAGTAAACATCATCACGGGGCAGGAAGAAGCCAATGTGATATACGAAACACATATCGCCGAAAAACTACTGAGTGATAAATCTTACCTGTATATAGATGTAGGCGGTGGCAGTACAGAGGTTACGCTGTTTGCAGATAACCACATCGTGTTCAAAGAATCATTCAATATAGGTACCATACGCCTGTTGAACAATAAGGTAACAGACGAGCAATGGGAACATATGAAATGGTATATAAAAACGTATACCAAAGATTTTCAGCCACTGGAAGCTATTGGTAGCGGTGGTAATATCAACAAAGTGTTCTCCATCTCCAAACGCAAAGAAGGCAAGCCACTATCGCTGGAATTGTTGAAAGACTATCACAAAGAACTCAGCAATAATACATTTGAAGAAAGAAAGCACCTGTATAACCTGCGCGGCGACCGTGCAGATGTAATAGTGCCCGCCCTGCAGATATATATAGCCATTATGCGCTGGGCCAATGCAGAAGAAATTTACGTACCTAAAATAGGCCTTGCCGACGGCCTTGTGAAAATACTCTACAAAGAACTGAGTAGTCATTAAAAAAGAAAAGCACCATCAAACGACGGTGCTTTTCTTTTACACTATGTATAGCTTATTTAGCCACGGTAAATTTATCGCGCTGGATAATTTCACCGTTTGCATTGGTAACTGTGTAGAAATACAAACCGGCAGGTAATGCACTTATGTCAACCGTTGTATTACCGCTGAATTGTTTTGCAGCAATTACCTGTCCGTTGGTAGTGTAAGCCTGCCAGTTGATGGTGCCGGCCTGCGTGCTGCTGATGTTCAGCATATTTGCTGCAGGATTAGGATAGCATTTTACCGCTTCGCCGTTGAATACAGGAATAGATATACCTAACTGGAACAGGGATGCAGCCACATCATCTACATACAGTTCAGAGCCGTTGGTAAGTGAATCGCCCCCGCTGCTGAAGAAAGTTATCTGCAGCTTGTCAGGAACAGTAGTAGGGTCTACATAAGTAAGTTTTATATCCTTAAGCGTGTATGCGCTCAGTGCCCCAAACATGGCCATACCCGTGCCCACAACAGAATCACCGGCCGAGCCTGCACCAGCTAAAACCGACTGTACCAGTATAAGTGCACTATCCATTCCCTGCGGTGCATATTTTACCCATGCACTCACATGGTCTATACGGCCGTTGATTGGCGTACCACCTTCAATGGTATAGTCCAGGGTAGACACATCTATATTGATTGTTGAATTGGTCATCAGGCAGGGCAGGGCACCGATAGAACCCTGGTCTTTGGTAACCAGGCGGGCCGCATAGGTGCCATTATGTTTATCGGTAGACTTGTATAACTGTTTTACCCAGGTGCCACCACCTGTAGCAATAGGGCCCAGTGCACATGCCAGCGAGTCAGAACCATGCCAGTTGTCAGGCCTTTCGAGTGCCACGGCAGGGAAGATACCTGCATTATAGTTTTTCCATGTTTCCATACCCGGCTCCTGCACATATTGTGCTGATGCAGCTGCAGACATGAAAAGTACAGATAAGAAAGTAGCTATTTTTTTCATATATAGGTTTTTGAATGTCAAAGGTAGGGGTTTTTATCCCTTTAAGCTCTCCAGCGCATGCTGAATGGCTTTAAAATCAGGCACTTCACTGGCATTTTCCAGTACTTCGGCATAGCGTATCACTCCCTCTTTATCTATTACATAGGCCGAGCGTTTTGAAACCCCGTCCATGTCATTGAACCAATGGTCGTAGATGGTATCATAAGCTTTAGAGGCGGTTTTATTGAAATCGCTGAGCAGGCTGAAGTTCAGGTTTAACTGTTCTTTGAATTTCCCCAGTGCGAACAATGAATCAACTGAAATACCGTACACTACTGCATCCAGGCTGTTGTAGATGCCCAGGTTGTCGCGCGTATCGCACAGTTCCTGAGTACAGGTGCTGGTAAATGCCAGCGGGAAGAACAGTAATACTACATTCTTGCCGCGCTGTTCGCTCAGCGTTACTTTTTTCTTTTCTGTGTCCCTAAGGGTAAAATCCGGTGCTGTTTCACCTGTTTTCAGTGCCATTATCTATTAGTTTTTTGGTAAAATAATGCCAAGATAACGTTCTGTCAAAATGAAAGGTTTAAGATTGCCGCAGAAATACCGTCACCTGACAAGCAGACTGACAAATTCGTATAAAAAATTTTCATGTTTTCTGAAAAATTGGCGGAACTTCGTGCCCCCAAAGCCAATGGCACAGAAAATGATTGGAAGGGATATAACCATTCAAAAACTTTAAAACATATAAAGATGGCAAACAATGTGAACATTACCCCGCTGCATGACAGGGTGATCGTTAAACCAGCAGCGGCAGAAGAGAAAACTGCAGGTGGTATCATCATTCCGGACACTGCAAAAGAAAAACCTCAACGTGGTATTGTAGTAGCAGCCGGCCCGGGCAAGAAAGATGAACCTATGACTGTAAAATCGGGAGATACAGTATTGTATGGCAAATATGCCGGTACTGAAATATCTCTGGAAGGTAGCGATTACCTGATCATGCGCGAAAGCGATATACTGGCAGTGGTATAAGTAAGAAATTAAAAAGTCAAAATTAAAAAGTCGCCTGGCTTACATTTCCTTTAAAAATTTAAACTAATATATAATATGGCAAAGCAACTCTTCTTTAATATCGATGCCCGCAACAAAATGAAACGCGGTGTAGACGTATTGGCAGATGCAGTAAAAGTTACATTAGGTCCTAAAGGCCGTAACGTGGTAATTGAGAAAAAATTTGGTGCTCCCGGTATCACTAAAGACGGTGTATCTGTAGCTAAAGAAATAGAGCTGGAAGACGCTATCGAAAATATGGGTGCACAGATGGTGAAAGAAGTAGCGTCAAAAACTGCTGATGTAGCAGGTGATGGTACTACTACCGCTACCGTACTGGCACAATCTATCATCAGCGAAGGTTTGAAGAACGTAGCTGCAGGTGCCAATCCAATGGACCTGAAACGCGGTATAGACAAAGCTGTAAATACTGTAGTTGAGAACCTGAAAAAACAATCTGAAAGGGTTGGTAACGACAATAAGAAAATTGAACAGGTAGCTACTATCTCTGCCAACAACGATAACGAAATTGGTAAGCTGATAGCACAGGCTATGGAAAAAGTAGGTAACGAAGGCGTTATCACTGTAGAAGAAGCAAAAGGTACTGAAACTACTGTTGACGTAGTAGAAGGTATGCAATTCGACCGTGGTTACCTGAGCGCTTACTTTGTAACGAACACGGAAAAAATGCAGGCAGAACTGCAAAATCCGTACATCCTTATCTACGATAAGAAAATAAGCACGCTGAAAGACATCCTTCCTATACTGGAAAGCGTAGTACAAAGCGGCCGCCCGCTGCTGATCATTGCTGAAGATGTGGATGGTGAAGCACTGTCTACACTGGTAGTGAACAAACTGCGTGGTTCTCTGAAAATAGCTGCTGTTAAAGCTCCTGGCTTCGGCGATCGTCGTAAAGAAATGCTGCAGGATATTGCTGTACTGACCGGCGGTACTGTTATTAGCGAAGAACAAGGCTACAAACTGGAAAATGCTTCTATGGCATATCTTGGCCAGGCAGAAAGCATCACTATCGATAAAGACAATACTACTGTTGTTGGCGGTAAAGGTGAAAAAGACAATATCACTGCACGCATCAACCAGATAAAAGCACAAATGGAAACTACTACCAGCGATTACGATCGTGAAAAGCTGCAGGAGCGTCTTGCCAAGCTGAGCGGTGGTGTAGCTGTACTGTACGTTGGTGCTTCTACCGAAGTAGAAATGAAAGAAAAGAAAGACCGCGTAGATGATGCACTGCACGCTACACGTGCTGCTGTTGAAGAAGGTATCGTACCGGGTGGTGGCGTTGCTTATATCCGATCTATCGAATCACTGGCCGACCTGAAAGGTGATAACATTGACGAGAACACAGGTATAGCTATCGTTCGCCGTTCTTTGGAAGAACCACTGCGCCAGATCGTTGCCAACGCAGGCCTGGAAGGTTCTATCATTGTACAAAAAGTACGCGAAGGTAAAGCTGACTATGGTTTCAACGCACGCACCGAAACATATGAAAATATGCTGGCTGCAGGTGTTATCGATCCTACTAAAGTTAGCCGCGTAGCGCTGGAAAATGCAGCGTCTATTGCAAGCATGCTGTTAACTACAGAATGTGTGATAGCTGACAAACCAGAACCAAAATCTGCTGCTCCTGCACACGGTGGTATGCCGGGCGGTATGGATATGGGATACTAATATCCTCAGATACTTGAATGATAAAAGCCCCTGCATTGCGGGGGCTTTATTATTTTAGAGAACTTCAGTCGGGTAAATACTGCTTTCTAATTTTCCAACGCGTCCAGCAATAGTTCCATCTTGCTACCCCTGGAGCCTTTTATGAGTATAGACGCATTTGCAGGCTGTTTGCCGGCTATATAAGCTGCCGCTTCTGCCGATGTATCGAAATAGGGCAGGCTGCCTTTTACTGGCTCAAATTCCTTGCCTACGAGTATCACATCCTGCCATTGATGGCTGTTTATCAGTTTTACCAGCGCCTCATGCTCAGCAAGGCTGGCATCGCCCATTTCTTTCATAGCGCCAATCCACAGTATTTTGTTCGCCAGGTCTGCTTTGGCAAAATTGCTGATGGCCGCCTGCATACTGGTAGGGTTGGCGTTGTATGCATCCAGTATAATGCTGTTACTGCCTTTTTTAAGCCACTGTGAGCGGCTGTTATCGGGCTGGTAAGCATCTATAGCCCTGCGTATCTTATCTATGCTTATCCCGAAATGTAAACCCACAGCTATCGCCACCATCAGGTTAGGGAAATTATAATCGCCTACAAGGTGAGAGTGGATCAGATCAGTATGAGGCGGCTGCTGCATTTGTACGTTGAGGAATACCCCTTGCATGACTGGCTGCCCGGTATAGCCGGCATTATTGCTGCCATAGGTTATTTGGGTGGCTATTCCGCTGGCCATGCCCTCCAGGTAGTCAAGGTCGGCATTCCGGAATATAGTGCCGTTATGGGCCCTTAAAAAGTCGTACAGCTCACCTTTACCCTTACGCACGCCTTCTATGCCGCCAAAACCCTCTATATGGGCTTTGCCGCAGTTGGTAATGATACCATGCGTGGGCAGGGCTATTTTACAATAGCTTTCAATTTCCTTCAGGTGGTTGGCGCCCATTTCTATGATAGCCATTTCCGCATCTTCTTTTATTTTCAGCAGCGTTAGTGGCACGCCTATATGGTTGTTCAGGTTGCCTTCTGTAGCATAGGTTTTGTACTGGCTGCTTAATACGGCGGTAATGAGCTCTTTGGTGGTCGTTTTGCCATTGGAGCCGGTTATCGCTATAAAAGGTATGCTGAACTGTTCGCGATGGAACCTGGCCAGGTCCTGCAGGCAGGTGAGTACATCGGCCACCATCAGGTATTTATCATTTACAACATAGGCTGCCTCATCTACCACGGCATAAGCAGCCCCTGATTCCAGTGCCTGTGCTGCAAATGTATTGCCATTGAAATTGGGCCCCTTCAGGGCAAAGAATAGGTCACCTTGTTTTATCTTCCGGGTATCGGTTTGTACCGAAGGGTATGCTTTGTAAATATCGTAGAGAGATGCTATATCCACGCAGAATGCTGTTTAGGTTTGAGGACCTAAAAATAAGAAACCCCTTTCGATTGAAAGGGGTTTCTTTATGTCTGTGACTATGATTTATTTATCATTTACCAGGGCGTTTGCCGCCTTTTTTACCGAAGTAGTTACCTGGTTTTTCGTCGTTCTGGCCGTTAGGAGAACCCAGGCGGTCCATAGCACAACGGAAACCTACAGTAGCGCTTGATTGCTTAGCCTGCATGAAGCGGCGTGTACCCGGAGACATCCAGTAAGCGCGGTCGTTCCATGAAGCACCTTTGTATATTTTAGCGTCGTTGCTGATGAGCGTGTTAGTTCCGTAGTTGTAAGTGAACTGTGAAGAACTGTCACCATCATTGTAATCCCTCAGGTCAGCAGTGTTACCGTCAAATATTTCTTTAGAAGCGATCTCTTCGTTAGTTACTTTACGTGTAGTCAGGTGACCCAGGCTGTCTTTTTCATCCAGTGAGTTATCTTCAGCAATACGTTTGTAAGTTTCGTATTCGTTACCGCGGAAAGGACGGAAGTCGTTCAGGTCAGAAGTGTAAGGGCGGTAAGTATCCAGTACCCACTCACTCACGTTACCGGCCATGTTGTACAGGCCATAAGCGTTAGGAGCATAAGAGAAGATAGGAGCAGTGATATCTGCGTTATCGTTCAGGCCACCGGCAACACCCATCGCATCACCTTTACCACGTTTGAAGTTACCCAGGAACTGACCTTGGTATTGGTTACGCAGACCCCAACGTACGTTGTTGTCTTTTACACCCCAAGGGTAAGAGTTACGGTCTGTAATAACTTCTTCACCACGGCGGCGTTTAGTTTCGCGCTCAGGGTTGTTAGCTATATTACCCAGTGCAGCATATTCCCATTCAGCTTCTGTTGGGAGGCGGTAGTTTGGCAGCAAATAACCGTCAGAATACCTCAGGTTACGTTTGCCAGAGCTTTGCGGATCCAGGTCGCGTTTGCGGCCCCTGCCCGGAGTACCTTCGTATTGACCGTTGGTGTAAGTTTCAGAAGTGAATTCATCTTCATTCACCTGGTTAGGATTACGCCTCAGGAAACCGTTTTTGATCAGGATCTGTTCGTTAACCCTGTCGCTGCGCCATTTACAGAATTCGTTGGCCTGGTACCAGTTTACACCTACTACAGGATAGTAGTCGTAAGCAGCAGTACGGAAATAGTACTGTACCAGTGGTTCGTTATAAGATAAAGCCCTGCGCCAGCAGCTGGTGTCAGGCAATGCATTCTTGATGATCTCAGGATAGTCAGAACCGTAAGTTCTTCCCAGCCAGTAGATATACTCGCGGTAGTGAATGTTTGCAACTTCAGTCTCATCCATGTAGAAAGATGAAACGGATACAGTGCGTGGGATGTTGTTACGTTCGATAGACAGGTCTTCTTCTGTCTGGCCCATTGTGAAACGGCCACCTTCTACGAAAGTAAGGCCCGGACCTGTTTGTTGTCCTGGGTAGTTAGCAACATCAAAACCACCAAGGCGCGGGTCGTTGTATTCCCAGCCGGTAGCCCTAGAAACACCGACAGATTTTTTAGAAGAGCAGGCAGACAAAAATGTAGCAGCTCCTATGCAAAACAAGCTCACGCCGACGAGAGTTCTTTTCATAATCAAAGACAAATATTAGCTACGAAATTGGTTGAACAATTTGTTAAAAGTGTTACAATGTTAGAGCATTCTTTTCACAAAGTCAAGCTTTCAAACCACATAAACTAAAAAATATCAGCTTTTATGTGGCAAGGCCTGATAATATTATGTGAAATTTAGCGTTTTAGCATGGTAATTGCAGTATTTACAATGGATTAAATATCTGCCTAATGCCTTAACTTTGATAACTGACTTGTATACGACGTATGACAATTTTTAGCATGAAAAAAGCAGCTATAAACCTCGCCCTGATGCTGTCTTTATCCACAGCAGTTTTTGCAGATAATACCACCACCTTCAGCGTAGACGAACGGGATGTGAGTAATGGTTATGTGGTAAAGAAAATCTGGCTGCAAAATTTTGAGATACCTGCGGTAAAACTCGATTGGATCTCCTATACTACGCAGGTGACCCTGCCGCAAAATGCCATACCATCTGACCCCGCCGGTTTTGATATAGTACTGGGTAAAGAGCGCAAAAAGCCCTTTGCCCTGGTAAGGATACCTGTATACAGTCTTGATAAAACTACCAGCCAGCTTAAACGTATTACCGGCTTTACCCTGAGCTATGCTGAAAAGCCTGTAAATGCAGCACTGAAGCCGGTTGCTAAAGGTACTGCAGCCCCTTCTCCATTGGCTGTGGGCAACTGGTATAAAATAGCGGTGACAGAAAGTGGACTTTACAAAATAGATTACGATTTCGTTACCTCGAAACTAGGTGTGAATGCAGCCTCTTTCAGCACGGCCAATATCCGTGTGTTTGGCAATGGCGGCCATATGCTGCCGGAGAACAATGCATTGCCTTACAACGAGAACCTGACAGAAAATGCTATATGGGTAAATGATGGTGGCGATGGTGTGTTCAATCCCGGCGATTATATTGTTTTCTACGCCCAGGGACCTACCGCCTGGACGGCCGATGCAAGTATCAACGGCTTCAGGCACGAGAAGAATCTTTATGATGACAAATCTTATTACTTTTTAAATTTTGACCAGGGTGCGGGCAAGCGTATAACAGGGCAGGGAAGTGTTGGCAGTGCCAATGTTTTTGTGACCAGTTTTAATGATTATGCCGCGCATGAAGAAGACCTTTTTAACCCCGGTGCTTTTGGTAAAACATGGTGGGGCGAAGACTTTGGCGCTGATCCCGGTAAAGTATCGACCAGGGATTTTACCCTGAACCTGCAGGGTAATTCTATTGGCGACGCTGATTTTCGTATAAAGCTGGCATCACGCAGTGCTTCAGCGCCCAATGTATTTACCCTTTCGCTGAATGGTGTACAACAAGGTACCTATACTTTGAGTACGGCCGGGACAGACGACCAGGGCGCACAGGTAAGTATCGAGGATGCTGACTGGCATATACCATACAACAGCAATGCTGCTACTATAAAACTGGATTACCAGGCCGCTGTAAGCAGTGGTATAGGCTATCTTGGCTATATAGAAATAAACACGCGCTGCGGACTGGCATTCTCCGGCCCACGCCTCAATTTTCGCGACCTGAACAGCGTAGGTGCAAGTAATATTGCCGGTTATCAATTGGGCAATGCCACAGGTGCCACACAGGTATGGGATGTAACCGACCCGCTGAACCCTGTACGCATGAATGGCAGCCTGAGCGGGAATATTTACCAGTTTACACAATCGGCATCTTCACTGCATGAATTTGCTGCTATGAATAATGACCAGCTTCCGGTACCTGAATATACCTGCACTGTAGCCAACCAGGATATACATGGTTCAGGCCAGGTAGACTATATCATTGTTACGCACCCTGATTTCCTGTCGCAGGCAGAAAGGCTCGCAGAATTTCACCGCCAGCGCAGCAATATGCGTGTACTGGTAGCTACTACCCCGCAGGTATACAATGAATTCTCTTCCGGCCGCCAGGATATTTCGGCCATCCGCAATATGGCGCGTATGTTCTATGACCGTGCGGGTAATGATTCTACCGAAATGCCTAAATACCTCTTGTTGTTTGGCGATGCCTCTTACGATTATAAAGACCGTGTTCCGAACAATACCAATTATGTACCGACCTTCGAATCGGCAGAATCTACTTTCCTCATAAACAGTTTTTGTAACGATGATTTCTTTGCCTTCCTCGATGATAATGAGAACGTAGAGAATACAAGTATAGCTAATACATTGGACCTTGGCGTGGGCCGCTTGCCGGTGAAAAGCCTGGACGAGGCCCGCGCTGTAGTGGACAAGATATTCGTATACAAATCGCCTGATGCATTAGGCCCGTGGCGTATTTCTACCACATTGGTGACAGATAATCAAGATGATGCCGGCCCGCACATGGAAGATGGTGAAGTAATGGATTCTACCATTGTAAGGAACAGCAATATCTATAATGCTACCAAGATATATGAAGATGCCATTCCAATGGTATCGAGCCCGGGCGGTACACGTGCCCCCGATGCGAATAAGACTATCAACGACCAGATGATAAGAGGTACCTTCCTCATCAACTATAATGGCCACGGTAATACCGATGTATTATCGCACGAGCGTATTGTTACCCAAGACGATTATACCAAGTGGAAGAATATAAAAGCGATGCCTTTCATGGTAACCGCTACCTGCGATTTCGGCCGGTTCGACCATCCTGAATACGTATCGGCAGGCGAGCGTGTAGTGCTGAAAAGTGATGGTGGTGTTATTACGGCACTAACCACTACACAGTTAGTATACCAAAGTGCCAACCGCATCATCAATAAAGATTTCCTGAATGCACAGTTCCAGCATATAAACGGGCGCTGGAATACATTTGGCGATGCCTTCCGTATTGGTAAGAACCTTACGTATGGCAAGTCGGGCACTTCATCTTCAGACATCATCAACTTCAGGAAATTTGCCCTGTTGGGAGACCCAGCGCTGGAGCCTGATTTTCCTGAATTCTTTATCTCTACCGATTCGCTGATAGAAGGTGCCACCGGTAAGCCGGTAACCACTATGAGCGCCTTAGGTGAATATATCATTAAAGGCAGCGTTACGGATATTAACCAAAACCTGCTGAGCAATTTCAATGGTATATTGTCGGTTACCATTTTTGATAAGCCGCGTACCGTAAAAACAATTACATCTATCAATAAAACATTCCAGGTACAGAACAATATTATTTATAAAGGCAAGGCCACAGTAAGCAACGGGCATTTTGCATTTTCATTTATCACCCCCAAGGATATCAATTACAATATGGGCGGCGGTAAGATCAGCTATTATGCAGAGAACGGTATGACCGACGCTGCCGGTGCCGATACTTCTAAGAGTGTAGGCGGATATTCGGACTACCCGGTAATTGAAAATAACCCGCCTAAAGTAAGGCCGTTTATTGAAGA
This sequence comes from Flavipsychrobacter sp., assembly GCA_024508935.1. Taxonomy (GTDB): domain Bacteria; phylum Bacteroidota; class Bacteroidia; order Chitinophagales; family Chitinophagaceae; genus Polluticoccus. The sequence goes on along the minus strand of JANINW010000027.1, from coordinate 139,334 downwards.
CAGCCTGTTTGTAAACGGCGGCATTACTAATCCCAATACTACTTTGTTTGTGATACTGGAAGATGAGACCGGTATCAATGTATCGGGTAACAGTGTTGGGCATGATCTTACAGCTGTATTGGATGGTGATATTAAAAATCCGTACATCATGAATGATTATTATGAAACGGCTCCTAACACTTACAAGCGTGGTTACGTCAATTTCCCTATTACCAATTTACCGCTGGGCAGGCACTCGCTTACGGTAAAGGCATGGGATGTAAATAATAATTCGGCAGAAGGTACAGTTGATTTTGAAGTAGTGGAAGGCGGCGTGGTGAAGGTGCAGCATCTTATCAACTATCCAAACCCGTTCACAGATGTGACCCATTTTATGTTTGAACATAACCACCCGGATGAACCGATGGCTGTAGAAATAAATGTATATAATACTTCAGGGCAGAATGTACGCAACCTGAAACAGAACTTTACACCTACCGGCAGCCGCAGTAACGAGATAAGCTGGGATGGTACCGACAACCAGGGGGCAAGATTGCCGTCGGGGGTATATGTTTACCGTGTTAAAATTTCCACAGATAAGGGAATTAGCACATTAGCATACCAAAAACTGGTCATTGTACGTTAATAATATGGCAGAGTTGGAGTATATTGCCTCCTCCTTTGACTGTATAGTTGTTTGTACATACAATAAAAATACCTTTACCTTTGCAAGACTTTAAAATAAATTATCATAGAATGGCAAAACGCTTTGCTTCAATTGGATTATGTATAGCCGCCGGACTTTTTTCCACCAGTGCTATAGCCCAGACTACTAATATCAACGGCACCAGCTCTGTAAATACAGTAACTACCGCAGTACCATTTTTGCGTATCTCTCCCGATGCCCGTTCAGGCGCAATGGGTGATGTAGGTTTAGCAATCTCTCCTGATGCCAATGCTCAATTCTGGAACGTGTCGAAGCTGCCTTTTGCTACTAAGAAATACGGTATATCTGCAACCTATACTCCATGGCTGAAAGACCTGGTACCTGATATATTCCTGGCATACCTTTCCGGTTATGCAAAATTCGGTGAGAACGATAACCAGGCCATCAGTGCTTCATTGCGTTATTTCTCGCTGGGTGAGATCAACTATACAGATATCAACGCACAGCCGCTGGGTACAGGTAAGCCAAATGAGTTCTCTTTCGACCTCGGCTATTCACGCAAACTGTCTCCTTATTTGTCTACCGGCCTTGCTTTCCGCTATATACATTCGGCTATAGCCTCGGGTCTCGCTGCCAATTCTAATGTGAATTATAAACCTGGTAATGCCTTTGGTGCAGACCTGGGTATATACTATAGCAAAACCAAAGAACTGGATGAGTTCCGTGCTACTACTTTCAACTTTGGTGCAGCCATTACCAACCTGGGTACAAAAATATCTTACAGCAATACACGTAAAGATTTCATACCTATCAACCTGGGCTTAGGTGCTGCCTATACTTATAAGGCTGATGAATACAATGCGATCACGGTTGCGTTGGACATCAACAAACTGATGGTGCCTACACCGCAGGATTCTTCTACTACACCCGGTGTAAAGAAGTATTATATACCTGAGAAAACAGTTGTATCGGGTGTATTCAGCTCATTTGGCGATGCGCCGGGTGGCTTCAGCGAAGAGCTGAAAGAATACCAGATATCACTGGGTGCTGAATACTGGTACCAAAACCAGTTTGCCGTACGTGCAGGTTATTTTTACGAGAACAAAGACAAGGGTGACCGCAGGTATTTCACTTGTGGCCTGGGTGTTCGCTACAACGTATTCAACCTGAACTTTGCTTACCTGGTGCCTTCAGGCAGCGGCATCAACCGCAACCCGCTTTCAAATACACTGCGTTTCTCGCTGTTGTTTGATTTTGATGGTAAACCAAAAGAAGAGTCTTCATCTTCTTCTCAATAAAAAAGATAATACTGTAAACAAGAAAGGAGCACCATGGTGCTCCTTTCTTGTTTTGTAGCAGTTTATTTTTATACCAGTTCGCTTAGTTCCAGCCAGCGCAGTTCCTTGTCTTCCAGCAGGCCGGTAATTTCGGTTATGCGGTTGCTCAGTTTTTGCAGTTCGTCGTAAGGCAGGTTGGGTGTGCCCATTTTTTCGGTGATCTCAATCTTCTCTTTTTCCAGCGCAGGTATGTCTTTGCCCAGTTGTTCAAACTCGCGCTTCTCGTTGAAGGATAGTTTCTTTTTATCTTTTGCTTTGTTCTGTGTAGTGTCTGTTGTTGCTTCGGCTGCAACGGGTGCTGTATTTACTTTTTTCTCGTCTTCTTTTTGAGCTATACGATATAAGGTATAGTTGCCGGGGAAATCGCGTACTACGCCATCGCCTTCGAATACAAACAAGTGGTCGACCAGCCTGTCCATAAAATACCTGTCGTGCGATACGATAAGCAAACAACCCTGGTATTCGCCTAAGAAGTTTTCGAGTACCGATAGGGTAGGAAGGTCAAGGTCGTTGGTAGGTTCATCCAGTATCAGGAAATTAGGATTGCGGAAGAGTATAGATAGTAATTGCAGGCGCTTTTTTTCACCGCCACTCAGTTTTGACAAATAAGTGTATTGTTGTTCCGGTGGGAAAAGGAATAGCTGCAGGAATTGCGCAGCGCTGATAGAGCCGCCGCCGGCCAGCGGAAAACTCTCTGCAATATTTTTTACATACTCTATCACGCGCATGTCTTCTTTTATCTCCAGTCCGTGCTGCGAGAAATTACCGAAGATAACTGTGTCACCTATGTTTATTTTACCGCTATCGGCAGGCTCGTGGCCCTGCAGCATTTGCAGGAAGGTAGATTTGCCCGCACCATTTTTACCTACAATGCCTATACGGTCTCCTTTTTTAAAGGTATAATCAAACCCTTTCAGGATAAATTTTTCGCCATAGCTTTTATATACCTTCTTCAGCTCTGCAATCTTACCGCCCAGTCGGTTCATCTTCATTTGCAGTTCCAGCTTACTGTCTTCTATCTTTTGTTTGGCGCGGCTTTCTACATCGTAAAAATTATCAATGCGGCTGCGGGCCTTAGTGCTGCGTGCTTTAGGCTGCTTGCGCATCCACTCCAACTCTTTTCGGTATTCGTTGCGCGCTTTGTCTATACTGGCCTGCTTGCTTTCTATGCGCGCGGCTTTTTTCTCAATATAGTTTTCGTAGTCACCTTTGTATTCGTACAGCTCGCTGCCATCCAATTCCCATATTTCGTCGCACACCGCATCCAGGAAGTAACGGTCGTGGGTCACCATCAGCAGGGTCACTTTTTCCTGGTTGAGGTAATGTTCCAGCCATTCTACCATTTCTACATCCAGGTGGTTGGTAGGCTCGTCCATTATCAGCAATACGTGCTTATGCTCAAAGCCTATGTCTATAAGTGTTTGAGCCAGGGCTACACGCTTGCGCTGCCCGCCCGATAAGGTTTTTACAGGCTGATCGAGGTTGTGAATGTTCAGTTTGCCTAATATCTGTTTCACCTTGGCCTCAAAGTCCCATGCACCCAATTCATCTATCTTCATCAGCGCCTCCGAGAGTGCTGCAGGGTCTTTCTCCGGTGAGTCCAGCACACGTTCATAATCGCGCAACGCTTCTGCAACCGGGTGCTTGTAATGAAATATATTATCTACAACGGAAAGGTCTTCGTTGAATTTCGGGTCCTGCTCAAATAGGGCAACTGTTACGTCCTTATGTATCCACACAGTGCCGCTATCCGGCTGGTCTTGCCCGGCCAGTATCTTCAGCAGGGTAGATTTACCACTACCATTCTTAGCCACCAGGGCTATTTTTTCCCCTTCGTTGATGTGAAAGGAGATATTGCTGAATAAAGGCTTTACCCCAAACGATTTACTGATATCCTCTGCTGAAACGTAATGCATTGCTGAAATAGAAAGGGTGCAAAGATACGAAAGCCCCGACTATGCGGGGCTTCCATTATAATTAAATGCTGTAGTTTATACGTTTTTCAATTCTGCCACCAGGTCCTGCAATACTTTTTTAGCATCGCCGAACAGCATAGATGTTTTGGGTTTGAAGAAGAGTTCATTTTCAATACCTGCATAGCCTGGTTTCATACTGCGTTTGTTCACTATTACGTGTTCTGCTTTTTCTACTTCCAGTATAGGCATACCGTATATAGGGCTCGACGGGTCTTCTTTTGCTGCGGGGTTCACCACGTCGTTGGCACCCAGTATCAGCACTACATTGGTGCTGCCCATCTGGTCGTTGGCATCTTCCATTTCCAGCAGCTTTTCATAAGGTACATCGGCTTCTGCCAGCAATACGTTCATGTGGCCCGGCATACGGCCTGCTACCGGGTGTATACCATAAGAGACTTCTACACCTTTTTCCTGGAGTTGTTTTTCCAGTTCGTGGCATATATGCTGCGCCTGTGCAACAGCCAGGCCATAGCCCGGTATGATCATTACCTTCTGTGCATAGGCCATCAATACCGCTGTATCATTAAGTGATATTTCCTTGTAATTGCCTTGTTCTTTGCTGCCTGTCGCGCCACCTGCCTTATTGCCGCCAAAAGAACCGATCAGTACATTCTTCAGCGAGCGGTTCATAGCTTTACACATCAGTATAGTGAGGATTGTACCTGCGGAGCCAACCAATATACCACCTGTAAGCATTACGGGGTTGTCATAAAGGAAACCGCCAAATGCAGCAGCAACACCGGTAAATGAGTTCAATAAAGAGATAACCACCGGCATATCTGCACCGCCAATAGGCAGCACAAACATTACACCGTATATAAGCGCTAAGACCAGTGTGCCGTAAAAAAGCATAGGCGTATTGTCGGGCTTAACGGCTACCATATACACTGTAAGTGCAGCAATAATGCCCATCAGCAGTATGTTCATGATATGCTGGCCGTTGAAGGAGAAGTCCTTGATCTTTCCATTCAGCTTACCCCAGGCAATAATGCTGCCTGCGAAGGATACGCTGCCTATGACCATACCGAGAATGATGGTGACAAACAAAGTGCCGGGTAAAGTGCTATAAATGGACGTGCCCGCCTCTTCATAAAACTCTACATTGCCAATAGTATGGTGCTTGAATTCTATAATAGATATAAGCATGGCACAGGCACCGCCCATACCATTGAACAGGCTTACCATTTCGGGCATGGCCGTCATCTGTACTTTCTTGGCAGCCAGTGTGCCCACTATGCTGCCTATGATAAGGCCGCCGAATATCCAGCCGTAGTTGTGCAGGCCTTCGCCGGTGTCGCCATCCTTGTATAGGAATATGGTAGCGGCAATAGCTATCGTCATACCTGCGGCAGCAACAAGATTACCCTTGCGTGCGCTATCGGGGTGCGAAAGCATTTTAAGACCTATGATAAATGTTACCGAACCAATAAGGTAACTTAATAACAGAATAGCATGTTGCATTGTGCGGAAAGATTAATACGAAGCTGATAGAATGTGAATGATTATTTCTTCTTTTTCTTGCTGAACATTTCCAGCATACGGTCTGTTACCACAAAGCCGCCAACCACGTTTAGCGTACCCAGTATCACTGCGAGAAAACCTAAGGTCAATGCCAGGTAATCATCTTCAGGTGCTTCGCCCATTACTATGATGGCACCTATAATAACTACACCGTGTATAGCATTGGCACCGCTCATCAGCGGGGTGTGCAGTACAGAAGGTACGCGCGATATCACTTCGATACCTAAGAAAATAGACAATATCACGATGGTGATCATCTGGTAATTGTCTGTAAAAAAAGCTAACAATGCATCCATGTTGGTATATTAGTTTGAGATGTGTTTGTTGAATAAAATTATCCTGCTACCGGCAGTGCAGCGGCTACGCGTTCATTCACTATTTTACCGTCATTAGTAATGCAGGTACCTGCTACCAGGTCGTCTGCAAAATTCAGGTTCATATTGCCGTCTTTGTCAATAATAAGCTTCAGGAAGTTGAGCACATTCTTGCTGTACATTTTGCTGGCATCGGCAGGCATAGTAGCTGCCAGTGCCGAGTTGCCTATTATAGCCACACCATTGTGCATTACAGTGGTTGCGTCCTGGGTCAGGTCGGTATTGCCCCCTGTTACAGAAGCCAGGTCTACTATTACAGAACCTGCACGCATATCTTCTATCATTTGCCTGGTGATGAGGATAGGTGCTTTTCTTCCCGGTATTTGTGCAGTGGTTATAATAATATCAGCCTTCTTTGCATGCTCATGTATCTTATCGCGTTGCTTGCGCTGGAAGTCCTCACTTTGTTCTACTGCATAACCACCGGCTTTTGATGCGTCGGCGGCGCCCTCTACTTCTACAAATTTGGCACCCAGGCTCATTACCTCTTCTTTTACAGCCGGGCGTGTGTCAAACACTTCTACCACAGCACCCAGGCGGCGTGCTGTAGCAATAGCCTGTAAGCCGGCCACACCGGCACCCAATATCAGCACTTTGGCAGGGGCTATACTGCCGGCCGCGGTCATAAACATAGGGAAGTAGCGGCTGTACTGGTAAGCTGCCAGCAGTACTGCTTTATAGCCTGCAATGTTTGCCTGCGAGCTCAGTACGTCCATAGCCTGCGCACGAGTGGTGCGTGGTATGGTGTCGAGGCTGAAAATGCTAAAGCCTTTATCGGCCAGCCGCTGCATAAGCCCTGCATTGAACAAGGGTTGGTAAACACCCAACAGCACCGTACCTGCCTTTACATTGTCGGGGATATTATTGGCATGAATAGTAAGAACAATATCGCAGCCGGTAGCAATATCTGCACGGCTTTTTATTTGGGCACCTGCATCGGTATATGCTTTGTCATTATGAAAAGCATTGTCGCCTGCGCCGTTTTCTACCCACACGCCCACATTTATTTTTACCAATGCAGCCACAACTTCGGGCACCAGCGAAACCCTTGTTTCGCCAGACTGCTCTTTCAATACGCCTATTATCATAGTTTTTGAGAATGCTTAATTAAGATGTTTTGAAATTAATTGTTTTCCCCGGTAAGTCAAAATGACCGAGGGAGGGAAATGATTAAATCACATTGTGGCAATTAGAAGTCTCCACGACTAAAAAATGGTCGTAGATTGGATATCCTCCTGGACTGACTGCAATTAATACAGCTCTCATAGCCCAATTCAGCAAAAAAGATATTGCGGTATTTCTTTTCCAGCGGGCCATCCAACTGGCGTGTATTTACCAGCAATATTTCATGATCTATGTATAAGTTGAAATCCTGGTCGTATTTCGCCAAGCCATCTTTTACCATTTCATCTATCATCCTGTTCTCTGCTTTGCGGGTAAGGCTCATAGAGGCAAGCATAGAATTTATAGTTCCCTGGTGGAAACGGTTATCATAGTAGAACGACACGATGGCATCCATGCTAAGATTATACCTCGTTTTTAGCGGTTCTTCCATTTGTTGCAGGAAAGCCATCCATTTCGAAATGTATCTATTAGCCAGTGCGTGCGATATGGGTATTTCACCTACAAGGCGTTCGGTATCAACTAATGATATGGTAATAATATAGTCCGCGTCCCATTCTATCAGTCCGTCGCGGTACAGGTCTAACCACAAGTACCTTGGATTTCCTACGTTGTACATGGAGTCGCTGATACGCTGCAGTGTGTTGGCAGTGAAAACTATTTTGTCATCATAACGATTGACAACTTTTTGTACTGAAATATGTTGTGCCTTTGCTGAAAAGAACGAAAAGCTCAACAGCAATAGGAGCAGTTGTGCAGGCTTTTTCATAAGGTAGATTTTGGCCCACTGAAGTTATGAAGTTATTTCAATTCTTCAACGAATAGTTCGCCTGCTATACGGTCGGCAAAGAGCTTGCCTGCGGGTGTTAGTATTAGTTTTTGTTCCTGTCTTTGCAGCCAGCCGCGCTCTTCAAATGTTTCTGCACTTTTTTCTACCAGGTAGGCGTATTCATTTCCCCATTCTGCGCGTATCTTATCCAGGTCGCAGCCCCACATAGTGCGCAGGCTGGTCATGATGTACTCATTAAGATGTTCTACCGGCGATAGCTGTTCTTCTTCATACACTGGCTTTTTGTCCTGCAATATGCCTTTTATATACAGCGCGTTATTAGCAATATTCCACCGGCGTGTATGCCTGCCGTTAAATGAGTGTGCCGATGGGCCGATGCCAAGATAGGGTTGTCCCTTCCAGTAGTTAGTATTATGCACCGCATAAGCACCACCTTTGGCCAGGTTTGATATCTCGTAATGTTCGTAGCCCATTCGTTCCGCCTCCTGCATCAATATTTCAAACTGCCCGGCTGCTTGTTCATTATCTACCGGGTGGGTTTTCTTCTTCTTTATGGCATGGTGCAGCGCGGTGCCTTCTTCCACCGTTAGCGCGTAGGCTGAGAAGTGAGGAATAGATAATTCGGCTACCTTCTCCAGGTTCTGCTTCCATTTCGCATCTGTAAGGCCGGGTGTGCCGTAAATAAGGTCTATGGTAATGTTGCTGAAGCCCGCGTCCTGCGCCGCCTTAATGGCATAGTCGGCCTGCTGTGCATTGTGCGCGCGGTGCATGTATTGCAGGTCTTCTTCAAAAAATGACTGTACGCCGATACTGAACCTGCTGGCGGGAGTGTGTTTGAGCGCACGGAGGTAAGTATTACTAAGGTCGTCGGGGTTGGCTTCAAGGGTAAACTCTTTAAGGCTGGTTATAGGGAAGGTCTCAAATACCTTATCGCTGATGCGGTTGATCTCATCGGCCGAAAGCAGGGAAGGAGTGCCACCACCAAAATAAATGGTCTCAATTTCGTGTCCTTCAAAATAACCCCGGTTCATCTCCAGTTCTGCAAGAATGGCTTGCAGCATTTCGTCTTTTAATTTCAGCGAAGTAGAGAAATGAAAATTGCAGTACGTGCAGGCTTGTTTGCAGAAAGGTATATGCAGGTATATCCCGGCCATGGTTGCAAACTTACAGAATACCCGCACAAGTACATGCGGTGCGGCACTATTGCTATTTAAAAATATTTTCTATTTTGTATGGCTGAAAGCGCAATGAGAATAAAGCTATTACACCTGATTGTATTCCTTATTATGTGTACGGCATCTGCCGCACAGGAACTCAGGCAGACTGTCTATTATATGCAGTTGCCCAATGTGTCGCAAACCGCCAAAGACTTTCATAGTGGTAAAGTGCAGCTGAATGACAGCATTGCTTATGCCATATTTGATAGCATGTATACCGAGAATGATGATACCCGACCCTTCTACATGTACCTGGTATCGAAAATGCTGCTGAATCATAGTTCGCGCCTGCCGTCTAATATGTCTTTCATCTGCACTCATTATATACAGAACAATTCTGATGCACTGATGTCTTTGCTATTCTGCAAAGGGGTGAAGCCTGATTACCGGTATGCCTGGGCAGGTATTGTGGCCAAAGACATAAGAAAAGGTTGTGACGGCGACCTGCTGCCTTGCTTTAAAACATCGCGCACCTTGGCGCTCGAGCGATGCAGTGATGAGAACAAACAGCGGCTGGAGGCAATTTATGTTTTTATACGGGCCGACCTGCAGCTAAATAACCGTCATTAATCCTATCTTTACGGCGTTCCGTTATGCCTTTCGTTAGACTGATATTCCTGTTCATATTGCTGCTTGCCAATACCTCATTGTCTGCAAAAATCAATGCGGCCAAATATGGTATACCGGTTGATGCAACTACCGTAAAAGTACAGGCTGCGCAAGCATATGACAGCCTGTTGAAGGCACACCCGCAGGTGGCTAATAAAAATGTACTGATAGGCATAGAGCGCAGCCATATAATGGCGGATAAGACTATGGATTTTTATGTCCTGCTGTTTTTATGCCTGATGCTGGGTTTTATGAAATATTTCAACCCCCACTATTTCAATAATCTCTGGAAAGCATTCCGCAACCCGACACTCAGCAGCCGGCAGATAAAAGAACAGATAGAAATAGCCTTCGTAGCCAACCTGCTCATGAACATTTTCTTTACCCTGGTGATAGGGCTGTATGTGTATTATCTCGTTCGTTTATTAGTTCCAGCCCAAACCGGCAATATCCAGCCCGGTTTGCTGATGCTGATGCTGGTTGGGGGCATAGGGGTAATATACCTGGGGAAATATGCGGTGATACGCTTTAGCGGCTGGGCCTTTAATGTGGAAGGAATTACTGAAAATTATATCTATAATATATTTCTTATCAATAAAATGACGGCAATTATGCTGCTGCCGTTTGTAGCCATAATGGCATTTGCCAATGCTTCGCTGGCGGGGCCGGCTATTATTATTTCTGCAATAGTCATACTGGTCATGTTCATCAACCGCTATACCCGTTCCTGGCAGGTTTTCGGTTCCTTCTTCCAGTACAGCAAATTCCATTTTTTTACGTACCTTTGCGCCTCGGAATTATTGCCATTGGCAGTTTTAATGAAATTATTGGTACGTGGCTTGCTCTATTAAATCTTGATTTATAAAGCTTTCCGTTTACCTGTTGGCACTAACCCATAGCAACAAACCCAATTATGGCAAAAGCTGAACGTTCTACTAAAAGCAAAACTGCAGTAAAGAAAGAAGTAAGGGTTAATACGATACTTATTACACAGCCTAAACCCGAAACGGACAAATCTCCTTATTACGACCTGGCTAAGAAGTACGACCTGAAGCTGGCGTTTCACCCCTTCATACGTGTAGAAGGCCTTTCCGGTAAGGATTTCCGCAAGCAGCGTGTTGACATAGCAGAATATACCGCCATCATATTTACCAGCCGCAATGCAGTTGACCATTTTTTTCGCATCTGCGAAGAACTGAAAGTTAAAGTATCGCAGGATATGAAGTATTTCTGCATTACAGAAGCAGTAGCACTGTATCTGCAAAAGTTCATACTGTACCGCAAGCGCAAAGTATTCTTCTCTGCCGATGGCAGCACAGATGGCCTGCTGGAAGTGATAGGTAAGCACAAGCACAATGAGAAATACATAGTGCCTACAGCAGATAATGGTAAGAACGACATCGCTCAATTCCTTACCAGGAACAATATGACCTTTGCGGAAGCTACCCTGTACCGTACCGTAGCTAATGATATAGCGCCGGTAATGCAGGATAATTACGATATGATCGTATTTTTCAGTCCGTTCAGCGTACAGACCTTATTCAGCCACGACCCCGCGTTTAAGCAGAATGGCACCCTCATAGGCGCTTTCGGTCCTACCACATCTAAAGCAATAGAAGATGCCGGCCTGAGGCTGGATGTGAAAGCCCCTGCTCCTAATGCACCATCAATGGTATCGGCACTGGAGCGCTACCTCGGAGAATTGAAAAAATAATTATAAAAGATAATAAATATAAAGAGCCTGTCAGCCGACAGGCTCTTTTTTTGTGTGTGTACTGCATTGAGCCAGCCCTTAAATTCGCAGTATGGCAAACAGGTTGATCAATGAATTAAGTCCGTATTTATTACAACACGCGCACAACCCGGTAGATTGGTATGCCTGGGGAGATGAGCCTTTTGAAGTAGCCCGGAGGGAAAATAAGCCCGTGCTGGTAAGTATTGGTTATGCAGCCTGCCACTGGTGCCATGTAATGGAGCATGAAAGCTTTGAAAATGAGGAAGTTGCGGCATATATGAATGCCAATTTCATAAATATAAAGGTAGATAGGGAAGAACACCCTGACGTGGATCATTTTTACATGGATGCGGTGCAGGCCATCAGCGGCAGCGGGGGCTGGCCGTTGAATGTATTCGTTACGCCCCACCGTACTCCCTTCTATGGCGGTACCTATTACCCGCCCCGACCAATGTATAACCGCCTTTCCTGGCCGCAATTGCTGGAACGTATAAATGCCCTTTGGAAAGAGCAGAAAACTGAGATAGATGCACAGGGGCAGCAAATGCTGCAATACCTGCGCCAAATCTCGCAACTGGCCGCCGCCACAGCAGATAGCTGGACGGATGAGCAGAGCCGGCAGGCGGCAGAAGCCTTGTTGTTACATGCCGATAAAGAAAATGGTGGCTTTGGCAGGGCCCCCAAGTTCCCCGGCAGCATGAATATCAGCTACCTGCTGGAGCATAACTATTACACCGGGGATGATGCAGCACTGAAACACGCCTTGCTGAGCCTGGATTGCATGATAAATGGTGGCATTTATGACCAGTTGGGTGGTGGTTTTGCCCGTTACTCTACCGACGATAAGTGGCTGGCACCCCATTTTGAGAAAATGTTATATGATAACGCGCTGATAATCCTTTCCTTATGTGATGCCTACCTCCTTACAAAGCAGGAAGGCTACCGAAGGGCTATAACGGAGACAATAAGCTTTGTAGAAAGGGAGCTGAAAGAGCCTACAGGCGGCTATTACAGCGCATTGGATGCAGATAGCGAAGGGGTAGAAGGCAAGTTCTATACCTGGACCTGGGAAGAATGGCAGGCAGCGATGGGAAACAACCCTGTTTTGGAACGCTATTTCGGCATACAAAAAGAAGGCAATTGGGAACATACTAATATCCTGCACGTAAGCGTTAATGTAGAAACCATTGCAGCCGAAACAGGACTGGAACCAGGACAGATAACAGCAGCAATAGTTGCTGCCAAACAGCGCCTTTTTGACTTGCGTGCGCAAAGAATAAGACCACAGACCGACGATAAGAGTTTGCTCTCGTGGAATGCCCTAATGAACCTTGCGCTTACCAAAGCATCTGTAGCCCTTGAACATACAGCATACGAAGAACGGGCAGTGCAGCATATGTACTGGATGCTCGATAAATTTGCTGCGGCCGATACGCTCTGCCATACCTGGAAGCAAGGCGCAGCGCGCATATCAGCCAACCTTGACGACTATGCTTACCTTATACAAGCCCTGTTGCAGCTTGCCTCGGCCAGCGGAAAAAACGAATGGCTGGCAACAGCAGATAAGTATGCACAAACAGTGCTCGATGAGTTCGGGCACGAGGAAGGGAATATGTTTTATTATACATCAGTTAGGCAAAAAGATATACCGGTCAGGAAGGTAGATGTGTACGACGGCGCTACCCCTTCTGCCAACGCGGTAATGGCACATAATCTTTTACTGCTTGGCCTGTCTATGGACAAGCCCGCGCTGTACGAGCAGGGCGGGTATATGCTGCGCCAGATGAGTGGCAATGTGCTGCGTTATCCATCGTCTTTCGGGTATTGGGCATTGCTGCTGCAGCGCTATGCCAAAGGCCTGAAAACAGTTGTTTCGGTGGGGGCAGAAGCAGCTGAGCAGCAAAACATTATGCGTAAAGAGCTCCTCCCGCAGGCATTCTTTATTACTTCACAAAAAGAAATATCTGAACTGCCTGCGCTTAAAAACAAATATATTGCAGGTGCGGCAGCAGTATATGTTTGTACAGATACTTATTGCATGCCGCCTGTAAGCCTTGCTCAGCAAGCAATTGAATTAATCAGTAGTAAATAAAATTATCTGCTTATATTCCCTGTTCGAAGCGATTGGAAGCGTGGAAAAAACTTAACAAATTTTTTTTTGAGACTTGCATTTTTGGAAAAAACTTTAAATATTGTGCATCGGTTTAGGGGTGAAGCTATCTCTGAACCAAAAAATTTACTTTATTTGCCTAATAGCAAAAACAATAACAACAGTAGTATGAAACAACTTTCCCTGAAGATCTCGGCTGTAGCATTACTCGCATTGGCTGCTGGCTGTGGAAAACCGGGTTCTGGAGGTCAATTGGTTGGTGAGCCGACCATGATGAACTATAAGGCGCCGGTTCCACTTGGCATGGTGTATGTTCCTTCTGGTGTACTAAAAATGGGGGCGAGCGATGAAGATGTTCGCGGGAAAAACGACGCGTTGATCCGTACCGTTCAGGTGACAGGTTTTTACATGGACGCAACTGAGATTGCTAACCAGGAATACCGCCAGTTTACCAGCTATGTACGCGACTCTATGGCACATGCGCAACTGGGCGATATGATCGATAACCCTGATGGCTCTCAGCGTGTTGATATGAGGAAGAAGATCAACTGGAGGGATGCAGATCTTCAGGACCAGCTGAGCAATTTCTTTATTCCTGCAGAACAGTCTGGCTGGGGTAAGAAAGAGTTCGACAACTCAAAACTGATCTACCATTACGAAGTATATGATTATGCTGAGAATGTGAAGAATCCTTCACAGCCACGCAGCAGCTTCATCAAAAAATACGATGTACCTGTTTATCCTGATACTACTGTATGGGTAAAACAATTCACTTATGCCTATAACGAACCAATTGCTATGCAATACAACTGGTTCCCTGCTTTCAATAACTACCCTGTAGTAGGTGTAAACTGGAACCAGGCAAACGCATTCTGTGACTGGCGCACGCGCAGCTGGAGATCAGAACGCGAAAAGAGCAAACTGTATTTTGAAGGCCAGTTCCAACTGCCATCAGAATCTCAATGGGAGTGGGCAGCCCGTGGTGGCCGCGCAGAATCTCCTTATCCATGGGGTGGTCCTTATATAGTTAACAAAAAAGGTTGTTACCTGGCTAACTTCAAACCACAGCGCGGTAACTATGCGGCAGACGGTGGCTTGTACACTGTAAAAGTTGATACATATTGGCCAAACGATTACGGCCTGTACAACATGGCTGGTAACGTAGCAGAATGGACAGCATCGTCTTATTTTGGTACTGCTTACAATGCGGTTGCTGATCTGAACCCTGATATCAACTATAAAATGACAGATAGTGATCCTCAGTGGATGCGCCGTAAAGTGGTACGTGGTGGTAGCTGGCGCGATGTAGCTTACTACCTGCAAACAGGTTCACGCGATTATGAATATGCTGATACAGCAAAATCTTATATCGGTTTCCGTTGCATCTACCAGGAAATACACCCTGCATTAAATAATGCCCCAATGAGGCGCTAATATCTAATAAGTCGTTTTACCGTTTACTTTTTAATTTAATCAACCCGTAGAAAAAATATAATAAAATGAGTTCAATAGCATTGTTTTTTGAAACTACACAGGGTAAATACATAAAAAACCTGATAATTGGTCTTGGAGCCTCTGTGGTATTGATGGGAGCCCTGTTCAAAATACAACACTGGCCAGGTGCAGGTGTGATGCTTACTGCAGGTATGATGACCGAAGCATTCATCTTTGCTATGCTGGGTCTGCTCCCGCCACATAAAGATTATTACTGGGAACGTTTCTATCCGAATATCGACGAGAATCCACACGTAGAAGCTTACCGCAAGGGTACTAAATTCGACTCTGCTGCAGGTAAAATTTCTCCGGGAGCATCACTGGATAAAATGATGGAAGACGCTCAGATCTCTCCTGCCAATATCCGTAAACTGGGAGAAAGCTTTACACGCTTCGGTACAGTTGTAGAGCAGATAAAAGATATCTCTGATGTAACTGCAGCTACTAACGAATATTCAAGCAGCGCCCGTGAAGCAGCTACTGCCCTGGGTGAAATGAAAAATACTTTCGTAGGTGCCAGCAATACAATGGCTTCTTTCAACAACGCAGCAGATGATACTGCACGTTTCCACGAGCAAGTACAGGTATTGTCAAGGAACCTGGGTTCTCTGAACCAGATCTATGAAGTAGAACTGCAGGATGCAAACAACCATCTGAAAGCAATGAACAAGTTCTACAGCAACCTGGTAAATGCTTCTGATGCAATGGCATCAAGCGCTACTGACGCAGTAGCTGCTAAAGAGCAGATCGCTATGCTGTCTAAGAACCTGACAACATTGAACCAGATATATGGCAACATGCTGGCTGCAATGCAAGGACGTTAATATTTCTTATTGATAAGAACTGAATAGATACGATTATAATTAACATTAGTAAAAGTTAAAGAATGTCCATACCTAAAGAGCCGCGGCAGATAATGATCAACCTGATGTATCTGGTGTTGACAGCAATGCTGGCCCTAAACGTGTCTTCAGAAATCCTGCACGCGTTCCAAACTATCAATCAGAGTATCAGCGCTTCTAATACTTCTATTGCAGATAAGAACAATAAACTGTACCAGGAGTTTGAAGAGAACGAAAAAATGGAAGGTCAGCGTGAGCGTGTAAAGCCGTATAATGATAAAGCTAAAGCCGTTAAAGCTGCAGCCGATCAAATGTATAAATATCTTGAGGACTGGAAAGAACGCGTAATTATAGAATCAGGTGGTCGTGAAACAGATGGTGAGATCAAAAGGAAAGATAATATAGATGCGAGTACTTTATTGCTGGTTGAAAGAAAAGGTGGTGATACATTAAAAGCTAAATTAAGGGCTTTCAAAGACCTGTTGCTCTCTAATATTGATCCTAAAGTAAAAGACAATATCGGTGCGCAACTGCCAATGAAAGTAGATGACCCTAAAAAATCAGACAACAACCCTCAAGGTGACTGGTCTACCGGTTATTTCTACAACATGCCTACAATGGCTGTTGTTACCCTGATGTCAAAATTCCAGAACGACGTTCGTAACAGTGAAGCTACTATCGTAAACCAGTTGTTTACAGAAGCTGCACAGAAACAAGTTCGTTTCGATGCCTTCCAGGCGATAGCTGTACCTAAAACAAGTTATGCACTGGTAGGACAGAAAGTAGAAGCCCAGATCATGCTGGCAGCCTATAACAAAGCTGTTAATCCAAGCGTAACTTCAAGCGGTGGCCGCGTATCTAAAGTAGAGAACGGTATAGCTTACTGGGAAACTTCTGCAGCAGGTGTAGGCCTTCAAACCGTTCGTGGTACAGTTACCATCGATATGGGCGGACAGCCGATCACACAGCCTTACGAATTCCAATACATGGTAGGTTCTACAGGTGCATCTATGCAGCTGGATAAGATGAACGTATTCTACATTGGTGTACCTAACCCGATAACTGTATCAGCAGCGGGTTATTCACTGGAAGATGTGTCTGTAAGCATCCCAAGTGCTACGGTTACTGCCGGCGGTACAAGAGGCCAATATGTGGTTGAAGTAAACCAGCCTGGTAAAGTATTTGCCGCTATCAATGCTAAAACTGAAACAGGTGTTAAGCAAGTGGGCGGTATGGAAGTACGCGTTAAATTCATACCTGACCCTGTAGCTAAAATAGGCGGTAAAACCGGCGGTAGCATGCTTACCAACCAGTTTAAAGCTCAGTTGGGTGTGCTGGCAGTACTTGACGGGTTTGATTTCGAAGCAAGGTTCAACATCACTGCATTTGAATTCAGCCTGCTGCCTAAACGCGGTGAACTGATAGGACCGTTTAAAGTGAACGGTGCATTGTTCTCCAGCAATAAGCAAGTTACAGATGCCATTAACAGGGCTAAACCGGGTGATAAAGTATTTATTGAAGAGATAAGGGGTGTAGGACCGGATAAACGTGGCCGTGCATTAAATACTATTGCTTTGACGCTTCAATAATTTTACATAATTTTAGTTTAACTAAGCAAATTGTTCAAGGATGATGAATGTCCTAAAATCATACAGAATTGCCGCGACTACCGCATTACTTTTCGCAACCAGCACTGCATTTGCCCAGAATGTAACTGACCAGGCTGTAAAACAGTTTAACAGTTATGACGGAGTAAACACTACCTGGCAACCTTCACTGGTAACAGATGGCGTTTATGACAGGGTGCCGCATATCAGCAATCCCGTAGGATGGCAGTCTGTGCGCGAAGCAGATATCATGTGGAAGAAAAGGGTATGGCGCGAGATCGATACCCGTGAAAAGCAAAACATGGCTTTCCGCTATCCTGGTGATGACTACACCGGTGGTGGGTACTTCATCGAAATTATCCTTGATGCTGTTAAGAAAGGCAAGATCAAAGCGTATTCTAACATGGATGACCGCTTTACAAATGCCCTGTCTAAAGAGCAGATACTGGAAATACTGATAGGTAAACCGGATACGCTGATGGTTACCGACCCTGTAACAGGTGAGCAGGTAATGAAAATTACCAGCCGTGAGTTCAACCCTGATGTGGTTACTAAATACCGTATTAAAGAAGACGTAGTATTTGACCGTAACTTAGGCCGCCAGGTAGTACGTATCATAGGTATAGCTCCAATACAGGATAAATACAATGATGATGGTTCTTTCCGTGCATCACAGGCTGTTTTCTGGTTATACTATCCTGAAATTCGCCCGATGCTGGCCCAGTATGAAGTTTTCAATCCTGAAAATGACGTAGCCCGCATGACATGGGATGAATATTTTGAAGGCCGTTTCTTCGCCAGCAAAGTCATCAAAACAAGCAATCCATTCGATGCCACTTTCAGGGAAAGAGGCATGTCAAACCTGGAAGCTTTGTATGAAGGACAGAAAGAAAGCGAAAAGCTGTTCAACAAAGAACACGATATGTGGGTTTATTAATAGCCGGCATCTTAAAATATTAGCCGTCCCAACCATAAGTTGGGACGGCTTTTTTTATTTGCATATAGATATACTTTAACCCGCAGCGCTTTTCGCTCTCAACTTATACTTTTATCTTGCAGCGGATTAAGAACTGTACATGAACAAAGAATTGCCAAGGCTTGAAGTATGTTTATCTCCGGCCTTACTGCATTTATACGATACGAAGGGAGCTGTTGTAGTTATCATTGATGTGTTTCGCGCTACCTCCACCATAGCTGCGGCTTTGCACAACGGTGCTAAATGCGTGATACCGGTGGCTGCAGTAGCCGAATGTATTGAACTCGGGCAAAGAATACCTGATAGTATAACTGCGGGCGAAAGGGATGGCAAAGTAGCAGAAGGCCTGCAATATGGTAATTCTCCTGCTGAATACCCCGCTGAATTTGTGAAGGGCAAGACCCTGGTATTAACCACAACCAATGGTACACGTCTGCTGCATATGGTGAAAGATGCAGATACTATTATTACCGGTTCGTTCTTAAACCTTTCTGTAGTATGCGATTATCTTATCAATTCAGGTAAAAATGTATTGCTGGGCTGCGCCGCATGGAAAGACAGGTTCAATCTTGAAGATACCCTGTTTGCGGGGGCTGTTGTAAATAGGATACAAGAGCATTTTTCAGTGAACTGTGATAGTGCCAGGGCTGCAAATGCTTTGTATAAACAGTCCGGCGGCAAAGATTTTATTCATTTCCTCAGAGATAGTTCGCATTACCGCAGGCTATCGGCATACGGCCTGCAGGGAGATATGGAGTATTGTGCTACGCCAGATCTTCACCCCGTTGTGCCAGTATTGCGCGGTGCGGAATTAGTAGTGTACGGCAAATAATCATATTCATTGAAAGAACAGCGTATGCGTATAGCATTTGATGCAAAAAGGGCTTTTCAAAATGATACCGGCCTGGGTAATTATGTGCGCATACTTACAGCCTCTTTTGCGAGGGATTTCCCTGAGCATGAGTATTACCTCGTAGCTCCCAAATTCACGCCTTATTTCAAGGTACCTGCGGGAGATAATATGCACGTGCTTACTCCACAGGGCATTTATAAATACTTCAGCGCCATGTGGCGCAGCAGCGGTGTAAAAAGCGAACTGAAGCGCCTGGGTATAGACCTGTATCATGGTATGAGCCATGAGATACCGTACGGCATACAACGCACAGGTATAAAATCCATCGTCACTATCCACGACCTGATATTTGAACGGTACCCTGAACAGTATAATGCGATAGATGTACAGATATACCGCCGCAAATTCAAATATGCCTGTGAGCATGCCGACCATATTATAACCGTAAGCAAACAGAGCAAGGATGATGTGGTAGATATGTATAAGATTCCAGCAGAGAAGGTGACGGTATGTTATCCCAGCTGTGAGAAAATGTACCTGCAGAAAGTAAGCGAGGATGAAAAGCAGCGTATAAAGGCCAAGTACAATTTGCCGGATAAATATTTTTTATCGGTAGGGTCTATTATAGAAAGAAAGAATTTACTGCTGATATGCCAGGCCATAAACGCATTAAAAGGCAGGCTGGACATGCCATTGGTGGTGATAGGCAGAGGTGGCGCATATATGGAAAAGGTGAAGAGTTATATAGCTGAACACAACCTGCAGGACAGGATCATTTTTTTATCAGAACACCCGGAAGCTAAGTCGGAAGGATTTCATAAATCATGGGATTTCCCCGCCTTATACCAGCTTTCGCAAGGGCTTATATACCCAACTATATTTGAAGGATTCGGTTTGCCTGTATTAGAAGGTTTATTCAGCGAAATACCGGTTATAACCTCTAATGTATCGTGTATGCCGGAGACAGGTGGGGATGCAGCCTATTATGTAGACCCTTATAGTGTGGACAGTATGGCGGATGCTATGATGAAAGTAGCTACGGATAAATCACTGCGTGCATCAATGATAAGTAAAGGGCTGGCACATGCGCAAAACTTTACGCAGGAAAGGTGCGCCGCCAATGTGATGAGGGTGTACCAGGAAGTTATGGGATAGTTACTTCCTTTTGCTCATCTCCTTTTTTATTTCTTCTGTTGGTTCAAACTTAGGCTCTTTAGGTTTAGGTATTTCCAGGCGGCCGCTAATGTTGGGGAACACAGAACGCCATTGTTCAATCGGCTTGTCTGTAGCATCTATAAAATACCAGGTATTGCCTTTGTCGGGAGACAGGCATATTAATGTGGTCTCTGTAGTAAGTACGCCATTCGGTAATTTCATTTTCATGAACTGTGGCAGTGTGCATTGCATTTCTCCGGCTGTATCTATCATTTTTGATGGGTTACCCGGCCACGCTGCTGTTATGCTATTGCCTGATTTTTCCATGCCTTCCAGCTGTGCCTGCAGCTCTTTTGCCATACGTTCTGCGCCACCTTCTGTACTGCTGATAACCTGCGGGTACACGGTTTTCATGAAAGTGGCATAGTCCTTTTTAACAAGGGCATTATCCATTTGTTTCGCAGCAGCGATCACTTTTGCATCGAGCGGATTAATCTTTTTTGTTTGTGCAAATGCAGCAGCAGTCAGCAGGAAAACAAAACAGGGTAACAGTACTTTCTTCATTGTAAATGTTATTCTCAAATATAAATATACTTGTCTTAAAGGAAAGCAATCGTTAAAGTTGATGAGCTTTTACCGGCAGTTAATAAGCTTTGTTGATAAGCAAAAGGTCTACCAATGCTATGGCTGTGGCTGCTTCAGCAACTACAGGCACCCGCAATGCTATACAGAGATCGTGGCGGCCTTTTACAGTAAAAGCTTCTACCTGCTGCGATGCATTGTTCCAGGTTTGCTGCTGCTGTGGTGTGCTGCTGGTAGGCTTTACTGCTATGCGGAAGTACAGTTCATTCCCGTTGGTAATGCCGCCATTGATACCACCCGCATAATTAGTTCTTGTATGACCTTCAGCATCTATAATAGCATCATTATGTTCGCTGCCTTTCATCCTGGCGGCAGAAAAGCCACTGCCAAATTCAATGCCTTTGATGGCCGGGATGGAAAATATAATATGGCTGATGGCAGATTCAACCGAATCAAAAAAAGGTTCTCCTAATGCGATAGGCAAGCCTTTTACATGGCAACTGATAATGCCACCTATGCTGTCCTGCGTATCTACGGCGTTTTGTATAGCAGCTTCTATATCGGTATTGCCGCCGGCTTCTGCCAGGTGTGCATTTATCTCAATACCCTGCAGGACTTTTTTAGCCACTACACCGGCGGCTACTAATGCCAACGTAAGGCGACCGGAAGAATGGCCGCCACCGCGGTAATCGTTATAGCCATGAAATTTTTTATCAAGTACAAAATCTGCATGTCCTGGGCGTGGTGTATTTCTTATCGCATCATAATCGGCAGAGCGGGTATTGGTATTGCGAAACAGTATGGTAATAGGGGCACCGGTTGTTTTATTATTGAAGAGACCTGTAGCTATTTCGGGCTGGTCTGCTTCCTGCCGTGGTGTGGTGCCTGTTGCTCCTGCCTTTCGGCGTTCCAGGTCGGGCAGGAGGTCTGCTTCCTGCAGGTCAATGCCAGCAGGGCAGCCATCTATTGTTACACCTACCAGCGCACCATGCGATTCGCCGAAAATACTCAAGCGGAATATGCGTCCGAAGCTATTCATTTATTATCTCGTTTGTGTTGATACTGCAGTGTATGCCCAACTGCTCCAAATCTCTGAAAAATCCGGGATATGATTTAGATACGGCGCCAGCGTCATTTATAATAACATCACCCTTTGCGCGCAATGCGCCAATAGCTGCTGACATGGCTATGCGGTGGTCGTTATAACTGTCGATAGTAGTATAGTCCAGTTTGTACCTGCCTTCTATTACCAGGCTATCGTTCTCCATAGAGAAGTAAGTACCGAACTGGTACAGCATATCGCTAACACTGCCGGCGCGGTTACTTTCTTTATGAAACAGCCGGTGTACACCGTGTATAGTACTATCACGGCGGCAATAACCGGCCATTACAGATAGAATAGGGAAGAGGTCGGGACAGTCAGTCGCATCTATTTCAAAACCACGCAGCCGGTCGGGCGATTTTACCTGCACGCTATCATCATTTATTTGCACCCATGCGCCTGCTGACTGCAATACAGCCAGTATAGCCTTATCTGCCTGTACAGATGCTGTATTTAAACCCTGAACCGTCACGTCTCCTGAAATAGCTGCACCGGCTAGCCAGAAAGAAGCACTGCTCCAATCGCCTTCAATACTTATCTCTACATTTTGCACCGGTTTGAATAATGAAGGGTCTATAGTAAAGGTCTCATAATTATCGTTCGTAACAATTTTACCGAACAGCTCCAATATTTGCAGCGTCAGGTCTATATAAGGTTTGCTGTTCAGTTCTTTTACTGTAATGGTAACAGGTGCTATAGCCGTAAACGCATAAGCGAAGAGCATGCCGGTTAAAAACTGCGAGCTTAAGGAACCATCTAGTTCTGTTGATTGTGGTTGCAATGGACCAGTTACTGTAAAGGGTAAATGCCCGTTTTGTGACTGTACCTGTACACCAAGCTGCGGCAATATGTCACTATAAATATGCATGGGCCTTTTAAGGAGGCTGCCATGTCCTGTAATGGTTATTGTCTCTGAGGCAGTAGCTGCAATGGGTATGAACAAACGTGCCGACAGCCCGCTTTCGCCGCAATCAATCGTATTGGTTACAGGGCGGATGCCAGCTGAGCCGATAGTTATAATGTCCCCTGCCTGTTGCACGGTAGCGCCCAACTGCTGAATGATATGCAGGGCTGCTTTATCGTCATCGGACTGTCCTGCATTATGTATAGTTGTGCGGCCCCGGTGTAGCAATGCCGCGGCACATACTCTTTGCATCATGCTTTTGGATGGTACGGCTTTGATGGTTCCTTGCAGAAATCCCGGGCTAACTATGGCTTGCATGGCTGAAAGATACTAATGCAGATTGTATTTCTTCCGTTGAAAGTGGTTTTATTACCGCGTTGCCAATTTCTGTGAGCAGTATAAAATCAATGCTGCTTTTGTTGCGCTTTTTGTCCATGCGCAATACATCCATCACTTTGGGTATATCTATTGCCTGCTGCACCGGTAGTTTATATGCCTGCAATAAATGCTGCAAGCGCTGCGGTACTGATGCATCCAGCATGCAATGCTCTATTGATGCCTGGCAGGCTACCATCATACCCAATGCTACGGCATATCCATGCGGAAGTTGGTACAATGTTTCGAAAGCATGCCCGGTAGTATGCCCGAAGTTGAGCAATTTGCGGGCGCCTGTTTCGCGTTCGTCAGCCAGCACTATTTTGTTTTTCCAGTCGGCACATGTTTCAATGATCTTATTCAGCGCTGTTTGATTGCCACGGTAGTAGTCAATATCGTGCTGTTCCAGTTCTTTAAACAAAGGTTTGTCGAACAGGCACGCGTATTTTATCACCTCTGCAAAACCGTTGCTCCATTCTTCCAGCGGCAGGCTTTGCAGGAAACCGGCATCATACAGAACGAATTGTGGTTGGTTAATGGTGCCCAACAGGTTCTTTTGCAGCTTATGGTTTATGCCATTCTTTCCACCTATAGCAGCATCTACCATACCCAGGATAGTGGTGGGTATAAAGCCGTAGTGCAGGCCCCGCATATATATCGATGCCACATAACCTCCTATATCTGTTATCATGCCGCCTCCCAATGCTATAAGGGTAGTATGGCGGTGAGCTTCGTATTTCAGCAGCTCGTCGGTGATATAACTGATGGTTTCAGCCGTTTTATGGTCTTCACCTGCCGGTATTACTATTGTTCTGTAAGGCGCAAGCAGTGAATGGTAAATAGTTGCTATGTGATTGTCTGTAAGGACAATACAGTCATCCGTATCCACTATTTCGTGTAAAGTGGCGAAACTGCCTGCCGTATAGTATTGTACGGTGCCGGAGGGGAAAGAAACGGAATAATTCATTTGTACCCCAAAATTAGCACAGGCAGCCGATAATAAGCATTAATACATGTATAGGGCAATAAAATGGTAGCTCCGCGGCTTATTCGTACCTTTGCACCTTTCCGGTAAATATATGAGCAGGAACGGTAAAGTATTGGTGGCCATGAGTGGCGGTATAGATAGTACCGTAGCAGCCCTTATGCTGCACAACCAGGGGTACGAGGTGGTAGGTATTACCATGAAAACATGGGATTACGCCCATTCGGGTGGCGGTAAGAAGGAAACAGGTTGTTGCAACCTGGATTCGTTCAATGATGCCCGCCAGGCAGCTGTAGATCACGGTTTTCCGCACTATGTGCTGGATATACGCGAAGAATTCGGTGATTTCGTTATCAATAATTTTGTTGAGGAATATATAGCAGGTCGTACGCCAAACCCTTGTGTGCTTTGCAATACGCATATAAAATGGGCGGCTTTGTTAAAGCGTGCCAATGCCCTGAATTGTGATTATATATCAACAGGCCACTATGTGAAGGTGCGTGAAGAGAATAGCCGTTTTGTGCTTTCCAAAGCAAAAGACCTGACCAAAGACCAAAGCTATGTGCTGTGGGGCCTGGGGCAGGATTGCCTGAGCCGAAGCATATACCCGCTGGGCGGCTACCTGAAAACCGAGGTGCGCCAGATGGCTTTTGATATGGGCTATAAGGAGTTGTCGAAAAAGGCAGAGAGTTACGAAATATGCTTTGTGCCCGATAATGATTACCGTGGATTTTTGAAAAGGCAGATACCTACGCTGGAAGCAGAAGTAGAGGGGGGAGATTTTGTATTGACCAATGGTAAAGTGGTTGGCAAGCACAGGGGATATCCTTTTTACACTATAGGTCAGCGCAAAGGGCTGGATATAGCGCTTGGCAGGCCCATATTTGTAACCAAAATTATCCCTGAAACAAATACGGTGGTACTAGGCGATGCAGATGAATTGCAACAAGGCAGTATGCTGGTTGGGGGCATCAATATGGTAAAATATGATGCGATACCTGACGGTATGGAGGCTACCACCA
Organism: Flavipsychrobacter sp.; assembly: GCA_024508935.1. Classification (GTDB taxonomy): domain Bacteria; phylum Bacteroidota; class Bacteroidia; order Chitinophagales; family Chitinophagaceae; genus Polluticoccus. Next base: position 114,000 of record JANINW010000027.1, on the reverse strand, counting down.
AGATCCGTTATAAAGATCCGGGTATGGACAGCCGCCTGTCTGTAGAAGCAGATATGGTGCGTGTAGACTTCAGCCATATGGTCAGCGGCATAGCCCCCGGGCAGTCTGCCGTGTTTTACGAGGGCGATGATGTGATAGGCGGAGGCATTATCCGTTCAGGTTTTTGATTTTAAGATAGTATTCACATACAATCTTATACATAAGATATTATTTTTGCCGCGTTAACCGTTTTTTAAACGCGGCAGTTTCAACCACACAATAAATAATTTATAAATGAAAAACCTTTCTACAGTGCTTAGTGCACTGGCTTTAATAGGCGTACTGGTACTGTTTGGCTTGCATTTTTCCGGCAATAAGGGCAATGGCGGCGGCAGCACAGGTTCGGCATCTACCGTAGTAAATGGCAATGGCCGTATAGCTTTTGTAAACATAGATACGCTGGAAGCCAACTATACCTATTTGAAGAATAAAAAGGCAGAATTTGAGAAAAGGCAGGATGCTGTAAAAGCAGAACTGGTACGCTCGCAGCAGCAAATGGATGCAGATATTGCTAATGTGCAGCGTAAATACCAGGCAGGTACCCTTACACAAGCTGAAGGTGAAGCGGCTCAAAAACGCATAGCACAAATGGGCCAGAGCCTGGAAACTCGTAAGACTGCTGTTACAGAACAACTGATGGCAGAGCAGGAGGCGTTTAATAAAGACCTGAAAGACAGGCTGGACAATTTCCTGGCAGAATATAATAAAGACAAGCATTTCGATTATATACTGTCTTATGCACCATCGGGTTCTATATTATATGCCAGTAAAGAACTGGATATTACCCAGGATGTAATAAAGGGTATGAATTCACAGTCTGCAAATGCAGTTGATACAGCTAAGAAAAAGTAGTATTTTTCTTGCTAAATCACTGACTTTTGGAAGATAACAACACCTCGTTTCACCGTTCCCTCACTTTGCTCGATGGCGCATTGATGGTCATCGGCTCCATGATAGGCTCCGGTATATTTATTGTAAGTGCCGATATAGCACGCAACGTAGGCAGCGCAGGCTGGCTGGTAGTGGTATGGCTTATATCAGGCTTCATTACGTTGTCAGCAGCGCTTAGTTATGGCGAGCTGAGTGGCATGTACCCTAAAGCCGGCGGACAGTATGTATACCTGCGTGAGGCTTTTGGCAAGATGTTCGGTTTCCTGTATGGCTGGTCTTTTTTTGCCGTAATACAAACAGGAACTATAGCCGCGGTAGGTGTAGCCTTTGCAAAATTTACCGGTTATTTTATTCCATCATTGGGCGATTCCAATATTCTCATCGGCACTGCTGAAGGGTTCCATATTTCTGCCGCACAGTTGCTGGGTATAGGCATCATCGTCCTGCTCACCTATATCAATTCACGAGGAGTAGAAAACGGCAAATGGATACAGTTGATATTCACCTCGGCCAAGATAGTTGCCATGGCAGCACTTATTATATTCGGTTTTATACTGGTAAAAGATAGCAGTATATGGCATGGTAACTGGGATAGCGCCTGGTTTGCTAAAAAAATAGTGAGTGGTAATGGGGTAATAGCCCACGAGAGCTTATCTGCATCAACCCTCACCATAGCTATATGCGTGGCCATGGTAGGGGCTTTGTTCAGCAGCGATGCCTGGAACAATGTGACCTTCATTGCCGGTGAAATAAAGAAACCTGAACGTAATATAGGCCTCAGTTTGTTTATAGGTACTATAGTAGTGACCCTGCTATATGTAAGCATGAACTTTATGTACCTGAACGTGCTGAGTGTTAGCGAAATAGCAAGTGCCCCTGCCGACAGGGTAGCGGTAGCTGCAGCACAAAAAATATTCGGCACGTTCGGTACCGGGTTTATTGCCGCACTTATCATGGTGTCTACTTTCGGCTGCAATAACGGACTGATACTATCCGGCGCACGTGTGTACTACACCATGGCGAAAGATGGACTATTCCTGCCTGCAGCCGGTAAGCTGAACAATAAAGGCGTACCTGCAAAAGCATTGTGGATGCAGTGTATCTGGGCATCTGTACTTTGCCTGAGCGGACAATATGGCAACCTGCTCGATTTCATCATCTTTACTGTGCTACTGTTTTATATACTTACTATCGCAGGTATCTTCCGTCTGCGAAAAACGCAGCCGGATATGCCACGCCCATACAAGGCGTTTGGCTATCCTGTAATACCATTGCTATACATTTTACTAGCCGCATTTATTTGCGCAGTATTATTGATGTATAAGCCAACTTATACATGGCCGGGCCTTATTATCGTTTTAATAGGTATACCCATATTTTTCTTCCTGCAAAAGAGTAGCCGGACTTCGGTATGAATAAAGAAGGACTAAACAGATTGTTTGAGGATATGCAGCAACTGCATGTTGTTGTGATAGGAGATGTAATGCTGGATAATTACCGCTGGGGTGTAATAGAGCGCCAGTCGCCGGAAGCGCCTGTACCAATAGTTTCCGTAATAAAAAGAGACAACCGCTTGGGTGGTGCGGCAAACGTGGCGCTCAACTGTAAGGCGCTGGGTGCAAAGGTAACACTGGCCAGCGTAGTGGGCGACGACTATGAAGGCAGGCAACTGAAACAGCTGGCTGAAGAAGCAGGTGTTGATACTGCGTTACTCATACATAGCAGGCACCGGCCCACAACAACCAAAACACGCATCATTGCTGACAATAAACATGTGCTGCGCCTGGATGAGGAAGTATGCGATGACCTTACTACAGAAGAAGAACACCCGTTTATAGACAAAGTAATGCGCTACCTGCAGATAGAAAAGCCGCAGGTGGTGATATTTGAAGATTACAATAAAGGTGTGCTGAAGGAGAATGTGATACACCGCATAACTGCACACTGTAAGGAACTGGGAATCGTTACAACCGTAGATCCGAAGTTTAAAAACTTCCTGGCATATAAAAACGTAACAGTATTCAAGCCCAACCTGAAAGAAGTTCGGGAAGGACTGCATATAGGCTTCGAAAATGTAGACCAGGCAAGTCTTGACGGGGTGCATAACAAATTACAGGCTGCCATGCAGCATGAGATCAGCTTTATCACGCTTTCTGAAAAAGGGGTTTATTATAATGATGGTAATTCGGCTATACTGCCATCGCACCATCGTTCTATATTAGATGTGTCGGGCGCGGGCGATACGGTTATTGCCACAGCATCTATTGTTTATGCCCTTACCAGAGATGCTAAGTTAATGGCAGAAATATCCAATATCGCCGGCGGGCTGGTTTGCGAATCTGTAGGTGTAGTACCCGTAAATAAAGCACAATTGCTGCGTGAGTGTCTGCAATTGCTTCCGCTGAATTAATCCCGAACTTGGAATAATCTGGTTAATTTCGTCGTTCATTTTCTTTGTTTGTGGCAGCACCTACCATTCACCAGGCATTAAAGCATTTTTTTGGTTACGATGAGTTCCGGCTCAACCAGCAGTCTATTATCGAATCTGTATTAGCCGGCAAGGATGTATTGGCTATCATGCCTACGGGCGGCGGTAAGTCTATCTGTTACCAATTGCCGGCCGTATTGTTACCGGGACTTACCATTGTTATATCTCCGCTTATAGCATTGATGAAAGACCAGGTAGATGCACTGGAAGCAAACGGCATACGGGCCGCTTTTCTCAATTCTACACTCAATGCAGGAGAACAAAATGAAATTATAAGCCGTGTAAAGAAAGGAGAGATAAAACTGCTGTATATGGCGCCTGAAAGGCTTTTCAGTAACGGGCAGCAGTTCATGAATTTTTTAGGAACGCTTCCCTGTTCCTTGTTTGCTATAGATGAGGCACACTGTATCTCTCAATGGGGGCATGATTTCCGCCCTGAGTATGTGCAACTGGCTGTTTTGAAAAAGTATTTTCCTAAAACACCTGTTATAGCATTAACAGCCAGTGCCGATACCATTACACAAAAAGATATTGTCAGCAGGTTGGAGTTGCCTTCTCCGGCAGTATTCATCTCCAGTTTCAACCGCGCCAATATCAGTTATTATATACAACCCAAGCGCAAGTCTTTTGAACAGATAGTACAGTACATTAATAAGCACAGGGAAGACAGCGGTATTATTTATGCACTCTCCCGCAGCAGTACAGAGAGTATTGCCAATAAATTGCACAGCATGGGTTTTGAGGCTGCATATTATCATGCAGGAATGAGCAGTGACGAACGGGCTCGGGTGCAGGAGGCTTTCCAGCGCGACCGGACAAAAATAATAGTGGCTACGATTGCATTTGGCATGGGTATAGACAAACCTAATGTGCGCTATGTAATACACTATGATGTACCTAAGAATATGGAAAGCTATTACCAGGAAACGGGCAGGGCAGGCCGTGATGGCCTGCACAGCGATGCGATATTGTATTATTCTGCAGGAGACATTAGTAAGCTGTTGAATTTTGTAATGGTAGAGAACAATGCAGAGCAGTCTTCTATTATGAAGAAGAAACTCTACCAGATGAAGGAGTTTGCAGAGCAGGATGGCTGTCGCCGCCAGTATATACTGCAATACTTTGGTGAACGTGCCCCAGTGTACTGCGGCAGCTGCGATTACTGCCTGAGCAACCTGGAGCAGCGCAACGCTACTGTTGAAGCACAAAAATTGTTATCAGCTGTTACACGTACAGGTGAAAAATTTGGTGCAGATTATCTTATTGATTTCCTGCGTGGCTCGCAGAGTGCAAAGATACTTGCCGCCCACAAGGAGATAAAGACCTATGGTATAGGTAAAGAACTGAAGAAAGATGAATGGCTGGCTATTGTAAAGCAAATGCTGCAGCAACGCCTGGTAGAGCAATCCGATGGTGTATATCCAGCACTGAAACTAAATGAGGCCAGCCGCAGGATATTGAAAGGCGAACAGGAAGTGGTACTGGTACTGAAGAAGCCGCAGGAAGAAGCCATAAAACTGAGTGAAGCGCCTGCCCATCACCCTGAGTTGTTTAAACTGCTGAAGGAGAAAAGACGTGATATAGCACGCGAAGAGAATGTGCCTGATTATATTGTGCTTGGAGATAATACCCTCATGGAAATGGCTACCTACCTGCCATTGACCTTTGATGAATTGCGAAATGTGTCCGGTTTTGGTGATTATAAAGTGGCTAAATACGGACCTGCATTTATAGAGGTGATAAAGCCATTTGCTAAGCAGCATAACATGGAAAGCCGCATCAGTTTTAAGATGCCTAAAAGAGAGCGTGCTGCTAAGGCAGAGAAGCCGGCAGTAAGTAATACACAGCTGGCCACGTTCGAATTATTTAACGAAGGCTATGATATAGCTGATATTGCTTCGAAGCGCGGATTATCTGTTAGTACAGTAGAAAACCACCTGGCTGTGTTTGTAGCTACAGGAGAGTTGAATGCTAATAAACTTGTACCGCAGCATAAGCTGGATAAAATACTGGAGCTGATAAAGCAGACCGGGGAAAGCAGGGCAGCAAAGCCACTTAAAGATCTATTGCCAGAAGATTATAGTTACGGAGAGATACGTTTTGCCATGATGCACTATGAACGTATGAAGAGTGCATGATTAATGCTTACGTCTTGTAAATATTCTCCTGTACAGGTTGAAGGCCAGGTTCAGTTGGCTGGAACGATATTCAGGATATGGCCTACCATTTGTAGAAATATTGAAACCGTAGCTGCAATTTACTATGCCGGCAAAACTTGCACCTATGCGGGGTGTAAAGACAATATCTGACCGGCCAAGACCGGTTTGGTATTTAGCTTCAAAAGCCAGCAGGACTCCTCGGTAACTATATTCATAACCTATTTTGGGCCAGGCAAATAAAAAGCCCCTGTCGGCGCTCATAAGGCTCAGCAATTCGATTGATGCATAAAAAGCGGATGAAGAAAGATGTTTACCGGGGTAGTGCGATAAAAGACAAAATCCGAATTCAGGATAGAACTTAGGTGTAACACCAATACCTATTCTCAACGCGGGCTTGTAGGCTGTCCATTTGTCCAGGTTCACGCTATCAGTTGCCGCAAAAGAATGCAATGTAATGAGTATCAGTAAAAGGGTAAAGAGGTTTCTCATGATGATATGCAAGCAAAAATATTGCCATATTCACCGTGTATAAAAAAACGCCCCAACTTCCGTCAGGGCGTTTCATATTTTTTAGTGATGTACCACGTGATTTTGTTCCAGGTATTCTTCCCATTTTTTCAATGCACCGTTCTTCAGCACACGCGGGAATTTATTCATAGCCCCTTCCTTACCTATGGAGCGCATATAATCGTAAAAGGTATCGTTCGGCATCAGTTCTACAAATACTTCTTTTAAAGCCGATGTACGTTCTACAGCATAATCATCGTTTACTTCACACAGGGTCTCATCCAGTATCTGTTTTACTTTTTCGGCGCTGATACTTTCATCATCGCAGCCTATGTACCAGCGGTGTGCAAACAGGTTTTGATAAGGGAAACCTGCTACGGCAAATTCGCGTATAGTAAAGCCCAGTTTTTTAGACACCGTATCAATAGCTTTATTCATATTGTCTACAGACATATGTTCGCCGCACAGGCTCAGGAATTGCTTGGTGCGACCCACAATGGCTATCTCGTATTCTTTGGCATCGGTAAACCGTACCACATCGCCAATGATATAGCGCCATGCGCCTGCGCAGGTACTTATCATTACGGCATATTCGGTGTCTTCTTTTACCTCGTCTATCAGGTAAGTAGTAGGGTTGGGTTTCGGATTGCCGTCCTCATCAAAGTTGTCGGATGTGAAAGGCACAAATTCGTAGAATATGCCGGCATTCAGTACCAGTTTGATGCCGTGATTGCCCGGGCGAGCCTTGAAGCCGAACGACCCTTCAGAGGCCATATAAGTTTCAATGAACGTAATGTTCTTGCCCAGTAGTTTTTTAAAACTATCGCGGTAGGGTTCAAACGATACACCGCCATGAATATAGATATTAAGGTTAGGCCATATTTCGTGTATGTTCTTCACCTTATGGTAGCGTATTACTTCTTCCAGCACTATCTGCACCCAGGCAGGTACACCACATACGGTGCCTACGTCCCAGTTTTTTGCATTGCGTACTATCAGCTTTATGCGGTCTTCCCATTTCGGGCGTTTCGATATTTTTTGTCCCGGCTTATAAAAAAGGTTAGATAGCCAGCGCGGCATATTCTTGGCACTGATACCGCTCATATCTCCTTCGTAGACCTCACCCCTGTTGAACAAAGACGTGGTACCTCCCAGCATCAGCACCCCTTTTTGAAAGGCCACCGCCGGAATTTTAAATTCCGTCATGCTGTATAGCTGCTTGAACCCCACCTTTTTGGTTGATTTCAGCATGTCTTGCGTAACAGGTATATGTTTACTGGCCGATTCTGAAGTGCCGGAGCTAAGTGCAAAGTATTTTACCTTGCCCGGCCAGGTTACGTTCTCTTCGCCTTCCAGGCAGCGGTGCCACCACTGGTCATACATCTCATTGTATGTATGTACCGGTACCTTCTCCCTGAATGCTTTTATGAAATCTACTTCTTTACTGAGTATGCCTGCGAAATCGTAGTGTTTGCCAAACGCCGTATACTGTCCGCGTTCCAGCAGCTGGCGTATAGTATGCCGCTGGTAGGTGCGGGGCGAGGCTACAGATAATTTGAACTGTTTCCTTACTTCTAATGAACGTGCAATAAGATTCCCCAACAATGCCATTTCGTTACCTTTCTATTAATCTTTTAGGAAAGGCAAAAGTAAATATTCCTTTCAGGTTTTGGAATAGATGCATTAATATGTTTTAAATGCGTAATGCTTTTTTAACATATAAATGACCGAGATTGTTCGGTGTGTAATTAATTGATTGGTTGTCAGTATGTTACATTTCTAACATTGAGTGCAAATTATCTATACATATACAGGATTTAACCAACGTATATTTAAGTCCTGCTTATTACCTTTGCGCCCTGAATGGCACAGGTATCAATTGTCAATAAATCGCCGCACCCGCTGCCGCAGTATCAAACCTCCGGTTCTGCCGGTGTCGACCTGCGTGCATGGCTGCCGCAGCCGGTAACACTACTCCCTATGGAGCGCCGGCTGATACCTACCGGCCTGTATATGGCACTGCCGGAAGGATTTGAAGCACAGGTAAGGCCCAGGAGCGGATTGGCCATCAAGCGCGGACTGACCATGGTGAATACACCTGGTACGATAGATAGTGATTACCGCGGAGAGATCATGGTAGCTATGATCAATCTTTCGGCCGAACCACAGGAGATAACGGATGGAGAGCGTATAGCACAAATGGTGATAGCCCGCTATGAACAAATTGAGTGGCAGGACGTTGATGTGCTCGGCGAGACCCAACGGGGAGCAGGCGGCTTCGGGCATTCAGGTACCAACTAATATTACCTCATTACATATAAAAAGCAATTAAACGATAATGAACATCATAATTCCAATGGCAGGCATGGGCAAGCGTATGCGCCCGCACACACTTACTACTCCCAAACCTTTGATACCTATTGCCGGCAAGCCTATCGTGCAGCGCCTGGTAGAGGATATACTGGCTACCTGCAATGAGAATGTAGAAGAGATAGCGTTCATTATCGGGCCAGATTTTGGCAAAGAAGTGGAAGCGCACCTGTGCAAAGTAGCCGAAGACTTGGGTGCCAAAGGCAAAATATGCTACCAGGAAACACCGCTGGGCACAGCACATGCAATACTTTGCGCGGCTGACAGCCTGAAAGGCAACGTGTTTATAGCCTTTGCAGATACGTTATTCAAAGCAAACTTCAGTATCGATACCCACAAAGATGCTATTGTGTGGACGCAAAGCGTAGAAGACCCTTCTGCTTTTGGCGTAGTGAAACTCAACGCAAATAATGAGATAGAAGCTTTTGTGGAAAAACCCAAAGATTTTGTATCAAACCTGGCTATCATAGGTGTGTATTACTTCAGGGATGGTGAAGGGCTGAAGAAACAACTACAGCGCCTGATAGATGAAGACATTAAGCTAAAAGGCGAATACCAGATAACCGACGCGATGGACCACATGCTGAAAAATGGCGTGAAGTTCTATACCGACCAGGTAAGCGAATGGCTGGATTGCGGTAATAAGGATAATACTGTATATACCAATGGCCGCGTGCTGGATATAAAGCAGGATACAGAACAGCTGGTATCTGAGACTGCAGTATTCGAAAATTCGGTAATCATAGCGCCTTGCTATATTGGCGATAATGTGAAGATCACCAATTCGGTGATCGGGCCTTTTGTTTCGCTGGAAGAAGGCGCTGTTATTGAAGATGCGCGGATACAGAATAGTATTGTACAGGCGCATACTATTGTTAAAAATAGCCAGATCAGCAACTCTATATTAGGTAAAAATGTAACTTACGCAGAGAAACCCCGTGAATTAAGCCTGGGAGATTTTTCTACACAAATATGAATGCATTAAAGACGGGGTTAGCAAGTTTGGTATTAGTTATCAGCGGTTTGCAGGCTTCTGCCCAGGAAACCGAAGCTAAGCTGCCCGTAGTAAAGGACCTGCCGAAATTACAAGCGGAAGCATTGTATTATGACGCGGTAAGGGCCCGGCTGAAAGGTGACGAAAAAGAAGCCGAAAGACTGTTTACTGAAGTTACCCGCGTTGACCCCGATGCGGCAGGTGCATACTATGAATTGTCTAATATCTACGAACGTAATAAAAAAGTAGATAAGGCCAGTGAGTATATAAAAAAGGCCATATCGCTGCAAGACGGTAATAAGTATTACAAAGAGCAGTATGCCATGATATTGGCCGACCAGAATAAATTTGAAGAGGGTGCGGTAGTATACAGTGACTTGGCCAAAGCCGAAAAAAATAATCCCGACTACCTGCGTAATGCAGCGTTGTTCTATCAGCGTGCCGGCAAGCTGAAGGAAGCAATGACAGAGCTGAACAAGGCTTTAGAGAAAGACGGCAATGACGATGACCTGCTGATGCAGCAACAGCAGCTATACCTGAAGATGAATGATGTGGAAGGTGCTGCTGCCATCATGAAAAGGTTGATAACCAACAATCCGCAGGAAGGCAGGTTTTATGCTATGCTGGCCGAGATGTATGCCAATAATAAACAACCAGATAAGGCTGCAGAAGTGTACAAAAGTATGGAACAGCTTTTTCCGGATGATGCTAATGTGCAGCTAAGCCTTGCAGAATATTACAAGAAAAAAGGTGATGCGGTTAAGTATCATGAATACAAAAGGAAGGCTATAACCAATAAAAGCCTGGATGCAGAAACTCAGCTCACCTTATTAGTTCCCTACCTGCAGGAAATAAATGGAGATACAGTAAGGCGCAATGATGGGTTGCACCTGGCGGAAAGAATTGCCGGTCAGCATCCTAATGATGCACAGGTGCAAGGTGTATATGGTGATATACTGTCCCTGAGTGGTCATAAGCCGGAGGCCATAGACCAATATAAAAAATCGTTGCTGCTCGATCCTTCCCGTTACCCTGTTTGGCAAAACCTGCTATATAACTATACCGAGCGTAAGGATGCAGATTCGCTGATCGTATATGCCGATAAGGCATTGCGCCTGTTTCCTAACCAGGCCAACCTGCACTACCTGAAAGGGATAGCTTATATGAACAAGCGCGAATTAAACTCGGCCATTAAATCTATTAATCGCGCCATAGAAATGCAGCCGGAAGAAAATGCTCCTTTACTGGCAGAGATGTATTCTTCGCTGGGCGATGTGTACAACCTGCTGAAGCAATATAATTTGTCAGACAGCAGCTATGAGAAATCGTTAAAGCTGGAACCGGATAATGCATCTGTATTGAACAATTATAGTTATTATTTGTCTGTAAGAGGTATAAGACTGGAAGACGCTGAACGCATGTCAAAACGCTCGCTGGATATCCGCAAGAATGAACCGACATTTTTGGATACCTATGGATGGATATTATACAAGCGTGGCAAATATGAACAGGCAAAAGAGTTTATAGAAAAGGCTGTAGTAGCCAATCCGGAAGGTGCTGATGGTACTTTGTGGGAGCACCTGGGAGATGTATATTATAAATTGAACAATACAGAAAAAGCTGTTGAATACTGGAAAAAAGCTAAAGAACGTGGCACAGATAATGAAGAGATCGACAAAAAGATCAATGAACGGAAGCTATATGAATAAGCCCATTTACCGGGTCTTTACATTTCTCACAATACTGTTTATGGCTGCCTGCGCCACCGGCAAAAAACCGGTACGCAAAAATGTGAAAATAGATAAGTACGCTATTACTAAAAAGTATGGCCCTACTTCTGTAGATACATTGCCCGGCGCTACCAAAGTAATCCCTGAGAAACCTGCTGATAATGCTAAAAAAGCTGCGCTGATAGCCTCGCTGACCAATCTCTGGCAGCGGGATATTGACTTCAATACTTTTAGCGGGAAGGCTAAGATGCATTATAAAGGTAATGGCCAGAACCAGGAATTTACAGCACATATCCGCATACTGAAAGACAAGATCATTTGGGTAAATGTTGTTGCATTCGGGCTTGTAAATGCTGCACGTGTATATGTTACGCCCGATAGTATCATCCTGCTCAACTACCTGCAAAAAGAAGTAACCAAAATGCCTATTGCCGATGCTAATAAGCTGATGCCGGCACCCGTAGACTTCCAGACACTGCAGAATTTTATTATTGGTAATGTGCTGCAAAAACAGGGAAAGATAACCGATGCTACCGATTTTGGCGGCACCTGGAACCTGAAAGCAGAGAATGATGATATAGTGCAGCAGGTGGCATACAATAAAGCAGACAGCAACATGCGCAGCCTGCAAATGCGCCTGAAGCAGAAGCAGACAGAAGGCATGATGCAATACGGCAGCTATGATATGGTTACGGGCCGCAAGTTTGCCAATGGCAGGGTGGTGACCATAAATAATGAGGGGAAAGAATACTACCTGGACATGGATTTTAATAATGCGGTATTCGATGAGCAGCTTGATTTTCCGTTTTCCATACCCAAATCGTATACTTTGAAGTAAATAATTCCGTTAAATATTTGAGCCCGGCAGCATATTGCCGGGCTTTTTCTTTTCTTTACTATTATTTTTGTTGCACACACAATCAAAACACTGAAACCTGATGAAGGTAGTAATATTTGCAGGCGGCAGGGGTACGCGTATATCAGAAGAGTCTGCGCTGCGTCCTAAACCGATGATAGAAATAGGCGGTAAACCCATCCTTTGGCATATTATGAAAATATATGCTGCCTATGGTCATACAGAATTCATCATCTGCCTGGGTTATAAAGGCTGGATGATAAAGGAATATTTTGCCAATTACTTCCTGCATAATGCAGATGTGACCGTCGACCTTTCGCAAAACTCGCTGCAAATACATAATAATTTTGCCGAACCTTTTAAAGTGTCACTGATAGATACCGGCCTCGATACCATGACTGCCGGCCGCCTGAAGCGTGTATTGCCCTATATTGGCAACGAAACATTTATGCTTACCTATGGCGATGGCGTTTGTGATGTGAACCTGGATGAACTGGTAAAATTCCATAAAGAAAGCGGTAAGATTTGTACTATGACCGCCATACAAGCTACCAGCCGTTTTGGTGTGATAAAGATGGAAGAGGATGGCACGATAGATAGCTTTGAAGAAAAGCCTGAAGACTCGGGTACCTGGATAAACGGGGGCTTCTTCGTGATAGAACCGTCGATAGCTAAATATTTGCCGGCAGATTCAGACGATATAATGTGGGAACGCAAACCTATGGATGACCTGGCTGCAGACCGCCAGATAGCCGCATACAGGCACAACCGTTTCTGGAAATGTATGGATACCCTGCGCGATAAAGAAGAATTGGAAAACCTTTGGCAAACTGAACCTTTATGGAAAAAGTGGTAAATGCTACCTACCTGCATTCGGTGTTTAACGGCAAGCGTGTATTTGTAACCGGTCATACGGGCTTCAAAGGCTCCTGGCTGATACAGATATTGCATTGGCTGGGTGCAGAAGTAAAAGGATATTCGCTGGCGCCGGAAAAAACGAATGATCTGTATAATCTTATTGATGGTGATAAGCTTTGTTATAGTTCTAAAATAGCCGACCTAACCGACCTGCATAAACTGCAGGGGGAGATAGTGCGTTTTGAACCTCATTTTGTTTTTCATCTTGCTGCACAGTCTTTGGTGCGCCGCAGTTACGATATGCCGGTGCATACGTTCATGATAAATACACAAGGCACTGCTCATGTGCTGGATGCCATACGTATACTGCCGCACCCCTGCGTAGCGGTAATGGTTACTACCGATAAGGTGTACGAGAATCCGGAACGCGGTACTGCATTTAAGGAAGACGATAAACTGGGTGGCTATGACCCATACTCTGCCAGCAAGGCCGCAGCAGAAATAATCATTGAATCCTATACCCGTTCATTTTTTCATCCTGCGCATTATGACTACCACCAAAAGGCAGTAGCATCTGTAAGGGCCGGTAATGTGATAGGTGGTGGAGATTTTGCCGATGATCGCATCATCCCAGACATCGTACGCGCGCTTGATTTTGGTGAAACTGTCGGTTTGCGCAATCCTAAATCTGTGCGCCCCTGGCAGCATGTGCTGGAACCACTGGGTGCATATTTGTTTTTGGCTGCTAAAATGAGCGAGGATAAAATCAGCTATAGCAGTGCTTTCAATTTTGGCCCAGACCCGGATGATACGGTAACGGTAGAAGACCTGACCAAGATCTTCCTGGAGCGCTTTGGGGGAGGAGATTATAAAATAACAGCGCAGGAAACCGCACCGCATGAAGCAAAACTGCTGTTGTTGGACAGCAGCAAAGCTGAACGGTTGCTGGGCTGGAAACCGCAACTTGACGCGACCACTGCTATACGCTGGACGGCAGACTGGTATGCTGATAAGGAACATGATGCGCACACAAAATGTATGCGCCAGATAGTAAATTATTTTGGGGTAATAGAAGTATAATGGCACAATTCCATCCTATACCTCTGCAAGGGGCTTATGTAATTACTATGCCTGCTTTTTATGATGACCGTGGCAGTTTTATAAAGACATTTCACGATTGTATGTTTAAGGAGCATGGCGTCAATTTTACGCTGAAGGAAAGTTATTTTTCCCTCTCAAAAAAAGATGTGATACGCGGCATGCATTTCCAGTTGCCACCACATCATCATGCCAAAGTGGTTTTTTGCCCGCAGGGAGCTATACTGGATGTGATAGTAGACCTGCGCAGCAAATCGCCTACCTATGGGCAGTATTATGCGCAGGAATTGTCTGCCGAAAACCATAAAGCCTATTATATCCCGGCCGGTTTTGCACATGGCTTCAAAGCCTTGACGGACGATGCTATTACATATTACCTCGTTTCTTCAGAGTATCATAAAGACAGCGATACAGGTATACTGTACAATAGTTTTGGTTTCGACTGGGGCGTAGAGGAGCCTGTTATTTCTGCAAGAGATCTTTCCTTCTCAACATTGGGTGAGTTCAGGGGTGATTTTTAATTGAAAGCTTATAAGCTGCAACCCGGAAAGGGTGATTTTTGGTCATGCAAGTTTCATAAATGCTTTCGGCTGTTTGTGCGTATAGTAATCGGCGTAAATTTATAATGCCGATTTACACTATGCTTTTTGAACAGAAACTAAAACCTTGATTATGGAACTTTCGAAAGCTTTACTGGGTGCTATCTTATTAGGGATAGCCGTACAAACAACTTCCTGTAAAAAAGATAAGAACCTGCCAACACCTGCCAACCCCAATGGTACGCCGGTGCAGGTAGAAGAAAATCATGATCCATGCCCTGCTTGCGGGCTTGGTTAAAATTGGTGTTATAGTGTTTCATTTCTCGTAAAGGTGCCGGCAATATTATCATCAATAGCATGCAATCTTGATGTTGATATTTTGTCGGCATCTTTTCCTTTGCTGAGTGAGGCAAGGGTAGAGGCCATTGAATGGTCTTTCGATGCGCTGTATAAGAAAAACAATATCCCGCCCTGGTTCCTGGAGCTGCTGCATACGTATGGTAAAGAGCGCCGGCTTATAGGTCACGGTATTTTCTTCTCTTTGTTCTCGGGACGATGGTCAGCAGAACAAGAGCAGTGGTTGCGTCATTTAAGACAGGTAGCCACCCTCTATAATTTCGATCATGTTACTGAGCATTTCGGTTTTATGACAGGTAAGGATTTTCATTCCGGTGCCCCATTAAGTATACCTTACACCAATAGTACACTTGCTTTAGGCCGCGACAGGCTGGCGAGGATACAGGATGCCTGTGGCCTGCCTGTAGGGCTCGAAAACCTGGCTTTTTCTTATACGGCTGATGATGTAAAACGTCATGGCGATTTTTTGGAACAATTAGTGTCGCCTGTTAATGGGTTTATTATTCTTGATCTGCACAATCTCTATTGCCAGTTACACAACTTCTCCTTGCCATTTGATGATATTGTCCGGCTATATCCTTTACAGCGTGTACGCGAGATACATATTTCCGGCGGCAGCTGGGAGCCTGCAAAAACCTCTCCTGGCAAAAAAGTAAGAAGAGATACCCATGACAATGGTGTACCTGCAGAAGTATTTGAATTGTTAAAGACAGCAATAGATATATGCCCCAACCTGAAGTATGTTGTATTGGAGCAATTGGGTTCCGGCTTAAAAACAGGAATAAGCAGGCAGCAGTTTTACAAAGACTTTTTGCAGATGCAGGAGATAGTAGCTGCGAAGAATAGCAATGCAGATCATCTGCCATACAATACATTCCTGCCCGCTAAATTACTATTATCACATCCGCTTGCTGACGAACAGCTATACACGCAGCAGATGGAATTATCTAATATCCTGGAGACTGCTGCCTGTTATGAGGAAGCGCTGCATGCCCTGTGTACCTCATCACTTGCCAATACTGCATGGGAGGTGGAGCGATGGGAGCCATATATGCTGGAAACCGCTATGAACATAGCGCAGAAATGGAAGAAGAAAGATTAGAACTTATAAATCAGGTTGTAAATGTTTTGTTCTTTTTCCGAAATACTACTTACAAGTACTATTTTTCGAATTATTTCTCGGAAAGTCTTGTTTTTAGGATCCCATCTAAATATGTAGTAATAACCTTGCGGACGATGCACTTCAAATAAAAATCCCACTGCATCATTCATTGTGTTGTCGTAATGGTCATACCATTCATTGGTTATACCAGTATAGGTTACTAACGAATCAAGTGTTTCCCAATCAGTGTAGCTTATATTTGTTTCTTTAAAGCTCACCACTCTGTTTGAATCAATAAACGGTATTTTTTTTAAAAGACTATCATTTCCTGTGAAAAGGATTTTTGATGAAACGAAAGCTGAGTCTTTACCATTACTATACACTGTAACAGACCAATACTCTCCCATAACTCCTGGAATATATGATAGACGATAAACTGTCTTTCCTTGAAAATAATTATATAGAATTGGTAGGTGCATTGTTGTAAGTATACTCGAGAAAAGTTGAGGTTCAAAAGAATCTACAATCATAGTATCTCTAATCTTATCGGCCGATATATTCCAATACTTACTGGCCTCTGCTTTATTAGTTAGATTTTTATTCATAATATGATCCCCATCTGTTAGAAAACTGTCGCAAAAGGTCTCTGTCGGAAAAAAGTAAATTGGATATTTTAAAGGGATTCCCTGATAATTCGAAAGCGTTGGATCATTTCTGAATTTCAAGTACCCGCTTCTTTGGACAGTTGGGGGTGTGAAACTCTTTTGGGAGGTACAAGAACAAAAAATGCCGGTTATGAATATGAAAATGAAGGATTTCATCGTAAGAAATATACAAAACTTATCAAATATTATTTGTCCTGATTATTCTCCCTACTTTTGCCATTCCAAATTCAGTAACGATATGAAAATGAGCAAAGTACTCAGCACGCTGGGTATCAACAAAATGAACGAAGGCGCCGGCACAGGCACTAAATGGCTGAAAAGCGGCGGTGAAAAAATAGATTCCTATTCGCCGGTAGATGGCAAGCTCATTGCTTCCGTTACCGGCGTTAACCGTAAGTCTTACGACACGGTAATAAAACAAGCAGAAACAGCATTTGCTGAATGGCGTATGTGGCCGGCACCAAAGCGTGGCGAAGTAGTACGCCAGGTAGGTGAGGCACTGCGTAAATATAAAGAACCCCTGGGCCGCCTGGTATCATATGAAATGGGCAAGAGCCTGCAGGAAGGTTACGGTGAAGTGCAGGAAATGATAGACATAGCTGATTTTGCGGTAGGCCTTTCGCGCCAGTTATATGGGCTTACTATGCATAGTGAGCGTCCCCTGCACCGCATGTACGAACAATGGCATCCGCTGGGTGTAGTTGGTATTATCAGCGCATTCAACTTCCCGGTGGCCGTATGGAGCTGGAATAGTTTTATTGCATGGGTATGCGGAGATACTGCTGTATGGAAGCCATCTGAAAAAACACCGCTTACGGCTATTGCCTGCCAGAATATCATAGCAGATGTATTTAAAGCTAATAATGTACCGGAAGGTGTTTGCGGCCTGATAGTGGGTGCACGCGATACCGGTGAATGGATGAGCAATGATACCCGTGTACCCTTGGTATCAGCTACAGGTTCTACGCGCATGGGCAAAGCGGTAGGGGCCGCTGTCGGCGCACGTCTGGGGCGCAGCCTGCTGGAACTGGGTGGTAACAATGCCATCATCATTACCGAGCACGCCGACCTGAATATTGCATTGCGTGCCTGCCTGTTTGGTGCTGTAGGTACTGCAGGGCAGCGTTGTACTACTACACGTCGCCTCATCATTCATGAGAATGTATATGATGCATTTAAGAAAAAACTGGTAGCGGCCTATAAGCAACTGAGCATTGGCGACCCGCTGGACCAAAACAATCACGTAGGGCCGCTGATTGATAAAGATGCCGTACAGAATTACCTGGATGCACTTGCGGCCCTGAAAAAAGAAGGTGGTAAAGTAGTAGTAGCAGGTGGCGTACTGGAGGGTAAGGGTTATGAAAGCGGCTGCTATGTAAAGCCATGTATTTACGAAGCGAGTAACGATATGCAGATCGTGCAGCATGAAACCTTTGCGCCGATACTGTACATTATGAAGTATAAGAAAATGGATGAAGCTATAGCGCTGCAAAACGGCGTACCGCAAGGATTGTCTTCGTCTATCATGACGCTGAATATGCGCGAGGCAGAATATTTCCTGTCGCACGCAGGCAGCGATTGTGGCATAGCCAATGTGAACATAGGTACCAGTGGTGCTGAGATAGGTGGTGCTTTTGGTGGTGAGAAAGAAACCGGCGGTGGACGTGAAAGTGGCTCTGATAGCTGGAAAGCATATATGCGCCGCCAGACCAATACTACCAACTGGAGCGATCAATTGCCATTGGCACAAGGCATTAAGTTTACAGTATAGTTATTAAATGCTATAAATAATAAAAGCGGGGCATTCAGCCCCGCTTTTATTTTATGGCCCGGTTGTATTAAAAAGAAAAGGCAGCGATTGCTGCCTTTCGTTATTTAGTTTAAAAACAATTATTTCTTTTTATCATCCATGTCCTGGTCTTCGCGCGCTTCGAATATAGCCAGCAACAGGTTGTCGTTATACAGCAAAAGATTCTGACCGTTTATTACATAGCGGTTGGCATTGCTGAGGGCATTTTGCATGTAGTTTTCAGTCTCCATATTGCCGCAAGCCATTTTTGTACCTGCTACGGTGAATTTTATATAACCATGCCTGCCCATTTCGTATTTGCCTGCCAGGCTATTGCAACCTGTGTTGCCTTCTACGCGGCTTTTCTTGGATATCAGCATGATATAGGCTTCCCTTCCGTTAGAAGACGGGTTGATGGCATTACCATTTACATCTGCCAGTTTCCAGTATGTTTTTTCAAGGCTGGCTTCACCGCCTGATTTAGCAAAGCTCAGGGTGCTGCTTGCCATAAGAAGAATTGCGATGAGGAATTTTAAACGTTGCATATAGGTTTCTTTATGTGTTTGTATACGGTTAACAGGGTTGAAGATAGTAATAATGCCAGTTTTTTGAAAGTTTTCAGGTTAAATCGCGCGCATGTGAAGATTGGATTAAAAATAGCTTGAAAAACCTGCCTGCAGACCGGCTGTCCTGGCTGGCGGATTGCCAAGCAGGTCCCACTGCCAGTTATATTTATAATTGATGCGAATAACTGTTTGTGGTGTAGGCCGCCAGCTTACAGCTGGACTTATACCGGCAAGCTGGTCGGCAATATTACCGCCGGTTTCCCTGAAGGTGCCGGTATTCCAGTCAACATATTCCAGCCTGCACGCCATATTTATCACCGATCTTTCAAAGCCCAACAGGCTACCTTTATATACTGGTTGCACTATGTCAATAAAACCACCATGTTGCTTGTCGCCATATTGCTGACTATATGTAGCCGGTATATCAACTAATACCCATGCCCATTCTGCATTGATATTAGTATGAAGTTTAGGCAATGTAGTATTGAAATCGGTCGCATACACATTCACATGTCTTTTCTTATCCAACGTCAAACCATCATCTTCAAATTTATTGTACACACCACTCATGTACGACAATCCCAGTTCGCCTATTTTGCTGTTTCGTACGGCTATTT